>DASSAA010000007.1:0-254076 GCA_035685745.1 Sphingopyxis sp. | reverse complement strand
GAGAAAACCGGCGTGGACCCGTGGGAGCTGCTGCGCGGCTTCATCGACCGCACCGACCGCGTGCTGGCCTTGCTCGACGGCTTCATGCCCGAGTGCCGTTGGATGGATGACGGCGCGACGCTGACCTATCTCCATTCCACCATTTCGACCAACCGGCATCGCGTGCGCGTGCCCGAGGTGCCGATGCACCTCGACGCGCTGCTGGCCGACCAGCCCTTGACCGGTGGTCTGGAGCCGCGCCTTGGCGACGCGCATCTGCGCGTCCTGACCATCGTGGGATTCCCGACCGCGACGACGCCAGGCCTGCTCGACGAAATGAACCGCCTGCCGTTCCCCTACAGATGGAGCACGCGCGCGATCCTGCTCGACAAGACCGATGCGACGCGGCTGCTGACCCGCATCCGCCGCCAATGGTTTGCGAAGCGCAAGAGCATCGCCGCGATTCTGAAAGAGGTGATGACCAACGAGGCGTCCGCCCTTGTGGACACCAATGCGGCCAACAAGGCGCTCGACGCCGACATGGCCTTGCAGGAGCTTGGGGCGGATGTTGCGGGCATGGCCTATGTCACGGCCACCATCACCGTTTGGGATGCCGACCCGCGCATTGCCGACGAGAAGCTGCGCCTTGCCGAAAAGGTGATTCAAGGCAGAGATTTCACCGCCATGCCGGAAACCGTCAACGCGGTTGACGCATGGCTCGGCAGCCTGCCCGGACACGCCTACGCGAATGTGCGGCAGCCGCCCATCAGCACTTTGAATCTCGCCCACATGATCCCGCTTTCGGCGGTGTGGGCGGGGCCGGAACGGGACGAGCATTTCGGCGACGCTCCACTGCTTTACGCCAGGACCGAAGGCTCTACCCCGTTCCGGCTAAGTCTCCATGTCGGCGACGTAGGCCACACCCTTGTCGTCGGCCCAACAGGCGCGGGCAAGAGCGTTCTCCTTGCTCTCGCCGCACTCCAGTTCCGCCGTTACGCACGAAGCCAGATCTTCGCCTTCGACTTCGGCGGCAGCATCCGGGCCGCTACGCTCGCCATGGGTGGCGACTGGCATGATCTCGGCGGCGAACTGACCGCCGCCGGGGTTTTCAGCCCTGACAGTTCCGTGGATCGGGATTTGCGCATTTCTCTCGCTCAGGACATTGCCGGGGTCGCCCTGCAACCACTGGCGCGAATCCACGAGACTGCGGAACGTGCCTGGGCCGCCGACTGGATCGCGGCAATCCTCTCGCGCGAGACTGTTCAGATCACCCCCGAGGTCCGGGAGCATATCTGGACGGCGCTGACGTCGCTGGCCTCGGCACCGGCTGGGGAGCGGACCATCACCGGGCTGAGCGCGCTGCTCCAGTCCAACGATCTGAAACAGGCGTTGCGTCCCTATTGCATTGGCGGAGCTCATGGCCGGCTGCTCGATGCCGAGGCCGAATATCTCGGCACGGCGGACGTGCAGGCCTTCGAGATCGAGGGGCTGGTGGGGACTGGCGCGGCTCCTGCCGTGCTGTCCTACCTGTTTCACCACATCGGCGACAAGCTGGACGGACGGCCGACGCTGCTCATCATCGACGAAGGCTGGCTTGCGCTGGACGACGATGGCTTCGCCGGCCAGCTCCGCGAATGGCTCAAAACGCTGCGCAAGAAAAATGCCAGCGTCATCTTCGCCACGCAAAGCCTGTCGGACATCGACAATTCGCCCATAGCGCCGGCGATCATCGAGAGCTGCCCGACACGGCTCCTGCTTCCCAACGAGCGCGCCATCGAGCCGCAGATCACCGAGATTTACAGGCGGTTCGGTCTCAATGACCGCCAGATCGAAATCCTCGCGCGGGCCACACCCAAGCGCGACTATTACTGCCAAAGCCGCAGGGGCAATCGCCTGTTCGAGCTGGGCCTGTCCGAAGTCGGCCTCGCGCTCTGCGCAGCATCCGCCAAATCAGATCAGGCTGACATCGAGCGCATCCATCTCGCCAACGACCGCGACGGGTTTATGGCAGCCTGGCTGCGCCATCGCGGCGTCGCTTGGGCAGCCGACCTGATCCCGAGCCTCACCAATCTCGCCCCGTGGGATGAAGCCCCACCCATCGACGCCGCCGTCGGCGACGAGATCGAACTCACCCTGGACGAAAAGGAGATTTCCCCATGACGCGCAAAATGCCCCGCATCACCCATATGGTCGGCGCCTCCGCACTGGCCCTCACACTTGCCGCACCGCTGGCGCTGGCCCCGGTGTTCACGACACCGGCCCATGCCTTCTTCGGTGGGTTTGGCCGGATCGTCTATGACCCGACCAACCACGCCGAGAACCTGCTGACCGCCGCCCGCACCCTTGAGCAGATCAACAACCAGATCGCCAGTCTCCAGAATGAGGCCCAGATGCTGATCAACCAGGCTCGCAACCTTGCGAGCCTGCCGTATTCCTCCCTCCAGCAGCTTCAGCAGAACGTCCAACGCACGCAGCAGCTTCTCGGGCAGGCGCAGAACATCGCCTTCGACGTGCAGAACATCGACCAGATGTTCCAGCAGGATTACGGCAATCTGTCTCTGACCGCGACCGACCAGCAGCTCATCGCGGATGCGCGCAGCCGGTGGGAGAACACCGTCGGCGGCTTGCAGGACGCCATGCGCGTCCAGGCGGGTGTTGTCGGCAATATCGATAGCAATCGCGCCGAGATGGCCGCGCTGGTCGGCCAGAGCCAGGGCGCGACCGGCGCGCTGCAAGCCACGCAGGCCGGCAACCAGCTTCTCGCCCTGCAATCGCAGCAGCTTTCGGATCTGATCGCGGTCATGTCGGCCAACGGCCGGGCCGAGGCGCTGATCGAGGCGGAGCGCGCGACCGCTGCCGAACAGGGCCGCATCCAACGCGAGCGGTTCCTGACGCCGGGCACCGGCTACCAGCCCGGCAACGCGCAGATGTTCAACGGCAACAACTGACGGGAGGCTCGCCATGGACGGCAAGATACTGGCCCGCCTCGGGGCCGTGGTGTTCGTCGCCATCGCCGTTACGGCGACCGCAATCGACATGGCGCGGAAGGACGAGCCTTCCGCGCCAAGGCCAGCATCGGCCCTCCAGCCCCCGGCCGATCCGCTGCGCGAAACCTTGCGCCGTTGCCAGCAGCGCGGCGAGGCGGCGGCGAATGACGCCGGCTGCCTCGCCGCCTGGGCTGAATCCCGCGACCGCTTCCTTGGCAGGACTCCTGCGCCCGAAGCTCCGCAGCAGACCGGAGGACAGTGAGCTATGGGGGGAACGGGGGTCATCGACAACTTCCTGGGCATCTTCACCAGCTATATCGACAGCGGGTTCGGGCTGCTCGGCGGCGAAGTCGCCTTCATCGCCACGACGCTGATCGTCATCGACGTGACGCTCGCCGCGCTCTTCTGGGCATGGGGCGCCGATGACGATGTGGTCGCGCGGCTGGTGAAAAAGACCCTTTCCGTCGGCGTCTTCGCCTACATCATTTCCAACTGGAACAATCTCGCGCGGATCGTCTTCGAGAGCTTCGCCGGCCTCGGCCTGATGGCCTCGGGCACCGGCTTTTCCGTCACCGATCTGATGCGGCCGGGTCGCGTGGCGCAGACCGGCCTCGACGCGGGCCGTCCATTGCTCGAATCCGTTTCCGACCTGATGGGCTGGATCGCGGTTTTCGAGAATCTGGTCCAGATCGTCTGCCTTCTCTTTGCCTGGGCGCTGGTGATCCTTGCTTTCTTCATCCTGGCCATCCAGCTTTTCGTGACGCTGATCGAGTTCAAGCTGACCACGCTCGCCGGCTTCGTGCTGATCCCCTTCGGCCTTTTCGGCAAAACCGCCTTCATGGCCGAGAAGGTTCTGGGGAACGTGGTTTCTTCCGGTATCAAGGTGCTGGTGCTGTCGGTCATTATCGGCATCGGCTCGACGCTCTTCTCGCAATTCACAGCCGGTTTCGGTGGGGCGACCCCCACCGTGGACGACGCTATGGCGATTGTTCTGGCAGCCCTGTCGCTGCTCGGCCTCGGCATCTTCGGTCCCGGCATCGCCAACGGCATTGTTTCGGGCGGACCCCAGCTTGGCGCAGGCGCAGCTGTGGGAACCGGGCTTGCGGTCGGCGGCGCGGCCATCGCCGCTGGCGGCGGGGCCATGCTTGCCGCCAAGGGCGGTGCCGCTGCCCTGTCCGGTGGAGCCGCTGCCGTTCGTGGCGGCGCGGCAACCGCAGGCGCTGCCTCCGCTGCCTATAGCGTCGGATCGCTCGGTCAGTCCGGTGCGGCTGGTGTTGCTGCCGGCATGGGCGGTTTGGCGCGCGCCGCTGGTTCCGCCGCTATCTCGCCCCTGAAACGCGCCGTCGCGCGTGCCGGTGAATCCGTCAAATCCAGCTTTTTCGATGGCGTGAAGGGCAGCTTCGGGGCCAGCGGCGGCAGTTCCACCATGGGAACGGTCGGCGGCGCAAGCGCCGAACCCGCAGCCGCGCCATCCAACCCGGCCGGCAGCTCTCCGGCTTGGGCGCAGCGGATGCAGCGCCGGCAGGCCCTCAATCATGGCACCACCATGACCGCCCATGCCGTCCGCTCCGGCGACAGCCACGGCTCCGGTTCCTCCGTCAACCTTTCCGAAAGTGACCGCTCATGAGCATCTTCAAACGACCAGCAACCCATTACGGCAAGACGCCGGAACCCGAGACGCCCTATCAGCGCGCCGCGCAAGTCTGGGACGAGCGTATCGGCTCGGCTCGCGTGCAGGCGCGGAACTGGCGGCTCATGGCCTTCGGCTCGCTGATCCTGTCTGTCGGCTTCGCTTCGGCATTGGTCTGGCAATCGGCGCGCGGCACCGTGGTGCCTTGGGTTGTTCAGGTGGACAATCTCGGTCAGGCGCAAACCGTCGCGCCCGCCAATGCCGACTATCGCCCGACCGATCCGCAGATTGCTTTCCATCTTAGCCGATTCATTGAGCAGGTCCGCGCGATCCCGGCCGACGCCATCATTGTCCGCCAGAACTGGCTTCGCGCCTATGAATGGACCACGGATCGCGGCGCGGCGGCGCTGAACGATTATGCCCGCGCCAATGACCCCTTCACCAAGGTTGGCCGCCAGCAGATCGCCGTCGAAGTGTCATCGGTCATCCGGGCATCGCCGGATTCCTTCCGGGTGTCGTGGGTGGAGCGGCACTACGAGAACGGCCAGCTTTCCACTACGGAACGATGGACCGCCATCCTGACCATCGTGATCCAGACCCCGCGCGATGCCGAGCGACTGCGCGCCAATCCGCTCGGCATCTACGTCAATGCAATTTCGTGGTCGCGGGAGATGAGCCAATGAAAGCCTCAGCTTGCATCAATCACCTCGCTGATCTTTCCCTCGGAGATCATGAAGAACGAGGTGCCCGTCATCTTGATCTCCTGCCCGGCCTTCCAGCCATTGGGCAGGTCGGTTTTGACCTTGGCGCGATAGCCGATGCGCACGGCTGCACGGTCGTCTATCGCGATACAGTCGAGGATCGTCTGTTCTCTTTCAGCAAACAACTGGACGCCCTGTTCCGCCAGCGCGCGAAATGCCTCGATCCCGTGCGTTTCGTTCGTCGTCTCTCCGTTCGATCTGTTGATAAACCGAACGTCGTCCGACAGGCAGTCGAGCATCGCCTGAACATTCATCCTGTTGTAGGCGTCGATATACCGGGCAACAATCGTCGGCACAGAATCCATTCTGTCGGTTCCTCCTTACTGATCCTGAAGTCGCTAACCTATGCGATTTTTGCGACGGCGTTTGCAATTACTTTGGCAGGCTGCGCGACCAACCGGACGCCGCAATTCAGCTACGACGCCAGCGTGCCGCCGCTGCCAACCATGCAGGCGGCGGCAACCGACAACACGCCTCGGCCGCTGCATGTGCCCCCGGCATGGACCGTGGCGCGCGGCGGCACCGCCGCCGGCACGCCGACCGGCCGCGTTGAGAACGCCAATGCCGCCGCCCGCGTCGAGCCGCGCCGGGAAGGCTACTACAACGCCATCCAGATATATCCGTGGTCGGAAGGCGCGCTCTATCAGGTCTATGCCGCAGTCGGGCAGATCACCACCATTGCGCTGGAGCCGGGCGAGAGCCTGACAGGCGCGGGGCCGATCGCGGCCGGCGATACGACAAGGTGGATTATTGGCGACACCGAGAGCGGCAGCGGCGCAAACCGCCGTGTCCATATCCTCGTGAAGCCCACGCGGCCGGACATTTCCACCAACCTTGTCGTCACCACCGACCGGCGCACCTACATGATCGAGCTGCGCGCGCGGGAATCGCTCTACATGCCGGCCGTGGCATGGGCCTATCCGGCACCGCCTGCCGGCCAGCGCCAGACGGTCCCGGTCGCGCCGATCATTCCGGCCGAGGCAGCGCGGAACTATCGCTACGCCTTGCAGGTGCAGGGCGACAGCCCGCCATGGCGGCCGGTTTCCGTCTTCGACGATGGACGCCGCGTCTATGTCGTTTTCCCGGCCGGGATCGTGCAGGGCGAAATGCCGCCGATCTTCGTGCTTGGCGCGAACGGCGAGCCGCAGATCGTCAATTCCCGCATCCACCAGAACGTCCTGATCGTGGACCGCCTGTTCGGCGCGGCCGAGCTGCGCCTTGGCAGCGGCAATCGCCAGCAGGTCGTCAGGATCGTTCGCACCAACCCGACGCAGGCCGCCGCCGCGCAGCCCGCCAGCGCGACCGGAGACACCCCGTCATGAGCGACAATACCATCACCGACACCATCGCACCCATGCGCCTGCGCGCCGAGCCGCCCCGCGTTACGCGCCTGTCCCGCAAGATGCTGGCAGGCGTCGGGGCCGTCGCGCTTCTCGGCATCGGCGGGGCGCTGATCTACGCGCTCCAGACCCGCGATGCAGGACCGGGCGGCGACGAACTCTATTCGACCGAGAACCGGCCCACGGCGGACGGCCTGTCCGGCCTGCCGAGCGACTATAGCGGGCCGGCGCTCGGCCCGGCGCTGCCCGGCGACCTCGGCCGCCCGATCCTCGACGCGCAGAATCGGGGACAGCCCATTGTAACGCCGGCAATCACGACGCCTGCCGTCGATCCAGAGGAAGAACGCCGCAGGGCCGAGGAAGAAGCCGCGCGCTTGAGCAACGTCTTTTTCCAGTCCGGCCCGCGCACGGGATCGCCGGCAGGAACGGCCATGCCCGGCCTTGCCGGTCTTGGCCTCGGCGGGCAGCCCGCGACACAGGATCGCCACGCGGCGTTTCTCAACGGGCCGGTGGACCGGCAGACCGTCGCCCCGGATCGCGTCGTGCCGCCGGCATCACCCTATATCCTTCAGGCCGGGGCCGTGATCCCGGCCGCGCTCATCACTGGCATCCGTTCCGACCTTCCCGGCCAGATCACCGCACAGGTGACGGAGCACGTCTATGACAGCCCGACCGGCTCGCTGCTGCTGATCCCGCAAGGCACCCGCATCATCGGCCAATACGATGACGGCGTGACCTTCGGCCAGCGTCGCGTGTTGCTGGTCTGGAATCGCCTGATCCTGCCGGGCGGCCGGTCCATCGTTCTGGAACGCCTGCCGGGCGCGGACGCCAGCGGCTATGCTGGCCTTGAGGATGGCGTCGATTATCATTGGTGGGATCTGATGAAGGCCGCAGGGCTGTCCACGCTGCTCGCAGTCGGCACGGAGCTGGCGACCAGCGACGAGGACCGACTGATCCGCGCCATCCGCGACGGGGCGCAAGATACCGTCAATCAGGCCGGCCAGCAGATCGTTCAGCGCCAGTTGCAGGTCGCGCCGACGCTCACCATCCGACCGGGCTTCCCGGTCAGGATCATCGTCACCCGCGACCTTGTATTCGAGCCGGCAGGAGGTTGACCATGACCAAGCTGAAACTCGGCCCCATCGTCGAGGACAAGCCGGTCAAGGTGATGCTGGAGCTGCCGGGGCCGCTTCATCGCGATCTTGTCGCCTATGCCGAGGTGCTGGCCCGCGAGAGCGGCCAGCCCGTCGCCGATCCCGTCAGGCTGATCGTGCCGATGCTGCATCGGTTCATGGCCACGGATCGGGGTTTTGCAAAGGCTCGGCGTGTCCAACAGCACGCCAAGACAGCTTAAGTAATGATACGCGATGATGACGTTTGCTCGGTATGCCGGGCCAGCAAACAGTTCAGTTGATCGAGGGGCCAGTTGCCAAGATCTCCTGGCGGTCGGGCCGCGAAGCGCGCTCCGCTCTTTGTCGAGGTCGGGCGCTGGCAACTGTGTATCCTAGGTCATCTGCCGGTGTGAGTCGACCTTAGTTGTCCAGAACCAGAATGACACCGGCGCGCTGCAAGCGACCCAGGTCGGCAACCAGCTTCTCGCTACGCAAAGCCAGCAGCTTTCCGACCTGAGCTCGCTCATGTCGGGCAATGGCTGAACTGCCCGTCGTATTGGGCATTTCGCGATAGGGGGTTCCGCCACAAAAGCATTGACCGTACTGGAAGTTGTAGAGACACTCGTGGTTGTTTCCGGGGGGCAGATGATGCGTTTAGTTGGTCTTACAGTTGAGAATTTTCGTTGTTACTCAGCACCTGTCACGGTGCGCTTTGGTAACCTGACCGCGCTCGTTGGTAGAAATGACGTAGGTAAATCTACCCTCATGGACGCGCTGGCGATCTTCTTTGAGACTGCTTCGCCTGATAAGGACGACGCCTGCAAGGCAGGTGATCCGAAACAGATGCGCATAACATGCGAATTCGATCAGCTTCCTGAACAGCTGGTAGTGGATGCTGAATTTCCTACCACGCTCTCTGGTGAGTATCTTCTGAGTGCGAATGGAACGCTCGTCATTCGGAAGACCTACAATGGAAGTCTAGGGACGCCGAAGATTACTGCGATCGAAGCCTTGGCGGACCATCCGACGGCAGCGGGGTATAGCGACCTTCTCACTCTCAAAAAGGCCGAACTTGCCAAGCGGGCGGCCGATCAAGGTGTAAATTTGGATGGCGTGGACAAGAGGGCGAACGCTCTCGTGCGAGCGGCGATCTGGCAGAGCTGTGGCGACCTCAAACTAGCAACGGCCGCGGTGTCGCTGGATGCAGAGGGAAGCAAACAGGTCTGGGCCGAGTTACAGCAATACCTGCCGACATTTGCGCTATTTAAGTCAGATCGAGCTAGTACGGATCAGGATGCGGAAGCTCAAGACCCTCTGAAGGCCGCAATCAGAGAGGCGATCAAGGCCGTCGAACCGAAATTGCAAGAAGTTCGAGATTATGTTGAAAGTGAGGTAAAGAAAATTGCTGCTGCGACTGTAGATAAATTGCGGGAAATGGATGCATCCGTTGCTGAAACCCTAAACCCAGTCATAGCGACTAAAAAATGGGATACGTTGTTTTCTACGAGTATTACAGGTGATGAGGGTATTCCTCTCAATAAACGTGGGAGCGGCGTGAAGCGCCTCGTTCTTCTCAATTTTTTTCGTGCGAAAGCTGAGAAGTCCGCAGCGGAAAAAAGCTCATCTTCGGTGATCTATGCCATCGAGGAACCCGAAACCAGCCAGCATCCTAGAAACCAACGCCTGTTATTGAACGCTCTTCGGGAACTCTCAGATGGGGACGGTAAGCAAGTCATAGTCACCACGCATACTCCCATGCTGGCTCGTTATCTGGACGAGACTGATCTTCGCTTCATCCAGCGGGGAGAAGATGGAATTCGTTTGATCAGCGAAGGTAGCGAAGCGACCTCGGCTGAGATTGCAAAATCGCTTGGAGTGCTTCCTGACCACAATGTGAAGATCTTCATCGGTGTCGAAGGTCCGCATGATATTTCGTTTCTCAAAGGTGTGTCGCGGGTACTCATCGCCGCAGGCGAAGATGTGCCCGACCTCGAACAGCTCGAATTAGATGGTGAGCTCATTTTCGTGCCCCTCGGGGGCAGTAATTTAGCTTTATGGGCTTCACGGCTGGCTCCGTTCAACAGACCAGAGTTTCACATTTGTGATCGCGATAATCCACCGCCAGGTCAACCAAAGTATGTGGATCATATGAATGCGGTTAACGCCCGTGCCGGATGCCGTGCTGTGGCAACCCAAAAACGTGAGTTGGAGAGTTACCTACACCATGAGGCTATTTGTGAAGCCTACGCCCTGAACCAAATAAACATCGCCTTTGGGGTACCTTTTGGCGATTTCGATGATGTCCCCCAAATTGTGGCGCAGGCGGTCCACGCGGTTAATGGTGCTGACCCTTGGGGCAACCTTGACGAGGAGAAGCGTCGGAAAAAGGAAAGCGCAGCGAAGCGCTATCTCAACAACACGGCGATATCTCGGATGACCGTCGATAGGCTAGCCGTAGCAGACCCTCAGAATGAGATCAGAGGTTGGCTTGCTACGATTTCACAAATGATGGTCGCGGGTGCTGCGTAATCATTCTAGCTAGCGACGGACTGCCTCGGGCGAAAACCATATGCCACTGTCTATAAATCCCTCTCCAACTACAGAATGTAATTTTTCGGAATGGATAATTGGCAAAAAAAATCGTGCCAAGCTGATCGAAATTATCGCCTATCTCTATTTGCGACAGGAGGAAAACGCTCAGCGAGTGATCAATGCTTTGGAACCGCGACGGCGCGTTTCAAAAGGCAGGGTCGCTCAGAATGTCGTGAGGAAGCTGACGGCTCCGCGTGCCGAAGACGTTGAGCTTTTCCGGTCGGGAACCGACGAACAGAAGGAGGCGGCAAGAAAGCGGATAAGGACATCCGTTATTCACCGGGACGGACTGTTATTTCAGCATATCTCCTGGGTTGCGGCGCGGCTAGCTCTTCCGAACGGCTATATGACATCGCCTCATGTCCGACAGGCAGACAAGGGATTCGACGGCTTTATAATCGAACTGGAAGATGGTGGGCGCGAGATCAAGCGCATTGTGCTTTGTGAGGACAAGGCTTCGAAATCGCCGCGCAGCCTTATAAGCTCCAGCGTATGGCCCGAGATCGGAACTATTCTGTGCGGTGATCGCGATGATGAAATCCTCGCCGACCTCGTAACCTTGCTAAAGAGTGTCCCTGACATCGATGCTGAGGCAGCGGTCGACGAAATGTTTTGGGAAGGTGCTCGCGAGTTCAGAGTTGCCGTGGCCACCGGCGAAGATCAGCGCAAGGCCGGAAATTTTCTGCATATCATAGCTGGTTTTGAAACGGTCGCTGGTGGTGAGCTCGAAAGTCGCACGGCCGGAGTGCTGGCTTTCGAGGACGTGCGCAAAGGGTTAGCTCTTCTCGCCGGCGAGGTGGCGGCTAAAATCCAGGAGATCGCCGGTGTTTGATCCAAGTTCCCGCGCTCTTCTACGAGAGGCTCCTGATCTACCGGGTCTCGATCCTGAAACGCTGGATGAGTTGTTGACGGCGGCTCACATTGAGTTGGCGACAGTTCGCCTTCTGTCCCGTGAAGGTGAATCTGAGCCTGCAAGCGGAGTGATCGACCGGGTAAGGCGTCTTGCTTCGACTTTTGAAGCCTATGTTGCACTCAATCTTCGACCGGAGCAGACGCGTGCCGCAGCTTTCGTCGCAGCTAGTGCTCATCAGATCTTGAGCCGCGTTCGTGAAACTGCATTGGATCGTCCAACCGTTATTTCGAGTGATGCTATTGGATCATCAATCTCCGCAACGCTACTGTTCCTGATTGCTGATCGGGCGGCGGACGCAGCGGAAGTGGCGGGGCAGCTCAGGGCCAGAGGCGAACGGCGGGCGGTTAGACGATCTCTGATCCTGAGTCTTCGGGAATTGGCAACTGGCAATCTCACGACGCTGATAGAGCGTGACCTCGGCGAAGACTCCATCGCCATGGGAGATAGCCGAGAAGTAGCCACTGATCTTCTTCTAAGGGAATGTGCCTACGTGGTTCAGGGACTTGGACAGGAGGCGCGCGGGAGCGCTGTGTCCGACCCTGATATCCGCTCAAGGCTCAAGCGTGTTATCCGCTTGTCGGAGGCCTCAGCGGTGGAGATCAACGTAGCGCTGGAAGGAACCGTGCAGCACCAGTTTGCCGGTCCACATCATCTGGCCACACTGTTGAGTCGGCTTGTTGATGGAATGCAGGCCGCGATGCTGGTTCGACTCCCAACACCATCTGGAGCGCAAGCTAAGGCATGGGCCGACTGGCTTCTGTCTCAGACGCAATCGCACCCATTTCTATGGATCAATCATCTGAAAGCTGTCAGGACGGGATACTTGAACCGTGGCAGGTCCATGGTGATGACATCGCCCACTGGTTCGGGGAAGACCACGCTATCTGTCCTGAAAATCGCAGCAACCCTATGCGCGGGCGAGAGCGTCGTCTACCTGGCTCCTACTCACGCTCTCGTAGATCAGGTAGAGACCGATCTCTCTGCACAAATCGGAGGCCTAGAGGCGGTCAGCGTTGTTGAAGACGTTGCGCTCGAAGAGCTTGGGGACAAGCTGCCACCATTCTCCGTCATGACACCCGAGCGTTGCCTTGCCCTCCTTGGTTTCGCGCCTGAGCTTTTCGACAAGGTCGGCCTCCTCGTCTTCGATGAGTTCCATCTCATCAGTGCCGACGATCCGGCTACGTCATCGAAAATCAGCGCACGCGCCATTGATGCGATGTTAGCGCTCCTGACGTTTCTCCGCCATCGCAAGGAAGCAGACCTGCTGCTGCTGTCTGCTATGGTCGCCAACGGCGCCGAAATCGCTCGTTGGCTGCGGGCCGTGACGGGAAGGGAGGTCGAAGCGTTCGACGATCCTTGGAAGCCAACACGGCAACTTCGCTCTTGCGTCATCTATGATCGCTCTGACGTGCTTGAGGCTGTGCAAGCGGCATCGAAGGCGAAGACCCAGTCCGCGCGGAGTCGGGTCCCCGCACAGCCTCTTGGACTCTTTTCGTTGATTTCTGGATGGCACCCCAAAAGGTCGGAGAAGCTGGTCGTGCAGGCGCTCACGGATCAACGGCCGCCGCTCGTGAAAAATGCCAAGGGGAAATTGACATCGAACAGGAACGAAGTCGCTGCGCGGATCGCGGCCGACTATGCGGCCGTAGGAAAGCGCGTGATCGTCTTCTGCAACGATACTAAAGCATGCGGGAGCGTTGCGGATCAGATCAATGGACTACTGGCCCCGGCCACCATCGCTCTGGATGAGACGCAGGAGGAAATGCGCAAGTCAGTTCTCAGGGATGTGGGAGCGGCCGAAGCCACATTCGATCCCATGGGGTGCAGAGCAGCGGTGCATCATGGTGATCTGCTGCCATTGGAGCGGCGGTTGACGGAAAGCGTTTTTCGGGTTCGCAGGGATTCTGAGAGTGAGGATCTGGGCCTTGATGTGGTTGCCGCGACATCTACAATTGCGCAAGGGTTGAATCTGCCGTGCGATGTCGTGATTCTTGCAGGAACCGACAGGAGCGCGATTGATGACCCAAGCGGCAATCCTCGCACGGACTTGCGTCCTCACGAGATACTCAATGCGCTCGGGAGGGCTGGACGCGCGGCGTATGCTGCAACCGGTCTGGCAATCGTTGTTCCCGCAAAACCCATCGGTGTGGAAAGAGGGAACCTCTCTCTTCCGTCCGAAGGAATTCTGAAGACCGTTTTCTCCGAGCAGGATGCCTGTGAGGAGGTTTATGATCCGATAGAGTTGCTTCTTGATCGGATCGAGGTATCCGCTAACCCTGATCCAAAAGTGCAGTCGATAATCCGGCGTTTGTCTGCTGTCACCACAGCAGGAGAGAGTGGCTTCGACGATATCGTTCGCCGTTCGCTGGGGTTTTTCCGGCGTAGGGAAGCTAATGCTTTGGGGGCGGACAAATGGCTAGAACGTCGCCGAACCGCGCTCAGGGCTGCCGAGGAACAACTGGAAGATCCGCCCGTTCTTGATTGGCAACGGGAAATTGCTGTCCGCAATGGTGTTCCGCCAAGGCTGATCGAAAGATTGGTCGAGGCGTTTGATCATGCGCCAGTTGAAAAGACGGCTACCGAGGACTGGATCAACTGGCTGCTGGATATAGTGGCCGAACATCCTTTGGATTTGACGATCTTCGTCAGGGAAACAGCTCTTGAGTCCGTTTTCGGCCGCGCCTACACGAATACAACAAAACCTAAGGCCACCGCTAAGCGGATATTGGGAGCGCTCAAGACGTTGGTTTCAATGTGGTGCGCAGGACGCACGCTGGTCGAGATCGAGGCTTGGCTTCTCGCGTTCATTCGGAAGCACGAAGGAGAGGTCAAACAGCGAGCAAACCAATCCTCAACAGCACAACGGGCTCGCCGCTTCGCCATACGCATCGCCCCTGATCTCGGCTTTCTGTGTGGCGTGCTTGGGCAGATCGCCGCTTACAAGAACGCTGAAGAGGGCGGGGTTTCACTTCCCGTGGTTGATATGTTGCCACAGATGGTAAGAGTTGGGGATCATGATCGTCATCATACGGCCTTAAGACAAATGACAACAAACGCCTCGCGGGTTGAGACTTTTGGAGCATATGTTTCATTGCGTGGGTCATTCAAGGCGGGTGCATCCGCCGAAATGGATGTTGTACGAGACGAGGTTACTACGGCAATGTTGCTCCAGTCATTCACGGATTTGGACGACGAGGAATAGGCGTCAAAACGATCCAAGCGCCGATTGCTCCATTTCAGACAGTGACTTGTAGTGAATGTCGGTATCGGTAGTTGCACGCCCCCGCAACCAACCTCACCCAAACCACCCCCTCGGTCAAACCGCAGGGGGTTTTTATGCTCTGGTGCGGAGAATATTGGAGTTCCCAGTCGGTGAAAGCCGAAAGGACTAGGGCAGCAGACACTCTGCCCGGCAGAATAGGCTGTGTGGGCAAGCCTATTGGGACGGGCGGCGGCGTGGATGGCGCGCGTAAAGGCGAAACAGGCCCTCGCGCCACCGGACCACCCAAAACAGCCGCTAAACTTAGCTCTCATCCTTAACAGACGCCGAAACAGCCTCCGCACGGCCCTTAAAGCCTTGTGCTATCACATAAAGCTCCGGCGACCCTTTACGGCTCGCTGGCGGTTTCGCATGCTTCACAGAAGAAAAATTCTGCTTCAAAATTGTCAGCAACTCTCGATCGGCGCCGCCAGCGAAAACCTTGGCGACAAATGCGCCGCCGGGGACCAGATTTTGAATCGCAAAATCGGCTGCTGTCTCTGCCAATCCCAAAGTGCGCAAATGATCTGTCTGTTGATGACCCACTGTATTGGCGGCCATGTCGGAGATGACAAGATCTGGAGCGCTTCCTAGCGCCTCCAGCAGGGCGTCTGGGGCTTCATCGTCCATGAAGTCCATCAGCAGGATATTGACCCCTTCCAGCGGCTCACAGGGCAAAATATCGATGCCGGTGACGCTGGCGCGCGGGTTGAGCTTGCGCACGACTTGGGACCATCCACCGGGCGTAATGCCCAGATCGACAATGGCCCGGGCTTTTTTTACGAAACCGAACTTATCATCCAGTTCGAGTAGCTTATAGGCCGCGCGGGATCGATAGCCTTCGGCCTGTGCTTTGCGCACATAAGGATCATTGAGTTGGCGTTGAAGCCAGCGGGTGGAGGAGGGCTTGCGCCCCCGTGCTGTTTTTACACGTTCATGCAACATGCCGCGGGCATTGCTGCCGCCAGCTCCGCTGCCGCTTTTTTTTTTACCACCGCTCATTTTCGAAATTCCCGACGCGTGACGGGGATGTCCCGTCCGGCCATAGCCAAAGTTCTTAAAATACCCTCTCTGATACCACGATCAGCAACGCCGACGCGATCGGAAGGCCATAAATCCATGATACTTTCCAGAATGGCGCATCCCGCCACTACCAGATCGGCGCGCTCGCGCCCGATACAGGAAATTTCGGCACGCTCCGCTATGCTGGCTTCGGCCAATTGACGGCTGATATCGCGCATGGCTTGCGATGGCACGGACAGCCCGTCCACGGCCCGGCGATCATATCGCGGCAAATTCAGAAAAACACTGGCCAATGTGGTGACCGTGCCGCTGGTTCCGAGCAATCGGAGATTCTGATCACCATATTGTTGCATTCGCTGTGCAAATTCGGCGAACGCTTCCCGGGTTGCATCGCGCATATGGGCATAAGCGGCGCGCCGAGCGGCGAGGCTGTTTTCCTTAACCGGCGCATGTTCGGTGAGCGACACCACGCCCCACGGCGCGCTGACCCAATCGCGAATAACAACATTTTGATTGCTGAGATCCACATGCATCAATTCGGTAGAGCCGCCGCCAATGTCGAAAATTAACGCGGGGCCGTCGCCCGGCTCCATCAGATTGTGGCAGCCGAGCACGGCCAGACGCGCTTCTTCGGCGGCGCTGATGATATCGAGACAAATGCCGGTTTCCGCATAGACTTTATCGGCGAGTTCCTGCGCATTGCCGGCACGACGACAGGCTTCTGTGGCGACGGCGCGGGAGAGAGTCACATTACGCCGCCGTAGCTTATCGGCGCAAATCGCCAGCGCGCCGACCGTGCGATCAATCGCGGCCTGGCTGATATTGCCATTTTTGTGCAAGCCTTCGCCCAGCCGAACAATGCGGGAGAAAGCGTCAATCACCACCAGTTCGCCATCCTTGGGACGTGCGATCAACAGTCGGCAATTGTTGGTGCCCAAATCGATTGCGCCATAGGTGCGCGGCTTTGCTGAGGCCAGCGGGCGTATATCGCCACTGGTCCTGATATTCCTTGTCGCCGCCGTCTTGGGCGGCTGCGCACGCCCCGTTGGGGCTGCCATATGCCGCATGGCTATCGGTACCTGTCTAATTCACCCATTCGCCAGACGCGTATGAGCACTTGACGCAAAGCCTAGGCGTCCCCCGCTCTGATGGCAAGACAGCGCGCGTTAAGAAAAACCCGTCCGGCATAGGCCGAACGGGTCAGGGAGAGTTGGGAAAGGGGCGCCCGGTGGGCGAAGGGTTTAGCAGCGGCGACCGTCGCTGCGATCAATGGCGCGGCCAGCGATTGCGCCAACGGCACCGCCGACAATGGCACCAACCGTTTTATCACCGCGACCGGCAATTTCATGGCCAGCAAGGCCGCCAGCAATGGCGCCAATCACGGTGCCGCCATCCCCATTGTCGCACTGGCGATAGCGCCGATCCCGGCGGCTGTTGCTGTAATAACGGCGATCATTTTGATAGCGGCGACGGTTGTCGTAACGGCGATTGTCATAGCGGCGGTCATAGCGATCGCCACGGCGATAGTCCGCGCTTTGCTGGCCCAGCACATCCTGACTGAAGAGGGACTGGCCAAAGGCAGCGGGGGTGGCTGCGGAGGCCGGAGCGGCAATGCCCATGGTCGCCGTTGCCATCAATGCCGCGATAGAAAGGGTGAATATTTTTTGCATCATCAAACTCCTGGACGGCGACCCCTGAGACAGGGAGTGGCAGTGATGAGCCTATCTATGCGCGATTCGGTTTGACCCATTGCTGAACATGCTTGTTGGCCAAGGTTCATCTTGGCGAGCCTTGCGTTGATAAGTTGGGGCACGCTGATTCTTGGTCCAGACACAAAAACCGAAAGGCGCAAAGACAAAAAGACGGCCCGGTTCGCACCGGCCGCCTTATTGTCATCAAAAAAGCTGCGAAGCTTAAGCTGGGGTTCCAGCCAGTTTCTTCGCGACTTCTTTCTTCAGCTTGCGGGCATTGTCGGAAAGCTGCTCATTGCCAGCCTTCAGCAGCCAATTGTCCAAGCCGCCATTATGTTCGACCGAACGCAGGCCATGGGTCGAAACGCGAAGTTTCACACCGCGACCCAGCGCGTCTGAAAGCAAGGTCACATTCTGCAGGTTGGGCAGGAATGTGCGCTTGGTTTTGTTGTTAGCGTGGCTAACATTGTGACCAACTTGGCGGCCCTTGCCGGTCAGTTCGCAAATGCGCGACATTGTCTTCGTCCTTACAAATCTGGTCGGCGTCCGCCGGAATGCCATCGGGCACCCCTTTTACGGATAGGCCGGGAAAGGCGCGCGCTTATCGGCTTGCAGAGGATTCGTCAAGGGTCTAGCGGTGTTTCATGCCGCCATTTCCTTTGCCTAAACCCATGCGCCGTGCGCTCGAACTAGCCCGATTCGCCGCTGATATGGGGGAAGTGCCAGTTGGCGCAGTTGTCGTCAAGCAAGGGCTGATTATTGGCGAAGGGCATAATCGCCCGCGCGAATCACAAGACCCCACGGCCCATGCCGAAATTGCTGCCATTCGCGCCGCAGCCGCGGCTTTGGGACAGGATAGACTGGACGGCTGCGATCTTTATGTGACGCTGGAGCCATGCGCCATGTGCGCGGGGGCCATCGCCCATGCGCGTATATCGCGGCTTTATTATGGTGCAGAAGATGTGAAAGGCGGGGCGGTGGCGCATGGCCCCAGATTGTTTAGCCAGCCGACCACTCATCATCGGCCAGAAATTTTTGATCTGATTGGCGCGGCGGAGGCGGCGCAGCTGCTTCAGCGCTTTTTTGCGGCGCGGCGATAATGAAGGCTGCCGCGCCGCCGAATCACAGTCCGAGCAGCTTTTGCGTCCATTGCGGCACCAATTGGGTGGCCGGGCCGTGGCGCGCCTCGTCAAACCAGCCACTGCCTTCGCTGGGCACCATATTTAATTCGAGCGTGCGGGCGCCTGCGGCCCGGGCTTCCTGCACAAAACCCGCTGCCGGATAAACATTGCCGGAGGTGCCAATGGAAACGAACAGGTCGGCGCGCCCCAGCGCGGCGTAAATTTCCTCCATGCGATAGGGCATTTCGCCAAACCAGACGATATCGGGCCGCAGATAGCCGCTGACCCCGCAGCAGGGGCAGGCGGGCTGGGCCAGCAAGGGGCCGTGATGGGGGGAGCGATTGTCGCAGGCTCGGCACCAGGCCTGCAGATGTTCGCCATGCATATGAATCAGCCGCTGTGCGCCAGCCCGTTCGTGCAGATCATCGACATTTTGGGTGACGATCAGCAATTCGCCGGGCCATGCCGCATCCAGTTCTGCCAAGGCCAGATGGGCGGCATTGGGCTCTTTCGTTTGGATCGATTCGCGCCGCGCATCATAGAAGCGGTGAACCATTTCGGGATCCCGCTGGAAAGCCTCTGGCGTGGCGACATCTTCGATCCGATGCTCTTCCCACAGACCATCGGAATCGCGGAAGGTCTGGATCCCGCTTTCGGCGGATACGCCCGCGCCGGTGAGAATAACGATATTGCGATAAGCGGCCATATCCTGCTTTCTTCTTGTTTCTCGGCCTCTTCCCTGCGCTTCTCTGGATTGGAGAGCGGCGAAGGGCTGGTCTTCTGTTGCTTTCCTTTTAAAGGGAAGACGAGGCCTGCAAAGGTCAAGGCCGGGCCCGTTCTTTAACGGCAAGCCCGGATTTCAACAAGCGCAGGGCCGGGCAGGGAGTTTTCACGCGATATGAGCAGCATCGGAATTATCGGCAGCGAGGGGCGGATGGGCAAGGCTTTGGCTGCCGCCGCCGAAGACGCAGGCTTTGCCCATCAGGGCATTGATCAGGGCGGCGATGTTGCGGCGCTGGCAGCCCAAGTGGATGTGCTGATTGATTTTTCGTCGCCCGCGGCGCTGGAAAGCAATTTGGATGCCGCTGTTGCGCATGGCTGCGCGATGGTGATTGGCACCACTGGATTGGAAGAGCGGCACCATTATCTGATCGATGATGCGGCGCAGGATATTGCCGTGCTGCAAACCGGCAATACGTCACTTGGGGTCACTTTGCTGGCGCATCTGGTGCGCGAGGCAGCGGCGCGACTGGATGATGATTGGGATATTGAAATTGTGGAGATGCACCACCGGATGAAGGTGGATGCACCCAGCGGAACGGCTTTGCTGCTGGGCGAAGCCGCTGCTGCCGGGCGCGGAATCGATCTGGCACAGCATAAGGAAAGCGGGCGTGATGGCGTGACGGGCGCACGGGATCGCGGCAGCATTGGCTTTGCCGCGCTGCGCGGCGGCACGGTGGCGGGCGATCATGATGTGATCTTTGCTGGCGCTGAAGAGGTGATCAAGCTGGGCCATCATGCCGAAAACCGAATGATCTTTGCGCGCGGCGCGATGAAGGCGGCGGGCTGGCTGATGGGTCGCAAGTCGGGCCGTTATCATATGCCGCAAGTGCTGGGTCTGGAAGCCACCGAGGGCTGATGGTTGCGATGAAGAAGGCCGATATCTTTGAATTTTACCGGCGGCTGGCGGAATTAAATCCCAGCCCGGAAACGGAATTGCATTTCGGCAATGTCTATCAATTGCTGGTGGCGGTGACTTTGTCTGCACAATCCACCGATGTGGGCGTGAACAAAGCCACACGCTTGCTGTTTGAGCAGGTGAAAACGCCGCAGCAGATGGTGGATTTGGGCGAAGATGGGCTGCGTGAGCATATTAAAACCATCGGCCTGTTTAATTCCAAAGCCAAGAATGTGATTGGTTTATCGGAAATATTGGTGCGCGATTATGGCGGCGAAGTGCCTGCGGATCGCGATTTGTTGACAACCCTGCCGGGCGTGGGGCGCAAGACGGCCAATGTGGTGATGAACTGTGCCTTTGGCGCGGAAACCTTCGCTGTCGATACCCATATTTTCCGGGTGGGCAATCGCACGGGATTGGCGCCGGGCAAAACGGTGCTAGAGGTTGAGAAACAGCTGGAAAAAGGCACGCCTGCGCCTTTTCGCGTTGGCGCCCATCATTGGCTGATTTTGCATGGCCGCTATATTTGCAAAGCCCGCACGCCGGAATGTTGGCGTTGCCCGGTGGCAGACCTTTGCCGGTTCAAACCCAAGACCGAGGCTCCGAAAAAGCGCGCGGCCAAGGGCTGAACCCGCATTGGCGGTTGAGGGATTGGGGGCGGGGGGGTGTTCTGGCCCCAGGTCCTGACCCCTAGCTGGCCTTTTGCGCGCGGGCCTTGGAAATGGCGCTGCGCAAGGCTTCGATGCCCACCTGCCCTTGCAACAATTGATCACCGATCACCCATGTTGGCGTGGCATTGAGTTGCAGCTCCGTCGCCAGCGCCAGATTGCTTTCCAATTCGCGCTGGAACAAGGCTTCATCGGCGGTCGCATCGCCGCTGCCGTCGAGTGAGACGCCCGCTTGCTCAGCCGCCGCGATAATCGCGCTGGGCGCAAGGCTGCTTTGCGCAAACATCGCATGGTGGAAGGCATCATATTTGCCCTGACGCGCCGCTGCGAGCGCCATGAGCGCGGCATTGCGGCTTTCGCGCGAGATGATCGGCAATTCCCGATACACCACTTTCAGCCTTTTATCTTCGCGGATCAGGCCATCAATATCGGGCACGCTGGCGCGGCAGAAGCCGCAGGCATAATCGGTGAACACCACCAGCGTCACATCGCCATTGGCATTGCCGCCCCACGCACCGGCATAGGGCTTTTCCAGCGCCGGGCGAACGGCATCAATGGCTTGCGCCATTTCCCGGTTTCGCTGCGATTCCAGTGCGGCAGGAATCACTTGTGGATTGGCGATGATATAATCGCCGACAATGGTTTCTACATCCGCCTTGCTAAGCCCGCCGCCGAAACGGCTGCCGATCCAAAAAGAGGTGCCGAGCAGCAAGGCCAGTGCCAGTGCGGCAAGGCCGATGGTTTGACCGCTGGGGCGCCAGCGAAGATTGGCGGCGGCATCGTTCATGCCCTGCGCGCGCGCGGCTGCGGATGGGATAGGCGGGGCGCTGTTGACGATCTGATAGGGCGGGACGCGTGGCTGCGCTGCCGCAGGTTCCTGTATCTCTGGCTTCTCTGGCGTCTCCTGCGGCTCTGGCGCTTGGGGAGCCTCATCGCCTGTGACTGGGTCTGAAGCAGGACCGGATGTTGCGGGTGGCGCGATTGGCAGCGCGCTGTACGCCGCGCCGCCGGGTGCGGCATTGGCGTTGGCATCGGTATCGGCAGACGCGGGCTGAGGCGTCGTCATCGGCTGGGGAGCGACCGTCATGGCTGCTGGCTGTAGTAGCGAATCGTTTGCGGTCGGCGAAGCGCCGCTCTTTGCCGAATCGGGCTGCTCTTCCAATGGTGGCATGACGTCTGACGGGGGAGGGGAATCATCTTCGGGAACTTTACTATCAGCAGAAAAAAGCGGCAGATCTGCGGCGCTTTTGGTGGGGGTGGCGGAGGTGTTTGCGGATTGGGCTTCACGCTCCAGCAGTTGCTCCAGCCCTGAAGGGGGCGGCGGAGCGATGGTGGGTTCAGGCGTGGTCGGGCGCAGCTTGCCAGCGGTTTCGCTCAAACTGTCTTTTCCGGCTTTGGCCGCCTGACTGATGCTGCTTTTGGTTTTATCAGCAATTTCGCTGAGGCCGCGCCCAGCCTCGCTGCTCAATTTGCTGACCTTATCGCCCAAGGCCATTTTCTGCCACACTTCTGCGCTTTTCTCGGCGCTGGCCTTGCTAGCTTTCACGGTGCCGCGGGCTGCCGCGCGGGTTGCCGAGGTCGCGGCTTCGCTGCTGCGCTGAGCCAAGTCTTTGGTTCGGCGAGGGATTTCCATTGCGTCAAGCCGTGCAGGAATATCGGCTTTTTCCCCAAGCCCAATGGTCCAAAGCGCAAAACGGGATGCTCCGCTGCGCAGCATTTTGCCCGCGCGAACGCCATGGGCCTTCAGCGCTTCGCCATCGATCAGCGGCGCGCGCGGCAGTTTTTCTTCATCGGCATAGCGGCTAAGGTCGAGGCCGATGGGCGGCACATCGCGCGGCTTGGCAAGGCCCACATCTTCGGCCGGCGGCTCGGCCCCCGGATCATCTGCTTCGCGCAACCAAGGCCGATAATATTCATTTTTCTTGTCGGTCACATCAATGCCTTTAAGCGTTGGAGACAGGCTTCACTTGTGCGAGGAATCTGTTGATTCAGCCTAACGCCGTTTGCGCTGCCGTTCTACCTCGGCGCGCGCTACCAGTGAAATATCTTGGGCGCGTAGCCAGTCGGGGGAGTTGGGATCCAGCCCATGCATGGCGATTTCCGCATTGCGTAGCGCCAGCGCGCTGTTGTTTCCGATCAGCTGGAAACGCTCGGCAGAGGCCAGTGCAGCCCGCGCTTGATCGCCTTTGCTGGCATAGACGATGCCCAATTGATACCAAGCGAAGGGGTTTTGATTGTCCAGCGCGACAGCGGTTTTCAGCACTTGTTCGGCCTCATTGAAATTTTCCGGTTTTTCGGTCGCGATCAGGGCATGGCCAAGCAAGGCGCTGATTAACGGTTGCGAGCGGCTGTTGGCCACGGCTTTTCGCAAGGCCGGTATGGCATCATTGGGGCGACCATTTTCCAACAGAATCTGGCCTTCCAATTCCAAGAAATAAGGGTCTTCGGGTGCCTGTGCGAGCAAGGCTTCCACTTCGGCCAGCGCTTTTTGCGGATAAGCGCTTCGGTGCCAAGCATAGGCGCGGGCATAGCGCGCCGGGACGCTGACATCGGTTTCGGGGAATTTACGCAAGGTGCGTGGTGGTTCGGCCATATAACCGGATAATTTGGCTTTCACGCGGGTGAAGCGCCGCTCGATGTCAGGATCGCTGGGCGTATCCCAAGCTGGATCGACCACATAGACTTCGCGCAAAGCCTGAATGCGATCACCCGATAGCGGATGGGTGCGGCCATAGGCCTGATCATCATCCTGCTTCACGGCATAGCGAAATTCCAGATTCTGGAGGCGTTTGAAAAAGGCTAGGCTGCCTTTGCCGCTGATCCCTGCGGCCGACAGATATTGCGATCCGGCGGCATCGGCGGTGGATTCTTGCACGCGGGAAAAGGCCAGAAATTTGCCCATCGCTGCTTGCTGGCCCGCCATGATAACACCCATAGCCGCAGCGCCTGCGCCAGTGGCCATCGCCGCGGCCCCCAGCAGAAGGGACAGGAGCGAAATATTGGTGGCGGCTTTTGCCCCTTCGCCAACGCGAATCGCATGGCCGCCCATGATATGGCCAAGCTCATGCGCCATCACGCCCTGCACTTCATTGGCGGAGCCTGCTTCTTCGATCAGGCCGCTGAAGATATAAATATCCTGCGTGCCCGCGACAAAGGCGTTAATACTGGGATCGCCGAGCAGATGAACCCGGATTTGATCCGGCTTCAGCCCCGCCGCCACGGAAATCGGGGCCATCATATCCTGTAGCAAGGCTTCGGTTTCGGCATCGCGCAAAATGGATTGCGCCATGGCGGGTTGAAAGGTCAGCGTCAGAATCAGGACAAGGCTGAGGCATAAGCGGCCAAGAGCGGCGATGCCAGAACGGCGCGAGGGGCCCGCCATGAGGGACGGGCTGGCTGTTGGGATAGCGCGAGCGGACATGGAAATCATCTTTGCGATGCCTAACTGAACCCGGTGTGAAGCCATGACCAAAATGTGGCGTGGCTAACGCAAAGGATCAAGGATCGTTACACGAAGGCAAAGAAAAGGCCGCCAATCCGGATGGGAATGGCGGCCTTTTCTTCTAGTCTTCTAGCGCGAAATCCTATTCGCCGAAGGTGCGTTGCCACCAGCCACGGCGCGGCGCGGCTGCGCTGCCGTCACCATTGTCTTCGCCGGATGGCGTCGAAGCATCTGGCGTAGTGGAGGGTGCCGGAGCAGCCGGAGCAGCCGGAGCTGTCGGGGCAGGTGCCGCTGGAGCCGGTGCGACCTCTGGGGCCGCCTCTGGTGTAGCGGCTGGCGCTGCTTCGTCGGTAGCGGGAGCAGCAACCACACGCTTGGCGCGGGTGCGGCGGACCGCTGGCTTGGCTGCCGCTTTCTTTTCAGGCTCGGCTGCCGTTTCTTCTGCGGCAGTTGTCGCTGCATCATCGGCGGTGGCACCGTCTGCCAGCGCTGCCGCTGCAGCTTCTTCCGCTGCCTTTTCAGCGGCGGTTTTGCGCTTGCGGGGGGCGCGCTTTTTCGGCGCTTCACCGTCCGCAGCTTTATCTGCTGCTTTTGCAGCTGGCTTCGCTTTGGCGGGTGCGGCTGCCGGTGCCGCTTCTGCGGTGGCCTCATCGCCTGCCGCTGCGGCTGCTGCGGCTTTTTCCGCTGCCTTTTCAGCGGCGGTTTTGCGCTTGCGAGGGGCGCGCTTTGGCTTTTCCTCGGGCGCGGGCGTCTCCGCAACGGGGTCAGCGGTGACCGCCGGGGCATCCGCTTCAGCGGCGGGCTGCGCTGCGGCTTGTGCTGCGACAGCGGGAGCGGCAGGCTCTGCTGCGGCCTTAGGCTCCGCCTTGGGGGCTGCACCCTCAGCTTCCGCCTTCGGGGCTTCAACCGGATCAGCGGCGGGCGCGTCGTCTGCTACTTTCCCAGCGGATGGCTGAGCCTCGCTTGCATCCGAAGCGTCCGCGGCTTCTGCGGTTGTTACGCCATCCGCCTCTTCGGTCGAGGCAGCGCCATTGTCCGGCTTTCTGCGGCCACGTCCACCACGGCGGCGGCGCGGTTTGCTTTCTTCGGCGGGCAGATCATCCGTGGCTTGAGCGGCGTCATTGGCGTCCGCGGCATCGCTGGGCGCGCTATCTGACTCGTCCGCCGAGCCATTTTCGCCATCGTCCATATCCGCATGATGGTCGCCAGCGGCAAGATCATCCGAATCATCGCCATGATCCGATGCGCTATCGCCTTGCTCATCCTCGCGGCGACCCCGACGACCCCGGCGACGGCGGCGGCGACGTTTGCGCCCTTCACCATCATGATCGCCATCATCGTGCGACGAGGCGCTGGACCGCGACGAATCGTCAGCCTCAGCTTCATCGGCGCTCTCATCGGCTTCTTCGTTATCGAGTTCGTCTTCGTAATCCTCATCCTCATCTTCCAGAATTTGGACGGGCGCGAAGGTGGGCCGGATCAAGGGCGGGGGACCGCTGGCCTCAATGGACATGTGTCCGCCTTCATTTTCTTCGCCGGGAAGAATGGTGATGGAGACGCCATAGAGGGTTTCGATGTCGCGCAGTTCAGACCGCTTTTCGTTAAGCAGGTAGAAGGTGGCTTCCTGGCTCGCCCGCAGCAGAATCCGGCTGCCACGGCCGCGCGCCGCTTCTTCTTCGATCAAGCGCAGCGCGCTGAGGCCTGCCGAGGAAGCGGTTCGCACCAATCCGGTGCCATCGCAATGCGGGCAGGCGCGGGTGGAGGCTTCGAGCACGCCGGTGCGCAAGCGCTGGCGGCTCATTTCCATCAAGCCAAAGCCGGAAATGCGCCCGATCTGGATCCGCGCCCGATCATTTTTGAGCGCTTCTTTCATCGCGCGTTCGACTTTGCGGATGTTGCTATTGTGATCCATATCGATGAAATCGATGACGATCAGGCCCGCCATATCGCGCAGGCGCAACTGGCGCGCGATTTCATGCGCGGCTTCCAAATTGGTGCTGAGCGCGGTCTGCTCGATATTATGTTCGCGGGTCGATCGCCCGGAGTTGATATCAATCGATACCAGCGCCTCGGTCGGGTTGATCACCAGATAACCACCGGATTTCAGCTGGACGACCGGGTTTAACATACCATTGAGCTGATCTTCGACGCCGCAACGCTGATAGAGCGATATGGGATCGGCATATTGCTTCACCTTGCGGGCATGGCTGGGCATCAGCAGCTTCATAAACTGCTTTGCGGCCAGATAGCCCTCTTCGCCTTCCACCAGCACTTCTTCAATATCGCGATGATAAATATCGCGAATTGCGCGCTTGATCAGATCACTGTCGGTGTGGATCAGGGCCGGGGCGCTGCTGTGCAATGTGCGCTCGCGAATTTCATCCCACAGGCGCGCCAGATAATCGAAATCGCGCTTAATTTCCGTTTTCGTGCGGCTCATGCCGGCGGTGCGCACGATGCAGCCCATCGACGGGGGCAGATTCATTTCATCGACCATCGCCTTCAGCTTGCGGCGATCGGCACTGTTGGAAATTTTGCGGCTGATGCCGCCGCCATTCATCGTGTTGGGCATCAGCACGCAATAGCGGCCCGCCAGCGATAAATAGGTGGTCAGCGCGGCGCCTTTGTTGCCGCGTTCTTCCTTGACCACTTGCACCAGCATCACCTGACGGCGGCGGATAACATCCTGAATTTTGTAACGGCGGCGCAGCGACATGGGCTTTTCGCCCTCGCTATCATCGTCATAGCGGCGGCCACGACCGCGTCCGCGCCCGCGACGACCATTTTGACGGCGGCGATGGCTATGGCTTTCGCCATTGCTGTCACCATCGGCGTCGCTGTCTGATCCGTCGCCGGAACTGTCGTCATCCTGGCTGTCGCTATCCTGATCATCACCGTCGCTCTCGCCGTCACTGTCATCATCATTATCGGATTGGCTGATCAGTTCCGGTGCGGCGGGGCGCTCGCCATTGTCATCGTCAAAAACTTCGACATCGCCTTCCAGCTCATCCAAATCCTCTTCGGCGCGCATGGCGGCGGCGGCATGCTCTGCCTCTTCGCGCAGCAGGGCTTCACGATCTTCCTTCGGGATTTGATAATAATCCGGGTGAATTTCACTGAAAGCCAGAAAGCCGTGGCGATTGCCGCCATATTCAACAAAAGCGGCCTGCAAGGACGGCTCTACACGCGTGACTTTGGCAAGATAAATATTGCCTTTTAACTGCTTATGTTCAGCCGATTCAAAATCAAATTCTTCAATCCGATTGCCTTTGGTGACGGCAACCCGGGTTTCTTCCCGGTGACGCGCGTCGATCAACATGCGTGTTGTCATTATTAACACTCCAAGCGCGCCGCAGCGCGCCATATAAATATCCCGCAGGCTTGCCGGCTGCATGGCCATGGCAAGCGGAGATCAAGGAAAAATTGTTATTGCTGCGATGCGCCCTCGCCCCTTTTTGGGCGAACATGCGGTCTTCGTGCCACGCCGATCCCTTGGCAGAAATGCCAGGGTCGCCGAGCGAAGAGGGCATGGCAAGCGTCATGCAGCATCAACCTGTTACAGGTTAAGCAGGCAGGGGAGCATTCTTGCGTTTGCCAAAACTGCCCGTTCAACCGGGTGGACTGACGGCGAAATGCCTACCCATGACGCCCGGCACCAAGGACAGCGCGTTCCCGCAATCGCGCGAGATCGGCACCTCTTCCTCTCAAAAGGCCGGACGGGCCGAGTTTGGCACCGTCAATAGAAAAGGTGCTAGCATCGGCATGGACAGACGGCAACCTCCTGCGCGGCATATATGTGGGCGGGATGTGCAGAAATGGTAACAATGCTGCGCCGCTGATGGGGCACATGGTGTTTTGCGACCCGAAAGGCCGAAAGAAAGATAAGGAAATAAAGTGAATTATCCTGATTTGTCAGTGAGTTTGCGGCTGATTCAGCATGAATGAAATCGAGCCCTTGGTTTCTGAGCCTGAGTGAACGAAATCCTTTTCAACCTATTAACCACTGGACCGGATGGCAGCGCTTCGCCAATAAGCTGGCCATGCTGTCTGCCGCTATCCTCTTTGCCCTTGCGGTCTCGCCGCCAGACATATCAGCGCAACCTATATCATGGCTGCAACATTCGCCGAAACAGGTGATTCTGGCGAAGGAGTGGTGCGGCGCGGCGCGGCCTGCCAAGCGCAATGGCGGCGCGACGGTGAAGCTGGCACCGCCCACGCCTTGGTTGGAAACGCCCGAAATTGAAGGGCCAGCGAATAGCGACCTGCCGCTGGTGGTGATTGATGCGGGCCATGGGGGCCATGATCCCGGCGCGATTTCTCCCCATAATGGCAAGCAGGAAAAACATATTACCTTGGCGATTGCACAGGCGATTCGCCGCGAATTGCTGGCGACGGGACGGGTCCGCGTGGCGTTGACGCGGAACAATGATCGCTATCTGGCGCTGGAACAACGCAGCAGCATTGCGCGGCGCCTGAAAGCCGATTTATTCCTTTCGATCCATGCGGATGCCGCGGAAAATCCGGAAGCACGCGGCGCATCCATTTACACTTTGTCGCAAATTGCTTCCGATAAAGCCGCGGCACGGCTGGCGGCCCGCGAAAATCAAGCGGATATCCTAAATGGCGTTGATTTGGGCGCCCATGGCAGCGCCGTTTCTTCCATCTTGCTGGATCTGACTCAGCGGCAGACGATGGGGCAAGCCTCGGAATTTGCGCGATTGCTGCAACGGGAGGCGGCCGATGATATGGTCTTTCGCACCAAGGCGCATCGCTTTGCCGATTTTGCTGTGCTGAAGGCGCCGGACACGCCGTCGATATTGTTTGAAACGGGATATATCAGCAACAAGGCCGATGCATATTTTCTGTCTTCCGATGCCGGGCCGCCGCAAATCGCCCGCGGTGTGCGCGATGCGGTGCGCATCTATTTCGCGCGGCGACAGGCGGGCCGCTGAGGCTCTCCGGCGCTTGACAGGCTGAGGCGATGATCGCAGCCTCGCCGCCGCAATGAGAAACAAAGGGGAGTGGAGCAACTGGTCCGGCAGCGTCCGCGCGGCTGTGCCCTTGTTGCAGCCTCATAATGAGGCGGAGCTGGCGGACATCATCGTTCGCCATGCTGCGATTCGCGCTGTTGGAGCGGGGCATAGTTTTATGCCGCTGTGTGAAACAAAGGGCGCGCTGGTGAATCTGGCAGCGATGGATGGCGGCATTCAATTGGCGCCGAATCGGCAAAGTGCCATGATCCCCGCTGGCTGGAGCATTGCACGGCTGACTCAAGCCTTATGGGATGATGGGTTGGCGCTGGCCAATCAGGGCGATGTAAATCCTCAGGCGCTTGCGGGCGCGCTCGCAACCGGCACCCATGGCACCGGCCTGGCTTTTGGATCGCTGTCGACCATGGCGCAGGGCTTTCGATTGATGGCGGCGGATGGGCAGATTCATTCCTGTAGCGCCACGGAAAACCCATCTTTGTTTGAAGCGCAGCGCTTGTCTTTAGGGCTGCTTGGCATTGCGACGCATATTGAAATGGCCGTGGTTCCGGCCTTTCATCTGGCGGAAACGATCGAAACGCGCCCATTTGCTGAAGTGGTGGAGGCTTATGCGGGCTGGAGCGCGGCGCATCGCCATGCAGAGTTTTGGATATTTCCGTACAGCGACCGCGCGATTGTAAAGCGGCTGAGCCTGTGTGACCCCTGCGAAGCGCCCGCATCGTCGCAAGATATTGGGGAAGGCTTGTTTCGCTTCATCCTGAATCTGTGTGCGGCGGCGCCGATGATGACGCCTTGGTTGCAGCGGTTGATGATGGCGAGCGGCATTTCGGGCGCGCGGCGCGGTCCTGCTTGGCGGGTTTTTCCATCCGACCGCACCGTCCATTTTGAAGAAATGGAATATGAGGTGCCGCTGGAAAATGGCATGGCGGCGCTGAGCGCGCTGATCAGCTGGATCCGGAAACACCGCCTGCCGGTGAGCTTTCCTTTTGAATATCGCACGGTGGCTGCCGATGATATTTGGCTTAGCCCGATGAACCGGGGGCCGGTGGCGGCGATCAGCATGCATCAATATGCCAAAATGCAATGGCGCCCCCTGTTTCGCGAAGCGGAAGCGATTTTGCGCGATCATGGCGGGCGGCCGCATTGGGCCAAGCGGCACAATCTCAGCCGCGCTGATGTGGATCTTTATTATCCGCGCGCCGAGGATTTCCGCTGTGTCCGGCGCCAGATGGATCCGGATGGAAAATTTCTGAACAGCCATTTGCAGGAAATTTTTGCATGAATGATGATATTCGGCTGCACGCGCATCTGATGGACAAAGCGAATGGGCGCAGCCAGTTGAACACGCCGGTGTTGCTGATTGATGAAGCGGCCTTGGATCGCAATATTGCCAAAATGGCGGGCTTTGCGCGCGATGCACAAGTGGCGCTGCGGCCCCATGCAAAAACGCACAAAAGCGTGGATATCGCGAAACGCCAGATCGCGGCCGGTGCGCTGGGCCTGTGCTGCGCCAAAATTGGCGAGGCAGAGGTGCTGGCGGCGGGCGGCATTCCCGGCCTGTTGATCACATCCCCTGTCACCGCGGCGCCCGCTATTGCGCGATTGGCAGCCTTGGCGGCAAAGGCCGATGATCTGATGGTGGTGGTCGATCATCCGGATGTGGCGGCCAAGCTGGATACGGCGCTGGAACGGGCCGGGGCGCAAATTCAGGTGCTGATTGATATTGATCCGGGCATCGCGCGCACGGGCGTTGCATCGCCCGCGAAGGCGGTGGAATTGGCGCAGGTGATAGAGAAATTGCCACGATTGCGGTGGCGCGGTGTGCAATTTTATTGCGGCTCACAGCAGCATATTGCCGATTTTTCCGAACGCCGTGCGGCGATGGAGCAGCGAGCCGATTTGCTGCACAGCCATCTTGCCGCGCTAGGCGAGGCTGGATTTGTGCCAGAGATTGTTAGCGGATCGGGCACGGGAACGCATCAGATCGACCGGGAATTGGGCTTATTTACGGAATGGCAGGTCGGAAGCTATGTCTTTATGGATCGGCAATATCAGCTTTGCGATTTGGCCGGGGATGGCGCACCGCTTTTCGAGACATCGCTGTTCGTTGACGCCATAGTGGTGAGCGCCAATCATAAGGGGTTGGTGACGCTGGATGCCGGATTTAAGGTGCTGTCGAGCGATGGCGGCCTGCCCAAGGTGATGGCTGGGGCTCCGGAAGATGCGCATTTCGCCTTCATGGGCGATGAGCATGGGGCCTTGATCGCGCCGGATATTGGCACGCAATTGGCGCCCGGTGCGCGGGTCAGCCTGATGGTGCCGCACTGTGATCCCACCGTGAATCTTTATGATCATTATCATGTGGTGGCGCAGGATCGCTTGCTGGCGATTTGGCCCGTGAGCGCGCGCGGCCGTTCGCGTTGAGCGCCGACTTGACGGCTCTGCTCGGCGAACCTCCCTTTCCTTTCGCTTTTTCAGGCGATAGAGGCTGAAAGCTATGACAGCAGACAGTCCGTCAGACGTTCGCCCCGATTTCCGTGCCCGCCTTCGCGGTGGCCGCGATGCTTTTTTTACGCGTTTGAGAGACTGTTGGAGCAGGCGTTGGTTCCGCTGGATGGCCTATTTGGCGGGGGCGGGGCTGCTTGGGCTGGCGCTGCTTTGGATCATATTTGCGCGCAATTTGGCTTCGGTCGATCAGCTTCGAGATTATGAGCCGCCGCTGCCCACCGTCGTGCGGGATGTCGATGGCGCGCCGGTGCATAGCTATGCCCGTGAACGGCGCGTGCAATTGGCCTATGAAGAATTTCCGCAGACGCTGATTCATGCTTTTCTGTCAGCCGAAGACAAGACGTTTTTTGAGCATGGCGGCATTGACTATCCGGGCATTGCTGCGGCGGTTCTCACCAATCTGACCAGAAGCGGTAGGCCGGTGGGGGCATCAACGATCACCCAACAGGTCGCCAAAAACCTGTTGTTGACCAATGAGTTGAGCTACACGCGCAAGCTGCGCGAGGCAATTCTGGCGACGCGAATTGAAAGCGCGTTGACCAAAGAGCAGATTCTTGAAATCTATCTGAACGAAATTGCGCTCGGGCGGCGCAGCTTTGGGGTGCAGGCCGCGAGCCGCGCTTATTTTAACAAAGATCTGGACGAACTGGCGCTGCACGAGATGGTGTTTCTGTCCATCCTGCCCAAAGCGCCGGAGCGTTATGGGCGCCCCCAGCATGAAAAAGAAGCTTTGGCGCGGCGCAGTCTGGTGCTGAATCTGATGCTGAAAAATGGCTGGATCACCACGGCGCAGCGGGATGCCGCGCAAGCGCAGCCGCTGGGCTTGAGCACCAGCCATGGCAGCGCGATCTTGCAGGCGGGCGGCTATTATATGGAAGAGGTGCGCCGCCAGTTGATTGCGGAATTTGGCGAAACGGCTGAGGATGGCCCGCTGAGTGTCTATGCGGGCGGATTGTGGGTGCGCACCCCTTATGATGCCGAGATGCAGGGCGCGACCGAATCGGCGCTGCGCCGGGCGATGCTGCGCTATGATGCCGGAAAGGGCTGGTCCGGCCCGATTGCCAAGATTGAGATGAGCGGCGGCGCAGATGGAAAATGGCAAAGCCATTTGGCCTCCAGCTTTGTTGGTTTGGATTATGAGGATTGGCGGGTTGCCGCCGTGCTCTCCAAAAGCGGCGGCGAAGCGCGCATTGGTTTTGCCGATGGTGCCACGGGCCGCTTGCCATCCAGCGCCGCGAGTCTGCCCTATCGCAAAGCGGGCACCAGCGCATTTAACGCCATGCGGCCGGGCGATCTGATCGCGGTTAAAGCGACCGGCGGCGGCAGCTATGCCTTGCGCAATATTCCGGAAATTTCCGGCGGCATGGTGGTAGAAAGCCCACGATCTGGGCGGATTTATGCGATGCAGGGCGGCTTTGATGTGCGCCTGTCGCCGTTTAACCGTGCCACTCAGGCGGAACGGCAGCCGGGTTCAACGATCAAGCCTTTTGTCTATGCGGCGGCGCTGGACCATGGGATGACCCCGGCGACAATGATCGTCGATGGGCCATTTTGCGTGTATCAGGGCGCGCGCCACGGCAATAAATGCTTTCGCAACTATGGCGGATCCAGCGGCGTGGGCGAACGCACCATGCGCTGGGGGCTGGAACAATCGCGCAACCTGATGACAGTGCGCACCGCCAGCCAAGTGGGCATGGAACCAGTGGTGGAAAGCATCGCCGCTGTCGGCATTGGCAAGCATGAACCTTATTTGTCGACCGCTTTGGGGGCGGGATCGACGACGGTGGAGCGGATCACCAATGCTTATGCGATTCTGGCCAATCATGGCCGTGAATTGAAACCACGGGTGATTGATTATGCGCAGGATCGGCGCGGCAAGGTGATTTTCCCGCGCAACTGGCGTCCGTGCGATCGCTGCAACAGCGAGGATTGGGATGGAAAATCCATGCCGCGCTTTGCCGCCAGCGGCAAGCAGGTGATGGATGCGATCACGGCCTATCAAGTGGTGCATATGCTGGAAGGCGTGGTTCAGCGCGGCACTGCAACCCGCCTGCGCGATTTGGGCGTGCCGATTTTTGGCAAAACCGGCACAACCTCTGGCCCGAATGATGTGTGGTTTGTGGGCGGTACACCCGATGTGGTTGCGGGCGTGTATCTGGGCTTTGATCAGCCGCGCAGCATGGGCGGCTATGCGCAAGGCGGCAGCATGGCGGCGCCGATCTTCAAGGATTTTGCGCTGGCGGCGTTGAAAGACCGTCAGCCGATTCCTTTTGTGGCGCCGAAGGGCGTGCGCATGGTGCGCATTGATCGGCGATCGGGCCGCCGGGTTTATGGCAGCTGGCCGACGGATGATGCGCTGGCCTCGGTGATCTGGGAAGCGTTTAAGCCGGAAAGCGAGCCGCGCCGCTCGATCCGGGCCGAAGAAATTCGCCCCGCTGCGCCCGCTAAACAACAGGATGCGCCGGTGAAAGAAGAAAACCGCCGCAGCGATAGTGACTTTTTGGAAGATCGCGGCGGGATTATTTGATCTTGCTGCTTCTTCCCCTGACGCCCGAGACGTTTTAAGGGCAGAGCGATAGTTTCTCAGGAGCAATGCTATGCGCGCCGAAGCGCAGGACCATATAGACAAGATTGGCGCCGCATTGGCGCTGGTGCGCCGCTTCCTGGATTGGGATCGGGCCTTGCGCCGTCTGGACGAATTAAATGCCAAGGTCGAAGATCCCAGCCTGTGGAACAACCCCAAGGCCGCGCAGGATGTGATGCGCGAGCGGCGGCGGTTGGATGAAGCCATTTCCGCGACCCGCGCCATCGAATCGGAACGTGACGATACGATCGAACTGATAGAACTGGCGGAAATGGAAGGCGATGAGGCGCTGGTGGATGATGCCGTGGCCAGCCTTGGCGCTTTGGCCGAACGGGCCGAGCGAGATAAAGTGCAGGCGCTGCTGGCCGGTGAAGCCGATGGCAATGATTGCTATATGGAAATTCACGCGGGTGCGGGCGGCACGGAAAGTCAGGATTGGGCCGAGATTCTGCAGCGCATGTATATGCGCTGGGCGGAAAAGCGCGGCATGAAGGTGGAGTTGGTTGAATATCAGGCAGGTGAACAGGCCGGGATTAAATCCGCCACTTTGCTGATCAAGGGCGACAGCGCCTATGGCTATGCCAAGACGGAAAGCGGCGTTCACCGGCTGGTGCGGATTTCGCCCTATGACAGCTCTGCGCGGCGCCATACCAGCTTTTCATCCGTATGGGTTTATCCGGTGATCGACGATGATATTCAGATTGATATCAACGAAGGCGATCTGAAGATTGATACTTATCGCGCATCCGGTGCGGGCGGCCAGCATGTGAACACCACCGATTCGGCTGTTCGCATCACTCACATTCCCACCGGCATTGTGGTCGCCAGCCAGAATGACCGATCACAGCATAAGAACCGCGCCACCGCGATGGGCATGCTGAAAGCGCGCATGTATGAAGCCGAACTGCAAAAGCGCGAAGCCGATGCATCGGGCGAATATCAGGCAAAAACGGATATTGGCTGGGGCCATCAAATCCGATCCTATGTTTTGCAGCCTTATCAGCTGGTGAAGGATTTGCGCACGGGCGTGACCAGCACCGCGCCGGATGATGTGCTGGACGGCGCACTGGACCCTTTCATGGCCGCCGCCTTGTCGCAGCGCGTGACTGGTGAAAAGGCGGATGTGGAGGATATTGATTGATGGCTTCCAAGGGCATGATGGCGGCCCTGCTGGCTTTGGCGATAACGCCATGGCTAGCGGGTTGCGATATGCCTTGGTCGGCCGATGATGGCCGGATTGAAACGGCCCGTGAATTTCCCCCCGCAGATCGCCCTGTGGCGGCGGTGGACTCCACCAATTGGTCGACGGAAGAAGCGCGCGACCGGGTGAATGAAGCCGATGAGGTGATGGATGCCGCCGATGTGCGTCCCGGCATGACGGTGGCCGATATTGGCGCGGGCGATGGCTATTACACTGTGCGGCTGGCTTTGCGCGTGGGGCCGGGCGGACGGGTGCTGGCACAGGATATTTTGCCCGAATCGATTGAGCGCTTGGCCGATCGGGTGGGGCGCGACCGCTTGGACAATGTGTCGTTAAAATTGGGCGCGGTGGATGATCCACGGCTGCCGGAAAACAGTTTTGACCGCGTTTTCATGGTGCATATGTATCATGAGATCGAAGAGCCTTATGCCTTTTTGTGGCGTTTGCGCTCGGCATTAAGCGCGGGCGGACAGGTGATTGTGGTCGATGCCAATCGCCCGGTCGATCAGCATGGCACCCCCTTTCGCTTGCTGGTCTGTGAGTTTGAGGCCGTGGGTTATAAGCTGAAGGCATTTAACGACAAACAACATGCGGGCGGCTATCTGGCGCGCTTTGTTCCCGAAGGGAAACGGCCGGAACCGGAAAATATCACCGTCTGCAAAAATCCTTAAGCAGAGGCTTAATAAACAATCGGTGATATGCCCGCTGCGCCGCCGGTGAGGAAGCTGATTAAGCCGCCCATTTGGGCATCAGGCCAGATATCATCTGGGCCATGGCCGCTGAGCAAAAGCCCGCTTTGACAGACGATGATCGGCACCTCCATCGCTGCCGCTTCTGCTAAGATCAGCGCGAGTGACGGCAGGCCCGCGGCTTTACGGGCGGCATCCTGCGGCGCGCGGAGTGGCAAGACGATCAGGCCCGCCGCTTCCCCTTGCAGAAAGAGGCGGGGAGACTGGCCGAGGGCGGCGCTGGCCAGCGCCAGTTCCAAAGCAGCAATGAGCCGGGCCGAATCCTTTGATGCGACGATGATATTCATGCGCTGCTGCCTCCCTCGCTGCAGACGGGACAGGCCGGGTCTTTGGCTATGCCCGCCTCTCGCCAGCGCCGATCCATCATGTCGATCAAGGTCAGGCGGCCCGTCAGTGGCCGTCCCCAGCCTGTAAGGGCACGAATCGCCTCTAGCGCGGCCATGGCGCCGATCATGCCCGGCAATGCGCCCATGACGCCCGCTTCGGAACAATTGGTGCCGGGTCGATAAGGATCATCGCCAACCAAACAGGCATAGCAGGGGCTATCCGCGCGCCAGCCTTCAAACAGGCCGATCTGCCCATCAAAGGCCCCGATGGCGGCCGACAGCAGCGGTGTTTGCAGCGCGATGGCGGCGCGGTTAACGGTCTGGCGCGTGGAAAAATTATCGCAGCCGTCGAAAATCAGATCGGCGCCCGCCAGCAGCGATGCGGCATTGTCCGCATCCAGCCGCACGACATGCGGAATAATCTGAAGATGGGGATTGATCCGCATCGCGACGCGGGCCGCGACATCGGCCTTGGCGGCGCCCAGATCATCATCAGAAAATAGGGGTTGGCGGTGGAGATTGGAAAGCTCCACATGATCATGATCAATCAGGCTGATCGTGCCGACCCCTGCTGCCGCCAGATAGGCGACCGCAGGACAGCCCAGCCCGCCCGCGCCGATAATGGCGACATGGGCTGCTTTTAATCGGGCCTGACCGGCACCACCAAAGGGCGGCAGGATGATCTGCCGCGCATAGCGATCCAATTCGGCGTCGCTGAGCAAGATCAGCCGCCCGCCATGCCGGTCGATCCGAAACCGCCTGTGCCGCGCGCTGTATCATCCAGATTGTCGGTTTCCAGAAAAGCCGCGCGCTGTACCGGCGCTGGCACCAATTGTGCGATGCGGTCGCCACGCAAAATATCGAAAGGCTGATCGCCCAAATTGGCCAATATCACCTTCACTTCGCCGCGATAGTCACTGTCGATCGTGCCGGGGCTGTTGAGGCAGGTGATGCCATGTTTCAGCGCAAGGCCAGAGCGGGGGCGAACCTGCACTTCATAACCAGCGGGAATCGCCATTGCGAAGCCGGTGGCGACGGCATGGCGGGCGCCGGGCGCAAGGGTGAGCGATTCTGCCGCGACAATATCCATGCCCGCGGCGCCATCGCTGGCATAGGCGGGCAGCGGCAATCCCGCGCCATGCGGCAAGCGCTTGAGCGCGATTTCAATCGCGGGCAGAGGGTGGGCGGGCATCAAGTTCATCAGCAATTTTTTCCATTAATTTCAAGGCGACCGCCTGTTTGGGCAGGCGATCCCAGCTATCGACGCCCGCTGGGCTGACGATATGCACGCGGTTGCTTTCGCCGCCCATGGGATCCGTCGAAACATCATTGGCGACGATCCAATCACAGCCCTTACGGGCCAGTTTCGCTGTTGCATGGGCGATAATGTCGTTGGTTTCCGCCGCAAAGCCGACCAGCAATGGCGGTCGGTTAGCAGCTTTGGCAAGGTTGGCCAAAATATCGGGATTTTCGACCAGCTTCAGGGGCGGGACCGCGCCGCTGCCATCTTTTTTAATTTTTTGCTGCGAAGAATCAGCAGCCCGCCAATCGGCAACAGCGGCCACCATGATCGCCGCGTCGGCGGGCAGATTTTGATCAACTGCGGCGGCCATGTCGCGGGCGCTTTCCACATCGATGCGGGTGACGCCCGGCGGCGTCGGCAGGGCTACCGGGCCAGAAATCAGCCGCACATCGGCGCCAAACTCCGCGGCTGCGGCGGCCAGAGCATAGCCTTGCTTGCCGCTGGAGCGATTGGCGATATAGCGCACGGGATCAATGGCTTCATGGGTGGGGCCAGCGGTGATCAGGATGCGGCGGCCAGCAAGCGGACGATGGCGGGGGGCGACGAAATCTGTTGGACTGGGCAGCCCATCCATGGGGCCTGCGGCAAGGCGCGCGACGATGGCATCATGGATGGCGGCGGGTTCGGGTAGGCGGCCGGGACCATATTCGCCGCACGCCATATCGCCTTCATCGGGATCCAGAATCTGGACGCCATCGGCGCGCAGCTGCGCCGCATTGCGCTGGGTGGCGGGATGCAACCACATCCGCACATTCATGGCGGGCACCGCCAGAACTGGCTTGTCCGTGGCCAGCAATAGGGTGGTGGCCAAATCATCGGCGATGCCGGCAGCCATCTTGGCCAGAAGATTGGCGGTGGCGGGCGCGATGACTAGCAAATCGGCGGAGCGGCTCAGCTCGATATGGCCCATTTCCACTTCATCGGTGAGGTCGAATAAGGCGCTATGCACTTTGTTGCCGCTGATCGCCGCCAGTGTCAGCGGGGTGACGAATTTTTCGCCGGATGCGGTGAGCACGCAGCGCACATCATGGCCGGATTTGCGCAGCAGGCGGATCAACTCGATGTTTTTATAAGCCGCGATGCCGCCGCCAATGATCAATAGGATGCGCTGGTTCATCAGAGGCCACCCGCGCTGAGGCCCGCATGAAAGAAGGCGGGCTGGGTGCCGCTTGGCTGGCTGAGCCGAATGATCATGGGCATCTCCTTGAGTTTCGGCATCGGCTTATGGTGTTCGGCGGGCCAGTTCAAGCAATCTGCGGGGCGGAAGGGTCAATGTGATCGCGATTGCGCCCATGGCGCAGCGATTGCAGCAGTGCCAGCAGCGCTTCGGGAGCGAGGACCAAGCCGATAAACAGCGTGGGGGTGACGAGCAGTGCCCAATAGAAATTATCGGGCCGGGCGATGGTCATAAATATAACGGCATAAAATAGCTGAATCAGAAAACAGACAAGGCCGATCCGCGATTTCCAACTGGCCCAGCCAAGCAATGCCAAGGGCAGCAGAATCGCCGTAAGCCACCCTGGAAAGGTGCGGAAGATCGAAACTTTATACAGGAAAGAACTATAGCCCAGCCAGCCGCCATGGCCGTGCCAGCCGATGCTGGAAAGGTCGGTAGGCAGGATGACGGCGTTGATGGCCCGGATATGCAGCGCCACCATCGCCAAAAAGGCAGCGCCGAGCAGCAGCCAGCCGCCAACCGCGCGCCAGTCGCGATCCCAAAGCGCAAAGAGACCAAAGAGGATGGCCAGTGGCAACACGCTTTCCCGAATGGCCACCGCTGCGGCCATGACAATAAGTGCTGCCCATGGCCGCGCGGGCTGATAGAGCGCCAAGGCAAGAGCGATCAGCGTGCCCGCCATGCTTTCATGCATGAAAACCCATGGCCGAGTTGTCCATGGCAGCAAGATATTGGGGGCCATGATGAGGGCGCCCAGCCATGCGTAGCGCGGTAGATCAGGGGCTTGATAGAGGCGGCGTGCCCAAAGGATGATGGCCAGTCCACCGAGCATCATTCCGATCCCAGCGACGGCTTTCTCGCCCAGCACGGCCAAAAGATAAGCATAGGTTGGCAGGCGGATGGTGAGAAAGGGGCGGGTGGGATAGTGATTTTCGCGCTGCACAGCGGCTGCGGCTTGATAATAGGGGGTGCCGTCATGAAGGCGGCGGGCGATTTCGGAATAAAGCGCATGGTCGCCGACCAGACCATTGGCCTGCATCGCACTGCTGTTGGCGGTGCGAATATGGCTGGCGCCGATATGACCTAGGCTTCCATAAAGTATTGAAAGGGAAAGTAATATTAAAAGGAAGGCGGCAAGCCAGCGCGGGCAATGGGCAAAGCGATTCCATGATCCCGCAGGGGCGACCGTGCGGGAAAGGGCGATAGGGTGATGCTGATTGGCCATCCATCCTCGCTTAAGATTCATCATCTTTGCCGCCATGTGATGGCGGATGACATCGCGAAATTCCAGATTGCGCCGACAATCACTCCGGCGATGCCCGCGACCCACCAGCGTTGATGCTGGCCTGCCACCCAGGTGCCGATGCCAATATTGGCGGCAGCGCCAATCGCTGAAATGGCATAAAAACTCAGCAATCCCATGAAGATCGCGCGCCCGTGCAGCTTGCGATCTGCATAGGTGAAGCTGTTGTTGAGGAAGAAGTTAAAAGCGATGGCGGTGATGACAGCGCCGGTCTGTGCGACCAGAAAGCTGGTGTCGGCACCCAGCAAAAGGCGCAAGATGGCCAAATGCACAAACAGGCCCATCCCGCCAACCATCAGAAATTTGAGCAGCCGGATCGGGATATAGCGGCCGATGCTCTTTTCGGCGAGAAGCGCGGCATAGTCGGCGATCACCCGCGCGCCGAGCTTGCTTTCACCGGCGATTCGGCTGCGGAAATGATAGGGGATTTCCGCAATGTGAAGCGGCGTGGGCGAGGAAGCCAAAATATCCAGCAATATCTTATAACCGATGCCGGAAAGCTGCGGCAGGGCACGTTCAAAAGCCTCTCGCCTCAGCGCGAAGAAACCGCTCATCGGATCGGTGACATGGGTGCCCAATGTCCATTGACCGATGCGAGTGGCCCATTGGCTCACCCATAAGCGATTTTTCTCCCAATCCCCAACGCCGCCGCCGGGCGCATAACGGGTGCCGATGGCGATATCAGCCTGACCGGGTGAAAGGGCATGAAGCAGCGCCGGTAGGATCGCCTCATCATGCTGCATATCGCCGTCCATCACGATGATCAGAGGAGCTGCACTGGCCAATATGCCCTCAATCACGGCAGAGGCCAGGCCACGGCGGCCCACCCGTTGCAGGATGCGGATATGGCGCTGGCTCCGCGCGATGCGGCGAACGAGCGCGCTGGTGCCATCGGGGCTATTGTCATCGACAAAGATCACCTCCCACGCCCAGCCTTGCAGCACATGGGAGAGGCGCTCGACCAGCCGTTCGATATTGGCGGCTTCGTTGAGCGTTGGCACGATGACCGCCACATCAAGCGGCGCGGTGCGGAGGGGAAGGGCGGGATCCGGTGCGGTGAGCAGCATAGAGGGTTTAACGCCGCAACGGCGCACACGCTCCACCCTTTCTTTCCCGGAAAGGCTTAAGCCTTGTCGTTCAAACGAATCTTAGCGGGGCGGCCCCGCCTATCTTCATCTATTTTTCAGGAATCAGCCGAGATAGCTGAGCAAGGCTGCGCCCGCGCCGGCCCCGGCCAGCGCCGTGAAGGCATAGCGCCACCAGCGGCGGTCGCTGCGGCTTTCCCACATCAGCGGCACATCGGGCAGGGGCGGCGATTTGGGGGCTGCCCCCTTGCGCGGCAATTGTTCATCCAAGCGGCGAATCAAATCCGGGATCAGCTTTAGCGTATCCGCTTGTTTGCGGATGCCATCGGCCAGCGCCGCTTCCGGGCCCAATTCATCGCGAATCCAGCTGCGCACAAAGGGGGCCGCGGCATCCCACATGTTGAGATGGGGGTTGAGATTGGTGGCCACCCCTTCCACCATCACCATGGTTTTTTGCAGCAACAGCAAGTGCGGCTGGGTTTGCATATCGAAATCGCGGGTGATGGCGAACAAGCCATCCAGCATCTGGCCGACACTTAATTCGCTGACTGGTTTGCCGCGCATCGGCTCGCCCACCGCGCGCAATGCGGTCGCAAATTCTTCCAGATTGTGATAATCCGGCACATATTGCGCCTCGAAATGAATTTCGGCGACGCGGCGATAATTGCCGGTGGTTAGGCCATAGAGAATTTCGGCCAGCCAATAGCGGGCCTGCCGATTGAGGCGGCCCATGATGCCAAAATCAATGGCGGCTATGGTGCCATCGGCCTTCACAAATAAATTGCCCTGATGCATATCGGCGTGGAAATAGCCAATCGCAATGGCTTGCCGCAAAAAGGCGTGAATCAGATTTTCGGACAGGCGCGCCATATCATGGCCGGCATCGACCAAAGCGTCGCGATGGGAAATTTTGATGCCATCGACCCAGTCGAGCGTCATCACCCGGCTGTTGGTGCGATCCCAATCAATATGGGGCACTTCAAAGCTGGGTACAGAGGCCATCGCCTCTTGCAATTCCGACGCCGAAGCGGCTTCGCGGCGCAAATCCAGCTCGCGCAGGGTCCAGCGGCGGAAATTGGCGATGACTTCGCGCGGGCGCAGCCGGGTTGCTTCGCCGCCGAGTGCTTCCAGATGGGCGGCGGCCCATTCATAGGTTTCGATATCGCGGGCAAATTGCTTGTCGACACCGGGTCTGCGGACCTTCACCGCAACCTGACGGCCGTCCTGCGTGACGGCGCGGTGGACCTGCGCGATGGAGGCCGACCCCACCGGAACGGGATCAAATTCGCTAAATAAATCATCCAAGCTTCGTTCAAAGCTGGATTCAATTTCGTGGCGGATGCTTTCAAAGCTGACCGGGGGCAGTTGATCCTGCAAGGTCAGCAGATTTTTGACCGCTTCTTCGCCGACCAGATCTGGCCGGGTTGCTAAGGTTTGGCCCAGCTTGACGGCGGCGGGGCCGATGGCGCGAAAGGCGGCGGCATAATCCGGGGTCTTGGGCTGTATCGTGCCGAAACGGGCCATGCGGCACAGGCGCTTGACGGTTGTTGGCGTGTTGGGATCAGCCTCTATGCCGCGCAAGGCGCCATGGCGCGCCAATGTGCGGCCCCATTTGAGCAGGCGATAAATATGGGTGGCAGGGGTGGTCATGACGCGCGGCGGGCTCCTGCCACGGGCAAAAGACAGGTGAGGATCATGCTTTCCATCCGCTGTGGATCGCCACCAGCCCGCCCATGATCGGCTCAACCTTCACCGATGTGAAGCCCGCCTCGCCGATCATCCGGGCAAATTCAGGCATCGGCGGAAAGCGGCGAATCGATTCGATTAAATAGCGATAACTATCCTCATCATCGGCAATCAACTTGCCCAATTTGGGCACCAGATGATGGGAATAGGCATCATAGATATTGGCGAAGCCCGGCCATTCATTGGTAGAAAATTCCAAGCAGAAAAACCGTCCGCCATAGCGCAGCACCCGATGCGCCTCGCGCAGGGCGGCGGGAATATCGGTGACGTTGCGGATGCCGAAGGCAATTGTATAGGCATCAAAAAACTGGTTCGGAAAGCTGAGGCTTTCGGCATTTTGCTCGGACCAGACAAGCGTATCGATACCGCGCTTGGCCGCCCGCTGCATCCCCACGCCCAGCATATCGGGGTTTATATCGGCCACTGTGATGCTCGCGCCCTGACGTTCCATCCGAAAGGCGATATCGCCGGTGCCGCCCGCCATATCCAGAATCTGTTCGCCATCACGGGGCTTCACCCGGCGCACAAAGCGATCTTTCCACAAACGGTGCATCCCGCCCGACATGGCATCATTCATAATGTCATATTTGCGGGCAACACGGCTGAACACTTCGCCGACCATCTGGGTCTTGGCGTTAACCGGAACCTCTTCATAGCCGAAGCTGACAGTATCTGATGGGGCCATGAGCAAATGCCTTTGCGGGGAGGGGGCAGGATAATCGTTTGGAGCCTTTAGCGTTGCTGGCGGGCGGGCGCAAATGCTGTCGTATCCAAAGGCACTCAAAGAGACTCAAAGAGCGGCTTTGCGGTCGCCGCCAAGCTTATGGCGCCGCCGCGCCCTTGTTCCAGCGCGGGGATTTGCCCACATAGGGGCGCGGCGCAGCCTGAACCAAGTGAGACAATAGCGATATGCCCGAATTGCCTGAGGTGGAAACGACGATCCGCGGTTTAATGCCGTTTCTGGATGGGCAGCGCCTATCCTCTGTGACCACCTATCGGCCGAATTTGCGGCGGCCATTTCCGGTTGATCTGGCGCAGCGGCTGACCGGGGCGACGGTCGTGGGCCTGTCGCGGCGCGCAAAATATGGCATTATTTCGACGGACCGCGATGATCATATGATTTTTCATCTGGGCATGTCGGGCCGCTGGCGCACCGAGGGCGGGGAACCCGGCAAACATGATCATTTGTTGCTGGAAACGGCGGCGGGGCAGCGGCTGTTTTTGCATGATCCGCGGCGATTCGGCTCGGTCGATCTGGTCGCGGGCGATCCGCTGCGCCAGTTTTCGGCTTTCGTAACATTGGGGCCAGAGCCGCTGGAGGCGGGCTTTGATGCCCTCTATCTGGCTGCCGCGCTGAAGGGACGGCGGACGCCGATCAAAGCGGCGCTGCTGGATCAGACTTTGGTCGCAGGGCTGGGCAATATTTATGTGTGCGAGGCGCTGAATATGGCCAAAATCTCGCCTTTGCGGGTCGCGGCTGAGGTGCCCCGCGGCAAGGTGGGGCCGCTTGTTGCGGCGATTAAGGCGGTGTTGGCATCAGCCATCGCGGCCGGTGGTTCCAGCTTGAAGGATTTTGTGAAGCCGGATGGCGGGCTGGGCTATTTTGCCAATGATTGGCGCGTCTATGGCCGGGCCGGTGATGCATGTCCCGGTTGCGCTGGCATCATCTTGCGGATAATACAAAGCGGAAGGTCCAGCTTTTATTGCCCAAAATGCCAGCGTTAAGCAGGTGATTCGGGTGATAAGGATTGACCAAAAGCCCATGGCTGGCTATGGGCGCAGCCTTCGAGCAGGGTCCGGTCCTCTGGAACCGGTGACATGTGAAAGATGATTCGGCCTGAACAGGGCAGTGTCATCCTTCGGTGAAACTGTGCTCCTACTGACTTTGACCGTTTGGAAATTTGAGGAATTTATGGCCAATACGCCGCAGGCAAAGAAGCGCATCCGTCGCAACCAGGCTCGCACTGTCGTGAACAAGAACCGCGTATCGCGGATTCGCACGCTGGTGAAGAAAGTGGAAGCCGCCATTGTCGCTGGCGACAAGGATGCTGCCGCCACCGCGCTGAAAGCCGCCCAGCCTGAAATGGCACGGGGTGTGGCACGGGGTGTGATGCACAAAAATACCGTGGCTCGCAAATTCTCGCGCCTGACCAAGAGCGTGAACGCGATCGCCTGATTCGGCATTTGCCGATCGAAATTTTAAAGAACCCGCCGCGGCTTCGCTGGCGGGTTCTTTTTGTACGCCTGAGATATTGCGAGAAGGCGCCTGTCATGCTGCGCTGCGGTAAGTGACGGATTCGCTGCGATTCGGTGGCGGCTTTCTCTGTAAATAATCATAAGTCATTGATTTTTCTTTGTAAAAATAAGATTCATTGCATTTCCAAGGCCTGTGTCGAGTCAAGATTTTTATTTCAGTATTTTTACAGGGCCAGCCCTTGATCGACTCTCGCTACCCTGACTAGACAGGGAGGCCACCGGGAATCGCCGGAGGCCGAAATCATGGAAATAACCATCCAGAGCACGGGGTCCCTGTGGCCCGAGAGCGTTGACCTGTGCCTATCGTGCGGATCAGCGACTCTATCGTGCTGACCACTCAGCAGCAGAGTGGATGCGTTTGAATGTGGCGACCAAAGGGGCGATAGGGCGTGATAAGAAGCAGAAGCAACCAAGGTATGAAGGCACAGGAGGGTTTGTCCCCCGATGATGTCCAAAGCCTTTGGGTGCGCGTTGCAGAAGGCTTGCGCCGCGATTTGGGGGCCCGGACCTTTGACCATTGGTTGAAGGCCGTTCGTTTTTCCGACTATTGCGCGCTGAGCGGCGTAATCACGCTGGAGGCGCCGAGCCGCTTTTCCGCCAATTGGGTGAATGAACGTTTCAGTGACCGGCTGACGCTGGCTTGGCGCCAATATGTGCCCGCCGTTCAATCGGTAACGGTGACAGGGCAGATGGCGACGCAGGAGCGCGCCGCTGTTCTGGCACAACAGCCATTGGCCATGCGCGAGGCGCCGGTTTCTGAAGCGCTGCGATCGGCTTATGACAAGCCCTATGCCGCCACGCTGGCCCGGCCGGATGCGCCAGCCATTGGCATGGTGGCGGGCGGAATTGCCGGTATGGGGCAGCCGCTGCCCTTTGATCCGCGCCAATGTTTTGCGCGCTTCCAAATGTCGCGTAGCAATATTTTGGCGGCCAATGCGGCGCGCCGGATGGCGATGCCGGAAACGCCGCATTTCAGCCCGCTTTATCTGTGTGGCGGCACCGGACAGGGGAAAACCCATTTGTTGCAGGCGTTGGCGCAGGAGTTTGCGGCCAACCACCCCCATGCCAATATCATCATGATGTCGGCTGAAAAATTCATGCTTGAATTTGTCAGCGCGATGCGCGGCGGCGATATGATGGCCTTTAAGGCGCGGCTGCGGGCCGCCGACCTGCTGTTGCTGGATGATCTGCAATTTGTGATCGGTAAAAACAGCACACAGGAAGAATTGCTGCACACGATCGATGATTTGATGCTGTCTGGCAAGCGGCTGGTGGTGACGGCGGATCGCCCGCCCGCGATGCTGGACGGCGTGGAAGCACGGCTGTTGTCGCGCCTGTCGGGTGGTTTGGTGGCTGATATTGAGGCACCGGAAGAAGAGCTGCGGGAGCGCATCATTCGCCAGCGTTTGCTGGATATGCCGATGATTGAAGTGCCGGAGCCGGTCGTGCAATTGCTGGTGAAGAATTTCACCCGCAATATTCGCGAATTGGAAGGGGCGCTCAATAAGCTTTTGGCCTATGCCGCTCTGGCGGGCACACCGATTGATATGGCGCTGGCAGAAGATCGGCTCGCGGACAATCTGCGCCGCGCGGTGCCTCGCATCACTGTGGATGAAATTCAGCGGGCTGTATGCGCGCATTTCCGGCTCGATCGTTCGGAAATGTCGTCCAAGCGCCGAACGCGGGCGATTGCGCGCCCACGGCAGGTGGCGATGTATCTGGCCAAGGAATTAACCCCGCGCAGCTATCCGGATATTGGTCGCCGCTTTGGTGGTCGCGATCATAGCACGGTGATTCACGCGGTTCGCACCATTGAGAGCCTGCGGGTGAAGGATAGCGAATTGGACAGGGATATTGCGGCGATTCGGCGCAGCTTGAATCATTGATTGCTTTGCCCGCTGCGGTTGCGGCAGACTGTGTGGCGTCTAAATTTGGATCATTTGCAGCAACATAAGCCAAGCAAAAAGGCCTGCCTTTCATAAGAAAGGCAGGCCTTTTTGCTTGGCACCATAGGACGGCGCTTTATTTCTTTTCAGGTGGGGCCACAGTGATGCGGACTTTTTCGCCCGTGTTGCCGGGAAAGCCGGTGAACATCGCCTCGACCAGATTGGGAACGATCTGGGTCAGATTATTATCCGACGACTGCGCTTCGGCGCGGCCTTCAAACAGACGATAGCCATCCGCTGCGCGGCTGATTTGCAGCGTCAATTCGCTGGTGAATACGGTGTAGCTTTCGATATCGCGCCCGCCCCAGCCGGGGCCAAAGCCGCCCCACATGAAGGGATCGCGATAGCCATAAACATAGCGGCGACCATTGGGGCCGCGCACCACCATGGGGCGATAATAGCGGGGACCATAATAGCCGCCATACCAAGGATCCATCATCCCCGGCGACGAGCGCACCCGTTCGCGGCCATTGTCGATATTATAATCCATGCGAACCAGCAGCTCTGGCTGTTCGCCCGGCGCGGCAGGGCGATAGCCGAAACGGGTGAGTTCGCCCGCCACCAATGCGGCATATTGATTAAATTCAATGCCGCCATCCATGGCTGGATTGCCTGCCTCCACCGCAAAGCTTTGGCCTTCCGGTACGGGGAGATGGGTCTGGAATCGCGAGACATCGGCTTTAAATGGTGTGGCGCAGGCAGAGAGTGCCAGCGCGGAACCGACCATGGCCGCGATGCCCAACCGGCGAACAAGATTTTTGGTCATCTAACTGCTCCACATTGCGCTGCGCAGGGACGATTTGAAACTATGCTGCTCGCCCGCGCACCCGATATAATCATAGACTATAAGGAAACGGCTTAACCTTGGTTGAACTCGTTTCAGCCGATTATCTTTTTCTCGTTCAGCCTAGCGCGGCCTACTCCGGCGCAGCTGTGATCCGTGGCACAGTTGGCAGAGCGCGCCTCTGATCAGCGGCAAAGCCCCAGCGCGCTATAGGCCGCATCCAGCGTTGGCTTGGCCAGTTTCTGCGCTTTCGCAGCGCCTTTTTCGAGCAAGCCATCCAATGCGGCCCGATCATCTTTAAGTGCGTTATAGCGGCTTGTGATCGGCGCCAATTGCGCGATCAGCAGATCCCCGAGGGCCGGCTTGAAGCTGCCAAAGCCCTGACCGCCAAATTCGCTGAGCACATCGGCGACGCTGCGATCAGCGAAGGTGGCATAAAGCGCCACCAAATTGCGCGCTTCTGGACGGCCTTCCAGACCATCGGCTTCCGAAGGGAGTGGCTCGGCATCGGTTTTGGCTTTGCGAATCTTTTGCATCATCAGATCGGCATCGTCGGTGAGATTGATGCGGCTATTGTCCGATGGGTCGGATTTGCTCATTTTCGATGTGCCGTCGCGCAGGCTCATGATGCGGGCGGCATCGGCGGGGATAATCGCTTCTGGCAGCGTGAACACCGGGGCATCTTCGCTGGCGAAATCATTGTTAAATTTCTGGGCGACATCGCGTGCCAGTTCCAGATGCTGCTTCTGATCGTCACCGACGGGCACATGGGTGGCTTGATAAAGCAGCACATCGGCAGCCTGAAGCACCGGATAGGTGAAGAGCGCAGCCGAGGCGCCTTCGCGATTCTTACCGCTTTTATCTTTAAACTGAGTCATGCGGTTGAGCCAGCCGATCCGCGCCGTGCCATTCAGCAGCCATTGTAATTCCGCATGGGCGGGAACGCGGGCCTGATTGAACAAATAGCTTTTGTCCGTATCAATGCCGCAGGCGACCAGCGCTGCTGTCATGGCGCGGGTGTTGGCGGTCAGATCTGCCGGATTGTGCGGCATGGAAATGGCATGAAGATCGGCTAGAAAAAACAGGCATTCATCGCCGCGTGCGGCGGCATCATCCTGCATCCGCACCCAGTTGCGGATCGCGCCGAGATAATTGCCCAGATGCAAATTTCCGGTCGGCTGGATGCCCGATACGATCCGCATGATATTCGTCTTTCCATAATTAAAGCTGGCGGCGGCGAAGCTGCCCGATGGTGTTGCGATTAACCACGCCAAACAAAAAGGCGCAGCCGAAGAAGATGATCATTCCGCTGGTAACGAGCAAGCCAAGCGACAGGATGCGCTGGAGGGCACCGCCGGTAAAGCCATCGCCCAACAAGGGGATGATCCATGCCAGTCCCGCCGCCATGATAGCGGATGCCAGCATGATGCGCGCGACCCGGCTGATCAGCAGTGCATTCAGCCGGAACAGGCCGCGCCGATGCAGCAAGCCATAAAGCAAGCTGACATTGATCCAAGCCGCCGCCGATCCCGCCAGCGCTAGGCCGACAATGCCAAAGCGCGGAATCAGCAGCAGGTTAAGCGCGACATTGGCAATCAGCGAGAGGGCCGCGGTGATCACTGGGGTGCGGGTGTCTTTGCGGGCAAAGAAATTGGGCACCAGCACTTTGACCAGCACATAGGCAGGCAGACCGACGACCAATCCGGCGACCACGGCACCGGTCATCAGCCCATCGGCCATGCTATAATGGCCGCCGACGTAAAAGGCGCTGGTGATGGCGGGGCCAGCGACATAGAGGGCCGCCGCCGCTGGCATGGTGAGCAGCATGGCAAGCTCTACCGCATTGCTTTGCAGGCGTGAGGCACCATCCGTTTCATGCTGCGCGATCAGGCGCGAGAGAGCCGGTAAGATAGCGGTTCCCAGGGCGATGCCGATGATCCCGAGCGGCAATTGGTTGAGCCGATCCGCCATGGCCAGATAGGTGATGCTTTTATCCGGCAGGCTGGAGATGAAAAAAAGATCGATAAAGCGGCTGATTTGATAAACGCCCGCGCCGAAAATGGCGGGCAGGATCAAAATCCCCATTTCCTTGACGCCGGGAGTGAGTGCGGGGCGCCTGATGCGGGGACGAAAGCCCGCTTTGCGGACCCAATAATATAGCCAGATCAACTGCAAGGCGCCCGAAACGGACACGGCGATAGCCAGATAGAGACCCGCCTGCGCGCGGGCCGCAGCATCTCCGTCACCTGTCAGCAGGCTGAGCAGTAGCGCCGAGACGAGGCAGATGTTCAGCAATATGGGCGCGGCGGCCGCGGCGGCAAAGCGCGATAGGCTGTTGAGCACAGCGGCAAAGAGGGTCGCCACGCTCATGAACGCCAGATAGGGAAAGGCAATGCGCGCCATCAGGATCGAAAGATCGAATATGCTGTGATCGGCTTGCAGCGCATCGCTGGCGAAAAGCCCCATCACCCATGGCATGATGATTAAAAACAGGCCGGAAAATATAATCAGGATCGGGATCAGCACGGCCATCACCGCATCCGCGAAAGCGCGCGCCTCGCTAAGATCACCATCTTTGCTGATCCGTTGATTGAATAAGGGCACAAAGGCGGCAGCGAAGGCCCCTTCGGCGAACAGACGCCGAAAAATATTGGGCAATTGAAACGCCAATTGCCAAGCATCCGCAACACCGCCTGCACCCAGAATGCGCGATAGCATCATGTCGCGGGCGAAACCGAAAAGGCGGCTGACCAAGGTCAAGCCGCCAATGGTTCCGACATTTTTGAGCAGGCTGGCCATGGTTCAGCCCGGCACCTTTCGCTTCATCAGGCCGCTGATCAGGCGTTGCCGACCGGCGCGCCCATATCAGCCTGATCGGCTTGTGCCTGAACCTGTTGCATGAACAGGCCGTGGAAATCGATCGGCTCCAGCAGCAGCGGCGGGAAGCCGCCATCGCGCACGGCATCCGCAATCACGCGGCGGGCAAAGGGAAAGAGAATGCGCGGGGCTTCGGCCAAGAAAAAGGGTTGCAACTGATCATCGGGCACGTGGCGCACACCAAAGAGGCCGGCATATTTCAGATCGATGATGAACGCCGTGCCTTCTTCAGCCTTGGAAGAAACATCGATTTTCAGCACAACTTCATAAACGCCTTCGCCCACGGCATCGGCGCCAATGTTAAACTGCACATCAAGCTGAGGTGCCGACTGCCACTGATAAACGGCAGGGGCGCTGGGGTTTTCAAACGACAAATCTTTCACATATTGTGAAATCAGGCCGATGGTCGGTGCGGTGTCATCGCCATTTTGCAGCGGTGCGGCGGCGGTATCAATATTGGTTTCGTCGGCCATAAAATCCTGCTTTCCTACGGATTCATCCCAGATGAACTATGATTGTCCGCGAAAAAGGCGGGGAACCCCTTCGCAAAGCCAAGACCGGCGCTTAGCAGCGGCGGCTAGTCAGCACAATCATTCACGGCCACGGCTTGGAATCAATCCTGCCATGACGGCAAGGCGTTGAATGTCGTGAAATTCGGGAACCAAGCAGGCATAACGCCATTTGAAACATCAGGGCTGTTCGCCTATATCCTGATGACCCCTTATTCGGCCCGTATTGGATCCTGCCTGTGACCGCTTTTTCGATTGTCCTTCTTGCCATGATTGCCGCCTTCCTCGGCATGCGGCTTTATTCGGTGCTTGGAAAGCGCACGGGGCATGAGCAAGAGCCTGTTTTGCCGCGCGAGCAAAACCGCGTTGTGCCGATACGGATCGGTGATGCTGCCACTGCACCGCAGGATGGCGGCGCTGTGGGCCATGGATTGGTTTATGAACCGGAAGCGGAAGCGGGGCTGCGTCAGTTGGTTGCCAGCGATTCGCAATTTGATCCGGCACAGTTTATGAGCGGAGCCGAGGCGGCCTATCGCATGATATTGGAGGCTTTTTGGTCTGGCGATCGCGAAACATTGCGCGATTTATGCGATGATGACAGCTATGAAGGCTTTGTGGCTGCCATCGCGGATCGCGAAGCGCGCGGCGATATATTGGAAAACCGCCTGATCGGTATTGATAGCGCCAAGATTTCCCGTGTGGAAGTGACGCGCGACGAAGCCCGTATCACCGTGCATTATCAAGCGGATATCAGCAGTGTGACGCGTGACGCCAATCAGAATATGATCGCCGGTTCTATGTCCGATGCGGCGCAAACCAATGATATGTGGACCTTTCGCCGCCCAATCGGCAGCCGGGATCCCAATTGGGTGCTCGACGAAGCCGAATCGCTCTGATCGCCATGCCCGCATCTGTCTGGGCCTCGAAGCGCAGACAGCGCGGGCATATGGCAATTTTATCTTTGGCGTTGGCGCTTCTCTCGTCGGGGTGCGCCGTGGACGCGGGCTTGGCGGCGCGGCCATCCATTGGCTCGCCTGAACAAGCCGCTGTTTCAGCAGATATTCCCTCGGCCCCCTCATCCGTGCAGCCGGAAGCGCAGACGGCGCTTGAAGCGGGCGTGGCGGCGGGGTCGTCTTTTGCTGCGCTCGGCGTGTCGGCGGCTCAGGCTGAGGCTGCGCTCAAGGCTTTTCGAATTTCTTGCCCATCGGTTCAGCGGCGGGAAGATGCCAGCGGCCTGACGCAAGCGGGGGATTGGACCGAGGCTTGTGCTGCCGCCAGCGATTGGGCCGATGATGATGCCCTGAATTTTTTCGCGCGCTTTTTTCAGCCTGTGCGGATTGGCACCGGCGCCGCCTTTGCGACGGGTTATTTCGAGCCTGAGATTGCCGCATCGCGCCAGCGTTCGGCGGGCTATGATGTTCCCATTTATCGCCGCCCACCGGATCTGGTGGAAATAGCGTTGGGCGATTTTGCCGATGATCTGAAGGGTCGCACGATTCGTGGCCGGGTGGTGGATGGCAAGCTGGTGCGCTATCATGATCGGGCCGCGATCATGGAGGGTGCCTTGGCGAGGCAGGGGCTGGAAATAGCCTATGCAGCCGATGCAGCGGAATTTTTCTTTCTGCAAATTCAAGGGTCTGGGCGGCTGCGCCTGCCGGATGGGCAGGTGATGCGGATTGGCTATGACACGCAAAATGGGCGTGGCTATGTCGGCATCGGGAAATTGCTGTTGGATCGCGGAGAATTGCCGCGCGGCGGCGCTGATATGGCAGGAATTTTGCGTTATCTTCGTGCAGATCCGGTGCGCGGCGCGGCGGTGATGAATGAGAATCCCAGCTGGATTTTCTTTCGCGAACTGACCGGGCCGGGGCCACTGGGGGCTTTGGGTCTGCCGGTGACGGGCCGGGTGTCGCTGGCGGTTGATCCCAAATTTGTGCCGTTGGGGGCACCGATGTTTTTGTCGCTGGATCGGGATGAGGCCGATGGGCTTTGGATCGCACAGGATGTTGGCGGTGCCATCAAGGGAGCCAATCGCGTCGATACTTTCTGGGGCGCAGGCGAAGAGGCGCGAGCTTTGGCTGGCGGCATGGCCGCGCGCGGATCGGCTCTGCTGCTGTTGCCTAAGGCCAGCGCCGCGCCCCTGTTGGCGGCGCGATAAGGGATGGCCCGCCGTATTTTAAATCCAGATGAGGTGGATTTGTGGCAGCGCGTTGCGGCCACTGTCGAGCCGCTGCACAAACGACCGCCCAAGTCTGTGACCGAAGCCGGGGCGCTGGGGGATAAGCATCCGCCGCCGCCCAAACTGCCCCGATCTCCGCTGCATTTGCCATCTGCCGTGCCGCTGGGTTCGAGCAAATTTCCCGCGATCAGCCTGCCACCGCCGCGCCGCACCCAACATCAGACGGCGACGCTGGATGGCCATTGGGATCGCCGCCTGAAAAAGGGCCATGTGCGGCCGGATATGGCGCTAGACTTGCATGGCCATACGCTGGCCTCGGCGCAGGCCTTGCTGGAGGATGCGCTGGGCCGGGCGTTGCTGCGCGGGGCCCGCGTGCTGTTGGTGGTGGCCGGGCGATTGCGCCCCGGTGCCGATAGCCTGCGCTTGAATGAAACGGAAAAGCGCCCGCGCGGTGCCATTCGGGCTTCGTTGCCGGATTGGCTGGCAGGCTCGGCCTTTGCCGATCAGATTGTGGCGCTGCGCCCGGCCCATAGCAGCCATGGCGGCGCGGGCGCGGTTTATGTGATCTTGCGCCGTCTGCGCGAGGATTAAGCAGCCGAAGCGAAAGCGCGCGCCAGAATGCGGCGGAAAATGGCAGTTAAATGATGCAAATCCTCCACCGCGACCGCTTCATCCAGCTTGTGCATCGTGGCGTTGCAGAGGCCAAATTCCACGACCGGGCATAGGGCCGATAGAAAACGCGCGTCTGAGGTGCCGCCGGTGGTGGAAAGCTCTGCTGTCAGCCCCGTTTCATCGTGAATTGCCGCCGCCACCATATCGGATAGTGCGCCCGGCGGGGTGAGGAAGGATTCGCCGGATATCACACCGCGAACCTGTGTTTTGGGTTCGGTGGCGTGCGCGATGGCGGTGATGCGGTCAATCAGCGCCTGCCCATGATGTTCGTCGTTGAAGCGAATGGATAGACGCGCCCTTGCGGACGCGGGAATCACATTGGTGGCCGGATTGCCAACGTCCAGATCGGTGATTTCAATATTGGAGGCCTGAAACCAATTATTGCCTTGATCCAGCACCACCGATTCGATCTCGCCCAGAATTCGTATCAGCTTGGGAATCGGGTTATCTGCCAGATGCGGATAGGCGACATGGCCCTGCATCCCCGGCACGTCGATCCAGATGTTAACCGAGCCGCGGCGACCGATTTTGATCATATCGCCCAATTGATTCACCGAGGTTGGCTCGCCCACCAAAATCATATCCGGCTTGAGATTGCGCGCGGCCATATGCTGCATCAGGGCGCGCGTGCCATGGGTGGCGGGGCCTTCTTCATCGCCGGTGATGATCAAGCTGATGGTGCCGGCCTCGACCGGTGTTTCGGCGGCGGCGGCCACGAAGCAGGCGATGCTGCCCTTCATATCGACCGCGCCGCGTCCATAGAGCATATCGCCGCGAATTTCGGGGGCAAAGGCACCGCTGGTCCACCCCTCGCCGGGGGGAACGACATCCAGATGCCCGGCATAGCCAAAATGGACCGGGCCTTGCCCAGGCCGCACCGCCAGCAGATTTTCGACCGGCCCATCTGGTGCTTCGCCGTCCAGAAAACGCTCGACGGTGAAGCCGAGTGGAATCAGCGCCGCTTCAAAACGGTCAAAAACCGTGCCGGTGGCGGGTGAAATGCTGGGCGCGGCCATCAGGTCGATAGCGAGCGAGACGGGATCGATAGAGATGCTCATGGCCTCAGCCTTTACGCTGGCAAAGCCTGCCGCGTCGAGCCGGATTTTCGGTGCTAATCGCGCTGCGCTCCATCGCTCACCTGCTCGATCACTTCGTCTTCGGCCTGAACCCCGCCGATCCAATATTGCATATGGGGATGGTGGATCACGGCCATGGCATAGCTTTGGGCGAAGCGCGGTATGGCCAGACTATAAGTGATGAGCCGAGTGACAACCGGGGCGAACATCATGTCCGCGGCTGACCAAGCGCCAAAGAGGAAGTCGCCATCGCCGCCATAGCGGGCGCGGGCCTGCGCCCAGATTATGAACAAGCGCTGCAAATCCGCCTCAACCGCGGAAGAGACAGGCGCGGCAGGATAGATGTGACGAATATCCATCGGATGTTCATGGCGCAGGGCCGTGAATCCGCTGTGCATTTCTGCGGCCATTGAACGGGCCATCGCCCGGGCGCCTTTGTCGCTGGGCCAATAGGTGCGCTGATTGTCGGTCAGATCATTCAAATATTCGATGATGGCGAGGCTATCCCACACCACCAGATCATCGCCATCCCATAAAATCGGCACTTTGCCGCCGGATGGCGCAAATTCATCATCCCGCCGCCGCCGCGCCCAATCTTCATCATAAAGGGGGACGCTGACTTCCTGAAATGGAAGGCCCGCATGTTTTACCGCGAGCCAGCCGCGTAGGCTCCAACTGGACGAGGCTTTGTTTCCGATGAAAAGCTTCATGCCCCCATCATTGAGGGCATGCGCCTTAGGTCAACTCTCGACCGCTTCCAGCACGGCTGCGCGCAGTTCGGCCATGCCCAAGCCTTTTTCGCTGCTGGTGATGATCACCTCTGGGTGAGCCGCCGGATGTTTGCGCGCCTCGGCCTCAGTCGCGGCGTGGACGGCGGCCAATTCCGTTGCCTTTATCTTATCCGCCTTGGTCAGCACCATGCGATAGCTGACGGCGGCCACATCGAGCATTTCCAGCACTTCGCGATCCACATCTTTGATGCCGTGGCGACTGTCGATCAACACCAAGGTGCGTTTCAGCACCGGGCGACCGCGCAGATAATCATTGACTAGAAAACGCCATTTTTTGACGACATCTTTCGGCGCTTTGGCATAGCCATAGCCCGGCATATCGACGAGGCGAAAGATCAGCGGGTTGCCGACATCAAAATAGTTTAACTCTTGCGTGCGCCCCGGCGTGACCGAGGTGCGGGCCAGAGATTTGCGATTGGTCAGCGCGTTCAGCAGCGAGGATTTCCCCACATTAGAACGCCCAGCAAAGGCAATTTCTGGCACGCTGGCTTCTGGCAAATGCTGCAAGGATGGGGCCGATTTCAGAAATTCAATCGGCCCGCCCATAATCTTGCGGGCGCGTTCGATACGCTCCGCAAGCTGGTGTTCGGAAGAGCTTATCTCATTCATTTCGCTGGGGCTGCTTTCAGGGCCGGGAATTTGCGATACATCCACTGTTGCTGCGCGATGGACAGCAAATTGTTGGTGATCCAGTAAAGCAATAGGCCCGCGGCAAAGGGCGCCATCACGAACATGAACAGCCATGGCATGATCTTGAACACCTGTTGCTGCACAGGATCAGTGGCTGGCGGGTTCAGGCGGAATTGTAGGAACATGGTCGTGCCCAGAATCAGCGCCATGACACCAATGCTCAGCAGCGATGGCGGCGTGAAGGGTAGCAGGCCAAACAGATTCAAGATCATCGCCGGATCCTGTGCCGACAAATCCTTGATCCACAGCATGAAGGGCTGGTGGCGCATTTCGATGGTTAGCATCAGCACTTTATACAGAGCATAGAAAATCGGAATCTGCAGCACGATGGGCAGACAACCGGCCAGCGGATTGATCTTTTCATCCTTATAGAGCTTCATCAGCTCTTGCTGCATTTTCTGTTTATCGTCTTTGAAACGATCCTGCAGTGCCTTCATCTTGGGCTGAACCAAACGCATTTGCGCCATGGAATGAAATTGGCGATTGGCGATGGGGAACATCAGCAGGCGGATGAACACCGTCAGCAACATGATGGCGACCCCGAAATTGCCTACCTGCACAAAAAGCCAGTTCAGCAATTTAAAAATCGGCACTTCAAAAAATTCAAACCAACCCCAGTCAATCGCATTGGACAGCCGGGTGATGCCCTGATCATCCTGATAGGCGGACAAAACCTCCACTTCCTTGGCGCCAGCAAAGATGCGGCTGGTGGTGGTGAGTTGCTGGCCGGGCGCGATATGTGTGAAATCGCGGGCGAAAAGGGTTTGATAGCTGTTGGCGGCAGGCGAGCTGATCGCGGCTGTAACGCGCTCGCCCTTCGCCGGAACGATGGCGGCGAGCCAATATTTATCGGTGAAGCCTAACCAGGCTGCGCTGCTATAGCGCACGCTGCGGCCATCTGCTTTTTCAACATCATCATAATCGACGTCGAAAATGGATTTGCCGTCCAGATAGCCGGTGGGGCCGACATGGATTGTCCAGCTATCGGCTTCATGCGGATCGGTCGGCTTACCCAAACGATCAATCAGCGCGAAGCTGCTGGCCGAAATCGGCGTGGCGCTGGTGTTGGCGATCGTCTGTTTGGCGGTGATCAGATATTTATCGTCGATGCTATAGGCGATGCGGAAGGTCTGCCCCGTGCCATTGGACCAACTGAGCGTGACCGGGGTGGCAGGCGTCAACTTGTTGCCGCTGGCCGTCCATAGAGTGGATGGGCCGGGAACTATGATGCCCTGCGCCGACCAGCCGGTGCTGGCGAAATAAGCGCCTTTCGCGCCAGCGGGCGAGAAAAGCCGCACCGGTTCTGCGTCTTTATCAATCGACTGACGATATTTGTTGAGCGTGATATCATCCAAGCGAGCGCCGACCAAATTGATCGAGCCGCGCAGCGATGGCGTCTCAATGGCGACACGGCTGCTTTCCGCCAACACTGTTTTGACCGGGCGATTGCCCGATACAGCAGGAACGCCGCCCGTGGGCAAGGCTGCTGGCTGACCAGCGAGAGCGGCAGGATCGCTGGCATGGCCAGGCTGATCCGTTGGCGTGCCAGCCACAGTGGTGGTGACATCAGGCTGGTCCGGAGTGGGGAAGAATCGCTCGGCGATGAAGTTCCAACCAAGCAGAACAGCCACCGACAAGAGGATTGCCGCAAAGAGATTACGCTTATCGTCCACGCTTGCTGGTCTTTCTTCGTCTTATGCAGGGGGGTGGCACTGGCTTCATGGCACTGGATCATGGCCATGCCCGCCCCAAGGGTGGCAGCGCAATAGCCGCTTTCCAGCCAGCCAGCCACCCTTGATCGCACCATAGCGTTTTAATGCCGTGATCGCATAGGCGCTGCATGATGGTGTGTAGCGGCAGGTGGGGGGCAGCAACCGGGAAGGGCCGATTTGCCAAAGGCGGGCAATGCCAATGAGCATACGGGCGATCATGGCTTATCCTATCCCTTACCGCGGCGGCGCGGCGGCGCTTTGCGATTATGGGGCGGGCCGGGCGGATCGCCCTGTTCCAGCCTTTTATGCGCCCGGCGCAGGGCTTTGGCCAGATGCTCGCTTAAATCCGCATAGGGCAGATCATTGCCGCCATGTCGGCCGATCAGCACATGATCCGCGCCCGCAACGCCGCCTGCCACCAGTTGATCACGCACCAAAGCCCGCAAGCGGCGCTTCATCCGATTGCGGGTCACGGCATTGCCGACTTTTTTGCTGACCGTATAGCCAATGCCCAGCAGATCGTCCTGATCGCCGCGTGGGCGGACGAGCAGGACAAAGCCGGGCACAGGAAAGCGATGACCGCGATTAGCGGCCAGAAATTCGCTTCTTTTCGTGAGTGTTCGCACCAGCGCGGCCGGTGCCATCACGGAAAATTAAGCCGAAAGCTTCTTGCGACCGCGTGCACGGCGGGCGGCAAGAACCTTGCGGCCGCCAACAGTGGCTTTACGGGCACGGAAGCCGTGACGGCGCTTGCGCACAAGGCGGCTTGGTTGATAGGTGCGCTTCATCGCGGTATCCCCAAATTCTCTTCTGTCGAAATAAAAATAGCCGCCTAAGGCGAGCGGCCGCAATGGAGGGGCGATTAAGGGAGAGTCGGGGGAAAGTCAATCGTCATGGAGCAAAGTTTCCCAATGCTTTCTAGCCCGACGCCGCGCCGCGCTGGCCCGGCGCATCACCTTATCGGTCCAGTCCCCATATTTGGGATAGCGCTTTTTGAAACGGACATAGAGCCGCTTGGCGCCATTGCTGTTTTGCAAGCATAGCATCAGGCCAATCGGGAATAGGATGATGAAGCCCGGGCCCGGCAAAATGCCGATAATCGGTGATATGATGATCAAGAACAGGCCGGTTACAAACAGCCCCATACGGACTTGCGGGTTCCGGCGGATGGGAGAAGATGGTTTTCGTTTGGCCATGGATTTCATCAATGGAGGATAGACAGGGCGGTATGAAGCGAGCTTATCGCTCCATGGCCCGCTGAACCAGAATATAGCGAGCGCTGGTGCACTGAATTTATGGCATGTGAAGCGTGTCTGCTGGCTGAACCACATTTTTCAATGAAATCAGGGCGCGCGGTCTGGGTACCGCGAATCGGTAGCGGCGCTTGGGCGGCACGGCTGATGGCTGAGGCACGAAAGGGACTCGACGATAGCGTAAGAGCCCCTCACACTCCCGCTGGGGACCCGATGTGTGAACAACGCACCGGGATGAGGATGGGGGAGACGCTTATGGTGGCGATGGCATCGACCGTGGCCTATTTGGGGTTGGAGGCGCGGTCTGTAGAGGTGCAGTGCCAGATTGCCGCAGGGGTGCCGGCTTTTACCGTGGTGGGGCTGGCCGATAAGGCCATTGCCGAAAGCCGCGAGCGGGTGCGAGGTGCCTTGGCGGCTATCGGCCTGTCGCTGCCGCCGAAGCGGATCACCGTCAACCTCTCGCCAGCGGATTTGCCGAAAGAGGGATCCCATTATGATTTGCCGATCGCGCTCGCTTTGCTCAGCGCGATGGGGGTGATCGATCCGGAAACTTTGGCTGCCTATGTGATCGTCGGCGAATTGGGGCTGGATGGGCGCGTGGCGGGCGGCAATGGCGTGTTGCTGGCGGCGCTTCATGCCGGGGCGACGGAACGCGGACTGATCTGCCCGGCGGTGCAGGGGTCCGAGGCGGCGTGGGCGGGGCAAGTGGAAGTGCTGGCGGTGCCGGATCTTTTGTCTTTACTGAATCATTTTCGCGGCATTTCTTTGCTGCCGCCGCCAACCATGGGCCAAGTGGAGCCAGTGGTCCGCGCCGCCGATCTAGCGCAGGTGAAGGGGCAAGAAACGGCCAAGCGCGCGCTGGAAATCGCCGCCGCCGGTGGGCATAATTTGCTGATGAGCGGGCCGCCGGGGGCCGGAAAATCTCTGATGGCCAGTTGCTTGCCGGGCATCTTGCCGGAATTGACGCCGGCTGAGGCATTGGAGGTTTCGATGATCGCTTCGGTTTCCGGTGGGCTGGAGCAGGGGCGGATGGTTCGCTCCCGCCCCTATCGTGCGCCGCATCATAGCGCCTCCATGGCGGCGCTGGTCGGCGGAGGCTTGCGGGTGAAGCCCGGCGAAGTGAGTTTGGCCCATCTGGGCGTGTTGTTTTTGGATGAGATGCCGGAATTTCAGCGCGGCGTGCTTGATTCGCTGCGCCAGCCGCTGGAGACGGGGGAGGTGACGGTGGCGCGGGCCAATGCGCATGTGACCTTTCCGGCCCGTGTGCAATTGATTGCGGCAATGAATCCCTGTCGTTGCGGCCATTTGGGCGATGCCGCGCTGGCGTGCAGCCGGGCGCCGAAATGTGCGGTGGATTATCAAGCCAAGCTATCCGGGCCGCTGCTGGATCGGATTGACCTGCATGTTGATGTGCAGCCGGTGAGCGCGGCGGATTTAATGCTGGCGGCGCCCAAAGAGGGCAGCGCAGAGGTGGCGGCGCGGGTGGCCGCTGCACGGGCGCAGCAGACGCGCCGCTTTGACGGTGCGGCTGCGCGCAGCAATGCGGAAATGGATGGCAGTTTGCTGGAGCAATTTGCGACGCCGGATGAGGCTGGGCAGGCCTTGCTGCGCGATGCGGCGGAGCGGTTGCGGCTGAGCGCGCGCGGTTTTACCCGGATTTTGCGGGTAGCGCGCACCATTGCGGATCTGGCGGGTGCGGAGGAAATCGCGCGTCTGCATGTGGCGGAAGCGCTGAGTTATCGGCGGCAGGCACCGCGCAATTGAGCCTAGGCATTAGCGGCGCATTTAGGTTTATATTGCCCGGCCAACCACAGTGCCGACGCGCTCGCTGGCATCTTGCTTGACGGTCAACACCTCGGCCTTGGCATCCAGAAAGCGGCGGGGGTTTACGGCGACGCCGTTTAACCGGACTTCAAAGTGTAAATGGCTACCGGTGCTGCGGCCGGTTGAACCCATTTTGGCGATTTGCTGGCCCGCAGCCACCCGATGACCCACTTTGGTGGTGAAGCCCGACAAATGGGCATAGCGGGTCATTATCCCCTGACCATGATCGACCTCCACCACATTGCCATAGCCGGATTTTACGCCAACAAAGCTAACCCGACCGGGGGCGGCGGATAGGATCGGGGTGCCGATAGGGCCGCGAAAGTCCAGCCCGGAATGGACTGCGCTAGCACCGCTGAAAGGATCGCTGCGGCGGCCAAAGCCCGAAGACATCATTAAGATATCTGCCGGATTACCTGATGGCACGGCGACGAGCGTGCGTTCGAGCACTTCCATCCGAAACAGCGCTTTATCGAGCGCAGCAAAAGAACTGCCGAGCGCACGCGCTTTGGTGGATGTGACGGGATGAGGAATGAAAGGACCGCCGCGACCGCTGGCGGCGCTGCGGACGATGGCATCAGGGTTTAAACCAAGTTTGGCGACGGCGGTTTCGGCATTTGTAGCGCGCTGCTGCACCGCCGCCAGCAAACGGGCGGATAGAATTTCTTGCCGCGCTGCAAGCGCCATCAAGCGGCGAAGTTCTGGTGGAAGCTGAGAATTTTTAGCGCCGGATACGAGCGAGGAGAGTGGGGATGCGGCGGGGGCAGAGGCCTTTTCTGCCGAGGCTTTATCGATGGAAGCTGGCGCTTCTTTGGAGATTGGATCCGGGGTTTCCGTGCCGAAATAGGATTGCTGCCATTCTTCCAATTGCAGCTGTCGATCATGTAAATCACTGGCCATGTCGCCGATGGTATCGCGATAGGCGGCGATGCGCTTTTCCGCTGCCGCCGCTTCGGCTTGTTTTTCCGACAAGAGCGCACGGTCATTGGCGGTAACAAATTGGCTCATCGCCATGGAAAGGGTGACCGCAGACCAGAGGATGAGCAATGAAAATGCGGCAAGAACCGCCCTTTTTTGCATCTTGGCCGATACCCGCAGGAAGCGCACCTGACCCTTGGTTCGAATGAAGATCTCATGGTCTTGAAACAACGCAGACAAGCGCTGGCGCAAAGAGCGCTGACCCTTCTCGTTCGATAACAAAATGCGACCCCGCAACTATGGTTTTGAGGGGAACCCCCATTCCCGTTGCGGCTTCCCTAAAGACTCTAGCGAGGGGAGCCGAATCAATAATGGCGGGTCCGCGTCGAATCGAAACGACATTAAGGCGAGCGGAGCAATGGGGGAGATTCGGCGCCGTTGATCGCGGCGCCGACCATTGTTGGGGGTCAGCGAATCGGTCTGCCAGCTCTTAAAAGCTAAGCTCGCGATAGACGCGCGAAATATCCTGCTGCCACGCACCTTCATATTGCGCGAGCAGGGCTGCGGCGGGGGATTGGCCGCTTTTCACAATCTGGCGTAGCGGCTCGAGGAAGCCGACTTCATTTTCGCCCATGGAATTTACCTCGCCGCGCGCCGCCAGACCGTCGGCGGCAATATCGAGCAGGCGCGAAGCCAGATCCCGAACGGTGCCGCCGCCCGGCGCCGCTGCGCTTAGCCCTTGGGCGGGCACGGCATCGCGCAGCGCCTGCTGATCTGCAATCGACCAATTTTTGACCAGATCATAAGCGGCATCCAGCGCGCCTTGATCATAAAGCAGCCCAACCCAAAAGGCGGGCAGGGCGCAAATGCGGTTCCAAGGGCCGCCATCGGCGCCGCGCATTTCCAAAAAGCTTTTCAGGCGCACTTCGGGAAATGCGGTGGACAGATGATCGATCCAATCGGAACGGCGGGGTTTTTCGCCGGGCAGGGCGGGCAGGTTTCCGTTCAGAAAATCCCGGAAGCTTTGACCAGCGGCATTGATATATTTGCCATCTCGAAACACAAAATACATCGGCACATCGAGCATATAGTCGACATAATTTTCATAGCCAAAGCCCGATTCAAACACAAAGGGCAGCATTCCCGTGCGGGCCGGATCGGTGTCGGTCCAGATATGGCTGCGATAGGATTGGAAGCCATTGGGCTTGCGTTCAGTGAAGGGCGATGAAGCGAAAAGCGCCGTTGCAATCGGCTGTAGCGCTAGAGAGGTGCGGAATTTCTGCACCATGTCAGCCTCGCTGGAATAATCGAGATTGGTCTGGATGGTGCAGGTGCGCAGCATCATATCCAGCCCCATGCTGCCGACTTTCGGCATATGTTGCAGCATGATAGCATAGCGGCCCTTGGGCATGACGGGCAGCTCTTCGCGTGTTTTATCCGGCCACATGCCCAGCCCCAGAAAGCCAAGGCCAAGCTCTGCGCCTACTTCCTTCACCTGTTTCAGGTGACGGCCCGTTTCCGCGCAGGTCTGGTGCAGATTTTGCAGCGGTGCGCCGGATAATTCCAGCTGACCAGCTGGTTCCAGGCTGACATTGCCGTCAGCGCCGCTGAGCGCGATCACATGATCGCCCTCCATCACCGGTTCCCAGCCAAAGCGGGTGAGGGCCATTAACAGATCGCGAATGCCGCCCGGCTCGTCATAGGAAGGGGCGCGATGATCGGCGGTGCGATAAACAAATTTTTCATGCTCGGTGCCAATGCGCCACCGATCACGCGGCTTTTCGCCCTTGGCCATCGGCTCGACCAATTGGTCGCGATGCTCAAGGATGGGGTCGTTGTTGTCAGAAACCGTTCGCGTGCTCATTCGGCGCCCTTCAATCTTCGCTATAATCAGAAAATTTCATCACATCCTGATGCTGCACCCTGTCTATGCCGCATTTTGACCTTGGCTTTAGCCCCAATCGCCGTGCTGGCCCATCCATAAAGACACCGCTGCGATTGCGGCTGTCTCGGCGCGCAGGATTCGCGGGCCCAGTGCCATCCGGTGAACGGCGGTATGGCTCAGCAATGCCGCCCTTTCTTTATCGGTGAAGCCGCCTTCGGGACCGATCAAGATTGCGGCGGGCGCCGGGGCATGGATCTGCGGAAATGGGATGCCGCCTTCTTCGTCGGCAAAAAGCAGAGCGCGGTCCGTCGGCCAGCTTTGTAGCAACCGCGGCAACTTTATGGGGTCGGCGAGATCGGGCAGAGCCGTGCGTCCGCATTGCTCGCAAGCTTCGATGATTTGCGCTGCCAATCTTTCTTGCTTCACCCGCTCTACGATGGTGCGCTCGGTGATCACGGGTTGCAGGCGCGATATGCCCAATTCCGTGGCTTTTTCGATAATATAATCCAGCCGCGCTTTTTTGATCGGAGCAAAGCAAAGCCATAGATCGGGCACATTTTCCTGCGCGCGCATCTGACGCTCGATAGAAAAATTTGCCGATTTTTTGCCAATGTCTGTGGCCAGTGCCAGCCATTCGCCATGGCTGTTGTTGAACAGCAGGATGGGATCCCCGACTTTCAGCCGCATGACATGGATCAAATAATGAGCCGCGGCCCCTTCGATCGAAATCTGGGCTGATAGATCAAGCGGTTGATCGACAAAGAGGCGGGGCGTGCTGGCGGGCGGCCAGGCGGGGATGGCAGGCATAGACGCTGGGATAGCAGAGCCGACGTTCCAGTCCATAGCGGCATTGAGAGGCTGTGTAGATTGGGGGAGGAAGGCAAAGAGACCAGAAGCGAACTGGTGCAGCGCATCATGGGCGAGCTTGCCCAAGAGACGACTCGAGCCGCGGGGTGAATAAGAAGCATTTATCGCTGCGCTCAGCCCTGCTATCGCCCACTTCATCATGGACACACCACCTCAAGTGTCGCGCGAACACCCCCCTCGCGCCCGCCTTCCTCGCGATAGCCAGCATCAGGGCATGTTGGCTTTATTGCCCGCCAGTGCCCGGCCTTTTGCATTGCTGGCGCGATTCGACCGCCCAATTGGCTGGTGGCTGCTCTTTTGGCCCTGTGCTTTCGGCATCGCTTTGGCGGGCGGGGTGCGGGATCAATGGCCGTTGCTGATCTGGATGCTGATCGGGGCGATTGTGATGCGCGGCGCGGGCTGTGTGTATAATGATATGGTGGATCGGCGGCTGGATGCGCGTGTCGCGCGGACAGCATCGCGGCCCTTGGCCAGCGGCGCGGTGACTATGCGCGCGGCAGCGATATGGATTGTGATCCTGTGTCTGATCGGCCTGCTGGTGCTGTGGCAATTGCCATTTCAGGCGCAGTGGGTGGCGGTGATGAGCGTGGCGCTGGTTGCAGCCTATCCTTTTATGAAGCGGATCACATGGTGGCCGCAGCTGTGGTTGGGGCTGGTGTTCAGCTGGGGGGCTTTGGTCGGCTGGATTGCGGTGGCTGGCGCGGCGGGATCTGGTCTGTGGCTGCTTTACGGCGGCTGCATATTGTGGACCATTGGCTATGATACGATTTACGCCTTGCAGGATATTGAAGATGATGTGCTGGTTGGTGTGAAATCGAGCGCGCGGGCCATGGGCCGCCATGTGCGCGCTGGGGTGACTTTATGCTATGTCGGCGCGCTTTTGCTGTGGGGCGCGGCGATCTGGCAGGTGCGGCCGGATGCTTTGGCGCTGCTCGCATTATTGCCTGCAACCTTGCATCTGATCGGGCAGGTGGTGACGCTGGATATGGCCGATGAAAATGATGCGTTGGCCAAATTTCGCAGCAATCGCTTTGCGGGATTGCTGATTTTTGCATCGCTGATGGTGGTGGGCAGCGCGGCCTAAGCCGCGGATGAACGATCCGGCTTGGCGCAAAGCGAAGCCGGATCGCGCTAGGATCAGGACACTAGATTAGCGAGCGCCCATCGCTTTGAGACGTTCGCGCAGCGGTTCCCAGCTAGCGATGCCATCCGCAAGTTTGCCGTTAATCAGGAAGCTGGGGGTGCCGGTGATCCGATGCGTTTGGGTTGCATTGTTGCCGATTTCTTCAAGCTTGGTGATATTATCGACATTGGAGAGGCAGGATTTCAGCTGATCTTCGGTTACGCCGCGGGCTTTGAAGAAATCATCCAATTTCCAGCCCGTCGCCAGCGTTGTGAAGCGTTGATCCGGCGCCAGTTTCATGGCGGCTTCACCGGCAGAAGGATTGGCCTGTGCCCCGGCGAAAAGATCCGCCTGTGCATCAAAGCTGGAGTCGAGCAGTGGGAAATAGCGATCAGCAGGCGAGCAGCGCAGCACAGCCGACACCATCGCATCCAAGGGATCACGCACGAAATGGCGCATTTCCAAGCTGACCCGGCCGCTGTCGATATAGTCTTTCTTTAGCTCTGGCATGGCGGATTTGGAAAAATCGGCGCAGTGCGAACAGGTGATTGACGCAAATTCCACGATTTTGATCGGCGCATCCGGATTGCCCATCACCATGCCGCCTTCAGCAGATGGTGCGACAACATCGGACCAGCTTTTCCCAGCCGGAGCCGCGATTTTCGCAATGGCGGCCTGTTCCTTTGATGAATCGGCCGCGCCGCCGCCGCAGGCTGTAAGCGCCAATGCGCCAATCGAAGACAGAAGGGCAAGTCGCAGCGAGGATTTCATGGTCAGCGGTCTCCGATTAAAAAAAAGCAGATTAGTGGGTTTTAAACGGGCTTAAGAGCAAGGTCGAGCGCGGATTTCACTGCGCTCCATTCAACACTATTCACCACCTGTTTGCCGTTGATGAAGAAACTGGGGGTGCCGCGCACATGATCGGTATTTTGGCCGATATTGGTCATGCCGATAACCGCCGAGGTGGCCGCTTCGCTGGTGAGGCAGGCGTCAAGCTGCGCCTCGGAATAGCCGCGCGCCTGCATCAATGCGAAGAGGCCACTATCCGTGGCGATACGCTTGGTGCGTTGATTCACAGGCCCATCATACCAGCTTTTTTGCTGCGCTTCGCTGGCCGCCTGAACTTTGCCGATCCACGCGGGCTGGGCTGCAAAAATGGCCTGATGATTGCCATGAAAGGCGCTGGCCCGGCCACAGCGCGCCAGCAGCGCTGCAACCATATCCAGCGGATCGCGCAGCATGTTGCGATATTCCACCTGCACGAGGCCTTTGCTGACATAATCGCTGGTCAGCGGTGCATCACTGCTGATGGCGAAGCGGCCACAGGCGCCGCAGGTATAGCTGAAATATTCCACCAGCGTCACCTTAGCGGCGGGATTGCCAATCACATGCGCGCCGATGCTATTGCGGCTGACGGTGGACGACCAAGGCGCAGCGGCGGTGAGCAACAGCATGGCGGCGCCCGAAAAAAGCGTGATGGCGGCGCGTCGCGCGATGGGTTGGGAGCGTAGGACTGGCGTTTTGATCATGGCGAAGTTCGGCTTTCCCAGTTGTAGGCTGAAGTGGTTGGTTTTCCGAATGGGGTTTTAACGGATAGGCGGCACATTGGGCGTCGCACCCAATCCGGCAGCCATTTTTTCAAGCACGGTGCGCAATTCTACGTCCGCAATTTCTCGCAGTGAATCGCTGAGATCGGCCGGAATGGTGCGCGGTGCAGGCTTGGGTTTGGCTGGGCTGGGCGGAATCAGGCCATGGGCCATGCGAATTTGGGTGATGGCGGCATAGCCGAAAAAACGGTTCACAGACGCCATGATATCCGGCGCGACATGCTGCAGCATGGGCGCATGAGCGCCGCAGACGGACAGATGCAAGGTGCCGCCCGCTTTGGTTCCGGCCGGGAAACGGATCATCGCTGGCTGGGTTACCAGCGCCAATTTTGCGCCCACAATCTCGGCCCAGCGGCTGATGATCGAGGATTGAATGAAGCCGAATTTGCGAAAGGCGGTGCGGCCCACTTCTGGCACCAAATCGGAAATCATCCGCGCTTCACCGCCGCGCGGGCGTTGATAGGCTTTGGCCGATACGGCTTTTTTGGCGGGACTTTTGCGCGCCGCTTTTTTGGACGCAGCAGGGCTGCTGGCGGCGTCACCATCTTTGGTGGGTTTCGCCTTGCGAAGGGGCTTGCCCTCGATCATGCCACTGGCCGCTTTCGTCATGACAGCACTCATGGCATAGGCCGGGGGTGAGCGTCCAGACTTCTGAATCGAAACCAGCGGCGGATTTTTCCGCGCGCTTGCTGGGATGGTATGATCGCCATGCGCGCGACTTGGCGTGGCGAATCGGCCCCCATGATCGGGCCGTGCCCGACCCTTATCGGGTTTGGCTGGCCGAGGTGATGTTGCAGCAAACCACGGTTGCGGCGGTGACGGCCTATTTCCAACGCTTTACGAACAGTTGGCCGAGCGTTCAGCATCTCGCCGCCGCCGAGGATGCCGATGTGATGGCGGCTTGGGCGGGGCTGGGATATTATGCGCGGGCGCGCAATTTATTGGCCTGTGCCCGCGCTGTGGTGCGTGATCATGGCGGAAGTTTTCCGGATCAGGAAACTGTGCTTCGGACCTTGCCGGGGGTGGGGGATTATACGGCAGCGGCGGTGGCGGCGATTGCTTTTGGCCAGCGCGCGGTGGTGGTGGATGCCAATATTGAACGGGTGATGGCGCGCCACCAATTGATTGAAACGCCGCTTCCCGCCGCGAAGAAAGAGATTAAAGCGGCGCTGGCCCCCTTGGTGCCAGTGGAGCGACCGGGCGATTTTGCGCAGGCGATGATGGATTTGGGATCCGGCATTTGCACACCTCGCAATCCGCTATGTGGCCTGTGTCCGCTGATGGCGGATTGCCGGGCGCGCGGCCGACCGGATATTGAGCGTTTGCCGGTGAAGCCGCCCAAAAAGGCGAGGCCGCATCGTTATGGCCTAGCCTATTGGATAGAGCGGGACGGGCAGATTTGGCTGATCCGCCGCCCGGAAAAGGGCATGTTGGGCGGAATGCGGGCCTTGCCGGGTTCTAGCTGGGATGATCATCCGCAAGCCAGCAACAATAGCATCATGATTGATCATAGCTTCACCCATTTCGATCTGACGCTACGGCTAGGCTATCGCGGCGCGGATGAAGCCGAGGGTGATGGGGAATGGTGGCCGATAAGGGCGCTTGACGAGGCTGGTCTGCCGACGCTTTATCGCAAGCTGATCAAGAAAAAGCGGGAGATGGCCGAATGACAGAGATGCTTTCACGGCGCGCGATCATGGGCGGGGGCTTGGCGGCGATGGGGGCCGCGATGATGCCGCGCGCCGCTTGGGCCAGAACGGCGGTGGCAGAGCAAATGCCATCAGCCTATCCCGCGACCAGAGCCTTTCTTCAGTCTTTCGTGGAAAAAAGGCAGCTTGCGGGCGCGCTGGCGATGATCGGGAAAGGGCAGGATCCCGCGACCATATTGGCTGTCGGCCGTTTGGCGATGGATAGCAATGTGCCGGTGGATCAGGATAGTTTGTGGCGACTTTATTCGATGACCAAGCCGGTGACGGGCATGGCAGCGATGATATTGATCGATGATGGCGCCTTGACATTGGATCAGCCTATTGCGGATTTCCTGCCTGCTTTTGCCAAAATGAAAGTGCAAAATCAGCCGGATGGATCCTTAACCGACGTCAGCGACGCGCGCACCCTGATAACGGTGCGCCATTTGCTGACCCACACTGCCGGGCTTGGCTATAATATCATGCAAAAGGGGCCGCTGAAAAAAGCCTATGAGGATGCGGGCTTGCTGGGCGGGGTCGTTTCTCGTTTGCCGATACCCGGCTTTGGCGGAGCACAGTCTGCCCCTAGCCTCGCGGTGTTCGCGGATCGGTTGGCGCAGCTGCCGCTGGTTTATCAGCCCGGCACCCAGTGGAGCTATTCCTTGAGTCTGGACCTGTTGGGGCGGGTGATCGAAGTGGCGTCGGGCAAAGAATTTGAGGCGTTTCTGAACGAGCGCATATTCGCGCCGCTGCACATGACGAGCAGCTATTTTCAGGTTCCCGCCAGTGAAGTGACGCGGCTGACCAGCAATTATAGCCCCATCGGATCTATGCTGCTGCCGATCGATCCTGCGAAAAGCAGCATCTATTTGGATAAGCCTGCGGTGATTCACGGCGGCGGCGGGTTGGTGAGCAGCGCGCGCGATTATGACCGCTTTCTATCCATGCTGATGGGTGAAGGGCGGCTGGGTGACGCGCGCATTTTGCGGCCAGAAACGGCGCGGCTTGCGATGTCGAACCTGATTGATGACAGTGTGAAGCGGGATGGCACTTTCATTCATGGCGCAGGCTTTGGTGCGGGCGGGCGCGTGTCTTTGCCCGGTTCACCAGAAGGCGAAGGCATATTCGGCTGGTCTGGTGCAGCCGGAACCATCGGGCTGGTGGATCGCCGGCGCGGCTATCGGGCGGCGGGCTATGCCCAATATATGCCGTCGACAGCATTGAACTTCCAAGAAAAATTCCCTGAAATCATATTGCAGGATATCGACAGATAATGTCTGGACCATTGGGTTTTACCGGCGCTTGGCTGGATCGCGCCGATCAGTTGCGGGCCGATCCGGCGGGCTTTGCCGAAACGATGATCGATCCGCGGGCGCGTTGCTTGGCCATGGATGGGGTGGATTTCATTCCCGGTGATGGCGGTGGGCTGTTGTGGGAGCCGCTCGACCCCAGCGACGAACGCCAATTGTTGCTGCTGGGGCGGGATGAGCGGGGGATCCCCTATTTTGTGCGCGAGGCAGGCCGGAGGCGCGGCGTGGATGCCCGATCCCGCACGGTGATGCGGATGCTGCCGATGCTGTCATCGCAGGATCTGGCCGTTTATGGCGGCGCACGCAGCTTGGTGGATTGGCATGCGCGCCACGGCTTTTGCGCCATGTGTGGCACCGAAACGGAGGTGTTCCGCGCCGGATGGGGTCGCAAATGTGGAGCCTGCCGCGCCGAACATTTTCCGCGGGTGGATCCGGTCGTGATCATGTTGGCGGAATATGAAGGGCGGGTGTTGCTGGCGCGCCAGCCCGGTTTTCCACCGGGATTTTATTCCGCGCTGGCGGGCTTTGTCGAGCCGGGGGAATCGCTGGAGGAAGCGGTCGCGCGCGAATTGTTTGAAGAGGCGGGCATTAAGGTGACGGACGTGCGCTATATTGCTAGCCAGCCATGGCCCTTTCCTTCGTCGCTGATGATCGCTTGCGCGGCGACGGCGACCAATCCGGCGCTGACGCTGGATGAAACCGAGCTGGAAGCCGCAATGTGGGTGGATCGGGCCGAGGTGCGGGCCGCACTGGCGGGGGATATGGACGCACCCTTTGTGGCGCCGCCGCCGCTTGCGATTGCGCGGCACCTGTTGGCGGATTGGGCCGGATGGGGGTGAGATCAGACGCCGCGCCCGGTGATCCGAGCGATTTCGCGCGATACCATGGTTTCGACTAGCGGTGGCAGATTATGATCCAGCCATTGCTTTAGCATCGGGCGCAGGGCTTCCATCACCAGATCGTCAATGGTGCGGCTGGTGCCGGGCAGCTCTGGCGCGGCGCTGAGGGCGCTGTTGAGGGTATCCAGCGATTGGCGCGCAGCATCGGCGCTTTCATGGCTGACGAGCGAAGCATCGCTATCCATTGCATCGTCGCGGATGGGCTCAGGGGCGGGAGCTGCCCTTTCCCTTTTTTCAGCGGGGGCAGGGGCAGCGATGGGGATGGATGGATCCGAAAAGCCTGTGTTGGCGGCGAAGCGCGAGTCCAGCGACATATCGTCTTCGCCAAACCCCTGATCCAGTTCCAATATCGCAGGGGCGTGATCCGGCATGGCAGGCGTCAGGCGGCTGAGGCGCGCCTGCATATTATCCTCATCGCGCGCAATGACACGGCGAATAGAGGAGAGAATATCTTCCATGGATGGTTCGCGCGACATGTCGCCCATCGATTGAGCCTTCCTGCGTTGCGCCCGGGATGGGCACTGCGCCAAATCTAGCGGTAGATGGCAATTCTTGCCAACCCCTATTGTCGCAGGCCTGAAAAGGGAAGTTAACGCGCCTTTGGTTCCAGCGAGGCGGCGGCGTCCACCGATGCGGGCACATCGGCATTGGCGGCGGGCAGCGACCGTGTATCCCGCGCTTCCTGCTGGGGCGCGGGGCCATCGGCCCAATCCCAGATTTGGCTGCGAACATGCTGATAATGTTCGTTGGGATCATAAAGGGTGCCGCCATCCAGCCCCAGATCGCGCGCTTCGGCTTTGCCCATTGCGGCGAGCAGAGTGAAGGCGGCGACATAGGCGTTGCGCCGAGCCGAGACGAGATCGACCTGCGCGTTCAAATATTCCTGCTCGGCGTTCAGGATTTCCAAAATGGTGCGGGTGCCGACGCTGTTTTCCGCCCGAACGCCTTCCAAGGAGAGGGCATTGGCCTGCACTGCTTGCTCGGCCGCCACAATCACGCGGTTGTTGGCCTGCCATGAGGCATAGGCGCCGCGCGCCTGCGCGATTACACCGCGCTCCACCTCGACATATTGTTCCAGCGCTTGGCTGGTGCGGCTTTGCGCTTGGCGAACCATGGCAGAGCTGCGGCCTGCGGTGAACAGCGGCAGCGACATGTTAAGCCCGGCGACGGCGCTGGTGCCGCTTTGATCCACCGAGACACCGGGAGAGACGCTGTCGAGCGAGCCAAGATAATTATTGTAATTGGCGCCGACAGTTGCCGATAATTTGGGCGCGCGAGCCGAGCGGGCGACTCCGATATCGGCCCGCGATGCCGCGATATTCAGATTGGCGCTGGCAATATCAGGGTTGCTATTCAAGGCGATGGCAACCGCTTCATCGACTCGTTCCGGCAGGCCGGGAAGGGGGGGAGGCGGTTGCAGATCATCCGGCGTGTCACCGACCAGGCGGATATAGGATTCGCGGCTGGCGATCAGCTGGGCTTCGGCCCCGCGCAAACTGCCTTCAGCTAGCGCAAGCCGAGCCTCTGATTGGGCGACATCGGTTCGGGTGAGGTCGCCGATCTCAAACCGATCCCGCGTGGCTTCCAAATTGGTGTGCAGCACATCGACATTTTTGCGGCTGAGCTGCACAATCGCTTGATCGCGGATCACATCCATATAGGCGCCCACAGTCTGCGAAAAAATGCTGGCTTCAGTGGCCCGCAAATTGGCCTGACCGGCATCGACGCGCAGCTTTGCGGCCTTCACGGCATTGCGAACCGCGCCGCCCTGATAAATTGGCACGGAAATCTGAGGCCCGATTGAAAGGCTGCGTGTGGGTTGCCGCAGGCTATTATCTGCGCTGGCCAGATTTTCGTTATAATTGGCTGAAACCGCAGCGCTGGGAAGGCCGTGGCTGCGCTGGATCGGCACATTTTCATCATTGGCCCGCTGACCTGCCCGCGCTGCTGTGAGCGTGGGGTTGTTGATATAGGCTTTGGTAAGCGCACCTTGCAATGTTTCGGCCTGAGCCGTCGACGCGATGATCATGCTTCCGGTGATAAGGCTTGCCAGCAGCAAAGTGCGACTGTGGCGAAAAATACCGGAAGATAAAGTCATAGATGATTCCGTCTGTTGGCAAGGGGGCGCATCATGATGAACATATTGCGCCCGTCAGAGACAATGAATTCTGGAGATTCTGAGGATTCTGGACATGGTTAGAATTGAAACGCCTTGGGCGCTGCGAAGCCCGGCAATAGAGCCACATCCATATCGGCGAAACGGTGCAGGGTGAGGGTGCCATTGATCTTGACCCCATAGACCAGCCGGCTGACTGCGCCATCGCGAAGCGCGCCGATCAGGCGGCCACCTTCGGCGAGTTGATCCTCTATCGCATCGGGCAGTGCATCCACCGCGCCGTCGATGATGATCAGCTGATAGGGGGCATGATCCGCCGCACCTTCTGTCAGAGGAGCGGACACCCAGCGAATCGCATCAGAGCGAGCCTCTTCAGGAGCGGAAGCGGCCAATGCAGCATTTTCTTCCACGGCAACGACATCAGCGCCCATTTCCGCCAGCAGGGCAGCCATATAGCCAGAGCCAGCGCCAATCAGCATCGCGCGCTCGCCCGGCACGACGGCGGCTTTGGTCAAGATGCGGCCGCAGACAAGCGGCGCGTTCAGAAAGCGGCCTTCGCCAAGCGCAATCGGGCGATCCATATAAGCGACGCTGGCGAGGGCCGCGGGCACGAAATTTTCGCGCGCAACGGCGCCCATCGCGGCGATCACGCCTGTGTTTGACACATCTGTAGGCCGCAATTGGCAGTCAATCATAGCCGAGCGCATTTCAGCGGCAGAAGATTCGTTCAATTTGATCGCCATCCGTATCAATCCGATTCCCTGGACCCCATTTCATGACACGAGACCTAGTCCAGGCCAAGCTGTATTGCAACAATAATACAGTTAAGGTTCGCGCCTAGTCGCGCATAGCGCTATGGTGAGCATAGGCCAAGACGTCAAATCCTGCATGAAGGGGGAATGGGATCCGCAAGTGGCGGTGGTGCTGGCTGGCGATCCTTGGCAGCAGTATAATTTATGCCAAATTTCATTGCCTCGGCGTGATTATGTCGCTAGTGGCGCTGACACCACGCTTAGACGCGATCGAGGCCCGATGGCGGAGTGGTGACGCAGAGGACTGCAAATCCTCGCACGCCGGTTCGATTCCGGCTCGGGCCTCCACTCAGCTGTTCGGTTGATCCTTCAGCTTTCCGCAATCTACAAAATATAGATCGGCATTGGTTTGCGCTTGGTGTCTTTTCGAAGTGAGTCTTGATAGTTCTTGGTTCCGCTATGTGGCGCATCGAAAAATCAATATGCTATTTTTCAAGATAAAAATCTCTTTAATGATAAGGAGCGAGCATCTGTTTGAGGCTTATCGTGTAAGATGAGGCCGTGTAAGGGCCAGTATTTTCAGGGAAATGAATATATTGATCTTGAATATGAATGATTTTGTGAATTCATTTCAATAATGGGATATATTTTATATTATCATAATATTGACTGATTTGTAGTTTCTGATAGTTTATAGCATTCGACTGTTGTTGCGTGTGCAGGTGTCTCTACATTGAATGCCTGTTTCCTGAGATCGGTGATCCTCTTGGGAAATATAAATTTTGTGAAATATAATCGCAGGAAATGTCTCGAATTTGGAAGTCTTGGGAACTTTTGAACCGAGATAGGCATTCTCCACCGAAAGGCAGGCATCGCTTGTTAGGCCTTTCTTAAAGGACGTGATTATGGATGATCAAAATTTGCTGGTGACACTGACGGCTGACATTGTTGCTGCGCATGTCAGCCATAACAATGTTGCCATGAGTGACATTCCTGCCGTCATACATTCGGTGCATGATGCTCTCGCGGGCTTGGGCAAAGAGGTAGAGGAAGAGGTGAAGCAGGAACCTGCCGTCTCTATCCGGGCCTCTGTAAAGCCCGATCATCTGATCTGTTTGGAAGACGGTAAAAAGCTGATCATGTTGCGCCGTTATTTGATGACGCATTATAATATGACGCCCGATGAATATCGCGCCAAATGGGGCCTGCCAAAGGATTATCCAATGGTTGCGCCAAATTATGCTGAGCGCCGCCGGGTGCTGGCCAAGCAAATCGGCTTGGGCGGCAAAGGGAAGGGCGGCGGTGTGCGCCGTAAGACCGCTGGTCGCCCGCCGCGCGCCGCGCAATAATGATTTCCCAATGATGATGTGGGGCGCTGACATTGCCCCAGGCTAAGCAAAATTAGGCAGGATCGGCCGGTAACTATTGGCTGATCCTGCATTTTTTATGCGTGCGTTCGCTGAGCCTATTGGTCTTTTGCTTTCAGTGAGACCCAGATGCTGATGGGGGCAGAGAATTTTCCGGGATCGGGTTTGCCGATATCGATTCTTTCTGCTGTGACCCGCTGGCCATCGGCCAGAGTGAAGCTGGCCCAAGGTTTAGGCATCCGGTTAAAGGCCATTTTTTGAATGGGTTGACCGGTAAGTGTGTTCATAATGGTTGCAGTAATAGCCATGGCCCGCCGGTAGCGGTGCAGGGCGGCGCTTGTCTATCCCCGCCGAAAGATTCTGCGCGCACGCCCTGTGTAGCAAAGATGCTGACGTAGAGCGGGCCCCACTGATGCTATGCCTTATGACCCTATACACCGGTGCAACTGGGCATGGTCTGTTCGTGAGAACGGGCTAAGAAGGGCTATGCAACAAGATCATTTTTCAATTCCGGTCATCATTGGCGACACGCTGTCCCGTGATGATGTGAAGGCTTTGAGCGCGGAGCCGCACATCTTGCAGGATTGCAATCTGGCTGGGGTCGATCTTTCGGATCTGGATCTGTGCGACTGGACATTTGAGCGCTGCGATTTGCGCGAAACCAATTTTTCGGGCGCGCAATTGGAGCGGAGCCGTTGGATATCCTGTCGGGCAGGGTCTTCGCATTGGATAGAAAGCGATTTGGGAGAAGCAGATTTTCGATCAAGTGATTGCAATAATGCCAATTTCTGGCGCTGCTGGATCACGGCAACGCGCTTTATCGGCTGTAAATTAACCGGCGCAGATCTGACCGACACGCGCGGCATCGGCTGGACCTTGGAAGAGGTGTTGTTGATTGGTGCGCGGCTGAAGGGGCGGTCTTTTCGCAAGGCGAAATTGGTGCGAATCGATTTCTCGCAGGCTGATTTAGAAAGATGTGATTTTCGGGGCGCGGTTTTTAGCGGATGCAGCTTGCGCGAGGCGCAGCTGGACGGAGCATTTTTTGATGGCGCAGACCTGCGCGGGGCGGATCTGGGTGGATTGCAGCTCGCGGATTTGGGCTTGCTTCGCGGTGCGATCCTATCCGGTGAGCAGGCCGCAGATTTGCTCAGCGCGATGGGCGTGAAAATCATCGGCTGACCAGAAGTAGCGCCAATTCAGATGCTAAGAATAGTCCGATAGAGCGCTATGCTCTGCCTATCCATGAAAGGATGGTGACCCCTACGGGAATCGAACCCGTGTTTCAGCCGTGAAAGGGCCGCGTCCTAACCGCTAGACGAAGGGGCCGTCTGTTCGGTGAAGCGGGCATTAGGCGGAGTTTTGGAGATCGTCAAGCGACAGCAGCCAGTATTTCGCTTTTTTTTCAAAAAGGCAGCTATTCCGCCCATGCGGCATCTTCCAGGTGCAGTTCTGCGGCTGGTCGGCTGCCCCAATCATCGCGCTTGGCGCGGCCCGCGAGCCATAATTTCTTTCCATAGGGCGTGTGCAACAATTGCTGGCCCCATTCAGATTCGGCAGCGCGAAAGGCGATAGCTTTGAAGCGGGCGCCATCATCGCCGGAAACGATCAGTCGCAGATGGTCGGTGCCGACGACGGAGGCTTCAACAATCCGGACCGGACCCGCGATGACGCGGGGCGCAGGCCAGCCAGCGCCATAGGGCCCTGCGCTTTCGATAGCGTCGCACCAATCCGGGCTGATGCCGCGAGGCGCGAGGATTGCGTCGATCAACAAAGCACGGCCTGCGTTGGCGCGCTCGACATCGGCGGCCAGACGATCATTGAGGAAGGCGCCAAGGGCGTCGATCTTGTCGGCCGCCACCGTGAGACCGGCGGCCATGGCATGACCACCGCCAGCGATGAGCAAGCCGCTTTCCTTGGCGGCGAGAATCGCGGCGCCCAAATCAACACCCGAAATAGAGCGGCCAGAGCCTTTGCCGATGCCCTCCTCATCCATGGCGATGACGATGGCGGGCCGCCCGAATTTTTCTTTCAGACGCCCCGCGACAATGCCGATAACGCCGGGATGCCAATTTTGCCCGGCGACAAGCGAGACTGGCGCATTGGCGCAGGCGGCGCTGGCTGCGGTGGCTTCTTCCAATACGCCTGCCTCGATAGCGCGGCGCTCATCGTTTAAATGGCTGAGCTCTTGTGCGATTTCCATCGCTTCTTGTGGATCATGGGTGGTCAGCAGGCGAACCCCCAGATCCGATTTTCCGACGCGCCCGCCAGCATTGATCCGGGGGCCAAGCGCAAAGCCCATATCGCTGGCCGTGGGCGGCTTGGACAGGCGGGCCGCATCCATCAGGGCGGACAGGCCGATATTGCCGCGCCGGGCCATGATCTTAAGCCCTTGGGTGACCAGCGCGCGGTTAAAGCCGGTGAGGCGCGCCACATCGGCCACGGTGCCAAGCGCCACCAGATCCAGCAGATCAATCAAGGCTGGTTCGGGGCGGCTGGCGAAATGGCCGCGAGCGCGTAGATTGCGCAAAATGGCGGCGCCCAAGAGGAAGGCCACGCCAACGGCGGCCAAATTGCCATGCGCTGCGGCATCGGGCGCTTCATCGAGGCGATTCGGATTCACCATGGCAAAGGCGGCGGGCAGGGTCGTGGCGCATTGGTGATGATCGACGATGATGGTTTCCACCCCAGCGGCATTGGCCTCTGCAATGGCGTCAAAAGCCTGAGCGCCGCAATCGACGGTGATGATCAGGCGCGATCCCGCTTCACCAATTTTGACCAATGCGGCGCCCGATGGGCCATAGCCTTCCATCAGGCGATCCGGAATATAGGCCCCCACGGGCACATCTAGGCTGCGCAACAGCCGCACTAGCAAGGCAGCAGAGGTGGCGCCATCCACATCATAATCGCCAAAGATGATGATCGCTTCTTTGGCCTCAACGGCATTTGCGATGCGCTGAGCGGCGATATCCATATCCTGAAAGATCGATGGATCGGGCATGAAGCTGCGCAAGGCGGGTTTGCGCTGCCGCTCCAGATCATCTCGTGCGACGCCGCGCGCGAGCAAAAGCTGGGTCACCAGATCATCGGGAGCCAGATTTTCGCTGGCCATATCTGTGCTGGTGCGTCGCCATTGCCAAGGCTGGCCTTTGATCGAGTGCGTGATACCGAGCGCGATATTGTCCATCATATGTTTCTATTTGCTTCTATTTTATCGGATATATTGATCAAGATATGCTCGCGTAACGATCGAGCCAATTCCATCGGGATTGCCGGCACATGGTCGTCTGAAAAGCGGCCTCTGCCCGGAATTCCAAGCGCCAAAGTGGCAAGGCCAAAGCGACGATAGACGAAATTGTCGCGAATGTCCGCGCTTTGAATATGGCGGCAAGGAATGATGTGAAGGCGGGGCCGGATCAGCCCGTGACGGATCACCAGCCATGGTCCCTGCCAAGCGATGGCGGATCGGCGCGCTCGCAGGGTGGATGCCACTATCAGCAACGGTCCCAAGAGCAGCATGAGCCATCCCCAAAGTAAGAGCGGCGGCTGGCTCCAGATAAGGAACAGAGCTGTAATGACGAGTGCTAGGCCTGCGCCAATTCCCGGCGCGGCGATCAGCCTGTGGCTGCCTTGCCATTGCAGGGCCTGCCAATCCGGCTGAAGAGCGATGCTGCGGAGCACCGGATCCAATTCAGCGCGTTTGGCAAAGGGGATGATCTGATAATCACCGCCGCCGGATGCGCCAATGTCGGAGGACAGGCTGCGGACGCGCAATTCGCGCCAGCCGAACAGGCGGCGGATCGGCCGTGTGGTGATGATCGCGCTTTGAATACGACGGATCGTGATGGCGACATCGGTGCGATGGGTTAGGCCCTTGCGGCGCCTTAAGGTGCGGGCTTCGCGCAGCAGGCGATAATCCCAATCCCGAAACAGGGTGAGGATCAGGCCGGTAAGGCTGCTGAACAGCCCGATGACGGCCACAGCGGCCACCATGCTGATCAAGCGATGTTCGGTAAACCAGTCTTTGACGCCATAGGCAGCCATCCATTGCGTCCATTGCTGGGCACTGAAGGGGTCAAAATCCTTGGGCCAGAAGCGCTCGGAAAATTGGGCAAAGGCTGCAATCGCAGCGAAAACGGCCAAAGAAGGCGAGAGCATCCCCGATAAAAAGAGCCGCAGTGGTGACAAGTGAAACAAAAGCTCGCCAGACGCCGCCGCGATATTCCCATCAGCGCTGTCAGCCATGGTGCCTGCCATGGCGCTTTGCCTTGCGTCACCAGCCTGTTTTGCGGAGGCAAGGCGTGGATCGCTGCGATGACGGCGCAATTGTTCGCGCAAATCATGCGCCTCTGCCAGCGTGATGGCGGAAAGTGTGATGGCGTCTCCCTCCGCGCTGGCACCAGCACCGGTGTCGATGCTGACGTCTGCCAGATTGAATGTGCGGGCCAGCAATTTTTGCGCAATGCTGATGTCTTGAATGCGATCAAAGTCGATGCTGCGGTGATGGCGAGAAAAGACGCCGCTTTGCAGCATGATATTGGCGTCGGTGATGCGATATTGAAAGCGCCACCATTTCAATGTGATGGCGGTGATATGCGCAAAGAAATAGATCGCAATGGCCGCTGGGATGAAATGGCTATAGCCCGATAGGCCCAGCGCCGCGATGGCGGGAATGAGATCGACGATGCGGGGCAAGAGGCCGATGCTGGCCAACAGCAAGCTGGCGATATGGGTGCGCCGCCATGAAGGATCGGTGGCGGAAGCGGTAGGGGCAGGATCCATGGCGGCCTCCTGAAAGGGCGCGCTCATTCGAAATCCGTCAAAATCTGGCGGCGGATGGTTTCCCGCATCGCGGCAGCATGATCCGCCTCTAGCCCCGGAATGGTGATGCTTTCATTAAGGGCGCCTGATGTGTGCATGGTCAGGCGAGCAAGGCCGAGCGTGCGCTCCAGCGGTCCTTGCTTCACATCAATATGCTGCACCCGCACGAAGGGGACGACCGTATCGATTCGAAAAAGAAAGCCATGGGCGGCGCGGATATGATCGGCGCTGATCTGATAGCCCCAATTGGCGATGCGGCGGCTGGGCACAATTGCCATCATGAGGATGCCGATCAAGGCGATGGGCAGGGCGAAGGCGCCAAAGGCCAAGCCGAAGCGGTGATGCAGGAAATATTCGGCCAGCGCGGCAGCAAGGAGCCAGAAAAGAATCTGGGTGCCGAGCGCGGCGCGCAGCACCCAGATATAACGCTTCTCTATCGGTTGCAGGCCATCTGGCCCGAACCGCTCCTCAGCAGCAACAGGGTCTGTGAGCGGGATCGGGTCAGCGTGGATCATGCCCTATGATAGTCTGTCTCCAGATCAGGGCACAACCACATTAAAGCCGGGCGTGGCGGATGGGTGGAGCGCGAACCAGCGCAGGAAGGCTTCCCGATCACCCTCCACTTTGATCGCGCCGGATGCGAGCAGTTCAGGGAAATTGGCCTGACGCAACATGATATCATCCAACACCGAGCGATTGAGCGTGATGGTGGCTGTAGGGGCGGCCTCGATATGGGCATAGCGCGGGAATTCCACACCGCCGGAGACCAAAACGGCAATATCCTCTTGGCTATCCGGCAGTTTGAACTGGAATATGCCCTTGATCGCCGCGCCTTTTTCCGAATCGAAGCGGGTGGCCATAGAATCGAAGAACATTGCTGTGGGCACTGCGCTGATGAAGCTGCGGCTTTGGCCATTGCCGCTGCCGCTTGGGGGCACTTCCGTGCCGCGCAGGGTGGCGGCACCGGCGAGATAATAATTGCGCCATGCGCCGGATTCGGCCTGATAGCCCAATTGATCATAGGCCGAAGCGAGGGCCGATCGAGCGGCTTGATTTTCCGGCTGAGCAAAAATCAGCTTGTTCAGCAGCTCCGCAGCCCAGCGATAATCGCCAGCTGCAATGGCCGCCTGTCCTGCCGCCAGTAATTTATCGGCGCCGCCCGCAAGGGCGACATATTTGGGCGCACTATCTTCGGGTGGCAGAGGATTAAAGTTGGCGGGATTGCCATCCCACCAGCCGAAATAGCGTTGATAGGTGGCCTTCATATTATGATTGATGGTGCCATAATAATCGCGGGTGGAAAAATCGCGGGCCTGCACTGGGGCTTCGGGGGTTTGATCGGCCAGTTCATGGAGCGTCGCGCCGCGATTGGCATGATAAAGGGTGCGATCATGGACATAGCGATAAATATCGCGTTGGTTTTCTAGCCAATTTGAAACGTCATCGGCACCCCAAGTAGGCCAAGTATGTGAAGCAATCGCGATATTGGCTTTGCCGCCCCACTTTAACAACGCTGTATCAATCACCTTGGACCAATGGAGAGGATCCCGAACCAGTGCACCGCGTAGAGTTAAAATATTGTGCAAATTGCGGGTGATAACATCGGCAGTGTGCAATAGTTTAAATTCTGGGACATAAAAGACGAAGGCTGATGGCGCTTCGGTGCCGCTGGCATCCAGAAATTCGATGTCCAGTCCATCGATGTTAAGGGTCTCGCCCTTCGGGCTAATGGTTTCTGTTGGTTCAACATAGCCGATGGTACCGGACGGAAGCCTGGGTCCCATACCGCTATCGACTTGCCCTTTTGCACTGGGCTTTAGAATTGAACCAAACATATAGACAGCCCGGCGAGACATTGCAGGGCCAGCGAGCACATTTTCCGAGGTGGCTTCATCAGAAAAGCCGTGAGGAGCGATAATGCGGACCTTTTGCTGAGCGATTTGCTGGGGCGTGAGGATACCGCCGGTGCCGCCGAAATGGTCAGTGTGGCTGTGCGACAAGATAATGGCTTTGATAGGAAGCTTTTTGGCATCAGCGCCGATCGTATCGCTGAACAATTTCCAACTGGCGGCAGCCACTTCTTCGGTCGTGAGGGTGTCGATGATGATCCAGCCACTTTTCCCGCGCATGATCGTCATGATTGAAAGATCGTAGCCGCGAATTTGCCATACTTTATTCGGAATAATTTCGAATAAGCCATGGATGGCGTTAAGCCTCGCGTGGCGCCAAAGCGATGGGTTAACCGTATCAGGCGCGATAGGGTTGTTTAGAAAAGCATAGGGGCGTCGATCCCAAACCGTTTGACCCTTGGCGTCCAGAATCAGGCCATCGCGGATTTCGGCGATTTTTCCGCGATTGGCGGCTATGAAATCCCGCTCATCGTTAAGTGGCAGGCGCTCTGCCAATTTTACCTGATGCGCTTTGGTATATGGGCTGGCGGCATCTTGTGCTGTGGCTGAAAGAGCAAGGCCGAGCCCTGCGATGGCCGATGCTGACCAACGGATGGAATGACGCATGAAAACCTCCCCTATGCATATTAATTTTGTTTGCCGCCGAGATTGCGTGTTGCTTGCGCGCTTGGCAAGCTGACACAATGGACAATGTTGCAAAGCATGTGCTGATTGCGTGGCATAGCCGCACTGGTGGCAGCGCGGCGCTGGCAAAAGCCTGTGCCGAAGGTGCAGGGCGGGGTGGCCGGATAATGGCGGTGGACGCCGTGCAGCCAGAGCATCTGATCGCGGCATCTGCCTATATCTTTGTAGCGCCGGAGAATTTGGCTACGCTTTCCGGCGCGGCGAAAGAGATGTTTGACCGCTGCTATTATCCCTGCCTCGGCCGGCTAGAGGGGCGCGCCTATGCCAGCATCATCTGCGCTGGATCCGATGGCGAGGGCGCCGGGCGGCAGTTAGACCGGATTGCTTTGGGATGGCGGTTGCGGCGCGTCGCCGATGCGGTGATCGTGAATATGGCTGCGCAGACGCCGGAGCAGATATTAGCGCCGAAAATCATTCCAGCGGAGCGGCTGGCCGAAGCGCGAGATTTGGGTGCGGCCATGGCGGAAGGCGTGGCGCAGGGCATATTTTGAGCGGGGGTTAGGATCGGAGCAAGGGCAGCAAAGCAAAACGCGCCGTCTGCGGAGCAAACGGCGCGTTTGGGTGTTAGGCCGGAAGCCCGCGCGGCGATTAGATGCGATGTTCGCCCTTAACCCAGCGTACGGTGCCCGATGAGGCGCGCATCACGACGCTTTCCGTGGTGAGAATGCCGCCGCGACGGTGTTTCACACCGCGTAGCAACGAACCATCGGTGACGCCGGTGGCGGCGAAGATCACATCCCCCTTCGCCAAATCTTCCAGATCATAGACGCGGTCTAAATCTTCGATGCCCCATTTTTTGGCGCGCATCCGTTCATCGTCATTGCGGAAGATCAAGCGACCCTTGAACTGGCCGCCGACGCAGCGCAGCGCGGCTGCCGCCAACACACCTTCAGGAGCGCCGCCTGAGCCCATGTAAATATCGACATTGGTATCGGGGTTGGTGGTGGCGATCACCCCGGCGACATCGCCATCCGGAATCAGGGCGACGCCGCAGCCAAGGGCGCGCAATTCGCTGATGATCGCTTCATGGCGCGGGCGATCCAGCACGCAAACGATGATGTCTTGCGGCGCTACGCCCTTTTCACGAGCCACGGCTTCGACATTTTCGCGGACACTATTATCGAAATTAACGATATTGGGCGAATATCCGGGGCCGACGGCCAGCTTTTCCATATAGACGTCTGGCGCGTTCAGCAGGCAGCCTTCTTCGGCGATGGCCAGAACGGCCAGAGCGTTGGGGCCAGCTTTGGCGGTGATGGTGGTGCCTTCCAGCGGATCCAATGCAATATCGATCTTGGGGCCTTTGCCGGGCGCATTGCCGACTTTTTCCCCGATATAGAGCATTGGGGCTTCATCCCGCTCCCCTTCGCCGATGACGACGGTGCCGTCCATATATAGGGTGTTGAAAGCGGCGCGCATGGCTTCAACGGCAGCAGCGTCGGCGGCCTTTTCATCGCCGCGGCCGATCAGCTTGGCGGCGCCAATGGCCGCAGCTTCGGTGACGCGCACCATTTCGAGCACAAGCACCCGGTCGAGGTTGCTGCCATTGTCTGTCATCCAAACGTCTCCGTCTTTTTCATCTGTCATTTGCCCGGTGGGTCACTGCTGGCGCCATAGGTAGGCAATGCGCTTTTGTCGAGGAGCGATGCTGCGATCAGGGCGGGAGATACGCGGGCATAGAAAAAGGCGCTGACCCAAATGGATCAGCGCCTTTTCATTTTCGATGTTGGATTTGCGATCTGGGATCAGAGCGAGAGGATCGGCATCTGCATCGGTGTGCCGATGATGAAATCCGAGCTTTCCAAAGTGGCGAGCGCCTGTTGGATGGCCCGTGCCGGGCCTTCATGCGTGACCAGAGCGATCACCACATCATCGGCGGTTTCGGTGCCGCGCTGGATGAAGCTTTCGATGGAAACGCCGGCATCGCGCATAGCTGTGGCAATTTCTGCCAACACGCCGAGCCGATCCTGCACAATCAGGCGGACATAATGTTTGCCGATGCGCGAGCCGACATCGGCAATCGCCGCTTCGTCCAACGCTTTGACCGGCATCGCGAAAGCTGGGCCGAATTCTTCGCGCGCAATGTCGATGATATCGGCCACAATGGCAGAGGCGGTAGGACCAGCACCGGCACCGGCGCCTTCAAAAAAGAGGCGGCCGACGAAATTGCCTTCGGCAACGACGGCGTTGAGCGCGCCGGGAACATAAGCCAGCGGATGATCAGCCGGCACAAGGCAGGGTTGAACACGCTGGTAAAGACCATGGTCGCGATCATGTTCTGCCATACCGATCAGGCGCACGCGATGGCCCAAGGCTTCGGCTTCCCGAATATCATCGGCGATCAAATTGCGGATGCCATTGGTGGATACGGCATCGATATTCAAGCGAGTGCCAAAACAGAGGGATGCAAGAATGGCGAGCTTATGCGCTGCATCAATACCTTCGACGTCGAAGGTGGGGTCGGCTTCGGCATAGCCCTGTGCCTGTGCGGCGGCGAGCGCATCATCGAAGCTGGCGCCATCCCGTTCCATCAGGGTGAGGATATAATTGCAGGTGCCATTTAAGATGCCATAGACGCGGGCGATTTCATTTGCGGACGCGCCTTCGCGAATGGCCTTGATCACGGGAACGCCGCCAGCCACCGCCGCTTCATATTTCAGCGCCGTGGCTTTTTCTTCGGCAAGGCTCGCCAGATCAAGGCCATGATGCGCGATCATCGCCTTATTGGCGGTGACCAGCGCTTTGCCTGCGCCAAGGCTTTGGCGGGCCAGAGTGAGCGCCGGGCCGTCGGCACCGCCGATCATTTCCACCACCACATCAATATCGTCCGCTGCCGCCAGCGCGCCCATATCATCTTCCCAGCGATAGGGGCTGAGATCGACACCGCGATCCTTATGACGATCACGGGCAGAAAGAGCGACGATCTCAATCGGGCGCCCGGCACGGCGGGTGATCAGATCCCGATTCGTTTCCAACAGACGCACAACACCGCCACCGACGACGCCAATACCAGCCAAGGCCACGCGAAGAGGGCGGCGCTGATCGGGATTGTTCGCGGTTAAGGACATGCTGATCTCCGTATATAACATATATAAAGGTGAGGCTTCGCCTCCCCTGTTGGCAGCGCAGTATCGGCTTTTGTACGGGAAACAAGCCCATCCGCGTTCCGCCGCCCCCACATTCGCGCCGTTCGGGATGATTTCCTGTGGTGAGGATGCTGCTTATTGCGCCGCTGGAGGCGGCGTGCGCGTGCGCCCACATTGGCCTAGCTCGCGCAGAACATAGGCATAGTCCGCAGCCGCTTTGCGCCGATCTTCCGGTGCGGTGCCGCCCAATTTTTCTAGAGGAAGCGATTGTGGCAGGCCGCAGGCGAGGCGATACCAACCCAATGTGCCCACGCGTGGGTGAGCGGCATTTTCATCGACCACTTCGCCGAAGGCGGCGGACCAGCGGCGGGCACCAGTGGCGGCGGTGATGATCGTGAGGGATACGGGCTCGCCGGTGCGCGTGTTCAAGAATAACTGGGTTTCGCCTTCTCCGGGCAGCGTTCCGCGAACATGAAATCCATTGGCAATGGCGGTGATCGCCGGGGGGGCATCGGGACGCGTGGATTCGGTTAAAATGGACCGCAGTTGAGATTCGGTTGCGGCATCCCAAGGCAATTGAGCATCGGGCGCGATCAGGCGAATGCTGTTGGTGCTATGGCTGCCCGCGAGGGTGCCAGCGACAGGTTGAGCGAAAATTAAGACGGGCTGCTTTCGCATCAGTTTCGGCGGTTTGCCATTCGCCTGCAAGGGCAAGTCGACGAGATATTGGACATGTGAAGAAAGTGGTCCAACCCCCCGAATCAGGCTGATAATTTCAGATTCGATGTAAAATCTTGCATATCCATCGGCGAGGCCGGGGGCCCGATCTGCCTTGATTTGGGACATGCTGCGGATGGCGCCGTGCAGAACGATCGGGGCATTGGTCGCCAGATCTGCAAGGTCAGCATAGGTAAAAGGGCTGGGTTGCGAGCTGACGGCGGAAGGAGAATTGGCAAGGCTAACGCTAGGGAAAGCTTGCAATGCAAGGCCTGCAGTCAGCAGAGCGATAGGAAAACGCGCACGCATCAAAATGTCTCTTTCTGTCATCATTTTGTCATCTCAGGGGCCGAGTGGGCAGCTTCTTTATTCGATAATAGGCTCATCCAGATTAACCGTCGATAAAGGGTTTGCGAACTTCTCGTCAGCGCGATAGGACGGAAAGCTGAAGCGTCTGGCAAGAATAAATAAGCTGGCTGCTCACTGACGGGTAGATTTTTGTGGCAACGGATAATATCCGTGCCTGCGAATTTTGTTCCTGCCGGAAAAAATGGTGTCAGGATGATCTAGCAAGGAGCGTCGTCCCTGAATGGCTTATGGTGATACGACAGACCCTAAAAATAGGGTCATTTCGATCGTCTTGGTCGGTCTGTTTACCGTCACAATGGGCTATGGCCTTGTGAATGGTTTGAATATCAGTGTCGTCAAGAAGATCGCCGAAAAATTGGATGTGGTGGACATCAAGGAAGAAGCGCCGCCCGAGGAACCCCCGCCGCCGCCGCCAGATACTGATCTGCCGCCGCCGCCGCCTGTGGTTACCCCGCCGTCGCCCATTCCTCCGCCCAGCACGGCGAATGTGGTTCAATCGGTTCCGGTTGCTCCGCCTACGCCGCCACCGCCCGTATTTGTTCCACCGGCTCCGCCGCCCCCGCCTGCCACGCCTGACCTCAGTCAGTCTGGTTCACCGCGCGGAAATCCAGGCCGTTGGGCAACCAATGATGACTATCCAGCGCGCGCGATGCGCGATGGCCGCGAAGGAACCACGGGCTTCCGTGTTACCTATGGTGCGGATGGTCGCGTGACCGGATGCGACGTGACGGCATCAAGCGGCCATAGTGATCTGGATGCAGAAACCTGCAAATTGATCACGCGCCGGGCTCGCTTTAATGCGGGCAAAGACCGTGACGGCAATCCAACAGGTGGGACTTATAGCAACCGCGTGCGTTGGCAGATCCCGGAATAATCGCCGGATCGCCACATAGGCGAGCAATACATCCAATAGAATTCAAAGAATAAAGTTAGAGGGAAGAACCAGTATGTTTAATCTGATCGCGAATGCCGCGGCCGCCGCTGAATCCCATGGAGGCGGTCTTACCCTGATGCCGGCAGCAGCCTGCGTTAAGGAAGAAGGCGCAAACCCTTATGGTATGATCCCCGCGCTGTGCGACGGCGGTATCGTTGGCCAGTTGACGTTCCTTGTGTTGATGATCATGTTTGTCGGCACGCTTTATATCCTGTTCACCAAGCTGCTGGAGCAGAATAAGGTGATGAAGCAGGGCCGCGAAGTGAACACCACTTTCTGGCGCGCGCCAACGCTGGCCGAAGGCGCAGCGAAGTTGGAAAAGAACAGCGCATTCCGCCAGGTGGTGGAAGATGGCCTGCTCGCCAACGAACAGCATAGCAAACTGACCGATCCGGTCGAAGCACATGACTGGATGCATGGCACGCTGGATCGTTCGCAGGGCCACATCAATTCCAAGCTCAATGGCGGCCTGTCCTTCCTCGCCACCGTTGGTTCGACGGCTCCTTTCGTGGGTCTGTTCGGTACGGTTATCGGTATTCTTCGCGCTCTCGTGAAGATTGGTGCATCGGGTCAGGCTTCGATTGACACGGTTGCTGGTCCGGTTGGTGAAGCATTGATCATGACCGCTGTTGGTCTGATCGTGGCTGTTCCTGCCGTTCTCGCCTTTAACTGGCTGCAGGGCCGCAACAAGGTGATCGCACGTCAGCTTTCGACCTTCGCTAATGACGTTCTGGGCTCGATCATGTCGAATGGCCAGGTGAAGCCCGTAACGGCTGCACCAGCTAAGGCTGCACCAGCAGCAGCTCCGAAGAAGGCCTAATCAGCCGTGGGTTCTGTCCCATCCTCGCTTGGCGGTGGAGGGGACAGAACCTCTGTCGGACGAAGGGCTGTTTTCCCATGGAGGGCAGCCATTCGCGAAGAGCGTAATTTAATGACAGGATGCTAATCCTATGGGTATGAGTGTAGGGGATACGGGCGACGACGCTCCAATGTCCGACATCAACACGACTCCCCTCGTGGACGTCATGCTGGTTCTGCTTATCATCTTCCTCATCACGGTTCCCGTGGTGGTGCAATCGGTGGATGTAACATTGCCAGACGTGGCATTTGAGCCGACAACGACGAAGCCGGAAAACGTGCTTCTGACGGTGCGCGGCGGCCAAGCGAGTGGGAAAGCGTGTGAAGTTTATTGGGGTCAGACCCCAATTGACTCATCGCAGCTTCTTGATCGGGGCCAGAAAAAGCTGGAACAGCTGCTTAAGGATATTGGCGGCGTGGAAAACATCACGGAAGATAACTTCCCTGAGGTGCATATCCGCGGCGACGTGAATACGCCTTATCAGTGCATTGGTGGCGTGATCTATACGATGCAATTCGCTGGTTTCCAGAAGATCGGCTTCATTTCGGAACCAGCCGCTGGTTCGGCCACGCTGGGTCGCATTTAAGCGCGACCTGGCTTTAGCAACGAAGGAATTTTCCTATGTCCATGGCCGTTGGTGAACGGGACGATATGGAACCGATGATGGACATGAACACGACGCCGTTGATCGACGTCATGCTCGTGCTTCTTATCATGTTCATTATCACCATCCCGGTCCAAACCCACGCTGTGAAGATCGATCTTCCTGTGCCCAGCGATGCAGCAAGCAACGTTGATCCGGTGAAGAATAAGGTGATGATCGATCCTGCTGGTACGATCAGCTGGAATGGCACGCCGGTCGATCTGGCGCAGCTTGCTGTGTTCCTGGAGCAGACGAAAGCGCTGCCCGTGGAGCCCGAGCTGCAAATTCAGCCTGACCCCAATGCCCGCTATCTGGTTGTCGACAATGTGATGGCAGTCGTGAAGCGCAGCGGCGTCGGCAAGCTGGGTTTTGTCGGTAACGAACAATATGCGCGCGTATTCTGATCGTTGATCAGAATTTGCAGGCAGGACAAAGGGTCGCGAAGCAATTCGCGGCCCTTTTCCTTTGGGTGGAAGCGCAGTAAGGGCCACGCATTGGCTATTTGATAGCAATTTGGATAGCGATTGCGTGACAGATTGCGATATTGAGCGGCCCAAACCACAAATGTCTAAGATGAAGGAATATCGATGAAGATCGCCATGATCGGAACCGGCTATGTGGGCCTGGTATCTGGGGCCTGCTTTTCCGATTTCGGCCATGATGTGATATGTGTCGATAAGGATGCCGGCAAAATCGATGCCCTGCATCAGGGCCGCATTCCCATTTATGAGCCGGGTCTGGATATATTGGTCGCTGCCAATGTGGCTGCCGGGCGATTGAGCTTTACGACCGATTTGCGAAGCGCTCTGGATGGTGTGGACGCCGTATTTATCGCTGTTGGCACCCCGTCGCGTCGGGGGGATGGCCATGCTGATCTATCTTATGTGTTTGCGGTGGCGCAAGAATTGGCGGAAGCGCTGGAGCATGAATGTGTGATCGTCACCAAATCGACCGTGCCGGTGGGGACAGGTGACGAGGTGGAACGGGTGTTGGCGGAAGCCGGGCGCGGCTTGAAGCATCCGGTGGCATCCAATCCGGAATTTCTGCGCGAAGGCGCGGCGATTGAAGATTTCAAACGGCCTGACCGCATCGTCATCGGTGTGGAAGATGAACGGGCAGAAACGGTGCTGCGTGAAATTTACCGCCCACTGTTTTTGAACGCTGCCCCGATATTGGCGACGCGCCGCCGGACGGCGGAGATGATCAAATATGCCGCCAATGCGTTTCTGGCGACCAAGATCACCTTCATTAATGAAATTTCTGATCTGTGCGAAGCGGTGGATGCCGATGTTCAGCATGTCGCCCGGGGCATTGGTCTGGACAATCGCATTGGCGCCAAATTTCTGCACGCTGGCCCCGGCTATGGCGGCAGCTGTTTTCCGAAGGATACGCTGGCCTTGCTGAAGACGGCGCAAGATTATGACGTGCCCTTGCGGATCGTGGAAGCAACGGTCGAGGCCAATGATTTGCGCAAGCGCGCAATGGGCGAGAAAATTGTGGCGGCGATGGGCGGCGATGCGCGCGGCAAGCGGGTCGCGATATTGGGGCTGACATTTAAGCCCAATACCGATGATATGCGTGATTCCCCAAGCTTGGCCATTGTGGCAGCGTTGCAGGAGGCGGGCGCGACAGTGGCGGCCTATGATCCCGAAGGGATGGCCAGCGCAGCGGCGCTGATGCCCGATGTGGAAATGACCAACAGCGCTTATGCGGCGGCAGAGCAAGCCGATGCGGTGGCGATTGTAACGGAATGGGATGCATTTCGTGCATTGGATTTGCAGCGGCTGGGTTCGGTGATGAAGGATCGGTTGCTGGTGGATTTGCGCAATATTTATCGGCGTGAAGAAGTGACACGGCATGGTTTTCGCCATGTTGGCATTGGAACTTCCAGTGCTGCTGTGCATGCTGATGAGACGGACGGCACAACGCCGGCCTGAGGGGCTAGAAGGCTGGAAATAGGAGTGGGCATAATGATCAATAAGGGAAAAATGGCGGCGGTGGTGGCATCGCTTGGAGTGCTGGCCGGTTGTTCGACCATGGGCGGCCATTCCGATCCTGTACAAAATTTGCCAGTCGCCGATGCGACGGCGCCGCTATTGGATGCGCGCGGCGCGGATCGGGGCCGTGTGGATATTTATCGCACGGCTTCTGGCCTGCGCTTGGAAATTGTGGCGCGCGGCTTTGGTGCGGGCACCTATGGCATGCATGTTCATGCGGTGGGCCAATGTGTCGGTCCGGATTTTACCAGCGCTGGCGGCCATTGGAATCCAACCAACCGGCAGCATGGGCGGGACAATCCGCAAGGCGCCCATCATGGCGATTTGCCAAATCTGGTGATTGAGAGCGGCCAAATTGGTCGTTCGACGGTGGATATGGTTGGAACGCGGCTAGAGGGCGAAGGCGGTTTGATAGACGCCGATGGTGCGGCTTTTGTGATTCATGCTGGCCCCGATGACATGCGCAGCGACCCAGCTGGAAACAGCGGCCCGCGTGTCGCGTGCGGTGTGATTACTCGCTGAAATATGATGCCGGATGCGCAATAGGCGCCGGGCAGATCGTTATAAAAAAGGGCGGCATTCCTTGAGGATTGCCGCCCTTTTTATGCCTAGATCGTCAGATTCTCTTGGTCTTCCTGCGCGCGCAGCAGCAAGTCGTTCGCCGCGCCGGGAACGGTGCGATAGGCGAGATAAAGCGCCCCGATACCGATCGGCAAAATCGCCAGCGTTGATAAGACGCCGGTCGACAGGCTGCCGCTGGAGGCTGAGACATAGCCCGCCATATAGGGCCCCAGCGCCAGTCCAATGAGCGTGGTTCCAATAAAGAATGTGGCTGTTGCCGTGCCCCGCATCCGAGGTAGCACCAGCTCTTGCGTGGTGGCGGCAGCGGCGCCCAGTGCGGTGCTGCCGAGCAGGCTTCCGATCGCGACATAAATGACGAACAATGTGAAGGCGTCGCCATTTACGCTGGGTGTTAGTGTGAAAGCCGCGATGGTGAAGGGCAGCGGCGCGATCATACCAAAAGCGACGACGAAGATACGGCCAGCGGCATGGCGCTTGGTGAGTATATCTGACATTCTTCCGCCGAGAATGACGCCCAAAAAGCCCGCGACAGCGGCGGTGCCGCCAATCCAGAAGCCGACGCGCGACGCGCTTTGCCCCAGAACCTCTTGCGCATAAACGGCGCCAAAGGCCCCGCTGCTATAATTCATAAACGCGACGGTGCCATAACCGATGACCGTCGCCATAAAGGCGCGATTGCCCCAGATCAGTTGAAAGGTGGCATTGTCGCGGCTGTGCAGTGAAGCCGCCCAAGAAAAGACGGCATAATAGCCGAAGGATACGCATATCCACTGCAAGAGCGATCCGGTAAGCCGGGCCATAACGAAAGCGAACAGCACGGCTAGCGCGGCGGCAGCAAGGTTGACCAGTGCTGCCTTTTTGCCGCGTTTCATCGCTGCCAATAAGGTGAAAGGCGGGATGATGGCTTCCAATTCTTCGCGAAAGCCCTTGAACGGGGTGGGGGAGGGCGCGGTGGGCAGGCCATCGATCAGGCCGCGCACCGGCTCACGCAAAGCGGATACGATCAGGGCAAGGATCAGGCCAGGGATGCCGACCGCCAGAAAGGCGGCTTGCCAACCGACCAAGCCAAAAGGGCCACCACCCGGATGGGCGCTATTCCAGCTTTCGACGATAATGCCGCCGATCATCAGCGAGATGCCGCCGCCAAAATAGAGGCCCGCGGAATATATCGACAATGCGGTGCCGCGCATATGCTTGGGAAACATATCGCTGATCAAGGAATAGGCGGCTGGTGACGCCGTTGCTTCCCCAATGCCGACACCGATGCGAGCGGCGGCCAAATCAGTGCCGTTACGGGCAAGGCCGGAAAGGGCCGTCATGGCGGACCAGAGGCTAAGGCCAACCGTTAACAGGCGCACCCGGTGCCAGCTATCGGCCAAGCGGCCAAGCGGAATGCCGAACAGCGCATAAAATACCGCAAATGCCGTGCCGTAAAGAAAGCCGATATCGGCATCCGTCAGCCCCAGATCGCGTTTCAGATCGGGGGCGAGAATGGTGATCACCTGCCGATCAATGAAATTCAGAACATAGACACAAAATAAAATGGCCAGTGCATACCAAGCATAGCGACTTGGACGAGTGGGCAGTTCTGCATCGGTGGATGTGGCGGGATCGATTCGTGGGGATGTGGCGGCTTGGTGCGGATCATCCGGGGCGGTTTCAGACATTGGGCCTCTCTTCCAATTTTTCTAAATTTTCTTTTTATGCTGCAAGGCGCTAGCAGAGTGGACCGGCGGCGCAATGGGGCGCAGCTATTGACCGATAGCAAATTGGTTTTTTTCTCAGAAAGTGGATTCATGACGTTGCAATCGCCTGCAATTTTATTTCTGTGCCTTGGCAATATATGTCGCTCGCCGATGGCGGAGGGGGCTGCTCGCCTCGCCTTTGAGCAGGCCGGGATTGCCGCGCGGCTGGATTCAGCGGGAACGGGCGATTGGAATATCGGCAAGGCGCCAGATCCGCGCGCGCAGGCGGAGGCCAAGCGTCACGGCGTGGATATTTCTCACCTGCGCGCGCGGCAATTACGGCCTGCGGATTTTCGCGATTATGATCTTATTCTGGCAGCGGATACGCAGAATCTGGCGGACGCCCGGGCGATGGCCCCCGCCGATGGGCGGGCAGAGTTGCGCTTGATGCTGGATGGGGTGGATCAAGATGGGCGCGAAAATGTGATCGACCCCTATTATGGTGAAGCGGAGGGGTTTGCTGAAACTTGGGCGGATGTTGCCGCCGTTGCACAGGCGTTGGTTGCGCTTCATTCCAAGGCTTAATGCCGCGCAGCCCGCAGGCCTGCACAAAGCTATGCGATATAAGCGGGAGGGTAGGGCAGGGCTGCTCTCCCAAATCCTACTCTCTCAAGCCTTACTCTCTCAAGGTCAGCCGATTTTTAAGGGCGGATTTCTAAATGGGCGTGGCGGTGAGCGGAAAGCGAGCGATAGGGTGATATTGCGATCCGCCTCGGCTCATTTCGCTTTCATAAAGAATGAGATGTTCGCAGTGGAAGGCGGGGGATGACAGATTGTGGTTCACAGCCAGAAAGCCATCCAAAGGCCCCGCGCTGCGCCCCAAGCGTGCCAGCGTGACATGGGGCAGAAAGGCCCGTGTTTCTGGCGCAAGGCCGACACGGGTGAGCAGTTGATTGATTTTGCGGTGCAGCGCGGCCAGCGGCGGGCGCGGGGATAATCCGGCCCAAAGGCTGTTGGGCCGGCCCAATTTCTCGAAGCTGCCGACCCCGTCGATTTGAATTTCTGGTGGTGGGGCATGAAAGTGGCCGAGCGCGGCTGCAATATCTTCCGCTTGATGATAGTCCGCATCGCCAATGAAGCGCAAAGTGATGTGCAACTGCTCATCACTTTGCCAGCGAGCTGCGGCCACCCCTTGCATTTTTTCCAGCAACATGATGCGGATATTGCGCGGCGGACGAAGGGCGACGAACAATCTGTGACTGGACATGGCGGCGAGACTAACCCTTGGCTGGCGCTTCGTCATCAGCAGAGTTTATAATTTAACATTGCCAAAATGTTGCTGAAATAGTGAGGGATTCCGCGCTTTTTTCGCAAGACTTGTTCCGCTTTCTCTTGAAAAATGATGCGAAACATCAGATATTGCTTTCAAGGTCGGTATGATCTGACCAAGGATGGAGAAACGACAATGGCTAACTGGAACGACCCCAATATGGCGGCGTCCGGCTTCCCTGGCAGCGCATCGGCTACAGATCAGGCAGTGGATGCCGGTCTGCGCTCTTATATGCTGTCGGTCTATAATTATATGGGTTCCGGCGTTCTGCTGACGGGTATCGTCGCCATGCTGGCATTCCAGTCTGGCTTTACCGCCTCGCTGGTGGGCAGCCCTTTGATGTGGATCGTCGCATTGGCCCCGCTGGCCTTTGTGATGGTGCTCAGCTTTGGCATTAACAAGCTGTCGACGCAGGCTGCGCAGGCGATTTTCTGGGTTTATGCGGCGGTGATGGGTCTGTCGATGTCGACGATCTTCCTTGCTTTCACTTCGACATCGATTGCGACCACTTTTTTCGCTACGGCAGCAGCCTTTCTGGGGCTGAGCCTTTATGGCTATACCACCAAGAAGGATTTGTCCGGTTTCGGCACCTTCCTGATCATGGGTGTGGTCGGTATTTTGGTGGCGCTGGTCATCAATATGTTTGTGCAATCGACGGCGCTGTCGCTGGCAATTAGCATCATTGGCGTGCTGCTGTTTGCTGGTTTGACGGCCTATGATACGCAGAAAATCAAAAGCACCTATTTCCATGTGCGCGGCACCGATTTCATGGGTAAGGCTGTGATCATGGGTGCGCTGACCCTGTATCTTGATTTCGTGAACATGTTCACCTTCCTGCTGAATTTGCTGGGAAGCCGCGAATAAACGCAACCAAATCATCATGATTTTAGGAAAGCCCGGTGATCATCGCCGGGCTTTTTTTATGACGATAGGGCGGTGCTTGTTGCGATTTCGGTGCGGATTGGATGCGATGGCGAAGATGTTGCACTTGTGTTGCGCATCAGGGCGGTTATGGCTGAGGAATGAGTGACGCACGCATCTGGACGGCCGCCGTCCTTGTCATCGGGGATGAAATACTCTCTGGCCGCACGCAGGATCTGAATGTCGCGCAAATCGCGACATGGCTGAATGTGCAAGGCATTCGGTTGCGGGAAGTGCGCATCGTTGCGGATGTGGAGGAAGAGATTGTGACGGCGCTGAACGCGCTGCGCGATCGTTTCGATTATGTGTTCACCACCGGCGGCATCGGGCCAACCCATGATGATATTACGGTGGATGCAGTTGCCAAAGCGCTGGGCGTGCCAGTGACGATTCACCCCGACGCTCGCGCGATATTGGAACGCTATTATCACAAGCGTGGCGGGGAGTTGACCGAAGCGCGGCTGCGTATGGCGCGGGTGCCTGCCGGGGCGGATTTGATCCCCAATCGCATGTCAGGGGCACCGGGCATTCGCTGTGGCAATTTGTTTATCATGGCCGGTGTGCCGCATATTACCGCAGGCATGCTGGATTCCCTGACGGGGCAATTGGAAGGCGGCGCGCCGCTGCTGTCTCGCAGCCTTGGCGCTTGGGTCGCAGAGAGCGAGATAGCCGATATTCTCCGCAAGGCGGAGCAAGATCATCCGGGCACAGCTATCGGCAGCTATCCTTTTTTTCGTGAGGGTCGAACGGGCGCAAATTTCGTTATCCGGTCAACCGATGCCAGCATCTTATCCGCGTGCGTTGCCCATTTGCACCGGGAATTGGCAGCCGCAGGCTATGCCGTTACTGATGGCGAAATATAGCGAAGAAGCGAGAGCCTACCTGCTTTCTTGGGTGCTGTCTGAAAGCGCCGATAGAATGTTGTCATATGCTAGGCTTGGGTTCTGGAATCGGTCAAAATAGCCATATGAGGGCATCTCAGTAGCGCTGCATATTGCCGAGCGCTGAGAGTGTATCACCGCTAACCTGCCCGAATTGGCCAAAAATAAGGGCTTGGTACGAAGCCTTAAATTCACAGTTAAGGCATTGCTTTTTATGCGATAAAATTTTTCAGATCCGTATCTGCCTAAAATTATTTGCAAAAGGCGTACGGAAAATGGCCTCTCATGCATCTTATAGAGTGTGGCGTTACACATGGGGGAGGCGTTGAACGATCGACGGCGCGCGATGATTGTTGCTTGGGTGGGGCAGGAAATTTTGCCTCATGAAGCCCATGTGCGTGCCTGGTTGCGCCGGATGCTCGATCCCGATGAATTGGAAGATGTTATTCAACAAGCCTATGCCCAAATTGCCGCGCTATCTGATGTGAGTCATATCCTCAGTGGCCGGGCTTATTTCTTTGCGACGGCGCGCAGCATCATCTTGATGCAGGTGCGCCGTGCGCGCGTCGTGCGCATCGAAACCATGGCTGAGATGAGCAGTTTCGAAAGCGTAGGCGATGAATTCTCGCCCGAGCGCATCACCATGGGACGTGATCAACTGGCCCATGTGCGCCAATTGATTGATGCCTTGCCGGGGCGTTGTGGCAAGATCATCAAGCTGCGCAAGATTGATGGCTTGTCACAAAGGCAAGTGGCCGAAATGTTGGGAGTTTCTGAAAATATCGTAGAGAATGATGTAGCCAAGGGTTTGAAACTGATCCTGCAAGCCATGGCAGATGGCGAGCGGGACGCCGAACGTCGCATAACGGGAATGCGTGAAAATGACAAAAGCCAAGCCAGCATTACAACCCGGGATCGCTGATCAAGCGGCGCTTTGGGTTGCGCGGTTGGATGCAGCCGGCAACAATGCGGAGTTGAGCGGCGCCTTGCGCCTGGATATCTCTGCGTGGATGGATGGCGATCCGTGCCGCACTGGTGCGTTTCTGCGAGCAGAGGCGGCTTGGCATATGATGGATGGCCGCACCGGGGCCTTAGATGTGGCTGACGCTGGGTTAGAGCAGGGTCCGCAGCCGCAAGGCGAAGAAAATCAAGACAACATCCCTGTGGCCGGTGCCGAAGGGGTGGATGAAGACGTTGTTCCGGCGAAGCATGCGGATGGGGGGGATTCGCAACTTCATCAGCCGGCAACTGCCGCAACTGTTGCTTTAGACACGCCGATGTCTTCCTCGCGGAGGATTGTTCTGCGGGGCGGTGTGGCAGCAGCAGTTGCGGCATTAGCTTTTATCGTGACGTCATCGCTGATGGCCGGTCGCAGTCAGCATATTGAAACGGGATTAGGCGAGATCCGCCGCATTCCTTTGGCCGATGGCAGTCTGGCCGCAGTCAATACGCTGACCGAGGTAGAGATCGCGTTGAAGCCAGCGCAGCGCCATATTGTGTTGGCGCGCGGCGAGGCGTGGTTTCAGGTCGCCAAAGATCCCGACCGTCCCTTTGTGGTGGAAGCCGGGGATGTGCGTGTTCGGGCGGTGGGCACGGCCTTTGGCGTGCAATTGCGCGACAATGTCGTCGATGTGCGCGTGACGGAGGGCGAGGTGGAGGTCTGGCGCGTGGGGGATGAGGCGAATAAGAAGCGCGTTTCCGCCGGCGAGCTAGCGTCCCTTGGGCAGCAGGGCCGAACGCCGCTGCAACCGCCGCCGGTGGAAACGGTGGAGCAAGCGTTGAGTTGGCGCGATGGCCAACTGGTGTTTGATGGCAGCACAGTGGGGGAAGCGGCGGCGCAATTTAACCGTTATAATCAGGTGAAGCTGGAAATCGCCGATCCCGTCATGGCGCAAAAGAAGATGGTCGGGCGCTTCCGCACCAATGAACCGCAAGCTTTTGCTAGAGCTGCTGCCGTGTTACTAGACGCCAAAGTGGATGTGCGAAATGATCGCATCATATTATCAGTAAGTTAAAGATAATCTCCACTTTATTTTAAGGAAAATCCCCTCCCGTGCATCGTAATTAGAGAGCCCGTTATAAGCGGGACCTGTAATTTGGGGGAGAGGGTTATGCGTTATCGCGATTTGCGGGGCGTTCTGGCATCATCGGTGGCTGTGATGGCGGTGGCGGTGGCAACACCGGCCATGGCGCAGGTGCGCAGTTTCAACATTCCGGCACAAGCCGCCGCAACGGGCATTCCGGCGCTGGCGAAGCAAGCGGATATTCAACTGCTGGTCAGTTCTGAATCGATCGCAGGGAAAAATATCCGCGCCGTAAAGGGCCGCATGACCGTGGATGAAGCGCTCCGCCGCATGGCTAGTGACGTGGACTTGCGGGTCGTGACGACCGACGGCCGCACATATACCCTAACCCCGCGTGAGAAAAAGGGCGCCCAATCTTCGCTGCAAGCCCCCGTCTATCAGGCCGCGCAAGCCCCCCAATATGATAGTGATATCATCGTTGTGACGGCGCAAAAGAAGGAAGAGCGCATCACCGATGTGCCAATTTCCATGACCGCTTTGTCAGCAAAGGCGTTGGATGATTATAAAATCGAGGGCGGTTCGGAACTGCTGCGCGCAATTCCCAATGTGAACTTCTCTAAAAGCAATTTTTCTATGTATAATTTCTCCATCCGAGGGATTGGAACTAAGGCTATATCGGCATCTTCTGATCCAGCTGTTGCGATTAACTTTAACAATACGCCGCTTATTCGTAACCGTTTATTCGAAGCGGAATTTTTCGATATGGAACGGGTAGAGGTGCTGCGTGGTCCGCAAGGCACTTTATATGGCCGCAATGCGACGGGCGGTGTGGTGAATATGATACCGGCGCAGCCAACGCAAAATTTCGCAGGTGAAGTGAAAGGCGAAATCGGCAGCTTTAAAACTAGGCGGCTGAGCGGCATGTTGAATGTGCCATTGACGGACAATCTGGCGCTGCGTGTGGCAGGGGCGTGGACCAAAAGAGATGGTTTTGACTTTAATGAATTTACCAATGAACGGACCAATGGTCGCGATCTTTATTCCACGCGCGCTATGCTGCGTTGGGAGCCGACTGATCGGTTAAAGCTGAGCGCTGTCTGGCAGCATTTTGGCGAGGATGATGACCGCCTGCGCACTGGCAAACAATTGTGCACGCGTGATCCGGGGCCGGAAAGTGTCGGCGGTAAATTGGTGACGGACCCATGGCTGCGCGGGCGTATGAGTCAGGGCTGTTTGCCCAAGTCCCTCTATGATGATGCAGCTTATGGCGCGCCCAACGCATATGGCTATGCCTTTTTATATATCGGGGGGTCTTTAGGTATTGGATATGAGCCGGGACCGGGAGCTGTTTATGCTCCGGCTGTAGGGAATTTTTCTGATAAAGGGCCACCGGTAGCCACCACAGATGGAACGGATCCGTACGAAGATATCGTACAGTCAAAAAATTTAAGAAGAATTAACAGCGGGTATGACCCAATTTTCAGAGCAAATAATGATATTTTTCAATTCAATATAGATTTTGAAATTGTGGATGGTGTGAAGATTATATCTCAGACGGGATATGCAACAGACGAATATTTTTCTACTCAAGATTACAATAGATTTAATCCATTAAAGCCAATGTTCAATGATACTCGTGGATTGGTGAATAATTTTAATACTTATTTTGATCCACAAAATGAGATTGGAAAATATCCGGGCCCAACACCCAATGGAATGTTTTGCGATCCGCAACTGGGCTGCCGTGATCGTATGATCGGTGCCGATTTGATGACATCCGATAATCGACAATGGACACAGGAATTACGTGTCCAATCGGATTGGGAGGGGAAGTTCAACTTCAATATAGGTGTTAATTATATAGATTTTAAGACAAAAGATAATTATTATGTATTTAATAATATGTTTACATTCATTGCTCAATGGAACTATAGTCGTGATGGTTTGTTGCCTGGATTGAAGTCATGTGACCTTGGATATGAAGGGCATGAGTGTCCCTATGTTGATCCCAATCCAATTGGTAAGTTAAATGATCAGGGACATAATTATTTCCTAAGTCAAAATGGTGTGAAAACCAAATCAACCGGAATTTTTGGTGAACTTTATTATGAAATGATCAATAATGTCAAATTGACCTTAGGTGCGCGCTATACAACAGACGATAAAATTTCAACTCAAGTTCCATCAGAGCTTCTTTTAGCTGGAGGGCCTATTCCAGGAAATGCAACAGGTGGGTATAGCAACAGTGGTTATAATCCACTTCCTCCTATAAAGCAGAAATGGAATGCCTTTAGTGGAAGAGCCGTTATTGACTGGCGCCCTAATCTATCTTTTACTGACGATACATTGCTCTATTTTTCTGCATCGCGGGGATATAAGGGAGGCGGCACCAATCCGCCGCGGGTCAATTTTAATCCGAAGGTCGTGCAATATCTGCCCTTGGCAACAGAATTTGAACCTGAATATTTGACGGCTTTAGAATTAGGTACAAAAAACGTCTTTCAAAATGGCAAGGTCATTTTGAATGCCAATGCTTTTTACTATGATTATAAAAATTACCAAATTTCACAAATTACCGAGCGCATTGCCTTTAATGAAAATTTTGATGCGACAACATGGGGGCTTGAATTAGAAGCTTCTTGGAGGCCGTCACGGAATTTTAAGGTCGATGGCAATTTGGGTTATCTGCGAACGCGGATTAAAAATGGTGAACAATCTATTGATACAATGAACCGCACGTTGGGCGATCCCGATTGGATGGTTTTGCGCCCATGGTTGCAAGTGCCATCCAATTGTATTGCGCCGCGAGTTTTTGTCGAAAAAATTGTTACCAGTCCATATTTTGCCGATCCCAATTTTCTGTCGGCTTTGTGCCCCGGCGCGACACGGCTCGGAACATTTGATCATGCAGGTTTGGTGGCTGCGGGATACAGCCCGTTGCCAGTTAATTTGTCACTTCGTTATGGCGGATTTACCTATGATCCCCTGCGTCCTTATAATCCCAATACTGTTGGGTTAAATATCGCAGACGGTGGAAGTGGGGCTCCCAATGGTGGCAGAGGATTTTACACGCCATTGGGAGGGAATGAACTGCCAAATTCACCAAGGGTGACATTTAATTTCGGTGCAGAATATTCCGCTTTTCTGGATAGTGATCGGTGGAAAGCAACAATCCGAGGTGACTATTATCGCCAGTCAAAAAGCTATGCTAGAGTATATAATTCAGAAATTGATCGGATAAAGGGATATGGATATGTAAATATGTCGCTTTATTTGGATAATCTAGAATATGATTTGTCACTCAATCTTTATGTTAAAAATTTGTTTAACGTATCTCCAATAGTTGATATATTTATCAACAGTGATGATGTTGGGCTTCCTGCCAATGTATTCACACTTGATCCAAGAGTAATTGGTTTTAGTGTGAAGAAAAGTTTCTAAGTATTTTTCCCTATATTATTTATAACGTCTAAGATGTAAATAAATGATGCTCAATGGTGAGCGTTTATGGAGGGAATTATGAAGAATATTATAATGGCAGCCATGGCGTCTGCTTCGTTATTTGTAAGTCCTTTGGCAATGGCCACAGAGCCATATGTCGCGTCTAATTTACCGCATCCTTTTGAATTTTCTGGATCTTTTGATGTTGTGAAAAGTATACCCATCTTTGGGTGTCAAGTCGAATTTAAAATATTGAGTCCAAATGATAGTTACGATGGTAAACATGCAGCAACTCTTCCTTGGAATCCTCCATTGTCAGCTGGTGAATATCACACCGATATTAGCAATATGAAAAATGGCGATATTTCATTAAGTTTTAGTAATGGATCTCCACCTGTTTGTGCGCCTGGTGTCGTGTATCGTAGTTTTAGTCATGCATCTTATGTTTCTACAGGTTATAATCAAGGTATTTTCACATTGCATGACGTGTATATAGAAACTCCTTTGACACCAGTTGGTTGTAAAGGTGATCTTTCATTGATTTGGAATGGAGGGGCTCAAACATTAACTGCACCTCCAGGTAGTTCTATACCAGATGTTACTAATCCCTCTACTGGATTACCTTGTCAATTTTCAGGTGTGTTGAATGTTACTCTACCGCGTGAGGTTGTCTTTTCTGCACCTGGTGATGCTAATCACTAATTTGAATTAATTATTTACATTAGGTGGGAAATCCATTTCTCACCTAATGTAATTTATTTTTTTATACTATTAATTATTCCTATGACAGGATGTAGAGATTTGTAAAAATAATCGTTTTGGCTGCATTGGCAATTTCAAATTTTATTCTAAACCCTGTTGCGATGGCAACGGATCCATATATTTCAGTAACGGGCGGAATGCCTGTAACGTTTTCAGGGAGTATGGACATTAATATGAACGGATTTCCTGTTTCATGTCAGGCAGATTTGATTTTGAGTGACCAAAATGATGTGTTAGATATGCTTCATGCATCTGGAATTCCGCACCATACTGATATGAGGAGAGTTAACCGTGATATGATTTTTTCAGGAGAATCTCCTTCAATCTGTATTGATTCCATACTATTAACCGCTGTGACATCGATGAACTATATTTCAACGAATGCTTCACCTGGAAAGTTGGGTGACGTAACATTATACAGTAAAGATTTCACATCATCATTTAATGGGTCGGGCTGCATTGGTGATCTTGTGGGTCATTTGGGACGAAAATGCTCAAACATTAACGTTTAACGCTGCGCTACCTGCTTCCCCAGTTTGTCATTTTTCGGGGGTGCTGGTGCCAAATAAGCTTGTAGATTTCTCGGATGCCATGGATGCAGGCCATTAAATTGGAGCGGGTGAGGGGAATCGAACCCCCGTATTCAGCTTGGGAAGCTGCTGCTCTACCATTGAGCTACACCCGCTGACGCCCTGATGGGGCGGCGGCCTTGATCCTTATTCTCTGTGCGATCAAGGCTAGCATGTGATTTTGCCTTTGCCGCCTTTTGTTTGGGCGGTCAATTGGCTTGTTGCGGGCGGGCGCTGAATCAACGGGCTGGAAAATTGATCCTATATCCGGCATAATCTTTGCAATTGGATGAAGGTGTTGGCGAGCCTGAGGACGTGCTCCCATGGGCTGATCCAGCCTTTTATCCGGCAAGAAATGACCAAGGAAACTGCCTCGCCCGTCTGCTATGCGGCGGATGCTGATGATGCCTATATGGGCTATGCCCCGCGTGATGAGATCATTGCGGCGCTGAACATATTGTTGGAAGCGGAGCGGGCGGGGGCGAAGGTCGCGTTGGCCAGTGCGAAGCTTGGAGCTAGTGCGAAACGCGCGGCTGGCGTGGGGGCGGGCGATGATTCAGATGGTGGCGGCCTAGCGGGCTATGCTCCGTTGATGCTGGCGGTGCGCGATGATGAGGCGCGCTGGTGCGCGATGCTTTCAGGCCATATTCGGCGGCTGGGCGGGGAGCCTTCCCCTAAGACGGGCGACTTTCATGGCAAGGCGCTGGCGATTGCGGATCCTCTGGAGCGGCTGGCGTTTCTGAATCGGGGGCAGGCTTGGGTGGTGCGCAAGCTGGAGGAACTGATGCGCCGGGTGCGCGATGATGCGCTTCACGCCGATTTGCGCGCAATGCTGGGCAGTCATCGCGACAATATTGGGCAAGCTGACGCGTTTATTGTGGCTGCGGGCGGAATAGGGGATCGCAAGGCTGTGGATGTGGCCGAGGCACGGAAGGAGCGGCGATGATGGGGCGGGTGGTGATCAAACGCATTTATGAACAGCCAATGCCAGAGGATGATTATCGCATTTTGGTCGATCGCCTGTGGCCGCGCGGGGTTTCCAAGGAGGAGGCGCATCTTGATCTGTGGTTGAAAGAGATTACGCCCAGCCCGGAGCTACGCATCTGGTTTGATCATGATCCGGCACTGTTCCCGGCATTTCGGGAGAAATATCGGGCGGAATTGGCCGCCATGCCTGAGGTTGTGGCGAAGATTGCCACGCTGGCGAAAAGTCATGACATCACTTTGCTTTATGCCGCGAAAGATCCGAAGGTGAACCATGCGATCATCTTGAAGGAATATTTGCAGGAGCAGGGGATTGGGGCTGGTGGGGGCGAGGCTTAATCGGCTTCGGTGCTAAGCCCCAGCTCGGGGATGCCGACGGAGCGGCGGCCACCGAAATCGCTGCGAAGTACGATGACGCCTTGCTTTTCCATATACTCTATCAGGCGGCGGATGCGGCCCGGTGAGCGGGTGCCATAAGCGGCGCCGAGCGCGTCATCATCCGGGCAGGCCTCACCTTCCATCGCGGCGCGCGCGATGAGCAGAAATGGCGCCAGCATATCATCGGGCAGGCGGGATGCGGCGGATAGCGCATCTTGCCAGCGTTCATGCGTGGGATCGAAGATGCCCGCTTTGGCGATAGCGAAGCGGCGGCGGAAGGCGGGCAGATCCAGCGGCACGCGGCGCAGTTTTTGCATCCGGCAGCGGACGGAGAAATCCTGATAGAGAAAGCCTTCGGGATGAAAGGCCGCTTCGGGATCGGCCAGCATATCCTGAAGCGCCGCCGTGATGACGGTTTCGATATGAATCGGATCTGGTTCTGGCTCGGTGGCGAGATCGCCGAGCGCAAGTTGGCCCGGCGGGGTGGGGCCTTCCTCGTCCTGATTGGCTTGGCCAGCGATCCGTTGCAGCAATTCACTGGCCGCCATCGGGTGGGCTTCGGGCGCGGGGTGCGGCGGCGGTTCTGCCGCTTCCAACTCGGCGAACAACATGGTGCGAAGATCCTGCGGTTCGGCTGTGGGCAGCGGCATCAAATCATGGGTGCCGTTGCGCGAACTGGTTTGGGTGGAGCCGATGCGGACAGCGACGGGGCGGCGGGCAATGGCAGGGCCAAGGCCCAGAAAGCAGCCGCGTTCCAGATCGCGGATTTGCTCGGCTTGACGGCGCTCCATCCCCAGAAGATCGGCGGCGCGGGCCATGTCGATATCCAGAAAGGTGCGGCCCATCAGGAAGTTGCTGGCCTCTGCGGCGACATTTTTGGCGAGCTTGGCGAGGCGCTGGGTGGCGATGACGCCGGCAAGGCCGCGTTTGCGGCCACGGCACATCAAATTGGTCATCGCAGAAAGGCTGGCGCGGCGCACCGTATCCGCCACATCGCCGGACGCGCTGGGCGCGAACATTTGCGCTTCATCAACGACGACCAAGGCGGGATACCAATGGGCGCGCGGGGCATCAAAGAGCGCATTCAGGAAAATGGCGGCACAGTTCATCTGCGCTTCCACTTCCAACGTTTCCAGTGTGAGCACGACGGAGGCGCGATGCTCGCGAACGCGGGCGGCCATGGCGGCAATTTCGCGTTCATTATAATCATCGCCATTGACGACAACATGGCCATATTGATCGGCCAGCGTCACGAAATCCCCTTCGGGATCGATGATAACCTGTTGCACCACGCCCGCGCTTTCTTCGAGCAGGCGGCGCAGCAGGTGGGATTTTCCGGAGCCACTATTGCCCTGCACGAGCAGGCGGGTCGCCAGAAGTTCCTGAACGTCGATGAGGGCGGGGGCGCCCAGATGGTCTTTGCCGATTTCGATGCTGTTGGTCACAGCCATGCTCCTATCCCTGTGGTCCGACATTGACAACCGAGTGTGTCTGGGCGGAAAGGGGCGGGTGAATTTTGACGATCAACTTTATCGCTATTTCGGCACCGCAGATTTGGGTGCCGTGACGCTGGACGCGCTGGCGGCTGGCACCGAACGGATGCGCGTGGATTTCGGGCTGGAGCAGAATAGGGAGCGGCGCTTTGCGCTGTGGACTTTGCTCTATACGCTTGGCGCGGCCCCGGATTTGGATGTGGCGTTCGACGATGAGGCGGACCGCGATCTGGCGCGGGATGTGATGGATATGCTCAGCGCGGGGGATGCGTGATCCAGTGAGCGCTTTGTGCGCGGTGCTATATCAGCTACCAAAAGCAGCGGCATAGGTGACGCGGCCCTTTGGCGGCGGGCTGGGTGAGGGCGGCGGCGATAGGCGCAGGGTCATGAAATATTCGGATGGGGCGCCATCGTAAAAAAGGCCCGGTGTGGTGGCGAAACCAAAGCGCGGATAATAAGCCGGATCACCCAGCACGACGCAGCCTTGAGCGCCGCGATCCCGCAGCAGGATCAACCCTTCGTGGATCAGGGCGCTGCCAATGCCTTGATGTTGAAAATCCGGGTGAACGGAGACGGGGCCTAGCCCGAACCAGCGATGATCCACGCCATCTATAAGGACAGGCGAGAAGGCGACATGGCCGATAATTTCGCTCGCTTGCTCTGCGACAAGCGATAGGGCGAGATCGCCGTCGTGCCGCAGGCCTGCGATGATCTTGGCTTCTGTGCCGTCGCTATGCTCTGCTTGCGCGAAGGCGGCGGTGGTGAGGGCTGCAATGGCGGCATGGTCGGCGAGGGTTTCAGCGCGAATTTGCATGGCGGCATGCTCTTGTGAAAAGGTGGATTAAGAGTTCAGACCATAAAATGAATGGACGCAAATGATTTTAGCGGGGCTTTTGTGATGTTGTGCATCGAAACCTATCAGGACCAGTATTTTGCCGGGGTTGAAGCGCTGTGGGCGCGGGTGTTTCCGGATGATCCGCCACATAATCGTGCAGGCGTAGCAGTGCCGGAAAAAATGCGGGTGCAGACAGACTTATTTTGGCTAGCGCTGGAGGACGCGAAGGTGATCGGCACTGTGATGGCGGGATATGATGGGCATCGCGGCTGGCTTTATGCTGTGGCGGTGGATCCGGACCATCAGCGAGGCGGCGTTGGCACCCAATTGGTGCGGACGGCGGAGGCGCATTTGGCGGCGCTGGGGTGCCGGAAGGTGAATTTGCAGATACGGGACGGCAACAGCGCCGTGACCGCTTTTTACGCGCGGCTGGGCTATGATGTGGAGCCGCGGATCAGCATGGGCAGGCGGCTTAGCGCGCCGATTCCCTGATGGTTTCCATCGCCACAAAGGTGGATGTGCTGGCCACATGGGGCAGAGAGGATATTTTTTCGCCCAAGATGATGCGATAGCGACGAATATCAGCGGTGCGCACTTTCAGCAGATAATCGAAACTGCTGGCGATCATATGGCATTCCTCAACCTCTGGTATCATGCGCACAGCGGCGTTGAATTGCCGTAGGGCTTCTTCGCGAGTGTCCGACAATTTTACTTCGGCGAAGGCGACATGATCCAAGCCCAATTTGGCCGGATCGAGGATCGCGCGAAAGCCGACGATCACGCCATTTTTTTGCAAACGGCGAACGCGCTGCTGGCACGGGGTTTTGGAGAGACCCACCATTTCCGCAAGATCGGTGATGGTGATGCGCCCATCCGCGCGCAACGCGGACAGGATTTTGCGATCAAATTCATCCAAATCGACTACTGAACGAGGAATTTCCATAGAAAATCTCTATAATGCCTAAAAAATATAGTCAATCTGTAGCATTTTTAAGGTAAATTAGGACGATATGATCGGTCTGTCTCTGATAAGATAGCGTAAATTTAATCTCGTTCCAGAAAGCCTGTTCATGTCGCTTCACTCTGCCGACCGTCAATCTTTGCGTGCCTTGGCGCGCAAAAGCGAGGATTCCATCGCCGCTGAACTGCGCGCTATATTGGGAACTTCGCCTGCGACGGTTGCCGAGGTGACAGAGCGGGGATTGACGATCATTCGCCGGGCCAAGGCGAGCGGCGACCGCGAAACTTTGGTGGCCCAGTTGATGAACCGTTATCGCCTGTCCACCGAGGAAGGCGTGGTGCTGATGTGCTTGGCGGAAGCCTTGCTGCGGGTGCCAGACAATGCGACCGCCAATGCGTTGATCCGGGACAAGATTGCCGGCCGCCAATGGGCCGAAGGCGATGCGGGCGACAGCCCCCTGATCGTCGCCCTATCCTCGCGCGGCCTGTCGCTGGGCTCGGCGACCTTGATGCTGGATGCAATGGGCAGCAAGGCCAATCCGCTGACCTTGCTGAAATCCATGGTGCGCCGCTCTGGCGAACCGGTGATCCGGCAGGCCGCATTGGCGGCGATGAAAATGCTGGGCCAGCAATTTGTGATGGGTGAAACCATTGATGCGGCTGTGCGCCGCGCCGATAAAGCCAAGAATGAATTGGCCAGCTTTGATATGTTGGGGGAAGCGGCACGCAGCGAGGAAGATGCCCGCCGCTATTATGAAAGCTATGCCGATGCGATTCAGCGGATCGGCCGGGATGCGGCGGCTGGCGATCCTTATGCCAATCACGGTATTTCGATTAAACTTTCGGCTTTGCACCCCCGCTATGAATATTTGCAGACCGCCCGCACGATGACGGAATTGGTGCCGCGCGTGATTGAATTGGCGCGGGCGGCCCGGGCGGTGAATATTCCGCTGATGATCGATGCGGAAGAATGCGACCGTTTAGAACCGCATATGGATGTGTTTGGCGCCTTGGTGGATGCGGGCATTGCGGATGGCTGGACCGGGCTGGGGATTGTGATTCAGGCCTATCAGAAGCGCGCACCGGCGGTGATTGACTGGCTGGCCGCCAAAGCGCGCGCGCGCGGCGTGAAGCTGGCAATGCGGCTGGTGAAGGGCGCTTATTGGGATACGGAAATCAAGCGTGCCCAGACAATGGGCATGGCGGATTTTCCTGTCTTCACGCAAAAATTACATACGGATTTAAACTATATGCGCTGCGCCCAATTGCTGCGCAGCTATCAGGAATGTATTTTCCCCGCCTTCGCGAGCCATAATGCGATGACGCTGGCCTATGTGACGGAGCTGTTCCTGGGCGCGGATTATGAATTGCAGCGCCTGCACGGCATGGGCGAAGGCGCGCATGATGCGGTGGTGGCACTTTGCCCGCCGCCGCGCCCTGTGCGTGTTTATGCGCCGGTCGGCACCCATCGGGATTTGCTGGCCTATCTGGTGCGGCGCTTGCTGGAAAATGGCGCAAATAGCAGTTTTGTTCATCAATTTTCGGATCCCGATGTGACAGCAGAGGAATTGGCCGTGGACCCACGCAGCATAGCATCTAAGCCCACCAATATCGTGACGGGCTTGCAGCTTTTCGATCCGGATCGCCGCAATTCCCGCGGCTATGATCTGGGTGAGCCGGGCGTACCAGAGCGGTTGGTGGCGGCCATTCAGGCGGCACGGCCTATGCAGCCGGTGGCGGCTCCGATTGTTGCGGGGGCGCAATTGAGCGGCCCGGCGGTGGATGTCACCAGCCCTGCAACAGGCGCGAAAATCGGCGCAGTGATCGAGGCGGATGGTGCTGCGGTTGAGGCCGCTGTCGCCGCTGCGCGAACGGGGCAGAGCGCATGGAGCCTTGCGGGCGGTGCGTTCCGGGCCGAGCGTTTGGAGCGGGCCGCTGATCTGCTGGAAGAGCGCGACGCGCTGTTTCTGGGGCTGGCGATGGATGAGGCTGGTAAAACCTTGGTTGATGCCATCGCCGAACTGCGCGAAGCGGTGGATTTCCTGCGTTATTATGCAGCGCAGGCGCGCGCGCAATTCACCTATCCGGTGATGCTGCCCGGCCCAACCGGCGAGCGCAATGAGCTATTGTTGGAAGGCAAGGGTATTTTTACCTGCATCAGCCCATGGAATTTCCCGCTGGCGATTTTTCTGGGGCAGGTTTCAGCCGCCCTCGCGGCGGGAAATGCGGTGTTGGCGAAGCCCGCTGAGCAGACGCCGCTGATCGCTTTTTATGCGGTGAAGGCGCTGCTGGAGGCGGGCGTGCCCGGCGATGTGCTGCATTATTTGCCGGGGCAGGGCGAAACGGTGGGCGCTGCCCTCACCAGCCATGAAGCGATTGCGGGCGTGGCCTTTACCGGCTCTACGGCGGTGGCCAAGGCGATTAATCGCACGCTCGCCCATCGCGAAGGCTCGATCGCAACCCTGATCGCCGAAACCGGCGGCGCCAATGCGATGATCGTGGACAGCACCGCGCTGCCCGAACAGGTGGCGCGTGATGCGGTGGCATCGGCGTTTCAATCGGCGGGACAGCGTTGTTCGGCGCTGCGCCTGATCTGTGTGCAGGAAGATGTGGCCGAAGGCATGACGGCGATGATCGCGGGCGCTATGGCCGAACTGAATATCGGCAACCCAAGCGATCTTTCGGTGGATGTGGGCCCGATCATTGATGAAGAGGCGCGCGCCAATATCGCCGCCTATGTGGAAGAGGCCCGCAGCGAAGGGCGCTTGATTGCCGAGGCCCAGCGTATTGGTGATCTGGCGCAAGGCAGTTTTGTGCCGCCGGTGATGATCCGGGTGGATCAAGTGACTGATCTGAAGCGCGAAATCTTTGGACCGGTGCTGCATGTGGTGACTTGGAAGGGCGGCGAGCTCGATCAGCTGATCGCAGATATCAATGCTTCGGGTTATGGCCTGACCTTGGGTGTGCACACGCGGATTGATAGTGTGGCGGCCCATATTGCAGCCCATGCTGAGGTCGGCAACGTCTATGTGAACCGCAACCAGATTGGTGCTGTCGTCGGCTCTCAACCCTTTGGTGGGCGGGGCCTTTCCGGCACCGGGCCCAAGGCCGGTGGGCCGCATTATATCATTCGCTTTGCGGATGAGAAAACAATTAGCACCGATGTGACCGCAGCGGGCGGAAACGCCGCCTTGATGGCGGGCTGATCCATATGGCTTAACAGTTTTTCCCTGCGCCTTCATCTTCCCCCAACCTTCCAGATGGGGGCGTGAAAGCGTGAGGCCATGTTTCCAGACATTGGCCCGCTTTCTTCAGGGAAAGGAAAAGGGTGGATGCTTCGGCGTCCACCCTTTTCTAATATTGGGCTGGGATAGAGCGCGGGCTGAAGGCCAGCCTGAGCCAGCCTATCGTGCGGGCACGCCGAGCATTTCGGCCTGAGAACGCAGCTTTGGCGCGGCCTGAGGATTGGCCGCTATCGCATCTTTCAGGGCGGCGGCGGCCTTGCTGCTTTCGCCTAAGGTCATGCGGCTGCGCATCAACATGATCCATTGATCGACATTTTTAGGATCCGCGGCAATTTTGGCCTCTAGACTAGAGATCATCCCAGCGATCATCGCGTCTTGCTGGCCCTTTGGCAGCTGGGCTGCGGCCTCCATATCGGCGCGGCTGGGGCCGGGAATGGCTTGGGCCGCGACCGGTGTTTCGGCGGCAGATGGCGCGCGTGGGCTGGTAGCTGCGAGGCGGCTGGCGACGTCGATTTTATGGATCGCGCCAACCTGCTCGATGGTGCGGCGCAGATCAGCTTCCCATGGCGCGCCAGCGGGCGTGTCTGCCAGCAGCGCAAACCAAGCGTCAATCGCGCCCTTATGATCGCCCGCCAAATCTTTCTTCACGGCCAAGAAATAGCGCGCGCGCGGTTCTTTGGGATCCAGCGCCACAGATTTTTCAAAAGCTTCGGCGGCGGCGGGGGGCATTGGATCGCGCTCACTCGCCATGATCAGCGCTTCCCCAAGCGCCGCCCAGAGACCTGCGCTGTTGGGGGAAAGATCCGCGGCTTTGCGAAAAGCCTCTGCGGCGGCGCGGAAATCGGATCGATCATAATGGGCCGTTGCCAGCGCGGACCAAGCATCGGCTTGATCGGGATGATCTTGCACGGCCTTTTCAAGGCTGGCGATATGATCAGCCGGATCCGCCGAGGTGGCATTTTGGGATAGGGGCGGTGCGGCCTGATCGCGCCAGACGGAATAGCCGATGGCGCTGGCCATGAGGATGGTGGCAGCGGCCAAAATCACTTTATTGGTTGCAGAAATTCCGCCTTCGCTGCTCATAATTGCCCCTTTATATCATGAAATATTTTGCAGTGGATCGCACGGCTGCTGAGAAAATTTGGCCAACGCCTTTTCGGCGTCAGCTCGCCGGGAATGTGCGATAGCGGCCATAAAGGGAATAGATTTTATAGGGCATTTACCAAATTTAACGCTGGCGCGGCGGTCTGGCTGTGATCTTGATAACAGGCTGGCAAGCATCATGCCTCTATCCGAAATTTCCATGAAGCCATGGGGTGGCGTGGTGAGAATTTTGGTTCTATGCAAATTGACAAGGACCTAGGGGGGGAACTGCTATATGACAACCGCCGCTGACCTGTGGCGCAGCGCGAAGCACCAGAAAAGCTATGCTTTTCTGGCATTGTTGCTGCTCGGATTGGGGCTGGTTGTGGTGATGCTGGCGCCGCCTGCCCATTCGCAGGGAGGCAGTAGGGGTGCGGGCTATACCGGCGTTGCCTCCTGCGCGGGATCCACTTGCCACAGCCGGATGGAAGGTGATGGCAATGTGGTGCGGCAGGATGAACTGAAAATTTGGCAAGAGCCGGGCTCTCCCAGCGGCGCGCATAGCCGGGCATGGGCGGTGCTGAACAACAGCCGCAGCCGCTTTATCGCCCGCAATCTGGGGCTAGCGAATGCGGCAAGTGCGCCGATGTGCCTTGGCTGCCATGCCACCAGCGGTGCCAGCGCCAATGGTGCGGTGCGGCTGGACGATGGCGTGGGATGCGAAAGCTGTCATGGGCCAGCAGGGGGCTGGATTGCCAGCCATTATGCCGGGGTGCTGGATGCGCCAAGCGCGCAGGTAGAAATGCGGGCCAAGCATCAAGCCAATGTGGCAGCCGGGCTGAAGAAACTGGAAGATCCGGTGGTGCGTGCGGGCGTGTGTGTGGATTGCCATTTCGGATCGGCGAAAGATGGGCAATTTGTGACCCATCGGATGATGGCGGCGGGGCATCCGCGCATGGGATTTGAACTGGATCTATTCTCGTCTTTGCAGGCACATCATCAAGAGGATGCGGATTATGGCTGGCGCAAATTTGGCGCTGTCAATGGCCGGACCGATCATGTGCAAATGTGGGCGGTAGGGCAGGCGACGGCTTTGGAGCGCAGCCTTGATTTGTTTCGATCGCGGCGCGGCAATGACGGGATTTTCCCAGAATTTTATTTTCTGGATTGCCATAGCTGCCACCGCCGCATTTTCGATGCGGCCCAGCCCGTGCGCAGCGGGATAGACAATCCGGGGCGCAGCCTGCCGGAAGGGATGCCGCCCTATAATGATGAAAATCTGATCATGCTGGCTGCCGCCGCGCGCTTGTCTTCGCCTGCATTGGCGAGCGAATTGGCGGCGCGGACAGCCGCTTTTCACCGCAGCATGGCGACGGATAGACCGACGGCGGTGGCGGCTGCGGCGGCTCTGGCGGAAACGGTGGCGAAGCTGAAGAGCAGCTTTGCGAGCCGCCGCTTTTCGGGGACGGATGCTTTCTTGCTGGTCGATGCCATTGCACAAAAGGCCATTGTGGCGCGCTTTACCGACTATGCCGGATCGCAGCAGGCGGTGATGGGCGTGGATAGTCTGCTCGGCAGTTTGGTGAAATCGGGACGCATCACCATGGGCGCGGCGGCTGGTATTCGCGCCGATATTGAGCGGGCTTATGCGGCGGTGAAAGATGCCAATGCTTATAAGCCCGCAGAGTTTCAAACATCATTTGAACGCGCGGTGCGGGCGATTGGAGCCTTGAAATAAGATGGCGGGGCAGAAGAAAATAGCATTTCGAGGGGCCGCATTGGCGGTTTTGGCTGCGATGCTGCTTAGTTCGTGCGGCGGTGGTGATGGCAGTGGCTCAGGCGGCAATGACACTGCGCCGCCGGTGGTGCCGGGTGGCCCCATCTATACGCCCCCCGCAGCAGAGGCGCTGAGCACCGCAGATGTTGAAAAGATTTTGGCGGCAGCTATCGCCGAAGCGAGCGCGCGCAACCTGCCTTCTGTGATCGCGGTGACGGATCGGGTCGGCAATGTGCTGGCGGTGTTTCGGATGAACGGTGCGCGGGTGACGGCTACCGCCGCACCTGCACCCAATGGCCAGAATTTGGATGTGCAAAATGTGACCTTTCCAGCGGAAGCGGGGGCCATCGCCAAGGCGATTACTGGTGCCTATCTTTCTAGCGGCGGCAATGCCTTTTCTACGCGCACGGCAAGCATGATTGTGCAGGAGCATTTTCCGCCCGCGCCATCGACGGTGGGGCTTGAAAGTGGGCCGCTATTTGGTGTGCAATTCAGCCAATTGCCATGCAGCGATCTGAACACGCGATTTGGTCTGGCGGGATCGGCGGCGATGATCGGGCCGAAGCGATCTCCATTGGGTCTGGCGGCGGATGCAGGAGGATTTCCGCTGTATAAAAATGGGGTTCTTGTCGGCGGCATCGGGGTGATGGCGGATGGCGATTATGGCAGCGACGCCAATGTGCTGGATGTGGACGCCGATGATGAGGAATTTATCGCGCTGGCCGCGACACGAGGATTTGAAGCGCCCACCGCAGTGCAGGCAGACCGCATCTCCATTGATGGCACGACATTGCGCTATTCCGATGCGAGTTTTGGCGGCGTGCGGACCAGTGGCGGCAATTTCGCCAGCCTAAACGGTGTGGTGGGCAATCTGGTCGCGGTGACGGGCTATGCCCATGCGGCGATTGTGGCTGGCACAGCTTATGGCAGCGAAGCTTCTGGCGTGCGCCCGGCAACGGTCGCTGAGTTTGGTGTTGATGGCGCCTATGTGCTGACCGATGGAACCGGGGTGAACCGCTATCCGGCGCGGGCTGGCACGGATGGGGCCAATATAGCATCGCCGCTGACGGTGGCGGAAGTGCGGGCTGTGTTGGAAGAAGCCTATGGCGTGATGAGCCGCGCGCGGGCGCAGATCCGCCGCCCCCTGAACAGTCGCGCGCAAGTGACCATCAGTCTGGTGGACACATATGGCGCGGTGCTGGGGATGGTGCGATCCCCCGACGCGCCGCTGTTTGGCACCGATGTGAGTTTGCAAAAAGCGCGGACCGCCGCTTTCCTGTCTGGCACCCATGCAGCCGATGATTTGTTGGCAACACCGAGCGCGGATGTGCAGCAATTTGTTGGCGCGACGCGTGGGTTTTTGAGTGACGCCAATGCGCTGACCGGGGCCATGGCCATTGGCGCACGCGGGGTTGGAAATTTGGCTCGGCCCTATTTCCCGGATGGCGAAGTGGGGCGACCGCATGGGCCATTGTCGCGACCCATTGGTCAATTCAATCCGTTTTCCACGGGGCTGCAAACCGCTTTGGTGATCGGAGATTTGGGCGCGCATTTGGGGTTTGTTTCCGGCGCCATGCCAACAGATACGCCGCAGCGCTGCACCGGCCTGCCTAATGCTGCGGCGGGTCAGAATCGCTTGCAAAATGGCTTGCAGATTTTTCCCGGATCCGTGCCTCTTTATCGCGGCGATCTGCTGGTGGGGGCAATTGGTGTTTCCGGTGATGGCATTGATCAGGATGATATGATCAGCTTTTTGGGCGCGCATAATGGCGGCGCGAAAGTGGGCGGTATAGGCAATGCGCCGATGGACAAACGCGCGGACGCGCTGTTGATCCCTGTCGGCAGCGGGGTGCGGTTGCGCTATGCGGTCTGCCCCTTTGCGCCCTTCCTCGACACGAGCCAACAAAATGTCTGTCAGGGGCTGTAGGTGATGAGCATGGGGGGAGCGAGCCTGTTGCCAATCATTGCCAGCCTTGCGGTGCAATCGGGCGCCGCTTCGGCGGAGCCTTTGGATGTGGAGCAGGCTTCTGTGGAGGCTAGGGTGCAGGCGGATGACATGGGTATCCCGCCATTGGACCAGCCAAAAGGCAAATGGGATCGGCCAGAGGATCGGCTGGACACGCTGACGCCGCCACCACCGCCGCCGCCGCCGGAAAATTGGCGCGACACCGTTACTGACCCGCTGTTGATCGAGATTTTGGAAGGCCGCCGCCGCCCCGGCTATCAGCCTGTGCTGCCCGAGAAATTGACTCAGGATAATGTGGGGGCGCTGCGCCCGCCGCCGCCGGAATATTTCCCCGGTATCGAAGATCAATTGCCGGTGCCGGATCGCTGGAGGTTGATTGAAACGCTGGGCGTGGTGAAGGAGCGCTGGTTTGATCCCTATCATCAAAATACGTTGAAGGGCGACCGACCGATCAACCGCGCGAAAGTGCCATGGCTGCCGATCAAGGGCGATGACTGGTTTTTTGCGGCCAATCTGATTTCCGACACGGTGGTGGAGCCGCGAACCTTCCCCATTCCCACGGGCATACAGACCAGCGAGCGGCCCGGCAGTTTGGATGTGTTTGGCAAAAACCGCAGCTATGTTTTTTCTCAGACGATGATCGGTGGAGTGGCGCTGATCAAGGGATCGACAGCCTTCAAGCCGCCCGATGTGGAATATCGGCTGACGCTGGCTTATAATTTTAACCATGTCGACGTGCCGGAACGGCGCGTTTTGGATGTGCGCCCCAGCCGCCCCAGTCGCCGGACGGATGCTTTTTTAGGCGTGCAGGAAGCCTTTATCGACAAGCATTTGGGCAACACATCCGACCGCTATGATTTTTATTCAGCCCGCATCGGGATCCAGCCGTTCCAAAGCGATTTTCGCGGATTTTTGTTTAACGACAGCCAATTGGGGCTGCGCCTCTTTGGCAACCGCGATAACAATCGGTTTCAATATAATCTGGCGGCATTTTGGCGGTTGGAAAAAGACACCAACAGTGGGCTGAATGATATTACCCAATCGCCGCGCAAAGATTTTGTCTTTACCGGCAATCTTTATCGGCAGGATTTCCCCGTCGTTGGGCTGACCAGTCAGATCAGCATGACCTATAATATGAACCGGGAAAAAGACGATATTCACATCGATCATAATGGTTTTCCGGTGCGCCCTGCTCTGATTGGGGATTTGCGCGGGCGGGAATATGATGTGGTCTATCTGGGCTATAGCGCTGACGGGCGGATTGGGCGGATCAATCTGACGGCCAGTTTTTATGCGGCGCTGGGGCAGGATCGGAACAGTTTCTTTACCAGTCGTCCGGCGCGGATCCGGGCGGGCTTTGCGGCGGCTGAACTGAGCTATGATGTGGATTGGATGCGCTTTCGCCTGTCGGGCCTTTATGCCAGCGGGGATGGTGATCCTTATGACGACCGCGAAACTGGCTATGACGCCATTTTTGAAAATCCGATATTTGGCGGCGCGGATACCAGCTATTGGATCCGGCAGACCATTCCCTTTGCCGGGGGCGGGCGGGTGATTTCGTTAAGCGGGCGCAATGGCCTGCTGAATTCGCTGCGCTCGTCCAAGGAAGAAGGGCAGAGCAATTTTAACAATCCGGGCACGTTGTTTTTAGGAGCGGGGGCGGATTTTGACCTGACTCCGCAATTTCGGATCAGCGGCAATTTCAACCATTTGTGGTTTGAAAATACGGCGACGCTGGAAGTGTTGCGAATGCAGGGCGCCATTCCGAAAGATATTGGCTGGGACCTATCCCTTGCCAGCATTTGGCGGCCCAAGGCGACGCAGAATATCGTGGGCCGACTGAGCGGCGCATTGCTGCTTCCGGGGCAGGGCTTTAAAAATTTATTCGAGAATGAGCAGCGGCAAAAAGCCTATGTCTCTATCCTCGCCAATCTGGTGTTAAGCTATTGATGATGCGCGGCCTATTTTTCCTGATTCTATTGGTGCTGGCTGCGGTTGGTGGCGCGGGTTCACCGGCGATGGCGGCGGGCGGCGAAAAGCCGGTGCGGATCAACTATCGCTTTACACCGCCTGCACCAAAGCAGCAAAGCGAGACGCAGGTCGAACAGAAATCGGCGGGTTGCTATAGCTGCCACACCAAGACGGATCAGCCCAGCATGCATGTGTCGCCTGCGGTGCGGTTGGGCTGCACCGATTGCCACGGCGGGGACAGTGTTTCGCCCGCCGCCTTTGGCAAGCCGGAATTGGGCTATAACCATGCGGAGAATTTGGCCGCGATGCAGGCGGCGCACCCGCAGCCCACCTATCCCGCCGCATGGCATGGCACATCGGCCAATCCCGAGCGCAGTTACACATTGCTGAACAAGGAAGCGCCGGAATTTATTCGCTTTGTGAACCCCAGCGATTATCGCGTCGCGCGCGAGGCTTGTGGATCCTGCCATTTGGAGGTGATCGAGGCGACCGAGCGCAGCCTGATGAGCACTTCCGCCATGCTATGGGGCGGGGCGGCCTATAATAATGGCATTGTGCCTTATAAAAATTATGTGTTTGGGGAGGCTTACACCCGGGATGGTAAGCCTGCCTGCATCTTGTCGCCATCCTCTTTGCTGGCGCGGGAAGATTATAAGAAGGCGTGCCAGCCAAGCTTTCCATCGGAAAAAATCCTGAGCGATGCCGAGCGCAAAAAGGGCGCTATTGCGCGCATGTATCCCCTGCCGCGCTGGAATGTGATTCCGCCGGGTGATGTGTTTCGCGTGTTTGAACGGGGTGGACGCAACATCAACACGCAATTTGCCGAAGTGGGTCTGCCCAATCCCACCGGCCAGATTCAGCGTCTCGAAGAACCCGGACGGCCGGATTTGAAACAGAGCAATCGCGGACCGGGCACGGGCCAACGGGTGGCGATTCCGGTGCTGAATATTCACAAGACCCGCCTGAACGATCCGCTGATGTGGTTTATGGGCACCAATGATCAGCCCGGTGATTATCGCCATTCGGGCTGCTCTGGCTGCCATGTGATCTATGCCAATGATCGCGAACCGCGCCACAGCCTGACCTATGCCCAATATGGTCGGGACGGAGAAACGGCGACGATAGATCCGACGATTGCCAATAAAATGGCGCCCGTGGCGAGCAAAGCCTCTGGCCATGGCGGTTTGATTGGGCCAGCGGGCGTGAACAAACAGACGCGCAAGGAATCGGGCCACCCGATCAGCCATGCCTTCACCCGCGCCATTCCAACATCGCAGTGCATGACTTGCCACATGCATCAGCCCAATATCTTTTTGAATAGCTATTTGGGCTATACAATGTGGGATTATGAATCCGACGCGGCCCAAATGTGGCCGGGGCCAGAAAATCGCGCGTCGCGCCCCGAAGGCATGTCGGACGCGGATTATGAGCGGATTTACAAGAAACAGCGTTATCCGACCGCCGCTGAAGCCCATGCGGTGTTGGAGCGCAACCCGGAAGGCGCGGCGACACGCGGCCTGTGGGGTGATGTGGAATTTTTGCGCAATGTCTATGATGTTAATGCCAGCAATCAGGATACGCAATTTGCCGATTATCATGGCCATGGCTGGAATTTCCGTGGGATTTTCAAACGGGACCGTGAAGGCAATCTGCTGACCAAAGATGGCAATATGGCCACCTATGGCACCGAGACGGCGCATATGGTCGATCCCAAAGACCCTGAGAAATGGCGCAAAAGCTGTGCGGCCTATACGGATCCGGTGCAGCGCGACCTATGTCTTTCCACCGCGACCGCGGATGGCAAGGAAGGCAAATTTGTGCCGCCCGGCCTGAATCCCGGCAAAACCGTGCATATGATGGATATTCATGCCGAAAAGGGCATGCAATGTTCCGATTGCCATTTCGCGCAGGACAATCATGGCAATGGCTATATTCAAGGCGAAGTGGCCAATGCAGTGGAGATTGGTTGCAAGGATTGTCATGGCACCGCTGATGCCTTTCCCAATTTGCTGACCAGCAATGTGGCGGCGCGGCCGCAGGGCACCAATTTGGCGCTGCTGCGCAATCCTGATGGGCGCCGCCGATTTGAATTTATCTATGATGACGATGCTCAAGTGACCGGCTTGATCCAGCGCTCCATTGTCGATCCCAAGCTGGAATGGCGGGTGAGCTTGGTGAAATTGGTTGTGACGCCGGGCCCGGAATTTAATGCCAAGGCGGCACGGGCGAAGCTGATGTCACGCAGTGGCAGCGAGGATGGCAGTTTTGCGTGGGGGCCGGGTGTGGCCAAGGATGACCGTGCCCATGGCGATGACAAGCTGGCCTGCTTTACCTGCCACTTATCGTGGACGACCAGCTGCGGTGGTTGTCATTTGCCGATAGAGGCCAATTGGAAAACATCGTCCAATCATTTTGAAGGCGAAGAGACGCGCAATTTCGCTACCTATAATCCGCAGGTGGCGCGCGATGAAATGTTCCAGCTGGGCCGCCATCAATGGACCAAGCCGGGCGAGCCGGATAGCGACGGCGAAACACGCGGCATTATTGCGCCGGTGCGATCCACATCGGCGCTGGTGCTATCGTCTACCAATGCCAATCGCGAGCGCATCTATATTCAGCAGCCGCCGATCAGTTCGGCCGGCTTTTCCAGTCAGGCCTTTGCGCCGCATTTCCCGCATACGGTCCGCAAGGATGAAACGAAGCAATGCACGGATTGTCATTTGAGCGCGGCGGACGACAATAATGCCATCATGTCGCAATTGCTGTTGCTGGGGACCAATTTCGTCAATTTCACGGGCTTGAATCTGTGGTCCGGAACTGAAAATGGCTTTCAGGCGACGCGGGTGACGGAGTGGGAGGAGCCGCAGGCCGTGATTGGCAGCTATTTGCACCGCTATGCCTATCCTGATTATTGGCGCCTGCATGTGGAGCAAAATGGCCGGGAATTGAAAAATTGGGTGCGCGGGAAGGCCTTTGATCGCAAAGGCAGCGGCGAAACCAAGGCTTTGGAAGAATTCGCCAACATTACCCAAGGCACCAGCGGTGCGGTGGGCTGTTTGCAGCAGCGCGGCGAATATATGTTTGTGGCCGAAGGGAAGGGCGGCTTTCGCGTTTATGACGTCGCCTCGGTGGGCAATAAGGGCTTTTCCGAGCGGATTGTGCGGGCACCCTTCTCACCATTGGGGCACAGCAGCCATGTGAAAACACGTGATGCGACCTGCATGGCGCTGGCCACCAATCAACCAATCAGCATGGCCCGCAATGAGGTGATCCGCGCGGATTATCCGGAAAATCTGGAACAGCAGATGCACCCCATTTATCGCTATGCGGTGATTACAGATCGTGTCGAGGGGCTGGTGTTGGTGGATGTCGATACGCTGGCCGATGGTGAATTTCGTAACAACCGGCTGCGCCGTGCGTTGACCTTCAACCCTGATGATGCGCTGAAAGGCGCGCGTCATATCACGCTGGCGGGCAGCATCGCCTATGTGACGACAGATGCTGGTTTGGCGGTGATTGACCTGACTGAACCGCTGAAACCCCAGATCACGGCCCACTTGCCAATGGTCGATGCCCGGGCCAGCGCGGTGCAATTTCGGATGCTATGGGTGAGCGATGCAGATGGTGTGAAGCTGTTTGACATTACGCATATGAGGCAGCCGGTGGCGGTGCCGGAAGGGACGATAAGCTTAGCCAATGCGCGCAAACTCTATGTCGCGCGCACCTATCTTTATATTGCTGCGAAGCAGGATGGGCTGGTGGTGATGGATGTGACCCGCCCGGCGGCGCCGCGCCATGTGGCGGGATTTACCGCCGATGGCACATTGAATGATGCCGAAGATGTGATCGTTGCTTCCACCAACGCATCGCTTTTTGCTTATGTGGCGGATGGACGAAATGGGGTGAAAGTCTTGCAGCTGACCAGCCCGGATCACCCCGGTCTTTATGGCTTTTCACCACAGCCACGGCCGGAGCAGATTGCATGGGCGCGGACCAAAGCGCCCGCTTTGTCGCTTTCCAAGGGGCTGGATCGGGATCGGGCGGTGGATGAAACGGGTGGTCAAATGGCGGTATTTGGCCGATTGGGATCGCGGCCCTTCACCCGGCCCGAAATGGAGAAATTGTTCCTGAACCGGCAGGGCCTGATTTATAAGGTCCGCGATCAGGTTGATGATGCGGGCTGGCGTCCCCCGTTGCGGATGTAAAACCGCGGCGGGGAGAGGCTGTCCTTAATGGCGCTCTGCCTGTGCGACGGAATCGGAGGCGCGCAGGGCGGAGATGATCCGCATCAGATGGTGCAGATCATGCACCTCGACCACCACATCATAGGTGTGGAAATCGCCTTCGCGATCAGACAGTCGCAAATTGGTGATATTGGCGCTGTTGGCGGCCAATATGCCGGACATTTCCGCCAAGGTTCCCGGCTCGTTACGGACCACGATCAGCAAGCGGGCGCTGCCGCCTTCGCTATCTTCCTGCCAGCGCAGATCAATCCATTCCGCTTCATCGCCATCGGCGAGGCTTTCGCAATCGATGACATGCACGGTGATGCCTTCATTTTCGCGGGACAGTCCCACAATGCGGTCGCCCGGAACAGGGTGGCAGCATTCGGCCAATTGAAAGGCAACGCCGGGCGTGAGGCCTTCGATGGACAGTGCGGCGCTGCGGCCTTGCGGGCTGCTTTTAAATTTCACATCCGATGTGATGCCGGGAACCAGCGCTTCCAGCACCATATTATCGGAAAAGCGCCGTTTTCCCATCGCGACATAAAGCGCGGTATCATTTTCAAGCTTCAGTCTTGCGAGTGCGGCGGCGCGGGCTTTGTCGCCAATTTTATTGGGCAGGCGTGCGACCAGATCATCATAAAGCTTGCGTCCCAAAGCGGCGAGTTCGATTTTTTCTTTGGAGCGAACATGGCGGCGGATCGCTGCGCGGGCTTTGGCGGTGACCGCAAAACCGAGCCAAGCGGGCTGAGGCGTTTGTTTATCCGATGTGAGGATTTCCACCGTGTCGCCATTAACCAAGGCGGTGCGCAGCGGCACCAGCCGACCATTGACCTTGGCGCCCACGGTCCGATCACCTAGGCCGGTGTGAACGGCATAAGCGAAATCCATCGGCGTGGCGCCCTTGGGCAATTGATGCAGGCTGCCCTTGGGCGTGAAAGCAAAGATGCGATCCTGATACATCGCCATGCGTGTGTTTTCGAGCAATTCATCGGGATCGCTGGAGGTTTCCAGAATCTCGATCAGATCACGAATCCAGCTTTCTTGCCCATCCGGCCGAGCGCCACCCTGTTTATAGGCCCAATGGGCCGCCAGACCATATTCGGATAGCTGGTGCATTTCCTCGCTGCGAATCTGAATTTCGATCCGCATATTGCCCTGATGCATGATGGTGGTGTGCAGCGATTTATAGCCGTTGCGCTTGGGCGTGGAGATATAATCTTTGAACCGGCCCGGCACCATTTTCCATTTTTGATGAAAAACACCCAGCGCAGCATAGCATTCGGCGGTGTTTTTGGTGATCGCACGGAAAGCGATGATATCGGTTACCTGATCAAAGCTGACATGGCGTTCCTGCATTTTGCGCCAGATGGAATAGGGGTGTTTTTCGCGGCCAGAGATTTCTGCCTCTATGCCTTGGGCGGCCAGCAGGTCGCGCAATTCCTTGCTGATGCTGTTAATCTTGTCCTTTCCGCCCGCAGTTAATTTATCGAGGCGGCCAGTGATGGTGGCATAGGCTTCTGGTTCCAATTCGCGGAACGACAGCAGCTGCATTTCGCGCATAAATTCATACATGCCGATCCGCTCGGCCAGCGGGGCATAAATATCCATGGTTTCGCGCGCGATCCGGCGTCTTTTTTCCGGCTTGGCGATATATTGCAGCGTTCGCATATTGTGCAAACGATCGGCCAGCTTGACCAGCAAAACGCGGATATCATCCGACATGGCGAGCAGAAATTTGCGCAGATTTTCCGCCGCGCGTTCATTTTCTGTTTTCGCTTCAATCTTGGAAAGCTTTGTCACCCCATCGACCAGCCGGGTGACATCGGGGCCAAAGAGGCGCTCAATCTCTTCCGCTGTCGTCAGCGTATCTTCCAGCGTATCGTGCAACAGGCCGGTGATGATGGTTTCGCTATCAAGGTGCAATTCGGTGAGAATGCCGGCCACTTCAACAGGATGGCTGAAATAGGGATCGCCCGATGCGCGCTTTTGGCTGCCATGTTTTTGCACGGTGAAAACATAGGCGCGATTCAATAATCCCTCATCAACGTCGGGGTCGTAAGCGCGCACGCGTTCAACGAGTTCATATTGTCTGAGCATCAGTTTCCATGTCGTGTTTGGCTGGGCAATTGCAATGCAAAATCTGCGATATTCACCGCCTTTTACGACATTTGACGATGCGGGACAGGGGGCAGACGACAATTGGAAGAAAAAGCACGGGATTGGCGCGCATCCCGGCTTACGCTATGTCAGACTATTATTTTGGCGCAGAAGGCGATTTTGCTATAGAGGCGGGGGCTTATGGCAAGTTTACGCGAAAAGCTGAATGATCTGGATGGCGGCCAATGCGCCTTGCCCCTTGCTTTAGAAGCGATGGGAGAGCGTTGGTCTTTCATGATCTTGCGGGCTGCTTTCAATGGCGTTCAGCATTTTGAAGAATTCCAGCAAGAGCTTCATATCGCGCGGAATATATTGTCTAACCGTCTGTCGCGCTTGGTGGATCATGGCATTATGATTCGCGAAGTGATGACCGAGGATCGCCGCAAAGTGCGCTATGAGCTGACCGAAAAAGGCATTGCTTTATTGCCTGTGATGGTCGCGCTGCGGCAATGGGGCGACCAATGGGGGGCGGGTGTTCCCTCCACCCCGGTGCTGGTTGATATTCGCGATGAACAGCCCATTGGTCCGGTGACGATTACCGCCCATGATGGCCGCGCCTTGGGGCCGCATGAGCTTGTGTGGAAACATCGGTCCGAACTGCAACCGCTGGGGCAGGCCAGACCGAAGCCGCGCGCCGATGATCTTGCCATTGCGGCCCAATAGCGGCAGCATCACCTCGGCTGCCTCACTATCGCTTTTTGCCTGAACGACAGGATTGCGTTGCCTGATGTCTTTTTCTGCCTTTTGGTCTCCGGGACCGTTTTTTGATAATAAGGTTCGCGCTTTCTGGCGGTTGCAAATCCTTGGCTGGACGGCGTGGCTGGGCCTGCGCGGGATTTCCGGCCTTGCCAATGGACAATCGCTAAGCTTTTTAATTCCGCAGATTATCTCGGCCTTGACGGGTTTTTCGCTGACCCTGCTCTTGTCCGTTTGCTATCATACGTTGATCAATCGGCGGCCCATATTGATGTGGAGCCTGAGCTTGGCGCTCGCTATCTTCGCTACGGCTCTGTGGGCTTTTATCGATGCGTGGGTGGCGCAAATTCAAAACCCTGCCAGCGAGGCGGCTTTTACCGGCCTGTTGCTGGGGGCGCTTTATATTGATGCGACATCGCTGGGAGCATGGTCTGCGCTTTATTTTGCGATCAACTATTTCCTGAAGCTGGAAGAGCAAAATGATCGGGTGATCCGCTTGGAAGCGCAAGCGGCATCGGCGCAATTGGCGATGCTACGCTATCAATTGAACCCGCATTTCCTGTTTAACACGCTGAACAGTATTTCAACGCTGGTTCTGCTGAAACATACGGAGCCCGCCAATGCGATGCTATCGCGCCTATCGGCCTTTTTGCGCTATACGCTGGCCAATGAGCCAACGGCGCAAGTGACGCTGGCGCAGGAAATTGAAACGCTGAAGCTATATCTTGATATTGAAAAAATGCGTTTTGAGGATCGGCTGAGGCCGAATTTTGACATTGATCCGGCGGTTTATGCGGCGCGCTTGCCATCGCTGTTGCTGCAGCCCTTGGTGGAAAATGCGATTAAATATGCGGTGACGCCGCTGGAGGATGGCGCGGATATCAATATATCAGCGCAGCTTAACGGCCAAAATGTTCGCATTGTCGTTTCCGATACCGGCGAACCATTGTCAGGCGACGCGACCGACCCCACCACGGGATTTGCAACGGAATCGACCGGTGTGGGTTTAGCCAATATCAAAGATCGGCTGGCGCAGGCATTTGGTGAAAATCATCGCTTTGATGTTCAGGCGCGTGATGGAGGTGGGTTCACCGTGATAATTGAATTTCCGTTTCAACCCGACGGACAGGCTAGGATTGGAACCGAAGGCACATGACAATCAGAACCATTTTGGTGGATGATGAAAAACTTGCCACTCAAGGTCTGCAATTGCGACTGGAGGCGCATAGCGATGTTGAGGTTGTTGATACGGCGCTGAATGGCCGTGAAGCCATTCGTAAAATCAAAACGCATAAGCCCGATCTGGTATTTTTGGATATTCAGATGCCGGGCTTTGACGGATTTTCTGTGTTGCAAGGGCTGATGGAGGTGGAGCCTCCGTTGGTCATATTTGTTACGGCCTATTCCGATCACGCCATTCGCGCTTTTGAAGCGCAAGCGGTGGACTATCTGGTGAAGCCTGTGGAGCCGCAAAGGTTGGCGGATGCTTTGGACCGGGTGCGACAGCGTTTGGCTGAAAAACGCGGCGCAGCAGAGGTGGAGCGGTTGAAAACCGTGCTCGCCGAAGTGGCACCGGATGCGGTGGAAGAATTTGATAGCGAAAATCCTGCCGAGGCGCCCGCGGCCGATCGTTATGAAAAGATGATCAATATCAAGGATCGCGGCCAGATTTTCCGGGTGGATGTTGATAGCATCGAACGCATTGATGCCGCGGGCGATTATATGTGCATCTATACCGCCGATAACAGTTTGATTTTGCGCGAGACGATGAAGGATTTGGAAAAGCGGCTGGACCCGCGCAATTTCCAGCGCGTACATCGCTCGACCATCGTCAATTTGAGCCAAGTGAAGCAGGTGAAGCCGCACACCAATGGCGAATGTTTCCTGGTCTTGGGATCTGGCGCGCAGGTGAAGGTAAGCCGCAGCTATCGTGATGTGGTGGCCCGTTTCGTCCACTGAGTGAGCGCAGGGCTTAACGACGGAAAGAAAAGGGGGCTATGGCCCCCTTTTTTGTGCGTTGAGATCAGAGTTGATGACCGGTGCGATCGCGTTTGGTCGCCAGATACTGTTCATTATATTTGTTGGTCGGCAGAGCCAGCGGCAGACGCTCCAATACGGTGACGCCTTCCTTGGCGATGCGCGCGACCTTTTCGGGATTGTTGGTCATCAGACGAATTTCGCGGATGCTCAGCCGCTCCAGCATTTGACCAGCGATACTGAAATCGCGCGCTTCGACCGGAAAGCCGAGGCGGAGGTTGGCGTCGACGGTGTCATAGCCTTGGTCTTGCAGGGCATAAGCGCGCAATTTGTTGACGAGGCCGATACCGCGACCTTCCTGCCGCAGATAGAGCAGGACGCCCCATGTGGCCCCAGCCATGGCATCCAGTGCGGCGTGGAGTTGCGGACCGCAATCGCATTTCAGGCTGCCCAGCACATCGCCGGTCAGGCATTCGCTGTGCAGGCGGACGACAGGCGGCGATGAATCGCGCTGACCGACAATCAGCGCGATATGATCCGATGCCTCTTCCGGCGTGCGGAAGGCGACAATTTCTGCCGTTTCGCTGACGGTTACGGGCAAGCGCGCGCGCGCAGCGATGGAGAGGCGCGCGGAATCGAGCAAGGTGGCGATATCGGCGGCATCGCAGCGCGTTTCGGCTTCGTCTTCTTCGCCGTTTTCTGCCGCGACATCACGCACGAAAAAGGCTGGAAGCAGGCCCGCGTGGCGCGCCAATACCATCGCCGCAGAGGCGGCCTCATCATTGCCAGTGGCGGCAGTGGTGAAGGGGCCCTTCATCGGATGCGCCAGATCCAGCGACGGATCGGCAATGGCAAAAGCGGCGGCATGGGTGGTGGTGGCCGCGGTGAGCCGGACAGGGCCGGGGCTGGCCGCAGCGCGCTGGTTGGTGAGTTTCAGCGTTACGGCCCGTTCGCCAGAAAGCAGCAGATCGGCAGGGCCGCTGCCGATGAAATCCGCCAGCGCTGCATCATCGCTGCTTTCAATAGACAGAAGATCAAGCGCGGTGCCGCCTGCAGCAATGCGCACCGGCCAGCCGCGCCGCAGCGCATCAAGCGAACGAGCAGCCCGGCGGGCACCTTGATGAATCAAAAATTAAACTCCGTGATCAGCGGGATATGGTCGGATGGTTTTTCCCAACTGCGTGCCGGTTGAACGATGCGGTGCGATACCGCATTTGGCAAGAGGTCTGGTGTGGTCCACATATGATCCAAACGGCGCCCGCGATTGGATGCGGCCCAATCCTTGGCGCGATAGCTCCACCAAGTGAACAGCGGCGTCGCCGGATCAATGAAATGGCGACCCAAATCCACCCAATTGGCGGCGCTTTGCAGCCGGGCGAGCGTTTCCACTTCCAACGGAGTGTGGCTGACGACGCCGAGCAGTGCTTTGTGATTCCACACATCGGTGGGCAGCGGGGCAATGTTGAAATCGCCGGTGATGATAGTGGGGGCGGTCAATTCGCTGGACCAGCTGGTCATGCGGGCCAGAAAATCTAGCTTTTGACCGAATTTGGGGTTGAGTTCCCGATCAGGGATATCGCCGCCCGCCGGGATATAGACATTATCGAGCTGTTGGCCGGTGGGCAGAGTGACGCCGATGTGGCGCGCCTCGCCATTGGCCTGCCAATCATATTTGCGCACATCGCTGAGCGGAATGCGACTGATCGTTGCGACGCCATGGTGCATTCGCTGGCCGTTGGTGACGATATGTTGATAACCCAGACGGTGGAACATTTCGGTTGGGAAAAGGCCGCATTCCACCTTTGTTTCTTGAAGGCAGAGGATATCGGGCTGCTCTTCAACCAAAAATTTTTCGACGATGGCGATACGGGCGCGGACGCTGTTGATGTTCCACGAGGCGATGCTGATGCTGGTCATGGGCATCGCCTTTATCCGCCAGGCGCGCCGGGCGCAATGCGTGGCTTCTCCGGCCGGGATGAAGGCCGCGAGGCGATGAAAAGGAAAACCCCCGTTCCAGGGGCGGCGGAACGGGGGTTCAAGGTCAGCGTTCGTCACGCTCTTGAAGTGAAGAAGCCCGCTTCGCCAGCGGGGCAACAGGGGGGAAACCCGATGCTGGCGGAGGATATCTGGCCTCTTCACTGTCTTTTTAGACGGGGCTTGCTTGCTGCAAGCTGAACATGCATCCGGCGGTTAACAATTGAACGATATTTATGGTCTGTTGATCGTCATTTGCTGGAAAATTCCTTCCCGGAAGGCCGCGATATGGTGCGGCGTCCGAGAAGAAATAAGCTTATGGTTTAGGATTAAGTGCGACCGCGACGATTGGGGCGCGGATCGGTCCAGCGGAAAGCGGAATCGGCCACTGCCACATTGAATTTCTGATTGGTAAGATCAATGCGGGTGCGGTTGTTCTGACTATCGAGCGCTACCCAGCCATGCAGGCGCAGCCCGGCGGGAGCGGCGGCATCCCGGGTGAAGACCATGGTGATGGTGCCATATTCCGGGCGCTTGGGATCTTTCACCTCCACGCTGATGACATCGCGATTGCCGGAATCCACGATACGGGCATAGCGGCTGAGGTCGCGATCCGGATCAAGCAGCGCGCTGAGCGGCGAATTTTTCACCGGCCAGCGCTGAACCTGCTTCACATCATAATCGATCATCGTCAGGGAGCTGCCATCGCCGACGATCAGCAGGGAGACGCCCTTTTGATATTGAAAACGAATTTTTCCGGGGCGCTTCAGGGTCAATTGACCGGTTAGCCTTTGTCCGTTGCGATCCGTTTGGGTGAAATCGGCGGTCATGGAGCTGGTTTGCTTTAAATGTTGTTGCACGGTGGCGAGAACCGCATCCGGGCGCGCCTGCGCTTGGGCCTGTGTTTGCGCCAGTGCGACCGGGGCGAAACCCAAGGCGAGGCCCGCTGTTGCAACGGGGGTTGCTGCCCAAAGAGCCGTGCAGATCAAAGTCTTGGTGAACAAATGCTTTTCCATGGGCCTCTCAATCACGAAATGGGAAGGATAATATGAGGCGGCGGCATTGAACCGGCCGTGAACTGGAAAAGGATCGGTTGTTCATATCCGGATACATCGCGCTGGGAAGGCCCCATATTTAGGGAAGCTGGCCATATTTATCGACCAGCACATCGCGTCTGCCGACATGATTGGCCGCGCTGATCAGGCCATCTTCTTCCATCCGATCAATCAGCCGGGCGGCGCTGTTGTAACCGATGCGCAGTTGACGCTGAATCCAACTGGTCGAGGCTTTTTGGCTTTCGGCGACCAATTGGCAGGCCTTGGCATAGGTGCGATCTTCGGCGCTATCACCGCCGGTTGGCGCGCCTTCCATCGCAAAACCGCCGTCTTCGGGTTCTTCGGTGACGCTTTCGATATAGTCTGGACGGCCTTGGCCCCGCCAGTGATCGGCCACGGCGCGCACCTCGTCATCAGACATGAAGGGGCCATGGATACGGGTGAGTTGTTTGCCGCCCGCGACATAGAGCATATCGCCCTTGCCCAGCAATTGTTCGGCGCCCGCTTCCCCCAAAATGGTGCGGCTGTCGATTTTCGACGTGACATGGAAGCTGATCCGGGTGGGCAGATTGGCTTTGATCACGCCGGTGATGACATCCACCGATGGCCGCTGGGTGGCGAGGATGAGGTGGATACCCGCAGCGCGCGCCTTTTGTGCCAATCGCTGGATCAGAAACTCCACTTCCTTGCCAGCGGTCATCATCAGATCGGCGAGTTCGTCAACGACCACGACAATCTGAGGCAGCGGCTGATAATCCAGCTTTTCTTCTTCATAAACGGGCTGGCCGGTTTCGGAATCATAGCCGGTCTGAACACGGCGGCCCAAGGATTTCCCTTTGGCAAGCGCTGCGCGCACCTTGTCGTTATAACCGGCCAGATTGCGGACCGAGAGAGAGGACATCATGCGATAGCGATCCTCCATCTGCTCGACGGCCCATTTTAGCGCGCGGACGGCCTTTTTCGGCTCTGTCACCACCGGGGCGAGCAGGTGGGGGATATCGTCATAAACGCTCAGTTCCAGCATTTTCGGGTCGATCATGATCATTTTGACCTGATCTGGCCCCATGCGGAACAAGAGCGAGAGAATCATGGCGTTGAGGCCGACTGACTTACCGGAGCCGGTGGTGCCTGCAATCAGCAGATGCGGCATGGGGGCCAGATCGGCGATGACGGGATCGCCGAAGATATTCTTGCCCAAAATGATCGGCAGCGTGCCATTTTGTTCTTGAAACAGGCTGCTGGCCGCCATTTCATGGAAGACCACGGATTCGCGATTGGCGTTGGGCAATTCAATGCCAATCACCGTGCGGCCCGGAATGGGGGCGATGCGGGCGGATAGGGCCGACATGTTGCGGGCGATATCATCCGCTAGATTGGAAACGCGGCTGGCCTTGGTGCCCGGCGCTGGTTCCAATTCATACATGGTCACGACGGGGCCGGGGCGCACCGCAGTGATCACGCCTTTGACCTGAAAATCTTCCAGCACGGATTCCAGCAGGCGGGCGTTTCGTTCTAGCGCGGCCTTGTCGATAGGATTGCTGGTGCCCGCTGGAGGCGGCGACAGAAGGTCGAGCGAGGGCATTTGATAATGGGTGAACAGCTCGCTTTGCGGCTTGGCGGGGGCCGTCATAGGCGCGCTGCGCTGCGCAGGATCGGCAATTTCCGGTGGCGCGCGATCGACCGGCTCCGCACGGGGGCGCGGCTTGACGATGCGGTCGGCAAGGCGGGGCGGCTCTGCCCCTTCCTCATCTTTTGGCATTTTATTGACCCGAGCGCTGGCCTTGCTGTTGTCGGGCTGATCCTCGTCCCGCTCGAAGCTGGGCAGCGAGATGCGCAGATTGTCGGCCCAGCCTTTTTCCAGACGCAGCGCGCGATAGCCCAGAAACAGACCAAGGCCGAGCATCAGGAAAATGGTAGCGAAGCGCAAAATGGCAGCGCCCGGATCGGCGATCAGATGAAACCATGGCATGACCGCATTGCTGATCACCAGCGCCAATATGCCGCCATAGCCCGCGGGCAGCGCGTTATGGCCGCCCTCTGTCCACAATTGAAAGCCGATGCCAGCTAGCAATATAGCAAAAAACAGGCAGGCCCATTGCCGTTTCCAGAAGGGTTGCGGCGTCATTTTTGTGAGCCGCCAAGCCATGACCGCCATCAGGGGCAAGAGCAAAGCGATGGCGATGCCGCCCAAGAATAGTAGGAAATCCGCAATCCATGCGCCGGCGCTGCCCATCCAATTGGCCGGCTGGCCGCCCGCCGCTGTATGCATGGCGGCATCGCTGCCATCATGGGTGAGGAGCGCGAGCGCGACAAACAGCGTTGCCAGCGCCAATAGGGCGGCAGCGGCAAGGCTTATAGAGCGAGCGATGCTTTGGCGGAAAAGTCTTTGCCAATCGGCCTTTTGAGCGACGGGCTTGCGGCTGGCCATGCTGTTATCGGTTCCTGTTCGTGATTGCGCCCAATAAGGCATCGCAAGCACATGCGACGGATATGGCGGCCATAACATGCGAATTGCCTTGTCCGCAACGCACGGGCGCTTTTCAATTGCCGCGCGGCGGGTTAGGGCTGGCGGCATGACCCAGATGCTGCGTAGCGACGTTTTAATTTCCGGTGGTGGCCTGGTAGGCCAGCTTTTGGCTGTGGCTTTGGCGCGCCATGGATTGTCTTCCCAGATTGTTGATCCGGCTGACCCGGTGGCAACGATTGCCGAGGGCTTTGATGGGCGCGCGTCGGCCATTGCCAGCGCCGTTTGGAATATGCTGGATGTGCTGGGCATCGCCGAGCGACTGCGCCCCCATGGCTGCGCCATCCGATCCATCAAGGTGAGCGATGGCGGCAAGCCGGGACATTTGGATTTTGAAGTGCCCGATGATTCTCCGGCTTTGGGCACGATGGTGGAAAATCGCCAATTGCGCATCGCGCTGGCCGATGCCGTGCGGGCGGAAGAGCTGGTTCAATTGCATATGCCCGTGACGGTGACGGAACGGACCAAGGATGCGCATGGTGTGACGCTGAGCTTGGCGGATGGGCGCAAGCTGCGCGCGCCGTTGCTGATTGTGGCGGAAGGGCGGCGTTCGCCCACGCGGGAAGCCGAAGGCTTTACCATGGCGCATTGGTCTTATCATCATCATGCGCTGATTGGGGCGGTGGTGCATGAAATTCCGCACCAACAGGTAGCGCATGAGATATTCTATGCGGCTGGACCCTTTGCCTTATTACCACTGGTGGATAGCGAGGATGGGCGCCCCCGTTCGGCCTTTGTGTGGACCGTTTCGGAAAAAGATGGGCCGGGCTTTGCCAAGCTGGGCGACCGGGGCTTTACCGCAGAATTGGAAAAGCGAGCGTGCGGTTTGCTGGGCAAGATGGAATTGGTCGCGCCGCGCATGACCTATCCGCTGGGCTTTCACCATAGCGCCCGCATTGTCGGTGAGCGGGTGGTTCTGGTGGGCGATGCGGCGCATGGCATTCATCCGATCGCCGGGCAGGGGCTGAATCTGGGTCTGCGCGATGCGGCGGCCTTGGCGCAGGTGTTGGTCGAGGGTGTGCGGCTGGGGCTGGATCTGGGCGATGCGGCGCTGTTGGCGCGATATCAGCGCTGGCGCGGGCTTGATAATATGATGGTCAGCTTGGCGACGGACAGTTTGACGCGCCTGTTCGGGGTGCCGGGCAGCACCGCCTCCGCCGTGCGGCGCGCGGGCCTTGGCGCAGTGCAGCGACTGCCGATGCTAAAACGCTTTTTCATGGAAGAAGCGCGCGGCGAATCAGGCGATTTGCCGAAATTATTAGCAGGGCTGGAGATTTAGGGCGGGTTTATTGCAGCGTGTTGCGGCCGTCATTATCGTTGATCTGGCTATAAAATTGCATCAGTTGCACAATCAATTCTGATCGTTCGGCCAGCGTGGCGGTTTCCAAGATGGCTTGCTTGGAGGCAGGATCGAAAGGTGCGGCCTGCGCGATGCCATTGACCAACATGCTGTCATCGAGGCGGCTGACCGCTGTCCAGTCCACCAGATAGCCTTGCTTTTCTGCAAAGCGCCGAGCTTCACGCTCTAGCGAGGCGCGCTCGACACTGGCGAGAAATTCTGTGTCGGCAGGCGCGGTTTCCAGCAGGGCTTCGATTTGGCGGAAGGGGGTGGGGACATCCAATTCGCGTTGGACCTGAAAGCGCGCGATGCCTTCAAGGGTGATGTTGAAGCGGCCGTCGTCCAGCGCCTCGACATCCACAATCCGGCCCAGACAGCCGATATCATAAAGAGCAGGCTTTTCCGGTGAGGTGGCCGATGGATTGGGGCGCGGCTGAATCATGCCGATCTGGCGATCACGGATCAGCACATCCTGCACCATGGCACGATAGCGCGGTTCGAATATATGCAGGGGCAAGTGCAGGCCGGGAAGCAACAGCGTTCCGCTGAGCGGGAAGATGGTGATCCGCTGAACATCCTCTGGATTGGCTGTGAACATGCGATCTTCCCCTGCGACTATGGCCTCTTTCATTTGGCCCCGGTAGATATTCGCCTTAGCCGAACAAGATCAGCGATAGGCGGCGGCGCTGTGCCGATACCCAGCTATCTTCCAAGCCGACGGCTTCGAATAAGGCGAGCAGCTTGCTGCGGGCGGCGCCATCTTGCCAATCCCGATCTTGCTCGATAATTTTCAGCAGATTGTCGGCAGCTTCATCCCGGCGGCCGGCACCAATCTGAGCGGCGGCCAGATCAAAACGGGCCTGATGATCGGCACTGTTGGCCGCAAGCGCGGCTTCTAGCGCTGCCAGTTCGCTCGACGCGGGGGCGTCGGCAGCCAGATCAAGCGCGCTGCGGGCCTGTGTGATGGCGGGATCGGTGGCAATATCGGCAGGAATGGCTTCTAATGCGCTACGCGCCTCTTCAAGGGCACCTGCCGCGATATAGGCCCGGATTAGGCCGCCATAGGCCCCAGCATGGTCTGGAGCGATTTCTAGAACTTGAGCGAAAAGGCCCATGGCATGTTCGGCTTGGCCGTCTGCCAGCGCGGCTTCGCCCATTTCCACAATGGGTGCGACCTCAACGGCGCGGGCACCGGCTTCGCTTTCAATGGGCAATTGAGACAAAAGCTGATCGAGCGTGGATTTCAACTGGCTTTCGGTGCGCGCATTGGTGAGGTTGGCGACTGGCTGACCTTGAAAAATGGCATAGACGGTGGGAATGGATTGAACCTGAAACTGGCTGGCGATGAAGCCATTGGTATCGACATCCACTTTGGCCAGAATAACGCCCTTGTCGGCATATTCAGCCGCCACTTTCTCCAAAATGGGCGCCAGCTGTTTGCAGGGGCCGCACCATTCAGCCCAGAAATCCAATATGACCAGCTTGGACATGGATGGTTCGACAACATCCCGACGAAATGTCTCGACGGCTTCCTTGTCGGCGGGATTCAGACCCAATGTTGCCACGGCACTATGCTCCTTATTTTGATCTTTGGGCGGCCCAATTTCTTATGGGGCCCAAATGCGTTCTTGCCTATGTGGGATTTCGTGCGCCGGATGCCAAGTCTTGAAGAAATTGAAAAGAAAAATGCATTTAGGGCTTGCTGCTATGGCGGGGCACTGTTAGTGGGCCGCTCACCCGATGACGTCATCCAACGTCAGTCGCCAAGAGCGGGCGTAGCTCAGGGGTAGAGCACAACCTTGCCAAGGTTGGGGTCGAGGGTTCGAATCCCTTCGCCCGCTCCATTATTGCTGATCGGCCAGACTATCCGATCCGTATGATGCGTGATGCTGCAACATGGTTGCAGGGTTCGTTTGATACGGATAAGAGGCTTGGCAGTGATGTTACCCGATGCCAGATTAACATGGCATCCGCCGAGCGGGCGTAGCTCAGGGGTAGAGCACAACCTTGCCAAGGTTGGGGTCGAGGGTTCGAATCCCTTCGCCCGCTCCAGATTTTATTGCGAACATAATGTTAATTTTCACACAACAGCGCATGCGCTGTGGGTCGCCACGGCTGTGATCGGCCCTTCATTTCTTTTTATGCGATTCTTTTTGACGCGCGAATGAAGAACCGGTCTGGGACAGATATTGTGAAATTAGACGCCGCCGGACAAAGGAAGGCGATGTAGGGGTGGTCATGGGGGGCGGACCGGCTTAAATCTCTGTTGGCGCTTAAAAAGATGATAGAGGTGAGTGGTATAGTGCGAAATGGCTCGGAGTAGATCGAACGCGATATGACATCTGATCCGCTGCACCAGAGTGATATGGTCAATCAGGACTATGTGGAGAGGCTGCCGCTTGGTGGGCTGCTGGCCTTGGCTATGGCCGCCTTCATCACCTTGTTAACTGAAATTATGCCTGCCGGGCTGCTGTCTGCTATTTCGACTGGGATGCAGGTGTCGGAGAGTGTGGCCGGTCAATTTATCACCGCCTTTGCTGTCGGTGCGGTCCTATCCGCCATACCCGTTACGGCCATGACCAGAGGGCTTCGCCGCAAACCCTTGCTGTTGTTTCTGATCGGCGCTTTTGCTGCGGTGAATCTGGTCACTTCTCTGTCTGGCAATATTTATGTCATTCTGGCGGCGCGCTTTGTGGCGGGGCTGATTGGCGGCGTCGTCTGGTCGATGCTCGCGAGCTATGCTGTGCGCATGGCGCCAACAGGCATGGGTGGGCGAGCGATTGCGATTGCTGGGGCGGGGGCGACGGCTGCATTGGTGGTAGGCGTGCCGCTGGGCGCAACCTTTGGACGAGTCTTTGGCTGGCAGGGCGCTTTTGGCATCGTTTCAGCCATGGCTTTTGTGCTGATGATCTGGGTTTATCGCATCATCCCTGATTTTCCGGGCGAGCGTGATGGTGAAAGAGAAAAATTATCGGCTGTGTTGCTGCGGCCGGGGGTTGCGGCGACGACGGCGGTGATCCTGACCTATATTATCGGCCATAATATCCTTTATATTTATGTGGAGCCATTTATGCGCTTCATGGGGCAGGCAGAGAATATTAATTTCATTCTGCTGCTTTTTGGCATTGGCTCCATAGGCGGGCTAGTGCTGGTTGGGGCATGGGTGGATCGCCATTTGACGGTGATGGGGCCGCTGCAAATTGGTTTTTTTCTGGCTGCGGTTGCGATCTGGCAGATTGGCTGGACGGCGGCATTGCCCCTTTATGTGTCCGCCATCATCTGGGGCGTGTCCTTTGGCGGATTTGGTGCGATAACCCAGACGGCGATTGCCAGACTGGCCCCCAATGCGATGGATGTTGCGCAATCCATGTGCACGACGGCCTGGAACAGCGCTGTCGCTTTGGGAGGTGTTTCGGGTGCCTTTCTGTTGGACCATGCTGGGGCGGCTTCCTTTCCAGTCGCGGCGGCGGCAATCTTGCTGCTATCCTTGTTCATCCTGATCGGAGGCGTGAATCCGCCCTTGATGCGACGCCGATGATAGGGAGAAAGGGACAAGGTGAAGGTCATTTAGCACGCCATCGACTGGAACATGGTGCCAGCAAGGGTGGGATGCTTTGGGGGTAATATTGTAACGTTGGTTACAGTGTTGTCGCTGGATTCGCATATTCCTGTTGCCGATAAGAAGCAGAGGAGGATGGGATGCGGCGTTTTCGAGCAACCGGGCTGGCACAATGTGCGGCCATTGCATTGATATTGGGCGGCGGGCAATTTGTGTTGGCGCCGTCTGCCGATGCGCAGCGCTCGGCAGAAATTCGCGGACCGGGCATGGCGGGGCCGATCAAGCGTGGCGATAAGCCCGGCTATGATTTCCAAGACCAATATATGGGGATTCCGGCCAAAATCATCGCTGAGAATATGGAACCGGTGATGTATCATCCGGATCAACAGGATGAAGCCCGGCGCAAATTGGCCGAACTGGAAAAGAAAACGGGGAAAAAACCCAATATCCTTGTTTTCATTCTCGATGATGTGGGCTGGATGGATTTTGGATTTAATGGCGGCGGTGAAAGCATCGGAGCGCCGACACCTGATGTGGACCGTATCGCGGCGCAGGGGCTGAACCTGACCTCTGCCTATTCGCAGCCCAGTTGTTCGCCGACCCGCGCCTCGCTTCTGACCGGCCAGCTTCCCATTCATCACGGGCTGCTGCGCCCGCCCATGTATGGCGAGGCGGGCGGTCTGGAAGGCAAGACGACCATTGCCAAATTGCTGCAGCAACGCGGCTATGTGACGCAGGCCATCGGCAAATGGCATGTGGGCGAGAATGTAGGATCGCAGCCGCAGAATGTCGGCTTTGATGATTTTCGAGGATTTCTGTCGGTTTCTGACATGTATACCGAATGGCGTGATCCCCATTTCAATCCGGAAATTGCGCTGAGCCCTGCACGCACGGCGATGATCGAAAAGGCGCCGTTTAACAAATATGATGTCCATGCCCGCAAAGGCGGGAAAATGGAGAATGTCGCGCTGATTACGCTCGACTATGTCAAGGATCTGGACCAGCGCTGGGCAGATTATGCGGTGGATTTCCTGAAGCAGCAAAAAGGCAGCAAGCAGCCATTCTTCCTTTATTATGGAACGCGCGGTTGCCATTTCGACAATTATCCCAACGCTTATTATGCGGGCCGCTCACCAGCGCGCAATAATTATACCGATTGTCTGGTTGAGATGAACGATATTTTGGCGCGCCTGCACAAGACGCTGGAGGAAACGGGGGAACTGGATAATACGCTGATTATCCTGACATCCGATAATGGCCCGGAAGCCGAAATTGAGCCGCAAGGCCGCACACCATTTCGCGGATCGAAAGGCTCAACATGGGAAGGGGGCGTGCGCGTTCCGACCTTTGCTTATTGGAAAGGGATGATTGAGCCGCGCCGTTCGGACGGCCTTTTTGACCTGACCGATATTTTTACCACCGCGCTGGGGCTGGCCGGGGTGGAGGGTGCCGCGGCAGGCGAGGCCATTGGCAAAAGCAATTATTTGAACGGCATCGATCAGACATCCTTCTTGCTGGCCAAGGAAGGCGCATCGAATCGGCGCAGCATCGCTTATTTTTGGACGGATAAGCTGGCGGCGGTGCGGATGGATGAGTTTAAATATCAACTGCTCGTGCAAGATCCTTATAGCGCAACGCCCAATGGTCTGCATGGCGGCTTTACCGGAACCATTGCCCCGGCGGCAGGGGTGATGATGTATAATCTTTATGCCAATCCGCGGGAGGATAATGCCATTGGCATTCGGCATATTCCGGCCGCCGCCGCGATTGGCGCAGAATTGGGCCGCTATCAGCAGGTGATGAAGAAATATCCGCCGCAGATTGTCGTGAATTTTTCAGGACAGTAAGCCGGGGCTTGTTAAAGGGCGGGATGCCAAAGGGCGGGATGCCAAAGGGCGGGATGAACGCAGTCCCGCCCACAGGCTTTTGTTTTCAGCCTTCAGCCTTCAGATTTATTTGCGTCGGAAGCGGAAATACCAAACCTCATGCCCTTGGCTGCGGGCCTTGGCTTCATAGCGGGTTTCGGGCCAGCCGCCGGGGCGTTTCTGGAAGGTGGCAGCATCATCGACCAGCCATTCAAACTGATGGCGATGGCGGCGCATCACCATCAACGCATGAGCGACATAGATGGGATGATCGGTACCGAAACGAAACTCACCGCCGGGCTTGAGCTTTGCCGCGATCAGATCGACCGGGCCATCGTTCATCATCCGGCGTTTGGCGTGGCGGGCTTTGGGCCAAGGGTCGGGATGCAGCAAATAGGCAAAGCTGAGCGCAGCATCGGGAATGCGGCGCAGCACTTCTAGCGCGTCGCCATGGTGGATGCGCACATTGGGAAGCGGCGGACGGGCGCCATGGTCGCCGGACAGGTGCACCAGCGCCTGCGCGACACCGTTTACAAAGGGCTCGGCACCGATAAATCCATGGTCGGGCAGCATATCCGCCCGGCCAGCCATGTGCTCGCCGCCGCCAAAGCCGATTTCGAAATGAAGCGGGCGATCATAGCCGAACAGCCCTTCAGCGGTTACGGGGCCTTCGAGCGGCACCGATATTTGCGGCAGCAGCGTTTCGATCAACTCTTGCTGGCCGGCACGCAGGGCTTTGCCCTTGGCACGGCCATAAAGTCGGTTGAGGGTGGTTGGATCACCGGATTTAATTGCGCTCATGGCCATGCGCGTTAGCCGCGCAAAGCGGGGGCGGCAAGCGCCCCCGTGCGTGATCAGGCTGGAAATGCAGCTTTCAGCCGCTCCGTCAGATCCGTGCGTTCCCATGGAAAGGCATCGCCATGCGCGGTGCGACCGAAGTGGCCATAGGCCGCCGTTTGCCGGTAAATGGGCTTGTTGAGGCCCAAATGGGTGCGAATGCCCTTGGGGGTGAGCCGGACCAATTCTGGCAGCAATTGTTCGAGAGCCGCTTCATTGGCGCCATTTTGCGCTGTGCCATGAAGATCGACATAGACGGACAAAGGCTCGGCGACGCCAATGGCATAGCTAAGCTGAATGGTGCAGCGGCGGGCCAAGCCAGCGGCGACGATATTTTTCGCCAGATAGCGGGTGATATAGGCTGCGGAGCGATCCACTTTGGTGGGATCTTTGCCGCTGAATGCGCCGCCACCATGGGGAGCCGCGCCGCCATAAGTGTCGACGATGATTTTGCGGCCCGTCAGCCCTGCATCGCCATCGGGTCCGCCAATTTCAAACCGACCGGTGGGGTTGATATGATAGACGGTGTTGGCGGTGAGCAGTTCGGCGGGCAGAACATCCGCGATCACGCCGAGCACATATTTGCGAAGCTGATTGTAAAGCGCTTCATTCCCTTCGCCATTGTGCCAATAATAGCCGGGGGCATGCTGGGTGGAAACGACAATCGCCGTCGCTTCGACCGGCCGTTCATTGGCATAGCGCAGCGTGACCTGACTTTTGGCATCAGGCTCCAGAAAAGGAGCGATGCCGGATTTGCGGTCAGCCGCGAGCCGTTCGAGAATCTTGTGGCTATAGTCCAGCGTGGCGGGCATCAGATCAGGGGTTTCGTCGGAGGCATAGCCAAACATGATACCCTGATCGCCGGCGCCTTCATCCTTATTCGCGGTTTCATCGACACCCTGAGCGATGTGGACGGATTGGGCGTGAAGATTATTTTCAAAGCGCAACTTATCCCAATGAAAGCCGCTCTGCTCATAGCCAATGTCGCGCACGGTTTGCCGAACGGTGCGCTCGATTTCATCCAGTGCGCCATCCACCCATTGACCATTTTCAAACAGGCCTTTGCAACGGATTTCACCAGCCAAAACAACCAGCTGTGTGGTTGTCATCGTTTCGCAGGCGACCCGGGCTTCGGGATCCTTGGCGAGAAATAAATCGACGATGGCGTCTGAAATCTGGTCCGCGACCTTATCCGGATGGCCTTCGGATACGCTTTCGGACGTGAAGAGAAAGCTATTGCGCATGGGAACCTTTTTCAACGGATATAAAGAAAAGTTTATGTGCGGGTTTCTACCCGTGGCGGCGACGAAATGCAATGGCGGCTGCGATCAGACACAGTCCGAACATGATAGGCAGGATGTTTCCGAAGCGGGAAAACAAGGTGGGCGAGAAGGCGGCGGGGATATGGGCATCGATCCGGCCAGCTTGGTGCATGGGGATGGATTGCTGAATATGGCCGCTGGCGTCGATGATCGCGCTGATCCCGGTGGGGGTGGATCTTAGGACAGGCAAGCCTTCTTCTATGGCGCGTAACCGAGCCTGAGCCAGATGTTGCGGCGGCCCCCAATGGCCAAACCAAGCGTCATTGGATGGATTGAAGATGAAGGCGGGGCGCAGCGCGGGATCGGTGACCTGTCCAGAGAAAATAATCTCATAACAAATTTGCAGGCCGACGGTGCCGAAACCAGCCAGATCAAGGGTGCGAGCGGCGGGACCGGGCCAGAAATCCAGATCGCCGGGCGCAAGACGAGACAGGCCAAGGGCCGAGAGCAGGGGGCGCATCGGCAGATATTCGCCATAGGGCACGAGATGCGATTTATCATAGCGCGGGCCCAAGCTGCCATCGCTAAATAGGCTCATCACTGAATTGCGCGCGCCGATGGCGTTACCAGCCTGATCAAATTCTAGCTTGAGTGCGCCCAACAGCATGACATCGACTTGGTTCATCAAGGCGGTGAGGCGTTGGCGTGCCGTGTCGGCCGGAAGATCATAATAATAAGAGGGATAGCCCCGCTCGAGATAATCCGGAATGGCGGCTTCTGGCCACAGGATGAGGCGCGGAGCATCGGTGGTTGGCAAAGGCTTGGTAAGCTGCGCCAGTTTGGCAAAATTGGCGGCGGCATGGGCGCCTTCCCATTTTTCGGCCTGACCAATATTGGGTTGCACCAGCGTGACCAGTGGAGTGTTCGCACCGCCTTTATTTTCGACGGCGCTGTCCGCTGCATCCAGCATTTGATCGGTGAGGGCGGCCCCGGTGAAAAGAGCGAGCAGAGCTGCGCCGATGGCGGAATCGCGATAGCGGCGGGCAGCGAGCATAAGGATTAAGCCAGCGGCGAGGATGACAAGGGCGCTGGTGCCATAGGTGCCAATCCAGCGGCTGGGCGCGGCGGCGTAGGGCAGGGTGAGCGCGCTGAGCGGATTCCAAGCAAAGCCCGTGAATAGCCAGCTTCTGAGCCATTCGGCGAGCGTCCAACAACCTGCGAAGCCCAGCAGCGCTGAGAGGGATAGGGCGCGGGAATGGTGCGGGCCTGTCTTGCGCGCGAGGAGCCAGCCGCCAAGCGCAGACATTGCAGGATAGATAGCGAGATAGAGCGCCAAAAGCAGCACGGCGATCCAGCCAAGCCATTCGGGCATGGCGGCTTGATAGGTGAAGGCGGTGGCGATCCAGTTCAGCCCGAACAGGAAATGGCCGACACCAAAACACCAGCCAATCGCCAGAGTGCGCCGCATATTTGGGGCTTGTAGGGCCAGCGCCATCCAGCCTGCCAAGGCCAGCAGGCTGAGCGGCCAGAAATGGAGCGGGGCGAAGCCGGTCGCTGAGATCAGGCCCAAGACAAAGGCGATCCCTTTGGGATAGCGGCGCGCCATGGCGGCGATGCGATTGGGCAGAGAAGCGATGGGTGGAGCGGTGACAGTCATAGTTCAGGCCATATTCTTAGGTGGCGAGCGCCAGAACAGCCAGCATTTAATCATCGCGAAAGACAGTCTGAGCATCGGCATCGCATTTTGATCGGCTGGCACTGCGGGGCAATGACAAAAGTATGGGTGTTGGATGCGGCGCTTGGCGAATGCGCGCGATGGCGGCAGGGAACGGAGCGGGTGACATATCGTTGCTATAGCTGCGGAAGAATCGGAATTATGGATGAGAATATGAACGGCAAGATGAAGAGGATCGCGGTTTATTGTGGGTCGGCGACCCCCGAAGACCCCCTCTATATGGACAATGCGCGCTATGTGGGGCGCACCTTGGCGCAGCGTGGTATTGGCGTGGTTTATGGCGGCGGCCGCACTGGCTTGATGGGGGCCGTTGCGGATGGTGCGTTGGAGGCTGGCGGCGAGGTGGTCGGGGTGATTCCGGAAGCCTTGGTGGGCACAGAAGTGGCGCACCGAGGCTGCACCCAATTGCATATTGTGGGCGGCATGCATGAGCGCAAGCGGATGTTCACCGACCTGTGTGATGGGTTTTTAACTCTGCCCGGCGGTGTCGGCACAATGGATGAATTGTGGGAAGCGATGAGTTGGGCGCAGCTGGGCTATCATAGCAAGCCCGTTGCTTTGTTGAATATCGCGGGATTTTATAATGATTTGATCGCCTTTCATCACCGGATGGTGGAGGTGGGATTTATTCGGGCGGCCCACGCCGGGATATTGCTGGTGGACGCCGGGCTAGAGGAACTGATCGCCAAGATGGAAGAACATGTGCCGCACACACCGATATTTGCCATGAAGGCAGATGATTTATGAGCGGCTTTGCGTGGCGCGCGGGCAGGATGAGTAGGGTCACCATCTGACGTTTGTTGCGGCGAAGACGCCCTATGCTGGCAATGGGGCAAACCGGAAATGAAGGAAAATCGGCGGCGGGCTTTGGCGCCGCCGCCGATTCTGTTTCAACGGCTTATCTTGTCTGGCCTTGAACGATTAGGCCGCTGTGTAGCGGTCGCGCAGTTCGCGCTTCAGGACTTTGCCGATGGGGCTGCGCGGCAGTTCATCGACGACGAGCAAGGCGTGGAGGCGCTGGGTTTTGCCGAGGCGGGCGTTGCAATCCTCCTTCACCGAAAGAGCGTCGGCGGCGTTTTTCAGCACTGCGAAAGCCACCGGTGTTTCGCCCCATTCTTCGCTGGGAACGCCGACGACTGCGGCCTCGGTTACCCGAGGGTCGGCGGCTAGCAGCCCTTCGATATCGCTGGGATAAATATTGAAGCCGCCAGAAATGATCATATCTTTGGCGCGGTCCATCAGGGTGAGGAAGCCATCTTCATCAATCCGGCCGATATCGCCATGGCGATAGTAAAGATCGCCATTTTCATCATACCAATGCATGGCTTTGGTGGCATCCGGGCGATTGTTATAGCCTGTCATCATCGTGTTGCTGCGGCCCACGATTTCGCCCACTTCGCCTTGCGGCAAGGGCTTGCCATCTTCATCAATGATGCGGGCGATATGGCCGGGGGCGGGCTGGCCCACGGTGTGCAGCTTATCGGGATATTTATGCGCTTCGAGCAGGAAGCTCGCGCCGCCTTCTGTCATGCCATAAATTTCGACCAAACCGCCGGGCCAACGCTTCAGCACATCGGCTTTCAGGGCGGTGGAAAAGGGCGCGGAGGTGCAATATTTCATGACGAAGCTGGAAAGATCGAAGGAATCGAAATCTTCGAGCGCCATGATGCGGCGATATTGCACGGGAACAAGCATGGTGTTGGTGGCGCGTTCGCGCTGCGCCAATTCTAAAAATTCCCGTGCGTTGAATTTTTTCATCAACACCACCTGACCGCCGGAACCGACGGTTGGCAGGAAGCTGGCCATGGTGGTGTTGGAATAGAGCGGGGTGGATAAAATCGTGACCGCAGCGGGGCCATAGGCTGGTGCGCCGCGCTGAATATGCTGCCAGCGCATTGCGTGGCTGTGGATGATGCCCTTGGGCGTGCCCGTGGTGCCCGATGAATAGATGATGTTGAAGCCATCTTCGGGGGCGATGGTGACAGGGCTTGGCGCTTCGCCCGGACGGGCCATCCAATCTTCCAGCGGGCGGCCAACGGCGCTGCCATCCATGGAGATCAGGGTGCTGGCGGTGATTTTATGACCAGAGAGGCTGGCGGCAGCGGCTGTGTCCAGAAACAAGTGGCTGGCGCCAGTGTCTGCGACCATGGCGGCCATTTGCTCGCCCGTGGCGCTGTTGGTGACCAAACCGGCGACGCCGCCAGCCCGCAGGGTGGCTAGGATAACGGCCATTTGCTCGACACTGTTGAGCCCGGCGATGGCGGTGCGATCCCCTTGGCGCAAACCATCTTGCTGGAGGCGGGCGGCGATCCGATCCATCAAGCCATCCAGTTCGGCCCAGGTCAGGCGGCGATCGGGATCGGCAGCAGCGATGGCGTTGGGGGTTTCATTGGCATAGGCCCGCACCAGATCGGGCAGGCTGGCGAAATCACGGTTAAGCAAATCCTGAACTCTCATATTTTTCCAAAACCTGTCACTAGTAAAAGGAAGTCTTGCGAGTTTATCCTCCTCGCTTGACCAAAAGTTTCAGCTTGCTACTGATTTCTGGCAAGCGAAATTTTAAAATATAATCTGAGGAGACAGAAACGATGCACCCGAGCGTCCACGCACGGAGCAATCCAAACAAGCCTGCCGTTATTGTTGCAGAGACGGGCGAGAGCATCAGTTTTGGAGAATTGGATGCCGCGTCCAACAAGGCGGCGCACTTGTTTCGGGCGCATGGCTTGCAGCATGAGGATGTGGTCGCTTTCATGTGCGACAACACCCCCCATTATTATGGGCTGACATGGGGGGCGCAGCGCTCTGGTCTGCGTTATGTGTGCGTATCTTCGCGGCTGACGCAGGATGAAACCGACTATATATTGAGCAATAGCGGCGCGAAAATGCTGGTCGTTTCCGCGAGCTTGGCCGATTCAGCGTTGAAGCTGAAGACGCAGATCAAGCGTTTTTCGCTGGGCGGCGATATTCCCGGCTGGCCGCGCATTGAAGAAGCGATGGCAGAATTTCCAGCGGAGCCCATTTCCGATGAGCGCGCGGGCGTGGATATGCTCTATTCTTCGGGCACCACCGGGCAGCCCAAGGGCGTGCGCGTGCCGTTGCCGGAAGATCCAGATATTGCCGGCACCAATACGCTGGTGGGGCTGGCGCAGGCAGCCTTTGGCATTGGTGAGCATAGCATCTATCTGTCGCCAGCGCCGCTTTATCATGCGGCGCCGCTGCGCTGGTCGATGACGGTGCAGAAGCTGGGCGGCACGGTGGTGCTGATGCAGAAATTCGATCCAGAAAACAGCTTGGCAGTCATTGAGAAATATGGCTGCAATTGCGGCCAATTTGTGCCGACCCATTTCGTGCGGATGCTGAAATTGCCGGACGATGTGCGTGCGAAATATGATGTTTCGTCGATGAAAGTGGCGATCCATGCGGCGGCACCATGCTCAATCCCTGTGAAGCAGGCGATGATCGATTGGTGGGGCCCGGTGTTGTTTGAATATTATGCCGGTTCGGAAGGCAATGGCATGACCTTTGCCAGCAGCACCGACTGGCTGGCCCATCCCGGCACCGTTGGCCGCGCCATTTCGGGCACGATCCATATTCTGGACGAAGATAATGAAACGGAAGTGCCGGTTGGCGAAGTGGGCGGCGTGTTTTTTGAAGGCGAAGGCACCTTTGAATATCATGGGGATCCGGAGAAAACCGCATCGAGCCGCAACAGCAAAGGCTGGACGACCTTGGGCGATGTGGGCCGGCTGGACGAGGATGGCTTCCTGTATCTGACGGACCGCAAAAGCTTTATGATCATTTCGGGCGGCGTGAATATTTATCCGCAGGAAATTGAAAATCATCTGGTGACCCATCCCAAGGTGCAGGATGTCGCGGTGATCGGCGGGCCGCATGAAGAAATGGGTGAAGAGGTGATCGCGGTGATCCAGCCCACCAATATGGCCGATGTTGATGATGATTTCCGCGATGAAATCAACGCTTATGCGCGCCAGAAATTGTCAGGCGTGAAAGTGCCGCGCCGAATTGATTTCATGGAAAACCTGCCGCGCCATGATACGGGCAAGCTTTATAAGCGTTTGCTGCGTGACCAATATTGGGAAAAGGCCAAGCAATAATGGCACTGGCTGATCCGCACCGGGTGGAGTTTTTCTTTGACCTGTCTTCGCCTTGGACCTGCCTGGCTTTTCATAATATGAAAAAGCTGAGGCAGCGGACGGGCGCGAGGGTGGAGTGGCGCCCGGTGCTGGTCGGCGGAATTTTTAATGCGGTGAACCCGGCGGTCTATGCCGCCCGAGAACAGGCGGACAACCGCCGACTGGACCATAGCTGGAAAGTGCTGAAGGATTGGGCTCGGCTGGCGGGCGTGGAGATGAATTTTCCATCTCGCTGGCATCCCGCCAAAAGCGTGGCGGCGATGCGCTTTTGCTGCGCTTTGGAAAAGGATCAGCCAGCGCTGGAAGCTTTTGCGACGGCCGCCTTTGATGCCTATTTCGGGCGCGAGGAAAATCTGGACGATCCTGACATGCTCGCCGCAGTGGCCGATAGCGTGGGCTTGGATGGCGCACAGTTGCAAGCGGCCGCGACAAGCGATGCCGTGAAAGCGCGGCTCCGCGCCAATACGGAAGAAGCGATTGCGCGCGGCGCTTATGGATCGCCGACCCTATTTGTGGCGGGCGACGATATGTATTTTGGGAATGATCAACTGCCGCTCGTGGAAGCGGCGGTGATCCGCGCCGGGAAGGATGCAGAATGAAGGATCGGGTTTCTATCACCATGTTGGAGGGCGGCATTGCCGATGTTCGCCTGATCCGCACCGATAAGATGAATGCGCTGGACCCGGCGATGTGGCAAGCATTGGCACAAGCGATTGACCAGTTGAAAGCCACGGATGGTTTGCGCGTGGTCGTGCTTTCCGGTGAGGGCCGCGCATTTTGCGCCGGGCTGGACTTAAGCAGCTTGGGCGGTGATCGCGAGCCGGGGGTGAGCAGCACCGGAACGTCGCTGGCGGAACGCACGCGCGGGATTAGCAATGATCCGCAATATGTTGCCTATGGCTGGCGGGAATTGGCTGTGCCGGTGATTGCCGCTGTGCATGGCGTTGCTTTTGGTGCGGGTAGCCAGATTATGGCTGGTGCGGATATTCGGATCGTGCACCCCGATACGCGCATTGCGATCATGGAAATGCGCTGGGGGCTGGTGCCGGATGTGGCGGGCATGGCCTTGTGGCGGACACAGGTGGCGGATGATGTGCTGCGTGAAGCGGTTTACACCAATCGCGAGATGACGGGATCAGAGGCCAAGATTTTGGGCTTTGCGACCCATGTGTCTGATGATCCGCTGGCCCATGCGATGGAATTGGCCCGCGTGATTGCGGATAAGAACCCCCATGCCATTCGGGGCGCTAAACGCCTGTGCAATATGCTGGGCCATGCGACCGACGCCGAAGTGTTGCAGGCGGAAAGCGATGAACAGGTGAAGGTGATCCGCACGCCCAACCAGATGGAAGCGGTGATGGCGCATATGCAAAAGCGCCGACCGAATTTTGTGGATTAAGGTAGAATCACCATGTGCTGGCGAAGGCCGGTATTGAGCAGGCCGGTGACGCAGGAAGATGCGGAGCCGGCCTGATCCGTTTTAACTGGAAGTGGCGAGGGACAGATAGCGGATAGCATTGTGCCAATCGGTGCGGCGATGCTCGCGCATTTTTACCGCCTCGGCATCTTCGCCCCAGCGGCGTTCCTGATAAAGATCATCGAGTGCGACCGCCTGCCACAAGATTTCCGCGTCAAAGGCGCGCTCCATGGCTGCAAGGCCGCTGACAAGTGAGCCACTGATGGTGACCAGCGGCGCAAGGGCGGCGAGTTGGTGCGGGGCCAAAGCGAAGGTCGCAGCGCGAAGAGCGGCGATAGTTTCTTCGGGCTGGTCGACCGGCAACACGCCCTGTGTCAGAATAAATTCCACGCCAAAATGCTGTTCGGCCCAATGAAGAATGGGGTTCCAAGCGGCGGCTTGCTCTTTTTGCAGGGCCGAATCGCGGGCATCGCGATAGCAGAGCAAATCGCTGGCGGCATATTCGGCCAGAGGCGCAGCAAATTCGACAGGATTGGCGGCGGCCAGATCAATAGTGGCGTTGGCAAGGCCGGTCATCGGCATGGAGGCGGGATCGATATCCTCGCCCTGCGCATCCCATTCCGCGACAATCGCTTCAGCCAGTGACAGATTGGGGATGCTGAGCAGCGCTCGCGCGGGTGTGCGCAGCGGGCGATTATCCAGCGTAATGCTGTAGCCATCCTCCAAAGCGGTGATGGCGGCGGTTTTCCAGAATTTTTTCATCAGGCGCGCGGGGTGCGCCAGCGGCGCGCCAAAATCAAGGGCATGATGGCGAAATCAAACACTCCCACCAGCACCAAGGCGGTGCCGATCCAACGATCATTGGGGCTGCCCGCCAGTGACCAGCCGCCCGCAATCAGGGCGAAGCCCGCCAGCACCATCAAGGCGCCCATCAGACGCAGCAGGTTGAGCGCGACGAAGCGCTTTTTAGCGAGGGCATCGGATGTGGACATCATGATATGGGCTTATCGAAGCGCGGCATTTGCATCAACCGGATAGGTGGTCATGATCGGAGTGGAAGGGGCCCATTCGAACCGCACCTTTGGTGGAAAGGCGCGAGATGGTTCGAGCGAGCAGCTATGCGCATCGGGGCTTGGGTTTGCGCTTTAGGTCCTGATCCTTAGGGGCGCTTGCCGGGCTTCGGCGAGCGCGGGGCAGGCGCGCGCCGGGTGGCGCCAGTGGCTGGCTTGGCACCGGCCTTGCTTGTGGTGCGCGATGCCGAGCGGCGGCTGCCTTCGGTGGGCTTGGCTGAGCCCGCTTTTGTTGGTCTGCTGCTGGGTTTGCCGCCTTTAGCCGCTGGTTTTGCACCGCGACTTGGAGCTTTGGTGCGAGTGATGCTGGCGCTTTCGGCCCGACCGCGACGTTCGCCCCGACGGGCTTTGCGCACTTGTTTGGCATGCGCTTTTGCTTGTTTTTTTTCAATTTCTCTGGCGGGAGGGCGCGGTTTTTCTTCCGCCATAATATCGGCCAGAATGCGATCAAATCCCAGCGCATCCAAGCTTGCGTTGAAATGTTCGGGTGGCTCAGCCGAAATATCGAGTGTGCCGCCTTCGGGATGGTCAACGCTGATGCGGCGGCTGTGCAAATGCAATTTGCGGCTGATCGTGCCGGTTAGAAAAGCATCTTTCCCGCCATATTTCCCGTCGCCAACAATGGGATGGCCGATGGCCGCCATATGGACGCGCAGCTGATGGGTGCGGCCCGTGAATGGGGTTAACTCGACCCAAGCGCAGCTGTTGCCCGCACGCTCGATGACGCGATAGCGGGTGCGGGATGGCAGGCCGGATTCATGCACATGCATTTTTTCACCGCCGGAGCCCGGCTGTTTGGCGAGGGCCAGATTAATCTCGCCCTGATCGATGGAGGGAACGCCGACGACCAGCGCCCAATAGGTTTTGCGGGCGCTGCGGTTTTCGAAACATTTGGCGAACCAAGACGCCGCGCGCGCCGTGCGAGCGATCAGCAATGCGCCCGATGTATCCTTATCGAGGCGGTGGACCAGCTTGGGCCGCGTGCTGTTTTCGCTTTGTAGAGCACCCAGCAGACCGTCGATATGAAAATCGGTTTTGGTTCCGCCCTGGGTAGCGATGCCGGGCAATTTGTTGAGAATGATAGCGCTGCGGTCACTGTGAATCACCATGGCTTCGGCCATCGCAATTTCTTCGGGTGTGAGCGGACGATTGGCGCGCAAGCGCGGCTCGACCGGAGTAGAAGGCGGGAAAGGCATGGTGATTTGCTGGCCCGTTGCCACCCGATCCGACACATCGGCCTTTTGACCATCCAGCCGCAGATCACCGGAGCGCGCCCAGCGGGCGATGAGGGCATGAGGCGTGCCGGAACGATGGCGCTTGAACCAACGATCGACGCGGATCCCATCATCCTCTTCCGAGATAAGGGAGTGATCCTGAGGGGGAGTTTTTTCGGTCATGCTGCTACCTGACGAATGATAAGAAAACCAAGGCCGCACGCCATGATAGCGCCAACCACCGAGGCCGCGACATAGGCCGCCGCCGCGCCAGACTGGCCGCGTTCGAAAAGCATCCAAAACTCCATGCTGAAAGACGAAAATGTGGTGAAGCCACCCAGCAGGCCAACACCGACAAACAGGCGAATCGATTCTGAACCATGGCCGCGCGCGAACCAGCCGATGAACAGGCCCATCGCAAGGCTGCCGATGATGTTGATGGACAATGTGGCCCAAGGGAAGCTGCCGCTCCAGCGCACAGCCATGATTTGGCCGACAAGATGCCGGCCGCCAGCGCCTAGGGCGCCGCCAATCATAACAGGAAGAAGGGCGTTCATCTTGATGCCCTAGACGGATTTTCCGGTCGCGACCAGCATATTGCCGCGAAACCCTGTCGTTGAAAGCAGGCGCAAGGCGCAGTGACCATTTTGGCGGGCTTTTGGTGCTATGGAAGGACTAGATCCTGACCTTGGATTGACGGACTGGAAAAAATTCATCCAATATGGAGGGGTATGGGCTGGATAGAGAGGCTGGGGTGGAGCTTTCCTTATATCCTCTTCCATAATGGCGGCAGAAGCGTTTTGATCCTGCAAGCGCTGATGGGCGGTGAGACGTAAACAAGATCATAGTTCAATCTCGGGGGGGAATGATGCGATATATAGTGGGCGCTGGCGCACAGGCGGGCGTGGATCAGAAAGATGTGATGGCGGCTGCGCGGCGAAGCGGGGCAGAACAAGCGGGTGATGGATCAGCCGACCGGGAGGGCTATGCGCCCAGCAGGCGGATGGTCCTTGTTGGAGCAGAGGGCGAGGTTGCCGGGCTAGATCTGGTGGAAGGGGTTAGGCTGGCGGCGCAATTGCCGCTTGAAAGGGCTGCGGATCATGTCGAGAAAATGGCGCGGCTGGATATTTTATGGCTGGTGCTGAAACCCGAGCATCAGGCGGATCTGGTGCCAGCCTTGCTGCAGGCGGCCTTGGGGCATGGCTGCGCGATCATATGCGAAACAGATTTGGAGAGGCTTGATACGCTTCAATCTATGATGCCGGAGACGTTGGGCGCGCAGATATTGCTGAAGCCGACGGTTTTGGAGCGCAGCGCAGCGTTGATCCGGGCGCAGTGGGTGCGACCAATGGCCTTGCATGATCCTGAGCGAAACGACGCGATGGAACGGATAGACCAATTGCAAGAGGAGGTGCTGCGCATTTCCCGACTGTTGGAGAATTTGACCAATTTAGGAGAAAGCAGAAGCGCAGCGGAAGAATTGGCAGCGCCGAATCCCGGCGGCGGGCGAGCCGATCAGGCGGATCAGCTGCGATCACCACCACGATCCTATCGGCCGATGATGAGAAAGCCGACGCTGGACGAAGATATAAGCGATCGCGATAAGGCAAAGCGAGCGCGGCGCCTGATTCGCCAGCGGCGCGCGCGGGAGCAATATTTTCCGGCTGATTTATTTGCAGATCCTGCTTGGGACATGTTGCTGGATCTTTATGCGGCGCGGCTGGAGCGCCAGCCCGTTGCTGTTTCAAGTCTGTGCATTGCTGCTGCCGTCCCCGCGACCACCGCCCTGCGCTGGATTAAGACAATGACGGATACGGGGATTTTTGTGCGTGAGGCCGATGCGCGCGATGGACGGCGGATCTTTATAGGCCTGTCTGACAGAGCCTTTTATTCCTTGGAGCGATATTTTGAAGCCTTGGAGGATTGAGGAGGGTGGCGGTCGGTGAGGCGAGAAGAGGAAAATGGTCGTGCTCTGACATGGGGAGCGACGGATTTCTTTTCGGGGAAATTCGATAAAAACAGGTTGACCAGCCGCGAAAATCGCCTATTTGCGTGGGCATACCCCATAGGGGGCGATTAGCTCAGTTGGTAGAGCGCCTCGTTTACACCGAGGATGTCGGCAGTTCGAGCCTGTCATCGCCCACCATTTCCCTGACATGATTATATTGCCCGATGGGCTGGATGGACCGAGCGCAGACTTGCGCGTTTAGGCAAATTCCTCAGTGTCGATATCGATCTGCATCGCGGGCGGATAGCGTGTGCCGCTGAGGGCGTTGGGCGGGAAGAGCGTGTCGAGAGCGTTGAGCAGCGCTGCGGGCAATAGGGTGCGGGGCGCGGCCAAATTTTCTTGGAGATGCGCAAGCGAGGATGTGCCCGGGATGGCATGGACATGATCGCCTTGCGACAGCAGCCATGCGAGGCTGAGCTGAGCGGGCGTTAGATTTTGCTGTGTAGCGAGGCTTCGGAATTGGGCCAAAAGCGGGTCGTTCATGCGCAGCGCTTCGCTGGTGAAGCGCGGGAAGAGCGAACGCAGATCACCCTGTTGATAATTGGCATGGTGAACGGCGTATGCCAACCAGCCGCGCCCGACGGGCGAGAAGGCGACGAGAGCGACGCCCAGCTCTTTGGTGGTTTCCAATATGCCCAATTCGCAGTTGCGGCTGATGAGGCTAAATTCATTTTGCACGGCGGCGACGGGATGTTCGGCATGGGCACGGCGCAAAGTGGCGGCGGAGATTTCGCTGAGGCCGATGGCGCCGATTTTGCCTTCTTTAACCAATGCGCCCAATGCCCCTGCGGATTCTTCGATCGGGACGTTGGGGTCAAGGCGGTGGAGATAATAAAGGTCGATATGGTCGACGCCGAGCCGCTGGAGGCTTTCGTCGAGGGTTTGACGGATATTGGCGGGGCTGCCGTCGATGACCCGTCCTTCGGCGCTGCGCTTGAGGCCGCATTTGGAGGCCAGAAAAAATTCATCGCGGCGGTGGCCGATGGCAGAAGCAATCAGCGTTTCATTATGGCCAAGGCCATAGAGGGAGGCCGTGTCGAGATGGTTATAGCCCAAGTCCAAGGCTGTGTTGAGCAGGCGTATGGCATCCGCGCGGTCGGGGGCGTTGGCATAGGCGCCGCTGAGCGACATGACGCCGAGGCCGATGGGGTTGACGGTGCGATTGGCGAGGCGGCGGCCCATGATATCTCCCTGAGCTTTGGATAGCGGGACTGTCTTACGCGCGCAGGCGGGCAGGGGAAGAAAGATTTGCAGCGAATAAGAAAAAGGCGGCGCCGGATATTCGGCGCCGCCCTTTTTGTGTTTGATATTTGGTGTGGCGGGCGGGAAAAGCCCGCCGCGCCTTGCACAGCTTATCGATTAAGCTGCCAGTTTCCGCAGAACATAGTGCAGGATACCGCCGTTCATATAATATTCGGCTTCGTTGGCCGTATCGATGCGGCACAGCGTATCGAAGCTGAAGGTCGACCCATCGGCGCGGGTGACCTGAACGGTGACGGTCTGGCGCGGTTTCAGATCCGCAACACCAGTGATGGTGAAGCTGTCGTCGCCGGTCAGGCCGAGCGTTTCACGGCTTTGGCCTTCGAGGAATTGCAGCGGCAGAACACCCATGCCGACGAGGTTTGAACGGTGAATACGTTCAAAGCTTTCGACGATCACGGCGCGCACACCGAGCAGGTTGGTGCCCTTGGCAGCCCAGTCACGCGACGAACCGGTGCCATATTCCTTGCCAGCGATCACCACCAGCGGGGTGCCATCGGCTTTGTGCTTCATCGCCGCATCATAGATGGGCATGACTTCTGCGCCATAGCGCGACATGCCGCCTTCGATGCCGGGGACCATTTCGTTGCGAATGCGAATGTTCGCAAAAGTACCGCGCATCATCACTTCATGATGGCCACGGCGCGCGCCATAGCTGTTGAAATCAGCGCGGGCGACCTGATGCTCCATCAACCACTGACCGGCGGGAGAATCCGCCTTAATCGCGCCAGCTGGCGAAATGTGATCGGTGGTGATTGAATCGCCGAGGATGGCGAGCGGCTTGGCACCGACAATATCGGTGACAGGAGCCGGGGTCATCGACATGCCTTCGAAATAAGGCGGGTTGGCCACATAGGTGGAGCCAGCGCGCCACTGATAGGTGTTGGACCCTTCGACATTGATCTTCTGCCAATGTTCGTCACCGCGATAGACATGCTGATAGCGCTCGACGAACATGTCGCGATCAATTGCCGCCGTCATCACATCCGACACTTCCTGATTGGAAGGCCAGATATCTTTCAGGAAGACGTCTTTGCCAGCTTGATCCTGACCGATGGGGGTGGATGTGAAATCTTCGATCACGGTGCCCTTCAGCGCATAAGCGACGACCAGCGGCGGTGATGCGAGGAAGTTGGCGCGAACGTCAGGCGATACACGGCCTTCAAAGTTGCGGTTGCCGGAGATTACGGCGGCGGCGACGAGGCCGTTTTCGTTGATCGCCTTGCTGATCGGTTCGGCGAGCGGGCCGGAGTTGCCGATGCAAGTGGTGCAGCCATAGCCGACGAGGTTAAAGCCGATATCATCCAGATGGGTTTGAAGCCCAGCTTTTTCCAGATAATCGGTGACGACCTGCGAGCCTGGTGCGAGCGAGGTTTTTACCCAAGGCTTGGGCTTCAGGCCAAAGGCGTTGGCCTTTTTGGCGACCAGACCAGCAGCGACAAGAACGCTGGGGTTGGAGGTGTTGGTGCAACTGGTGATGGCTGCGATGGTGACGTCTCCGTCGCCGATGTCGAAATCTTCGCCTTCGACAGGAACGCGGGTCTGGGCCTTTTTATAGACATTGGCCATATCGGCGTTGAACACATTGTCCACGTCCGGCAGGGCGACACGGTCTTGTGGGCGCTTGGGTCCGGCGAGCGATGGAACCACCGAGCCAAGGTCCAGCTCCAGCGTCGAGGTGAAGACGGGATCGGCGGCGGTTGGATCAATCCACAGGCCCTGTGCCTTGGCATAGGCTTCGACCAGCGCTAGATTTTCTTCTGAGCGGCCGGTGAGGCGCATATAATCCAGCGTCTTGTCGTCCACGCCGAAGAAGCCGCAGGTGGCGCCATATTCGGGAGCCATGTTGGCGATGGTGGCACGGTCGGCCAGCGACAGCGAGGCCAGACCGGGACCGAAATATTCGACGAAGCGGCCAACAACGCCCTTTTCGCGCAGCATCGCAGTGGCCGTAAGCACGAGATCGGTGGCGGTGACGCCTTCCTTTAGCGTGCCGGTCAGTTTGAAACCGACGACTTCGGGGATCAGCATCGAGACGGGCTGGCCGAGCATGGCCGCTTCCGCTTCGATACCGCCAACGCCCCAGCCCAAGACGCCGAGGCCGTTGATCATGGTGGTGTGGCTATCGGTGCCGACGCATGTGTCGGGATAGGCGACGGTGGCGCCGCTGCTATCTTCGCTGAACCAGACGGCCTGTGCGATATGCTCAAGATTGACCTGATGGCAGATGCCGGTGCCTGGAGGGACGGCCTTGAAGTTATCGAGGCTCTTGCTGCCCCATTTCAGGAAGTCGTAACGCTCGCTATTGCGATAATATTCGATTTCCACATTTTGCTCGAAAGCCTTGGGATGGCCGAATTCATCGACCATGACCGAGTGATCGATCACGAGGTGGACAGGGACCAGCGGGTTGATCTTGGACGTGTCGCCGCCAAGTTTGGCAATGGCATCACGCATGGCGGCCAGATCGACGACGCAAGGAACGCCGGTGAAATCTTGCAGCAGCACACGGGCCGGGCGATATTGGATTTCGCGATTGGAATGCGGGTCTTTTTGCCAATCGACCAGCGCCTGAATATCATCGGTCGAGACGGTGAAGCCGCCATCTTCGAAACGCAGCAGATTTTCGAGAAGAACCTTCATCGAGAAAGGCAGGCGCGAAACATCGCCTAGCTTTGCTGCCGCTTTTTCAAGCGAATAATAGGCATAGCTTTTGCCGCCAACGTCGAGTGTTGAACGGGTGCCCAGTGTATCCTGGCCGGTGGTGGTCATAGAGCTGCAGTCCCCATGTTGGCGCGGCGGGGGATGAAGGGCCACGGCCCGATCCAAAAAGAGGGGCCAGCGGGAGTCGCGCGCGCAGGTTTATGTTGGGGGTGCCTTACGCTGCAGTGATAAAAATGCAAGGGGAGAAGGGGTGCAAGGGGCAGGATTTACGGATTATCGGCTGCGCGAAAGTCTGGCCGATGAGCGCATGGGAATGCTGGACTGAGAGGATGGCGCTGAGCCGCAAGAATTGTTGGCGATGGGTTTCACTGGGCTTTGGCGGCAGATTGAATTTCCAGCCAGCCGATGGTGATCGAGAGCTGGCGATCATGACCCTCCCGATGCCAGCTGCCTTTGAGTTGGCGCTCGATCAGGGACCGGATGAACTGGGTTCCAAAGCTTTCCCGATCAAATCGGGGTGTAGCGGGCAGGTCCGTTTCGATCCAATGTAGTTCGATCCGGTTTCCGTCGCGGCGCCAGTTCACGGATAAGGTGCCCTCACCGGAAAGAGCACCATATTTGATGCTGTTGGTGACCAGTTCATGCACGACCAGAGCGATGGCCTGTGCTCCATCTTCATTTAAACGGACGATCGGACCGGAAAGGCCTGCGCGCATTGTTTCTGACCAGCCAGCCAGACTCAGCTCGCGTTGGATTAATTGACGGAGATCAAATTCGACGAAACTGTCGGTGAGCATCAATTGCTTTGTATCAGCGAGCGCGCGCAGGCGCCCTTCGAAGCGCGTCTCGAAATCCGCGAGGGAAGTGCTTTCCCGGCTGGTGATGCGGGTGAGCGCACCGACACGGGCAAAGGCATTTTTGAGGCGATGTGCCATCTCGCCAATGATCAATTCCCGATCCTCCGCATGGTGCGCCTTTTGCTCGGCGAGAACGCGTAGGGCGCTGAGGCGGCGGTGCTGGATGCGGTTGAGCTGGATAACAAGAGCGGCCATAATGACCCCGAACAGAAAAATAATCAGCGGGCGAACAATGCGTTTAAAACTGTGATCATAGGAAATGACCATGGTCCATTTGGCGTTGGCAATATAGATAGTGCTGGTTTGCTGAGCCCAGCCTATTTGCCCCCTGCGATAAGCGGATTGGGCTGTGTTTGCGGGGCCAGAGAAGATCTCGATTCCCTGAATCTCATTATCTTGACCAGCCAATATGGTATCGACCAGATCGGCGATTCTGACGGCCGCATAAAGAAAAGCAGGAATAGGGGGGGCTTCCGTTAGAGCCGCGGGCGCCATTCCCGTTGATGCCCGTGTTGAACGGTTGTCGCCAAGATGATTGTCTTCAATGACAGGAAGATAGATCAGGAAGCCGGGGGTTCGGTGCGAGAGGGGCTTCTGCTTATCCCGAACAAGCGGCACAATGCCGGACAAGGTGACATCCCCCGTGACAGCCGCGCGCTGAATGGCACGGCGACGAACAGGCTCTTGATACATATCAAAGCCGAGGACCTGACGGTTGAGACCTGTGAAAGGTTCGATCAGGACAATAGGATAAGCCAGCTCTGCCTGGCTCGCGGGACGAATATCGGCGGAAGGCCCATAAAGCGCCTTCATACGAGCCTGAGCCTGAGGTGCATTTTCCGGGGTGGTGCGCATGATCATGCCAATCCCTTGAATGCCGACTATCCGCGCATGGGTTTGCAGATGACGAAGATAGGCGCGCACCTTGCCATCATCATTGGGATCAGAAATGAGGATGAGGGCACGCACGCCTTCTAAAATGGTTAATTGTTCATTGAGGCGGGCTGAAATTTGTTTGGCAAGGCGATCAGACTGGGCGCGCTCATCCCGATCATTACTATAATAGCTGACGATGGAGGCTGCAAATGTGCTGAGCAATATGGGAACCCATACCAATCGAGCGATGCGACCTATCGTGGTCGTTAACCTAGATCGTGCGGGCATGGCGGGGCAGGGGGTGTGGACGAAAGCAAGTTGCGCTGTGGCATAGGTTGTCGATCCTCTCCCCATGAGATGTTCCATGGCTGCCGAATGAAAGCAAGGCGGATTATTTGGGATAATAAATGCTGTTTTCTGAGAGATGCGAACTTTCCTTCATTGCAACCGATTTTGACAAGCCTATGTGAGGACAGGTGATGCTGGCGCTTCAATTTGGGATGATAAGATCATGACTGCCGAAATAACTGGTCGCGAACGGGGACGCTGGATTTTTGAATCCGGATGGCGCGGCCTGTGCCCCAGATGCGGCAAAGGCCGCATGTTCAAGGGCTGGTTGAAGGTGACGGATCGCTGCGAAGCCTGTGATCTGGATTATCAATTTGCGACGCCTGACGATGGGCCTGCGTTTTTTGCCATGTGTTTTGTGGCCTTTCCTTTGCTGTTTCTGGTGGTGTGGTTTGAAGTGGCGCTGAGCCCGCCATGGTGGGTGCATTTGATCGTGACCTTACCCGGAATGTTGGGCCCATGTTTGCTGAGCCTGCGCCCGATCAAAGGCTGGCTTGTGGCATCGCAATATGTGAACAAGGCGCAGCAGGCGGGAACCGCGGCGCTGTGGGCGGAATTGCATGACCGGGAACGGGCAAAGATTGCGGCAGCGCAGACAGAAAAATTGGATCGTAAGGATGAAGTCAATTCATAAACGGCAGCCCATGTGGATTGGACAGGCTGTTTGAGCGCGCGATTGTTGGTCCAATCTGGAGGAAGGGCGCGGCGCCGAGCGACCCATTATGCGTGGTTGGCGGGCGGAGCCTTGTTGCTGGCGGGATGTGGGATGAAGCCGCCGCTGCGGACCATGCCCTGCGCTGAGGCGCCGCCGGCGCCCGTGGTGGAAGCGGCGGATGGCGGCAGCAAGACGGTAAGATTTTCGGTGCTGACCTATAATCTGGAAGGGCTGCCTTGGCCGGCCCGAAGTGGACGCAGCAAATCTTTGCGTGAAATTGGCGACCGGTTGGCGGCGATGCATGAGCGAGGCGACGCCCCGGATATTATTTTGTTTCAGGAAATGTTTAGCAATGCCGCCAAAAAAGCGGTGGCAGCGAGCGGTTATCCCGCGATTGCGCCGGGGCCGCGGCGTATTAGTTCACCCGAAGACGGGCCAGAGCGCAAATTGGCTGGGAAATCGAAGCCGCTGAAAGGCGAGGTTGGAATTCGGGTGTTGGGGAGCGGGCTGGCGATTGCGAGCCGCTATCCGATTGTTGACCGGGATCGGGAAGCCTTTGGTCGCAAAGCCTGCGCGGGCTTTGACTGTTTGGCAAATAAGGGCGTGATGATGGCGCGCATCTGGTTGCCCGGCGTTCCGTTGCCGCTGGACGTTTATAACAGCCATATGAATGCCCGAGGGGCTTCAAAAGTGCCGGAGAAACGCAATCTGGAAGCCCATGGCCGACAGGTGGAAATGGCTTCGGCATTTATCGCGGACACCAGCGATGACGGCAATCCGCTGATTTTTGGTGGCGATTTTAATATGCGCCATTCTGAGCCCCGTTGGGAAGGATTTTCGCAGCATCATCCTTTGAATCTGGTGCATCGCTATTGCGTGGATGAACCGGATATTTGCGCGGTGAAAATGTCGTGGGATGGTGATGAGCCGTGGATGGACACGCAAGATTTGCAGTTTTTTGCCGATGGGAAACAAATGGAAATTCGTCCCGTAGCAGTAGAGGCGATGTTTGATGGCGGTGAAACCGGGCCGCGGCTTTCCGACCATGATGGGTTTAAAGTGACCTATGAATTGCGCTGGCCAACCACCGAAACGCTGCGATCTGCGACGCCGGGGAAATGTATGAAATAACCTATTTGGTAAAAAATGCTTGACAGTGTTACGCTGTTATGGCACATGTTGTGCAACATGGAAAATTGCATCTCGGGCCAGCGCCATTCGCGCTTTGGCCCGTTTTTTTTGGGGAGAAAATTAGGTGACTCGACCCGGAAAACGGCAGGTGGACCTGTTTTTGGATGCGTTGGCGGAAACATCCAATGTCACAGCATCGGCCCGTGCGGCGGGAATGGCCGCGAGCGCCTTTTATCGGGAGCGGCGGCGTAGCGCGGATTTTGCTGACCGCTGGCATGATGCCCTGTGTGAAGGCTTTGTGCGGCTGGAAACCGAATTGTTGAGCGAGGCTCTGGTGGCGGCAACTGGCAATGTGAAAGATGCGACGCTGAGAGCGCGGGCGCAGAAATATCGGCTGGGACTGGCTTTGCTGGCGGCGCATCGGGCCGCTGTGCGCGGGACCAAATCCTTGGCAGTGGGCAGTAGCGCGGGATCAGTGGATGCCAAGGATCGCTTGGCGCGGCGGCTCCGCGATATGCAGGATAGGGCAAGCGAAGCGGAGTTGCCGAGCGGCGCGGAAGCGGGCGCTGAAGAGGCGGTTGGCGCAGCGATGGAGGCTGAGCCGAACCGCGCGGCAGAGCAGGATCGCTGTGCGTGAAGAATGCGAGCGATTGGGCGCGGGCTGAGCGCGCTGCGCTGGAGGCCTGGCTTCAGCGAATGACGCAAGCTGAGGCGGCGCGCTTGCTGGCGGATTGGAGATGGTGGCGGCGGCCCGATCAATGTGCGCCATCGGGTGATTGGCATGTGTGGTTGCTGCTGGCGGGGCGCGGATTTGGCAAAACGCGAACCGGCGCGGAATGGGTGCGAGAACTGGCGGAGAAAAGCCCCGGTGCGCGGATCGCCTTGGTGGCGGCGTCGCTGAATGAAGCACGTCAGGTGATGGTGGAAGGGGAAAGCGGATTGCTGGCCATCGCAGGACCAAAAATGCGGCCCGTTTATGAAAGCAGCCTGCGGCGGGTGACATGGCCCAATGGCGCCGTGGCGACGCTCTATTCGGCCGCTGAGCCGGAAAGCCTGCGTGGGCCAGAGCATATGGCCGCATGGTGCGATGAGATTGCCAAATGGCCGCAGGGCGAAAATGCCTGGGATAATATGATGTTGACCATGCGGATTGGGGCGCGGCCGCGGGTGGTGGCGACGACGACCCCGCGCGGGGTGGCGTTGGTGCGGCGCTTGATGGCCGAGGAAGGCGTGGCGGTGACGCGCGGCGCGACGGAGGCGAACCGGCTGAACCTGTCTGCGCGGTGGCTGGCGACGATGGAGCGGCTGTATCAGGGCACGCGGCTGGGGCGGCAAGAATTGAGCGGGGAGATGCTGGAGGATGTGGAAGGCGCCCTCTGGTCGCGCGCCGGGATGGAGGCGGCGCGGGTGGAGCCGGAGGTGGCGGCCAAGCCCTTGCGGGTGGTGATCGGTGTGGATCCGCCAGCAACCAGCCATGGGGATGCTTGCGGGATTGTCGCCGCTGGCCTGCTGCGGGATGGACGGCTTGCGGTGTTGGACGATGCCAGCGTGGAAAAAGCGGCGCCTGCGATATGGGCGCAGGCGGTGGCGGCGACGGCGGCGCGATGGGGCGCGGAACGGATTGTCGCCGAAAGCAATATGGGCGGGGAGATGGTGCTGGCGGTGTTGCGGCAGGCGGATGTGAGCCTGCCGGTGGTGCCGGTGCGGGCGAGTGTCGGCAAAGCACGGCGGGCCGAGCCGGTGGCGCTGGCTTATGAACGCGGGCAGGTGGTTCATGCCGGGCGCTTTATGCGACTGGAGGATGAGCTGTGCGGATTGCAGACCGGAGGGGGATATGCCGGGCCGGGGCGATCCCCTGACCGGGCCGATGCCTGTGTGTGGGCGTTGGCGGATTTGCTGGCCGGTGTGACGGGCGGGCGCGGGCCGGGGGTGCGGCGGGTGTGAGTGCGGATCCATAGTGCGGCGCGCACCAGCGCATGAACAGCGCGGTGCGGCATGATGCGGCCGCAGGGGCGCATGACGCATAGAGCGATGACAAGATAATCGGAGGCAGGATGATGAACTGGTTTGGCCGGAAGGCTGCGCAGGAGGCTGCGCGGCCTGCTTTATCGCGGGCATATGGCGGCTGGTCTGCGCCCGCGCCCTTATCCTGGGACGCTGCCGTGCGGGAAGGCTATTTGGGCAATGCGATTGTGCAAAGATCCGTGCGTTTGGTGGCGGAGGCGGTAGGAGCGGCGCCGCTGGCGGGCGGTGATGAGCGGCTGAAAGCGCTGGTCTGCGCCGCCAGCGCGGGGCAAGCTTTGCTGGAGACTTTGGCGGCGCATCTGTTGCTGCATGGCAATGCTTATGTGCAGATTTTAAGCGATGCGGGCGGCGCGCCAGCGGAGCTTTATGCGCTGCGCCCTGACCGAGTGACGGTGGAGGCGGACGCGCGCGGCTGGCCCATTGCCTATCGTTATAAAGCCGGGGGGCAGACTGCGGTGTTGCCTGCGCAGGATGGTGCGGGGCAGGCCGCGATTATTCCGATCCGCAGCTTTCATCCGCTGGATGATCATTATGGGGCGGGCTGCCTAGGCGCGGCGACAGGCGCGATTGCAGCGCATAATGCGGCGGCGCGCTGGAACCGCGCTTTGCTGGACAATGCGGCCCGGCCCTCTGGCGCGCTGGTGCATGATCCGGGCGAAAAAGGCTTGCCGCTGACGGCGGATCAGATCGAGCGTTTGCGCGAAGAATTGGCCGAAAGCTTTGCGGGCGGGGCCAATGCGGGGCGGCCCTTGTTGCTGGAAGGGGGGCTGAAATGGCAGGCGCTGAGCCTTTCCCCCGCCGATATGGATTTTCTGGAGCTGAAACATAGTGCGGGGCGCGAAGTGGCCATGGCGTTTGGCGTGCCGCCGATGTTGTTGGGCCTGCCCGGTGATGCGACCTATGCCAATTATCGCGAGGCCAATCGGGCGCTGTGGCGGCTGACTGTGTTGCCGCTATGCGGCAAGATATTGGGCGCCATTTCGCAGGGGCTGGGGCCTTGGTTTGAGGGCGCGTCTTTGCAGGTGGATCTGGACCGAGTGCCCGCCTTGGCGGGCGACCGCATGGCTTTATGGCGCGAGGTTTCCGGGGCCGATTGGCTGAGCGCGGAAGAGAAAAAAGCCTTGCTGGGGATTGTGCCTGCGGCGGCCTGAGGGGTCCTGAAGCGAGGCGCTCTGACGAAAAGGATTTTCACATGATGGATGAAGACGAAACGCTGGCGCGGTTGGTGGCGCTGGCGGGACCGATTGTGCCCGCTGAGGAAGCCGCTTTACGCGCGCTGATCGAAGAATCGAGCGAGATGGGGGCACGGCGGGCTTTGGCGCGGCTGGGCTTGGCGGATCAAGCAGCGCGGGAGGATATTGGCGATTTGCGCCAATTGCTGGAAGCATGGCGCGATGCCAAGCGCAGCGCCCGCAATGCGGCGGTGGATTGGCTGGTGCGCGGCTTGCTGGCGGTGCTGGTGATTGGGCTGGCGGTGAAATTGGGGCTGCCGGGATTGCTGCGATGAGGCGGGGCAAGCGCGAGCGAGGGGCGGTGCGTTTTGCAGGCTATGCCTCGGTTTTTGACCATGTGGATCGCGGCGGCGATGTGGTGCGGCGCGGCGCTTTTACCCAGAGCTTGGCTGGGCAGCGGAGCATTCCCTTATTGTGGCAGCATCGGCCGCATCAGGCGATCGGCCATATCGAGACATTGGAAGAAGATCGCCGGGGTCTGCGCATTATCGGCTGTGTGACGCATCCGAGCGCGGCGGCGCTGGTGAAGCGTGGGGCGCTGCAGGGGCTGAGCTTTGGATATCGGGTGAGGCAGGCGCGCGGGGATCATCCCCGCGAACTGGTGGTGCTGGACATAGCGGAGGTGAGCTTGGTGGCGCAGCCCATGCAGCCGCTGGCGCGCGTGATTGCGGTGGATTTCAACGAGGAGTGAGAGTGTATGACAGAGATGCTGGAAGTGAAAGCCGATGCCTTGGATGAGGCCTTTGATGCGGTGGTGACGGCTGAGGCGGTGGAAGAGCTGAAACAATCGGTGGCGGAGTTGCGGATGCAGATGGATATGCAGGCTGTGGCGGCATCACGATTGCCGCTGGATGGCGCGAAGGCAGCCAATCCGGCGAAGGATCATTTTGTGGAGAAATATTTGCGGCGCGGTTTGGAAACCGGCGTGGAAATGAAGGCGCTGGAAGCGGGGGTGGCGACGGAAGGCGGCTATGCCGTGCCGCGCGAGATTGACGGACAGGTGGCGGCGACGCTGACCAGCCTATCCCCCATTCGGGCGATTGCGACTGTGGTGCAGACCGGCAGCAGTGGATATCGCAAGCTGATCACCCATGGTGCGACGGGAGCCAATTGGGTGGGCGAAGCGGGATCGCGGGACGCAACCACAAACCGCCAATTTGCAGAGATTGCGCCATCTTTTGGCGAGCTTTATGCCAATCCGGCGGCAACCCAGATGATGCTGGACGATGCGATGTTTGATATCGAAACATGGCTGGCGGATGAGATTGCCCGCGAATTTTCGGTAGCGGAAGGAGCCGCTTTTGTGAGCGGCGACGGCCTGAGCAAGCCGAAAGGGTTTTTAACCTATCCCACCGCAAGCGATGGCGATGATGTGCGCGAGTTTGGCAAATTGCAGATTGTGCCTTCGGGGGGCGCGGGCGGCTTTGCGACGAGCCATCCGCAGGATCAGCTGATCGAATTGGTACATGCCTTGCGGGCGCCCTATCGTCAGGGAGCGACTTGGGTGATGAATTCGGATACGCTGGCGCATATCCGTAAATTTAAGACGACGGACGGGGTGTTTTTGTGGCAGCCCGGATTGGTGGAAGGGCAGGCCGCGACACTGCTGGGATATCCGGTGGTGGAGGCGGAAGATATGCCCGCCATCGCGGCGAACAGCCTGTCTATCGCTTTTGGCAATTTTCGTGCGGGCTATTTGGTTGCGGATCGCGGCGAGACGCGCATCTTGCGCGACCCGTTCAGCAACAAACCCTATGTCCATTTTTATGCGACCAAGCGGGTGGGTGGCGCTGTGGTGGATAGCAATGCCATCAAGCTGATGAAGTTTGCCGCCAGCTGATCAGAGCTTCTCCCTGAATTTTGGACAAAGGGTGGACCGATGAGCAGTGATAATGAGGCAACGGGAAGCGCAGCGTTGGACGCGGCTTTGCCCGTGAGCTTGCAGGATATGAAAGATTGGCTGCGGATCGCGGGCGGGGATGAAAAAGATAGGCTGCTGGCGGGGTTGATCGCGGCCGCTGTATTGCTTTGCGAAGGCTTTACCGGACAATGGGTGATGATCCGGCAAAGCGAGTGGCGCGGTTTGCTGCATGGCGGCGGTACGGCGATACGGCTGAAATCACGGCCGCTAGTGGCTGTTGATGACGTGATCATGATGGAGAGGGGGCAAGAGGTCGCGCTGAATGCGGCGGCCTATCGGCTGGGCGGGGATCGGGCTGGCGCGGCGACATTGCAATTGGTGGAGGGTTATGGCTGGCGCCAGATGTTGGTGCGTTATCGCGCCGGGATAGCGCAAGACCGGGCGGGAGTGCCGGAAGCTTTGCGCCATGGAATCGTTCGGATGGTGCAACATTTATATGAGACGCGCGATCGGCCGGTGGCAGAGCAGATGCCGCCTGCTGCCGTGGCGGCCTTGTGGCAGCCGTGGCGGCGGATCGGCTTGGGAGGCCGGCCGTGAGCGGGATGCTGAGCGCCGAAGAGGCTGTGCGCGCGCGCTTATTGACCCTGCTGCGCGCTGATGCGGCCGTGATGGCGGCGGCGCACCGGGTTTATGATCGGGCGATGCCGCGTATGACGGCGCCATATATTATGCTGGGCATCGCTGATGGGCGCGATTGGGGGACTAAGGATCGGGAGGGCCGCGAAGTGATGCAGGCCATCCAATTGATCGGCGGGCGGGGCATGGGCAGCCAATTGGCGGCGGCCGCGGCGGCCTGTGCTGTGACAGCGCGGGGCGAAACCGATGGCTGGAATATTGTTTCGGCCCGCATCATGCGCAGCCGCTGGATGCCGCAGGATGACGGCGGCTGGCAGAATCAGATCATGCTGCGCTGCCGTTGCCTGCGGACAGCGGCGGCTTAATCGGCGGGAGCGGTGTTGGTTTCGCTATAATCCTTGAACTTATCCGCGAAATTCTGGTGATAATCCTCGATTTGAAGATCGGCATTTTCGGTGGCGGTCGCCTCGCTGTCGCCGCTGGCGCGGTCTGCCGCGATCAGTGCAGCGCGGAAGCTGTTGCGGGTGGGTTCGCATTTTTTGACCAGTGAAGACGCAAAATCCTCGGGCGACATTTTCGCATCGAGCGATTTTTTGACTTCTTGACGCAGGCATTTGGTGAAGGCGGCACGGCTGCTGTCCACCTGAGCCAGCGGAGATTGCAGCAAGGCTGCGATTAGGATCATCGAACCGAACATCTTCTTCTCCCCAATGAGGGACTCATAATAGCATAAGGAGCCGGGCAATGGCGATTGAAAATGGCAGCGCTTTTCTGCTGAAAATCAGTGATGGCGCCGACCCTGAGATATTCCAGACGGTGGCTGGGCTGCGGACGACGCAAATGTCGGTCAATGGCGAGGCGGTGAATGTGACCAGCAAGGATAGCGGCGGCTGGCGTGAACTGTTGTCGGGTGCGGGCGTGCGATCGGTGTCGGTGAGTGCCGCGGGGATCTTTACGGGCTCTGAAGCAGAGGCTCGGTTGCGCGACCATGCTCTGGCAGGGCGGATCGAGCGATACCGGCTGACCTTTGAGAGCGGCGAGGCCCTGGAGGGGCGGTTTTTGATCAGCCGCTTGGACTATGCCGGCGATTATAATGGTGAACGCAATTATACGCTGAATCTGGAATCCAGCGGTGCGGTTATCAGCCTGTGAGCCGGGCCAATGGCTTGCGCGGGGAAGCGCGATTGATGCTGAGCGATCAGGCGTTGGTGCTGCGCCCCAGCTTTACCGCATTGGTTGCGGCGGAGGAGGAGCTGGGGCCGTTGTTCCAGCTGGTCGATCGGGCCGCCAGCGGTGATTTGAGCCTGACCCAGATCGTTGCGCTTTTTTGGCATTGCATGACCCCGCCGCGCCCGGAGTGGACGCGCGAGGCTTTGGGCGATGCGGTGCTGGAAGCAGGATTGGCGCAAGCGATGCCGGTGCTGCGGCAGATATTCGGACAGATATTGCAGGGGCGCTAAGGCGATGGAGCAAGGCGACATCGTGGAGGGCGAGCGCTTTGGCATGGCGGCGCTGCATTTGATGGCGATCATGGCGCGGCTGTTTGGTTGGCGGCCAGACGAATTTTGGCAGGCGACACCGGCGGAGGTGGCGGCGGTGTTGACGCCCCTGGCGAGCGACCTGCCGTCTGCCGGGCCAGCGGGGGGATGGAGCGGGCGGCCGGATGGGAACTGGGCTGACGGACGAGAATGGCTGGCGGCGTTGATGGAAAGGTATCCCGATGGGTGAGGAGCTGGAGGATATATTCGCCGGGTTTCGCGGCGATACGGGCGCGATGCGGCGGGAGATTATCGCGCTGAAGACGGAGATGGGCGGGCCGCTGGTGGATGAAGCGGAGCGCGCTGGACGCGCCATAGAGCGCGCCTTGTTGCGCGGCGTTGCTCAAGGGAAATTTGGCTTTGAAGATCTGAAACGGGTGGCGCTTTCTGCGATGGCAGACATCGCGCGCGGAGCGCTTCAGAGCGGATTGGGCGCGATATGGGGGAGTGACGGCGGAGGGGCTGGTAGCGGCGGGGGGGGGGGCGGCGGCACGAGCTTGCTGGGCGCCGCGCAGGGACTGGCTTTGGCATTGTTGGGAGCGCCGGGACGAGCGACGGGCGGGCCGGTGGTGAATAGCCGCCCTTATTGGGTGGGTGAGCGCGGCCCGGAACTATTTGTGCCGACGTCGAGCGGACGGGTGGAGGCGGCTGGTGTGGCTGGCGGAACCAATGCTCGGCCACTGTCGATCACCGTGAATGTGCAAGGTGCGGCGGGGCAGGACCCGCAGCGACTGGCTCAAAGCGGACGGCAATTGGCGCGGGCGGTACGCCGTGCGGTGATGCAGGGAGAGGGGTGATGGGTTGGGCGCTGGCGAAAGCAGAGCCGCATCATAAGCGTGGCTGGCTGAAACGATTTGATCCGTGCTTTTGGACGGTGGATTTTCCGCGTCCGGTGACGGCAGCCATTGTGACGCAGGGGCCGAATGCCCTGCGCGTCGATGCGATTATCTATGATCGCAGCAATTTGGTGGGGCTGATCTGGGAAAGCGAGGATCGCTGGAGCCACGCTTTGCTGAAATATGAGCATAAGCGCGATTATCGCAATGTGCAGCTGAGCTTTCGTTGGCGATCCGGCGGGATCAATCCGTTGACGGCGGTCTATGGGCCGACGCTGACGATTGAAGGGCGCGACGCAGCAGGGCAGCCGCGCGCTTGGTATGTGCGCTTGTGGAACTATGCCAGCGGAACCGGAGATGATGCCCGCATCACGCTGGATTTTAACGCGCTGAGTGGTGGATTCATGCTGCCATCCGAGGCGGATCCCGTGTGGGCCGGGGATATAGACCGCATGTTTATTTCGCTGGTGTCGCCCGATTATGATGGCAGCAGCGGTTTGCTGGCCGCGCCGCTGAATGGCTGGGCGGAGATGAGCGATATTCAATGCGCCGGATCGGGCAGTGTGCTGGCGATTGGGGATGTGATGTTGCCGGAGCAGGCGGTCGGAATCGCCAATGGCTATGATGATTGCTATCATATGACGCCCGAGCGGCTGGCCCGCGATATTGTCGCGCTGGGCTATCGCGGGGATGTGATCCACTATGTGGGGATGAGCCATTATATGCGGCTGAACCCCGTGGATGGCAGGCTGTTGGCCGGAGCAGCGGGGGCGGCGATCAATGAGCCTTGCGCCGCGTGGCATCGCGATATGGCGGCGCGCTTTCAGGCTTCCGGGCTGGGGGTGATCTGGTCTTTATCCTATGAATTGCTGAATGATTATTGCCCGGATGACTGGAAGCAGCGGGCGGCCAATGGTGAGCCTGCACTGACTGGCTGGGATCCACCATCGACTTTGCTGTCACCAGCGCATTCCGGGGCGATGCAATGGCTGCAACAAGCAGCGCGAGACTTTGTTGCGATTGGCAAGGCGGCGCAATTGCCGCTGAAATTTCAGGTTGGCGAGCCTTGGTGGTGGATTGCACCGGGGGGACGCATTTGCGGCTATGATATGGAAACGACGGCGGCGCTGGGAGCCGTTTCGGTGGATATTGCGGATGTCCGCCAGCCTCTGAATAGCGAACAGAAAGCGATGCTGGATGGGCTGGGTGTCTTGCTGGCGGCATCGACGGCAGCGCTTGTGGCGGCGGCGCGGGAGGCCGCAGGCAGCGCGCCGTTGCAGTCGCTGATTTTGGTGTTTCTGCCGACGGTGCTGGACCCGCTGACCCCCGAGGTGCGGCGCGCCAATGTGCCGTTGGGCTGGGCGGTGCCAGCCTTCGATATTTTGCAGCTGGAAGATTATGATTGGGTGACGGCTGGGCGAGGAGCGGAGACGCCCGGGGCACGGGATGCGGTGATAGCGCGGCTGGGATACCCGATTGATGAACAACATTATCTGTCGGGCTTTGTTTTGAAACCGGAAGACAAGAGCCAATGGGCGCTGATCGCCAAGGCGGCGGATGCTGCGCGGCGTGCGGGTGTGGCGTGCGTTTATTATTGGGCTTTGCCGCAAGTGGCGCGGGATGGATTTATCTCTTTTGATGGGGAGGATGAGGTGCAGGCTTTTGACCTGGTGGATTTTCCGCTGTCCATTGGGCGCGAGGCCGCCGCGATTACGGAATTTTCAACCCAGATTGTGGGATCGGCTTCCGGCCATGAGCAGCGATCCAGCGAATGGGCAGAGGCCCGGATGCAATATGATGCGGGGCCGGGGGTGCGTTCGGAAGCGGATGTGCGGACACTGATGGCTTTTTTCCGCGCTCGGCGCGGTGCGGCGCGCGGATTTCGCTTTCGTGATCCCTTTGATCATAGCTCCGCCGTGGATGGAGGAGCGCCCGCGCCCGGCGATCAATGGATCGGAACGGGTGATGGCGAGCGGCTGCGTTTTGCTTTGGTGAAGCGATATGGTGTGCCGGATGGAACTGGCGGGGGTGGTGAGGCGCAGGAGCGGACGATTTTTCTGCCAGTGGCGGCGAGCGTGCGCATATCTGTGAATGGGATAGAGCAGCAGGGCTTTACGCTGGATGGGGAAGGGGCGGTAACATTGGCGAGCGCGCCGCCAGCCGGAGCGGTGGTGCGGGCAGGTTTTCTTTTTGATGTGCCAGTGCGTTTTGCTGTGGACCGGTTGGAGGTGAACCGCGCGACATTTTTGGCAGGCGAGATAGCCGAGGTGCCACTGATCGAGGTGCGAAACCCATGGGGATGACCGCAGCGCCGCCCTGGCTGAGGGAAGAGGTGGTGACCATGGCCTGGTGCTGGCGTCTGTCTCGGCGCGACGGCATTGTGATCGGCCTGACATCGCATGATAGAGATTTGCTGTGGGGCGGGATTGTGTATCGCGCGGCCCCCGGAATGCGGCCTTCGGCGCTGGAGCATCACGATCATCTTGATGCTGCGACGATGGATTTGGAAGGAGCGGTGACCAGCGATGCGATCATGGAGCGGGATTTGGATGTTGGCCGCTGGGATGGCGCGCGAATGGCACTTTATATTACCGACTGGACTGAACCAGATACAGCGCCGCTGTTGATGGCGGAAGGGGTGCTGGGCACCATTGAGCGGCGCGGAGCGAGCTTTGTCGCAGAGTTGCAGGGGGTGACGCGGGCGTTGGATGCGCCGGTGTGCCCGGCGACATCGCCTTCGTGCCGCGCGGCGCTGGGGGATCGCAGTTGCCGGATCAATTTGGCTCCGTTGACGCATATGCGGCAGGTGATCGGCGTGGATGGTGCGACGGTGACGCTGAATAGCAGCGTGGCTGCAGGGCGGCTGATCTATGGGCATTTGCTGTGGGTGGAGGGGCCAAATTGCGGCACGGAAAGCCCGATCATCTCGCAAAATGGTTCGGTGTTGCAATTGGCGCAAGCGCCAGCACTGCCCGCCCAAGGCGCGCTGCGCGTGCGATTGGTGGAAGGGTGTGACAAGCAATTGGTCACATGCCGCACGCGCTTTGCCAATGCCGCCAATTTTCGTGGCGAAGCGCATCTGCCGGGCAATGATTTGTTGACCCGCTATCCCGGTGGATGAGCATGGCGTGCGGGCTTTTCGGGCCGCAGAGCGGATGCTGGGCGTGCGTTTTCGGTTGCAGGGGCGCGATGCGGCGCGTGGCCTTGATTGTGTGGGGCTGATCTGGGCGGCCTATCAGGCGGCAGGCGTGCTGTTGATCGCGCCGCGCCATTATCCTTTGCGGGGATGGTGTGGGGCGCGGGTGATCGAGGCGCTGGATCATTCGGGACTGGTTCGCGCGGATGATATGCCGATTAAAATCGGTGATGTAGCGATGGTGGTTGGCGAGGCCGGGCAGTTTCATTTGGGAATGATGGGGGTAGGGCAGGTGATTCATGCCCATGCCGGGCTGCGCCATGTTGTCGCGGCGCCGCTGGACGAGGAGTGGTGCGCGGCACGGCGATGGCGGCTGCCAGCAGCATAGCGCCACAGAACATAGTGGGAGAGTGGGACCATGGCGACATTGGTTTTATCCGTCGTGGGCGGTGTGGTCGGCGGGCCGATTGGCGCGGCACTGGGCGCGCTGATCGGGCAGCAGGCGGATCGGATGATCCTTGCGCCAAAGGGGCGGGAAGGCCCCCGGCTGGCGGATTTGAAAGTGCAGGCATCCACCTATGGCCAGCAAATCCCCAAAATATATGGCACCATGCGGGTGGCGGGCAGCGTGATCTGGGCGACCGACTTTGTTGAGCGACGGAGCAAAAGCGGCGGCGGCAAGGGGCGTCCTTCTGTGACGGAATATAGCTATTCCGTGTCTTTGGCGGTGGCGCTTTCGGCGCGGCGCATCAGCGCTATTCGGCGGATATGGGCCGATGGCAATTTGCTGCGTGGACCGAGCGGCGCACTATATGAACGCGGGACCATGCGTCTTTATACAGGAAGCGAGGATCAGCGGGTCGATCCGCTGATTGCCGCATCGGTGGGCATGGCTTCAGCCAGCGCATTTCGTGGCCTGTCTTATGTGGTGCTGGAGGGACTGGAACTGGGGAGCTTTGGCAATCGCATTCCGTCTTTGACCTTTGAGGTGGTGGCGGATCTGGCACCGCAAGATAGCGGGACAATTGCGAATGATTTGATGGGGGAGGCGGGCCGCTGCATCGGGCAATGGCCGATCCAAGGCTATGCGGCGTCTGGCGACCGATTGCGTGATGCGATGGCGCCATTGTTTGAAGCGGATCGAATCGGGCTGGTCAGCGATGGTGGCGATTGGCGGCTGGCACCAGCGGGGATGGCCGCAGCGGGCGTGGCGATCGCGGGATTCTCCGCGAACGGACGACCGGCCAGCGCCGAAGATATTCGGGAACGCAAGCGACAGCCTCTGTCGGCATTGCCCGGCGCCATTCGTTTGCGCCATTATGAGCCAGAGCGGGATTACCAAACCGGCCAGCAATCGAGCATGGTGGCAGGCGGTGGCGCGCGGGAGGAGCAGGTTGATCTGCCCGCCGTGTTGCCCGCTGCCTCCGCGCGATCCTTGGCGGCTTGGTTGGCGGCGGCGGTAACGGATGGCCGGGAGACGTTGGTCTGGCAAGGCGATCTGGCAGCGCTGGCTTTGCCCATCGGTGGGCTGGTGAGGCTGGGTGATGGCAGCAAATGGCGCATTTCCGGCCGGATGGTGCGCGATAATCATGTGTCGATTGAGCTTGCCCGGCATCAGCGCATCGCTCCGCCCAACCTGAATGCCGACCCCGGCGCGGCGGTGCCAGCACCGGAATGGCCGGAAGCGCAAGGTGTGGTGCGCCTGTTTGACCTGCCGAATCTGGAGCCATCGGCGCCGACTTCTCCGCGAATCATTTTGGCGGCAGCGGCCAGCCATGAGCGGTGGCGGGGGGCCGATTGCTGGTTTGTGGGGGCTGATGGAGAAGAGCCGGTGGCGATTGGACGGCTGCGATCGGTGATGGCCATGGGTGTGTTGGAAGAGGAGGCGCCGATTGGCAGCGCGCATCTGTTCGATCAGCGCCACAGTTTGCGGGTGCGGTTGGAGCATGAAGGCATGGGGCTGGAATCGGTGGATAATAACCGGCTGCTTGCCGGGGCGAATCGCGCCATGTTGGGCGGAGAGCTGATTCAGTTTGGCGCGGCGGAACTGGAATCAGGGACGCAAAGTGAAGGGCGCGTGTGGCGCCTTTCCCGATTGTTGCGCGCGCAGGGTGGGCAGGTGGTGGATGGGCTGCATCCTGCAGGAACAGCCTTTTTGCTGCTGGACGATCATGCGGTGTTGCCGATGGTCGATAGCTTGGCGCAGCGCGCCGGAATGGGCGGGGCATGGGTGGAATGGGCGGAACGGGGCGATACGCTGATGCATTCGGTTGCCGTGCCAAGCTCCGCCAACGCTTTGCGCCCGCTGGCGCCGGTGCATGGTCGGGCACAGGCTGATGAAAATGGCGGTCTTTGGTTGAGTTGGATCCGGCGCAGCAGAGTGAATATCGGCTGGCGCGACGAGGTGGATATGCCGCTGGGGGAAGCGGCGGAGCTTTGGCGATTGACCCTTCATCCGCCAGATTCGGCGGAAGCATTGATGGCGGCTTGGGAAATCAGCACGCCCCAATTTTACTTGGAGCCCGCCCTGATTGCTCAATTGCCGACGGGAACGGCGGCGCAAATCATACAGGTCGGTGACTTTGCATCGTCCGCCGGGCTGCGAATCGCTTTGCCCTGAAGGCAGGCATGATGGGTGAGTGGCAAGATGGTGTTGGCGAAGGGTGTGGATGGATGAAGGGGAGCGTGAATGGCAGCGACAGCGAATTTTGAATTGCCTTTGTTGGTGACGGCACAGGCGCAAAAGGAAGTGACGCACAATGAGGCGTTGGTGATCATTGACGCTTTGCTGCGATCAGCGGTTGAAGAGAGACCACGGGCAGCACCCCCCGATAACCCGGAAAATGGGCAATGCTGGCTGGTTTCTGATGCGCCGAGCGGGGCATGGAGCGGAGCAGCCCAGCATATTGCGGTGTGGACGGAGGGGGGGTGGCGGTTTGTCATGCCGCGCCACAGAATGACAATAAGGTGCCTGACGGACGGAACTATCATGACCTTTAATGGTAGTATATGGAATCTGCCGGTGACAATTGTTGAACCCGATGGAGGGAGCACCGTTGATATGGAGGCGAGAGCCGTTCTTGCGGAAGTGATACAGTTGCTTGAAGGTCACGGTCTGGTTAATTCTGCGTTATAGTGTTGGATAAGGTGCATATTGTGCGTCTTTTTGGCAACAATTCGTTGATTTGTTAGCTTGCGCGGAACCAAAGGCACGGGTAGACGTCTGTCGTGAGGTAAATCTCAATTGAAAGGGGAACCTATTATGAGGAAGCTAGCCGTCGCAGTGGCATTAGCATCCACTGCCCTTGCGTCGCCCGCCTTGGCGCGTGACAACCAATGGTATGTTGGCGTTGGTGGTGGTGCAATGATCGTTGAGGACATGGACCTCGACATCGTTCACATCCAGAAAGAACGCGAATATACGGGCAACTTGGACCACAAAACCGGTTATGACGTCGAAGGCGTTGTCGGTTATGATTTCGGCGCATTCCGCACCGAAGTTGAAGTTGGCTATCGCGAAGCGAAGCTGAAGAGCGGATCGCAAACGGGCCCAAATGCAGGCACCTTTGATCTGGATGGCAAAAGCAATGCGCTGAGCTTCATGGTCAATGCGATGCTGGACTTTGGTCCCGATGATGGCCTGCAGGGCTTTGTCGGCGGCGGTGCCGGTGTTGCACGCGTTTCCTTGAAGGGCGGCCAGCCTGGCTTCGCTCGTCTGGTCGACGATTCGGACACTGGCTTTGCTTGGCAGGCGATTGCGGGTATCCGCGCTCCGCTCAGCCGCACGGTTGATGCTGGTCTGAAATATCGTTTCTTCAACGCCAGCAACCTCGACTTTGTGGGCACGGGCGGCGAAGATATTTCGACTCGTTTCCGTTCGCACTCAGTTTTGGCGACGTTGACGTTCAACTTTGGTGGTGAAGAAGCGGCTCCGCCTCCTCCTCCCCCACCGCCACCCCCACCACCCCCACCGCCACCCCCTCCGCCGCCACCGCCGCCGGTTGTTGAGTGCGCGCCTGGGCCGTACATCGTGTATTTCGATTGGGATCAGTCGAACATCACGCCAGAAGCTGCATCGACCCTCGATAACGCCATCAGCGCCTACAACCGTGGCTGCTCGGGCACGCAGGTGATGCTGGCTGGTCACGCTGACCGTTCGGGTAATGCCCGCTACAACGTTGGTCTCTCGGAACGCCGCAACCAGTCGGTCCGTGGTTATCTGACGGCTCGTGGCATCGGCGAAGGCTCGATCTCGGCTGAAGCATTTGGTGAATCGCGTCCTGCCGTTGCAACCGCCGATGGCGTCCGCAACGACCAGAACCGTCGCGTGGAAATCACCTACGGTCCGAACTCGGGCATGTAATAGGATATTTTCCGGCTCTTCGGAGTTGGAAAAACAGAAGGGCGGTGCTGCAAAGCACCGCCCTTTTTGTTTGTGCTATTATCGTTACTGGCGCTTGCGTATTGCTAAGGGATGGCTGACCAACGCGATGCTGGTCGTTTCCGCTCCTGTTTACCCCCGTGGCGTTGTGGCCGGATTACCGAGGGTTCGCGGTAGAGATAGGATTGGAGGTAGGGAAAGACCTGTAACACCGCCTGACATCAGTGGATTTGTAGCGATGCGCAGCCGCCGCCCCGGCGCGCAGGGGATAAGGCCGCACGAGCCCTTGTTGAGGCGCGCTGAATAGGACGGGGAATGAAGGCTAAAGCGGGTTAGGGGTCGCTCTTGCCATCCGCCTAATCTTGAAACTGCAATCTGGCGAGATGCGCGTAGAGCCCATCTTTGGTGACCAGATCATCGTGGCGGCCTTCCTCGACAATGCGCCCATCATCCATGACGATGATACGATCCGCCGCGCGAACAGTGGCGAGACGGTGCGCGATGACGATGGTGGTTCGATTATGCATCAGATGTTCCAGCGCGGTTTGCACCAGACGTTCGGATTCGGCATCCAGCGCTGAGGTGGCTTCATCCAGCAAGAGAAGCGGAGCGGGGCGCAGCAAAGCCCGCGCAATGGCCATACGCTGGCGCTGGCCGCCGGACAGGCGCGCGCCGCCTTCACCCATATAGCTATCCAGCCCTTGCGGAAGCTTGCGCAAAAACTCCTCGGCATTGGCAGCGCGGGCGGCTTCCCACAATTCATCATCGCTGGCGTCCCAATGGCCGTAGCGAAGATTGTCGCGGGCTGTGGCGGCGAAAATGATCGTTTCCTGCGGCACCATGGCGATCCGGCTGCGGACTGCGGCGGGATCGGCGGTGTGGAGCGCCACGCCGTCCAGCAGCACTTCGCCCGCCTGTGGATCGTAAAAACGCGCGGCCAGCTGGAACAGGGTGGATTTCCCAGCGCCTGAAGGGCCAACAATGGCGACGGTTTCGCGCGGCGCGACATGCAAAGAGAAATTGTGCAGGGCGGGCGCATCCGGGCGGGTGGGATAGCGAAATTCAACGCCGCGAAATTCCAGTTCGCCGCGCGCTGGCTCTGGCAAGGCGCGGGGGCTGGCAGGCGCTGAAATGGTCGGCTTGGCGATCAGCAATTCATTGAGTCTTTCGGCGGCGCCAGCGGCGCGCAACAAATCGCCATAAACTTCTGTTAACGCACCGAATGCACCGGCGACCAAGCCGCCGGTCAATACGAAAGCGGCGATAGTGCCCCCTGTGATGGAGCCTTCAGCAACGCCGATGGCACCATACCATAGCAAGGTGGTGATCGCGGTGAAAAGCAGGCCGATGACGATGGCGGTCATGACCGCGCGCAGACGGATACGGCGTTTTGCGGTGGCGAAATTCTGTTCAACCGTTTTGCCAAAGCGCTGGGCTTCGCGGTCTTGCTGGCCGAAGACCTGCACGATTTTCATTGCGCCCAACTGCTCTGCCGTGGTCGCGCCAATGTCAGCCACCCGATCCTGACTGCTGCGAGATACGGATTGCAGGCGGCGGCCCATGACAACGATCGGGGTCACGATTAGCGGAATCCCAAGCAAAATACCGGCGGTGAGCTTTGGCGAGAGCGTGAACAGATAGATGGTGCCGCCGATGCCCATCACCAGATTGCGCAGCGCAACGGATACAGTGGAGCCGACGATCTGCTCGATAATCGCAGTATCCGCCGTCATCCGAGAGGCGATTTCTGACGGGCGGTTTTCTTCGAAAAAGCCGGGGGCAAGGCGCAGAAGATTGCGCTGCACCGCCTGCCGAATATCGGCGACGGTGCGTTCCCCCAGCCAGCTGACGAAATAAAATCGCGTCGCGGTTGCGAGGGCAAGCGCCAGAACAATCAGATAAAAGAGACGGAAATGCGGGCCGACATCGCCGCCGCCAGCGACAAAGCCGCTGTCGATCATCTCTTTAAATTGCCAAGGAATCGCCAATGTCGACAGCGCAGCCACGCCCAAAGCTATGCCTGCGATGATCAGTTGCAGCGGATAGCGAATCGCATAAGACCAGACCATGGCCAGACTGCTGAGCTTGCGGGTCGCAGGCTGATCATTTGGTGATTCATTGTCGGATAATTTGCCCATTGGCATGGCCCTAGCAGCGCGCATCTCCGTGCTCAACGGCACATCATCATATTCCGCCTGCTGATGATAAATGATGCATTGCACAATAAAATGGAAAGCGTAAAATTATCCGGCAGAGGTGGCGCAGACCATTGCGCGCTGTCCCAAGGAAATATTCCATGCTTTACCATGTTTACGAACTGCAAAAAAACTGGCTTGCCGGAGCCAGTGCGCTGGCCAATGCGGGCGCGCAGTTGGTGGATCATCCGGCCAATCCCTTGGGATATTTTGGCGCTAGCCCTTTGTTTCGTTCCGCGCTGGACGTATTTTCTCATGCCGCTGCGCCGCGCGGTAAGCCCGAATTTGGCTTGAACGAGACTTTGGTGAATGGGCGCTTGGTGAAGGTGAAGGAGGTAGACGAAGCGCGCCGCCCCTTTGGCCAGCTGAAGCATTTTACCCATAAGGGCACGGCGGGGAAGCCACGGCTGCTGATTGTCGCGCCGATGTCGGGTCATTATGCCACGCTGCTGCGCGGCACGGTGGAGCGGATGCTGCCCGGCCATGATGTGTGGATCACTGATTGGCATGATGCCCGCGATGTTCCGCTGGCCGAAGGCAAGTTCGATCTGGATGATTATGTCGATTATCTGATGGAATGGCTGGAGCATATTGGCCCCGGCGCCCATATGCTGGCAGTTTGTCAGCCCTCTGTGCCCGCCCTTGCGGCGGCGGCGGTGATGGCTGCGGCCGATCATCCGGCGCGTCCTCGCTCGCTGACCCTGATGGGGGGGCCAATTGATACGCGCGAAACGCCAACCGCGGTCAATGATCATGCGACCAACCGGCCCTTTGCCTGGTTTCAGGAAAATGTGATTGCCACGGTGCCAGCCTATTATGCGGGTGCTGGGAGGCGGGTTTATCCCGGATTTCTGCAACTGGCGGGCTTTATGTCGATGAATTTGGGCAATCATATGATGAGCCACTGGGGGATGTTTAAACATTTGGTCGAAGGTGATGGCGAAAGCGCGGACAAGACCAAGGATTTTTATGATGAATATCGCTCGGTCTGCGATATGACGGCGGAATTCTATCTGCAAACGGTGGATGTGGTTTTCCAGCGGCATCTGCTGCCCAAGGGCGAGATGTTGCATCATGGCCAGCCTGTGGATCTGGGCGCGATCCGGGATATTGCTTTGCTGGCCATCGAAGGCGAGCGGGATGATATCAGCGGTATCGGTCAAACCCGCGCGGCGCTGACGCTGGCAACAGGGCTGCCGGACGATCAGAAGAGCTATCAGTTGATCGATGGCGTGGGCCATTATGGCATTTTCAACGGCCGCAGCTGGCGCGATACTATTGCGCCCATTGTGGAGCAGTGGATCCTCTCTCACAATGGCTGAGCGGGCGGTTGTGTCGATCCCTTCGCCCTAGCGGGTTAATGGAAGGGCGCTGTGCGCACGCTCCAATAGATTAGGAACAAAGCGGCAGCCCAAAGGCTGAAGATCATGGCCATACCGATGCGGCTGGATGGGCGCTCCATTGCAGCTGAAGCCTGATCATGACAGCGCTGCCATAGGGGCTGAGGGATCATCCGGCGCACGGCCCACAGGCCCAGCGGCACAATTAAAAGATCGTCAATCCACCCGAATATCGGGATGAAGTCTGGGATCAGATCAATGGGTGACAGGGCATAGGCCGCCACAGCAAAAGCCAGATAGCGAGCAAAAACGGGCATCTCGGGATCGCGGGCGGCTATCCAGACAGCATGGGCATCAATGGCCCATTTACGGCCTAATTCGCCGATTTTTTCGCTGAGAGATTTGCCGGGCATAGGCTGTCATACCGTAACGCTGCCAAGTTCCAAGCACGAAACGACAGCCATCGCTCCGCGCCCAGCCACCGTTCACTTTAGGGCAGTTTACAGGCTGATCCGGCCATGTTCGCCCAATTCATCGGGATCGAGGGTCTGACCCGTGAACATTTTAAACAAGCCTTTGATGCTGGCATCGGCTGTCCAGATTTCTGCATCGATCAGGTCAAATCGCAGCAGGCTTAAATTGGGATCACTCTTGCCGCCTTCATACCATGCTTCCATCACATGGGACCAATATTGATCGATCAGCGCTGGATCGCTTGCGTCGCTGAGCGTGCCCGCGATGGACGCGAACAGATCATGGCCTTTGGCCAAAAATTGCCCAATCGCCTTGCCTCCCTGTGACAGGCGACCATCGCGATTGTGAAACAGGTAGAGATAGCCTTGATTGTCGGGATCAAGCTGTGCCGTCATCGGAATGGCATGGTCGCTTGCGCCTTCCAGACGCATCATCAGAAAAGGGCTTTTATCCAGCTCTTTCCAAAGCCGTTTGCGGATATCATCGCTCATTTCTGCTTCTCCTATCGCATGGGAATAGGGAAGGAACGCGCCAAGCGAGCCGCTTGTTGCGCGGTTTTTCGCAGGGGAATGAAAAAGGGGGCAGCCAAGAATGGCGCCCCCTATTTGTATATTATGGGAAAAACATCCCGATTTAGAAGACTTCAAACAAGCCGGCTGCACCTTGGCCGCCACCGATGCACATGGTGACAACGGCGTATTTTACGCCGCGACGCTGTCCTTCAATCAGCGCATGGCCGACGCAGCGCGCGCCCGTCATCCCGAAAGGATGGCCGATGGAAATCGATCCGCCGTTGACGTTCAGACGATCATTGGGGATGCCGAGGCGATCGCGGCAATAGAGAACTTGCACCGCAAAGGCTTCGTTCAGTTCCCACAGGCCGATATCGTCCATTTTCAGGTCGAAACGTTCGAGCAGCTTGGGAATGGCGAAAACCGGACCAATGCCCATTTCATCGGGCTCTGTGCCAGCAACGGCCATGCCGACATAGCGGCCCAAGGGGTTCAGGCCGCGCTGCTCAGCCACTTTTGCTTCCATCATCACAACGGCTGATGAGCCATCGGAAAGCTGGCTGGCATTGCCCGCGGTGATGCTATGGCCTTCGCCCATCACCGGTTTCAGGCTGGCCAGCCCTTCCAAGGTGGTATCGGGGCGGTTGCAATCATCGCGGTCAGCGACGACATCTTGGAAGCTGACCTCTTTCGTTTCCTTGTTCATCACCGCCATGGTGGCGTTGCAGGCGATGATTTCATCGTCAAATTTGCCAGCCGTTTGCGCAGCGGCGGTGCGCTGCTGCGATTGCAGGGCATATTCATCCTGATATTCGCGGCTGATATTATAACGCTTTGCCACCACTTCGGCGGTGCCGATCATCGGCATATACACATCTTTGTGCATCGCCAGCAGTTCCTGATCCGGCTCGACAAACAGCTTGCCGCTGCCCGAAACCTTGGAAATGCTTTCCACCCCGCCAGCGACGCAAATATCCTGACGGTCAATGATGATCTGCTTGGCGGCGGTGGCGATGGTCATCAGGCCGGATGAGCATTGGCGATCAATCGTCATCCCCGGCACGGTGACGGGCAGGCCAGCGCGCAGCGCGATCTGCCGCGCCACGTTGGTCGAGGCGGAGCCTTGCTGCACAGCGGCACCAAAGAGAAGATCGTCAATCTCACCGCCTGCAAGGCCAGCGCGCTCAACGGCGGCCTTCACGGAAAATGCGCCCAATGTGGGAACGGTGGTGTTGTTGAAAGCGCCGCGCCCAGCCTTGGTTAGCGGGGTGCGGGCGGTAGAAACGATGACGGCGTCACGCATGGTGCAAATCCTTATTCAGTAAAGCCAATATGTCTTTGCCGGGGAGGAGGCAGTGTCACAGGAAGAATTGCGTAATCCATTCCGCGATCAACGCAGGCTTTTCTTCGCCTTCGATTTCCACGGTCAATTCGATGGTCTGCTGCCACTGATTGGGGCGCTTTTCATCGATTTCCAACAGCTTGATATGGCCGCGCACGCGCTTGCCAGAGCGCACTGGGGCCAGAAAGCGCACTTTGTTGCCGCCATAGTTGACGCCCATTTTCACGCCAGCCGGACGTGGGTAATCCGATTTCGCCATCAATAGGGGCATCAGCGACAGGGTCAGGAAACCATGCGCAATGGTGCCGCCAAAAGGCGTGGCTTTGGCCAATTCTTCGTTCACATGAATGAACTGATGATCGCCGGTGGCGTCGGCGAATTTGTTGATCATATCCTGATCCACCAACACCCATTCGGATGTGCCAATATTCTTGCCCACATAGGCTTGTAGTTCTTGCGGGGTAATCTCAGCCATTTTCCACTCCCTCTTGCTTGGTCGGGCAGGGTTTTAGGCTGCGGGATCGACGCCTGACAAGCCTTATACTGCACAGCAGCATAATCCTTTGCGTCAATCCTTCTTCGGGCTGGCGGGCGCGGCATAGACCAGCGGCAGCGAATCGGGATAAGGCATGATCGCCGTTCCATCGGGGGCTGCTGTAAAGGTGGTTTGGGTGGGATAAGCGAAATCATATCCCATGGACGTCAAGCTTTCAAAAAGGCCGATGGCGATGGCCGTGCGAGCATTGGCGACGACGTCATAATCCTCGCTGAAAACATCAAAAATCAGTTCGAAATCAAGGCTAGATGGACCGAAGCCGATGAAGCTGGAGCGGATATATTCCTGGCCCGCATCCCGCACCTGCTTTTCCAAAAGGGCAGGCAGGGCGCGCAACATGTCCGGTGAGGTCTGATAAATAACACCAATGGTAAAGCTGACGCGGCGGCGCTGGAGATTGGCGAAATTGGTGATCTCTTTGGCCAGCAAATTGGTGTTGGATATCACCAGCAATTCACCATTAACAGATCGCAGGCGGGTGCTTTTCAGGCCAATGCGTTCGACCGTTGCGGTGCTTTGATCATATTTGATCGTCTCACCGACACGAAAGGGGCGATCAAATATGATCGAAAGCGAGGCAAAAAGATCTGAAAATATACCTTGAGCAGCTAGGCCGATGGCGATGCCGCCAATGCCCAGACCCGCGATCAGACCGGTGACATTGACCCCCAAATTGTCGAGGATCATAATCGCCGCAATGCCAAATAGCGCGACGCTGATCATCAGGCGGATAATGCCCATCGCATTGGCGAGCGTTTCATTCTGACCATCGGACGCCCGCCGTTGGATCAGCCCCAAAATGATTTCCCGCGCCCAGATGGCGGCTTGCCAGATGATGGCGATGGTGAAGATGGTGTGGATCATATGCATGATCGCGGCAGGCGGATCGGCATAGCCAGCCACCATGCGCACGGCGATCAACGCCAATATCAGGCTCTGGGTCTTGCGAATGACGCGGCTGGCAATGTCGGTGATGGCATATTGGCCCGCGATTTTATCTGCGCGCTTCAAGATCAGATTGAGCAACAGGCTGAGCAAGCCGAAAATCAGAATGGCGGCGCCCGCGGCGATGGCAATTTTCAACCAATTGTCATCGGCCCATTGCAGGCTGCTGTCCCACCAATAGCGCAATTGGCTGGCGGCATCCATGCGCGATGAGGAGGGCGTTGATGTCAGATCTAATTGGGCTTGGGTCAAAAACACCTCTTCATTCTGGCCTTCAGCAACGCATAGGATGCACTGGCATGGGCTAGCGTACACCGGAAATCTGCTGACCCTAAAGCCAACGATGCTTATCGCATATTTTGAAAGCAAAGCGACAGTTACTGGCCCGGTCAAGCGGCGCTATGGCTTTTAAAAATGCGCTGCTGGCGATAGCGTTGCATCGCTTGCACAGCTTTTCATGATCTTTTTCCTCCTTAATTGGGCTAATTTCCTGCTTTCCGGCTGGCGAACCGGCGCTTAGCAGGATAAGCCGCACGATAAGGAAACGGGTGTCGGGGCGATCCATGAACTCTATTTCGATATGACAAGGCTGGTATCGGACAGGGTGCGGCAAGAATTGCAAGGGCCGTTGAGGGTTGCGCTGATCGGCGCATTGCTTCTGTTTCTGATCGGCCTGATCGTGCCGGCTCATTGGATATCGACCATCAGCTGGCAGCTTTATCTGGATCGGCTTAGCTCAGTGTTTTTGCTGCCGGTGGGCGGGGCTGGGCGCATGATATTGGCTTTGAGCGCGGCGCTTTTTGCTTTTTTGCTATCGCTTTTTGTGGCGCTGCTATGGCCGCAGCCGCGCAGGCAGGCTTTGGTGGAAGGGCATGTTGACGGGCGTTTCGCGGGGATGGACGGTGCTCTGCCGGGTCAGCGGATCGGCCGGGGAGCGCCCGCGCCAGATGCCGATGCTGCTGATCAGGCTGCAGATCGGCCAATCGCTTCTGACATGCCGCTGCCGCCGCGCAGCAAATATGATGCGCATCCCGATGATCATCCGCGCGCCCCGATCCGGGCACAGCAGGAATTACCCGCGGGGGGGCTGGGGCCGCTTTGGGTGGAGGTGCCTGCCGCACCAGTTGCTCCAGACGCTTCATATGTTCCAGATGAGGACGAGGCGCCAGCCGAGCCGCTAGCCGAACAGCCAGATGAGGCTGATAGCGAAGGCGTAGAGCAGGCTGAGGATAGGCCATGGCTGCAAGAGGCGGAGGCATCCGGACCTGTCCGTCCGCCGCTTTCTGAACTCAGCCTGTCCGCTTTGGTTGCGCGTTTGGAAGCGGGGCTGCTTCATCGCCGCAGTGTCGCCGCCAGCGCTGCATGTGCACCCGTTGAATCAGGGGACGGCGCGGATGAAGGTGCAGGTCCGGTAATTCCAAAGCCGCAGCCCGCACCTGCCACGGTGGCCGACCATCGCGTTGACCTCGCCTTGGAAGCGGCGCTGGGCACTTTGCAACGGATGAGCGATCAAGCTGCCGAGGCGATCAAAAAATCTTAATCCTCCACGGTTAATATCTCTAGCGTCAGGCCGTCGCCATTATCGGGGATAGTGACGGCACAATCGGCAACAATATGGCCGGAGAGCGACCAGTTTTGATCCGCCAAACGTTGTTGCAGGCGCGCCGCGAGCGCATTTTTCTGCGCCGTATCCAAAGTTGTGACCTGCGATCTGTCGCCGGGTTGACCCTCGGCTAACAGCAGCAAGTTCAGTGAAAATATATGGCGTGCGCCGACAAAGCTGGCGCTGGCCCATGGCTTTGGTTGCGATGTTCCGATCTGAACATCTGGCGGAAGCAGTTTCCCTAGCAGGCGTAGCAATCGGCCATGGGGGCAAGCGGGCCGCAGCGGCCGGACGGGTGACCGGCGCCTCATCCTGCTGCTCCTTGCATCCTGACAAAAGGGGGCTGGCGGGCAAAAGAAGGTTGGTGACTGGGCAGCAATGCGGGCGCCATTGATGGCTGGTGCGCGGTGCGCTGCCGGGCTTTATGCGGCATGGCGGTGGCGGACGGCGGCAAGATGGAGGCCGCTGCCAGCGCTGCGCGACCTTTGCGGGTTCGCCTGTCGCCACAGCGTATCACCTCTCCGGCCTTTAGCTTATCCCGCCATAGGATTAAGAACTGCTCTACTCGGCTCGTCAGTTTTTGGCCGATGATGCGCCCGGCGCGCAAATCGCTGACCAGCCTCGGATCATTGGCCGCATGGCGACCAAAAACACTCGGCGGCATATCTGCCTCTTTCAAAAACCTCTCAATTTTTATCAGCAATTCTCGACTCACAATGCCCCTCCCTCATTTGTCTGAATAGGATAATTCCTATTTGATGAGTATTTTCCTACTTGTCTAGGAAAAAACCAATCGGTATGGACGAAATAGGAAAGGTGCTGATCTTGCCCGATATCGAAGAAAATGCGCGCGCGACGCTGGATCGCCTCTGCCGGGAACAGGGCATTGATTATGCGCGCTTGTCGGCCATCATTGGCCGCAACCCTGCTTATGTGCAGCAATATATTAAGCGCGGCACGCCGCGCCGATTGGCGGAGCAGGATCGGGCGCGCATTGCGGCTTATCTGGGCGTTCCAGAAACATTGCTGGGTGCGCCCTTGTCGAGGCCTTCGTTAAAAGGGAAACACAACCCGTCTGGCGATATGGTGTTGGTGCCAAAGCTGGCGATTGGGGCCTCGGCAGGTGCGGGGGCAAGTGTGGAGGAAGAAGCGGTTCACAGCGCTGTGGCATTTGATCCGCGCTGGCTGCGCGATGTTGGCGCCGATCCGCGCGCACTCAGCATCATTCGGGTGGAGGGGGATAGTATGGCTCCCACCTTAAACCATGGCGATGATATCATGGTCGATGGCAGTGTAGAGGGCAAAAGACTGCGCGATGGCATTTATGTGCTGCGAATGGATGATGCGCTGATGGTCAAGCGCATCGCCCGCGCGCCGGGAACGGCGCGTCTGGCTGTGATCAGCGACAATGGTCATTATAAAAGCTGGGATGATTTGCCGCTGTCGGCGGTGCAACTGGTTGGCCGGGTTATCTGGACGGGACGGCGCATTCGCTGATCCTATGATCCCATAGTCTCGGAGCGATCAAGGGGCTGGCGCTGCCATCAGGGCTTCTATTTCATGGGCCAAAAGTTCAGAGCGTTGGCATTGTTGCTGAGAGCCTTTGGCACAGGATTTTGCGGCTTTCTGTTGCTGGCGATGAAGCTTGGCCAAGCGTTCGTCACGCTGGCGCAGCGCTTTTCCGCGATTTCGGTCCGCTTCTTCTTCGCTTGTCGTGCTCCAATCAACAATTTGTCCGGCGGCTTTAAATGGCGCGGTGACGACCGTTTTTGCGGTGCTGACACAGCCACTCAGCAGCATCAGCATCATCGCCGCCGCGAGCGTGATTTTATCGGCCATAGGGATGCAGCTTTCATCAAATGATGCGGGAGAGGGCGTGGGGCAGAATTTATCAGATGGCATAAGGCAGAGCAATCACGCACCCTCTTCTATTTTATAAAAAAGAGAATGGCTGCCGCCCTGTCAGTTGTGGACAGTCGGCGTGCGAAGTTTATTGATAGTTGATACGAATTTCTTTGCCTGTTTCTTGATCTTATTGTTAGCATGATCCGGATGATAGGTCATCCGCTCAGCAGAGGTGCCGAGTGACGCAAAATTCAGGAGAGGCAGATGACGAATATCCAGAAAGGATTGGCTGAATTTATCGGCACATTCTGGCTTGTGTTTGGCGGCTGTGGCAGCGCCGTATTGGCGGCGGGCTTCCCTGAGGTGGGCATCGGCTTGCTCGGTGTTGCACTGGCGTTCGGGCTTACTGTTTTGACCATGGCTTATGCCATCGGCCATATTTCCGGTTGCCACCTGAACCCGGCGGTCACACTGGGCCTATGGGCGGGTGGTCGCTTTAATGCGCGCGAAATTCCGCTTTATATTATCGCCCAACTGCTCGGCGGTATCGTTGCGGCTTTCGTGCTGTATCAGATTGCAAGCGGTTCGCCGGCTTATGATCTGGCCGTGAACGGGTTGGCCGCCAATGGTGTGGGCGAAGCATCGCCCGGCCATTATAGCATGGGTGCAGGGATTTTGGCGGAAGTGGTTCTGACCGGCTTTTTCCTGTGGATCATCATGGGCGCGACAGATGGGCGTGCACCGGCGGGCTTTGCGCCGATCGCTATCGGTCTGGGGCTGACCTTGATTCATCTGATATCCATTCCCGTCACCAACACATCGGTGAATCCCGCGCGCAGCACGGGGCCTGCCTTGGTTGTGGGCGGCATGGCGTTGCAACAATTGTGGATTTTCTGGGTCGCACCGATTGCCGGAGCGCTGATTGGCGGCTTCCTCTATCGCTCCATCGGCGCAGATGCCGTGGCACGGCCCAATATTGCGGGCGATTAAGTCGCTGCATGAAGGGGCAAAGGCAGGAATAAGAAACGCCGCCATAAAGCGGGCGGCGTTTCTTTATATTGGTCTTTGAGATTTTAATCGTTCAGCAGATCCAGCGCAAAAGCGCGCACATCATCGGCGATATCAGGGCGTGATAGAGCCACCGCCAAATTGGCCTGAATATAACCGGCCTTGGATCCGCAATCATAACGCGCGCCGTCAAAGGTTACGGCGTGAAAGGGCTGGGTATCGATCATCGCTGCCATGGCATCGGTCAGCTGAATTTCTCCGCCCGCGCCTTGGCCCTGATGCTCCAGCACACGCATCACCTCGGGCTGCAAAATATAGCGGCCCGATAGGATCAGGTTGGAAGGAGCCTCTTCCACCTTGGGTTTTTCGACCAAAGCGCGCACTTCCGTCAGATTGCCTTGCTGGCGACCGGGTTCAATCACGCCATAGGATGAAACCTTATGGGGCGCGACTTCCAGCACCGAAATCAGGTTGCCGCCGACATTGTGATACGCATCGACCATCTGTTTCATGCAGCCCGGCGAGCCATGCATAAATTCATCCGGCAGAAAAATGGCAAAAGGTTCATCGCCGACAATATCGCGCGCGCACCAGATGGCATGGCCCAGCCCCATGGGTTCTTGTTGGCGCACATAGGCGCAGGCGCCGGGGCCAAGCCGGGTTGGTGCCAGAACGGACAGGTCTTTGCCGCGCTCTGACATGGTTTTTTCCAGTTCAAAGGCGATATCAAAATGGTCTTCTATCGCGCTTTTGCCGCGCCCGGTGACGAAGATCATCTGCTCGATGCCTGCCTCCCGCGCTTCATCCACGGCATATTGGATCAGCGGTCTATCGACGATCGGCAACATTTCTTTCGGAATGGCTTTTGTCGCGGGCAGGAACCGGGTGCCAAGGCCAGCGACCGGGAAAACGGCTTTTCTAATCGGTTTCATTCAAATCCTTATGGGCGGACAGTGCCTGTTATGGAGCAGGCCCATGCCATCTTTGACGATCTGAGCTTACATCGGGCTGACGATGATCACCACCCGTCGATTGTCACGCCGGCCTTCTGCTGTTTCATTGCTGGAGATCGGAAAGGCTTTCCCTTTTCCGACAATCTGCTCAGGGCTGAATCGCATTCCTGCGGTGATCATTGGTCCTGCCACGGTGCGAGCCCGAGCCTGCGAAAGCCTTAGATTATAGGCATCCGATGCGGTGGAATCCGTATGTCCTTCCACCACTGCCGTCATGATGTTAACGCGGATCAGTGCTTTGGCCAGTTGGGCGATTTCTGCCAGCTTTTCCGGACTCATTTCGCTTTGATCGGAAGGGAATAGCAAGCGATCTGGCAGGGTGAGCATCCAATCATCCTCGGTCGCTGGCACAAAGCCTTCCTGTTTCAACGTCGCGACTTGCGCGGGCGTGAAGCCGTTGGCTTTGGGCGTGGACTGGCAGGCCGCGAGCAGACCGCCCAGCAACAGGATAAATATGGCGCGAAAGAATGGAGGAAATCCTGGTTTCATTCTAAAAACCCTCCCAATCCTTGTTTTAGATTTCGGTGTCTGAACTTATCTGCATACATGGCAGCATCGGCTGCGGTTAAAATATCCTCGGCGGCAAGGCCGTCTTTCGGATAATTCGCCATCCCGATGCTTACCGAGGCGCTATACAGACCATGGGTTGCCAAGGAAATGGGTGTTTCAATCCGTTTTCGCAGGCGTTCGACAAAATCTTCGATGGGCGCTGTCTCGCTGACAGGATCGAAAATGATCACAAATTCATCACCGCCCAAACGCGCGGCGAAATCATCTTTTCGCAATGCGCTCTTAATCCGTTCGGCCAACACCATCAGCACCTGATCGCCGATCATATGGCCATAGGCATCATTCGCCTGTTTGAAATTATCGGCATCAATGAAGATCAATGCAAAGCTGCTGCTGCGCTTTTCCGCACGCTCAATACGCGCCGTCAGCTGTTCGTCAAAGGCCGCGCGGTTGGGCAGGGAGGTCAGCGTATCATGCATGGCGCGATGCGTCCAAAGCGCACGCTCATCTTCGATATGCCCCTGCCAGCCGTGCAGTTCATCAAACAAAGCATTGATATCGCTGCCCAGCCGATCCAGCTCTGCGATGTCAACCGGCTTGATTCGTTGATCAAAGCGGCGGTGCAGGCGCACATCATGAACGACATCGGTCATCGCGCTGAGAGGCTGGATAAGATCCCGTTCGAGCCGACGTCTGAGAATCAAAGTGCCGACGATGGTGATCGCTAGGCAACCAAGGCCAGCCAGAAAACCAATACGGGCAAAAGCAATGATCGAGCTGCTATCCGCCCAGACCTTTACCTGACCGATGGAAATGCCATTATGATAAATGGATGCAACCGCCGGGGCTGGCATAATCAGCTGGGTCATCCGCGGTGATGGGTCGGGCTTTTCCGACATAGCATCCATCAACGCTTTCCCAGCGCTATCAGAAATGCGCAGGCGCGCGACGCCGTCATTGTCGAGCAGCGGGCGAACTGCTTCCTGTATCGCCTCGGGATCGACGAAGACCAACCCGGGCTCGGCGCCATAGCTGGCCAGTTGCGCCGCCAGTTCCAAATTCTGGCTGCCATAGCTGCGCAAGACGATGATTCCCGCAATCATAATCGCTAGCCAAGCCAGCGTGACAGCCAGCAAGGTGATGTAGAAATGAAATTGGGCCAATATGCTATGCAGCGTGGCGCGCGCAGGGCCAAGGTTGAATGTCATCGCCCTGCCTCACTGCCGATACGTAAGACACGAGGATCGACCCGCATCTGGCTGCGGCCAACGGCATCCAGATTGACCGAAAAGCCGATATTGGTAGCGCGCTGCACCAAGCAGAACATGGCCCCATAAGCACAGGCGGGATCATCATCGGTGATGGTCAAGACCGATTTGCCGCGAACCCAGCTGATCAGCTGTTGTCGATCCGGAATGGACATGCGGCCGAGGAATATGACGTCACAGCTGGGTTCGTTGCCGACATCGCTGCTGCGGCGCTCTTGAACGCGCACCCTGCTTCCCGGCAGCAAAGGGGCAACTGGATGGGTGAAACGTGGAGTTCCAACGACACATAGATTTTTCACACTGCCAGCACGATTGTCTGGCCAGCGCGCATAGCTGATAATCCCGCCGATGAGGCGGTTTGCAGTGTGAGAGGAGGAGGATGGAGAGGCGGGAGAATCGGCGGGCGCTAAGCTGGCTTCATAACTAATCTGCGCGCGTGCACCGGGTGCCGTCCCCGCTAGAGGCAGAAATATAGCCAAGTAAAATAGCGCAGTCCGCACCCGCCCCAACCTTTTGCTTTCAGCACTGACTATGTTCGGCTTTGTCTGACGCTAGCGCTAGATCAGCCGTGAAAAATGTCAATGATCGACAGGCGTTGTCAGGCGCAGTGAAACCACAGCGGGCTATGAAAGATTGGCGCTTTCGCGCAGTTGATTGGCGAAGCTTCGGCGCAATTTGGCCAGCTTTGGCGGAATGGTCGCCAAGCAATAAGGATTACGCTGACCATCGCCATTCCAATATTGCTGGTGGCCGTCTTCGGCCGGATACCATGGGCCAAGTGGTTCTATTGCTGTTACGATTTTTTCGGCCCAAGCGGGCTGTGCGCGCGCCATGGCGGATAGGGCCTGTTCCTTTTGCTGATCGTCCAGCGGGAAAATTGCGCTGCGATATTGGGTGCCAATATCATTGCCCTGCCGATTGAGCTGGGTGGGATCATGGGTTGCGAAAAAAATATCGGCCAAATCGGCATAGCGGATCACATCGGGATCAAATGTGATGCGAATCGCTTCGGCATGGCCTGTCTTGCCGCTGCACACTTGTTGATAAGTGGGGTTTTCGGTCTGGCCGCCGATATAACCGCTTTCCACTTGGCTGACCCCTGCCAGCGATTGAAAGACTGCTTCTGTGCACCAGAAACATCCTCCGGCAAAAATGGCGATTTCTTGTGTCATGCTGATGATCCTTTCGAGCAGGGCATAAGGAAAATAGGGTGAGTGCAAATCTTTTCCAAGGTGCCAAGCCGTGGGGAGGGGCGCGGGGCAGCGCAGCCACTACTCGCATTTTGGCGCATGTTCAGGATCAGGGCGATCCTGAACCTATCGGCAGGCTATGGCTATCATGCTGAGACAAGCTGTCGCTTGATTATCACCATCGAACGGTCGATAGCGCGCTGATGAGCCAGAATGAACTTGCAAAGCCTTCGCTTCCATTGCGGCCCGCCGCCCTCGCCAACTGGCTGTGGGCCGTCGCCTTTCTTGTGATCATCGTGATTGCGGTCGGCGGCATCACCCGTCTGACAGAATCCGGCCTTTCTATCACGGAATGGCGGCCGGTTTCCGGAGTCCTTCCTCCGCTGAATGCGGCCGACTGGGCGGTGGAATTTGAAAAATACAAGCAAATCCCAGAGTATAAGGAAATTAATCACGGCATGTCGTTGGCAGCCTTTAAGATGATTTTCTTTTGGGAGTGGATTCATCGCATTTTGGGCCGAGTGATCGGCATGGCGATGATCCTTTCTTTGGCATATTTTGCTTGGCGCCGCGCCATTCCGGCGGGTTACTCCATTCGCTTGCTGGCCTTGACGGCGCTGGTCGGCCTGCAAGGCGCTATTGGTTGGTGGATGGTCACATCGGGCCTCGAATATCGCACTGATGTCAGCCATTATCGCCTTGCGACCCATTTGTTGACGGCGTTGCTTCTGCTCGCCGGTCTGGTCTGGACCGCGCGTGATTTGTCGGTGTTGGCGGTAAACCCGGCAGCAAAGCCCGCGCGGATCACTGGGCGGGGCTGGTGGATCTTTGCGATTGTGACCTTGCAATTGCTGCTGGGCGCATGGGTCGCGGGTTTGAATGCAGGCTATGTGGCGAGCAGCTGGCCGATGATGAATGATCATTTGGTGCCGGAAGGCATTGATTGGAGCGATGGTATATGGACCGCCATGACCAATGACCCATTCCTGCTGCACTTTCTGCACCGCTGGTGGGCATGGGTTGCCGCAGCGGCGGTGGCGCTGCTGGCGCTGTCTCTAGGCAAGCGCGGCGATAAGGGCCTGTCTCATGCTTTGTTGACCGTGATTTCGGTGCAGCTGTTGCTGGGGATTGTCACGGTGGTGAGCGGCATGTCGATGTGGATTGCGGTGCTGCATCAATTTGTCGGGGCGATTCTCGTGGCTGTTCTATCCGTGGGCCTCCACCGCGATGGCAGCGGCGCAAGATAATCGCGGTGATCAGCTCGGGCGGCTGAGCGAATAGGGTGCAGGCGCGCATTTGCGTGCCTGTGCAAAGTGCCGGGGTATTATGTTACCCGTCAGCAAAGCCGCAGATCGCTTGACTTTTTGATGGCATAACGCCATTGGCGGCGGCGGAAGCGCCGCTTTTCCAGTTTTCGGTTTGGCGGCGCAGTTTATTTTCTGGGGCGGTGGGCAACACCAACTGTTCCGGTCCATCTCTTCAAGGAGCGTGCCATGAAGGCGCTGACCAAGACGACCCAGTCGGCGAATGCCGCAACGGTCGAAAAGAAATGGGTGCTGATTGACGCGGAAGGTCTGGTCGTAGGCCGCGTTGCAACAATCATCGCCAACATCCTGCGCGGCAAGCATAAGCCAAGCTTTACCCCCCATGTCGATTGCGGTGACAATGTTATCGTGATCAATGCGGATAAGGTGCAGTTCACCGGCAAGAAGCTGGATGACAAGCGCTATTATAAGCACACCGGCTATGCTGGCGGCATCAAGGAAACCAGCCCTGCCAAGATTCTGGAAGGCCGCTTTCCTGAGCGTGTTCTGGAAAAGGCTGTGGAGCGCATGGTTCCCCGCGGTCCGCTGGGCCGTGAGCAAATGCGCAATCTGCGCGTTTTCGCTGGTGCCGAGCATCCCCATGCTGGTCAAAACCCCGAAGTGATCGATGTCGCTTCGATGAATCGCAAGAATAAGGTGGGCGCATAATGGCTGACAACCTTTCCGATCTTAAAGATCTCGCTGGCGTCGTTGTAGAAGGCGCTGCTGCTTCTGAAGTTGCGGCGACACCGCTGCGTGAAAAGCAGGTCGATAAGCAGGGCCGTTCTTATGCAACGGGCCGCCGTAAAGATGCGGTTGCTCGCGTGTGGGTGAAGCCCGGCACCGGCAAGATCACGATCAATGGCCGTGATCAGGAAATTTATTTCGCTCGTCCAACCCTGCGTCTGGTGATCAACCAGCCGTTCGGCGTTGCCGATCGTGTGGAGCAATATGATGTTGTCGCCACCGTCAAGGGCGGCGGTTTGTCGGGCCAGGCTGGCGCGGTCAAACATGGTATCGCTCAGGCGCTGACGCGCTTTGAGCCTGCGCTGCGCAGCGTTGTGAAGTCGGCTGGCTTCCTGACCCGCGATAGCCGCACGGTTGAGCGTAAGAAATATGGCCGGGCCAAGGCTCGCCGCAGCTTCCAATTCTCGAAGCGTTAATTTTACACGGCCCTTGGCCAAAGAAAAAGGCGGTCCGGAAACGGGCCGCCTTTTTCATGTGTGCCAATGTTATGCGCTGATGGCAGGGGCCAGCGCTAAATCAAGTCCAGGCTGCCAAGCGCCATCGCTTGCAGGGCGGGCCTTTCCGCCATCACGGCAAACATTTCATCGCCTCGTTCGGTGCGGGCAACGCTCATGGAGGCAAAGACCGCCATGAAATATCCGCTGAGCGCGCCGATGCGATATTCTGTCCAGAGCGCCGCTTCATCCACATCCACGGCATGGCGGCGCAGCGCGGATATCCAATGCTGGAAGGCAGGCTGATCGGCGGCGGCGCGTTCCTGCGGGTCGGCTATGCTGGTGCCGATCAGATAGGCGATGTCGGTGGCGCCGCTACCCTTTGCCAAGGTCTGCCAATCGACCAGCCAGCTTTGTGCGCTATCTGGCGAAAACAGAATATTATCAATCCGCAGGTCGCCATGGATCAGCGTTGGCGCGGTTGGTTCTCGCGCCAGATAATCCTCCAGCCTTTCCACGATACCAGCGCCAATATTCAGCACATCCGCGCTCAGCCGATCTTGATAGCGTTCGCGAAACCCAGTGTAGAATTGCGGGAATAAATTGCGCAAAATCGGGCGATTGTCCCGCACCAACCATGAGAAATTCTCAAGCTCAGGGCTGTTCCATCGCAAGGCATGGAGCGCCGCCGCCGCATCAATCGTTGGGCGCAGTTCCGCCAGCGAGCGGCCGCTCAATTGATCGCCCTGCGCGGCTGGGGCAAGATCAGAGATCAGCAGGATGAAATCGACCTCATTTTCGGCGATGTCGGCGAAATAGCAATGCGGTGCGGCGACGCCGCTGCCTTCTGCCAGATCACGATACCAGCTGACCTCTTTGATATAGGTGCCGGTTAGGGCGGCCACATGGCGGCTGGCTTCATCCTGCGCCGGGCATTTGGCAACGATGGTGGCTGGACCGGATATACCGACCTGCCATTGCAGCGTCAGCCGATAGGATTCGCACATTTGGCCGGTGCCGATGGGCTTGGCGGTGAAATGCTGCAAGGCACCGATGGGTTGGCCTAGTGCGCGGGCCAACCAATCACTTGTCATCATTTCGGGCGAGGTTGGAAAGGAGGTCATGGCGGCTCCTTCCTCTAGGCGGCGGGATCGAGCAGGCCAGTCAGGCCCGTTGGGGCATGGGGCCCAACAAACAATTGCTCGGCAATTCCCCGGCCTTCAAATTGGCCATTCGGTCCCGTCCATGTTGCGTGCACCAATTGCTGAATATGCATCGCCAGTGGATTGCTCCAGCTGCGCTCGGCATCGGTCAATTGATCATGGGCCACGCTCAGCTCTGGTCCATGATCCAGCCCATGGCCCCATTCTGGGTGAGTATAGCCCAGCCCGCTCATAGCGAACAGCGCGCCATCTGGCTTCAAAGTCAGGCGGTGGCCGCCGCCGATTTCCACCGTCATCGCGGCGACGCGGCGCGAGTCGGGCTGCCATGTGATCTGGAAATCTGCGGCGTCAAAATGAAGTTCGCTGCCGCCATCCTGCACCAGCACGGCGCGGCGATTCCATGGCGCACCTTCACCATCATCATTGCTGTGAAAGAAGAGCGATGCCTTGTCGAAATTGCAAGGCGTCCATGCCCAGAAAAACTGGTTGAAATTGCCTTCCGGCGGAGGCTGCGGCTCTGATGCGCCAACTGGCCTTATGCCCCAGCTGCGATCCCGGGTGCCCGCCCATTTTGAGGTGACATCCACGCGCTTGCCCGCCACGCTAAGCCAGCCTTGCCAATGGCCATTTTGCGTCAAGCGGCTATAGTCCATGAACAGGCGGGTGCCGTTGCGACGAATGAAGCGCGGTTCGGCGATTGGGAAATGTCGTCCGGTAAATTGCAGCTCAGCCGCGAGCGGACCATCATTGCTGGCGATTTTCAGGCTTAATTGTTGCAGCGGAATATCGACGCTGATGGCGATGGGCCCGACGGACAGATCCAGCCTTTCGCCGGCCGAACGGCGGCTGGCACGCAAATTATGTTGCACACCTTCGATCACCACAGAAAAACTGGCGTCGACAATGCCAAGCTGGGGGTAAAAGCCCATGGCGGCAGCGAAGAAGATGCTGCCATCGGCGCTATAGCCATTAAAGAAATAGCGATCATAGAAATTGCGGTCGGTTCCCGCATAAGCAATGGGCTCACTGCTTTGATGCAGTGGAAAATCATCACCTTTAGTTAGCATAAGTTCCTCATCCCGTTTTTTTATGCAACCTAATGCAGGAAAGGGGAAGGTCAATCCTGTTATGGCGTTGAACAGTGAAGGAACGGACCATGGAGCATCAGGGCACAGCTCCGTCCGATGTCGTCGCTAGCCGTCTTGTCGCTGGCCATCTGAAAAGCTAGGGCTGCGGATTAGGATCTCGGCAGAGGAACAGCCGCTTGATTAAATTTTTTGCTATCTTGCTGATTCTGCTGCTGTTATTTGGTAGCCGCAAGACTTTGGCAAAGCTGAAGAGCCCGAAAACATTGAATATGGCGGACCGTTTGTTGAGCGCGAGCGGTTCGGCGCAGAAAATAGTGGATGGGCAGGCTTATGGTTCCGGCGCACGGCAGCGTCTGGATATTTGGGCACCCACCGCCCCTGCCAGTGACATGCCGGTTGTCGTCTTTTTCTATGGCGGCGGTTGGACGCAGGGTGCGCGGGCGGATTATGGCTTTGTTGGCCGGGCGCTGGCGGCGCAGGGCTTTTTGGTCGTGATCCCGGATTATCATCTGGCTCCACAGGCGCATTTTCCCGAATTTGTCGAAGATTGCGCGGCGGCTGTGGCATGGGTTCAGCAGCATATTGATTGTTTTGGCGGCGATGCGGGCCGCGTCGCGCTGATGGGGCATAGCGCTGGGGCCTATAATGCGGCGATGATCCTGTTGGATCGCCAATGGCTGGCCCGTGCAGGCGGTGATATTGCTCAGCTGCGCGGCTTTGCGAGCTTGGCCGGGCCGTTTGATTTCCTGCCGATGAGTAAAGATGGGCAGGCGGCGCAGGCGATGGGCCGCTATCGCCCTTTGATCAAAACCCAACCCATCGCTTTTGCGCGTGGGGACGGGCCGCCCCTATGGCTTGCCAGCGGCGGCGATGATATTCAGGTGCCGCCACGCAACAGCGTCGCGCTGGCAGAGGCGGTGCAGCAGGCGGGCGGCATTGCCGAGGTGACAATCTATCCTGAGATGGATCATTCCGCGATCATCATGGCTCTGGCGCATCCGTTTCGGGGCAAAGGCGATGTGTTGGGTGATGCGGTGCGGTTTCTGCGCCGGGTGACCGCCGATCATCAACCAACTGCCGATGCGCACCCAGATCAAGGATTGAAGAGATGAGCAGCGAAGCGATACCAGCACTGATTTTGGCTGGCAGCCGCCCCGGAACCGATCCTTTGCTGGCGGGCACCAATGTCGCCACCAAAGCGCTGCTGCCTGTGGCGGGGGTGCCAATGCTGGTTCATGTGGTGCGGGCGCTTCGCGCGAGCCGGCAGATTGGCACCATCACCATTTTGGCGCAGACCAGTGCGGAACTGGCTGCGGAGCCCTTGCTGAAATATATTCCGAATCTGCGTTTTGAAAATTCCGGGCAGGGGATCAGCACCTCTCTTTCGGCTGCGCTGCCTCAGGGGGATGCGCCGATGCTCGTGACGACTGCCGACAATGTGCTGTTGACGCCTGAGATGGTGGCGGAGTTTTTGGCGGGCGCGATGGAAAGCGATGTAGCGGTGGGGATGGTGGAGCAAGCGGTGTTGCTGCGCGACTATCCCGAATCGCGCCGCACATGGCTGAAATTTCGTCGTGGCTGGTGGTCCGGCGCCAATCTTTTCTGGCTGCGCGGTCAGCGGGTGCAGCCGCTGCTGCAATTTTGGAGCGGGATTGAGGCGGATCGCAAAAAGGGTTTTAAGATTATTGCCGCCTTTGGCCCGGCGCTGATGCTGGGCGCCGTGCTGCGCCTCTTCACCATTCAGCAAGGTGTGGCACGCGCAGGGCGTCGCTTTGGTCTGGCTGCGCGAGTCGTTCCAATATCGGCTGCCGAGGCGTGTATTGATGCGGATAAGCCCAGCGACATCCAGTTGATCGAAAAAATTATGGCCCAGCGCCAGCGCAGCTAGGGTCCGGCGCCTGTTTCAAGCTGTGGTGTTTCAGGTTTTTAGATTTTAAGCCTTAGAAAAGTCGCGCAATTCCCACCCTTCGCGGTGCGCCAATGCTGCCATATTTTTGCCGCGACCGATTAATATGGCTTCATCGGCCAAGGCGAAAAGCGCCGCGTCGCTTGGATGGTCAGAATAAGCGCGAATGTGGCGTGCGCCTTGCTGATCATTTTCGCTCAGCCATGCGGCGACGCGTCGCCCTTTTTCTGCGCCATAGCAATTGGCGCCGTCCATCGCGGCCAGCCATTCGCCGCTTGCTCCCCGCTGATGCCGAGATGCGATTACCGCTTCAAAGCCTAAAGCGTCGCCCAGCGCTTCCGCATAAAATGCGGGCGCGGCGGTCGCCATGATTAGGCGATAACCGTCGCGGCGATCCTGATCCATGGCCGTCTGCGCGCCGGGGGCGACATCGGCGGGAATGCGCCATGCTGAAAAGCGCTGCGTCAGTCGCTGCATATGCGCCGCCGAGATAGACCGGCCCAGCAGCAGGCTGATGGCGGCGGGTTTGAAGCGGCTGCGATCATAAAGATGCAGCGCATGGCCCAGCGCCAGCAGCAGCCAAAATGGCGTCAGCAACAGGCGCCAAACCCCGTTTGTGGCCGCTGCCCAAAAAAGAAATAGGGTGAAAGTGGGCGTGCGTAAAATGGTGCGGTCGAGGTCGTAAATGGCGAATTTTTGCATGAACGGCCTATAGCGAGTTGGCTTTCATAGCGGTAGCGCGAAAGCTCCGCTGAAGGCATGCGGAAACCAAAAGCCGCATGATCTCAAAGTGCCGCAAAGGTGGGGCGGCCTCTGTTCAGCACCCGCGCAGCCTGCTAGAGCGGGTCTTTGATCCTTAGTCTGATAGCCAATTCTGTCCGCTTGCGGCATGAAAGTGACAGCATTTCTGGATCATCTGATATTACGCCCCCTTGTCGTGGCGAATAATCGGGTCTAGTCAGCCCGCGACTGTATAGATGGAGCCCGAGTGACATGGCTGAATTTCGTCTGCCCAAAAATAGCCGCCCGCAAAAGACCGGTAAGGTCCATAAGGCCGAGGGTGCGACGAACGTGAAGACGTTCAAAGTTTACCGCTACGATCCGGATAGCGGTGAAAATCCTCGCTTTGATAGCTTTGAAATCGATCGCGACAATTGCGGCCCGATGGTGCTCGACGCGCTGATCAAGATGAAGAGCGAGCAGGATGCGAGCCTGACCTTCCGTCGGTCGTGCCGTGAAGGCATTTGCGGCAGCTGTTCGATGAATATGAACGGCAAAAATGGTCTGGCCTGCACCACCCATATCGACGAGCTGAAGGGCGATATCACCATCACCCCGCTGCCCGCGATGGATGTGATCAAGGATCTGGTGCCTGATTTCACCCATTTCTATGCACAATATGCCTCGATCGAGCCTTGGTTGAAAACCAAGACGACGACCCCCAGTGGCAAAGAGCGCTTGCAGTCGCCGGCGCAGCGTGAAGAGCTGGATGGCCTTTATGAGTGCATCTTGTGCGCTTGCTGCTCGACCAGCTGCCCCAGCTATTGGTGGAACAGCGATAAATTCTTAGGCCCGGCCATCTTGCTGCAAGCCTATCGCTGGTTGGCCGATAGCCGCGATGAATATACCGGTGAGCGACTGGACGAGCTGGAAGATCCGTTCCGCTTGTATCGTTGCCACACGATCATGAACTGCGCCAATGCTTGCCCCAAGGGTCTGAATCCGGCGCGGGCTATCGCAGAAATTAAGAAGATGGAAGCGCAGCGGGCGGTCTGATGCGGTGTCGCATCGGGTGGCCATGGCTTCCTGATTGGGTGGTGAGGGTGAATAGACCCTCACACATTCTTGCAATCGGTCTCGCAGCGTGCGGAGTATTTCCCGCCCGCTGACGGGGCCGTTGGCCGTTTAAGGGATAAAGATGACGAAGGATCTGGCGAGCATCAAGCGACGGGAACATTTCAGTGCGGAACCGATGGAGGATGGCTGGATCAGCTGGAATCTGACCGATAAAGGGCGGTTTAACAGTTATATTGAACCGCTCGCGGTGCGTTCTGAACCGCCGACCGAGGATGGCCGACCGCGGGCCCGCATGCGGATGTATCCAGGCCGTCAACACAGCAATTTGGGCGATAATGTGCATGGCGCAGTGACCTTGGCGCTGGTCGATGTGGCGCTATTTGGCGCGTCTCATCAATTTGGCTCGCTGAATGCGGGCCATAGTGTGACGCTGGATCTTTCGACCCAATTTGTTGGCGGCGGGCGTCTTGGCGAGCCGATGGACGCGGTTGTTGAACTCGTGCGCGAAACGGGGCGCCTGATATTCCTGCGCGGCTTGGTGGTTCAGGGGCCGCAGGATGAGCATATTGTGATGAGTTTTGCTGGCACGATCCGCAAAGCGAGTGAGCAGCGTTAATGCGGGTGCTGGATGAATATGATCGGCTGGTTGAAACAGGCGAACTGACACCTGATGCCGAGCAGCGTGCCGCCGCAGAGCGGCTGGCTCAGTTGCAACAGCAATTGGAAGGCGCCACCAGCGGTGGTTTTTTCTCTCGCTTGTTTCGCGGAAAGGCGGCTACCCCGCGCGGCGTTTACATGTGGGGCGCGGTGGGGCGCGGAAAATCCATGCTGATGGATTTATTCTATGATTCTTTGAACATAGACCGGAAGAAGCGGGTGCATTTCCATGCCTTCATGCTGGATGTGCATGAGCGGATGCGGGAGGTGCGAAAAAGCGAGACGGGGGATCCGATCCCACAGGTGGCGGCCGCGCTGGTGGCGGATGTCGATTGCCTCGCTTTTGATGAAATGGTGGTCAACAACAGTGCCGACGCGATGATTTTATCGCGCCTTTTCACGGCGTTGATTGATCAAGGTGTGTGCGTGGTGGCGACATCCAATCGGGCACCCAAGGATTTGTATAAGGATGGCCTGAACCGCGAGCATTTTCTGCCCTTCATTGCGCTCATCGAATCCAAGCTCGATGAACTATGTCTCAATGGACCGACCGATTATCGCCGCCACCGCATGGGGGATGGCAAGCGCTGGTTTGTCCCGGCTGATAGTGTCGCGACGGAGGCGCTGTCTTCGGCTTTTTTCCGAATGACGGATTTTTCGCCAGAGGATCGTGATCATGTGCCGACACTCGCGCTCGATGTTGGCGGGGGGCGCATATTGGATGTGCCCAAGGCGCTGAAGGGCGTAGGCGTGTTTTCCTTTAAGCGGCTGTGCGCGCAGGCGCGCGGGGCGACCGACTATCTCGCCATTGCGCGCCATTTTCACACCGTAATTATCGTTGCCATTCCGCGCATGGGGCCAGAAAATCGCAACGAGGCCGCCCGTTTCGTGACTTTGATCGACGCGCTTTACGAATATAAAGTGAAATTACTGGCAAGCGCAGCGGCGGAACCGGATGATCTTTATCTGGCAGGGGATGGCGCATTTGAGTTTGAGCGTACGGCGAGTCGCCTCGCCGAGATGCAGTCAGACGACTATCTGGCGCTGGGGCATGGGCCGGATGAGGGCGCTGATTAATCCCTTTGCTATCGTGCAGCACAAGTGCGAGTGGAACAAGGGGTTGGTACTTTCCTTGCAGGGGTGGATCGATATTATAGCTATTGCGAACTAGTATCAATCAATCTTGTTTTGCGGCAGTTTTCCTTGTTGTTTCATAGGGCGAATCAGCGTAGGGCCACGGCCAGTCTTTGGAAGTCCGATGTGGGGCTATAGCCCGTGCCCTTTTCGGTCTGTTACGCAAAAAGCCGGGCTTGCCAGAAGGGAGTGCCGCGCACCATGGGACGCAAGAAAATTGCTTTGATCGGAGCCGGAATGATCGGGGGTACGCTCGCGCACCTCGCCGCCAAGAAAGAACTTGGCGACATTATTCTGTTCGATATCGCCGAAGGCATGCCGCAGGGTAAAGCTCTCGACCTCGCACAATGTGGCCCTGTTGAAGGCTTTGATGCCAATATCAAGGGCACCAATGATTATGCCGATATCGCTGGCGCCGATGTGGTGATCGTGACCGCTGGCGTGCCGCGCAAGCCGGGCATGAGCCGCGATGACCTGCTGGGCATTAACCTGAGCGTGATGAAGTCGGTTGGCGAAGGGCTGAAAACCTATGCCCCCAACGCGTTCGTCATCTGCATCACCAATCCGCTGGACGCGATGGTTTGGGCGCTGCGCGAATTTTCCGGTCTGCCGCACAATAAGGTTGTCGGCATGGCGGGCGTGCTGGATTCGGCGCGTTTCGCAACTTTTCTGGCATGGGAATTTGGCGTTTCGGTGAAGGATGTGAACGCCTTTGTTCTGGGCGGTCATGGCGATACCATGGTTCCCGTCACCAACTATACCACTGTTTCAGGCATTCCCGTTGACGATCTGGTAGCCATGGGCAAATCGTCGAAGGAAAATATTGATGCTATTGTTCAGCGCACCCGTTCGGGCGGCGGCGAAATCGTTGGTCTGTTGAAGACTGGCTCGGCCTATTATGCACCGGCCACCAGCGCGATCGCGATGGCAGAAGCCTATCTGGGTGACCAGAAGCGCATCCTGCCTTGCGCGGTCTATGTCGACGGCCAATATGGCCTTGACGGCCTTTATGTCGGCGTTCCGGTGGTGATCGGTGCGAATGGCGCAGAGGAAGTGATCGAAATTGCTCTTGAAGGCGAAGAGAAAGCGAATTTCCAGGTCAGCGTTGATGCCGTTAAGGAATTGCTGACGGCCTGCAAGGGCTTGGAGCCCAGCCTGGCTTAATTTCACCCTGCTGGCCGGTGCGGCGCATCGGCCAGCAAGGCTGACTATGGGTGAGGGGCACCTGTTAAACCCCAGGAGTTTTAAGAATATGTCCATTCTTATTGATAAGAATACCAAAGTCATCACGCAGGGTATGACGGGCGCCACCGGCACCTTCCATACCGAACAAGCGCTGGCCTATGGCACGCAAATGGTTGGCGGCGTGACGCCAGGCAAGGGCGGCACCAGCCATATTGGTCTGCCCATGTTTGATACCGTGCTGGAAGCCAAGGAAACCACTGGTGCGACGGCATCGGTGATTTATGTTCCGCCTCCGTTCGCAGCCGATTCGATTCTGGAAGCGATTGACGCCGAAATCGAATTGATCGTGGCGATCACGGAAGGCATTCCTGTTCAGGATATGGTGCGCGTGAAGCGTGCGCTTTCCGGATCGAAATCGCGCCTGATCGGCCCGAACTGCCCCGGCGTTTTGACGCCCGGCGAATGCAAGATCGGCATCATGCCCGGCAGCATTTTCCAGAAGGGCAGCGTTGGCGTTGTCTCGCGTTCGGGCACGCTGACCTATGAAGCGGTGTTCCAGACCTCTAATGTGGGCTTGGGCCAGACGACGGCTGTCGGCATTGGCGGCGATCCCGTGAACGGCACCAACTTCATCGACGTGCTGGAATTGTTCCTTGCCGATGATGAAACCAAGTCGATCATCATGATCGGTGAAATTGGCGGCGATGCTGAAGAGCAGGCCGCTCAATTCCTGATCGATGAAGCCAAGCGCGGCCGTAAAAAGCCGATGGTTGGTTTCATTGCGGGTCGCACGGCGCCTCCGGGCCGCCGCATGGGTCATGCTGGTGCGATCGTTTCGGGCGGCAAGGGCGATGCGGACAGCAAGATTGCAGCGATGGAAGCTGCCGGCATTCGCGTTTCGGCCAGCCCTTCGGAATTGGGCACGACGTTGTCGCAATTGCTGAAAGACATCGCATAATTTGTCACTCGCGCGGAAAGGCAAAACGGCTTTTCCGCGCGGATGATATGGAAAATGTGACACAGTGCAGCGGTGCAAGGGGGTTCCACTTGAACTTGCTGCCAAAAGCCACATCTTCGATGGTATGATTTAGGATCAATAGGGGGTTCATACTCCCTATAGTAATGATCCGCCCCTGATATTCGAAAATGAATAGCTAAACCCGCGTTTCGACGCATCCCCCCCAGGAAATTGTCCCTGCTGCAGGCAGGGGCTGAGCGAGCAGAAAATGAATCTGGAACGACAGAGCTTTGATTTGGATGAGCCGCAGGCCGGACCAAGCTGGGCGCCAAAAAATTGGCCACTGCTGGATGATGATGACCTGACGGCTGCGCTGGATCCGCAGCAGATGCAGGTTTTGGTGAAAGCCGCTGCTGCGAAAACGGGTAAGGCGCTGTCTGGCGCAGAGCTAGAGCAGGCATCGCTGGATGCGATCCGTGCGATGACATTGATCCGCAACTATCGCGTACGCGGCCATTTGGCGGCCAATTTGGATCCGCTGGATATTCAAAAGCGCGAACTGCCACAGGATCTGCGACCCGAATATCATGGTATCACGGGCGAAGCGCTAGATCGCCCCGTTTATCTGGGCGGCTTGCTGGGCCTGGAAAAGGCTTCGATCCGCGAATTGGTTGCGATTTTGCAGGCCAATTATTGTGGCTCGGTTGGCCTTGAATATATGTATATCACCGATCTGGAGGAACGGCAGTTCCTGCAAGAGCGGATGGAAGGTGCGGATAAGCACATCGAATTTTCCGCCGAAGGCAAGCGCGCGATTCTCACCCGTGTGATCGATGCCGAGGAATATGAAAAATTCCTGGCGCGCAAATATGTCGGCACCAAGCGTTTCGGTCTGGATGGCGGCGAAAGCATGATTCCGGCCATGGAAGCCATTATCAAATATGGCGGCCAATATGGCGTGAAAGAAATCATCTATGGCATGGCCCATCGCGGCCGCCTGAATATGCTGGCCAATGTGATGGCCAAGCCGTTTAAAGTGATTTTCCACGAATTTGCCGGTGGCTCTGCCAATCCCGACGATATTGGCGGCTCTGGCGACGTGAAATATCACCTCGGCACATCCACGGACCGCGAGTTTGACGGCAATAATGTTCATATGTCGCTGGTGCCCAACCCATCGCATCTGGAAGCGGTGAACCCTGTGGTGCTGGGCAAGGCCCGCGCGCAGCAAGTGGTGCGCGACGATCTGGTCGAGCATACGCAGGTTCTGCCCGTGCTGATCCATGGAGACGCGGCCTTTGCTGGCCAAGGCATTGTTTGGGAATGTTTCGGCTTTTCGGGCATTCGCGGTTATAACACGGGCGGCTGCCTGCATTTCATCGTCAACAACCAGATTGGTTTCACGACCAGCCCGCAATTTGCGCGTTCCTCGCCCTATCCTTCCGATGTGGCCAAGGGTGTTCAAGCACCGATCCTGCATGTGAATGGCGATGATCCGGAAGCCGTGACCTTTGCGTGCAAATTGGCGATTGATTTCCGCCAGCGCTTCAAGCGCGATGTTGTGATCGACATGTGGTGCTATCGCCGCTTTGGCCATAATGAAGGCGATGAGCCGGGCTTCACTCAGCCGCTGATGTATGATCGCATTCGCAAGCATCTGCCTGTGTCTGATCTTTATGCCGCTAAGCTGGAAAAAGAAAATGTGATCGAGCCGGGTTGGGTGGATGCCCATCGGGCCGAATTTATCGCGCTGCTCGAAGAAGAATTTGAAGCGGCCAAAACCTATAAGGCGAATAAGGCGGATTGGTTTGCCGGTCGCTGGTCGGGGCTGCACACGCCTGCGGATCCGGAAAATGCGCGCCGCAATATCGCCACCGGTGTCACGGAAAAGCTGTTTGATTCTATCGGCCGCACCATGACCACCGTGCCGGAGGGTGTGACCGTTCACAGAACTTTGCGCCGCGTGCTTGATGGCCGCGCTGCGATGTTTGCCAATAAGGATAATGAACCGACCTTCGATTGGGCAACGGCAGAAAGCCTCGCTTTCGGCACTTTGCTGAGCGAAGGCTATCAGGTGCGTTTGTCTGGTCAGGATGTTGGCCGCGGCACGTTTAGCCAGCGTCATGCGGTGTGGATCGATCAAAAGACCGAAGAGCGCTATGTGCCGCTGACCAAGGTTCCACATGGGCGCTTTGAAATATTGGATAGCCCATTGTCAGAATATGGCGTGCTGGGCTTTGAATATGGCTATGCCAGCGCTGATCCGAAAAGCTTGGTGATGTGGGAAGCGCAATTTGGCGATTTCGCCAATGGCGCGCAGATCATGATCGACCAGTTCATCGCGGCGGGTGAATCCAAATGGCTGCGCGCCAATGGTCTCGTCATGCTGCTGCCCCATGGCTATGAAGGCCAAGGCCCAGAACATAGCTCGGCGCGTTTGGAGCGCTTCCTGCAATTGTGCGCGGATGATAATATTCAGGTGTGCAATATTTCGACCCCGTCGAACTATTTCCACGTCCTGCGTCGCCAGATGCTGCGTCCGTTCCGCAAGCCCTTGGTGATCATGACGCCCAAGTCGCTGCTTCGCCACAAATCGGCGGTATCGCAGCGCAGTGACTTTATCGGTGATGCGCATTTCCGCCGCATTATGTCGGATCGTATCCCGCCGGCAGACACGGATGTGAAACGTGTTGTTCTGTGCTCGGGTAAGGTCGGCTTTGATCTGATGGAAGCACGGGATGCGGCCGAACTGAAAGATACAACGATCATTCGTATCGAGCAGCTTTATCCCTTCCCGGGTGATCCGCTGGCCGATCGCTTGAGCCGCATGACCAAGCTGGAAGAGGTTGTGTGGGCTCAGGAAGAACCGCGCAACAATGGCGCATGGTTCTTCGTTGAGGAATTGATCGAGGAAGCCTTGATCACGGCAGGGCATAAGGGCTTGCGCCCTCGCTATGCGGGCCGTGCGGCCTCGGCATCGCCCGCGACCGGTCTGATGAGCCGTCACAAGACGGAACAGGGGGCCTTGGTGGCTGACGCCCTTGGCCTTAGCGTTCGCGCTGAAATCCGTCGTACCCAGAATAAAGCCTGATTCGGCAAGGAACTGCAAAATGAGCACTGAAGTCAAAGTCCCCACCCTGGGCGAAAGCGTTACCGAAGCGACCGTTGGTGAATGGCTGAAGCAGCCGGGCGAAGCGGTTGCCGTGGATGAACCCATTGTCAGCTTGGAAACCGATAAGGTTGCTGTGGAAGTGCCTTCACCCGTTGCCGGTGTGATGGGCCAGCAAGTTGTCGCTGTGGGCGATACGGTGAATGTCGGCGCGGTGATCGCCATTGTCGATGCCGGCGGCAGCGCCAGCGCGGTTCCGGCGGCAGCGGCTGCACCAGCGGCGAAAGCGGAAGCAGCGGCGCCTGCATCGGCAGCGGCTAGCGCGCCCGTCGGCGATGATGGTCATGATGGCGTGACCACCTTGTCGCCTGCCGTTCGCCGTCTGGTGCTGGAGCATGGTCTTGATCCCAGCCGGATCAAGGGCACGGGCAAGGATGGCCGCCTGACCAAGGAAGATGTGCTGGCCGCCGCCAGTGCCGCGCCTGCAACGCCAGCGGCTCCGGCTGCCGCCGCGCCTGCCGCAGCATCGGCTGGCCCAAGCCGCCGCGAAGAACGCGTGAAAATGACGCGTATGCGCCAGACCATCGCCAAGCGCTTGAAGTCGGCGCAGGAAAATGCCGCGATGCTGACGACATTTAACGATGTCGACATGTCGGCGGTGATGGATACACGCAGCCGTTTCCGCGATCTGTTTGAAAAGAAGCATGGCGTGCGCCTTGGCTTCATGAGCTTTTTCACCAAGGCAGCGGCCCTTGCCGCGCGGGATATCCCCTCGGTGAACGCCCGCATCGAAGGCGACGAAATTGTCTATCATGATTATTTCGACGTTTCGGTTGCGGTCAGCGCGCCCAATGGTCTGGTGGTTCCCGTTGTCCGCAATGCGGAAAGCCTGAGCTTTGCCGATATTGAAAAGGCGATTGGCGATCTGGGTCGCCGTGCCAAGGATGGCAAGCTGACGATGGAAGATATGACCGGGGGCACCTTCACCATTTCCAATGGCGGTGTGTTTGGCGGTCTGATGTCGACCCCGATCATCAACCCTCCCCAGTCGGCCGTGCTCGGCCTGCACCGGATCGAGGATCGCCCGGTTGTGCGCAATGGTGAAATCGTCATCCGTCCGATGATGTATCTGGCGCTTAGCTATGATCATCGCATCATCGATGGCCGCGAAGCCGTGACCTTCCTGAAAACGATCAAGGAAGCGATCGAGGATCCGGCCCGTCTGTTGGTTGATCTTTAAGTGCATCTTGCCCCCGTGCGACATCGCGCGGGGGCAACGCCCTTTTGGGGCGAAAGGATAAAAGCATGTCTGATTTTGATTATGATCTTCTCGTCATCGGTGCTGGCCCCGGCGGTTATGTGGCGGCCATTCGCGGTGCCCAGCTGGGCCTGAAAACCGCCTGTGTTGACAGCCGCGAAACCTTGGGCGGCACCTGCCTGAACGTGGGCTGCATCCCATCCAAAGCGCTGCTCCACGCATCGGAATTTTATGAAGCCGCTGCTGGCGGTGCGATGGCCGCCATGGGCATCAAGGTTCAGCCTGAGCTGGATCTGGATGTGATGCAGGATCAGCGCCGCGATGCGGTCAAGGGGCTGACCGGTGGTATCGAATTTCTGTTCAAGAAAAATAAGGTCGATTGGCTGAAAGGCCATGCCAGCTTTGTCGATAAAAATAGTGTCGAAGTGGCAGGCAAGACCTATCGCGCCAAAAATATCATCATCGCAACGGGGTCGTCGGTGACGCCGCTTCCCGGTGTGGATGTTGATAATGAAGCGGGCATTGTCGTGGACAGCACCGGCGCGCTGGAACTGGCCAAAGTGCCAGAACATATGGTCGTGATTGGCGGCGGTGTGATCGGGCTGGAATTGGGCAGCGTGTGGCGCCGACTGGGCGCGAAGGTCACGGTTGTGGAATATCTGGATCAGATTCTGCCCGGCATGGATGGTGATGTTCGCAAGGAAGCGAATAAAATCTTCAAGAAACAAGGCGTTGAATTCAAGCTCAACACCAAGGTGACCAAGGCCGAAGTACAGGGCAGAAAAGCCATACTCACGCTGGAACCTGCCGCTGGCGGCGATGCGGAAACGCTGGAAGCCGATGTTGTGCTGGTGGCGATTGGCCGCAAACCCAACACCGATGGTCTGGGCCTTGATAAGGTGGGTCTGTCGGTCAACCAGCGCGGCCAGATTGAAACCGATCAGGATTTCAGCACCGCCGTTCATGGCATTTGGGCGATTGGCGACGTTGTTCCCGGCCCAATGCTGGCGCACAAGGCCGAAGATGAAGCCATCGCCTGCGCGGAAAATATTGCTGGGCTGACGGGCATTGTGAATCATGCCGTGATTCCTTCGGTCGTTTATACCGCGCCCGAAATCGCTGGCGTTGGCCTGACCGAAGAAGCGGCGAAGGAACGGGGCGCGATCAAGGTTGGCAAATTTCCAATGATGGCCAACAGCCGCGCCAAGACCAATCATGAACCCGATGGTTTTGTGAAGGTGATCGCCGATGCCGCTACGGATCGCGTGCTTGGCGTGTGGACCATTGCATCGGTCGCCGGCACCATGATTGCGCAAGCGGCTCAGGCGATGGAATTTGGTGCAACCAGCGAAGATATCGCCTACACCTGTCATGCGCATCCGACGCACAGTGAGGCTATTAAGGAAGCTGCCATGGCAGTGACTGGAAAGCCGATCCATATGTAATGATTTCAGGAAGGGGCAGATATTAATGGCTATGAAGCAATTCTGGAATGGGAGGGCTTCGCTAGCCGCCCTCCTGATGGCGGGAGGTGCGCTATCTGCTCCTTTCTCTATGGCTGCCGAGCCTGTTGTTGAGGCCGCTGCGGCACAGCCGGAATTGACCGCGGCTCAAGCCCGGATCAAACAGATTATGGACCGCGAATATGCATCCTTGGATGCGATTTACCGCGATCTTCATGCCCACCCTGAATTGGGCATGCAGGAAGTACGCACCGCCGCCATCCTTGCCAAAGAATTGAAAAAATCGGGCTTCACCGTCACGGAAAAAGTGGGCGGAACGGGCATTGTCGGCGTGATGAGAAATGGCGACGGTCCCACCATCTTGGTGCGTGCGGATATGGACGGGCTGCCGATGGAGGAAAAAACCAACCTGCCATGGGCCAGCAAAGCGCGGGCGCAATATGAAGGGCGCGATGTGCCTGTGATGCATGCCTGCGGCCATGATATTCACGTGACTTGGCTGATCGGCCTTGGGCGCACGCTGGCCGCGATGAAAGATCAATGGCAGGGCACGATCATCTTGATCGGTCAGCCAGCGGAAGAAACATTATCTGGCGCACAGGCGATGCTGGATGATGGATTGCTGACGCGTTTTCCCAAGCCGGATTATGGCTTTGCCGCGCATGTCAGCCCCCTTCCAGCAGGGGTGGTTGCGATCAAGGGCGGAGCAGGATCTTCTTCCTCGGATAGCTATTCCATCACATTTCATGGCCGCGGCGGTCATGGTTCCATGCCAGCCTCCACCATTGATCCCATTCCCATCGCTGCCCGTTTTGTGACCGATGTGCAAACGGTGATCGCGCGCGAGAAAGAGGCTGGCGATTTCGGTGTTTTGACCATCGGTGCGTTCCAAGCAGGCAGCGCGCCTAATATCATCCCGGATCAGGCCGAAGTGAAGGTCAACATCCGGGCGCATAGCCCAGAAGTCCGCGAATTGCTGAACGAAGGCACCAAGCGCACCGCGAAGGCCGCTGCGATGATGGGCCGTGCTCCTGAACCGACCGTTCGCTATATGCGCGGCACCGGGGCGTTGATGAATGATATCGCCATGGCGAACACGGCGCATAAGCTGTTGAAGCCTGTGCTGGGTCAGGCGGTGCAATTTGTGCCCGCATCCATGCCGCCCATGTCGGGCAGCGAGGATTATTCCGAATTCATCAACGCCGGTGTGCCGTCACTGTTTTTCGGCATCGGCGGCTATGATCCTGCGGAGTTGAAGCGGTTGAAGGAGGCGGGAGAACCCGTTCCTACCAATCATTCACCCTTCTTTGCACCAACAGCAGAGCCAGCGATCCGGGCTGCGGTTTCGGCCATCACCTTGTCGATCATTGGCGGCGTGCGGCCTGCTACGCCCTAAATGATGTTGTTTGAGATTGATAAAGATGTGCTTGCACGCCTGATCGATCTGGCGGGGATCAGCGTTTTTGCTCTTTCGGGTGCTTTAATGGCGGTTCGGATGCGGCAAACGCTGGTCACCGCCGCATTTTTTGCGCTGTTGACCGGTGTCGGCGGGGGCAGCGTGCGCGATTTGTTGATTGGTGCGCCCGTCTTTTGGGTGCAGGATGGCGCGATTGCTGTGGTTTGCATTGCCATTGCTTTTCTGGTGTGGCTGACACCGGAAAAATGGTGGAAAGATCAGCTGCTGGAATGGACGGATGCGGCAGGCTTGGCCTGCTATGCCGTTTTTGGAACAGCCAAAGCTATCGCTTGGGGCGTGCCGCCAGCTCCGGCCTTTCTGATGGGGGTGATCACTGGCTGTGTTGGCGGGATTATCCGGGATGTGCTCGCGGGCGCACCGTCGATCATTATGCGCCCTGAGGTGTATGTGACGGCGGCGGCCTTGGCGGCGGCGCTGTTCTTGGTGCTGCTGGCGCTGGGCACCGGCACAGTCATTGCCGCCACCATCGGTGCGCTTGCGGGCTTTTTGTTGCGCGCCGCCGCGATCCGCTGGTCCCTCAGCCTGCCAGCCTATCGCAGCGGAGATGACCGCCCGGCCTAAGCCGGTTTATCGCATCAGAGTCGCCCATGTTTGAAAGAGGTTGTTCACGCCGCTGGAGGGTGGGGCGCGCATGATCTGGTGGTTCCGGCATTCCAGACAAAGGCTTTGCACCGAAGGGGTGCGGGTGAGCATCGCGACATCGGCCATCACCCGGCGCGTGAGCATCGCCTGATCACGGCCTGCCAGACCAAAAATATCAAAGCGCAGCTGGTCCGCCTGATCGTCGCTTTCCTGCGTTAAGCTGGCGAGCAAAAGCGAGAAGGTGGAAGGCTTTTTTTCAAAATATCGGGCGTGATAATCGGTTAGCCCCGCTTTGCGGGCGGCGATTGCCATCGCCAGATCCAGCCCCCCCAATTCATCGACCAAGCCCAATGTTTTCGCCGTGGAGCCCGCCCATACGCGGCCTTCGGCGATGGATTGAATTTTCTCGATCGGTTGATGGCGGCTGGCAGCGACCAACCCCGTGAAGCGGCCATAAATCTGCTCGACATTGGCCTGCATCAGGGCGCTGAATTCCGGGCTGACACCGGCCAACAGATCGGGCTGGCCGGACAAGGGCGTGGTGGTGATGCCATCGGCATGAAGGCCGATTTTGGCGAGACTTTTTTCAAAGCTGGGCAAAATCCCGAAAACGCCAATGGAGCCGGTGATGGTCGCTGGGTCTGCAACAATCCAATCGGCGGGCGTGGAAATCCAATAGCCGCCGGATGCTGCCAGATTGGCCATGGAGACAATGATCGGCAGCTTCTTTTCCTTGGCGGTGAGCAAGGCCAAGCGAATATCTTCGGAGGCCAAGACAGAGCCGCCGGGCGAATCCACGCGCAGCACCAGCGCCTTCACATTTTTATCGGCGACGGCGTCCAGAATATATTTGGAAATAGTGGCGCCGCCAGCGGATCCGGGGCTGGAGGTGCCATCAACAATTTGTCCGACAACAGGGATGACGGCAATGGTGCCGCCGCTGTTGCTGGGGGGATGGGCGGCCACCCAATCGGCAAAGGCGATGGCTTGGAAGTCGCCCGGTCTTTTGCTTTGGCCAGCACCGCTGAGCTTTGCCAGCCGCTGGCCAAAGGCGAGGCGTCCGCCCAGCTTGTCGACCATGGATGCGGCTAAGGCTGCTTCAGCGACATCGCCCTTGGCGGCCAGCACAGCAGCCCCCAGATTTTGAGTGTAATCCTCGACCTGTGCTTTGGGCCGGGCGCGGCTGACATCGGCTTTCCATTCGGTCCACAGCGCCTGAGCATAGGCCAGATCGGCCTCCTTCGCCTCTGGCGATTGGTCCGAACGCAGGAAAGGCTCGACCGCGCTTTTGAAGGTGCCGACGCGATAGATATTGGCGGTGATGCCCAGCCGATCCAGCAAGCCCTTGTAATAAAGCCGCGATCCGCCCGGCCCCACGGTGAGCACGCCGCCATTGGGATCGGTCCAGATTTCGCTGGCATGGGCCGCCAGTTGATAGGCATTGCTATCATAAGCGGTCGCATAGGCCAGCACCGGCTTTTTCGCCCGCACCACGTCCAGCGCCTCACCAATGGCGGCGAGAGAAGCCTGTCCGCCACCCGAAAAACCATCCAGATCCAGCACCACGGCCTTCACATTTGCGCTGTCCGCAGCTTGCCGTAACCCGTGGATAATATCGCGCACCAGAAATTCACGCGTCACAGAGCCGCCGGATAGGGAGGCAACGGGATCCGGTTCCGAAAGCTGTTCGGTGATGATGCCGTTGAGTTTCAGCACCAAGGCGCCATCGGTGGAGCCGGATGCGGCGTTGGGCCGGGCGCCAAGGGCTGCGAAGAGGATAACAAAGAATAGCAACAAAAAGAGCAGCGCCAGCCCATCTTTGATCCCCACTAGCAGACGCCATATTTTGCGAGGAAAAGACGTCGCCTGAGCTGACGGGAAAGACAGGGCGGCAGATGGGCTCGCCGGCTCCATCGGGATTTGCCAGGGCGTGCGGCCATTGGTGGCCGGCGGGACAGTATCGCTCATGTCGCACAGATTACGGCGTTGCCAAAGGCTTGGCAACCAAAGCTTGGATGCAAGAGCGGGTGTCTCGAACTGGCGGATAATGTAAAGTTAAAGCCAGTTTTCTGAACGATACCAGCGCACGGTCGCAGCCAAAGCCTCTGGGGTTGGCAGTTGGGGCTGCCACAAAGCGGCAGGTGGGCGGCGATCACGGTCGGAGACCCAATTGGGATGCGCGATATAGGCCGCGCGGTCAGGCGTGAGCTTGGCGCGATTGCCACGAAATTTGCGATCAAGCTTGGCCGCAAGGTGCAGCCATTTGGCCGAGACAGGGATTGTTAGCAATCGGCGCCGTTCCATGGCGGCGGCAATGGCTTCGCCAAATTCGCGGTGCGACCAGCCCAGATCGCGGCCATCATCTGGCTCGTAAATGGCGTGATGGGAAAGGTGGGCCGGATCATCGGCCAGCGTGATCAACAGACGCGCCAATTCTTCGACATAAATGGCAGACATGCGGCCCGCAGGGGCCAGTTGCAGGCCGCGGCCCGCCATGCGAAACAGATCAAGCATTTCCGTATCACCCGGACCAAAGACCGCCGGTGGCCGAACGACGGTCCAGTCTCTGTCGCTTTCCCGGACCAATGCTTCGCCTTCAGCTTTCGACCAGCCATATTGGCTGAGCTGAGGCTCGCGCGCGGATAGGGATGAGACATGGATGAAGCGCGCGATATTTTCTGTCGCCGCCGCGCGAAGCATATGGGCGGTCGCATCCACATTGCCCGCGATAAAGCCCGCACGGTCCGGCGCGTTAACCACCCCGGCGATATGCAGCACCACATGCGCACCCTCGACAAGGTGGGCTAAGGCATCGGGCTGTTCCAATGACCCGGAAACCCAAGTGACGCCGGGGCGATGCGGCTGAGCACGGCGGGTAAGGGCGCGCACCTGCCAACCAGCGGCCGATGCCTGCTCCAGCGTGGCATTGCCGACAAAGCCGGTGGCGCCGCTCATCGCCAATATTTTCATGCTCACAGTAAAACCATATGGTCGCGGTGGACCAAGGCCGAGCGCGGAGCATAACCCAATTGCGCTTCTTGTTCCGCGCGGCATAAGCCCTTGATTCTCTGGGCGTCTGCGGCGTGATATTCCGCCAAACCGCGCGCGATCAGCATGCCATCCGCACTCAAGATTTCGACCACGTCGCCGCGCGTGAATTGTCCTTCAATGCTGGTGACGCCTGCGGCCAGCAGTGAGGCATCTTTCAGCAAGGCCCCCTGCGCGCCCTTATCAATGTGGATACGCCCCTTGGCCGTCAACCGGCCCGCCAGCCATGCTTTGCGGGCGCTGGCGCCTTTTTCAGCGATGAAAATACTGTGACGAGAATCGCTGCTTAACGGGCGTGGTTCGCGCCCGGATGCGATGATCAGATGCGCCCCCGCGGCATTGGCGATGCGCGCGGCGGCAATTTTGGAAATCATCCCGCCGGATCCCATGCCAGAAGCGGATCCACCATCGGCCATATTTTCAATCATGGCGTCGATCTTGTCGATCCGGGGGATATGCACCGCCCCCGCAGAAGCGGGATTGCGATCATAAAGGCCATCAATATCGGATAGCAGCAACACGCCTTGCGCCCCGGCAGCCTGCGCAATGCGGGCGGCCAGACGATCATTGTCGCCGAAGCGAATCTCCTCAGTTGCGACACTGTCATTCTCATTGATGATCGGCACGACCGATAGAGACAGCAGCCGATCCAATGTCGCGGCGGCGTTTAGATAGCGGCGGCGATGTTCCAGATCATCCAGTGTCACCAAAATCTGGGCGGCTGCCAGCCCTTCTGCCGCCAACACTTCGGCCCAAACCTGAGACAATAGGATCTGCCCCGTGGCGGCAGCGGCCTGCGCATCTTCCAAACTGCTGCGGCCGCCCTTGGCCAAGCCCAGCCGTCTTGCGCCCAATGCAATGGCGCCGGAGGATACAACCGCGACCTGTTGTCCGTCGCGGGATCGGGTCGCAATATCTGCCGCAATGCCCGCCAGCCATTCGCGGCGCACGGCGCCATCAGGATCGACCAGCAGGGCGGATCCAATTTTCACGATCAGCCGCGAGCAATTTGTGGGTGAAAATAGCATAGGGCGGCGATAGCGCGCTCTGGCGCTGCCGCCAATGCTATACCGACGAGGGGCTTATCGCTTGTGGTAGAAAATATAGCTGAGCGCTATGCCTGCGCTGGGCTGATGGCGGGAACCGAAATGGCGCGTTACCGGCGAAGCTGCGGCATCCCCGATCAATCTTTCATAAGCGGCATAAGCGGTTATGCCCCAATGCCGATTCAGTTGCTGCCCATAGGAGGCCGCCAGACCGAGGCTGTGTAGCCCGCCCTTGGGACGATAGGCAGAAAAATCGGTGGCGGCAGCGTCTTCGTCGGCAATGCCATAATAAGCGCGATGGAATCGTGCGTCGCCTGCCATCAGTCGCGGTCCGATGGAAAAGAGCCAGTCGTCGCCCTGCTGTGCGACATAATCGGCGCTGATATTGCCGACCCATCCCTTATGACCGCTGATCGCTTTGCGCACTTCAGCGCGCAAGCGGATATCGGAAGTGAGCCAGCTCTGGCCGGAAAAACCGAGTTCGAGGGAGCGTTTCACGCCGGGCAGCAGATGGTCGACATCTTTGGCTTTGCGCGGCCCAACCAGATGGGCGGCTAGTCCCAAAGCCCGGCCCTTTTTCTCATAAACATTAAAGCCGGGGCTTTCGTCGGCGGCTTCAAAGGGCAGATATTCCCCCTCGCGCGCGCGACTGAAATCAAAATGCGGGCGCCAAGCCATGCGGTCCGCGCCCGGATAGGCCGGGCCAAGAGCGGGGCCTAGAAAGATGCGGGTGCGGCTGACCCGGGTGCCGCCATCCTCATCGGATATCCGGTCAATATCTGCTGGTGATGGCGATGCATGCTCATCCCTTGGCTGAGCGATGGCCGGAAAAGCGCAGACACTAAGGGTGGCGCTGATTATCCATAGAGCGGGGGTCAGAAATCGGACGCCGAGCGATGAAGCGGGGTGGGAGGCATGATGCTGCATATAGGTATCAAATACCTATGGATCGGCTTCGTTCCCGCTGACGGTGCTAGGCTATATGCGCGATCGGCCGTTGGATGCGATCAGAATGGACCGCGCCGGGATTGGCGCCGCCCCTTTGTTGTTTTGCCCTTGCCATATCGGGCCATCAAATGGGGGACCAAGGCTTGGCCTGACTCTCTGCGCCATCATCATCTGCATCGGCAAAGCTGCCATCGGATTGTTGTGTTCCAATGGCTTCCAACATTTTGTCGAGCAAGGGGGTGACGCCAACACCGCTGACGCCTGAAAGCGCCATCACCGGGCTGCCTGAGGCTTCTTCCAACTCGGCGGACAGTGCTGCGATCAGTTCATCATCCAAGGTGTCGATCTTGTTGAGTGCCAGAATCACGGGCTTATCAACCAGTCCGGCACCATAAGCTTCCAATTCGTTGCGAACGATATGATAGCTGGTCGCCACATCCTTATCATTGGCATCCACCAAATGCAGCAACACGCGGCACCGCTCGATATGGCCAAGGAAGCGATCACCAACGCCAGCCCCCTCTGCTGCGCCCTCGATCAGGCCGGGAATATCGGCGACAACAAATTCATTGCCCTTATGGCTTGCCACGCCAAGCTGCGGGCGCAGGGTGGTGAAGGCATAATTGCCCACCTTGGCCCCGGCATTGGATACGGCGTTGATGAAGGTGGATTTTCCCGCATTGGGCAAGCCGACGAGGCCGGCATCGGCGAGCAGCTTCAACCGCAGCCACACCCACATTTCTTCGCCGGGCCAGCCCGGCCCATGTTGGCGCGGTGCGCGGTTGGTGGAGCTTTTATAGCTGGCGTTGCCGCGCCCGCCATCGCCGCCGCGCAGGAAAGCTACGCGCTCCCCCTCTTTGGTGAGATCGGCCAACACGCTGCGCTCTTCATCATCGGCAAGAATCTGGGTGCCGACGGGCACTTTGATCAGCAAATCAGGGCCGCCCGCTCCAGTGCGATCCCGGCCCGCGCCGGGGGTGCCGCGTCGAGCCTTGAAATGCTGGGTATAGCGAAAGTCGATCAGCGTGTTGAGGCCGGGCACGGCTTCGAAAATAATATCCCCGCCTTTGCCGCCATTGCCGCCATCGGGGCCGCCATATTCGATATATTTTTCACGCCGAAAGCTGACGGCGCCGGGGCCACCGTCGCCGGATTTGATAAAAATCTTTGCCTGATCAAGAAAATGCATGGCTGGCCCTTAATCGGAAGCGCATAAAAATGCACCCTTTATCCAGTGCTGGAGGCGAAACCGCCCGGAATAAGGCGATCAGGCGCTGGCCGCCGCTTCCTGTTCGACCATGAAGGCGGTGATGCGGCCGCTGATCAGCTCTGTTGCCAAGGCGCGGGCCGTATCACGAGGCAGGCCAAGCGCTGTCGCCATTTGTCCGCCGACTTGCGAATCACCCAATGCCATTAACATCAGCGCCAGCGTGTCTTCCTGCAGCAATCGCTTTTCATCCGCGGCCGGTGCCAGCCCGTCAATCAGCTTTTCAATCGCCGCGATCACCGGATCCAGCGCATTCACATTTCCGCTGCCCAGCATCCAAGATGCCAAGGCGCCCGCGCCGCCACGGTCAAAAGCATCAAAAGCCAGATCAACAATTTCGCGCGTATTGCGTTCGCCAGCAGGCGTGTTGGCCACTTTCTCGCGGATGGTTGTGCACACAGTTTCAGCCAGATAGGAGGCCAGCGCGGATTGCAGCCCGGCGGCGCTGCCGAAATGATGCAGCAGATTGGCATGGGTGCGATCAATTCGTGCACCGACCGCTTTCAGGGTGACCGCTTGCGGTCCGCATTCGATTAAAAGGCGCCGTGCAGCCTCCAAAGCCACTGAACGGCTTTCTTCCGGACTCAAGCGTTTCCTCGGTATTGACACCACTGTTAGTTAGCCCTAGCTTTTCTCTATAGGGTCGTTCCGCATCGTTGCGGCCCCTGACGGCCTATTTTATGGGTGAAGATAAAATGTCCAGCACAACGCCATCGCCTACTCCTAAGGATTTGTCCATCTTGCCGCGTGATCGGCGTTTCGGCCGCACCAGCAAACAGAGCCGCTGGTGGCTGGGCGGAGACCCCATTGCCACAGCGTTTCACACGGCTTTGTCTGTCACCTTTCCCAAGGGTGAGGCGATGTTCATCGAAGCGGTGAAAGCCCATCGTGACGGGGTGGACGAAAAATTGGCGCGTGAGATTAAAGCTTTCACGCAGCAAGAGGTGGTTCATAGCCGCGAGCATGTGGTGTTTAACCGCCGCGTCGAGGAAGCGGGCTATGATCTGACGGAATTGGACGCCGAGGTGGACGAGGTGATGGAGTTGATCCGCCAACGGCCCGCCATCGTCAATCTGGCGGCGACCATCGCGCTGGAACATTATACGGCGGTGATGGCCGCGATCATGCTGAAGCATAATCACCATTATGCCAATGCCGAGCATGAGTGGGCGTCTATGTGGCAATGGCATGCCGCCGAAGAAATTGAGCATAAGGGCGTGGCCTATGACACTTGGCTGCATGCGACCAAGGATTGGAGCCGCTGGCGCCGCTGGAAAGTGAAAAGCCTGATGATGCTAGTGATTACCGGCAAATTCTGGCCGCGCCGCATTGCGGGCATGAAGAAATTGTTGAAGCAGGATGGGCTGACGGGTTGGCGCATCAATGCCAGAATTTTCTGGTATATGGTGGCCAGTCCCGGGATTATGCGCCGCGGTTTCCTGCCGTGGCTCAGCTATTTTATGCCCGGTTTCCATCCATGGAATCATGATGACCGGCATCTGATCGATAAATATGAAAGCGCCTATTCCGATGCCAATCTGCCCCGGCCTGCGGGCAGGCAGGCGGAGCCGCTTGCGGCGGGATAAGCGCGTAAGGCGTAGGGCTCCGTTCATTTGGGGCCCATGAAATAACCAAAGGCGCCGCGCGCATTTTTATGGTGCGGCGCTTTTTTGGTGACTGGATGATCGGGATTTGAGCGGATCAAACTCGGTCGAACGAGGCCGAATCCACGAAGGCTGGTTCGACGATCAAGCTGCTGCCATCGATGCCGATCACCCGCACCTTCGCGCCAATGGCGGCGTCTGGTCCGCGAACATTCCATTCGCCATCACCGACACGGGCGCGCCCTTTGCCATCCGTGATGGCGCTGGTCAGCGTCAGCATCTCGCCGATCAAGCGGTGGCCGCGCTGGTTGAGCAAAGGATCTGTGCTTTCAATAGGATTGCGTTTCAGCCAGTGGCGCGCGGCATAGAGGGTGGCGAGTGCCAAAAGTGCGAAAAGGCCCAGTTGCACGGGAATGGCGGGGCTGAGAATCCATGTGATGATGCCTGTGGCGGCAGCCGCCAGCCCCAGCCAGATCAGGAAGAAGCCGGGCACCAAGATTTCCAGCGCAACCAGCAACACGCCGAGCGATAGCCAGAGCCAGTGGGGCTCTAAAGACAAAAGCCATTGCTCCATCCTATGTCTCCCGACGGGTTAAAGCGTCTTTCGCGATTTCGCCAATGCCGCCAAGCGTGCCGATCAATTGTGTCGCCTCGACCGGGAAAAGTATGGTTTTGGCATTGGGGCTGGTGGCAAATTCGCTGACCGCTTCAACATATTTTTGCGCGATAAAATAGTTGATAGCTTTGGCATCGCCGCTGGCAATGGCGTCTGACACCATCTGCGTTGCTTTGGCTTCGGCTTCGGCTTCGCGTTCGCGCGCTTCGGCATCGCGAAATGCGGCTTCCCGGCGGCCTTCGGCTTGCAAAATCTGGCCCTGTTTTTCGCCTTCGGCGCGCAGAATCTCTGACGCCCGCATCCCCTCTGCCTCCAAAATGGCGGCCCGCTTTTCGCGCTCGGCTTTCATCTGGCGCGCCATGGCGTTGCTGATATCGGCTGGTGGGCGAATATCCTTAATCTCTACGCGCGTGATTTTGATGCCCCATGGGCTGGTCGCATCATCGACGACATGCAGCAGCCGGGCATTGATCTCATCGCGCTTGGAAAGGGTTTCGTCCAAATCCATTGAGCCCATCACGGTGCGCAAATTGGTCGTCGTCAGGTTCATGATAGAAAGATATAGATCGCTGACCTCATAAGCCGCGCGCGCGGCATCGAGCACTTGAAAGAAAACGACCCCATCCACGGCCACCATCGCATTGTCTTTGGTGATGATTTCTTGGCCCGGAATATCCAGCACCTGCTCCATCATATTGACCTTGCGGCCGACCCGATCAAAAATCGGCACAATGAAATTCAGCCCCGGTTGCGCGGTGTGAGTATAGCGACCGAAACGCTCAATCGTATAGGAATAGCCCTGCCGCACGGGGGTCAGCGCCCAGAATAGAAATATGATGGCAAAGGCGACCAAAATCATAGCAAATAGCATGGAATAATTCCTTCTCACCGTGCCGACAGGCTGGCATCCTAACAGACTTAAGGATTGCGACGAAAGAGGCTATAGGCCAGAGGCGATATTATGATGCAGAAAAGCTTTGCCCCTCGCTCGCTCTTATATGTTCCCGGTTCCAACGCGCGCGCGCTGGAAAAGGCGCGCGATCTGCCAGCGGATATGATCATCATCGATCTGGAAGATGCAGTGCCGGCGGACCGCAAGGCAGAGGCGCGCGCTGCTATGCGCGCAGCCGTGGCCGCCGGTTTTCCGGGCAAAAGCATCGCCGTGCGCGTCAATGCAACCGGCCATGGCGAACAGGCAGAGGATATTGCGGCGCTGGCCGGTGTGGCGCTGGATGCCGTGGTGCTGCCGAAGGTGGATAGAGCCGAGGATATTGCGCCGCTGGCAAATCTTGGTTTGCCGGTGTTGGCGATGATCGAAACGCCAACCGGCATCTTCGCCGCCAAGGATATTGCCGCGCACACTGCCGTTTCGGGCTTGATCGCTGGTTTGAACGATCTGGCCTATGAATTGAAATTGCCCGATGCGATGGACCGCAAAGCCATGGCGCTTTCCATTCAAATGATTGTGCTGGCGGCGCGGGCTGCGGGCCGTTTTTGTTTCGATGGTGTGTATAATGCGATCGACAATGATGCCGGTTTCGCAGTGGAAGCGGCGGAAGGGCATCAATGGGGATTTGACGGCAAGACATTGATCCATCCCAGCCAGATTGCACCGTGCAACATGATTTTCTCGCCTTCGCCGCGTGACATTGCTGCGGCGGAAGCGCTGGTGGCGGCGGCCGTTGGCGGCGCGCAGCGGCATGAAGGCCATATGATCGAGGATATGCATGTGGCCGCAGCCCGTGCCTTGTTGCAGCGGGCAGGGCGCGCCTGAAGCTCCTAAAGCCCCTGAAGCCCCTAAAATCCCTGTCGTCAACGCATCGGCTGCGCCATTGCTGGAGTGGCCCAGCCATGGCATCTGAGGGGCTATGAAAAGCCGAATAACATCTCGCTGCGCCGGATGGCTGCTTTGCCTTCTGATGGCCCTTACCGCTGTTGATGGCGCCAAGGGCGGGGTGATCGGCGAGGCGCTGGCAGCAGCGCCTGCCCTAACAGATGCGCCAGTCACAGAGGCGGAGCTGGCCGCCGATATGCGTATTTTGGCGAGCGATGCTTTTGAAGGGCGTGGCCCCGGCACAGCGGGGGAGGTGCGCACCACCGCTTATATTGTCAGCCAATGGGCTGCGGCCGGGCTGAAGCCGCTGACTGGCAGCCACACGCCATGGCTACAAGCTGTGCCGCTGGTAGAGCGGCGCGGCCTGACAGGCGAGGCGGTGTTTCGCCTGAATGGCCGGGCGATAGCGCTGGATGATCAGGAAATCTTGTTGCAGGGCCGCGATGCCGCCACGCAGATTAGCGGAGCGCCCGTTGTTTTCATCGGCCATGGCGTGGGGCGCGATGGGCGGCTGAATATGGACGTCGCGGGTAAAGTTGTGATTCTTCTTCATGGCGGTTCGCGATTTGGGGGCCGTGGGGTCAGTCCGCGCAAACAGCGTGAATTGCTGGCGGCTGGCGGGGCATTGGCGGCGCTGACTGTCGCTGATGATGGCGTGCCATGGGCGACCATGGCGAATTGGGTGCAAAGCCCAAACATCACGCTCGACGGCGGCGACAAGGATATAGCCCTGCTTGGATATGTATCGATCCGCGGCTTTGACCGGCTGATGGAAAAAGCCGGGCATATGGGTCAAGCCGTGCGAGCGAGCGCGCAATCCGCCGATTATCGCGGTCTACAATTGCCAGCAACGGCGGACTTATCCGCGACATCGCAGGTCAGGAAATTTACCAGTCACAATATTCTGGCGCGGCTGCCGGGTGCCAATCCTGATGGCAAGGCGGTGATTTTATTGGCTCATTGGGATCATCTGGGCGTGTGTCGGCCCGATGATGAGCGGGACCAAATTTGCAATGGGGCGGTGGATAATGCCAGCGGCATCGCGGCGCTGAATGCTATTGCCAAGCGGCTTGCCTCTGGCCCGCCACTGGATCGGGATGTGATCTTTCTGGCCACAACCGCCGAAGAACAGGGCTTGTTGGGCGCACATTATTTTGCGGCCCACGCGCCGCTCGCATCGGATCAGGTGGCCGTTGCTTTCAACCTCGATACTATTGCGATCGCGCCGCGCGGCACGCCAATCGCGATTATCGGCCCGAAATTATCGACCTATCATGACGCCATTCATGCGGTGGCGAGGAGCATGGAGCGGCGCATCGATCTCGATCAAGAAGCGGATGAATTTATCGAACGGCAGGATGGCGTCGCCTTGATCGCCGCGAATATGCCCGCCTTCATGGTGGGCGGCAGTTTTTCCAATATGGCTTTGCTGGATGCTTTTTTTGATGGGCCTTATCATCAGCCAGATGATGAGATGAGCGATGCACTGGATCTTGGCGGGGCGGCAGAGGATAGCGATCTGCATATCGCTCTCGCTCGTTTGTTCGCCGACCGCAGTCGCTGGGATGGGGCGCAATATATTCGGCATCAGCACATTGCCGCCAAGCCATAGGCAATATGGCTTTCCTGGCCTTAGAGCATCGCGCCAAAAAGTGGGAACCGGTTTTTTGGCAAAAAGCGATGTGACGACAAACCGATAGAGCGGGCAGCGTGATTCAGATTTCACGCGGCCCGCTCTAGGGTCATTTCAGGGCGATCTTGCCTGCGGGGCTGTTGATAGCAAAAGGGGCGCCCGGTGAGGGGCACCCCTTTTCTTGTAGGAAGTTTGCCCAGCGGCATAGTCCGCTGGGCTGAGATTAAGCCGCTTCGCGGGCCCGATCACCAATTTCCTGATTCAGCATTTCTGCCAGCAGGAAGGCCAATTCCAAAGACTGGCCAGCATTGAGGCGTGGGTCGCAGTGGGTGTGGTAACGATCGGCCAGATCCATCTGGGTCACATCCATCGCGCCGCCGGTGCATTCGGTCACATTCTGGCCGGTCATTTCGATATGAATGCCGCCGCCATAGGTGCCTTCTGCACGATGCACGGCGAAGAAGCCGCGCACTTCGGCCAAAATCCGCTCAAAGGGGCGGGTTTTATAGCCGGTGTCGGTTTTGGTCACATTGCCGTGCATCGGATCACATGACCACAGGACGGGGTGGCCAGATTCCTTCACGGCGCGCACCAGCTTTGGCAGATGGGCTTCAATCTGATCATGGCCATAGCGGGTGATCAGCGTCATCCGGCCTGCGACATGATTGGGGTTCAGCGTATCCAGCAGGCGCAGCAAAGCGTCTGGCTCCAGCGTGGGGCCGCATTTCATGCCAATCGGATTACCAATGCCGCGCAGATATTCGATATGGGCGGAGCCTTCAAAGCGAGTGCGATCGCCAACCCACAGCATATGGGCCGATGTGTCATACCAGCCGCCGGTCAAGCTGTCCTGACGTGTCAGCGCTTCTTCATAGGGCAGCAGCAAGGCTTCATGGCTGGTGTAAAAGCTGGTGCCCTTAATCTGGGGCACAGTATCAGGCGTGATGCCGCAAGCTTCCATAAATTGCAGCGCTTCGGAAATGCGGCTGGCGGTTTCCTTATATTTTTGCGCCCATGGGCTGCGATCCATGAAATCATGCGTCCAGGCATGAACCTGATGCAGATTGGCATAGCCACCGCCCGCAAAGGCGCGCAGCAGATTCAGGGTCGAGGCTGCCTGACTATAGGCGCGCACCATACGGCGCGGATCGGGTTCGCGGCCCGCTGCATCGAAAGCGATATCGTTGATAATATCACCGCGATAGCTGGGCAGGGATACGCCGCCCACCTCTTCCATATCGGCCGAGCGTGGCTTGGCAAACTGGCCTGCCATGCGGCCAAGCTTCACGACCGGCACTTTCGAGGCAAAGGTCAGCACCACGGCCATTTGCAACAGCACGCGAAATGTGTCGCGGATATTGTTGGGATGGAATTCAGCAAAGCTTTCTGCGCAATCGCCACCTTGCAGCAGAAAGGCTTTGCCTTCCACCACACGGGCGAGATCTTGCGTCAGTTCGCGGGCCTCACCGGCAAAGACAAGCGGGGGGTAAGCGGATAATTCCCGCTCTGCATCTGCCAAGGCCGCGCTATCCGCATAGGTCGGCAGTTGCCGTGCTTCATAATCGCGCCAGCTATGCGGTTGCCAATTTTGCGTCATTTTCCATCTTCTACTTTTCGGTTCACATCGTCTTAAAGTCATGGCGGCATTGCGTTGATTAGGCAATGAGCCCTGCGCCAATTCGTGCAACGGCTACCACAGATATGGCAGAATCGCACTATCGGCATTTTTGATCAGGCTGATCGACAATTTAGGGCCTTGAAACGAAAATGCCAGATCAGCCGGGCTCAGTTGTGGGGTGGCGGGCGTGATGGAGATGCCATTGTTTGCGGCGGCAGGCTGGCATAGACAGGAAGCGCGGCGCTTTGGTTCGTCGTGAAATTGTCATCCTATCTTGCGAAACGGAAGCTTATGTCTGTCATTCTTTATGGTATTCCCAATTGCGACACGGTGAAGAAAGCGCGCCGCTGGTTGGACGCCGCTGGCATTGCCTATCGCTTTCATGATTTTCGCAAAGACGGTCTGGATGCGGATCAATTGCAAGGTTGGATCGATGAACTGGGCTGGGAGAAACTGCTGAACAAGGCGGGCACCACCTTTCGCAAACTGCCAGACGATGTGAAAGCTGATTTGAATGCGGCCAAGGCGCTGGCATTGATGCTGGATCAGCCGGCGATGATCAAACGACCGGTGCTGGACGCCAAAGGCAGCCGCAGCGTGGGCTTTTCTGCCGATGGCTGGCAAACGCGATTTGGCGATTGATGCGGTGGGCGGCGCTGATCCTTTGCGCGATGCTGGTTCCCATATTGGCGGCGCCCATGGCTGATGCTCAGCAAGCCGCCGCGACATGGGATGGCCAGCCGCCGATTGTCATTGCGCATCGCGGCGCGTCGGGCGAGCGGCCAGAACATAGTATGGCGGCCTATCAACTGGCGGTGGAACAAGGCGCGGATTTTATCGAGCCAGATCTGGTGTTGACGCGCGACGGCATTTTGGTCGCGCGGCACGAGAATGAGATTTCCGGCACCACCGATGTGGCGGACCGGCCAGAATTTGCCGATCGCAAAGCCACGAAGTGGATTGATGGGGCGGATGTCGCAGGCTGGTTCACCGAGGATTTCACCTTGGCTGAGATGAAAAGCCTGCGCGTTCGTGAACGGTTACCCCAATTGCGGGGCACGTCGCATGATGGTTTCTATGATGTGCCGACATTTGAAGAGATTCTGATGTGGCTGGCCGAGGTGAATGCTGGGCGCAGCAAGCCCATTGGCGTGTATCCAGAAACAAAGCATCCAAGCTATTTTCAATCCATCGGCCTGCCGCATGAGGCGCCGCTTTTGGCTTTGCTCGATCGATTCGGCTATCGCGGCAAAGACGCGCCTGTCTTTATCCAAAGCTTTGAGGTGGGAAATTTGCAGGCGCTTCGCGCGCGCAGCGATCTGCCGTTGATTCAATTGCTCGCGGCCTCTGGTGGGCCAGCGGATCGACCGGATTTAACCTATGCCCAGATGATGACCCCGGCAGGGCTGGGTGAAGTGGCCAGCTATGCGTCAGGTATCGGGCCGGACAAGCAGCTGATTCTTCCGGTCGCAGCGAGCAAGGATGGTGCCCCTTTTGCAGAGCCGACAGCGTTGGTGCGCGATGCCCATGCCGCCGGTCTGAAAGTGCATCCATGGACGATGCGGCGCGAAAATTTCTTTCTGCCGCCCGCGCTATGGGATGGCGATAATCCGCTTTCTAACGGGGATGTCGAAACGGAAATTGCCCATTTTCTGGCCGCAGGGGTGGATGGGATTTTTAGTGATAATGTCGCTGAAGCTGTCAAAGCGCGCGATAAGCATCATAAATCGCAGTAGAAAATTTCATCAACGGGATGGGCCGATTGGCGTGGCATCTGCCATCCTGTTGCGCTAGATAGCGACCCCATGTCTACGTTGCCGAAAACGCTCACGCTCGATACGTCAACCAGCCGCGCCAATCCGACGCCGCAACCGATGAAGCGGCTCACTGTGCCGCGGATACGGCAGCGAAAGGGTGGCGAGCCGTTGGTCATGCTCACGGCCTATACCGTGCGTATGGCGCAATTGCTGGATCCCCATTGCGATATGTTGCTGGTGGGCGATTCGCTGGCGCAGGTGATTTATGGCCTGCCGCATACGGTGGCGGTCACGATGGAAATGATGGCGCTGCATGGGGCGGCGGTTGTGCGCGGCAGCTATAATGCCGCTGTTATCGTCGATATGCCCTTTGGCAGCTATGAAGCCAGCCCGGAACAAGCCTTTAACAACGCCTCTCGCCTGCTGAAAGAAACCGGCGCCGCTGCCGTCAAATTAGAAGGCGGCCGGGTGATCGCGCCGACCATTGAGTTTCTTACCCATCGCGGCATTCCCGTGATGGGCCATGTGGGTCTGACGCCGCAGGCGGTGAATATTTTGGGCGGCTATGGTGTGCGCGGAAAAAGCGAAGAAGAAGCGCGTGCAATTGTGGAAGATGCCATTGCGGTGTCCGAAGCGGGGGCGTTTTCGGTGGTGATCGAAGGCGTTTTGGAATCTATCGCCATTGAGATCACGCAAAAAATCAAATGCCCCACCATCGGCATCGGCGCATCGGCGCAATGCGATGGCCAGGTGTTGGTGGCCGATGATATGCTGGGCATGTTTGATCGTGTGCCCAAATTTGTGAAGCGCTTTGGCGATATGGCCGATCATGTTAGCGGCGCGGTGCGCACCTATGCTGATCAGGTGCGTGACCGTTCATTCCCCACACAGGATCAGATCTATAAAGGCTGAATCTTGGCTTGGCCTCATTTCTTTGGCCCAGCTTATTTCTTTGGCAGCGCTGCTTGTGAATCGCTTGGCGATTGCTTGCACCGCCGCTAAAGCTGGCGGCGATGCGGCGAGATGCCTTGCCGTGCGACCGGAATGATGGAGGTTTGATTGGCCCTGAGCCCGACGAATAATGCGGCCCTGTTGCAGGATGTCGACGAGGCTGTCCGCAAGGATGAGATGATCGCCTTTATGAACCGGTATGGTCGCTGGATCGCGGCGGCTGTTTTGGGCGCGCTTCTGGCCTTTGGTGGCTATCTTTATTGGGGCCACCGTCAAAGCAATCTCAACGGCGCTCAGGCTGAAAAACTGTCGATCGCCATGGATCAGCTGGAAAGCGGCCAAAGCGCCGAGGCCGCCAAAGCGTTAAAAGCGCTGGCGGCTGAAGGGACCCCGGCTTACCGCGCCGCCGCTTTGATCGAACAGGCCAATATCGCCGCGAGCGAAGGCAAGTTGAAGGAAGGCGCTGCGCTGCTGGGGCAGGTGGCCGCTGATACCAAGTTAGACCAATCGCTGCGGGATATGGCGCTGATTCGGCAGACGGCACTGGAATTTGATGGGTTGAAAGCCGAAGCGGTGATCGCGCGGATGAAGCCGATCATGGATGCGAAAGATCCGCAATCAAGCTGGTTTGCCAGCGCCGCTGAATTGACCGCGGTGGCCCATTATCAACTGGGCCAGATGGATCAGGCAGGTGCTCTCTTCGGCCGAATTGCAAAGCTGGATGGGGTTGCTCCTTCGCTGAAATCGCGGGCTATGCAGATGGCGGGCATGTTGGGCGTTGACGCTGTTGAAGATGCAGCTGCAAAAGATAAAAAAGCCGAACAGGCTGTAAGCAAAACAGAGGATTCCAAATAATATGGCCATCAGTCGTATCGCAATATTGGCGGCCTTATTGGCCCTTCCGCTGGCCGGTTGCGGCGTTATCAAGGGTGATGGCGGGCCGCGCACTCCCACTGTTGGCAAGCGCGAATCCATTTTGTCGAACGACAATAGTGTGAAAGTCGATCCGGCATTGGCAGCGGTGCCGATTGTGCTGCCGGATCCTATTCCTAATGCAGCATGGGCCCAATCCGGCGGCAATGCTTCCAAAACACCCGGTCATCCAGCGCTGGCAGCAACGCGCGCGCAGATATGGACCGCCAATATCGCCGGCAATAGCAAAACGCATCGACTGGCTTCGTCGCCGGTGGTTGCAGGCAATCGTTTATTTGCTGTGGGCACGGATGCGGTGGTGACGGCCTTTGCTGCGGATACGGGGCAAAAGCTGTGGAGCGTCGGGATCGGCACGGATAACAGCCAGTATCGCAACATTTTATTCGGCGGCGGCGTCGGTGTGGAAGGCAATGTCGTTTACGCTTCCAGCGGCGCAGGTGATGTCGCGGCGCTGAATGCGGCGGACGGAACATTGCTGTGGAAAACCAAGCCGGGCGGCCTGCTGCGCGGCGCACCGACTATTGCCTATGGATCGCTATATGTGATCAGCCAGGACAATCAGATTTTCGCGCTGAATGCAGCGGATGGCGCCATATTGTGGCAGGCGACTGCCTCGCTTGAGGCTGGCAGCGTCTTTGGCGCGGCATCGCCAGCCGCCGGGCAAAGCACGATTGTGGCGGGTTTCTCATCGGGCGAAGTGCAGGCCTATCGCTATGAAAATGGCCGCGAGCTGTGGGAAGATGCGCTGGCTCGCACCTCGATGGCGCTGTCGGTATCGACGCTGACCGATGTGGATGCCGATCCGGTGGTTGATCGCGGGCGGGTCTTTGCTTTGGGTCAGGGCGGCCGAATGGCGAGCTATGACCTTTTGTCTGGCCAGCGTATCTGGGAAATATCGATTGCGGGTATCTCAACGCCCTATGTGGTGGGGGATTGGGTCTATGCGCTGACCGATGATGCCAAATTGCTGGCTGTCGTGCGCGGTACAGGGAAAGTCCGCTGGATGCAGCAATTGGCCCGTTTCCGGGTGGAGACGGAGAAGAAGAAAAAGGACCCGATTCGCTGGACGGGGCCGATTTTGGCCGGAGGACGGCTGATCGCAGTGAACAGTGAAGGCCAGTTGGTGGAGTTTTCACCGACCGATGGGTCAACGCTGGCGACGAGTGCGTTTAAATCTGCTATCTCGCAGCCACCTGTCGTTGCCAATAATATGCTGTATATCTTGGACGATAGTGGCCGGATTACCGCTTGGCGCTAACGGCCGGAAAGATTTTTAAGGCGGGGCCAATGTCGGCCTCGCCCATTGGATTAGGATAAGATCATGGCGCGACCCGCAACGATCGCCATCGTTGGTCGTCCCAATGTCGGCAAATCGACACTTTTCAATCGCCTCGTCGGAAAGCGAATCGCTCTGGTTGATGACCAGCCGGGCGTGACGCGTGATCGCCGCGAGGGCGATGGGAAACTTTTGGGCCTTGAATTTTTGATCGTCGATACTGCTGGTTTCGAAGATCATGATGCTGCGACCCTGCCGGGCCGGATGCGCAAGCAAACGGAAAAAGCGGTGCGCGAGGCTGATGCTGCGCTGTTCATGATTGATGCGCGTGCGGGCATCACTCCGCTGGACGAGGAAATCGCCCGTTGGCTGCGCAGCGAAGACACGCCGATCATCCTTTGCGCCAATAAGGCGGAAGGCAAGCAAGGCGAAAATGGCGTGATGGAAGCCTATTCGCTGGGCCTTGGTGAACCGGTCGCTTTCAGCGCCGAACATGGTCAAGGCGTGGTCGAATTATTTGATGCGCTGCGCCCCATTGTCGATCCTTTCATGGAAGCACAGGCCCTTGCTGAAGCGGAAATGCAGGAGGAAGAGGATGAGGACGGACCGCAAGGGCCGATGAAATTGGCGATTGTCGGCCGTCCCAATGCGGGGAAATCGACGCTGATCAACCGTTTGATCGGTGAAGACCGCCTGATTACAGGCCCTGAGGCTGGGATCACCCGCGACAGTATCCGGGTGGAATGGGTTTGGGAAAAAAATGGCGAAAGCCATGAAATCCAGCTCTTTGATACCGCAGGGATGCGCAAACGCGCCAAGGTTCAGGAAAAGCTGGAAAAGCTATCCGTGGCTGATGCGCTCCACGCCGTGGACTTCGCCGAAGTGGTGGTGCTGTTGCTGGATGCCACCAAGGGGCTGGAGGCGCAGGATCTGCGCATTGCGGATAAAGTTCTGGAAGAAGGTCGGGCGCTGATTATCGCGCTGAACAAATGGGATATCGCTGAAGAAACATCGGCGCTGTTCAATGGTGTGCGCACAGCGCTGGATGATGGGCTGTCGCAGATTAAGGGCGTGCCCCTGCTCAGCGTATCCGGTGCAACAGGAAAAGGGCTGGATACATTGATCCGCGTGGCTTTTGAGCAGCGCGATATTTGGACCCGCCGTGTGCCCACCGCGCGCCTCAATCGCTGGTTTGAAGGGGCGGTGGCCACCAATCCGCCTCCGGCACCGAGCGGTAGGCGGATCAAGCTGCGCTATGTGACTCAGGCGCGCACTCGCCCGCCGACCTTCGTGGTCTTTGGCAGTCGCACCGATGCGCTGCCCGCCAGCTATCATCGCTATCTGTCGAATGGACTGCGTAAGGAATTGGGCTTTCAGGGTGTGCCGATCCGCATGAACTTCCGCAACACGCATAATCCTTATGACGAGTGATGCCGCCGCGCTGCTTGTGGATGCGCGGGGGATGCGCTGTCCATGGCCTGTGCTGCGGCTGGCACGCGCGATGCGCTCTCAGGATCAAGCCTTGCTGCTGGCGGATGATCCGCAGGCGGAGCGCGAAGTTCGGGCGCTGGCCGCGGAGCAGGGCTGGTCTGTTGAGGTGGAAGGCGGCGGATGGCGTATCTGCCGCCGCTGATGTGATATTAGAGCATCGCGCCAAAAAGTGGTAACCGGTTTTTGGCAAAAAGCGATGTGACAACAAACCGATAGAGCGGGCATCGTGATTCAGATTTCACACTGCCCGCTCTAACGGCGCATCGTCTGCCATGATCCCCGCGCTAAGCTGCGCCAGAGCCATTCTACTGGGCCATAAGTATAGCGTGCCATCCACCAAGGCGACCATAGCAATAGGATCAGCGATGTTGCGGCCGCGCATCCATAAAGGCCCATCCAGCCCATGCGGCCATAGAGCCCCCCTCCATAGCCATAAAAAATGCTGCTCATGATCAGGCTGCTCGCCAGATAGTTGGATAGCGCCATGCGCCCGGCTGCGGCCAATCTGACGGTCCATGGATAGGCGGGATAGAGGATAATCAGCATGATCGCACCAGCCGCATAGGCGAGGATCAACAGCAACCGTCCGGGAACCGAAAGGCCGAGATGGGCTGTCAGCGCCAGCATCGGATCATAGGCGTTGGCCGCGATATAGACTGCTGGCAGGGCGCTGAGCAGCAGGCCGAGAGGGAAAGTCCAGCAGAATAAGCGCAAATAAGCCGAAAAGGGCCAGCTGCCGATGAGGAAGCGATTGCGATAAAGGCCCATGCCGATCAGCATCATCGGCAGTGTTTCCAGCGCGATAATCGGCAGCGCGAGCAAGCTGTTGATCAGCTTATCGAGCCGCCCTGCCAATATCTGGCCATAGCTGCCTTGAAACAGAGAAAGATCGTCGCGAAAGGACAGGCTGGTTTGGGCCCAATCCGCCAGATGCATCTGGCGGACGGCATCCACGGCGGCGGGGGTGGATGCCAGCCCCAGCATATGGGCCAGCCCTTCGATCCGGCCAGCGCCAAGCCATGTCATCCAAATGGCGCCAGCGATCAGCCCGCAAATGCCCCAACGCAGCAATTCAGCCGCGCTGCGCTGATACAGGCCGGTCAGCAACAGGCCCATCAGCGCATAGGAGATTAAAATATCGCCATGCCACAGCAACAGATAATGGGCCAAGCCGATCACCAAGAGCCAGGCCATGCGCCGCGCATGAACGGATGCGGGGTTTTGGGACGAGCGGTTGGCCCGTTCCATCACCAGCACCATGCTCGCCCCGAACAAGAGGGTGAAAAGGCCGCGAAATTTGCCATCGGCAAAAATGAAATTGGTCAGCCACACGCCGTCATTCGCTGGGCTGGAAAAGGGAATGAAGCGCGGGCTGAGCAGGGCGGCATCCGGCATCGCGAAGGACAGGATATTAATCCAGAGGATCGCGAGGACAGATAGGCCGCGCACCGCGTCTAGCGTTATGAAACGGCGATCGTCGGTGGGCGAACCAGCTATCGGCAAAGATTTCTCATCCAATGTCCGCCAGCTTTCCTTGTGCCCACTGTCCCATGACTTGGGCCCCATGGCTTGACGCTAGCCCAAGAGCGAGCGGGGAACGAGCCGCAAATAACCCGTGGTACGATATTGACATATGTGTCAGCAAGTATATCTTGGGAAATGTAACGAGCAACCAATGGATGATTCGTGATGACCAATATTCCCCTTTATTCTGCACGACGTGAGACCCGTGGTATCCGCCCGCTTAAAGCATGGCGTCATTTCCGAAAGCTGATCGCCAATAAGGAAGATACCGAACAGGTTTTCCATATTATGGAGGCATTGCGCGATAAGCGTTTTGGTCGCTCGGCGGAGGCGTTTTTCAAAACGGCCGAAGGGGATCGCGTCTTGGCTGAACGGCCCTATCTGCCGGATCTGCTGGATGATCATGATCGCCTGCGCCGCTTGCCCGAAGGCAGTGTGGGCCGCGCCTATGTGGATTTCATGGAGCGTGAAGGTCTGACGGCTCAGGGGCTGGTGGATGAATATTCCAAATTTGGCGCCCAACAGAAATTCAACGATCTGGCCGAAATCTATGGTGATCGTATGCGCGACACGCATGATCTGTTTCACGTGCTGACCGGCTATGGCCGCGATGCCCTTGGGGAACAATGTGTGCTGGCCTTTTCCTATAGCCAGTCGCCCAGCTGGGGCACGCTGTTTATCGCTTGGGCCGGGGCGCGGGAAATCCGCAAAAATGCCTCTGTTTCCTATCCTGTCTATGCCGCTGTGTGGGAAGGGCAGCGCAATGGGAAATTGGCGGAGTTGATCGGCCATCAGAATATTGAAGCGCTGCTGGCGGAACCCTTGGAAGCGGCCCGTCAGCGCTTGGGGATTAAACCGCCGACGGCCTATCAGCATGTGCATCAGATGATGCGATCCAATGGCATCAATCCATATGATCTGTTGGGCGATGGGCAGGAAAATGCTGCTCAGGCCGAACAGCAAGCGCTTGCTGCCTAACAAAGGGGTGTGGCGCGCGCGTCATGCTGCGCCAATGTACACCTAAAGATTGAAAAGAAAGGCTGCGCTGCCAATCCGTTAGAGGGTGGTAGCGCAGCCTTTCTTTATGCGTGTGTTAAAGCGCGGTCGTTTCAGGCGACGGCGTCTTCACCGGCCATTAGCTGCGGCAAAAAGCCTTCATGGGCTTCGCGCAGCGCCGCCAGCGTTACCTGATGGTCGCTTTCGGGAAGTTCAAAGACGATCCGATCCTTAATGGTGCGGCCCACGGGGTCCACCGCGACATCGGCGCGGCCCGCAGCGTCGAGGAAATCGGCCAAACATGTGTCGCAAACGGTGACGACATAAAGGCCCTGATCTTCACCAAAGAAGCTTTCGGCAATGCCGAAGGGCTGTTCTTCGCTGATGAGCACGCCAATATCCGATTTCAGCGCCATTTCGGCGACGGTGACGGCAAGGCCGCCATCGGACACATCGTGGCAAGCCGTGATCCAGCCCGCGTTGATTGCCTGACGAATGAAATCGCCCGTGCGCTTTTCGGCTTTCAGATCGACGGGTGGCGGGGCGCCTTCTTCGCGGCCATGCACTTCGCGCAGCCAGATGGATTGGCCCAAATGGCCTGCGCGTTCGCCAACGGCCAGCACAATATCGCCGGTGCGTTTGAAACCAATGCCCACAGCCTTGCTCAAATCGTCCATCACGCCGACACCGCCAATGGCAGGGGTGGGCAGAATGGCACTGCCACCGCCGGTCGCTTTGGATTCATTATAAAGGCTGACGTTGCCGGAGACGATGGGATAATCCAGCGTCCGGCAGGCTTCGGCCATGCCATCCAGGCAACCAACAAATTGGCCCATGATTTCAGGACGCTGAGGGTTGGCGAAGTTCAGGCAGTTGGTGATTGCCAGCGGGGTTGCGCCGACGGCGGTGATGTTGCGCCATGTTTCGGCTACAGCCTGCTTGCCGCCTTCAAACGGATCGGCATAGCAATAGCGCGGGGTGCAATCGGTGGTCATTGCCAGCGCGCGGTTGGTTCCATGGATGCGCACCAGCGCGGCGTCGCCGCCGATTTGCACCGTGTCGCCGCCAACCTGGCTGTCATATTGTTCGTAAATCCAGCGGCGCGATGCCAGATCAGCGGTGCCCATCAGCTTCAGCAAATCCGCCGCGACGTCGGTCGTCTCTGGCACATTGGTCAGCGGCGCTGGCGCGGGTGTTGGAACATGGGGGCGATCATATTGCGGCGCATCATCGGCCAGCGGGGCAAGCGGAATGTCGCAAACCACCTCGCCCTTATGCTCCAGCACCATCCGGCCCGTGTCGGTGACGGTGCCGATGACCGCGAAATCCAATTCCCATTTTTCAAAAATGGCTTGTGCAAAAGCTTCCTTGCCGGGCTTCAGCACCATCAACATGCGTTCCTGACTTTCGGAAAGCATCATTTCATAAGCGGTCATGCCGGTTTCGCGCTGCGGCACATCATCCATTTTCAGACGAATGCCGACGCCGCCCTTGGACGCCATTTCCACCGACGAACTGGTCAGCCCAGCAGCGCCCATGTCCTGAATGGCGACGATGGCATCGGATGCCATCAGTTCAAGGCAGGCTTCGATCAGCAGCTTTTCGGTGAAGGGGTCGCCGACCTGCACGGTGGGGCGCTTTTCTTCGGCATCTTCGCCAAAGTCGGCCGAGGCCATGGTCGCACCATGAATGCCGTCGCGGCCGGTTTTCGAGCCGACATAGACGATGGGGTTGCCGACGCCGGATGCGGCAGAATAGAAAATCTTATCCTGTTCTGCGACGCCAACGCACATGGCGTTGACCAGAATATTGCCATCATAAGCGGTGTGGAAATTCACTTCGCCGCCAACCGTCGGCACGCCGACGCAATTGCCATAACCGCCAATGCCATGCACCACGCCCGAAATCAGATGCTTCATTTTCGGATGGTCGGTGCGGCCAAAGCGCAGCGCATTCAGATTGGCAACGGGGCGCGCGCCCATGGTGAACACGTCACGCAAAATGCCGCCAACGCCCGTGGCTGCGCCCTGATAAGGCTCGATATAGCTAGGGTGATTATGGCTTTCCATCTTGAAGATGGCGGCCAATTTCTTGCCGTCTGGCCCTTCGCCAATATCGATCACGCCCGCATTTTCTCCGGGACCGCAAATCACCCAAGGTGCCTCGGTGGGCAGTTTCTTCAGATGAATGCGCGAGCTTTTATAGCTGCAATGCTCGGACCACATGACCGAAAAGATACCGAGCTCAACGAGATTCGGTTCGCGGCCAAGGGCGGAAAGGATGCGCTCATACTCTTCGGGCGAAAGCCCATGGTCGGCGACAGTCTCGGGCGAAATGGCGGGGCTATTCTGTGTCATGGCGCGGCCTTTAACCCCGCGCGCGCGTTAGGAACAGACCCCAAGATGCCCTTTCTTGAAAATTGCCGCCAAATTTATGACATTTTCAATAAATTTGTGATTTTTTTACTAAAAGCGCGCGTCTTTGCTGTGTTTTGGCAGTGGCCGCCTTTGGTTTTAGGGGAGAACTGCGAGGGAATGGGCCGAGCGGTGCTGGAGTTACCGCGCGATTCGTTTGCGCGGGGACGCGGTCTTGCTGCGAACTTAGCTTAGGCGCGGTCCGGCGCTTAATTGCTATCAAAGCCCCGGTGATGTTGGTCGATGCCACGTCATGCTTGACCAGAGGGCGTGTGGCAGGCCAAAGCAAGCGGATGACGGAACCCGCTGAAACTGCCGCGACCCCTGATCAAGGGCCTGCCATTGCCACGCTTAGTTTTGAAGCGGCGATGGGGGAGCTGGAAACCATCGTGCGCCGCTTGGAAAGTGGTGACGTCAGCTTGGAGGAATCGGTCGCCCTTTATGAGCGGGGCCATGCCTTGCGCCAGCATTGCGAAGCACGGCTTGTCGCGGCGCAGGCCCGTATCGAGCAGGTCAGCCTAGGGACGGATGGCAAGCCCGGCGCGACCAAAGCCTTTGGCGAAAGCTGACATGCCATCGGTGGTAACCGCGAAATGCGGCTCTGATCCTTATGCCTTATTGATGGACGTGCAGGCAGAGCTTGCGGTGTCGATGGACGATGTGCTGGATCGGCTGCTGGTGGTTCCCGATGATCCGCGGCGACGCCTGTATGAAGCGATGCGCCATGCGATGATCGGCGGCGGGAAAAGGCTGCGTCCCTTATTGGTGCGCGCATCCTGCGATCTTTTTGCGATTGATTCGCGCCTGTCCTTGCGCGTTGGGGCGGCGGTAGAGGCGGTTCATGCCTATTCGCTGATCCATGATGATTTGCCCTGCATGGATGATGATGATGTGCGGCGGGGCAAGCCGACGGTGCATCGCGCCTTTGATGAAGCTACGGCTATTTTGGCGGGGGACAGCCTGCATGCGCTGGCCTTTGATTGGTTGGCAGACACGGCCACCCATCCAGATGCCGCGATCCGCCTTGCGCTGGTCCAGGCTTTGGCCCAAGCCGCCGGACCGATCGGCATGGCAGGCGGCCAGATGATGGATTTGGAAGCCGAAAAAAATAATTTCAGTCTGGATGTGGTGACGCGGCTGCAAGAGCTGAAAACCGGGGCGCTCATTAGTTTTTCGGTTGAGGCTGGCGCCATTATGGCGGGGGTTGGCGCATCGGATCGGATGTTGCTGCGCCAATATGCCCGCGATATCGGTCTGGCGTTCCAGATTGTCGATGATATTCTGGATGTGGAGGGTGACGAATCTTTAACCGGAAAGGCGCTGCAAAAAGACGCTGCCGCCGGAAAAGAAACATTTGTCAGCCTGATGGGGTTGGGCGAAGCAAAGGAAGAAGCGAGGCGCCTTGTCGACCACGCCCTTGCTCAGCTGATTGCTTTTGGAGAGGAAGCCGCGCTTCTGCGCGCGATTGCGCGCTATGTCGTGGAAAGGGATCATTGATGCGAATTGGCGTTTATCCGGGAACTTTTGATCCCATCACTTTGGGCCATATGGATATTATCCGCCGGGGGGCCAAGTTGGTGGATCGGCTGGTGATTGGGGTGACAACCAATATCACCAAATCGCCAATGTTCGACGATGAGGAACGGTTGGAAATGGTGCGCCGGGAAGTGGCGCAGATTGATGGCGATATTCGCGTGGTCGGCTTTAATGCCTTGCTGATGAAATTTGCCCAGAGCGAAGGGGCCAGTGTGATCGTTCGCGGTCTGCGTGCGGTGGCCGATTTTGAATATGAATATCAAATGGCTGGTATGAACCAGAAGCTGAACGACAGCATCGAGACGGTGTTTTTGATGGCGGATGTCGGCTTGCAGCCCATTGCTTCGCGGCTGGTGAAGGAAATTGCTATTTTTGGCGGCGATATCAGCAAATTTGTGACCCCTGCGGTGCGGGACGCTGTGATTTCGCGGATCGAAGAGCGCGGGCTGCGGCAGGGCGAGGCCTGATTCCGATCATTGCGCGTTCATCAAACAACCCTTAGTTGCAGCCTATCCGGGCTTAACAGCTTATAGTCATAAAGGCCTATTCCGCATGAAATTCCCGCATCGACCCTTGGTGATGATCGCGATGGCCTTTGGTTTGGCGATGCCCGGTCTGGCACAGCAAGCCCCCACTGACGCCGCCGCCCCGGCGACGGAAGCGGCGAAGCCGGTGATGGACACCAGCGAATTTATGGGCGTGCCCGAATATATGCTGAATCTGGATTTATCGACCGGCGGACGCGTGGTGGTTCAGCTCTATCCCTCGATCGCGCCGCATCATGTGGAACGGGTGAAAATTCTGGCGCGGCAGGGCTTTTATAATGGCGTGAAATTCCACCGCGTGATCGATGGTTTCATGGCGCAAACGGGTGATCCCACCGCGACCGGGCAGGGCGGATCCGAACTGCCGGATCTGAAAGCGGAATTTAATGAAATGCCGCATTTGCGGGGCACATTGTCGATGGCGCGGGCGCAAAGTGAAGATAGCGCGAACAGCCAGTTTTTCATCATGTTTCAGCCGCGCTTTTCGCTGGATCGCCGCTATACCGTCTTTGGCCGGGTGGTATCCGGGATGGAATATGTTGATGCCGTTCAGCGCGGCGAGCCGCCTGCGGTGATGTCAAAAATCGTTCAGCTTTCGGTTGCGGCGGATAATAAAGCGATCCCACCGGCTAGCCAGTTGGTGGAGGATCGCGCACCGGCTGCGGATATCTCCGTTTCGGATTTGGAAGCCCCCATCCGCTGATCCGCGCCGCGTCGGGCGGAGCCATCAAGAAGAAGACCATGCGCGTAGACGCTTTTGATTTCCTATTGCCGGCAGAGAATATTGCGCTCCGCCCGGCCAGACCGCGCGATTCGGCGCGGATGTTGTTGCTGGATGGCGATGCTCGCACCGATGCGCTGGTCAGCGATTTGGCGCAATATTTGCGGGCCGGTGATTGTTTGGTGTTTAACGACACCCGCGTCATTCCTGCACAATTGGAAGGCCGCCGCGCGGGTCGCGGCGCTGATAGCGAAGGCGCGCAAATTGGCGCCACTTTGCACAAGCGGATTGATTTACGGCGTTGGCAGGCCTTCATTCGCAATGCCAAGAAATTGCGTGTTGGCGAACAGGTAGATTTCGGCCGTGATGTGATCGCGTTGGCCGAACAGCGGCTGGAAGACGGCAGCTTCATTCTGTTTTTTGAAGGCGATGAGCCGGTGGAGCTGTTGCTGGAGCGGGCGGGAACCATGCCCTTGCCCCCCTATATTGCCGGCAAGCGCGCCACCGATGCCGAGGATCGTGCCGATTATCAGACCATGTTTGCGCGCGAGGATGGCGCAGTCGCCGCCCCGACTGCGGCTTTGCATTTCACGCCGGAGCTGTTGGCCAGCCTGAGCGCCGCTGGCATTCACAGCGAAACACTGACGCTGCATGTTGGTGCAGGCACCTTCCTGCCGGTGAAGGCCGAGAATACGCAGGATCATGTGATGCATGCCGAATGGGGGCGGATTGATGCCGCCACGGCAGATCGGCTCAACGCGGTGCGCGCCAATGGCGGACGGGTGATCGCGGTGGGCACCACCAGCTTGCGCGTGTTGGAAAGCGCGGTGAGCGATGATGGTCGAATCCAGGCTTTTGAGGGCGATACGGCCATCTTCATCACGCCGGGCTATCGCTTTCGGGCCATTGACGGTTTGATGACCAATTTCCATCTGCCCAAATCCACCTTGTTCATGCTGGTATCGGCCTTGATGGGGCTGGAGACGATGCAAGCCGCCTATGCCCATGCGATTGCCCAAGGCTATCGTTTCTATAGCTATGGCGATGCCAGCCTGTTGCTACCAGATTCAGCTTGAACGTCGGCGCGTGGCGCAGCAGCCATGGATCTGGCTCGCTGATGGCTCGACTTTCGCGGCGCTGAAGGCCATAGGCCGCCGATCATGACCACAAGATTCGCTTTTTCAATTGCCGCGACCGATGGGGCAGCGCGCACAGGCGCTATTCAGATGCAGCGGGGCGAAATTCGCACTCCGGCTTTCATGCCAGTCGGCACGGCGGCGACGGTGAAGGCTATGCGCCCAGCGGAGGTTCGCGCGACGGGCGCGGACATAATTTTGGGCAATACCTATCATCTGATGCTGCGACCGACGGCAGAGCGGATGGATCGGCTAGGCGGCTTGCACAAATTCATGGGTTGGGATCGCCCGATCCTGACCGATAGCGGCGGCTATCAGGTGATGAGCCTTTCGGCGTTGACCAAGCAAAGCGAAGAAGGCGTTACCTTTAAGAGCCACCTTGATGGCTCGCGCCATATGTTGTCGCCGGAACGCTCGATGGAAATTCAGCGGTTGCTTGGCAGCGATATTGTCATGTGCTTCGACGAGTGCCCGCCCAATGGAGTGGACGCAAAGCGGGCCGAGGCTAGCATGGATCGATCGATGCGCTGGGCCAAGCGCAGCCGTGACGCCTTTGATGCGGGGGAAGCCCATGCGGCGCGATCCGCGCTATTCGGTATCCAGCAAGGATCGCTGAATCAGGCTTTGCGGCAACGCAGTGCCGATGCGCTGATGGAGATTGGCTTTGATGGTTATGCCATTGGCGGCCTTGCCGTGGGTGAGGGGCAGGAGGCGATGTTCGGCGTGTTGGATTATGCGCCCAGTCAATTGCCGCAGGATAAGCCGCGCTATTTAATGGGCGTTGGCAAGCCCGATGACCTAGTGGGCGCGGTGGCCCGCGGGGTGGATATGTTTGATTGCGTGCTGCCGACACGTTCGGGCCGCAATGGTCAGGCCTTTACATGGCAGGGACCGCTGAATATCCGCAATGCGCGCTTCGCTGAGGATCAAGGCCCGCTCGATAGTGGCTGTGCTTGCCCCGTTTGCACGACATGGTCGCGCGCCTATTTGCACCATCTGGTGCGAGCAGGCGAAATGCTGGGGGCGATGCTGATGACCCAGCATAATCTGCATTTTTATCAGGATTTGATGCAGGCAATGCGCGATGCGATTGCGGAGCAGCGCTTCGGGGCGTTTCAAAGCGATTTTGAAGATCGCTATTATCGTGGGAATAGATAGACCGGTTAGCGGCGCGGCTTAGCCGTGATTGGCATTAAGATGCCGAAAAATTGCGTGTGCTGGCCAGAAAATGCAGGGGTGAGCGCTTAGCTCAGCTTGCCCAGAAGCTCTAGCATCGACGGCGGAATGCTTTCATCCACGGCGCTTTCATAAGCGCGGCGCAGCACAGCATTCACATCCAGCCCTTCCTTGGGAAGGGGGCGTCCTTTGTTTTTATCGTCCTGCCTCGAGGCGTTTGATCGAGGGTTAGACGGCATAGTTGAAATATCCGCTCTTCATGGGCTACTTTGTTAACAATCGGATAACCAAAGCGCAATGGCGGTTGGTTATTCAATGGGAAACCTTTTTCTCGCTGGTTCGTTCCATCCTTATAGAAATTTCTGTGGGGGGATAAGGAAATTGCGTTTCTCCGCTCAGAATTGCTGGTCGACTATCATTTGCTATATGTCCGTTGGAGAATTTTATGTCGTTAGGTCAAACCATTGCGCCGCATCTTCCTTATTTGCGACGTTATGGCCGTGCGATTTCGGGCAGTCAGCAGGTGGGCGACCAATTGGTCAAGGATATGCTGCAATCGCTGATTGAGGATCAGTCTCAGATCAGGGCTGATGCGGATATTCGAACAGAGGTTTATCGCCTTATCCATCTTCAAATTGCGAAATTGAAAGCGCCGGTAGAGCCAAATAGTGCCAGCGATTCGGATAAAAGCGCTCATATATCGCCTCAGGCGATTGCCGATGCGCGGCTCAGCCGCGTTCCGTCACTTGCCCGCCAATCTTTGCTGCTGGCGGCGCTGGAAAATTTCAGCGAAGATGAAATTGCCCATATTATTGATCGCAATGTCGCGGAAGTTCAGCGGCTGATCGAAGAAGCGACCGTTGAAATTGATCGCCAGACGCGCGCCCATATCCTGATTATCGAAGATGAACCGATTATCGCGATGGATATTGAAATGATTGTGCAGGATCTGGGCCATGATGTGGTGGCCGTTGCGACCACCCATCAGGAAGCCGTGCAGGAAGCCCGGCGTCATCGGCCGGGGTTGGTGCTGGCGGATATTCAACTGGCGGATAACAGCAGCGGCATCGAAGCGGTGCAGGAAATTTTAACCGAGATGGATTTGCCGGTGATTTTCATCACTGCTTTCCCAGAGCGTTTGTTGACCGGTGATCGGCCTGAGCCAGCCTTTTTGCTGACCAAACCCTATCAGCCGGCAACGCTGCGGGCGACCATCGCGCAAGTGTTGTTTTTCGACGAGGCCACCGTTCCCGCCTGAGCATGGGTCGGCATCACTCCGCATGAACGGCGCGGGCGTGGATTGCATCTGAGCGGATTCGTGCCTTCCGCGCTTGGATTTTCGCTTTAGCGCCGGATAGACGTTGCCGCTGCTGTGGAAAGAAAAAGTGGCGGCAGACTGCTTGTCATGAATGGCAGGCCGCGCGATAGCTTGGCGCTATGAACGCTGATCCCCATCTTCCCCTTTCGTCCGTCGCTGCGCGTCAATTGGCGTTGGATCGATTGGTAGCGGAGGCGCCCTTTCTGGCGCGGCTTGCCGAACTTTATCCTGATGATGTCGCGCGTTATCTGGCTGAAGGAGCCAGCGTTGCGTTGGATGAATGCCGGGCCCCGCAGGCTGGTGAACCGATCATGCCCGCCCTGCGGCGATGGCGCGGGCAGCAGGCTCTGTTGCTGGCGCTCGGTGACCTTTGCGGCGAGCATGATGTGAGCGAAACGACCCGCCGCTTGACCCTTTTCGCAGATCAAGCGTGTGACGCCGCGCTTGCTGCCGCCTTTGCAGAGCGTTTGCCGGGCCAGACGCCGCGCGGCATTGCCGTGATCGCTCTAGGGAAATTGGGCAGTTACGAGCTAAATTATTCGTCCGACATTGATCCCATTTTGATTTTCGATCCCGAAACCATGCCGCGGCGGGAACGGGATGATCCCAATGAAGCCGCCGTTCGTATTGCGCGCCGGATGGTGGAAATCTTGTCTGCTCGAACGGCGGATGGCCATGTGCTGCGGGTGGACCTGAGGCTGCGGCCCAATCCGGAAGTCACCCCCATTGTGCTGTCGGTAAATTCGGCAATATCCTATTATGAATCCAGTGCTTTGCCTTGGGAGCAGGCGGCCTTTATCCGATCCCGTGCATCGGCCGGGGATAAGGCGCTGGGCGAGCAGTTTTTGCGCGCGATACAGCCCTTTATCTGGCGCCGCAGCTTGGATTTTCGCCAGCTGAAAGAAATTGGCGCCATGACGGATCGGATTCGCGATCATTATGCGCAGGGCCAGAAATTTGGTCTGGGCTATGATCTGAAGCGCGGGCGAGGCGGCATTCGCGAGATAGAGTTTTTCACCCAGGCGCATCAGTTGATCTATGGGGGCCGGGAATTGGCGCTGCGTGCGCCCGCGACTGTTGATGCACTGGTGGCTTTGGCCGCTGCGGGGCGAGTTGACGCGGATATCGCGGGAAAATTGATCGGCCATTATGCGGTGTTGCGCCGGATTGAGCATCGGTTGCAGATGATTGAGGATCAGCAAACCCATAATTTGCCGCAACAGATAGAGAGTTTGGACGCCGTGGCCCGTTTGGACGGCCTTGCCGATGGCGCGCAGCTGTTGGGCCTATTACAGCCCATCGTGGATGATGTCGGCCATTGTTATGACCATTTGGTGGTGGACCGGGCGACGCGTAGCGGCCTGCCGCGTGAGGGCGGTGAATTGGCGGCGCAATTGGCGGCCGCTGGATTTGATCCGCCGGATGTGGCCCTGCGCATCATTGCCGATTGGCGGGCTGGAAAGGCCCGGGCTCTGCGCAGCGCGGCGGCGATGGATGCGCTGGAATCCATGTTGCCGGAACTGATCAAAGCGTTGGGTGTGGCGCCCGATCCCGATACCACGCTGCGCCGTTTCGATAAGCTGGTGGCGGGCCTGCCCAGCGCGATTAACTTTTTCCATTTGCTTGCCGCGCAGCCAAAGTTGGCGCGGATTGCCACGCATATTCTTTCGCTTGCGCCGACCTTGGCGGATGCGCTGGCCTCGCGGGTGGAATTGATCGAAGGGCTGATTGATAAGCGCGCCTTTTCGGCGCCAGCCACCGTCCCTGAACTGCTGGAAGAATGGCAGGCGGGGCTGAAGGGGCTGGATTTTGAGCGCCTGCTGGACCGTGTCCGTGATTGGGTGGGGGAGAGGCGCTTTGCCTATGGGGTGCAATTGATCGCAGGATCAACGGACCCGATGGTGGTTGCGAGCGGCTATGCCGATCTGGCGGAAGCGGCGCTGACTGTTTTGGCCAATGGCACGGTGGCGGAATTTGTCGCCGCCCATGGCCGGGTTCCCGATAGCGAATTGGTGGTGCTGGCGCTGGGCCGATTGGGTGGCCGGGCGCTGACTCATGCATCGGATCTAGATCTGATCTATCTGTTTACCGGCGATCATCTGGCCGAATCCGATGGGCCAAGGCCGCTCGGCGCGACCACCTATTATAACCGGCTGGCCCAGCGGATTACGGCGGCGATGTCGGTGCCGACAGCGGCGGGTAAACTTTATGATGTAGACACGCGGCTGCGCCCGCAGGGGGCGCAGGGGCCGCTGGTGGTGACGATGGATAGCTTTGAACGCTATCAGCGCGAGCAGGCCTGGACATGGGAACATATGGCCTTGCTGCGTGCGCGCCCTGTCTATGGCTCTGCGTCGGCGCGCGAAGCCGTCCAGCATTTGATCGCAGATCTGCTGGCCATGCCGCGCGATGCGCAGAAAATTATCGCCGATGCGGCGGATATGCGAACGAAAATGGCCGCGCATAAACCAGCGAAAGGGGCGCTGGATATTAAAGGCGGGCCGGGCGGGCTGGTGGATCTGGAATTCGCCATGCATGTTACGCAATTGACCAGTGGCCAATGCCATATTCCCAATATTGGGCAGGCTTTGCGCTGCCTGAAATCGAAAAAATTGGTGACCGATGAGGTGGTGGAGGCGCATGGTTTGTTGGCGCGCATGTTGGTGATGCTGCGCTTGACGGCGGAGGAAGGGGCAGAGCCGACGCCCGCTGCCCGCCAGATGGTCGCCAGCGCTTGCGGCGAGCCGGGGTGGCCGCAATTGCTTGCTGCCCATGATAAGGCTCGGCAGGAAGTGGCCGATTGGTGGGCATCGATTCGCCCCGCCATGGTTGATGTTCAGGAGAATTAGGTGATGACCGCGCTTGCCCTTGGGGATGCTATCCCCGCCATTCCGCTGATGGACGCCGATGGAGCGATATTGGATTTGGCATCCTTTTCCGGTGCGCCGCTGGTGGCATATTTCTATCCCAAAGCCGATACGCCGGGGTGCACCACAGAAGCACAGGATTTCACTCGGCTGGCCGATGAATTTGCGGCCTTGGGCGCTCAGGTGATCGCCATATCCCGCGATCCGGCGGCGAAGCTGTGCAAGTTTCGCGATAAATATGGGCTGACGGTTCGCCTCGGTTCAGACGAAAGCGGCGCCGTTTGCGAAGCCTTTGGCACATGGGTTGAGAAGAAAAATTATGGCCGCACCTATATGGGCATCGAACGATCCACCTTTTTATTCGATCGCGATGGCAAGCTGGCCCGCGAATGGCGCAAGGTGCGCGTGAAGGGCCATGCCGATGCGGTGTTAGAGGCGACTGCGGCGCTATAATATCATGCACCACAAAGGTCAGAAAATTCGCACATTGGGCGAAGCAGCGCTTGGCGTTTTAAAAGCCAGCGATCCTGATGAAAAGCGCCGCCGCGCCCGGGCTATGGCGCGGGGCTGGCGGCAGGGACAGTTGACGCATGATTTTGGGCCAATGATGCCGGATCAGCCCGATTGGCCGGAAAAGCCAGAGCTTTTGTCACCTGCCCGGATGCCCAAGCGCGGCAAGGGCGGTTCGGAACGGGGCCGGATCGCCATGCTCCATGCGCTGACGCATATCGAATATGTCGCCATTGATCTGGCGGCGGATTTGATCGGCCGCTTTGGCGCTGTCTTCCCCACCGGATTTTGTGACGATTGGGTGCAGGTGCTGGCAGATGAAGCGATGCATTTCGCGGTGCTTAACCGCCGGTTGAAACAGCTTGGCAGCCATTATGGCGCTTTGCCGGCCCATGCTGGCTTATGGGAATCGGCGGCCAATACTGCGGATGATGCGCTGGCGCGCCTTGCGATTTTGCCGATGGTTTTGGAAGCGCGTGGGCTGGATGTCACCCCGGCGACGATCCAGCAATTTCAGGCTGCGGGCGATGATGTTTCGGCACGCATCTTAAGCCGCATTTATCGGGACGAGATTCGGCATGTCAGTGCCGGCACAAGATGGTTCAACTGGATGTGCGACGAACGGCGAATCCCCGCTGCTGCAACATGGCAAGATATCGTAAAACGGCGCTTTCGCGGTGCATTAAGGCCTCCGTTCAACGTTTCAGCGCGCCATGACGCCGGTTTAACGCAAGATTACTATGCGATGATTGCTTCCTAGCAAAAGCCCCCGCACAAACCCTAACGAGTTCGGGGCAAGTCTCGATAAGTCGAAAATTGCAGCTCAATGATACCGTATTTCAATCGGATGCGGACAGGGGGCAGGCAGTGTTGCGGGGTCATCAAGTGATAAACTCTTTGGTCGCACGGAAGTTGCAAAACGGCGCGCTGCTTATGGCCGCCGCGATGATGGGCTTCTTTGCTCCCGTCGCACATGCAGAAGCAAATGCATCGGCTGGCCCGTCGCGGGTGATTGTGGCGGATGAGCCGGATGATGAGAATTTCACTCGGGCCATGCCGCCAGCGGTAGAAAATAAAGATGCGCGCGCTATTTTTCAGGCGTGGAAGCATTTTGATACCGGCCTGACTGCTTCTACCGGCGTTGCTGTGCCATCGCTGCGCCCGATTGAGAAAATGTCGTTGTCGTCATCCTATGGCATGCGTGTTCATCCGATTACAGGCCGCGTTGCCCGCCACAATGGCATTGATATTCCAGCGCCGCGCGGCACCACCATTTATGCCACCGCCGATGGTATTGTTGGCCGCGCCCAAGTGCTTGGTGGCTATGGCAATTATGTTGAGATTGAGCATGGCAATGCGATCCAGACGCGTTATGGCCATATGTCGCGCTTCATCGTGCGTCCCGGCCAGCGGGTGAAGAAGGGCGATGTTGTGGGCTATGTTGGCTCGACAGGCCGCTCCACCGGCAATCACCTTCATTATGAAGTGCGTATCGAAGGCGCCCCTGTGAACCCCATGCCATTTGTGCAGGCGGATCAAATGGCGATGGCGGCCTTGAGCGGCAAGAAAGTTGCCATGGGCGGACCGGAAGATTGATGTTCGGTCCTAGGTTCACGAAATAACAAGCCAGCATAGGCTGTTGAACGGGCGCTAGACGATCTTTGATCGCGGCGCCCTTTTCATTTGGCCGAAACACTCTATCTTTAGCATTATGTTAGACAGTCCATCTGAAATCACCCTCAGCGCCGCTGCTGCTGCCCGTGTCCGCTGGATTGCCGAGAGGCAGGGCGGCGTCGAGCCAGCATTGCGCCTTTCTGTTGATGGCGGCGGCTGTTCGGGCTTTTCCTATCGCTTTGGCTTGGCCGATAATATTGATGCGGATGATGTGATCAGCGAAACCGAAGGGGTGAAGCTGGTCGTGGATTCGATCAGCATTGATTTGCTGCGCGGCTGTGTGGTGGATTTCGTCGATTCCCTTGGTGGATCCTCTTTCAAGGTAGAAAATCCCATTGCGGCCAGCGGTTGTGGCTGCGGATCCAGTTTCTCGATCTAGCGATACCGGCCCGTGAAGGGATAGAGCATCGCTTTCAGGTGCTGCGCCTTGTTCGCGGTGCGGCCATCTTCTAGAGCTTGGCGGTTGCTGACGCGGATGGCGAGGCAGCAACATGCTCCCGGAAGAAAGTGAAATCTGCTGTGTCTCTGAAAATCGCGACCTTCAATATCAATGGCATCAAAGCGCGCACGCCGCGTCTGGTCGAATGGCTGGAAGAAACGCAGCCCGACATTGCCTGCCTGCAAGAATTGAAATCCAGCGATGAAACCATGCCGACCAAAGATATTGAGGCGGCGGGCTATGGCTTTCTTTATCATGGGCAAAAAGGCTTTAACGGGGTGGCGATCCTCGCGCGCGGTGCTGAGCCGGTGGAGGTGCAGCGGGGCCTTGCCGGTGAACCGGAAGATGAGCAGAGCCGCTATCTGGAAGCTGATGTGTTCGGCTTGCGGGTGGCGTCCATCTATCTGCCCAATGGCAATCCCCAGCCCGGCCCTAAATTTGATTATAAATTGCGCTGGATGAAGCGCTTGCGCGAACGAGCGCAGGCCTTATTGGCGCTGGAAATCCCCACCATTTTGGCTGGCGATTATAATGTCGTGCCGCATGATGATGATATTTGGGATAGCGGCGCGATGCTGAATGATGCGCTGCGTCAACCGGAATCGCGCGATGCCTATTTCAGTCTGCTAGGTGATGGCTGGACCGATGCGATCCGATCCCGTCACCCCGCTGGCGGTGTGTGGACCTTTTGGGATTATCAGGCGGGCGGTTGGCCGCGCGATCATGGCTTTCGGATCGATCACTTGCTGCTAAGCCCGGCGGTGGCGGATCGGATGATCGATGCTCAGGTGGACCGCGATTATCGTGGCCGTGAAAAATCCAGCGATCATACGCCAGCATGGGTCAAGATTGATTGATGCTGTGACGTTGGCGGAGGTCGGCGCAGCCTTCCTCCCGCCATTGTCTCAATCTGCCAGCTTAGATCAGTGATTTGGCGTAAAGCTGATAGACGCGATTAATCTTGGCGTCGATCACTTCGGCCACAGCCTTCATGCCCTGATTATCCTCCAACACCCAGCCGATGTCGCCACGGCTGGCTTCAAAAGTGGTAACCCCATCGCGGCGGATATATTCGATCATCATAAAGGCCAGCGTGCTGGCCATGCGGCTGTTTTGCAGCGTTTTGACCACGCCCATCAGCGGCACCCGCAGCGTCCGCGACCGGGGCTTGCGCAGCCACCACAAAAGCTTGGCCCAGTTAAATGGCCATAAGCTTCCGCCCATATCGATCAGCTTTTCATTGATATCGGGCAGCACGATCATAAACGCCACTGGTTCACCATCCACTTCGGAAATGCGGATCAAATCTTCATGCACCAAGGGTTTCAGCTTTTTGCCAACATGAGCGATTTCGGCGTCGCTGAGCGGTACAAAACCCCAATTCTCGGCCCAGGCATCGTTTAAGATGGTCATGATGATGCGGGCTTCGGCATCAAAATTCTTTTTGTTTACCCGGCGGATTTTGATACGGCTATTTTTATCCCCCGCCGCGACGATGCGGTTGACAATGGCGGGGAAGCCCTCGGTAATTTCCACCCCATAGTTGAACATTTGCTTCACTGGCAGGAAGTTCGCGCTTTCAATCCAATCCTGATAGTGGCGCGCATTATGGCCCAGCATGATGGTGGGGCGCTGATCAAATCCTTCGATCAACAGGCCGGGCTCATCCCAGATAGATAGGGACAATGGCCCCAACACCCGCGTCATGCCCTGATCGCGCAGCCATTGTTCGGCGGCGGCAAAAAGCGCATGGGCCGTGGCTTCATCCTCAGCTTCGAACATGCCGAAATTGCCCGTGCCGGGGCCCATGCCTTGCTCGGCGGGTTGAGCCAGCGCCAGCGTGTCGATATGGGCGGAAATGCGGCCGACGACACGGCCATCGCGGCGCGCGAGAAACAATTGGGCTTGGCCATGGCCAAACCAAGGGTTTTTTCCGGGCGTCAACAGATCATAAACTTCAGCGCGGAGCGGCGGCACCCAATAAGGATCGCTGCTGTTCAGCCGATAGGCCAGCTCCACAAATTCGCGTTTATCCGCCTTGGTTGAAACGGCTTCTATCACGATAGAAGCGATGTTTTGCGCCGCCATATCTGGTGTCCTGCAAGAAAATGCCTATATTGCTGGCCACGGCATTAAGGCAAAAGGTCGCCATTTGCGACCCGCATTCGGCCATTTTGCTGCCACGAATTTATGGTGAAAGCCGTTCCATGACCATGATGAACACTGCTGCCGAACGGCCCGCATTGTCTGCCGCTTCAGGCACGACCAAAATCGCAAAAAGCGCGATTCCCGATGATATGGCGATGATCCGCGCTGCGGCTGAGATGACGCGCGATCTGGTAACGCCCAATGCGCGCATCTATTGGAGCGATTTTCTGGCCTCGACCCTGATTGGCTATGCGGGTGTGGCCGCAGCGATTTTTGCCCCCACGGTGCCGCTGATGCTGGCGGCGGGGGTGGTAGCGGTGCTGGCGCTTTATCGCGCAGGCAGCTTTATCCACGAGCTGACCCATTTGCGCAAAAACGCGCTACCCGGCTTTCGTCTGGTGTGGAATATGTTGATTGGCGTGCCGCTGCTGATTCCATCCTTCATGTATGAAGGCATTCACAGCCTGCACCATAATCGCACCAAATATGGCACGGTGGAGGATCCGGAATATTTGCCGCTGGCCCTAATGAAGCCATGGACCGTGCCTTTGTTCACCGTGGCGGCAGCGTTCGGCCCGGTGGCTTTTCTGTTTCGCTATGCGGTGATTACGCCGCTGTCTTTTTTGATTCCGCCGCTGCGCAAGTTGGTGCGAGAAAAATATAGCGGCTTGATTATCAACCCCGAATTTCGCCGCAAATCCCCGGAAGGCGAATTTCGTCGCCAATGGGCGTGGCAAGAAGGCGGGGCATGGGCTTGGTCCACCCTGTTGATTGCCTCGGTGGCTTTGGGATGGATGCCCCTGCGTGCGCTGATCATCTTCGGCGTGATTGCGTCGATCAGCTTTGTGGTGAATCAGATTCGCACCTTGGTGGCGCATTTGTGGGAAAATGATGGATCGGAACTGACGGTGACGGGCCAGTTTCTGGATAGTGTGAATGTGCCGCCGCCGGGCTGGCTGCCTGAAATTTGGGCGCCGGTGGGCTTGCGCTATCATGCGCTGCACCATTTGCTGCCCGGCTTGCCCTATCATGCCCTGCCAGAGGCGCATCGCCGTTTGAAAGCCGCTTTGCCTGCGGATTCGCAATATCATGCGGCCAATTATGATGGCTTGCCGGGGCTGGTGGCGCAGCTGATGGCGGGATCGGCGAAAGCATCGGCGCCGCGCTAGGTCCTGACCCTTCTGTATCTGCGTTCTGCTAAACTTGCCCCGTCACCGGCCCCGGCCAGGGTCAGTGACGGGGTGGTGCGCGACGTCTGACCCTTGTGGCATGACCACGCTTCTTAGCCTGTCGGCACCGCCTCTCTTCATC
>DASSAA010000006.1:0-24129 GCA_035685745.1 Sphingopyxis sp. | reverse complement strand
GCTTTGCGGCACGTGATGTTCCAGGCGGCCTTGGTCGCGGCACATCACAACCCGAGCCTGAAACCCTTCGCAGATCGCCTCCGCAAGGCCGGAAAACCGCACAAGGTCGTCATCACCGCCGTCGCCAGAAAGCTCGTCACCATTGCGAACGCCCTGTGCAAGAGCCGTCAGAAATGGACCGCCGCTACGACATGACAGATACAGTTGCTAAACCTCCTCTTACTCCAATCATCCCCAGTGCGCTCACCACCCACGGCTGGGCGCTCGACTTTGTGCATCCACTCAGCATAAGAATGGCTCATCCGTCTTCAATTTTGCAATGTAGGGAAATCATCATGTTGCGCGCAGCCCTTTTTGCCTTGCCCATGCTGGCTCTGATCCCCGCAGCCTGCGCGCAAGATACGTCCTCATCTGGTCAACACACCCCCGAAGCTGCGGCCCACTCGCGCCAGCAAATAATAGATTCCGGCGGAGAGCATCCAGCGACACCGCTGGCCGATGCTCCTTTTACCCTGACCCCGGCCGGATCCTTTGATGAACCTTGGGCGATGGTCTTCCTGCCCGGCACGCGCCAAGCGCTGATCACCGAACGGGGCGGCAAATTGAAACTATGGCAGGAAAACGCAAAAACGCTGGACGTATTTGGTGTTCCGGCAGTGCATTATGGCGGTCAAGGTGGATTGGGCGACATAATAGTGGATCCCAATTTCTCGCAAAATAGCACCATCTATCTAAGCTGGGCCGAAGCCGGTGAAGGCGGTATAGCAGGCGCGGTCGTGGGCAAAGCCAAATTGATTTTGGGTGATACGCCGCATCTGGACAATTTGCGGATCATCTGGCGGCAAAGCCCCAAAGTGACCGGCAATGGCCATTATTCCCACCGCCTCGCTATATCGCCTGATGGCCAATATCTGTTCATCGGATCGGGCGAACGACAGAAATTCACGCCAGCTCAAGATATGAACCAAAATCTGGGCAAGATCGTGCGACTGAATCTTGATGGCAGCGTGCCCAAGGATAATCCCTTTGCGGAGCAAGGCGGAATTGCAGCCCAAATCTGGTCGCTGGGGCATCGCAATATATTGGGGCTAGCCTTTGATCATTCCGGTCGCCTGTGGAATCAGGAAATGGGCCCCAAAGGCGGCGATGAGGTCAATCTGGTGCAGCCGGCTGCCAATTATGGCTATCCCATCGTATCCAACGGCGATCATTATGATGGAAAGGCGATAGCCGATCATATAACACGCCCTGATTTTGCTGCCCCGAAACTCTGGTGGAATCCGTCCGTCTCACCTGCGGGCCTCATTTTTTACCATGGTGAGCTCTACGAAGGCTGGAAAAACAGCCTCTTCATGGGGGCTTTATCCGGCAAGGGATTGATCCGCATGGCCGTGGATGGCGAGAATTTGCACAAATCCGATCGGTGGGATTTGGGCCTGCGCATCCGTGAAGTCGAAGCCCGCGAGGATGGCAGCTTGTGGCTGCTCAGCGACGGCAAGGATGGACAATTGCTGAAGCTGGAGCCCAAGCCCTAAGGGCCTGAGCATCCACGCTTCACACCCTTTAGCACACGTCGATCCGCTGACCCGCCTCGGCATACCAACGCAGCTGGCGCCGCCCCATGCGCCGTCCATCCTGCCCGGATGGCGCAAAACCGATCCGCCGCAACAGCGCCCATGATGGGATATTGGCGGGGGCGCATTCAGCGAAAATGGCGCATCCCGGGCAAAGCGCCGCCAGATGACGCACCACCGCCGAGACAGTTTCGCTAGCAAGCCCCTGCCCACGCGCCGCAGCGGCAAACCAGGTGCCAATCTCTAAATCCTGACCTTCGCCCGCATGAACTCCGATCACCCCGACCAGCGCATCCGTGCCGATCAGCCGCACGCCATGATAGGCTGTAACGCGGTCCATGGAATCGATCAACGCGGTGGCCGCGGCCAGATCAAAATCAGCAGGCAGAAAATCCACCCGATCCGTGACAGAAGCATCGGTGATCGCCGCCACCTCACCAGCATCGGCGCCGGTCAGCCGCAAAATCTGGCATCGGGCCGTTTGAATTTGGAAATCAGGCACTTTCATCATCAGCATCTTTCAAAAAGAGCCGCGCATGACGGAAGTGGAATTTGGTTTTCAGATGACCCATCGCCTTCCAGACATGGCGGCAATGGTCATAGGGGATGTCCAGGCCGCTCCTATGTAAAGGAGCGCCAATATAATGTCGGCAAAAAGGCGGCGCAGTTGGTCATCGCGAAGCGCCCTACCATGGCCTGTCGGCGCTATCAAGCTAAGACGCTAAGCAAAATAATCCCTAGCCTAAACCCCACCCATCACAGGGCTTGAAACATCACCAGCGCGTCCACCGAACCCTGCTGCGGATGCTCAAAAGCCAAAGGCAGGCGGCCCACAATATCAAAGCCCATGGCTTGCCACAGCGCCACGGCACGCACATTGCTGCTGACAACGAAATTAAACTGCATGGCCCGAAACCCGCGCCTCCGCGCATGATCCAGCGAATGGCTGCACATCTGCCGCGCAATGCCTTTCCCGCTGGCTTCAGTCGCTGTCATATAGCCGCAATTGGCTACCCCCTTGCCGCCGCCCGCTTGGTTGGCGCGCATATAATAGGTGCCCAATATCACGCCGCCCATCTGCGCGACATAAACGTCATGATCCTCGGCCAGCCAATAGGCGAGCGCCGCCTCTCGCCCCATATCCCGCTCCAGCGCATAGGTTTCCCCGGCTGCAATGATCGGGCCGATGATTGCCCAGATGGCATCTGCATCTGCGGCTTGTGCCTGGCGGATCTGGATATCCGGCTTCATATCGCGTCAATCATCCGATCCATCACCATCGAGCCTTCGCCATAAGGCATATCCTGCCCCACGCGCCGAAATCCCTTTTTACGCCAATAATGATCCGCACCGCCCACAGCCGTCAGCCAGATATGCGGCAGATCTTGTTCGCGCGCGAGCGAGATCAACAGATCAACGGCGGCATCCCCAGCGCCGGTTCCCCGCGCCTCGGGCAGCAGGGCAATATCATGTAGATAAAGGCTTTGTGCCGGTGGCAGCCGCTCCAACACAACTCCAAGATCGGGCGATGGCCGGTCGCTGGGCCAAGGATGGGCCAGCATATAGCCCAATATCTGGTCTCCCTGCTGAAACACAAAGCTTCCTTTCGGAAACAGCGCCTGCCGATTGGCAAAAACCGCTATGGGTTCCGGAAAATCCACATGCACATGAGCAGCGATCCGATCCACAGCGTCCAAATCGCCGGGCGTCATCGCGCGCCAGCCATCCGCCGATTGGTGGAAGGGCGCCATAATGGCATCGGTCACGCGCAAGGGACGGCCGCTGGCCTTGTCCAACAAGGCCCAACTGGTTTTGGCACGCAGATGAACCTGACCCGCCGCATTGTGAAATTCGGTATAACGATCAAATTTCGCACCGCTTGCCTTTTCGGCCACCCATGTGTGCCCGGTCACCGCCTGACCGGGGCCAAGCGCGCGCAAATAGTCAATCTCATGCCGCACCACGACCCATATATAGGCGGCCTTATGGGCTTCCGGTGCAACCGCATCCCAATGGGAAGTCGCGATTTTTTGCAGCCATTGCACCCATATGGCATTGTTCACATGGCCCAGTTCGTCGATCGTCTCCGGTGTCGCCACAAAATCCAGCGTGAACACATTCATCACCGCATCCTTTCACAGGCTGATCCGAATTCTATCGTTCAGGCCAGCTCTACCGGCGTCACCATATAGCCGTTTTCGCGCAGGGCGGTCACCAGCATATCCAGATGCTCGCTATCACGTGCTTCACATTCAATATCGGTGATCAATCCCTTGGCCGGCAGGGTGGTGAAAATGCGCTGATGATATATCTCAATGATATTCACCTGATGGGCGTTAAAAACCTCCATCACTTTAAACAAAGCACCGGGGCGATCCTGCAAGCGCAGGCGCAGGCGCGCGATGCGCCCGGATCGCGCCAGATCGCGCAGCAACACATTGGCCAGCAAGCGCGGGTCAATATTGCCCCCGGTCAGCACCAGCCCCACTTTGCGGCCGCGAAACTGATCCGGATGGGCCAGCAAAGCCGCAAGGCCTGCGGCCCCGGCCCCTTCGACCACGGTCTTTTCAATCTGTAGCAACAGGCTGACAGCGCGCTCCAGATGGCGCTCCGCCACCAACACAATATCATCTTGCAAATCGGCGACCAGACGGCGGGTATAGTCCCCCGGCTCCTTCACCGCTATGCCTTCGGCCAGCGTATCGCCCTCGCACGCCATTTCCACATCGTTGAGATGCGCATACATGCTGGGATAAAGCTCGGCCTGCACACCAATCAGGCGAATATCATTTTTGATGCCGCGCGCCGCCGTGCCCATGCCGGTAAGCAGGCCGCCGCCGCCAATAGGAACAATCAGCGTATCAATTTCTGGCGCATCTTCCAGCATTTCCATCGCCACCGTGCCTTGCCCGGCCGCCACATGCGGATGATCGAAGGGGTGAACAAAGCTCAACCCCATCTCTGCCGACAAGGCCCGCGCATGAGCATAGGCATCATCATATTTTTCACCAAACAGCACGATGTTCGCGCCATGGCCCGCAGTTTGCGAAACTTTCACCTGCGGCGTCGTCTTGGGCATCACAATGGTGACAGGCACACCCAGGCGCTTGCCATGATAGGCCAGCCCCTGCGCATGATTGCCAGCCGAAGCCGCGATCACACCGCGTTGCTTGGCTTCATCATCCAGCAACAACAAAGCATTTAAGGCGCCGCGTTCTTTATAAGCGGCGGTAAATTGGTGATTTTCAAACTTCAGCCACACATCAGCGCCCACCAGTTCCGATAGGGTCTGGGATCGCAGTGTCGGCGTCCGCACAATGGAGCCGCTAATTCGCTCTGCCGCCGCATGGACATCGTCGAGGCAGATCGCCGGCAATTCGGCAGCGGATAAGAGACTCAATGCGTTTTTCATAACGCGTTGCGCACTAGCCTATCTGGCGCCCAGCGCAAACAATGCTTATGCATTGCGGTATGAAAGAACCAAATTTGCGCATCAGCTTCATTGGCATCGGCGTGATGGGCGGCCCCATGGCCCGCCATCTGCAGGCTGCCGGGCATCAGCTTTCCGTCTACAACCGCACCCGCACCAAGGCCGAGCAATGGGCAGCGGCCCATGGCGGGCAGGTCGCCGCCAGTCCAGCAGAGGCGGCGGCAGAGGCGGATGTGGTGATCAGCTGCGTTGGCAATGATGAGGATCTGGCCGCCATCAGCTTTGGCCCGGACGGCGCCTTTCAAACGATGCGCCAAGGCACGCTCTTTATCGACCACACAACGGTTTCGGCGCACATCGCCCGGATCGTCGCAAAAGAAGCCACTTCGCGGAAGCTGCTGGCCGTTGATGCCCCGGTGTCAGGCGGTCAGGCTGGTGCGGAAAATGGCGCCTTGGCCATCATGTGCGGCGGCGATGAAGCCGCTTTTTCTGCGGCAGAGCCGGTGATGCAGGCCTATGCTTCTCGCATCATCCATATCGGCAGCGCTGGCGCGGGGCAGACCGCCAAAATGGTCAATCAAATCGCCATCGCGGGTGTGCTGCAGGGCTTATCCGAAGCGCTGGTCTTCGCCGAAGCGGCCCAGCTGGATACGGATAAGGTGTTTGACGCGATTTCCGGCGGCGCCGCATCCAGCTGGCAGATGCTCAATCGCTGGAAAACCATGGCGGACCGCAGCTTTGATTTCGGCTTTGCTATCGATTGGATGCGCAAAGATCTGGGCCTTGCGCTGGATGAAGCACGCAACAATGGCGCCAGCCTGCCAGTGGCCGCGATGGTCGATCAATTTTATGCCGATGCACAGGCCATGGGCCTTGGCCGCGCCGATACCAGCGCCTTGATCGCACGGTTGGGCCGATGAAGCGGCGGCGCCTGCCCGCTTGGGCCGTGGCACTGGGCTTCATCGCTCTTGCTCCGGCTGCCAACGCCGACACGTTGATTGACAATGTAAACGGCATCACCCTGGATGATAGCGGCCAGTTGATCCGCTTCACCGGATTGCTGATCGGCGATGATGGCAAAGTAAAGCAATTGCTGGATCGGCGCGATAAAAGGCCCGAGCGGCCCGATTATCGCGAAGATGGCAAGGGCCGCACCCTGATCCCCGGCCTGATGGATGCCCACGGCCATGTCATGGCGCATGGCTTTCAATTGATGCTGTTGGATTTAAGCGACACTGGTTCGCTGGCTGAAGCCTTGGCCAAAATTCGCGCTTATGCCGCCGAAAATCCAGAAATGCCGTGGATTATCGGCCGTGGCTGGAATCAGGAAAAATGGGGTTTGGGCCGTTTCCCGACGGCAGCAGAATTGGATGCAGCGGTGCCAGATCGGCCGGTGTGGCTGGAACGGGTGGATGGCGATGCGGGCTGGGCCAACAGCGCGGCGATGCGCGCCGCCCAGCTTCCCACAGGGGCCAAGGCTCCGGCTGGCGGGCGCATTGAGATGCAGGGCGGCAAGGCCAGCGGTGTTTTCGTGGGCACCGCCATGGCGCTGGTGGATCAGGCCAAGCCACGTCCGCTGGCCCGCGATTTGGACCGCGCCTTTCTGCTGGCGCAGCGCGATCTGATCGCGCAGGGCATCACCAGCATCACCGATATGGGCAGCAGCATCGAAGATTGGCAGGCCTATCGCCGCGCGGGTGATCGCGATCAATTGGCCATTCGCATCATTAGCTATGCCGATGATATCGATAATATGGCGCTGATCGGCGGCCCCGGACCCACCAATTGGTTATATCAAGATCGGCTGCGCATGGTCGGTGTGAAGCTGGTGCTGGATGGCAGCTTGGGTTCTCGCAGCGCTTGGTTGAAGCAAGGCTATGCTGACGCGCCCGGCGAAAAAGGTCTGCCCCGGCTGACCCCGGCTCAGCTTCGCAACAAAATGGTGCGCGCCTCCATGGATAAATTTCAAGTCGCCATCCACGCTGTCGGCAATGCCGCCAATAGCGAGGCGATCGGCGCGATCACCGACCTCAGCCAGGATCTGCCCGGTGAACGGCGCTGGCGCATCGAACATGCACAACTGATGGATCCGGCGGACATCGCCCTTGCTGGCCAGTTGAAGATCATCGCCTCGATGCAGCCTTCGCACCAGACGAGCGACTGGAAAATGGCCGAAGCCCGCCTTGGCCCAGACGCATTGTCTGGTGTCTATGCTTGGCGCAGCCTGCACGCGGCAGGCGCGCGCCTTGCCTTTGGATCGGATAGTCCCGCCGAAACACCCAATGGTTTTGCGGGCCTTGCTGCCGCCATTTCCCGCACCGATGCCGCAGGCCAGCCTTTTGGCGGTTGGCTCCCCGACGAGAGCCTGTCGCGCGAAGCGGCCCTGGATGGCTACACCCGCTCGGCCGCCTTTGCGGGCTTTGCTGAGGATCGGCTTGGCACTTTAACCCCCGGCAAGCGCGCCGATTTTCTGCTCATCGATACCGATCCCCTGATGGCCAGCCCCGAACAAATCCGCGCGATTCAACCGCTGGAAACATGGATCGGCGGCGCGCGTCTTTATGAAAGGGCGCGGGACAAATGACGATAGGCCGCCGCCAGATCATCGCAGGCCTAGCGGGCGCAGCAAGCCTGCCGCTGGCTCTTGCCGCCACCCCCGCGACGGCGCAATCCGGTAAAAAACGGGAATCGCGGCGGCGCAAGGATGCGAAATCGCCAGAACATCATGTCGATGTGGCGGTGATCGGCGCAGGTGCCATTGGCGCATGGACGGCGTGGCATTTGGTCCGGCGCGGTCAATCGGTGCGCCTTTTCGATGCCTATGGTGCCGGCAATGGGCGCGCGGCATCCAATCTGCCGACGATGTTGCTTGATCCCGCCCAAGGCGGCGATGCGCTTTATGCCGCCATGGCCCCCGATAGCTTGGCGGCTTGGAAGGATCTGTCGGCCAGCGCCAGCCTGCCAATCATCACGCCCACACCGGTCGTCACCGCGCTGACCCCATCTGACGCCAGCTATTTGGCTGGCGATCCCCGTCTGCAAGGTGGCGCTACGCTGCGTTCCCGCTTCGGCCAAATGGGCTGGCAAGATGCAGAACAAGGGCTGATCGGCGCGGATGGCGCTATGCTGCCGGGCCGCCGCCCCATTTTGGAAACCATCGCCGATGCCCGCTTAAGCTGCGAAGATGTGGTGATGCCCGCCCCGCTAGAGGATAAAAAAGCCGGTCGATATAATTTGCCGAACGGCGGCACCGCATCCCATTTGGTCTATGCTTGCGGCGCTTGGCTCACAGAAATTTTCCCGCAACTGTTAACGCCCGCGAAACTCTCTGCCGTCCGCCATCAAATTTATCATTTTGGTCCCGGTCAGGGTGATGTGCAATTTCGCCCCCCCGCCATGCCCGCCCTTATCGACCGCGCCGCCGGTTTTTCGGCGCTACCCGATCTGGAAGGGCGCGGCGTGCGCGTCTGGAGCCATCATGCGGATGCCAGCGTCGATCCCGATAGTTTCGACCGGCGCAGCGATGATCGCGCGCTTGCCGCGGCTCGCCAATGGCTAAGCGCGCGTCTGCCCCGGCTGGAAAATGGCCCGATATTATCCAGCGCGGCAACCCATGATTGCCGGACGGCCAGCGGCGACTTGCTGCTTGATCGTTTTCCCGGCCATGCCCGCGTGTGGCTGGTCGGCGGCGCAGCAGGGCGCGGCTTTGGTCTTGCCCCTGCCATTGGCGAACGGGTGGCTGACCATATCAACCATGCCGGAAAAATGGTGGAAGCACGATGGTCTTTGCCGCGCCTGCTGGAGCGATCGGCCAGCTAAACCATCATATTCCCCTGCCTCTGGCCAGAGCGGTTAGAAAGATGCTCCTAAGGAAAAGATCACCGCGCCATCAGCCCCGGCGGCCTCTTTAAATCCCCCTATTTTCGGGGCATCACTGTTCACATAGGAAAGACCCAAGGTGAGCATTTTATAGCGATAATCCATACCGATGGCATAATCCCACACATCGCCATCCAGGCCGCCCAAGGCGCTGTCACTTTTTGCATAGCCAATATGGCCTTTCAGCGTGATCGGCCTATTGGTGATTCCAATCCCCACATCGCTGTAGAGATAAAGAGCGCTTTTCTTGTTCAGCGCGCTCTGTCCGTTCGGCGCCCATGCCACACCCGCCTTCAACGACGCTGGCCCCAAATCACCGGTCACCGAAGCATAAGGCTCTAAAATGGTGGACTGGGACGCGCCGGGATAAAAATAGCTCATCAGGCCGACATCGGCGGTAACGCCCGACCGGATTTCTTTGGAATATCCTGCAAAGACATCCAGTTCCGTGCCATTGGCGAAGCCGATGCTGCTGCCCCATGTGCCCACATAAATGCCGCTATTATGGCTGATCGTCAGCCCGCCCTGAATGGCGGCCTTTTCATTGGACTGGCTGAAACCACGGAACCGATAATCGCTAACGACCGTCGCACTGGCCGATAGGGTCAGGCCATCGTCTGTTGCACCATCCTGTGCCAAGGCTGCGACCGGAAAAGCGGCAAGGCCCAAAGCCACCGAAACGCACGCGAGTGAAAATATCTTCATGGGTTGATCCCCCTTAAAAAGGATGTCTGGATCGTCCCGTCCTGCTGCAGTCAGGCCCGCCTCGATGATGGGCGAGTCCTGCGTCTGCCACAGCAACATGCGCGAAATTGCTGCGCTGCACAAATAAAAATTTCACAAAATGATCAGCGTCGTTCGCCGCCGCCTATCATGCGCGCACTCTCCCCTTCGCTAGGCTGAACTTTAGAAATAAGTGCCCAAGGAAAAGATCAGCCGTGCCTTATAATATTTATCCACAGATTTGATGCCGATATGGGGGATATTGGTATCCACATATTTCACCCCGGCGGTGATCGGGCCAAAAACGGCCGAGGCCCCAACCGACCAATCCCAATAATGGCCATGTGGGGCCAGATCAGCCAAGGCCCCATCACTATAGCCGACACCCGCTTGCAGGGTCAGCGGCGTATTAGGCACGCCAGCCGCTAGCCCCAAACCCAGATAGAGATTGTCATCGCCCAAAGCAGCCTGATCCCAGCTATAGGCGATGGTGCCGGTCGCCTCGATCGGGCCCAATGTGTGGGATAATTTGCTGGAGATTTCAAAAAAGTCGCTCGGCCCGGCAGCCTTGTCACCGTCGGGATACCAATAATAGGCTAGGCCCACATCCAGCACCGTTCCAGACGCTATTTCCGTGGCATAGCCTGCAAAAATATCCACTTCCGCTTTGCCAGAGGCTGGCTGATTTTCGATATTGGAAGCCCATAGCCCCGCATAAACACCGCTATGATGTTCGGCTGTGATGCTGGGCTGAATCGCAATATCACCGCCAGATAGCGATATGCCGCGAAAGCGATAGTCGCTGACCAGATCCACACCGCCATGAATTTGGATTTCCGGTGCAGGATCAGTCTGTGCCGCCGCCGGTAAAGCAACACCGGCGGATAGCATGGCTATGGCCATCGCTGCGACTTTCAACTTTCCGCTGAAATATCGCAGCATCTCGTCCCCCAAAATTTTCGCCGGGCCATCCTGTTCATCACCGCCATGCGAAAATATCGCATGGCGGTGATAAGGCATTTGCAGAAGCAATGGAGGAAACAGAGCCATTTTATCGCAAATGCTCAACCCGATTCGGCACAACTGTTGCATTATTTTCCCAAAACCCAAATATTGTTGCTGGATTACCACAAGGCCCACGCTTTGACAAAATTCAGCCAAGCTTTGCCTTCACCCTGCCGAAACGCTACATAAGGCCTGTTCACCAGCCCCCTCCCTCGACACGAGCTGAGTATCTTTATGAGCGACCATAATCCCAGCCTGCGCCCATGGCGCGATGTTGCCCGCCGCGAAAGCCGCCAAATCATGGTCGGCAATGTCGCAATTGGTGGCGGCGCACCGATCAGCGTGCAAACCATGACCAACACGCTGACATCCGATGCCAGCGCCACGATCAGCCAAATTCGCCGCTGTGAAGACGCTGGCGCCGACCTGATCCGCCTCTCCTGCCCCGATACGGAATCCACCGCAGCGCTGGGAGCGATTGTCAAAGCATCGCAAATCCCCATCATCGCAGACATTCATTTTCACTATAAGCGCGCGCTGGAAGCTGCTGACGCAGGGGCCGCCTGTTTGCGCATCAATCCGGGCAATATTGGTTCATCCGCGCGCGTGGCGGAAGTGGTGCGCGCCGCCAAGGCCAATGGCTGCGCCATTCGCATCGGCGTGAATGCAGGCAGCTTGGAAACAGACCTGCTGGAAAAATATGGCGAACCCTGCCCCGAAGCCTTGGTAGAAAGCGCGCTGGATCATATCAAACTGCTGCAAGATCATGATTTTCACGAATATAAGGTTGCCGTAAAAGCCAGCGACGTCTTTCTGGCCGTCTCCTCTTATATGCAATTGGCCGAGGCGGTGGATTGCCCGCTGCACCTCGGGATTACAGAGGCGGGCGGCTTGATCGGCGGCACCGTGAAATCCGCGCTCGGCATCGGCAATATGCTGTGGGCGGGCGTGGGCGACACCATCCGCGTCAGCCTATCAGCCGAGCCAGAAGAAGAAGTGCGGGTGGGCTATGAAATTCTGAAAGCCTTGGGCCTGCGCACCCGCGGCGTGCGGGTTGTATCTTGCCCCAGCTGCGCAAGGCAGGGATTCGACGTGATCCGCACCGTGCAAAAACTGGAAGACGCGCTGCAACATATCAAAACGCCCATGTCTCTTTCCGTGCTGGGCTGCGTCGTCAACGGCCCCGGCGAAGCGCGGGAAACCGATATTGGCATCACCGGCGGCGGCAATGGCAAACATATGGTCTATCTATCCGGGGTCACCGATCATCATGTGGCCGACGCCGATTTGATCCAGCATATCGTCAAGCTGGTGGAGGCCAAGGCAGCAGAGATTGAAGCGGGCACTGCTATCAGCATGGATCAAACCCATGGGAAAGCCGCCTAGGGTCAGGCCCTAGAGCCACGCCCCATCGAAACAGATTCTGCATATCTACAGAACAAATAAAAAGGGCCGGTTGCGACGTCGCATCCGGCCCTTTTTTATAAAATATCCCGCATCAGAAGGATTTGCGCCAGCTCAATTCCACATAGCGGCCCAGCGGATCGATATAGCCGGGTTGGTAATTGAGCGGCACCACCCCGCTGCCATCGGTGACCTTGCGCTGAGCATCAAAAATATTGTTAACCGACAGACGCAGCCGCGAATTTTTCAGAAAGGACAGGCTCTCCGTCACCTTGGGCATCTGATTAAAGTCTGCAAACAGGCGAAGATTAAACGTCGCCAGATCATGAAATTTCAGATCCCCATTGGCCCCGCCAGCAATCCGGCTGCCACCATCATATTTGGCCGACAAACGCGTGCCGATACCCTTGTAGAAAAAGCCGCCGTTCAATTCGACCAAATGGCGCGTGCTGCCACCACCGCTGCCCGTGGCATCGCCGTTCAGCAGATCAAGCTCTGGCACGCCTTGCCCGATATTCACCGTATCGGTCAGCTTGATAGTGTGATTCAAATCGACATTCCAGCGGCCACCGCCGCCGCCCATCATGCCGCGCGGGCCACGAGAACCGCCACCCATCATACCCATACTGCGACCGCCGCTGCCGCCAGCCATGCGATCAGGCCGTGGGCCGTCCGTCCCGCCTATCGACCGAGCCGGCGTGTTCCCATCCGCTGGCGCTTCGGGGTTGGGAATGAAACGCAGGCTCAGGCCATCGGGGCAGGTCAAACGCGGACGTTCGCCTTCTGCGCTTGGCGCGCCGCGCTGCGGCGCGACCGATCCGGCAATTTGTCCATCCACAATGGGGCTGGTCATCTGGTCGGGCGTGACGCAAACCGGACGGCCCCTGCCCATACGCCGTTCGCCAGCTTCGCGCGGCGGAGCCACGCCGTCTCCGCGCGTCCGCGCGCCTTCAGCTACGCCGCCCCCTGACGTAGCAGCACCAGCGCCAGCATTCTGTCCACGCCCCGACGTCGCGGCGCTATTTGCGGCAATCTTGCCGGACATGCTAATACCCCAGCGCAGCTGAGAGCTTTCAGAGCGTGCAAAATTCACTGGCCGCTGGTCAAAGCTCAGCAACGTGCCATCGGGCGCGCGGGTCACCCGATCAGGGAAAGCGGCTTCAATGACCTCAGTCAGCAATGGAAAGCTGCTGGGCGTATCGCTGCTGCGCTTGCGATTATATTCGGCGGAAAAACGCATGCCTTCCACAAAGGGAAGCTGCCAGTTCATACCAAATTTCAACTGGCGGCGGGTTTCGGCCAGCAGTTCCGGATTGCCGCCCGTAATGCTGGTAATTTCCACCGTTTCGCCGTGTTTCAAATCATAATAGGTCACATTCTCTGTCACCAATTGCGTCGCGCCCAATTGCGACATGGTTGGCGCTGCTTCGTCGACTTGATAGCTGGCGATGAAGGATAGGCGATCGGTCACGCCCCAATTCAGCGATGACCCCCAACTGGTCAGCCCCGAAAAATCGCTGGGCTTTTCCGCATTGCCATTCAGGGTCAACGACAAACGGCCAATTTTGCCAATATCATAATCGGGGTCCAATAATGGGATCGTCACCGACCCCAAAATGGACGGCGTATCGCGCGCCAAATCATTGCTACTTATGCCGGTGACATCTTCGGTACGGCTATCAAAGCGTTGTCCGGCATAGCCTGCGGTCACCGATGCCCTAATGGGTCCGGCCCAACCTTCGACAATCGTGCCGGTGGCATTGGCATTGGCCCCAAATGTCTGCTGACTGCTATCCACGCGGCTGCGCGGCGCGGCGTCTTGATCGGTCAAGGTGCGGGTGTCATCATCGGCATAATTGCCAGTCAGCGCCCATGTCCACGACCCCAGCATCCCGTTCACCGCCGCCGATGTGGAAAAATTCTGGTTGCGGCTATTCCGGCGGCGCGCGGACACGCCGTCACCGGCCAAACCCAATAGCCCCAAACTGTCTGTTTGTTCAAAGCTGCCGCTTAACGTCAAATCGGTCACACGGTCCAAGTTGCGAACAACCGTTCCTTCGATCACATAGGCATCGCTTTGCGACAATAAGCTGCGCGCGTCCGTGCTGGCCGATATGCCGTTGGTCGGGGTCAGGTCGCGTTCGCTTTCCAGCAACAACCCCTTATGGTCCCAGCCCGCCTTCATATTGATACGGCCGTTTTCACGGATGGCAATGAAATTGCCTTCTAATTCCGATTGCAAGCGCCCGCCTTGGGTCGGCGTACCGCCCTCTATTTCGCCAGAAAATTGCTTGAAATTCGGCTTCAGAACAAAGTTCACCACGCGCTGGGTGGCGGCATAGCCATATTGCAAGGCCACTTCTTCTGGGAAAATTTCCATCTTCGCAATGGCTTCGGGCGGGATCGAACGGATACCGTTAAATCCGCTGATGCGCCGTCCATTGACCAGCATCACCGGCCGTCCGCTGCCGCCTCCCGAACGGGTTTGCGGTTCCAACGCCTCCAACAATTCTTCGATGCTGGATGCGCCATAGCTGCTGATGTCCGCCTCATCCAATTCGGCCAAGGCGCGCACATCGGTTTTTAACTGCCCCGATAATCGGGGCGCCGTCACGATGATTTCATCCTCATGGCTGGCATAGCTATCATCATAGCCGCCCGCCACCGCTGCATTGGGATCCTCTAGCTGCGCCTCGGCGGCTATCGCGCCATGGGGAAAGGATAAGGCAGCAACACCAGCCAGCAGCATCGCCCGTGCGGTGAAAGGGGAAAGAGGATCGTTCATGGAAGAGAGCGCTTTCATTTTGCGGACTTTATTTGTGCGCCACCCATCGCCATCACTCACTGAACAAGCGCTGACCCGGGCCGTCTACACAGATAGGTCAATATGGGGCGTTTGTCGCAACACTATGTCATGCCTCTGTTCGTTTATACCAAAGTGTCGCGGCAGCTCGGCCAATAAATCCCGCACGGGCTAGACAGGGCGAGCGGCTTTCCTTATCGGCCTGCCATGACGACTCCAGACACCACTCCACCTTCCGAATCCATTCTGATTGTCGATTTCGGCAGTCAGGTGACTCAGTTGATTGCCCGCCGCGTGCGCGAAGCCGGGGTTTATAGCGAAATCGTTCCTTTCAGCGGCGCGGAAGCGGCGCTGGAGCGGATGCAGCCCAATGGCATCATCCTATCCGGTTCGCCCGCCTCTGTGCCCGCTGACGACAGCCCGCGCGCTCCGCAAGCGGTTTTCGACAGCGGCCTTCCGATCTTGGGCATCTGCTATGGTCAACAGGTGATGACCCAGCAGTTGGGCGGTCAGGTGGAACCTGGCGGCACCAGCGGCGAGCGGGACGGCGAATTCGGCCGTGCCTTTCTAACCGTCACCGAACCCTGCATTCTGTTCGATGGGTTGTGGGACGTTGGCGAGCGTCAACAAGTGTGGATGAGCCATGGTGATCGCGTCACCCAATTTGCGCCGGATTTTCGGATCGTGGCGATATCGGATGGCGCGCCCTTTGCCGTGATCGCTAATGATGAAAAGCGCTATTATGGCACGCAATTTCATCCCGAAGTGGTGCACACACCTGATGGCGGCAAGCTGATCGCCAATTTCGTGCGCCACGTCTGTGGCTGCTCTGGCGATTGGACAATGGCCGAATTTCGCGCAACGAAAATCGCAGAAATCCGCGCACAGGTCGGCGATCAGCGCGTGCTCTGCGGCCTTTCCGGCGGCGTCGACAGCGCCGTCGCCGCCGTGTTGATTCACGAAGCCATTGGCGAACAGCTCACCTGCGTCTTTGTCGACCATGGCTTGCTGCGGATGAACGAACGCCAACAGGTCGAAACTCTGTTTCGCGATCATTATAATATTCCGCTGATCGTGGTCGACGCCGAAGCCCGCTTCATGGCAGGGCTTGAAGGCGTGACGGACCCTGAAAAGAAGCGCAAATTCATCGGCGCCGAATTCATCAATGTGTTTGAAGAAGAAGCGAAGAAAATCGGCGGTGCGGATTTCTTGGCCCAAGGCACGCTTTATCCCGATGTGATCGAAAGTGTCTCCTTCACCGGCGGCCCCAGTGTCACGATCAAAAGCCACCACAATGTCGGCGGCCTGCCTGATCGCATGAATATGAAGCTGGTCGAGCCGCTGCGCGAATTGTTCAAGGATGAAGTGCGCCTGCTGGGCAAAGAATTGGGTCTGCCCGATGTGTTTGTCGGCCGCCACCCCTTCCCCGGCCCCGGCCTTGCAATCCGCATTCCCGGCGAAGTCAGCAAGGAACGCTGCGACATTTTGCGCAAAGCCGATGCCGTCTATCTCGAAGAAATTCGCAACGCCGGTCTTTATGACGATATTTGGCAAGCCTTTGCGGTGCTGCTGCCGGTCAAGACCGTCGGCGTGATGGGCGACAGCCGCACCTATGATCATGTCTGCGCGCTGCGGGCGGTCACTTCAACCGATGGGATGACAGCGGATATCTATCCTTTCGAGGCGGCCTTCCTCTCGCGCTGCTCCACCCGCATCATCAATGAAGTGCGCGGTATCAACCGCGTCGTCTATGATTACACCTCAAAACCACCGGGCACCATCGAGTGGGAATGAGCTCCAGAAGCGAAGACCTATAGTCCATACAACGCATCTGCCTCTACATATCACCAGAGAGTAACATCATGAATAGCAGTGAAAAAATCTATTCCGGCAAGACCAAAGACTTATATGCCCTGCCCAATGGCAATATACGCCTGATCTTCAAGGACGACGTCACTGGTGCGGATGGTGTGATTGACCCCGGCGCCAATAGCGTCATTGGGCAGGTTGCCGGCAAGGGCAATAAATCCCTCGCTATGACGGATTATTTCTTCAAGCGCTTGCACGCTGCCAATATCGCGACCCATCTGGTTCATGTCGATCTGGATCAGGGTGCCATGGAGGTTCGCCGCGCCGAACCTTTGGGCAAGGATATCAACGGCATGGGCGGCTTTGAATTCATCTGCCGCACCCGCCCTTGGGGCAGCTTCATTCGCCGTTACCAACCCTATATCGGCAACACTGAGAAAAGCCTCGATTATCTCGTGGAAATCACGGTTAAAGATGATGAGCGTGGAGACCCGCTGATCAATGACGATAGCATTCTCGCTCTGGATCTGCTCAGCCCCGCTCACCTCGAGCAAGCCAAGCAAATCACGCGTCATGTCTGCCGCATCGTCGAAGCGGATCTTCAGGAAAAGGGCCTGACGCTGATCGATATGAAGATTGAAATCGGCCTTGTTGATGATCAAGTCGTGGTTATCGACGAGATTTCCGCCGATGCTATGCGCGTCATGGACGATGCAGGTGACATTTTGGATCATAGCACCGTCTATGAAAGACTGATCCAGCATTGATCCCTCCGGCTGGAGACGATGAATATCGCGGCGGGCCGTTTTCAGACTGACCTTTCACATCGTCATGATTTCGGCAGCCCCAAATCGACCGCCCTCCGCGAAACGTCACAGAAACCAGTGCTTGACGGTCCTCTCGCTCGCATCCGTCTGGAGCATGAGCCGCTAGACCGCGCTACGGGCAGAAGCGTGATGATTATTGGATTTCGTCGCCTGCTTTGGCCCGAGCAGGTCGATGATGCTGGCAAGCTGCATTTCATGTGCATCCCCCGCCACCGTTCGGGCGAGAATCTCGAGAACGGTCGCTGCAGCACTATGCGCGGCCTCGACCAGCGAGCAGCCCCGTGTGAGTTTGGCGGTCATTAGCCCCGTGTAGAGATCGCCGGTGCCGACCGGCACGATGGGCAGGCGCGGCGATGTCAGCCGCGTGCGGGATTTGCCCTCGAACACAATATTTTCAAGAGAATCCTTCGGTGTGTCGTCCAGGGTGCAGCCGGTCACGACCAGCCTCGCACCACGCTGCGTCTGGATTTTTGCGGCTGCCGCCTCAAGCTGCGTCCAGTTCGCAGGCTGGCTGTGCGTTATCAGCCCGATCTCGAACTGATTGGGCGTCAGCAGATCGGCCAGCGGCACAAGCTGGCTGCACATGCATTCAACCACCTGATCAGCGACAAACACCCCAAGATTGATGTCGCCCATCACCGGATCGCAGATATAGGTAATTTCCGGGTTGATCTGGCGTGCACGCTGAACAAAGGCCGCGATCACATCGCCATTCGCGCGGGAGCCAATATAGCCGGAGACGATATAGCGGCTTGTCTCAATCAGCCCGCGCTCTTCCACGCCGCGCAGCAAATCCTCGACAAGCTCAGATTCGAGGACACGCCCGCGCATGGTTTCAAAACCGGGATGGTTCGACAGTAAAGTCGTCGGAACCGCTGCCACGTTCAAACCATGGACCTGCATTGGCAGGACGGCTGCACTATTGCCGACATGCCCATGTACAACTTGGCTCTGGATCGAGATTACAGATGTGGTCATTGTCGTCACTTCGCTGTCCCCTCATTCACGGTCAGAGCGACCCATTTACGGCGCGGCAGACGGCCATTCAGGACCATATGTGCAATCAGACCGATCACCAGTCCCCAGAACGCACCGCCGATACCAAAGAGACTGATGTTTGCGGCCGACGCCAGAAAGGTGATCAGCGCTGCTTCACGATGTGCAGGATCTGCCATGGCGCCAGCCAGACTGCTGCCTATCGTGCCCAGCAGAGCCAAGCCTGCGAGCGTCGTAATGAATGTCGCGGGAAAGGCCATGAAAACGGCCGCAAGCGTCACGCCGAATACACCAATGAGAAGGTAGAATACACCCGCCGCAATACCGGCGATCCAGCGCTTTGATGGGTCCTCATGGGCTTCCCTGCCGGTGGCAATTGCCGCCGTGATGGCCGCAATGTTGAAGGCATGGGAGCCGAAAGGCGCCATGATGAGGGAACCGAGGCCCGTCACGGTGACGATGGGATTGGCGCTGGTCTTGAAGCCGTCATTCCGCAACACCAGCATTCCCGGCATGTATTGGCCGGTCAGCGTGATGAGAAACAGAGGCAGCGCAACGGAGAGCAGCGCATTCAGCGAAAATACCGGCATGGTGAAGACGGGAATTGCGAATTCCAACTTTAGTCCCGACAGGTCGACCCGGTTCTGCATAAGCAAGAAGGCCAGCCCCAGCGCAAGAATGCCTACCACCGCATAGCGGGCGGATAGCCGCTTTAGAACGACATATGCCACGATCAGCATTCCGACCAACAACGGATCGACACTTGCACCGCCGAAGGCTCCGATGCCGAATTGCAGCAGGATGCCCGCAAGAAGGCCAGAGGCGATGCCCGGCGGAATTAGCCGGATCACCTTCTCGAAATAGCCCGATAGCCCAAGCGCGACGAAGGCCGCCGCCGAGATCATGTAAGCGCCGACCGCCTCCGCATAGGGCGTTGTTGCCAATGCCGTGACGAGGAACGCCGCCGCCGGCGTGGACCAAGCGATGATGATCGGTTCGCGATAGCGCCAGCTCAGGAATAGCCCGGTCAACCCGACGCCAAGCGAAACCGACCAGACCCAGGAAGCCGTCAATTCCGGGCTTAAGCCCGCGACCTTCGCCGCCTGAAAGACCAGAATGAATGTGCCACCATAGTTGACGATAACGGAGATCAGCCCCGCCACGATGGGGTGAGCCAGATCGTTGAGACGGATGGGTGACGAACTGGATGGCATGGTCGTGAAGAAACTCCCGAAGGTTTTGAGAGAGCAAAGGCGATGAATTGCCTTGACAACTAGCTGATCAATGGCCTGATTTATCCGTCCACTTTCCTCGAGAGGATCAGACCATTTGTTCAAACACTCCCTACTCGAATCCGTGAAGGCATGGCTTGCCCACCCCGCCCATGCGGCAATGCCGCTACATGCGCGGATTCAGCGGGCGATTCGACAACTGATCGTCGATGGCGCGCTTGGGCCGGGCAAGCCGCTGCCGGCGTCGCGTGCGCTGGCAAAATCGCTGGAGGTGTCACGCGACACGGTTGAAGCGGCTTACGCGCAGCTTCATGCTGAGGGGTTCATCGACCGCCGTGTCGGCAGCGGCAGTTTCGTCGCCGAGATCACACAGTTCACGCCTGGCCGCCGCCTTTCCCAACGGGACGCACTTGCGCGCAACCAAGCCCCAAACCTCAGCAAGCGCGGCAACGGCATATTCCGCAACGGCGGCGTACGCGAGATGCTGACCCCGCGTCCCTTTGCGCATGGCGTGCCGGAAACCCGCACTTTTCCGCTTCCGCTCTGGGAAAGGCTGGAACGGCAGGTGCGCAAAGAAATGGGCACCCAGACTCTGCTTCATAGCGATCCGCAAGGGACCGAACCGCTGCGCCGCGCCATCGCCGACTATGTGAACCTTGAGCGCGGTGCGCGCGCCACTGCCGACCGCATATTGGTGCTGACCAGTTCGCAGCAGGCCATGTCACTCTGCGCCAATATGCTGCTTGATCCCGGTGATCGGATATTCATCGAAGATCCGGCCTATTATGGCGCGCGCAAAGCCTTCGATGCCGCAGGACTGGAGTGCGTTCCGATCCGCGTTGATCGGCAGGGCATCATAGTCGACCAGATCAAGGCCGAACCGCGCAGGGCAAAGGCGGTGTTCCTGACGCCTTCGCACCAGTTCCCGACCGGCGCGACGCTCGCGCTAGATCGGCGGCTCGCTCTGATCGAATGGGCTGCGCAGCATCAGGCATGGATCATCGAAGACGATTACGACAGCGAGTTTCATTATGCGGGCAAGCCAACAGCCTGCGTGCAAGGCCTCGATCCGCATGACCGCACCATCTATATCGGCACCTTCACCAAGTCGCTCTTTCCGGGCTTGCGAATCGGCTATGCCGTGCTGCCGCCGCAACTGGTGAAGCCGATGACGATGGCGCGCACACTTCTGGATGGTCACACGGCCCCCATGGCGCAACTCACGTTGGCCCGTTTTATGGAAGGCGGGCATTTCGGCGCGCATGTCCGCACCATGCGCGGCATCTATGCTGAACGGCTCGATGTGTTGATCAGCCTGGTCAACAAGCATCTGGCGGATTTTGTTGAACCGCGTGTTCCCATTGGCGGGCTGCAAATGCCCTGTTTGTTGACGGGAAATCTCACCGAGCGCGCCGCCATCGATGCGGCGCGACGTATCGGGATCGAACTTCTTGGATTATCGGCGCTCCACGCATCCAGCGAAGCTAGGGCCGGTTTCCTAATGGGCTTTGCCGCTTATACGCCAGCCGAGATTGAGGTTGCGGTCAAGAAGCTGGCAAACGCGCTTCGGGCGGTATCGAAGCCATAAGTCTGCCGTTTCCGCTGCTGATCAAATGGTCTGATTAACTCGTAATAAGTGGAGGGGAACAGCAGACCACACCCATGGTAGGTGCTGGTGAAACACCGCCGCGCGAGGCAGCACGGCAGCAAACCAATCATCAGCACCTTGAAGGAAATCAGCAATGCAAACATCGGCCGCGCCGCACATAGTCCAGAATGTCGAAATAGCAGGCGTGAGCGCAGCCGAATTGTCTATCGCCGATAATGCCGTTGCCGCCGCAATCGTCAGCGAAACGATCCGGCAACGCGAATCCATCGAACTGATCGCCTCGGAGAATTTCGTGAGTCAGGCGGTGCTCGATGCACAAGGGTCAGTGCTCACCAACAAATATGCCGAAGGCTATCCGCATCGCCGCTATTATGGCGGCTGCGCGAATGCCGATGTCGTCGAGGATTTGGCGATTGAACGGCTGAACAGGCTGTTCGGCAGCACCTACGCCAATGTGCAGCCGCATTCGGGCAGCCAGGCCAATCAATCGGTTTTCCTCGCGCTGCTTAACCCCGGCGATACGATCCTCGGACTCGACCTCAAGGCGGGCGGGCATCTCACTCATGGAGCTGCAGTCAACATGTCGGGCCGCTGGTTCAACGTCGTCAGCTATGGCGTGGACCCCGAAACCCATCTCATCGACATGGATCAGGTTGCCGCGCTTGCCTGTCAGCATCGCCCCAGGCTGATGATTGCCGGCGGCTCGGCCTATCCGCGCGTCATGGACTTCGCGCGCTTCCGTCAGATCGCCGATGATGTTGGTGCGATCCTGCTGGTCGATATGGCGCACTTTGCCGGTCTGGTAGCTGGCGGCGTCTACCCGTCGCCCATTCCTTTCGCTGATGTCGTCACCTCGACCACGCACAAGACCTTGCGCGGACCACGCGGCGGGTTCGTCCTGACCAATGATGCGGAAATCGCGAAGAAAATCAATTCGGCAGTCTTTCCCGGCCTGCAAGGTGGTCCGCTCATGCACGTCATCGCAGCGAAGGCCGTAGCATTCGGCGAGGCACTGGCACCGTCGTTCCAAACTTATACGCGGGCGGTGGTCGAGAATTGTCAGGCGTTGGCGCAGGCTCTTGCCGATGGCGGCTTAAAGATCACCTCCGGCGGCACAGATTGCCATCTGGCTGTGGTCGATCTGCGTCCCATCGGCGTAACCGGCAATATTGCCGAAAAGGCGCTGGAATCAGTCGGCATCACGCTCAACAAGAATGCCATACCCAACGACCCGGAAAAACCGATGGTCACATCAGGCATCCGCGTCGGCAGCGCCGCGGGGACATCGCGCGGCTTTGGTGTCGATGAATACCGCCAGATCGCCGCGTTCATGCTCGATACCCTCGAGGCCATCCGTAGCGGAACGCTCGATGCGCGCCGACCGGAGATCAACGGTCGGGTGCGCCAGCTCGTTGCGCGTTTCCCGTTACCCTATTGATCAGGGGGCCAGATCAGCATGAACACAATATCTAAGATCGAGCTTTCGCCAGAGGATATCGCTCGCTTCGGCAACGATCCCGCCACGAGATTCGCGGCGAACCTGAAAACCGTGCAGGCGCGTATCGCGGCTGCCTGCCGCCGCTGTGGGCGTAACCCTGACGACGTGCGTCTGCTGCCTGTCACCAAGACGGTCCCGGCGCACGTCTTGCGGTTCGCTCATACTGCCGGAATTTCCGATTTCGCGGAAAACAAGCTACAGGAAGCTCGCGACAAGCAAGCAAACTTGAGCGATTTGCCGATCCGCTGGAGCATCATCGGCCACCTCCAGACCAATAAGGTGAAATATCTGGTCCGGCTGGCGACGGAGTTTCATGCGCTGGATAGTATCCGTCTTGCGGAGGAATTAAATCGTCGGCTCGATGCTCTTGACCGCGACCTTGACATATTCGTGCAGGTGAACACGTCCGGCGAGGCGAGCAAATACGGATTGCAACCCGACGAACTGATTTCGTTCGTGGAACGCTTGCCGGACTATCCGCGCTTAAAGCCTAGGGGTCTAATGACGCTGGCAATTTTCAGCACCGATACCGACCGTGTGCGAACATGCTTCCGCCTTCTGCGCGACCTACGGGATAGAGTCGCTACGGTTCATCCCGGCCTAACGCAACTGTCGATGGGGATGTCAGGCGACTTCGAGGCTGCCATCGAGGAAGGTGCTGATGTCGTTCGGGTCGGCCAGGCCATATTCGGCCCCCGCCCGACAGAAGACGCCGTCTACTGGCCCGGCACGCTTCCGTCCACCCCGCCAGCAAAGCCCAAAACTCGGAGCGAGGAAGAAAGCTAGTATCTCTATATTCAAGACGCGGTTCTCGATGATCAGCCTAAATAGCGTCATCTTTCCGCTTCGGGCCCTGATCCGTGACATCGTCGAGGTAATCAAAGTGGAGCATGAAGGCTGAGATTAACACGCTAGAGGCGAGCAAAACCAAACTGAACGCCCTGCTCGCATATGCCCCAGACGACACACCGGACATTCTGCCAAGTGCCTCGGCCATCTATACGAAAAAGATTGGATCGCTCACGAAGGCGTTAAACAAGGAAGAAGGACGGCAGGAAGTCGACAGACCATGCTCTGCCCGGGCAGAGTGTCTGCTGCCCTAGTCCTTTCGGCTTTCACCGACTGGGAACTCCAATATTCTCCGCACCAGAGCATAAAAACCCCCTGCGGTTTGACCGAGGGGGTGGTTTGGGTGAGGTTGGTTGCGGGAGTAGGATTTGAACCTACGACCTTCAGGTTATGAGCCTGACGAGCTACCGGGCTGCTCCATCCCGCGACACGCCTGCTGGTGCAGGGCTTAAGAGTTACAGCAAAAAGCCGGCGTTTTGCCGGCCTTTGAA
>DASSAA010000005.1:0-136076 GCA_035685745.1 Sphingopyxis sp. | reverse complement strand
CAGATCGCCTCCGCAAGGCCGGAAAACCGCACAAGGTCGTCATCACCGCCGTCGCCAGAAAGCTCGTCACCATTGCGAACGCCCTGTGCAAGAGCCGTCAGAAATGGACCGCCGCTACGACATGACAGATACAGTTGCTAGAGAGCGGTGCTCATCATCACCAGCATTCGATCCCATGCCTTTTCCGCTTGGGCTTCATCATAGGCAAAGCCATCGGGCGGACACCAGCCATGTTTCGCCGGATAGACTTCCACCTCATGCCATGGCTCGCGCCCGCCCAGCACCGCGCGCAAGCGGTCTTTTTCCGCCGGATCCTTGGCATCATCATCCTCAGCAATGGCGAAGAGATAGGCGGCTTTGGTCTGCGCGATCAGCAAATGCGGGCTGTCTGCCTTATCTGTCCCCACGCCGCCGCCATGAAAGCTTGCCACCGCACCGACGCGTTCCGGCTTGGCTGATGCGCTGTAAATGGCCATCGCGCCGCCCATGCAATATCCCATCACCGCCATAGCGCGGCTTTTATCTACAGTCTCTTGCTGATCCAGAAAATCAACAAAATCGCGCGTATCAGCCTCGATCAGCGAACGGTTTAGCGCATGCATCCAGCCGAACAAACGCTCGCGCACGGCGGCATCCGAAAATTCCTCCCCCTCCGCCATCGCAGGACCGGCTTGCCAACGATAAAAGGGATTAACGCACAGCACCGCATAGCCTTGCGCCGCCAAACGATCCGCCATCGCCTGAAAGGCCGGGCGCAGGCCGCGAATATCCGGCCAGATTAAAACAGCAGGATGCCTGCCCTCGCGCGGCGCGGTGAAATAAGCGTCCACTGTGCCCGCAGCGGTTGTTATCGCAACATGGCGGCTGGAAAGCCCCTCCAGTGATGCGGCGGAGGCGGGCCATAAGGCCGCTGCTGTGACGGCCGCAGCACCAATTGCGGTAAATTCGCGGCGCCCTATGACTTGACGGCTGCCAGCAACGGTATCGGCATCACACATAGTCATTCTCCCTTTTCACCCCCGACCTTATCCACCCCGGCCTTATAGCGCCGCTATGTCCGCCACTTCACCATAATTGCGCGCCACATGATGCACCCCAACCGCACGCAATTTGTCGCCATGGGCCGCCGCATCCAAAATATGGCCGCCACCGCAAAAGCCGATCACCGTCATCCCCGCCGCCACGGCAGCGCGCGCACCAATGGGGCTATCTTCCAACGCCAGACATTGGGCGGGATCAGCGCCTAAACCTTTTGCAGCCGCCAGATAAATATCAGGGTAAGGCTTACCGCGCGCCCAGCCGTCGGCGCTGTAAATATGCGGCGCAAACCTATTTTTCAGCCCAAATCTTTCCAGCGACATATGGATATAATCTGGATTGCTGGAGGATGCGATGGCGCGTGGCAGCGCGCCCATCTGCCCCAGAAATTCGCTCACACCATCTACGGCTTGGAAGCCATCAGCAAATTTCACGCGAGCCCGCGCCCGATGCTGTTCGCGGAAATCCGCGGGCAACGGCGCACCAAAACGCGCCACTATGCGTCTTTCAGTTTCCTGCCAATTGTTACCGCAATAATCGCGCAAACTCTCTTCATAGCTGGTCGGCAGGCCAATCGCCGTCAGGCTTTCCGCCAGACATTGATTGGCCCGAACCTCGCTATCAGCCACCACTCCATCGAAATCAAAAATGACCGCGCAATAGCTCATTCCACCGTGACCGATTTCGCCAGATTGCGCGGCTGATCCACATCTGTGCCCTTGGCCACCGCCACATGATAGGCCAGCAATTGCACTGGAACCGCATAAACCAAAGGCGCGATCAGCGGGTGAACCTTGGGCATTTCGATGGTGGCCATACAGCCATCGCCAGCCTCCGCTAGCCCTGCCGCGTCCGAGATCAGCACCACCTTGCCGCCGCGCGCCATCACTTCCTGCATATTGCTGACCGTCTTTTCAAACAGCGGCCCCGATGGCGCCAAAACAATCACCGGCACGGCTTCATCGATCAGCGCAATGGGGCCATGTTTCATTTCACCTGCAGCATAGCCTTCGGCATGGATATAGCTGATTTCTTTTAACTTTAAGGCGCCCTCAAGGGCCAGCGGGTAATCCGCCCCGCGCCCCAGATACAGCACATCGCGCGCCGGGGCGACAAGATGCGCCATTTCGGCAATGTCGGCATCGAAGGCCAGCGCCGCGTTCAGCGCGCTGGGCGCCTCGATCAAATGACGCACAATTTGCGCTTCATCTTCGGCGCTCAATCGGCCTTTTTTCACCGCCAAATGCGCCGCCAGCGCCGCCAACACCGCCAATTGACAGGTGAACGCCTTGGTCGATGCCACGCCAATTTCCGGGCCTGCATGGGTCGGCAGCAGCAAATCTGCCTCGCGCGCCATGCTGCTGGTCGGCACATTCACCACCACCGCAATCGTCTGGCCATGGGCTTTGCAATGGCGCAGCGCAGCCAGCGTATCCGCCGTCTCGCCGGATTGGGAAATGAAAAGCGCAAGGCCGCCCGGCTGCAATACGGGATCGCGATAACGAAATTCAGATGCCACATCGATATCCACCGGCACACGGGCGAATTGTTCGATCCAATATTTTGCCACCATGGCCGCGTAAAAGCTGGTGCCGCAGGCCACGATGGTAATGCGATCAATGGCCGACAAATCAAAATCCATCTGCGGCAAGGCCACCCGCTGTTCTAGCGGACGGATATAAGAGGAAAGCGTTTGCGCAACCGCAGTTGGCTGCTCAAAAATCTCTTTTTGCATGAAGTGGCGGTAAGGGCCTTTTTCCACCGCCGCCGCGGTTAAGCCCGATGCCGTGATTTCGCGCACCACTTCTTGATGATCAGCGTCGAAAATCCGTGCGCCTTCACGCGTCACAACGACCAGGTCACCTTCTTCCAAATAGCTGATTTTCTGGGTTAAGGGCGCCAGCGCCAGCGCATCGGAACCCAAATAGGTTTCACCATCACCATAGCCGACAACCAGCGGGGAACCGAGCCGCGCTCCGATCAGCAAATCGGGATGCTGGCGAAACACGATCGCCAAAGCAAAAGCCCCGCGCAATTGCGGCAACACCGCCTGCACCGCCGCCTCAGGCTTGGCCCCAGCCTCAATCTGTTCGGATATCAGATGGGCCACCACCTCAGTATCGGTTTCGCTTTCAAAGCGGCGCCCGCGCGCCATCAGAGCTTCGCGCAGTGGCTTATAATTTTCAATAATACCATTGTGAACCAGCGCGATTTCATCGGTGGCATGGGGATGGGCGTTGCTAGTGGTCGGCGCACCATGGGTCGCCCAGCGTGTGTGCGCGATCCCCACCGTTCCCGCCGCACCATTGCCAGCAAGCTCTTTCACTAAATTTCCCAGCTTGCCTTCCGCCCGGCGGCGGATCAGCGCGCCGCCATCGACGGTGCAGATGCCAGCGCTGTCATAGCCGCGATATTCCATCCGGCGCAGCCCGTCGACCAATCGGTCAGCAACCTGATCTTTTCCAATGATCCCAATGATTCCGCACATAAAATGGCTTCCGTCCTAAAGCGTATAGGGAATGCGAATGCCCGGCATTGGCGCCGGAAACAATGCGATATTGCGGGTCACAAGGATGCGCCCGGATAGCTGCGCGGTGGCCAACACCAGCGCGTCACATAAGGTCATGCCGCCACGTTCGCCGCGCAATGCCGCGGCACGGCGGGCAACCGCATCGCCCACCTCTTCAATGGTGAAACAAGCCAAAAAACTCTCCACCGCCTTGATGGTGGCAGGATCAGCAGCGGCCATCACTTCCGCCCAGCTGATCCGGCTGATGCTCTTGCGGCTGGCTCGGCGAATTTCGGCCTGCGCCGCCTCCACTCCCATCAGCGCATCAATCAGAATATCCGAGTCAAATTGGGCTGCAATCATCGCGCGCCTCCGCGCATCAGGCGCTGAAACCGCAAGCCATCACCCAAATCAGCACGTTCGCGCCAGATGCCAAAGGCGCGGTCAACCGCATCGCCGCTTTGCTCTGCCCGAAAGGATGCGATGGCGCGGCGCACCAATTCTGCGCGCGATACGCCCAGTTCAGCGGCCATATGGTCCAGCCACTTCACATCTTCATCTGCTATATCTGCCAAAAATCGCATGACACATTGATATCATCATATGATATCAATGCAAGCCCCTCCCGGATCGGACTGGCTATGGTCGTTCAGCCTTTTTCTTTTTCATTGCATCATGAAAGCGATCCGCCCAGCCGGGCTTCACAAATTGCTCCCCGCGCACAAGACGCAATTCACCATCCGCCACATCGCGGGTTACCGCACTGCCCGCCGCAACAATGGCATCGCGACCGATTTTCACTGGCGCAATCAAGGCAGAATTGGATCCGATAAAGGCGCGGTCGCCAATCACCGTCTGATATTTGAAATAACCATCATAGTTGCAGGTGATCGTGCCCGCGCCAATATTGGCGGCAACACCGATATCGGCATCCCCCAAATAGGTCAGATGATTGGCCTTGGCGCCCTTGCCCAAATGCGCTTTTTTGGTTTCCACGAAATTGCCGATCTTGGCCTTTTCTTCCAACCATGTGCCCGCGCGCAGGCGCGCAAAAGGGCCGACTTCACACCCCGCCTCAATGGTGGCGCCTTCGATATGGCAATTGGCCCGAATGCGAACACCATCGCCAATCGTCACCCCGGGGCCGAAAAACACATTGGGCTCAATCAGCACATCACGGCCGATCTTCGTATCATGCGCGAACCACACAGTTTCGGGCGCAATCAGGCTGGCACCATCAGCCATCGCCTGCTGGCGGCGGCGTTGCTGCCAAGCCCCCTCCATGGCGGCCAGTTCGGATCGGCTGTTAATGCCCGCAACATCAAAGGCATCGGTCGTTACCACTGCACAATGACGCCCCTCGGCATTGGCGATATTCACGATATCGACCAGATAATATTCGCCAGCGGCATTGTCATTGCGAACGCGGCCAAGCAGGGCGAATAAATCCGCCGCCCGCGCCGCCATCAGCCCGCTGTTGCACAGGCGCACGGCCCGCTCAGCCTCGTTCGCGTCGCGATATTCCACCATTTTCACCACGCGATCCTGCTCCGTGATCACGCGGCCATATTGCAGCGCATCCTCCGGCTCAAAGGCCAGCACCACCACAGCGGGGGCATCTGGCGCTTCCAATCGATCGATCATCGCCCGCATCGTCGCCGCTGGCACAAAGGGCACATCGCCATAAAGCACCAAAATATTGCCGGAAAAGCCCGCCAAAGCCCCTTCGGCCTGCTGCACTGCATGGCCCGTGCCCAATTGCGGATCCTGCACCGCCAGACTGGCCCTATTGCCTAGCACCGCCTGCAATTGATCGGCCTTATCGCCGACCACCACCACTTTATGGGCCGGCGACAGATCGTCCACATTCTGCATCAAATGCTCGATCATCGGCAATCCCGCAATCGGGTGCAGCACTTTATGCAAATCGGATTTCATGCGCGTGCCCTTGCCAGCGGCAAGAAGGATGGCTGCAAGCGGACGGGTTGAGCTATGGGTCATGATCTTTGCCATGCCAGCAAAATATGTCAGTTTCCAGATGTCACATGCCTGATGTCTGGTGCCTGATGCCAACTGAATGAATAAATGCACGCCGCCTCATCGCGGGGACACGCCACCTCGGGCGGCCCGCCCTTGCTCTTTTTCGCCTTAGGCTGCATTCGCATCTGATGACCAATGCATCCTCTTTCGCTTTTCCCTTTGATCTGGTGGGCTTCGATCTTGATGGCACCATGGTGGACTCGACGCAGGATATTGCCGCCGCCGTCAATCATGCGCTGAGCCTGATCGACCGGCCCCCGCTCACGACAGAGCAAGTGGACCGCATCGTCGGTGGCGGTTCGCTCCATCTGTTGAAACAAGCCTTGCAAGCCACCGGCGGGATGGACGGTCTTGATATCGACGCCCTGCTTGCCGAACAATTGGCCTATTATGAAGCCCATATCGCGGTGCACACCCGCCCATTGGATGGGCTGATCGCCTGCCTCGATCAATTAGACCAACTCGGCATCCGCTATGCCGTCGCCACCAACAAGATAGAGCGGCTGGCCCGCCTGCTGCTTGGCGAATTGGGCTTGCTGGATCGCATGGCTTTCATCATCGGCGGCGACACTCTGGGCTTCGACCGGGCCAAGCCCGCGCCGGATATGCTATTGGCCATGATGGCGGAAACCAGCGCCCAGCGCACCGCCTTTGTTGGCGATACCATCTATGATGTGAAGGCCGCCGCCGCTGCCGATTGCACCAGCATCATTATCGCGGCGAATGAGGATGGTTTGCGCCTTGGTGCCGATCATAATATCACCCATTTCGATCAGCTCATCCCTTTGCTGAAAACGCTCTGAATATTCTTATTCCGTAAGCGCCAGTGATCGGCTCAACTTCTCTAAAATCTTCAACAGAGCATCCCGCTCTTCGCGGGTGATGCTGGTTGCAATCCGGGCTTCCGCTGCCAAGGCTATCGGCACAATCTCATGATATAAAGCCCAGCCTTCTGTCGTCAGCGCCAGATGGTGGGATCGGCCATCCGCTTCATGCGCCTGCCTTGCGATATAGTCCCGCGCCGCCAAGCTTTTCGCGGCGCGGTTGACCGTCACCTTATCCAGTCGGGTGATCTGCACCAACTGCCGCTGCGTCTGCGGCTCGCCTTCCCCCAGCACAGCCATTAAGCGCCATTCTGGAATTTTAAGGCCGAAGCGCTGTTGATATTCCTCCGCAATGCGCGCCGAAACCGCGCCTGACGTCGTCGCCAACCGATAGGGCAGATAATCTTCCAAATTCAGCACAAACTCACACACGGCGCGCCACCGCACGCCGCCCCCAAAAACAGCATCGCCGACAGATTGTTTATAATGCGAAGCGCACACCAAGCCACAGGCTGCGCGGCATCGCGCGCTCCACCAGCCCGTCCGCCGAAATGGCGGCCATCACCAGTTCATCCAACAGGTTTTCGGCGCGCACCTCCAATGATATTTTCTCATTCCAGCGCCAGTTGAGGCCCGCATCCACAGTGAAAGCCTGTTTCAACTTTTGTTCGCCCAGATCATCTTCATTTTGTGCACTGACGTAGCGCAAGACTGTAAATCCGCCGAACGGCAGCTCTGGCTGAGAACGCAGAGCAAAGCTTGCGCCATGGCGAGCGATCTGCGCTGGGCGCTTTCCATCCATATGGGCGGCTATGCCTGATGCCTTCACCTCAGCATCGGTAAAAGCATAGCTCCACTGCGCGGCGAGCGCCCCCAGATCATAGCTGCCGGAAAATTCCATGCCCTTGCTGACAATGGCATCCAGATTTTCGCGGCGACTGTTGATGCCAATACCGCCGGGTGTCACATTGGCGATTGCGCCAGACAGGCGATTGGCAAAGGCCGTGACCGACAGGCGCAGACGATCCGCCTGCCAATCCATCCCCAGATCCGCGCCCCACAATCGCTCTGGCGACAGATGCTCATTCGCCGCCGTGGCCGCTGCGCCCACCCGAAACGGGCGATAAAGCTCATTCAGCGTCGGCAGACGCCAGCCACGATAAGCGGCACCGCGCAGCGTCATACCACCGCTCTGCCAGCTAAGCCCCGCGCGCCCGCTGCCTTCCCAGCCGCTGCGGGCAGAAAAATCCTCATCAGCAATCATGCCGCCGCCATTGTTGGATTCCCGGCGATAGCCGTTCCCAATCCACCACCGATCCACCCGGCCGCTCAGCGTCCAGATCAGCGCATGATCGGCGGCCTCGCCTGTCCATTCGGCAAACAGGCCCACCACATCGCTGCTCCCTCCTGCCACCCGGCGGCGGCCCGGAACCAGTCCGCTGTAAAAATAATCCTCATTGGTGCGGCCCACGGTGCGCCGCCAATCCGCGCCGAGGCGCAGCGGATGGGAATCGCTGATCAGCGGACGAAGCTCTACCCGCGCGCCCAGCCCCGTCGCTGGCACATGCTGAAACAATACCGGCGCAACCGTGGCCCGACCTGCCCCGACCGAGGCAAAGCCGCTCTCCAATTCACGCACTTGCACATAGGCCAGCGCCGACCATTGCGCCGTATCCGGCGCTTCCTGCACCATGCGCAAGCTGGCATCGACACCATCAATGCGGCTTTCGCTATAATCTACGCCGCGATCCCGCTCATCGCGAAAGGCCCGGACGCTTGCTTCGATCCGGCTATGCGCGCCCGCATCAAAACGCGCCCTCAGGCCCACCCCACCCTGCTGATAAGCCGCCGCACGATCCACCGCGCCACGCTGCCCCTTCACAATCGGAATAAAACCATCGCCGCGGCTATAGCGCCCATCAATGGCCACTTCGCCCGCACCAATATTGCCACCGAAGTTCAGCGATGCATCCCAGCTATCGCGGCTGCCATAGGCCAGACTGGCTTCCGCGCCCTTGGTCATCGCGGAATGCAGCCCAATGGTGCCCGCCAATGCGCCAGCGCCCTCCACACCGCTGCCACCACCGCGCGATATCGCAATTCCGCCCAGCCGGATCGCATCATAGGCGCTCCACGCCACCCAGCCGCCAAAAGGATCCGCCTGCGGCACGCCATCCAGCATCACCAGCGCCCGGCTGCTGGCATTGCCGCCCAGTCCGCGCAGCGTGATGCCTTGGCTGGTGGGGTGTGCAGAGCGGCCATCCGATCGACGAAACTGCACAAGGCCCGCGGCATCGCGCAGGCTGTTTTCCACCCGATGGCCCATTCCCTGATCTAGCGATGTCAGCCATTGTTGCGCCACCACCCCATCACTTGACGAAGGCGGTAAATTGCCGCTGCCGGTAACGATGATGATCGCCCGATCATGATCCGCAAGTCTCAGATCATCCCGGCCCGGCCCTTCTTCGGCATAAACCGGAAAGGCCGCCGCCGCGAGCAGCATTGGCAAAGCAGACAGGCTATATTTTAACATCTTCATTTCACTCGCTTATCCAGCGGCAGGCAGGATGGCGCAACTTGGCCGTCGAAGAGTCAGCAGGCCGCCCGCACGCCACGGTATAAACGGCAGCATAGCGCCTTGCTCCGCAACAAAAAGCCAATCCGATGCTAGCTGGCTTCACCCAAAATCCAATCCACGCCTGCCTCCACATGGATTTGGCCCGTGTCGTAAATAGGCAGGATATTGGCTTTCGTATCGACCAGCATCACCAATTCCGTGCAGCCCAGCACGATAGCCTCGATATTTTGCTTGGCGATGTTGGTGATCGCAGTTTTCATCGTTCTTCGGCTATCTTCTGTCACCTTAAACTGCATCAGTTCATTATAGATAATATTGTCGATGGCCTCCGCCCGCTCCTCATCATAGGGCGCCAGCGTTATCCCATGGCTGACCAGACGCTGACGAAACCATGCTTCGGTCATCACATTGCGGGTGCCGATAACAGCAGCGGACTTCACCCCGTCCGCCCGCATTTTTTCGCCCGTTTTATCCACAATATGGATCAGCGGAATCGCAATACTGCCCGCCACGTCCTCCGCCACCTTATACATGGAATTGGCCGCAATCATCAGCGCCGTTGCCCCTGCCGCCTCCAGCCGCCGAGCCGAAGCGATCAACACCTCGCGGGCATGATCCCATTGCTCGTCGGTCGTGATCCGTGACAGGTCGCAATAATTCAGGCTTTCCATCAGGATCGGCGCTGAACAGGCCTTACCGGCGCGCTTTTGCACCCCGATGTTCAAATTTCGATAATATAGCTCGGTTGAAGCCCAGCCTATGCCCCCGATCAAACCCAGCTTACGCATGCAGCCTATCGCCCCCTAATGTCGTGCGGCCCTCTGCCGCTGCTCGGGCTGGTCGCATCCAGCCTCACCCATCGTCGCTCTTACAGCTTAGGCTTGAACGCGCAAAAGAAAATCACCGTCGATGCCATCCTCGTCCGCCGCTCACAGGCCCAAGCAAAGCAAGGCCGCCCGCTAAGTAACATCCAGGCCCCGCGCACCATAAAAAAGGCGCTGGAGGGATATTCCGCCAGCGCCTTTTCTTTAACCATCAGGATAGCAAAGCCAATTAATGGCCGCCCCCGTTCAGGGCCTTAACGATATCATCCGCCATTTTCTTGGCATCGCCCAGCAACATCATCGTCTGGTCCATATAGAAAACATCATTGTCCACACCAGCATAGCCGACGCCGCCCATCGAGCGCTTCACGAACAAAACGGTCTTGGCCTTTTCCACGTCCAATACGGGCATACCGTAAATGGGTGAAGATTTGTCGGTTTTGGCCGATGGGTTGGTGACGTCGTTCGCACCGATGACAAAAGCAACGTCGCACTGGGCGAATTCATTGTTAATGTCTTCCAGTTCAAACACTTCATCATAAGGCACATTGGCTTCAGCCAACAGCACGTTCATATGCCCAGGCATACGGCCAGCGACCGGATGGATGGCGTATTTCACATTCACGCCTTCCTTTTTCAGCAGATCACCCATTTCCCGCAGGGCATGTTGGGCCTGCGCCACCGCCATGCCATAGCCCGGCACGATGATGACATTTTCTGCCTGACTCATCAGGAATGCCGCATCATCCGCGCTGCCCGGTTTCCATGGGCGCTGTTCCTTGCTGCCGCCACCGGAGGCGCCGGCATCATCCGAACCAAAGCCGCCAGCAATCACGCTAATGAAACTGCGGTTCATGGCCTTGCACATGATATAGGACAGGATCGCACCAGAGGCACCAACCAGCGCCCCCGTGATGATCATCGCCGTATTGCCCAGCGTGAAGCCCATGGCCGCTGCGGCCCAGCCGGAATAGCTGTTCAGCATCGAAACCACGACCGGCATATCCGCGCCGCCAATCGGAATGATCAGCAGGAAACCGATCACGAACGACAGGCCCGTCACGGTCCAGAACACCCAAGGCGATTGGTCCATGGTGAAATAGGCCACCAAGCCCAAAATAGCGGCCAATGTGCCCAAGTTGATCACATGACGCAGCGGCAGCATGATCGGCGCGCCCGACATATTGCCGTTCAGCTTCAGGAAAGCGATCACCGAACCCGAAAAGGTAATGGCACCAATGGCGATCCCAAGGCCCATTTCTACCCGACTGACGGTGAAAATCTGACCCGACGCATCGGCAATGCCAAAGGCAATCGGGTTCAAATAGGCCGCCGCTGCCACGGCAACCGCCGCCAAGCCGACAAGGCTGTGAAAAGCCGCTACCAATTGCGGCATCGCAGTCATGGCGATTTTGCGCGCCATAACGATACCGATGATGCCACCAATGGCAATCGCGCCCAGAACCTCAATAGGATTGGCCAGTTCGTGTGTCACCAAGGTGGTGACCACCGCAATGGCCATACCGGCCATGCCAAAACGGTTACCGCGCCGCGATGACGCCGGGCTGGATAGCCCGCGCAGTGCGAGAATGAAAAATATCCCGGATATCAGGTAGGCCAGCGCCACCCAGGGATTGATCGGAGCAACTTCGTGCATATGGTTATACCCCCGTCCAGCCGCGTATAAACGACCGGAATATTCCTATCTATCCAGCGGTTTAGCGCTGCTTCTTCTTATACATGGCCAACATCCGTTCGGTCACTGCAAAGCCACCGAAAATATTGATACTGGCCATCACCACAGCCGCAAGGCCAAGCCACTTCGAAAAGGGCGACCCCGATGCCGCGCTGGCAATCAGCGCGCCCACAATGATCACCGAAGAAATAGCGTTGGTGACACTCATCAGCGGCGTGTGCAAAGCCGGGGTTACCGACCAGACCACAAAATAGCCGATGAAGCAGGCCAAAATGAAAATGGAAAAAATGGAAATAAAGTCCACGGCGAATTCCCCTGCTTGATCCATCCTCACCTCCCTGCACCGGCAGGGCTTATGGCAAAACAGAAAGGCCGGAACCGCCTGTTTTTGATGGATAGCTTATAATTTTACGTCCTGATCCAATATCCGAACCATGGCGCCGAAAATCCTTTTCCGGCGCACTAGCCCATCCCCAGATCAGCTGAGCAAACGCTCATTCACGACCTTGCCATTTTGCGTCAAACGCACAGCATTGCCGATTTCTTCATCCAAAATCGGCTTATTCTGGCCTTTATCCCAAAAGGCCGACAGGAAATTAAACAGGTTGCGGCTGAACAAGGCGCTGCTATCCGCTGGCATGGTGGCCGCGATATTCTTGGCACCAATAACCGATACGCCGTGGATCTGCCGGGTTTCACCAGCAACCACGCCTTCGACATTGCCGCCGCTTTCCGCCGCCATATCCACGATCACGCTCCCCGCCCGCATCGAGGCGATTTGCGCATCCGAAATCAAACGCGGTGCAGGTCGGCCGGGAATGAGGGCCGTGGTGATGACAATATCCTGCTTGGCGATATGCGATGATACCAATTCGGCCTGAGCCGCCTTATATTCATCAGACATTTCCGTGGCATAGCCACCCGCGCCTTCACCTTCGATCCCCGCCACATTTTCCACGAAAATCGGCTTCGCTCCCAGCGACATAATCTGTTCTTTGGTGGCCGAGCGAACATCAGTCGCGCTGACCTGTGCGCCCAGCCGGCGCGCGGTCGCAATCGCCTGCAACCCGGCAACGCCCACGCCCATCACAAAGGCTTTGGCGGCAGACACAGTCCCCGCCGCCGTCATCATCATCGGAAAGGCGCGGCCATAGGCATTGGATGCCATCAGCACCGCCTTATAGCCGGAAAGATTGGCTTGGCTGGATAGAATATCCATGGACTGTGCCCGCGTGATGCGTGGCATAAATTCCATCGCCAGCGCTTCCAGCCCCATGGCGGCATAAGCATCAATCCGCGCCCGATCACCAAAGGGGTTCAGGCCCGCTGCCAATAATGCCCCATCAGCAAAGCCGCTCAGACTGTCAGGCTCGGGTGCCTGAATGCCAAGGATGATATTGGAACCCTTCACCACATCGGCCCGCGAAGCGATGCTCGCGCCTGCCGCCTGATAGGCCGCATCATCATAAGAAGCAGCCGCACCTGCTCCAGATTCAACCGCGACTTCAGCACCCAGCGCCATGAATTTCTTGACCGTTTCCGGTGTCGCCGAAACGCGCGCTTCTCCCGAAGCAAGCTCTTTCAATACAGCAATGCGCATGATGTTTTACCAATCAGGAGATGAGGACAACGACCAAAGCTGTGATAGCGATCGTGACGCCGACCCCAAATTTCACCATACCGACAAAGCTCGAATAGGTGCCGTTTGCCGCTTCCATATCTTGATGAACCACTAGATTCCCCTTTTGCGTTCATATCGGCCCTGCATTGTGCAAGGATTCGTTTTTCAGCGACGACCCTAACCAGAGCCTCACTGTTGCTCAAGAGCGGGTAATAGCAGCGATGTTCATTGTTAAGCCACAATCGGTCGCCACTTCACATTAATTGCCCTTTTACCAATATATCGTATAATTCAGAAAAACGACGTTACTCTGTTTCTTCCAGGAAGCGAGCAGAAGCGAATATTGGGGCCTATGAACAACAACCGCGACAATCGCGCTATTTTAATCGTTGAAAGCGACCCGTCGCAACAACGATTTTTGGCGGCATTGCTGGGCCGCGGCGGTTGGCGGGCAGCGCTGGTCAACAGCAAGGATGCGGGCCTTCACTATGCCCAAAGCGAACATGGTGCAGCGCTGAGCGCAATCGTGCTGAATTGCTGTGCAGATGGGCTAAGCAATCATGATTTTATTGCTGCTATCAGTAACTTATTGCCCGATCTGCCTGTCATCGCCATCACCGAAAATGATAATGTTGATGTGGCGATCCGCGTTATGCGCGCCGGTGCCGCCGATTTCGTTCAGAAACCCATCATCGCGGATCGGCTGCTGGGGGCCTTGGAACAAGCCATCAACAAGAATAATGGCAAAGAAGAACTGCGCCCGCTAACAGAAAAACTGCGCACCAATTTGGCCTTTGACGATTTTGTTGGTGCGTCCGCCAATTTTCGCAGTGCGCTGGCCATAGCGGCAAAGGCTGCGCGCAATTCCGCCCCGGTGCTGATCAACGGTCGGTCTGGCACCGGGAAAGAAATGTTTGCCCATGCGCTTCACCGCGCCAGCCCGCGCGCCCGCGCGCCGCTGATGTTGGTGGATTGCTCGGCGGTTTCGCCGGGGATGATTGCATCCTGCCTGTTCGGCCACGAACGCGGCGCATTTCCGGGCGCTTTTGATCGACAGCTGGGCCAATTGGTTCAAGCGGATGGCGGCAGCATAATTATCGATCATGTGGAATGCATCCCACTGGAAACACAGGCCAGACTGGTGCATTTTCTATCCTCTGGCGATGTCCAGATGCTGGGCAGCCCTGTGCGCCAGCATGTGGACGTGCGCATCATCGCGACCAGCGCCACCCCGCTCGACCGGTTGATCGACAGTGGCCATTTTCGCGAAGATCTTTTTTATGCCCTGTCCGCCGCGCAATTGACGCTGCCCAATCTCAGCGATCGGCGCTGCGATATTGCGCCACTGGCACGCCATCTGTTGGCGCGCATCGCTTCCCTGCCGATGATGGCCAGCTTTTCTATCACTGATGAGGCGCTCAAACTTCTTGGTGCCTATGCTTGGCCCGGCAATGTCCGCCAACTTCAAGATGTTCTGTTTCGTGCCGCATTGGCCAACGATAGCAATATTTTAACAGCAGAAAATTTCCCGGCTATCCAACAAGCGGTTTATCATTGCGAAGAAAGCAAAGGCCGCGCCCGCTCGCCAGCGAAACTGGCCTCTTCCCTCGACATGGACCTGACCCTCTACCAGCCCGATGGCCATCTGCGCCCGCTGGAAGATATTGAGGCGGATATTATCCGATTGGCCATCACCCATTATCGCGGTCATATGAGCGAAGTAGCCCGCCGCTTGGGCATCGGTCGATCAACCCTATATCGGAAACTGGCGGATCTGGGCATAGATACGGCCGCCTGACGCCACCCGCGCGCGCCACTCCAACGCACCTCAGCCTCACTTGGGGCGCACGCCCCGCAATCCATGCCATATCCGCAGCGCCTGTCGATGTTCGCGCACATCATGCACCCGGATCATCTGCGCGCCCTGCGTCACCGCATAATAATGAAGTGCCAGCGTGCCGCCCAGCCGTTCGTCTGCGGGCGCCTCATCATCCAGCGCCGCGATCAGCCGCTTGCGACTGGCGGCAAAAAGTATCGGGCAGCCCAACGCATGAAACAGAGCTAAGCCGTGGATCAACGCCATATTCTCGGCCAGATTTTTGCCAAAGCCGATGCCGGGATCGACAATCAACCGGTCGCGCCCGATGCCCGCCTGCTCACACGCTGCTATTCGTTGCTCCAGCATATCATAAACATCGAGCAAGGGATCAGTATAGCTGGGCGCTTCATGCGCATTCATCCCGCCGGATGGGGCATGCATCAGCACAATCGGCACCTGCGATGCCGCCGCAACCGCCATCGCGCGCGGATCATGGCGCAAGGCAGAAACATCATTGATCATCGCCGCCCCAGCCGCCAGCGCCGCTTCCATCACCGCGGCTTTGCGGCTATCAACCGAAACGATCGCGCCGCCCCCAGCCAAAGCTTTGATCACCGGCTCCACCCGCCTAATCTCTTCATCCTCGCCAACGAAAACCGCGTCGAGCCGAGTGGATTCCCCGCCCACATCCAGAATTGCGGCCCCCTGCTCCATCAGCGTGAAACCATGCTCTATCGCGGCAGCGGCGCTGTCATAGCGCCCACCATCCGAAAAACTATCCGGTGTGACATTCACTATGCCCATGATCTGCGGCTCTTGCAGGCTCAAAGACCGCGCGCTCGCCCCCAAGTCCAAGCCCAAGTCCAAACTCGGCCGCTGATCGGTGATGGCGGCCCGCTGCGCAATGGCACGGCCCGCCAGCGCATATGGCATAGCCGCGATCCATTGATCCCAGTCACCGACAGGAAAGACAGCATTGCGCACGCCTCCACCATCACGCAAGCTTATCTGCCAGCTGGAAAACCAAAGCCCTGTCGATGCCAACGGCAGACAAGCATCATCCCATTGCCGGGGATCATCGACAAAGCAAATGGGGCGGCAATAGATGCACGCCCCATTTTTGGCCGAAGCCAGATCGGAAAGATGAAGTGGAGAAGCCATTATGCCTCGTGCGTTAGCAGCCATTCCTGTCGCACAGTATCAATTTCACGCAGCTTGCCTTCATGCTCCAAATGCCAGAAGGTCCAGCCATTGCAACTGGGCGCATCTTGCACCGTCGATCCCATTTTATGGATCGATGCGGCTGGAAAGCCTTCGCATTCCAGCGACCCATCCACCCGAACCGCCGCTTTCCAGCGCCGCTTCTTATCGGTCAGCACGGTTCCCGCCGGAATCATCCCGCCTTCAACAAGCGAACCAAAGGCCACGCGCGTCGCCGCCTTCGGCGCCATCATCGTCTTGATCGTGCTTTCATCCAGTGGCAGCGCCAATTCAATCCGCGCATGGGCCGCGGCGATATAATCATCTTCACGCTCAATGCCGATAAAATGACGGCCCAAACGCTTGGCGACAGCGCCCGTTGTGCCGGTGCCAAAGAAGGGGTCCAGCACCACATCGCCGGGGTTGGAACAGGCCAGCATGATCCGATAGAGCAAAGCTTCGGGCTTTTGCGTGGGATGAACCTTTTGGCCATCCTTCTTCAGCCGCTCTGCACCACCACAAATCGGAATCAGCCAATCCGAACGCATTTGCAGTTCATCATTCAGCGTCTTCATCGCGCGATAATTGAAAGTATATCGCGCTTTTTCGCTGGTGGAGGCCCAGATCAGCGTTTCATGGGCATTGGTGAAGCGCGTGCCTTTGAAATTGGGCATAGGGTTGGCTTTGCGCCAGATGATGTCATTGAGGATCCAATAATCCTGATCCTGCAACGCGGCGCCGACGCGGAAAATATTATGATAGCTGCCAATCACCCAAATGCTGCCATTGGGTTTCAAAATGCGGCGCGCTTCTTTCAGCCAAGCATGGGTGAAGCGATCATAGGTCGCCAGGCTTTCAAACTTATCCCAATCATCGGTGACGGCATCCACCTTGCTGCCTTCCGGACGATGCAGATCGCCGCCAAGCTGCAAATTATAGGGCGGATCCGCGAAAATCATATCCACGCTGGCGGCAGGAAGGCTGCGCATCATGTCCACGCAATCGCCTTGCAGGATGCTGTCGAGCGGCAGATCAACTAGCGCCGCCTTTGGCGCGCGTGGACGCCTTACCGGCGCCTTGATCTTCTCCATAACACCCATTTTCAGCCCCTTGTCTTCACATATTGAACGGCCCTGATGAGTCCAAGCGACTCCGCCGTCAAGAGCTAGCGACTCGTGGAGTCTCCACGAGTCGCTTGTTTTTAAAGGAGAACGAAAGGAGTCTCCCACGACATATGGAGTCAGCGACCCGTCAGGGACTCAACAGCTTGTGGTGCGCTATTACGGCACCACAGCTGAAAATATTTTGAGAAATTGTGGCGGGGCGGGCTTAAATCAGGCGCAGCTGCGCGATGGGGGCAAAGCTGCTGCGATGAAGGGGCGTTGGCCCATGTTCACGCAGCGCGGCCATATGGGCCGCCGTGCCATAGCCACTATTGCGTTCCCAGCCATAATGGGGATAGCGCAGCGCCGCTTCGGCCATCAACCTGTCGCGATGCTGTTTGGCGATAATCGAGGCTGCGGAAATTTCGGGATGCAGTGCATCGCCGCCCACAATGGCGCGTGCGGCATAACGCCATTTGGGCAGGCGATTGCCATCCACCAACACCTGCGCTGGCTCGATGTTCAAGGCTTCCACCGCCCGGGTCATCGCCAGCATCGTCGCCTGCAAAATATTCAGCCGGTCAATTTCTTCCACACTGGCCATGCCGACAGCCCAGCGACATTTGGCCTTAATCTCTGCCTCCAGCAGGGCGCGGCGCTTCGCGGATAATTTTTTGCTATCATCAACGCCTGCAATCCCACCATCGCACAGGATCACCGCCCCAGCCACAACCGGCCCGGCCAATGGCCCGCGACCGGCCTCGTCAACGCCGACGATCATAGACGCCAGGGCGGGAAGCGCCGATATTCAGCCGCTTGATAAAGGCATAGCAGATTTCCAGCAGGATCGCTGAGCTGAGCCTCGCGCCAACCCCAATCTTGATCCTTGGGCATATGATCAAAGCGCACGCCGCGCCGCGCCAAATAGGCCACCCATGCATCCAATGCGCCGCTTTCCAGATAGACGGTGGCTCCCTGACCAGATTGCCCCCGGCCCGTTTCAATCGAAAGCGTCACGCCATTGGCCGCTTCAAAACGCGCATAGCCTTTATCCGGGCTATCCACGATCTGGGTCAGCCCCATTTGCTTATAAAAAGTGACAGAGGCCTGATAATCATGCGCCGGAACGCTGATCTGGTTGATCGCAGGGCCGGTGAACAGGCCATCATTGCGCACCGATTGATGTCCCATCGGGCCATGTCCCTGCCCCAAAGCTGGCGCATTTTGCAAGGCGATACGCACGAAATCCCGCGCCCGCGCAATCGCCGGCTCCAGCGGCATGCCTTGCGCCAGCCCGGTAGCAATGGCGCTGGCCAGCGTGCATCCCGTGCCATGGCTATGCTCTGTATGAATACGCGGCGCCTCCCAGCGCAGCACATCGCCAACGCCCGGCTCCAGCAAGCGATCAACCACCATATCGCCTTCCAGATGGCCGCCCTTTACCAACAGGCTGCATCCCTTGCTGAGCACGGCGGCTTCCCCGCCCAATGCCGCCAACTCTGGAATATTGGGGGTGATCAGCGTCGCTCGGGTCATCAACTGATCAAAGGCCGCAACCGTGGCGTCATCCGCCAGATTGGCGCCGCTGGTGGTCACCATCACCGGATCCAAAACCATCGGCACCGCCGCCAGATCCTCCTGCCGCAAACGGTCTGCCACGGCCAAGGCCGTTTCTCCGCTACCGATCATGCCGATCTTGATCGCATCCACGCCAATATCGCTGACCACGCTATCGATTTGGGCGATGACCATTTCCTTTGGCACCGCATGAACAGCCTGCACACCCAATGTATTTTGCGCCGTAATCGCTGCGATGCTGGTCATGGCGTGGCCGCCCAACATCGTCACAGTTTTGATATCCGCCTGAATGCCCGCGCCGCCACCGCTATCGGAACCAGCAATAATCAATATACGCGCCGTCACGTCCGGCTCTCCTTCATTTCAATCTCATGGACTTGCAGCCGCCCAAGGCCAGCTTGGGGCCAGTTCAGGGCTTGAATTTCCGCTCCGTGGAGGCGGGATATTTATCCAGCAAAGCGCTCTGCCGCACCGGACGATCCATCAGCTCCCCTTTGCAATTGGGGCAGCGATCATCCAATTCTTCTGCACAATCAGCGCAAAAACTACACTCCATCGAGCATATAAATGCGCCATGGTCGCTCGCCGGCAGATCCGTGCCGCAGCGTTCACAATCGGGCCGCATCTCCAGCATATCAGGCCGCCGCCTGATGCACAGCATCACAAATCATATCCACCACCCTTGTCACAGCGCCTTCATCATCGCCCTCGGCCATCACCCGGATCACCGGCTCAGTGCCCGATGGCCGGATCACCAAGCGGCCACATCCAGCCAGCATCGCCTCACCCTCGGCAATGGCGGCTTTCACATGCTTTTCATCCAGCGGCCTGCCGCCCGAGAAACGCACATTCTTCAGCAATTGCGGCACCGGATCAAATTGATGCAGCAATGCGCTGGCGGGTTTTCCTGCCGTCACCAATTCAGCCAACACATGCAAGGCGGCCAATGTGCCGTCGCCAGTGGTCGCATGATCCATCAGGATCATATGGCCGGATTGCTCGCCGCCCACGTTAAACCCGCCGGTCTTCATCCGTTCCAACACATGTCGGTCGCCCACATTGGTGCGCTCCAGCGTCAAGCCTTCGCCCGTCAGGAATCGCTCCAGCCCCAGATTGGACATGATCGTTGCCACCACACCGCCGCCGCGCAATCGGCCCTGCCGCGCCCAATTGATGCCGAACAGCGCCATAATCTGATCGCCATCCACAATCGCGCCTTGCTCATCGACAATGATCAACCGATCTGCATCGCCATCCAGCGCAATGCCAATGTCCGCCCCGCTCGCGACGACCGTTTCTTGCAACAGGGCTGGCGCCGTGGAGCCGCATTGATCGTTAATATTGGTGCCATTGGGGCTGACCCCTATGGTCAGCACATCAGCGCCCAATTCCCAAAACACCGTCGGCGCGCTGTTATAGGCAGCGCCATTGGCGCAATCCAGCACCATTTTCAGCCCATCAAGCCGGATCTGCTGCGGCAGGCTTTGTTTCACCGCGTGAATATAACGCCCTCGCGCATCCTCAATCCGCTTGGCCCGCCCAATTTGCGCCGGAGCCGCCAAAGTCGGCACATCTTGCAGCCGCGCCTCTATCTGCAACTCATCGGCATCGGATAGTTTATAGCCGTCGGGGCCGAATAATTTAATGCCATTGTCAAAAAACGGATTGTGGCTGGCCGAAAGCATCACGCCCAAATCCGCGCGCATAGAACGGGTCAGCATGGCGACCGCGGGTGTTGGCATGGGCCCCACCTGCACCACATCCATCCCCACGCTGGTAAAGCCCGCAACCAACGCATTTTCCAGCATATAGCCAGACAGACGCGTATCTTTTCCAATCACCACCCGATGCTTATGGGTGCCGCGCAGGAAATGGGCCCCCGCCGCCATGCCAACCCGCATGGCCACCTCTGCCGTCATCGGCGCCTGATTGGTCAGGCCGCGTATTCCGTCCGTTCCGAAAAACTTGCGCATAAAATCCCTGCCACTTAAGTCTTCAACGAGAGGGCGATTAAACCTAAGGCACGGCCCTAAGTCAGGCCTCTTAGCTTGGCAAGCAAAGCTGAAAGTCAGCGAAAGGGGTTAAAGCTTGAAATCAGCGCGGATCATCCTTCTGGCTTTGGCCTTGGGAATGTTGCTGGGGCTTGCCATGGCCAGCCTCTTGCCAAACATCGCCAATATCAGCTTGCCGATTATCGAGCCCTTTGGAATTTTATGGCTGAATGCCTTGAAAATGACCATTGTGCCGCTGGTTGTCGCGCTGTTGATCACGGGCATCACCGCTGCCGCCGATGCGGCCCGGGCGGGCAAATTGGCCGCCATTTCGATCATCTATTTCCTGATTGCGATCATCCTGACCGGCATGATGTCGCTGATCCTCACCCCTCTGTTGCTGCAAGCCTTCCCGCTGCCAGCCGATGTGGCAGAGGCGCTGCGCCATGGGTTGGGCGGTTCCCACCAACCCTCCCCCTCCCCTGCCTTTGCGGATTTCCTGCTGTCGCTGGTGCCGACAAATCCGATTGCCGCCGCCGCCGAGACGGCAATCCTGCCGCTGATCCTCTTCACCACAATCTTTGCTTTTGCGATCACCCGCCTTGCCGCTGATCAGCGTGCCACGCTTTCCGGCTTTTTCCGCGCCATTGGCGATGCCATGCTGATCGTGATCAAATGGGTGTTGATGCTGGCACCCATTGGCGTCTTTGCGCTGGGCTATGCTCTCGCTGTCAAAGCGGGCGCCGCAGCCTTTGGCGGCCTGATCCATTATGTGTTGATCATTTGCGCCATCGGGCTTTGCTGCTTCATCATGGCGCTGTTGCTGGCAATATGGGTTGGCCGGGTGCCTGCAGGACAATTCGGCCGCGCCATCGCCCCCACTTTGGCGGTCGCGATCAGCACCCAAAGCTCCCTCGCCAGCCTGCCTGCGATGCTGGATTCCTCCAGCGAGATTGGTGTGGATCGCAAGAAAGCCGATATCATCCTGCCGCTGGCCGTGGCGCTATTTCGTTTCACCAGCACCGCGATGAATCTGGCTGTGGTTCTTTATATTGCCTGGCTGTTCCAAATAGAACTCAGCATCTGGGAAATGGCAGCAGGTCTGGCCGTGGCAGTGGCAGCCGCGCTCAGCGCGGTGAGCCTGCCCGGATCGATCAGCTTCGTCACCTCCATCGCCCCAATCGCCGCCAGCATGGGCGTGCCCATTGCGCCGCTTGGGCTGTTGGTGGCGGTGGAGACGATCCCCGACATTTTCCGCACCCTTGGCAATGTGGTGGCGGATGTCGCCGTCACCAAAATCGCATCAGATCATGGGGAAGGGCACAAGGAAAAGGCCGCGCCGCTTTAAGCCGCGCTACTTTAAGCCGCGTTGGCCATCAATGCTCATAGGCTTTGGGCAGAGCGGCCTCCTGCGGGGTGGCATAGCGATCCCGCAACCGATCCTGACGCGTCACCAAAGATTGCCGCTTGCCGTCAATCCAAATGGCGGTGGGCCTGCTGCCCAATTCCAGCGGATCACCATCCCAAATGATGACATCGCCAACCCGCCCCGGCTTCAGCGATCCGATGCGATCCGCCATACCGATGGCGCGCGCCGGGGCGCTGCTAATCGCGGCAAAGGCCTGATCCCAACTCAACCCGCTAGCAGCAGGCAGGCGGCTTAAGGCGACCAGATTTCCTGCATATTGCGCGGCATAGCCCATCTTATGCGCGTCATCATCATCAAACACACCGACAGAAATATCCACACCAGCGGCTTTCAATCGGCCTGCATTGGATTGGGTCGCCCCCAACCGTTCAAAATTGCCCGGCAAGTCCGTGAGCGGGGATAGGATCACCGGCACCTTCGCCGCTGCAATTTCCTGCGCCACCAACCAGCCTTCTGTCGCCCCTACCAGCACCAGTTTCAACGCCGAAAATTCCTGACGCAGCTTCAATATGTTAAGAATATCAGACGCGCGATCAACCCGCACAAATAAGGGCGTTTTGCCTGCTATCACCTGCACCAACGCATCGGCATCTGCGCGCTGAATCATCGCGCTATTGTCCCATGTCGCAAAACGCGCGGGATCACGGGCATGGTTTTGCGCGGCCAGCAATTGTTCGCGAAACAACAGGAAGGTTGCGGCACGGCTGCCTCCGGCCTTGGCAGAACCAGCTTCACCAAAAGACACAAATTGCAGCGCGCGCGGCCGGGTGACCATATCCCGATCATCCCCCAGATCGACCACCGCGCCCTGCCCGGCAAATAAATTGCTGCTTTCGGCAGGGGCCACAATGGCGCGGGTAATGCCGGCAGCACGGTTAATCGCAACCGGCGAGCCCATGGGATTGAGAGCGGGCGCAATATCCAGCCCCGCCGAGAAACGCGAGCGACTGGCCGAACGATCATTGCTGCCGCCGACCGCATCCACCTCCACCAAGCCCAATCGGCTAAAGGCGGCGACAAGGCCCGGCGTCACCCATGCGCCGCCTGCGTCCACCACCTCTATCCCTACCGGAACCGCTACGCCTGCGCCCGCCGCTGTCACCGTTCCGCCGCGCACGACTACTGTGCCATTTTCTATCGGCGCGCTACCATCGCCCATCACCAACCGAGCATTGCGAATGGCAATATCCTGCGCCTGCGCAACCGGCATCAGCCCAGCCCCAGCTGCCATAAGAACAGCCGCCATCGCAGCGAAGCCATAACGCTTCATTTCGCGTCCCCTTCGCCCGGCTGGCCCAGCTCGAAATCGCTCACCGGCCGCAAACCAGCTTGCTGCGCGTCAAACATCAGCGCGCCATCGATCCACACTTTTTCCGGCCGCGTATAAACGCTAAAAGGATTGCCGTTCCACAGCACGATATCCGCCATTTTCCCGGCCTTCAAACTGCCGGTCACCTGATCAATCCCCAGCGCCCTTGCCGGATTGATCGCAAGCCATGTCCACGCTGTCTCGTCGCTGACATTGATGCCCATGCGGCGGCCCGCTTTGATCGCTTTGGCGGCTTCCTGATTCAGGCGCTGAATCTGATTTTCATCATCCGAATGCACGATGGTGCAGGCCCCTGCACGATGCACCATCGGCAGATTTTCTGGAACGGCATCATAGCTTTCCATTTTAAAGCCCCACCAATCGGCCCACAGCGCGGCGCAAATCTTCTCGCGCGCCAAAATATCGCCGATTTTATAAGCCTCCACCGCATGATGAAAAGCGGCGATGGAATAACCAAATTCCTTAGCCATATCGACAACCAGCGCCATCTCATCGGCCCGATAGCAATGATTATGCACCAAAATATCACCCGCCAGCACCCCAGCCAGCGTTTCCATGGCCAGATCGCGATCCACCACCTTGCCCTCGTCCAGCTTCTTTTTATAGGCCGCCGCCCGGATCCAAGTCTGGCGATTGACTGCAAAATTGCCCATCCGCGTGGACGGGGCGCGGCCCTTGGCGCCATAAACGCGCTTCGGATTTTCTCCGCAGGCCATTTTCAAACCATAGGGTGCCCCCGGAAACTTCATCCCTTGCACGGTGCGGGACGGCACATTTTTCAGCGTGACAGAGCGGCCGCCCATCAGATTGGCGCTGCCCGGCAGAATTTGCAGCGCCGTGACTCCGCCATTGGCCAGCGCGCGGCTAAACCCCGGATCCTGCGGCCAAACACTATGTTCCGTCCAAACCTCTGGCGTGATGGGCGAGGTCATTTCATTGCCATCGCTATGCGCCTCGACGCTGGGCGATGGATAGTCCCCCAAATGGCTGTGAACATCGATAATGCCGGGGGTCAGATATTGGCCCCGCCCCTCCACTATGTGATATTCCGTCGGAATGACGAGCTCCGGGCCGCCCACCGCCGCGATCTTGCCATCAACGAATAGGATAGTGCCGGACTCGATCCGCCCGCCCTCACCATCAAAGATCACCACATTGCGAACCGCAGTTGGCTGGCCCGGATAAGGCTTATAGGTCGAAGGATAAGGGTCGCGAACGGTGCCCGTTTTCTTCGGCTCCATAGCCAGCGGCGATTGGGAGGATGACGCGGAAGAGGGTGGATTTTGGGCGCCATTGGCAGCGCATCCCGCCAATGCCAGCGTTGCCGCGGCCCACAGAAGTTTCCGTTTGAAACCCGTCATCCCACCCTCATCCGTTTAGCGTTCATTCAGATCAAGCACCGCCGTTTCAAGCCTTGGCAGGCGCTTGGCCGCTATCGTCTTCCGTTTCGGCATCCGCATCCCGAAGCGTATCCAGATGCATCATCTTCTTAATCAGCGGCGCGACCAAAATCACAAAGACCCCGAAGCCCACGGCCCACAAACCAATGGTACCATAAACTTCCAGCACCAATTCCTTGCCTGCGCCTTCACCGCTGGCCTTTTCAGACCCCGTGGCCGCCGCGATCAGCCCCGCCACGAAATTGCCCGTAGCAGACGCAAAAAACCAGGTGCCCATGATCAAGCTGGCCATATGCGCTGGCGCCAGCCTGTTCATCGCGCTCAAGCCCACAGGCGACAAGCAAAGTTCGCCCATCGTGTGAAACAGATAAATCAGGAAAATGAACACGACCGGCGTAGCAACACCCATGCCCACGGCTTGCGCACCCCAGATCAGCGCATAAAAACCAAGGCCCAATTGCAGCATCGCCAAGCCGAATTTCACTGGCGTTGAAGGCTCCATGTTGCGGCGCCCCAAAAAGGTCCACAATCCGGCGAATAACGGCGCCAGCAAAACAATATATACCGCGTTAATCGCCTGAAAAGTAGAGGCTGGAACCCCGCCCCGATCAACATAGCGATCGGTAAACAGGCTCAAGGATGAACCCGCCTGTTCAAAAAGAGACCAGAATAATATCGAACCCAAAATCAGGAACATCGCAGCGAAAATGCGATCCCGATCTTCCGATGGCAATTTCACCACAGCCGTGAAGAACACATAAGCCACCAAAATCGCGCCGCTTACGCCCAGCAAAATGCCGACAATCTGTTGATTTTGCACCAACCACCAGCAAGCCAAAACGGCGAGCAGGCCGCTGGCATATAAAATCCATTCAAATTTGAAACCATAATGGCGCTGCTTCAGCCTTGCAGGATTATCGGGTTCGCCGCGGCCCATCAGCAAGGGAGTGAACCACATGAAGACGATCAGCCCCAGCAACATGCCAAATCCGGCCGCACCAAAGCCATAGGCCCAGCCATATTTCTCGCCAAGATAACCGCAGAGCAGCGAACCGAAGGCCGCGCCCAAATTAATCCCCATATAGAATATCGTATAGGCGCCATCCCGGCGCACGTCGGTGCGCGGATAAAGCTGGCCGACGATCACGGAAATATTGGCTTTTAAAAACCCGCTGCCCACGATGATGAAAGCCAGCGCGAGCCAGAAGATGTTGAGATGGGCTGAATCTTGAGAACCATTGCCTTCAAATCCCATCAAAAAATGCCCGAAGGTTAACAGCACCGCGCCAAACAGCACCGCCTTTCTCTGCCCCAGCCATTTGTCCGCCAGATAACCGCCAATCACCGGCATGATATAAACCAACGCCGTATAGCTGCCATAGATGACGCCAGCTTCGCCATCCGAAAACAACCAATGTTTGGTGAGATAGAAAATCAGCAGGGCGCGCATCCCATAATAGGAAAAACGCTCCCACATCTCCGCAAAGAACAGGACAAACAGCCCCTTTGGATGTCCCAAGAAAGTGCCAGCGGCGTCCCCGGGCTGTGCATAGGCTTTGGTCATGAAGACCCTTCCCCTTGATAGTGTAGCCGCCTCTAACAAGCGGGCGTATCCTCCCAAATTAACGTCAAAAACCAGTATGGGAAGTCGCTTCTTTCTTCATCCCATCTCAAGTGATCATCTATTGCGACGGACAGGCCTTGAACCTTCGCGATCCGAGCGGCACATGAAGGGCTATGTTTAACGATCACTCTTCCCTGCTCGCCCACCTCGCCACCCGCCGCTCCGGCAAACCTCGCGACATGATCGCTCCCGGCCCAAATGAACAGGAAATGCGGGCGATATTGTCTCTCTCGCTGCGCACCCCCGATCATGGCAAGCTCGCGCCATGGCGGATTGTGGAAATCGCGACCGATCAGCGACCAGAGTTTGCGGCTCTGCTCAAAAAAGCGTGGATCGCGGCCAATCCCGGCGCCGCAGACCTCAACCTGTCAGCGCTGGACCAATTTGCCTTTCAAGCCCCCAATCTGGTCGTGATGCTTTCCACCCCTGTCGTTGAAAGCAAAGTTCCAGTTTGGGAACAGCAACTTGCTGCGGGCGCTGCCGCGATGAACCTGCTGCATGCCGCCCATGCCCATGGCTATGTTGGCAGTTGGCTTACCGGCTGGGCCGCTTTTGATCCGATGGTGAAAGCCGCATTTGGAGGTGGGCCAAAGGATCAAATCGTCGGCTATTTCTTCTTCGGTTCGCCGGCCCAGCCGCTGGAAGAAAGGGACCGCCCCGATTATGATCATGTTGTTTCCCAATGGAAGCCATAGGCTGGCCGCCTCGCGCCTGATCAACAGGCCCTTATCTTCAGGGAAATGAAGGCTGTGTGATTTGACTGTCTTGCTGTCTTATGGCATTAACTCGCCATGGTCGATCAACCCAAACCTGTCTATCAACGCCTGCGCGATGTGATCGCCAACGCCATATTGGATGGCGAATTTGGTGATGGCGACATGCTGCCATCGGTCCGCGCTTTGGCCGCGAAAGAAGGGGTAAACCCGCTAACGGTCGCCAAAGCCTATCAGGGCTTTCAGGATGAAGCGCTGGTGATCGTGAAGCGCGGCGTCGGCATGTTTGTCGCCGACGGCGCGACCGAGCGGCTGCGTGCTTTGATGCGGGATGAGTTTTTGACTCAAATCTGGCCGCCAGTTACCGCCCAAATGCGCCGTATCGGGCTTGATCCACGGCAATTGCTGGAACGAGTCGAAGCCTGAACCCGGCCCGCCCGCCTTGGCACCCTATCGCTATTTCGCTGCATCGCTGAAAGCCAGCGTCAATCGCCCGCAAAATCGAACGGGCTAACGCTGCGCTCACCATCCCGAAACCGCAGCGCCCGGCCAACCGGCGGCAAAGAGCGTTGAACACAACCCGTGCGCGTGCAGCGCCGACACCCCAAGCCAATCGGCGTCGCCATGCTGCGCATCAAATCCATGCCCCGCGCCGCCACCAAAGGCGCCGCGGTTTTGGCATCAACACCCACACTCACAACAAATCGGCCAGCGGTTCCGCTGCCTGTCACGCCTGCTGCCGCGACTGCGCGCGATTGGGTGAACCAGCGTGACCCATCCTCCAGCTCGACCAAATCCGTCACCACCTCGCCCGGCCGGGCAAAGGCTTCATGCACATTCCACAAGGGACATCGCCCGCCCATGTCGATCAATGGAGATTGGCTCCCTCCCAGATAATTTTTGCTGGCCTGTCCCGCCCGATCAATACGCAGCAAGAAAAATGGCAAGCCCCGCGCCCCGACCCGTTGCAAGGTGGTTAAGCGATGGGCGACCTGTTCAAAACTCGCGCCAAAGCGCCGCTGCAGCAACAGAAGATCATAGCCCGTGGCGTCGCAAGCCCGCAGAAAACGGCTATAGGGCATCATCAGCGCGGCGGCAAAATATTGCACCAAATGTCGTTCAAACAAGCGCGCCGCTGCCGGTTCAGCAAAGCCTGATCCGGCAACCAAGGCCGCAATTTCCGACTTTGCTTCAATCTGGGCCAGCGTTGCGGCCGCCTGAAAAGTGCGCGACGCGGGCCGCAGCAATTCATTCAACATCAATTGCCGCGCATGCCAATCCAGCCAGCGCAGCCGATCCGGCATCACATCAGCAGGCAATATGCGGATCCCCAATTGATGCCGCGTCCGCAACCTCTCCGCGATGGTGCCATAAAGATCGCCCCCTGCCAGCCGCAACTCATCAGCCAATTCTTCTGCCTGCTGGTCCAGATCGGCAAAATGATTGCGCCATTTTTCAATCGCGCGCCGAACAGAGTCCACCTCTGGCGGCTCCGCGCTTTCAGCAGGCTGGGGTGCATCGCTGGTGGCATCGAATATCCGTGCGAAAGCTGCCGCAGTCGCCGGTGCGCTTTGCAGCCATTCTTCCACATCCTCATGGCGAATAGCCAGATCGGCAAATCGCGGGTCGGCCAACCGCCGCCTTAATCCCGCTGCACCGCCGGGAATATCCTCGCCGCCCAAAGAGGCCGCATCAAATTCAAATCTTTCGGCCAACCGCACAATGATCGTCGCCGATAAAGGGCGCTGTCCATGTTCGATCAGGTTGAGATAGCTGGGCGATATATCCAGCGCTTCCGCCATCGCCACCTGCGTTAAGCCAGCCGCCCGGCGCGCCTTGCGAACAGCAGCCCCAGCGAAGATTTTGCGATCAGCCATCTTGTAAAGACCTTTACTAATTTACACTCACAAATGCACGAACAAGCTTTTCTTGACAAGATTATTTGACAATAATTTTCAAATCAGCCGCGACGCCCCCTAAGATGGCCTCATCCACCCCGATCCTCATCGGGGCCTTATAGGAGCAAAGACATGAGCTATACGGACGATATGGCGCAAGCCGGCAACATCATTCGCGATCAGGACGGGCGTTGGGATGCCATTGGCGCCGAAAACGTCGCCCGTATGCGCGCTCAGAATAAATTTCGCACCGGCGTTGATATTGCCCGTTATACGGCGCGGATCATGCGGGCGGATATGGCCGCTTATGATGCGGACCCCGCCAACTACACCCAGTCGCTGGGTTGCTGGCACGGCTTTATTGCTCAGCAGAAAATGATCTCGATCAAAAAGCATTTCGGCACCACCAAAGGTCGCTACATCTATCTTTCTGGCTGGATGATTGCTGCGCTGCGCAGCGAATTTGGTCCACTGCCCGATCAATCCATGCATGAAAAAACCAGCGTTCCAGCGCTGATCGAAGAAATTTACACCTTCCTGCGTCAGGCTGACGCTCGCGAACTGGGCATGTTGTTCCGCGATCTGGATGCCGCCCGCGCCGCTGGCGACGAGAAACTGGTGAAGCAGGTTCAGCACGCGATCGACAATCATGAAACCCATGTTGTTCCGATCATTGCCGATATTGACGCTGGCTTTGGTAACGCAGAAGCCACCTATCTGCTCGCGAAAAAGATGATCGAAGCGGGTGCCTGCGCGCTGCAAATCGAAAATCAGGTTTCGGATGAAAAGCAGTGCGGCCATCAGGATGGCAAGGTCACCGTTCCGCATGAAGATTTTCTCCAGAAAATCCGCGCTCTGCGTTATGCCTTCATGGAAATGGGCGTGGAAGATGGCGTGATCGTCGCCCGCACCGACAGCCTCGGCGCTGGCCTGACCAAGCAAATCGCTTTCACCCGCGAACCGGGCGATATGGGCGATCAATATAACAGCTTCCTCGATTGCGACGAAGTCACCGGCGCGGGCAATCCCGGCGACGTGCTGATCAACCGCGGTGGCAAGCTACTGCGTCCGAAGCGCCTGCCTTCCAATCTGTTCCAGTTCCGCGCTGGCACGGGTGAAGATCGCTGCGTCCTCGATTGCATCAACAGCCTGCAAAATGGCGCCGACCTGATCTGGATCGAAACCGAAAAGCCACATATCGAGCAGATTGCCGCTATGGTGGATCGTATCCGCGAAGTCGTGCCCAATGCCAAGCTGGCCTATAACAATTCGCCTAGCTTCAACTGGACGCTGAACTTCCGTCAGCAAGTGTTCGATGCATGGAGCGAAGAAGGCAAGGATGTCTCCGCCTATGATCGCGCCAAGCTGATGAGCGCCGATTATGACGGCAGCGAATTGTGCGAAGAAGCCGATCTGCGGATCCAGAATTTCCAGCGGGATTCTGCGAAGCGTGCTGGCATTTTCCATCACCTGATCACCCTGCCAACCTATCATACGGCAGCTCTGTCGACTGACAATCTGGCGCAGGAATATTTCGGCGATCAAGGGATGCTGGGCTATGTGGCCGGTGTTCAGCGCAAGGAAATCCGTCAGGGCATTGCTTGCGTGAAGCATCAGAATATGGCCGGCAGCGATATTGGCGATGACCATAAGGAATATTTCGCTGGTGAAGCCGCGCTGAAGGCATCCGGCGAAGACAATACAATGAATCAGTTCGCCGCTGAATAAACCGTTCAGAATGGGCAAGCGATAAGCCGCCCATTCACACGATGATCTTTCCTGGGGAGGAAAGCTTGCCCGCCGCGCTTATTTTGAAAGTGCGGCGGGCATTTTTATGGATGATCTTGGGATGATCGGGCCGCCGAAGCAGCAACACCCAAAACCGCCTGAAGCGCGGTATAATTTCATCTCAGAATGAAGAGCTTCAGAAGCAAAGCTTGATAAAATCATGCCTCCATGCTTTAGGTTTGCGATCTCCAACCATTTAACCGCAAAGCCTGATGAACGATACTCGTATGACGTTGCTCGAAGCGATTGCCCGCAGGCGTCGCGTTACCGCACAATATAATGGAACGATGCTGGAACTGGCACCCCACCTTATGTTTGAGCGGCATGGTGACCTATTTGTTAGTGCGCTGAATATTCACAAAAAATGGCGTTCCGATGAGGAGCCACGGCTTGGCAATTTCAAAGTAATGGGCCTTGGCAGCGCATCGGTGATGGAAGAAGAATTTGAACCCATTCCGTCTTTTGAACCCAAGCCGCCGCATGATGATGCGATTCTGGTGCTCGCCGTATAAATCCACCCTCAAACCCTTAAGGCGCGGGGACGATTTCGATCACATCCAATAAGGATTCATAGGCTGGCTCCGGCAAGACCAAGCGCCAGCGTTGCTCACCAATACGTTCGACCATGCCCGCCATATCGCGCAACCTATCGCTGCCATAGGGAATGGTCATCATCTCATCGCCCAGCGCCAACGTCCCCAGGAAAATTTCTCGATTTCCAACATCAGGAAATAATCGCCCGGTCGGGCGCTGGCTGCCGCTTAATTTCTCCATCCGTTTCTGGCCAGATTGACCCTCCACCCGGCAGCGAAACCAATCATAGGCGACAAAGCCCAGCGTTGCCCGTCCCTTGGCGCCCAATTTCACCGTGCGACAGCGATATTCGCCCGCGGGAAGGCTTGGATCATCAAGCGCTGCGGTAGGATTTAACAAAATGCCTTCTGCATCAACCTGCGCCCCAGCACCTCTTTCACGCGCATCGTCCAAGGCCCGCTGCCAAGAGCGATACCAATTGCGAATCCGCTGCCGATCCTGCTCCGTTGCAATCTGGCGCCAAGGCGTGCTGCGCTTCTCGACCATATCAACTGGCGCTTCCACGCTTTTGGTCGACACAGATTGTCCCCCCGCTGCCGTGGTGCATGCCGATAAGGCGCAACCCGCTCCGATCAGCAGAAACTGGGGCAAGCGCATGGACAATCTCCTATAAAAAACAGCTTATATTGCCATCTATCAACAGGCTAACGCAAGACTAGGACTCTGGCGCTATGCCCATGATTGCACAAATTCTATCCCGATCTTCCCTCTTGCCGCCGCTACATCGCGGTCCAGCCGCCGTCCATGTTCAGATTGGCACCGGTGATGCTTGATGCCGCCTCGCCGGTGAGGAACAAAGCCAAAGCCGCGACCTGATCCACGGTCACAAAAGCCTTGGTCGGCTGGCTGGCCAGCAACACATCGTCTATCACCGCATCCCGCGACAAGCCCCGCGCCGCCATCGTATCCGGAATCTGTTCTTCCACCAGCTTGGTCCAAACATAGCCGGGGCTGATGCAATTCACCGTCACCCCCGTTTGCGCGACCTCCAGCGCGACCGTTTTGCTCAAACCCACCAAGCCATGCTTCGCCGCGACATAAGCGGATTTAAAGGGCGAGGCGACCAAGGAATGGGCGGACGCGGTGGAGATGATGCGGCCCCATCCCTTTTTCTTCATGCCCGGCACAGCATGATGCATAGTATGATATGCGGCCGTAAGATTAAGAGCGATGATCAAATCCCATTTCTCTGGCGGGAAATCTTCGATCGGCGCCACATATTGCGTGCCGGCATTGTTGACCAATATATCCACCCCGCCCGCCACATCATCCGCGCGGGCAAACATCGCCGCAATCGCCGCAGCATCGGTTAAATCGGCGGCATCATAAAGCGCCTCAACACCAGCCTGCTCAGACAGTGCGATCCTCTCCGCCTCAATGGCCTGTTCATCACCGAAGCCATTGATGATCACCCGCGCGCCAGCGCCCGCCAGCGCTTTTGCAATCGCCAGCCCAATGCCCGAGGTAGATCCCGTGACCAGCGCCGTTTTGCCTTTCAAATGCATTGCCATCTCCCGCTTCGGTGATGATGAATTTACGCCACTAAACTCTTCCCTTTATTTTAGGGGCCTGTCACTATGAAAAGGCGTCACTATGAAAAGGTGATAACTTAGCGAATATGGGAGGCCCCCCTTGCGGCTGGATGATTATGATCCCGGAGATGATATTCGCGACCTCGGACGCGGCGGCGGCGGATTTAGCGGTGGCGGTAGTGGAGGCGGAGGAGGAAATCTTCTCTTGGCCTTTCTGCCCATGTTGCTGGGGCGCAAAATGGGCTGCGGCACCATCTTGCTTTTGGGCCTAGCAGCACTCTTCATTTTCGGCAGCGGCGGCAATTTGCTGCCTCTCGGTGGTGGCGGCAGCGATCCCATGATGCAAAGCCGTGGCGCCGCGCAAGGCGTGGCTTGTGACACAGCAGAAGAACGCTTCGCCTGCAATGTGTTCGGCTCCACCCATCAAGTGTGGGGAAATATCGTCAGCGGATATCAAAAACCGACGCTGAATTTCTTCACCGATCAGAATAGCTCTGGCTGCGGCGCAGCGCAGGCCGCAATGGGGCCATTTTACTGCCCCGCCGATCAGGGCATTTATCTGGACACCAGTTTCTTCCGCGAACTGGAAACCCGCTTTGGCGCAGCGGGCGATGCGGCGCAGGCCTATGTCGTGGCGCATGAAGTGGGCCATCACATCCAAACCATCACCGGCACATCCAGCAAGGTCCGCAGCGCGCAATCGCGTGTTTCTCAGGCCGAGGGCAATGCGCTGCAAGTGCGCATGGAATTGCAGGCCGATTGCTACGCCGGCGTTTGGGCCGCCCGCGCCCGCAATCGCGCTGGGCAAAGTGTGATGGAGCCGGGCGATATGGAAGAAGCGATGCGCGCTGCCAATGCGATCGGTGACGACACATTGATGAAGGCCGCAGGGCAACGCTCCGTTCCGGAAAGCTTCACCCATGGCACCAGCGAACAACGGATGCGCTGGCTGCGCAAGGGGTTGGAATCCGGCGATCCCAATCAATGCGATGCCTTTCAGGGCGCCATTTAAGCAATCCTCTGGCCTTGCTCCTTCGGGAGCAAGGCCCGCCCATGCATGATGCTGATCGGTGGCTATAGCGGAAACCATCTTTCCCGCGCCAACCGCCTGCGATAAAGATAGTCTCATGCGAAACCAAATTTTGACCAGCGCCCTTGCGCTTGCCGCCGCCTTGTCCGGCACCGCCTTGTCCACCACCGCTGCGGCGCGCCCGATGACGGCGGCTGATCTGGCTACATTGAACCGCGTGGCCGCGCCCACGGCGTCGGCGGATGGGCGCTATATCGTCTATCAAATGACCGAAACCAAGGCCGACAGCTATGACCGCTCGACCGGCCTGTGGATCGTCGACCGTAAGGCCAAAAATGTGGCCCCCACCCGCCTGACCCCCGCTGGCACCAGCGCCAACAGCCCAGCTTTTGGTGCGGACGGCCAGATTTACTATCTGTCATCTGGTCAAATCTGGCGCATCCCCCCCACCGGCGGCGAAGCAGCACAAGTCAGCAAAACCACCGCCGACATCAGCGGATTCAAAATTTCGCCTGACGGCCGCCGTGTGCTGATTTGGGGTGACATCCCCATGGAATGCCATGATTTTGGCTGTGACGCACAAGATAAGGGCGAGGCGACCGGCCCCGGCACGGGCCGCCATTATAAGGATGGCGTCGGCTTTGTTCGCCATTGGGACAGTTGGGAAACTCCCGGCACGCACAGCCGCCTTTTCGTGCTGAATTTGGACAATGGCACGGCCAGCACCGCCCATCCGATTGCCGCTGGTCTGGTCGGGGACAGCCCGTCCAAACCCTTTGGCGGCGGGGAAGAATTGGCGTGGGGGCCGGACAGCCGCACCGTCTATTTCACGCTGCGCAAAGCGGACCGTGATGAACCAACATCCACCAACTTGGATATATACCGTGCCTTGGTCGATGCCCGCATGGCGCCGGTCAATTTGACGGCCGAAAATAAGGCCACCGACACCCTGCCCACACCATCACCCGATGGCAAATATCTGGCCTATGCCGCCATGGCCCGCCCCGGATATGAAGCAGATCGGCAAGTGCTGATGCTGCGCAATGTCGAAAGCGGCGAAACCCGCAAATTGACCGATGCGTGGGACCGTTCGGTGGCCTCCATCGCTTGGGCAGCGGACGGAAAATCACTGCTCGTCACCGCACAAGATGTGCTTGACCATCCGATGTTCCGCGTCGATGTTGCGACGGGCCATGTCACCAAATTGCGCGCGACCGCCGAAAAATTTGAAGGCAATATTGGCGATGTCACGCCGCTGGCTGACGGCAGCATCCTTTATTCGCGCAACAGCGCCTCGGTCCCCACCGATTTCTGGCTGCGCGATGCCAAGGGCAAAATCACCCGCCTGACGGACGTCAACCAAGCGCAAATGGCACAGATCGACCCCGTTTCGGTCGAACGCCTGCAATTTGCGGGGGCCAATGGTGACATGGTGTGGGGCCAAATCGTCAAACCCGCCAAGGCCAGCGGCAAATTGCCCGTCGCTTTCTTGGTCCATGGCGGCCCACAAGGCAGCTTTGGCGATAGCTGGTCCACCCGTTGGAACCCGCGTTTATTCTCGGCCCCCGGCTATGCAGCGGTCAGTATCGATTTCCACGGTTCGACCGGCTATGGCCAAGCCTTTACCGACAGCATCAACAAGGATTGGGGCGGCAAACCGCTGCAAGATCTCAAGCTCGGCCTTGCGGCCGCGGGCAAGCAAGACGCCCAGATTGACGTCAGCAATGCCTGCGCGCTGGGCGGCAGCTATGGCGGCTATATGATGAACTGGATCGCAGGTCAGTGGAACGATGGCTTCAAATGCCTCGTCAACCATGCTGGCGTATTTGACCTGCGCTCCATGGCCTTTGAAACCGAAGAATTGTGGTTCGACGAATGGGAAAATGGCGGCCCTTGGTGGGACCGCACCGACGCCGAAAAATGGAACCCCGTCAACCATGTGAAAAATTGGAAAACCCCGATGCTGGTGATCCACGGCGAAAAGGATTTCCGCATTCCCTACACCCAAGGATTGGCGGCTTTTCATGCGCTGCAACGCCAAGGCGTGAAGGGTGAATTGCTGATGTTCCCCGACGAAAATCACTGGATCTTAAAGGGTAAGAACAGCGTTCAATGGTATGAAGCCGTGTTCAACTGGATGGGTGAACATCTGAAAAAATAAACCTATTTATCGCAGAAGGGGGCGTGATGCTTTCGCGCCCCCTTGGCATCTTTGCTCTTGGCTGGCAAAGGCCGATCCTATGGCAATGGAAAAGACTTTCGACCCCGCTTCGATTGAGGCAAAATGGGCCCATGAGTGGGAAAGCCGCGGACTCTTTCGTCCCGAGCGTCCCGACGCGCAACCTTTCACGATTGTAAACCCGCCGCCCAACGTCACGGGCGCGCTGCACATCGGTCATGCGCTAGACAATACGTTGCAAGACGTGCTGGTCCGCTATGAACGCCTGCGCGGTAAGGATGCCTTGTGGGTGGTCGGCACCGATCATGCGGGCATTGCCACGCAAATGGTCGTGGAACGCCAAATGGACGCCAAGGGCGACAAGCGCACCAATTATAGCCGCGAAGCGTTCATCGACAAGGTATGGGAATGGAAGGCGGAAAGCGGTGGCCAAATCACCGGCCAGCTGCGCCGTCTGGGTTGTTCGATGGACTGGAGCCGCGAACAATTCACCATGGACCCGCATTTCACCGATGCCGTGCTAAAAGTCTTTGTCGACCTGCACAAGGAAGGCTTAATTTATCGCGACAAGCGCCTTGTAAACTGGGACCCCAAGCTGAAAACCGCCATTTCCGATCTGGAAGTGGAAACCCGCGAAACCAAGGGCGGTTTTTGGCATTTTAAATATCCACTGGCGGACGGCGTGACGCTGGATGATGGCCGCGATTATATCGAGGTTGCGACCACGCGCCCCGAAACCATGCTGGCCGATATGGCGGTTGCCGTTCATCCTGAGGATGCCCGTTACAAGAGCGTCATCGGCAAGTTCGTCACCCTGCCGATCACGGGCCGCCGCATTGCCATCGTCGCCGACGAACATGCCGACCCTGAATTGGGCACCGGCGCGGTGAAAATCACCCCAGGCCATGATTTTAACGACTTTGAAGTCGGCCGCCGTGCAGGCTTTGCTGCCGCCGACATGCTCAACATGCTCGATGGCGACGCCAATGTTTGCCAAACCGAAGACGGGCTTATTCCGGCCGAATTTATCGGCCTGCACCGCTTCCGCCGCGACGGCGTTGATGGCGCGCGCGAAGCCATCGTCGCCCGCCTGAAGGCTGACGGATTCCTGATCCCGCATGTGGACAAGGATGGCGAGGAACATGACGCCGAGCCACGCACCATCCAGACGCCCTTTGGCGATCGCGGCGGTGTGGTGATTGAACCATGGCTGACCGATCAATGGTATGTGGACGCAGCCACGCTGGCCCAGCCTGCCATCGCAGCGGTTCGCAATGGCGACATCAATATCGTGCCCAAGTCGTGGGAAAAAACCTATTATAATTGGATGGATAATATCCAGCCATGGTGCGTGTCGCGCCAACTATGGTGGGGCCACCAAATTCCGGCTTGGTATGCCGAGGACGGCAGCGTTTTCGTCGCCGAAACCGAAGAAGAAGCCCAAGCGCAAGCTGGCGCAGGCGTCACCCTGACCCGCGATCCTGACGTGCTCGACACATGGTTCTCGTCCGCTTTGTGGCCCTTCGCGACGCTGGGCTGGCCGAACGACACGGATTTATTGAAACGCCATTATCCCAATGACGTGCTGGTATCCGGCTTTGACATTCTCTTCTTCTGGAACGCCCGCATGGCGATGCAGGGCTTGCACTTCATGAAAGAAGTGCCTTGGAAGACCATGTATTTGCACGGTTTGGTCCGCGCGCCCGATGGTGCCAAAATGTCCAAGTCCAAGGGCAATGTCATCGACCCCTTGGGGTTGATTGACAAATATGGCGCGGATGCGCTGCGCTTCTTCATGGCCGCGATGGAAAGCCAAGGCCGCGACATCAAGATGGATGATGCGCGTCTGGCAGGTTATCGCAATTTTGCCACCAAGCTTTGGAACGCCACGCGTTTCTGCGAAGCCAATGGCATCACCGCATCGACCAGCTTTGAAGCGCCAGAAGCGGCCCGTCCGGTCAACCGTTGGATTTTGGGTGAAGTGGCCGACACCGTCGCCGCCATCGACAAAGCTTTTGCCGCCTTCCGTTTCGACGAAGCGGCCAATGCGATTTACAGCTTTGCATGGAACAGCTTCTGCGATTGGTATTTGGAACTGATCAAGGGCGCGATTGATGATGAGACCAAGGCCGTTGCTGGCTGGGTGCTCGACCAAATCTTCGTCATGCTGCATCCGTTCATGCCCTTCATCACCGAAGAATTGTGGACGGTTACCGGCGACCGCGCAGATTATCCGCTGATCACTGCCCGCTGGCCCGAAGTGACCATCGCCCGCGACCAACAAGCCAGCGACGACATCAACTGGCTGATCAAACTGGTTGGCGAATTGCGCGCTGCCAAGGCCGAGCTTGGCTTGCCGCCCGGTGCGCGCCTCACCGCTCACTTCCCCGAAAGCCTGCGTGGCCGCACGGAAACATTGGCGGCGCAGTGCGACCGCTTAGCGCGTCTGGACAGCATCCGCTTCGACCCCGCCCCCGCTGGTGCGTCGGCGCAATTGGTGGTGGAAGGCGAAACAATCACCGTGCCGCTCGAGGGCGTGATCGACCTTGGCGCCGAACGCGATCGCCTGACCAAGGCGCTGGCCGCCGCGACTAAGGAACGCGACAGTCTGGCCGGACGTCTGGGTAATCCCAGCTTTGTGGAACGCGCAAAGCCTGAAGCCGTTGAAAAGGCACGGGCCGATCATGACGCCAAAGCGGCGGAGGCGGAACGCTTGTCATCTGCCCTCGCTCGCCTAGCATGACCTCAATCTAAAAATTTAAACGATAAAACAAAGTGATAGGGGAGTGATTGTGAAATGATTTCAAACTGTCATTTCATGATCGGCGGGCTGTTTTCAGCCCGCCTCACTCTCTGTCATTTCCCATATAATTCTTCACTATCCGCACGCGCTGATGGCTGCCATGGATAAGCGCCCGCCGCCTCCGGCCGTGGTTGCCAATGATCCGCCCGCCAGCCCCATACCTCCACGCCAAACCGCGCGCGGTGGCGGAGCCATGGATTTAACCAGCGGCCCCATCACCAAAAGCCTGTTGCTTTTTGCGATGCCAACCTTGCTATCCAATGTGCTGCAAACCCTGTCCGGATCGATCAACGCCATATGGGTGGGCTATTTCCTCGGTGAAACGGCGCTGGCAGCCACCGCCAATGCCAATATCGTCATGTTTTTGATGATGGCGCTGTTTTTCGGCTTTGGCATGGCGGCGACTGTGTTGATCGGCCAATCGGTCGGCCAGCGCGATCATGATGCCGCCTTGCGGGCAACCGGCACCGTCATGGGCCTATCGCTGATCTTTTCCGTGGCGATTGCGGTAATCGGATGGTGGCAGTCCGATGCCATATTGCGCGCGCTCGCAACGCCAGATGATGCCCGCGCCATGGCCCATGATTATCTGCGCATCACCTTCCTTGCCATACCGGCGACCATGCTGCTGATCACGGTGACCATGGCCTCTCGCGGGGCGGGGGATGCCGTCACCCCGCTGCGCTTCATGATCCTATCCGTTGTGCTGGATATCATCTTGAACCCACTTCTGATTCAAGGCATCGGCCCCTTCCCTCGCATGGGCATATCCGGCAGCGCGATGGCGACAGCATTGGCCAGCCTTGCCAGCTTGGTGGGCCTGATCGGCTGGGCCTATCTACGTGATCATCCGCTGCGCCTCCCGCGGAGCAAATTATCCTATCTGATCCCGGCTGGCCCATCTTTGCGCTTTATCACCATTCGCGGCCTGCCGATGGGCGCCCAGATGATGGTGATTTCCGGCGCCAGTCTGGTCATGGTCGGGCTGGTCAACCGCGAAGGGCTGGCGATGTCGGCTGCCTATGCCGTCGTGCTTCAGCTTTGGAATTATGTGCAAATGCCAGCTCTTGCGGTCGGCGCCGCCGTCAGCGCCATGGCGGCTCAGAATATCGGCGCAGGAAAATGGGATCGAGTCGGCAAGATCACGCAGGCCGGTATCGTCACCAATTTGGTCATGACCGCCATTCTTGTCGCGTTTCTGCTGATTTTTGATCGGCTGATGCTGTCGCTCTTTCTCAGCCAGAATGGCGAAGCCATGCATTTGGCCCGGCATATATTGCTGCTCGCGACATGGACCTTCCTGCCCTTTGGCGTCAGCATGGTGGTGATGAGCACGCTGCGAGCAAATGGCGCCGTGGTCGCGCCGCTGATGATCCTAACCATCACCATGTTTCCTATCCGGCTGGGAATTTATGCGGCCAGCTATCCCTATCTGGGGGCAGATGCGATCTGGTGGAGCTTTCCCCTATCCTCGCTTTGCTCGCTCGCAATGGCAGCCTTTGTCTATCGCCGGGGTCGGTGGAAGCGGACGCTGGCGATGGGCTGATCGGCGCGCTCCCGTAGCAGAGGATGAAGACAAGGGCCGATGCTGCTCAAAACACCTATCGGCCCCTGCAGACGGATTGATTTCCAACAAGCCTTAATAAAGCGATGCAACCACTCAATGATGTCCGTGAAACCATTGGTTCAACAGTTATTATTGGCCGCCAGCTTACCAGCCCATCGGAATCTTGATCACTCCCCAGCCGAACCGCGTCCGGGCGCGTCACAGCGAGAGCGATCACCATTTTTGCACGCCCGCACATCCGCTTCCCACCGCATGCGAATCTCTGTCGCCCTTGTCGCCGCCTCCGCCTTGGCTTTTTCATAAGCGGCAGTTTGTGCTTCAAATTCGGCTTGATTGCGCGCGACGCTGTCTTCCGCAGCTTTCACCCGCGCCGCATAATCCGCTTCCTCGGCCTTCGCCCGCGCCACTTGCTCCGCATTTAAGCGCGCCGTGCCAGACTGCGCATCAGACGGCGCCTGCGCCAGTGCTGCGCCCGGCACAGATGCGATGATGAGCGCACCAAGGGCTGCCCTGCTGATTCTATCAGTCCATTTCATGGCCATGCTTCGATATCCTTTTTGCAGCTGAGGCTTTGCTAAACCCCAAGGGATTAACGTTGCGCGCATATCGCCATTCCTGCAAGCCATCACTGCGGATGTTGACGCGGGAATGTTCATCCCCATTTATAGAAAAATCAGCGTGCAGCCCCTTGCGCGATAAGAACAAATCTGGAACACATTCACCCCATGAGCTTGACCAAAATTTCGGTGCGCGGCGCGCGCGAGCATAATCTCAAGGGCGTGGATGTTGATCTGCCCCGCGATAGCCTGATCGTCATCACCGGCCTGTCTGGCAGCGGCAAATCCAGCCTCGCCTTTGACACCATCTATGCCGAGGGTCAGCGCCGCTATGTCGAAAGCCTGTCGGCCTATGCCCGCCAATTTCTGGAAATGATGCAAAAGCCAGATGTTGAGCATATCGATGGCCTGTCGCCCGCCATCAGCATTGAACAAAAAACGACCAGCCGCAATCCGCGCTCCACCGTCGCCACGGTTACAGAGATTTACGATTATATGCGTCTGCTGTGGGCACGCATTGGCGTGCCCTATAGCCCCGCCACGGGCGAGCCTATTTCCGCACAAAGTGTCAGCCAAATGGTCGATCGTGTGATGCTTTTGCCCGAAGGCACGCGCGCCTATTTGCTGGCCCCCGTGGTGCGTGGCCGCAAGGGCGAATATCGCAAAGAATTGGCGCAATGGCAAAAGGATGGCTTCACCCGCGTCCGCATTGACGGCGATTTTTATGAGATTGAGGACGCCCCCGCGCTCGACAAAAAATATAAGCATGACATTGAAGTGGTGGTCGACCGCATCGCCGTGCGCGACGGCATCCAAAGCCGCCTCGCCGACAGCTTTGAAACCGCGCTAAAGCTTTCCGATGGGCTGGCCTATATCGATCTGGCCGATGGCGTGGTGCCGGGCCGCGAGGCGGAAGCAGAGGCCATCGCTGACAAGAAAATGAAAGGCGCGGGCATTCCCGCCAACCGCATTGTTTTCTCAGAAAAATTTGCCTGCCCCATTTCCGGCTTTACCATCGCCGAGATTGAACCGCGCCTGTTCAGCTTTAACGCCCCTCAAGGGGCCTGCCCCGCTTGCGACGGCCTTGGCGAACGGCAGGAATTTGACCCCGATTTGGTGGTGCCCAATCATGCCCTATCGCTCAAAAAGGGCGCGGTCGTGCCATGGGCGAAATCCAATCCGCCCTCGCCCTATTATATGCAGGTGTTGGAAAGCTTAGCCAAAGCTTATGGCTTTCAACTGGATGTGCCTTGGCAGGATTTGCCGGGAGAGGCGCAACTGGTCATTCTTTATGGCACCGGCGGCCAGCCAGTCGAGCTTGTGTTCAAGGATGGCCGAAAAAGCTATAGCACCAACAAAGCCTTTGAAGGAGTGATCGGCAATCTCAACCGCCGCCTGCTGCAAACGGAAAGCGCTTGGATGCGCGAAGAGTTAAGCAAATATCAAACCGCTCAGCCTTGCGAAACCTGCCACGGCGCGCGGCTGCGCCCTGAACCCCTGGCGGTGAAGGTGGCGGGCGAGCATATCAGCCAAGCGGCGCAGCGCAGCGTCGCCGATGCCTATGCTTGGTTCAGCACATTGGCCGATCAATTGACCGGCCAGCAACAGCAAATCGCCCGCGCCATCCTCAAGGAAATTAACGAGCGCTTGGGCTTTTTGAACAATGTCGGCCTCGATTATCTGAACCTCAACCGCACCAGCGGCACTTTGTCGGGCGGCGAAAGCCAGCGCATCCGCCTCGCCAGCCAGATCGGCAGCGGCCTTTCCGGCGTGCTCTATGTGCTGGATGAACCCAGCATCGGCCTGCACCAACGCGATAATGACCGTCTGCTCGCCACCCTCAAGCGCCTGCGCGATCTGGGCAATACGGTGATCGTCGTGGAACATGATGAAGATGCCATTCGCGCCGCCGATTATGTCGTCGATATGGGGCCGGGCGCGGGCGTGCATGGCGGCACGATTGTTGCCGAAGGCACGCTGAAACAAGTGCTGAAAAACAAGAACAGCCTCACCGCTGCCTATCTCAATGGCACCCGCAAGATCGAAGTTCCGAAAAAGCGCCGCAAAGGCAATGGCAAAAAGCTCGTCCTCAAGGGCGCGCGGGCGAACAATCTCAAAAATGTCACCGCCGAAATCCCCCTCGGCACCTTCACCTGCGTCACCGGCCTGTCGGGCAGCGGCAAATCCTCGCTGGTCATCGACACCCTTTATGCCAGCGCCGCGCGCACCCTGAATGGCGCGCGCATCATTTCCGGCCCGCATGACGCGCTGAAAGGCTTGGAACATTGCGATAAGGTGATCGACATTGACCAAAGCCCGATTGGCCGCACCCCGCGTTCCAACCCCGCCACCTATACGGGTGCTTTCACCACGATCCGTGATTGGTTCGCGGGCCTGCCAGAGGCTCAGGCGCGCGGCTATAAACCGGGCCGTTTCAGCTTCAACGTCAAAGGCGGGCGCTGCGAAACCTGCACCGGCGACGGCCTGATCAAAATTGAAATGCACTTCCTGCCAGATGTTTACGTCACCTGCGAAACCTGCGGCGGCAAACGCTATAATCGCGAAACGCTGGAGGTGAAGTTCAAGGGCCATAGCATCGCCGACGTGCTGGACATGACGGTGGAAGACGCGGCAGAATTTTTCAAAGCCGTGCCCAGCCTGCGCGACAAAATGGAAATGCTGTGCCGCGTCGGCCTTGGCTATATTAAAGTCGGCCAGCAAAGCACCACATTGTCCGGCGGCGAGGCGCAGCGCGTGAAACTGGCCAAGGAGCTATCCCGCCGCTCGACCGGCAAAACCCTCTACATCCTCGATGAACCCACCACCGGCCTGCATTTCGAGGATGTCCGCAAATTGCTGGAAGTCCTCCAAGCCCTTGTCGATCAAGGCAATAGCGTGGTGGTGATCGAACATAATCTAGACGTCATCAAAACCGCCGACTGGATCATCGACATGGGCCCCGAAGGCGGCGTCAAAGGCGGCGAAGTCGTCGCCGCCGGAACACCGGAGCAAGTGGTGAAGGAAAAGCGCAGCTTCACCGGGCACTATTTGGCGGGGATCTTGTAGCCTCAACCACTAACATCCTCACATTCCTGTGACGCCAACTCGTTGAATATCCCATCGCTGCCCCAAGCTTGAGCAGCAGAAAGCGCCATTTTTCGCCGTTCATCCAAAGTCAGTTCATGTTTATTTTTATAGCCGATACCGTGATGGGCCTGTGACCATGCATGTTGAAAAAGCGTCTTAACCTGAAGTTCGAAAAAATCAGGATATAAACCGCTTAAGCTATCCTCGAGAACGTCGGCAGGCAGACGAAATAATAAATGCCGGCCAAAATAGCCAAATTCACTTTCGCTTGCCGGACTCTTCTCTTCATCTTCAACATATCTCAGATATTGCTTTAGAATTCGTACCACTTTGCCGACATCAGACGCATAATACACAACCACTCTAGCACCAATCTGATCAGTCACCTGCCTTATTGGATCACTATATTTCAATTTCCCTCGGCCATCTCTCTTGCGGCATTTTCCTGCAAAGCTAGTCGGATGTTTAGCTCGAACGCTAATGAAATCAATTCTCTCAACGCCCTCCAATACACCTTCAAGATGCTCCTTAAGTATGGCCTGCAATGGCTCTAACGCATGCACATATCGCTCGTCGTATTCATCAACCGGCGTCATCTAGCATTTACTCGCTCGTCCCGAATCCTTCCCTCGGTAGAGTATTCCTTCACACCAAGCCCCATGTCGCGAACCGAAAACACTTCCTCAAATCTTCCGCTTGGAGCAGTCAAAATTGCTCCGCTATTCATCTCTACTGTACGATACGGCAAAACATTTCTAAAATCCGATGCGCTAAAGATGAATTGCTTTGACGCGAGCGAAGACTTTTTCACTTCTGAAACCACCGCATCGATTGTAGCTTTACTGAACCCTACCTGTTTACAAAAATCATCGATAGACACCACCTTCTTTGCGAAGAGGTTCGAAGCGAGAGAAACGGCTGCGGCAATCTCAGTCTTGATCGTCGCGTTTGATTTTTTTGCCGCAGCCTTGAGTGCGTTAGCAAGGCGACGCGTCCCTGCCGTGGGAGTTTCGGTAAAATCTGCGGTTAGAAAATCTTTGATCCAATATTCAGAAATATTCTCGGCACCGCCCCCAGCCTGTAAATCGGTAACCATTCCTGTCCAGAACTCAACGGCTGGATTGACTGCTTCCAGCCTAATGGACTTATAAGTTTTAACATTTCGAATAAATACTTGGTCCAAGAACTCAACACCAAGCCCTGCCTTGCCAACTTCAGCAAGTATCGCCTGTTTTGCTGGAAAACGAGATACTACTACTCTTTGATGCGGTCCCGACGTACCCGTCATTAAAAATAGCAACCCCTTCCCCGAACGCTGATCCGTCACGGAACTCAGTTTCTCAGCAAGAGGCGTAGCCGTCGCTACAGACGGCGCAGCATGATAGAAAATCAATGAGTCTCGGAAATCGTTTTGCTGCTTCCCAGCAGCATTTGGGTTAAATGTGATTTCGAACTCGGTTCTAATATTATTAGATATAAATATATCTTGCAGCAAATCAAAAACCTTACCAGACAAGGCTACATCATTACCTACACAAATAGGCAGACCTCCCGCCTTACTGGGGTCCACTAAAAATGCCTGTATTGTAGCAATCGCCATGAATGAACCCTCGATTTCTGAGATTTATTCATACATTAACATCAATATTTTTTCCTTGGCAACCTGCAGCAGCTACCCATGACACTTTCGTGACACCCGCTGTAACAAAGCTGTCACACAAATCCCCCATTGGGCGTGTAGCGAGTCGCCAGTGGGTTGGTGGCTGGCGTGTTTTTGCAGTCCAGCTTGACGGGATTTGTCATGGCCAAGAAATTTGCTTTCATCGCCCTCGCCGCCACTTCGGCTTTGGCGCTTTCCGCCTGTCAGGATCAGGCTTCATCCGCCGGCGCGTCGCGTGATTTCATCAGCGCGGTGGGCTCCTCCACCGTCTATCCTTTCGCCACCACCGCTGGCGAACGCTTCGCCGAAGCGACCGGCAACAAAACGCCCAAGATTGACAGCACTGGCACCGGCGGCGGCTTTGAACGCTTTTGCCAAGGTGTTGGCGGCGACACGCCCGATATCATCAACGCCTCGCGCCGCATGAAGGCCAAGGAATTCGCCACCTGTCAGGCCAATGGCGTGACCGATGTGGTGGAAGTGCAGATCGGCATCGACGGCATCGCCCTTGGCGAAGCGCAGCGTGGCCCCGGTTTCGCTCTGAGCGAAGAAGATGTCTATCGCGCCTTGGCCGCCAACCCTTATGGCAAGCCCAACACCGCCAAAACATGGCAGGATGTGAACCCTGCTCTTCCGGCCGTGAATATTTCCGTCTTTGGCCCACCATCGACCAGCGGCACCTATGATGCGTTCAAGGAATTGATCCTGATCAAAGGCTGTGACGCCAATGCCGATATGAAGAAGCTGAAAGACGCTGATAAGGACCAGCATGACGCTGTCTGCGGCGGCTTGCGCGGCGCGCCCTATTATGTCGAGCAGGGGGAGAATGATAACCTCATCATCTCCAAGCTGGATAAGAACCCCACCAGCATCGGCATTTTCGGATTCAGCTATCTGGATGCGAATAAGGATAAGATTAAAGGCGTTCCGGTTCAGGGCATCGCGCCCAGCTATGCCGCCATTGCGGACAACAGCTATCCCGGCTCGCGCCCCTTGTTCATCTATGTGAAAAAAGCGCATGTCGGCGTGATCCCCGGATTGGCCGAATATGTGGCGGAAATCCTGAAGGGCAGCGTTGAAGGCGGTTATTTGGCGGCAAAGGGCCTGATCGCTTCGCCCAAGGATGTCGCCGACAAAGCCCAAAGCATCGCCACGGCCATGACCCCGCTGAACGGCGCAGAATTGAATTGAGCCAATGGGGCCGGATGGTGGATCATCATCCGGCCCCTATCACTCTGCTTCCGGCTAGGGGCCATCCCGTGAGCGATCTGATTAATCCAATGATGAAGTTGAAAATGCCGTGACCTTCAACGCCGCCGCCCTGCTGATCCTGATCGCAGGCCTTGCTTTGATCGGCTGGCTGGTGGGCCGTGCACGCTCGACCCTGCTCGCCCGGCGCGCAGGCACCAAGCTGCATTCCCGCCCGCAATATCATGGCTGGTATGTCGCCCTGTGGCTCTTTGCCCCGGCCACCCTGTTTCTGGCCCTGTGGGTGAGCATTTCCCCTGCCATGGTGACCAATGAGGTGCTGGAAAGCCCCGCCGCGCAGAGCCTGTCTGCCGTGGGCTTTGAGCGCGCCGCCATTCTTTCAGATGCGCGCGCCGTGGCGCAGGGCAAACAGCAAATGGTGCGGATGGAAAAGGCCGCGCCGCTGGTGCAGCCCTATCAACAGGCCAGCCGCAAATATGCGCTGATCGGCGTGATCGCGATGTTTGCGCTGGCGCTGGCTGGCGGGCTTTATGCCTTCACCCGCATTCAACCCCATTTTCGTGCCCGATCCCGGGTGGAAAAAATCGTCATGGGCGCGCTGGTGCTGGCATCGCTGATCGCGATTTTAACGACATTCGGCATTGTCCTATCCTTACTGTTTGAATCCATTCGCTTCTTCCGGTTGGTTTCGCCCGCCGAACTGCTGTTCGGCACCACATGGAACCCGCAAAGCGGCGCAGCGGTGAAGGATACATTTGGCGGCATTCCGCTTTTCTGGGGCACCGTGCTGATCGGCGCGATCATCGCCATGATAGTGGCCATCCCCATCGGCATGATGACGGCCGTTTACCTGACCCAATATGCCGCCCCTGCGGTGCGCAAATGGGTGAAGCCTTGTTTGGAAATTCTCGCCGGTGTGCCGACCGTGGTTTATGGCTATTTCGCGGCGCTCACTGTGGCCCCTGCCTTGCGCGAATTTGCCGTGATGCTGGGTATTTCCAACGCCTCCACTGAAAGCGCGCTCGCCGCCGGTATCGTGATGGGGGTGATGATCATTCCCTTTGTATCCTCCATGGCGGATGACAGCATCAACGCCGTACCGCAATCCATGCGCGATGGCAGTTTGGCGCTGGGTGCAACGCCCAATGAAACCATTCGCCAAGTGCTGATCCCCGCCGCCTTACCCGGAGTGATGGGGGGCATTTTGCTGGCCGTCAGCCGCGCCATTGGGGAAACGATGATTGTGGTGATGGCCGCGGGCCTATCTGCCAACCTCACCGCCAATCCCTTCGCCAGCGTCACCACGGTGACGGCCCAGATCGTCAAACTGCTAACGGGCGATCAGGAATTCGATAGCGCCAAAACGCTTGCCGCTTTTGCGCTGGGTCTGGTTCTGTTCACCGTGACACTGTTGCTCAACATCGTCGCGCTGCGCATCGTCAAAAAGTATCGCGAAGCTTATGAATAAAGCCACCTCCCCCACCGATTGGAAAGGGCAAGCGATGCAATCGCGCATCGCCCGCCGCTATGCCTCGGAACGTCGTTTCAAGCTTTTTGGCTTGGCCGCAGTGTTGATTTCAGGCGCTTTTCTGGCCTTTTTGCTCATCACCATGGTGGGCAATGGCGCGCGCGGTTTCACCTATACGCATGTCGCGGTGCCGATTGATTTCAAGGAAATGCCCTTGTCGATCGACACCAATCGGCTTGGTGATGACGATGCGGACCAGATGATCGCCAATGCCGGGCTGGCCGATATCGTCGCCTTCGCATCAGAAGAAGCGCTGGGCAGCGATGCTGCTTCGCTGATTTCGGAAAATGCGTGGAAAGAAGTTCGCACCGCGATCAAAGATGATCCGCAATTGCTGAATGGCCGACATAATTTTGATCTGCCAACCTCCAGTGCAGTGGATATTGCGGCCAAAACGGGCGCAAAATCCGATGTTTCCGCCACCGTTCAGCAGTTGAAAAGCGAAGGCAAGCTTTCCACCGGCATTCACTGGCCCTTCTTCCGCAACGCCGATGCCACCGATCCCGCCGTTGCAGGCATATGGGGGGCGCTGAAAGGCTCGGTGCTCACCATATTGCTGGCCTTCATCATCGCCTTTCCAACCGGGGTGCTGGCCGCGCTTTATCTGGAAGAATATGCGCCGAAAAACCGCTGGACGGATCTGATCGAAGTGTCGATCAACAATCTGGCCGCCGTTCCTTCGATCATCTTCGGTTTGCTGGCGCTGGCGGTGTTCATCAACTGGTTCGGCCTATGCCAAGCCAGCCCGCTGGTGGGCGGCCTGACACTGGCCCTGATGACCATGCCGGTGATCGTCATCGCCGCGCGCAACGCGATCAAAGCCGTGCCGCCATCGATCCGCGATGCTGCGCTGGGCGTCGGCGCCAGCCCCGTTCAGGTGGTGTTTCATCATGTTCTTCCGCTGGCACTGCCGGGCATTTTAACCGGCACCATCATCGGCATGGCCCGCGCATTGGGGGAAACCGCACCGCTGCTGCTGATTGGTATGCGCGCCTTTATCGGCGATGTTCCGGGCGGCCTTTGTTCGCCATCCACTGTGCTGCCGATGCAGATTTTCCTCTGGTCTGATGAAGTGGACCGCGGATTTGTGGAAAAAACCTCTGCGGCGATTATCGTGCTGCTTTTCGTGCTGCTGTCGATGAACGCTCTCGCCATCTATCTTCGCAACAAATTTGAAAAACGTTGGTAATCATGTCGGATATTATTGCACCAGAATTGAAGATCATCGACCCCAAGATGACGGCGCATAACGTCAACGTCTTTTACGGGGAAAAACAAGCGATCAAAAATGTGTCGATTGACGTCGGCACCGATTTGGTCACCGCCTTCATCGGCCCATCGGGCTGCGGAAAATCCACCTTTCTGCGATCCCTCAACCGGATGAATGATACGGTCGCCGGTGCCCGGGTGGAAGGTGAAATCAAGCTGGAGGGCGAGGATATTTACGCGCCCTCAATGGATGTGGTTCAATTGCGCGCCCGGGTCGGCATGGTGTTTCAAAAGCCCAACCCCTTCCCCAAATCCATCTATGATAATGTCGGCTATGGCCCGCGTATTCATGGCTTGGCGCCATCCAAGGCCGATATGGATGTGATCGTTGAGCGCGCCCTGACCCGCGCGGGCCTGTGGGATGAAGTAAAGGATCGGCTGGGCGAAAGCGGCACCGCGCTATCCGGCGGCCAGCAACAACGCCTGTGCATTGCACGGGCCATCGCCGTGGATCCCGAAGTGATTTTGATGGATGAACCTTGTTCCGCGCTGGATCCCATCGCCACTGCCAAGATCGAGGAACTTATCCATGATCTGCGCGGTAAATTTGCGATTGTGATCGTCACCCATAATATGCAGCAAGCGGCGCGCGTATCGCAGCGCACCGCTTTCTTCCACCTCGGAACTTTGGTCGAATATGATAAAACGACCGATATTTTTACCAATCCGAAGCAGGAACGCACCAAAGATTATATCACCGGTCGCTACGGCTGATCCGGGCGCATAAGGATATTGAAGATGGCAATAGTCAATGATCATACGGTCAAGGCATTTGATGATGATTTGAACCGTCTGCGCGGATTGATCAGCGAAATGGGCGGCCGGGCGGAACAGGCCCTGCTGCAGGCGATGACCGCGCTGAACAATGGCGATCTGGAATTGGCCGCTCAGGTGGTTGATGGCGACAAGAAAATTGACGCGCTGGAAGCCAAGGTCGAACAGTTGGCGGTGCAGACCATCGCGCTGCGAGCGCCGATGGCCGATGATCTGCGCGAAATGATCGCTGCCCTAAAAATCGTATCCGTGGTGGAGCGGATTGGCGATTATGCCAAAAATATCGCCAAGCGCGTAGCGCAAATGGAACAGGCCCGCAGTATCAGCGCGGCTCCCCTGCTCAACAGCATGTCCAGCATTGTTGTGGAATTGGTGCATGATGCGCTTGATAGCTTCGCCGCCCGCGATGCAGAGCTGGCCGTCAGCGTCACCGTGCGCGACAAGGCCGTGGATGATTTTTATAACAGCATCTTTCGCACCTTGGTCACCTTCATGATGGAAAATCCGCGCTACATCACGGAAAGCGCGCACCTGCTGTTCATCGCGAAAAATCTGGAGCGCATGGGCGACCACGCCACCAATATCGCGGAAATGGTCTTTTATGTCGTCACAGGCGAGCGGATGGAGGAACGCCAGCGCGGCAAAACTCCAGAAGATGCCCAGCCTGCCGCCAAGGAATAAAATCATGCCCCAGCCCGATTTGCTGTTGATCGAAGATGATGAAGCCATCGCCGAACTGATCGTGTGGCATTTCGCCCGCGAAGGCTTTTCTGTCCGGCAAACACCCGATGGCGAACATGCGCTGACACTTGTCGAAGAACGGGTGCCGGATATTGTGCTGCTCGATTGGATGATCGAAAGCCTGCCCGGAATTGAAGTGTGCCGCCGCCTGCGCCGCAAAACGGCTACGGCCAATGTGCCCATCATCATGCTGACCGCGCGCGGCGAAGAGGAAGACCGTATTCGCGGGCTGGAAACCGGCGCGGATGATTATGTCACCAAGCCGTTCAGCCCCCGCGAATTGGTCGCACGCGTCTCTGCCGTGCTGCGCCGCCTGCGCCCGGCCTTGGCGGGTGAAACGCTCAGCTATGCCGATGTCGAGCTGGATAGCGTGTCGCATCGGGTGGTGCGCGGCGGCCAGCCCGTGTCGTTGGGGCCAACGGAATTTCGCCTGCTGCGCCATTTTATGGAGCATCCGGGCCGCGTCTTTTCACGAGTGCAATTGCTCGATCGGGTTTGGGGGCAGGATAGCGATATCGAATTGCGCACCGTCGATGTTCATATCCGGCGGTTGCGCAAAGCCATCAACCTGCCCGGATGCAATGACATCATCCGCACAGTTCGCTCGGCAGGCTATGCCTTGGACGGCGGCTGAACGACCCTAACGCTATCATCCCAATAAAAGGGCCGCTTCCTTTCACCGGAAGCGGCCCTTTTTCCTTTTGAGTTCCAGATTTAAAAATCAATCTGGGTACGCAGACCCAATGTATCGGCTTGGTATTTTGTGCGTCCATCTGCTGCGGCGACACGCGCATCACTGATCCACATCCGGCCATAATTGGCCGTCAACCGCACATAATCAATCGGCGCCCAGACCAGTCCGATCCATGCCGTTTGCTGTTTTCCGCCGATAATATCCTGATCGTTCAAGCTGATATGATCATAGCGCAAATTCACCTCTATCGCGCCCGGCCCGCCTTTGGTGATCGGGCGTGATGGTTTCAGCCGATCAAAGGCGCCTTCCTTATAGCCGCGCTGATCGCCCTTGGTCAGCACCATGCCAAGCTCGGCATAGCCCCCGAAAAAGCTTGGATCCGCGCCGCCGATCCGGCGCACCTTCTGCCAATAGCCTTCCGCCATTGCGTGAAAAGGCCCATGACGCACAGCCGCTTCCAAACCAAAGCTCCGCTCGCCTTTGGCGGCAATATTTCCAGTATCGACCAGCCGCAAATCAGTGGTGTGTGCGCCGGGCCGGGCGCGATAGCGCACCGTAGCATTGGAATCGTTGAGATTGCGCATATGCAGCGATCCGCCCAGATGCAGCAATATGTCATCACCCACATTTGGGCTCCACACTGCACGCAAATCCGCAGCAATGGCATTATTCTTATCATCCGCCAGATCTTCGGCATTGGCGCCGAAAACACCGCCCTGCAGCAGCATATCCCCCGCCGCATATTGCCCGGCTATGCCGACACGCCGTTGAAAGCCAAAGGCTTGCGTAAAGCTGGCCCGCTCCATCAACGATAAATAAAGATCGCTGGTCATATCATCCAGGCCGGAAAATGTTTTCATATGGCCGATGCTGACATGGGCTGGCCCCGTGCCATAGCGCAAATAGGCATCCGTCAATTCAATGCCATTGGCGAAATCCGCCTCCACGCGATAGGAAAAACCGCCGGGGATTTTGCCGTCGGCACCAAAATAAATGCGCCGCAATTCGGTGCGAAAACCGCCGCGATCTTCCGTAACGCCAGCGGGGCTATCCACTCCCGCAAAATCAACCTGAATGCGGCCGCGCGGCTTAAAGCTCCATCCGGCATCATTTTTCCATTCCGGCGCGCCGCGCCAGACAATCTGATCCAATGATGCGGGCGTTGGCAAGGCGGGGGCTGACGCACTAGGCGTCGGCGCGATAGCGCTATTTTCTATCGGCGCGGCAGCAGAGCGGCTGGCTTCATCCGCAGAACCATGAGCTGCCTGCGCATCCAGCGCATCCAGCCGGTGTTGCATCGCCGCCATCTGTGCCCTCAGCGCATCCAATTCGGCACGAAGCGCCGCGCCTTCATCGCTTTGCGCCATCGCCATGACGGGTGACGCCATCATGCTCGTTGTTAACAGCGCCACGGTCCAGATTCGCCGCATTCTCTCGCTCCCCAACCCATCCCATTGATGGTCCGTGCGCGCTTAATGCGCTAATATGACAATATGAAGTCAATCACATGACGCATGTTTGACAACGCCCGCAGCGCATTCTTGTTGCGGACCAGCTTGTCACGGCCAGATCAGCGGCTAAAAGAAATTCCGTTTCAAGGGCCGTTCACAAGGGCCGCATAGGGGAAATAGGAATGACAATCAGTTTTGAAGGGCGCGTTGCCATTGTCACAGGTGCCGGTGGCGGCTTGGGCCGCGCTTATGCGCTGGAACTGGCGCGCCGTGGTGCCAAAGTTGTTGTAAACGATCTCGGCGGATCGCGCGATGGCACCGGCCATAGCGATGCGGCGCTGAAAGTGGTCGAAGAAATTCAGGCAGCTGGCGGCACGGCCATGTCCAACGGCGGCAATGTTGCTGACTATGATCAGATGGTCGAAATGGTTGCCAAGGCGAAGGAAGCATGGGGCGGCGTGCATGTCCTCATCAACAATGCCGGAATTTTGCGCGACAAAAGCTTCGCCAAAATGACCATGGATGATTTCAATCTGGTGCTTCAGGTCCATCTGCAGGGCAGCGCCAACGCCACCAAGGCATGCTGGGATTTGATGCGCGAGCAAAATTATGGCCGCATCTTGATGACCGCATCTTCCACCGGCCTTTACGGCAATTTCGGGCAGGCCAACTATGGCGCCGCCAAGCTGGGCCTCGCTGGCCTGACGAAAACGCTGTATCTGGAAGGCGCGAAATATAATGTACGCTGCAACACCATTGCCCCCGTCGCCGGAACGCGCATGACCGAAGATATTTTCCCACCCGAATTGTTTGAAAAATTCACGCCGGAAAATGTCACCCCTGCGGCCCTTTATCTCGTCAGCGAAGATGCGCCATCGAATATGATCATTGGCGCAGGCGCTGGTGCCTATCACGCTGCCTTCGTCACCGCGACGCCCGGCATTGCCCTGCCAGATGATCAGCGCACCCCTGAAGGCATTGCCGCTGCATGGGATCAGATCATTGATCGCACTGGCGAAATCGTGCCCCAATCAGGCGGCGAACAATCGATGCTGGTGATGAACGCTCTGCAAAAGCTGGGCGCCTAAGCCTTAGCGCTGATCGGAATCGGCGCAAAAAAGGGGCCGCTCGCAACATTTTGCGAGCGGCCCCTTTTTACATCTGCACTGCGGCCTGCCTAACCGGCGATCAGCTTCAACATTTTGCGTTCAATGGGTGCCAGCACATTGGCCAATTCGTCGCCGCGCTTCAGCACGATTCCGGCCTCGGACAGCAGCGCCCACATGCCTTGCCGATGGCGCAGCGCCGGGCGCTTTTCAATGCGATATTCCGGCCGTTCCGACGCGCGACGAAAAGCCGAGAAAATGGCCACATCGCGATGGAAATCCATCGCATAATCCCGCCACTTCCCAGCCGCCACCATCCGACCATAAAGGTCCAATATCCGGCCCAGCTCGGCCCGATCAAATCCGGTCTGTTGAATTGTTCGGGTTGGAAAAGGTGTAATCGACGACAGCATGGCCCTCAGGCGCTCTTGCGACCATCATCGCCGGTTGAAGGCCCCGGACCCTCGATATTTTGGGCATTACTCTGGGCATTTTGTTGGACCATCAACTGATCGATTTGCGCCTGCAATTGCTCCAATTGGCAGCGCATCTTCTCTAGCTTTTGCGCCGCCGGATCGGAATTTTCGCCGCATGTTGTGCCATAAGGAACGAATTCACGCGTATAATCCTTGGCATCCATCAAGGTGGATCGGGCCGGAATGCCTACCATCACCGCGCCTTCTGGCACATCTTTGGTGACCACAGCATTGGCCCCAACGCGTGCATTTTCATGAACGATCACCGGCCCCAATATCTGCGCGCCTGATCCCACGATCACGCCCGCCGATAAGGTGGGATGCCGCTTGCCACCAATGCCATTGGCAGGATCAGTTCCACCCAATGTCACGCATTGGTAAAGCGTCACATTATCGCCAATCTCTGCGGTTTCACCGATCACTGTAAAACCATGATCGATAAACAAATGCTCGCCGATCTTGGCGCCTGGATGAATATCAATGCTGGTGAGCCAGCGGCTGATATGATTGATCAGCCGCGCCAGAAAAAATAGCTGTGCTTCAAACAGCCAGTGCGCGATCCGATGCATGCCGACCGCCCACAACCCCGGATAAAGAAGAACTTCCCATCGCGAACGGGGCGCAGGGTCGCGCGCCTTGATCGAATCCAGATAGGCAATCAGCCCATGAAACATCATCTATTCCCCTGCGACCCAATCTCTATCAAGCCAACAGGGCCCGAAACATTGCCGCCCAAGATAATGGTGATTGCTGCCCTTTTCTAGCCCTTGCCCGCTTTTCCTGCCTTTATCACACATCTTCACGCAATATCAGCGGCCAAATAAGCCGATGCGCAGTAGGATCAATCCTTCTCGCCGATGATCGCGGCCTCCCTTTTCCGCCGCGATACGGGCCGCCAGCCGATCCAGCATCAACAAAGAACGCAAGGGCCGACTGAACGTCTTGGTGCGAGAAGTTGGCGCAGCTGCTGCCGCCACCATCAAGGCGCTAGCCGCATCACTGCCACGGCAAAGGCACGCCGCCCATAGCAAACCCCAATGCTGGCCTATGCTTCCTTCCGAAGCCGCCGCGCCTTTCGGCAGCAGGCAACGCGACGACAAATGAAAGAGTTGAGCGCCGAAATCCGCCCCGGCATCTTTCCGTGCCAGATCATCTTCAGCCAGAAGCAGCGCTTCTGCCGCATCCACCAGCTTGCCTAGCCCGGCCTGCCCCCGCCAATGCAAAACCAGTTCGGCCAGCAAAGGTTCGCCCTTCGGAATCGCCTGTGCATCCTGCTCCAACAGCGCCAACATATCCCGCCACCAAGCCAGCTTAATCTGACCGATCAAAGGCTCCCGCGCATCCTCCAACAGCTTGGTCAGCCGCACCGCCAAAGCCCAAAGCGCCAGAAAGCATGGCCGATCCGAAGGCTTCACCATCACCAAGATCCGAGGATCCTGCGGCATGGGCAGAAAATCTTCTATCTCAAGAGGCTGATCGTCATTCATGCGAAATTCGATTCCAAATAGGGCCAGCCTGCGGCGGAAGTGTCTAGGCTGATATTTTCCCGTTAAAAAAGCCAAAATGAAAAGGCCAAAACAAAAGGAGCGAAGGCGGCGCTATGCCATCCTTCGCCCCTTTGTTCAAAGTTCGCCGATCAAGCGCGGTTGAACAATTGCCGCACCGCTGCAATCACCCGCGGTGTATCGACAACAGCCGCTTTTTCCAGATTGGCGGCATAGGGCAATGGCACATCTTCATTGCAAACCCGAAGAACGGGCGCATCCAGATCGTCAAAGCCTTGCTCCATCGCAACCATCGCCAATTCACTAGCGATGGAGCACACGGGCCAACCTTCCTCAACCACCACCATCCGATTGGTTTTCTTCAGGCTGGCCAGTACGGTATCGACATCCAGCGGGCGCAAGGTGCGCAGATCAATCACTTCCGCGTCAATTCCCTCTTCCGCCAGCACTTCCGCCGCCTCCAGCGCAAGGCCAACACCGATGGAATAGCTGACGATGGTCACATCGCTGCCTTCCCGCATGATCCGCGCCTTGCCGATGGGCAGCACATAATCATCCAGCTTCGGCACCTCAAAGCTGCGGCCATAGAGCAGCTCATTTTCCAGAAACACCACAGGATCCATGCTGCGGATGGCGGCCTTCATCAGGCCCTTGGCATCGGCGGCATCATAAGGCGCGATCACCACCAGTCCGGGCACCGCCGCATACCATGGCGCGAAATTCTGGCTATGCTGCGCTCCAACCCGTGCTGCGGCGCCATTGGGGCCACGAAAAACAATTGGGCATCGCATCTGGCCGCCAGACATATAATTGGTCTTGGCCGCAGAGTTGATAATATGGTCAATCGCCTGCATCGCGAAGTTAAAGGTCATAAATTCAATGACCGGCCGCAATCCGCCCATGGCCGCGCCAGCGCCCAGCCCGGCAAAACCATATTCGGTGATCGGCGTATCCACCACGCGCTGCGGACCAAATTCCTGCAACAGGCCCTGCGTGACCTTATAGGCGCCCTGATATTCAGCGACTTCCTCGCCCATCACAAACACACGGTCATCGGCGCGCATTTCTTCCGCCATCGCATCGCGCAGCGCTTCCCGCACGGTTTGCTTAACCATTTCCGTGCCTGCCGGAATGGCCGGATCGGTAATATTCGCACGGTGCGACACGGGCCGAACCGGCGTCGCAACGCTGGCCTGCGCTTGCGCCGCGACTGGCGACGATGCGGGCTGCGCGGGTTCAGCAACGACGGGCGCCGCACTGGCTGCCTCATCATCTTCGCCGCTTATGATCGCAATCACGGTGCCAACCTTCACATGATCGCTGCCTTCCGCGATCAGAATCTTCTCGACCGTGCCTTCATCAACCGCTTCAAATTCCATGGTCGCTTTGTCGGTTTCAATCTCGGCCAATATATCGCCTGACTGGACGCTATCGCCTTCTTTAACCAGCCATTTTGCCAGCGTGCCTTCCTCCATCGTTGGCGAAAGCGCCGGCATTTTCAGTTCGACCGCCATCAATATTGCTCCACCAGCACGTCAGTATAAAGTTCGGCCAAATCTGGCTCTGGCGCATTTTCTGCAAAATCTGCCGAGTCGTTCACAATCTGGCGAATTTCCTTATCAATCGCTTTCACGCGATCTTCAGCAATTCCTGCCGTCGCCATCAGCCGCTTCAGATGCTCAATCGGATCGGATTGATCGCGCACAGCCTGCACCTCTTCCCGGCTGCGATATTTCGCCGGATCAGACATGGAATGACCGCGATAGCGATAGGTTTTCAGTTCCAGCAAGATCGGCCCCTTGCCCGCACGCACCCATTCCAGCGCCGTTTCCGCCGCGCCGCGCACCGCCAGCACATCCATGCCGTCAATCTGCAGCCCCGGAATGCGAAAGCTTTCGCCGCGGCGGTAAAGCTGGTCCTCCGCCGAAGCACGGTTCACCGAGGTGCCCATGGCATATTGGTTATTTTCGATCACGAAAATGATAGGCAGCTTCCATAGCTCCGCCATGTTGAAGCTTTCGTAAACCTGCCCTTGGTTGGCCGCGCCATCGCCAAAATAGGTCATGGTAACGCCGCCGTCGCTGCGATATTTATGGGCAAAGGCCAGCCCATTGCCCAGCGCGACCTGCGCGCCGACAATGCCATGGCCACCATAAAATTTATGCTCCACGCTAAACATATGCATAGAGCCGCCCTTGCCGCGCGAAATACCAGCTTCGCGGCCCGTCAGTTCAGCCATAATCACATTGGGATCAATGCCATAAGCCAGCATATGGCCATGATCGCGATAGCCGGTGATCACACTATCCTTATCGCCATCAAGCGCGGATTGCAGACCCACTGCCACGGCTTCTTGGCCGATATAAAGGTGACAAAATCCACCGATCAGGCCCAGCCCATAAAGCTGCCCAGCCTTTTCTTCAAAACGGCGGATCAGCAGCATTTCGCGATAGAATTTTTCCAATTCTTCAGGCGTAGCGTCATAGGGAACCGGATCGCGCGGCATTTCGCGATTGCTCGCGGGCGCGGGCGTAGAAACAATATCTCGGGTCGCGGCAGTTTTGCGCGCGGGAGCTTTGGCCAAGGTGATTTTCCTTTGCGTTAAGCCGGTATGGCATCAGCGCTATAAGAGACGATTTTTGCAAAATGCAATGTCTCACCAGCGACTGGAAATGAGCTTTGATGATAGAGGCAAATGGAAAATAACGCCAGATATTGCCGACAAACATGCACCGGAAAGGCTTTATTTCAAACAAGCCAATGCAGCACATGGTTGATTATGAAAACATACCATAATGAGTAATTAAATTACAAATCGACTAACGATTGCATAAAATGCATCTGGTTAAATTAACCAGAAACTATGCACAAAATAATCTTAAGGAACGACCATTCTTCCATGCAAAATGACGTGCTGATGCAATCACCCAACGCCTATGCGCAAAATATTTGGCGCTGAACGACCATTAGGGCTGTGACGGCGAATCCATCGGGATAATAATTTCATCAGGATGATAGGCGCCCAAACGCTCACGCACATATTCTTCGGCCAAATCGGGATCCACCCGGCTCTGGTCCAGCAAGTTGACGCGATTCTGTAGGTCATTCTGCTTTTTTTGCAGCGCCGTAAGGATCAGCTGCTTCTTTTCGACCGATTGGCTATAATCCCCCCAGGCATAAAGGCCGGTTGGACCGAAAATCGCATAGCCGATCATCGCCAGCACCAGAATCAGCGCAAGCGCCGGGCCTGTGGCCCGACCTATGGATTTCCGAAATTTGTGCCGCTGCATCATCAACCTCTTGAATCACAGCGGATTCGCTGCGTCAAGCCATGTCACATCAATTTCCCACTGATTATGTAACGCCGCTATATTTTTCCTTGCACAGCCCAAATGCGTCCGGCCAACGGCCTACGCGATTCAGGGCCGCCCATCCGGCGACACCCATAGAAAAGCGGCGCCGCCTATGGGACAGCGCCGCTTTCAAATTTATCTTACTATTCAAATAGTTAAGGTAATCAGGAATTAAGAAAAAATCTTGGCGCCGGGATAATAAGCCATATCGCCCAATTCTTCTTCAATGCGGATCAATTGGTTATATTTCGCAAGCCGATCCGAGCGAGCGAGGCTGCCGGTTTTGATTTGGCCGCAATTGGTCGCCACGGCGAGATCCGCGATGGTGGCATCCTCTGTCTCACCCGAGCGGTGCGACATCACTGCCGTGTAACGCGCACGATGGGCCATATCGACCGCATCCAGCGTTTCGCTCAGCGTACCGATCTGGTTAACTTTCACCAACAGGCTGTTCGCCAATCCGGTCGCAATTCCCTCTTCCAAACGGGCGGGGTTGGTCACGAACAGATCATCACCGACCAACTGGCATGTGTCGCCGACCATATCCGTCAGCGCCTTCCAACCAATGAAGTCATCCTCACCCATGCCATCTTCAATCGACTTGATCGGATAATCAGCGACCAGCTTGGCAAGATATTCCGCCATGGCTTCTGGCGACAGCGACAGATTTTCGCCGCTAATCTCATATTTGCCATTTTTGAAAAATTCTGTCGCCGCGCAGTCCAGCGCCAGCACAACGTCGGTGCCCAGTTTAAAGCCAGCCTGCTCAACCGACGCCGAGATGAAATCCAGCGCATCGCGCGTGGAAGCAAGGTTGGGCGCAAAGCCGCCTTCATCACCAACAGCCGTTGCCAGACCCTTTTGCGCCAGCCCCTTCTTCAGCGTGTGGAAGATTTCGGTGCCCCAACGCACCGCCTCAGAAAGGCTGTTCGCGCCCACCGGCATGACCATGAATTCCTGAAAATCAATCGGATTGTCAGCATGTTCACCGCCATTGATGATATTCATCATCGGCACTGGCAAAGTGCGGGCCGAAACACCACCAACATAGCGATAGAGCGGCAAACCGCGCGCCTCAGCCGCCGCCTTTGCGGTGGCAAGGCTCACACCCAAAATGGCGTTCGCGCCCAGACGGCCCTTATTAGGGGTGCCATCCAGATCAATCATCGTCATATCCAGCTCGCGCTGTTCTTCCGCGTCCAGCCCGACAAGCGCGTCGGCGATCTCACCATTGACCGCATCCACCGCCTTGCGCACGCCCTTGCCCAGATAGCGGGTGGCGTCGCCATCGCGCAGTTCCACTGCTTCGTGCGCACCGGTTGACGCGCCAGACGGCACAGCGGCGCGCCCAAAGCTGCCATCGTCCAGCAGCACATCGACCTCAACCGTGGGGTTGCCGCGACTATCGAGTATTTCGCGAGCGTGAATATCAAGGATGGCAGTCATGAAGTTCGTCCTGCAATGAAGGCCGATTTTGGCCTGTTGGAGTTAATCGCCCGCCTGTTATCGGCCCACCGGGAACAGTGCAAGTTCGCGACGAAATTTTGGCAGCGATGGAACCATTGCTCGCCTCTTGGCTATATTAAAGATGGCCAGCGTGCGCTAACAAGGCTGTTGGCAGCACCGATTAGTGCTAACAATATTCAACCGCTAAATTCAACGGCTTGAGCAAGACGAAGAGGATTTTCTCCATGGCAAATGCCACCACTCCCACCGACAGTGCCCAAAACGCCCTAGGCGCCGCCGCAGAATCCGCCAAGAAAAATGCCGCCGAAGCCATCGTCGCGGCGAAAGATGGCGTTGACAAAATCGCCGAGGAAGCCAGCGATCACCCGATCCGCGAACAAATGGCCGCAACCGTAAGCACGATCAAAGACGAAGCCCTGAAGCGTGCATCATCCCTGAAAGACGATGCCGCCGGTTTGAAAGATCAAGCGGGTGCGAAAGCGCGCGAAGCCGCCGAAAAAGGCAAGGGCAAAGCGGCGGATGCCGTCAGCAGCCTAGCAAAGCTGTTGGAAGATAGCGCAGGCACCGTGGATGAAAAATTCGGCAAGCAATATGGCGATTATGCCCGCTCTGCCGCCAGCAGCGTTTCCGGTTTCGCCACCACCATCGATCAAAAGGAATTGGACGATCTGGCGGGCGCAGCACGAGATTTCGTGAAGAAAAGCCCTGCCGTTGCGGTTGGAGCCGCAGCCGTAGTCGGCTTTGTGCTGGCGCGTATGTTGACCGGTGGTTCCAGCAAAGGCTAACCAGCCTTGGCTGAACAATCAGCGTTATCAGCTTAGAACAGCCAATAGAGGATAGGTTTTTGCCAAAAAACAGCGATGGCCTGGATGGCGTGAGCCATGGCTATGCGCCTCAGGGCGCCGCCAGCGAAGAAGCACCAGTGCCGCTGCGTGACCTTGTCCGCAATCTTGTGGACGAGGCCAATGCGACCATGAAAGCGGAAGTGGCGCTGTTAAAGGCGCGCGGCGAATTGGCGGCGCAGGGCGCAAAATCGGCCTCCATATGGGGCGCCATCGCGCTCGTCACCGCTTCGGTCGCTGCGCTGGCCTTCGCTTTTGGCGCTATATTGGCCTTGGCAACGCTGGTCGGCCCCCTCGCCGCCACCGCGATCGTCGTTATAGCCTTTCTGTTGATCGCTGGCTTTGCAGCATGGCGCGCGAAAATCGGCGCATCCGATATTTCTACGGCCTTGCGCAATAACTTGCTTGGCGAAGGAGACAGCGAATGAGCACCGCTCGCCTGCGTTTGGCAAATGCGGCCCATGCCGCGATGCTGCAACGTGCGGAACTTCAGCGTAACTTAGGGCTGACGCAATCCGCTCTGAAGCCCAAATCACTGACGGCACGCGGAAAATTTCATGCAAAAACGGCCGCTTATGATGCAGCCGACTTTGCTCGTGATGAAATTCGCACCCATCGCCTGCCATTGGCCGTCGCCGCTGTGGCCGCAGGCGCATGGATGCTGCGGCGCCCGATGCAGCAAAAGGGCCCTCAATGGCTGCGCTCCTGCGGTCAGACGATAGCGGACCTAGCGGCTTCGGTCAGCCGCCAGTTGGATCCCAATACGAAATGTCCAGATGCGCAATCGAGCGCCAAGGCGGAAAGCGAGAAACTGCGCCAGCCATTCAAAACTCTGCTGCAAAAAGCCCGTAAAATCATGAAAAATAATGATAAATTCCAAGATGATATGGAGGAAAAAATGAAGCCCCTCGGTCAAACAGCACGTGACACACGCGATAAAGCTACTGAATTAGCGGAAAAAGCTGCTGACAGCGCGCGTCAGACCGCGGAAGCCGCGAAACTTCGCGTGCAGGATGGCTATGGCCGCGCGCGCGACGTGACATCCGATCTGGCAGCGGATCTGGCCGCAAAAGGCCGCGAGCAAGCCGGTGTTGCAAAGGATGCCGCCAATGCTGCGCTGGCCAAAGGCCGGGAAAACGCCAAAATCGCTGGTTCACGATTTCGTGATTTCGCTGATGATCAACCGCTGACCCTGCTGGCAGGGGCACTGGCCGCCGGACTGGTGATCGGTTCCCTCTTTTCCAGTCGAAGCAAAGATGTTGGCGACCAAAACGAAGAGGCTGAATAGGCCGTTTAGCTTGCCCAGACCGCATGGCTTTTGATAAGCGGTACCTCCCTCTTGCTCGCGACGTCGCCCTTGTCGCGCGCGGAGGCTGAAAGGATTAAATGATGAGCAAGCTTCACCTTGTTTTTGGTGGTCGGGTTAGTGATCCACAAGGTTTCGATTTTGTAGATTTGGATGCTGTGGAAATGGTGGGCCTTTTTCCGGATTATGCCAGTGCAGAAACCGCTTGGCGCGATTGCGCGCAGCGCACTGTGGATGATGCCGAGATGAAATATGTCGTCGTGCACCTCCACAAATTGTTGCAGCCGGGCAGCTAGGCATAGCCATCCCGCTAAAAAAGGCCGCTCTGCGCTATGCAGGCGGCCTTTTTTTCTGAAGCGGATCGTGCATTTCTACCCGACCTCAGCCTCGCTCAATATCTATCACGCTATTTGCGCAAAGCTTCGCTCAGCGAAAATTATCGGCATAGGCTTGCAGCTTCAAATGCCGCGCCGGTGTTCTGACCACATCCGCAACAATGCCATTGCGATCGGCATAGCGCTGCGCATCTTCAAGGCTTTTGAAGCTGAAGCGCAATTGGCGGCGCGTATCGCCGCTGCCAGCCCAGCCCATCAACGGATCGGGCGTTCGCGCTTCCGCCGGGGCAAATTCCAGAAACCAGTCTTGCGTGCCAGCCCGCCCGGACTGCATCGCATTTTTGGGCTTCTGAAAAATCCGCGCTGTCATCTTATCACCTTCGATTAAACCTGTTCTTGCTCCCTTAGCCGCTTGCGAAGCCCACGAGAAGAGGGGTTTTCACATGCCCGTGTCTTTGGCCGCGCGCCGCGCTTGAGCGGCCTTGGTCAGCGGGCTTGCCTTGGCAGAGGCGGGGTCTTCCGGCCAATTATGTCGCGGATAACGCCCACGCATCTCCTTGGCCACATCCACCCAACTTCCTGCCCAGAATCCGGGCAAATCACGAGTCGTTTGAATGGGCCGATGCGCCGGAGAGGTCAGCGCCAGAATCAACGGCAGCTGTGCCTGACCAATCACCGGATGGCGCGACAGACCAAAAAGCTCCTGCACCCGCACATGAACAACCGGCCGCCCATCCCCGCCATAATCAATGGCATGGGAACTACCCGCAGGCGTTTTAAAGATGGCAGGCGCCATTTTATCCAGCATCTGGCGCGATGGCCAATCCAGCAGATCCAGCAAAGCGGCCGTTAGACGCCGATCATCCAAATCCCGCAGTCCCTTGCCAGTGGGTAACACAGGTTCCAGCCACATTTGCACATCAGCCAACAGCGCCGCGTCGCTCAACACATCCAGCCCCGCAAAATGCGCCCGCTTGCGCAATGCCGCAGCATGGGGACCCCATCCGAGCAGATCCAGCCCCTTCGTTTGCACCGCCGCCATGCGCACTGCCGCGGATTCCGTTGCCGCCGCTTTTCCGCCTTCCTGCCCACTTTTCAACACGATGGCACCCAGTCGTCGTTCGCGCCTTTGGTCGACACGATCGGTAGCAACATCATAATGGCTGGTAACGCGCTGTTCGATATGATCCGAAAACAGCCGATCCACCTCGGCCGCGTCCAGCATGGCAGCGCTCATAATGCGTACGCCAGATGCATGACCCTGCGCATCGCCAATCGCGATCCATTCGGCGCCCGCCAGCGGATCAAGCGGATCGATGCGATAAGCACGACCGCCAACGCTTAGAAATTCGCCGCGCTGCCCGGCCCGCGCCCGTGCGAGCCGCTCCGGCCATGCCGTGGCAATCCAACCACCGACCGACCGCTCATCTCCATTTTGAAAGAAGGCCCCGCCTTGCGGCTGCCCCTGCCCCCGTGACTGCCCCAGTTGTTTCACCTTGGCCTGTGCCATTCTGGCCAGCCGCTGCCCTAATCTTACCGCGCCTTCCGCTCTTGCCCCGCGCATCATCTTCCATCGCTGGATGCGCTGCTCCATATCCACCATCCGGCCGCCCAAACCATGTTCGGTCAACAATATGGCGATTGGTGCGGCTGTATCCGCCTGCCCCGCAGCGGCGGCCTTCAGCATCATATGAGCGAGCGGCACCGGCAGCGGCAGGCTCGCCATTGCATGGCCAGCCTCAGTTATGCGCCCATCAGCATCCAAAGCGCCCAGCGCCTGCAACCGCCCACGCGCTTCATCCACCGCAGCCGCCGGTGGAGGGTCGAGCCATGATAAGGCGCGCGGATCGCGCACCCCCCATCGGGCGCAATCCAGCACCAGCGGCATCAGATCACTTTCGCCAATTTCGGGCGGATCAAAAGGCGCCATCCCCGCCGTCGCGGCCGCTTCCCACAGACGGTAAGCTGTGCCCGCTCCCTGTCTGGCCGCGCGCCCGGCCCGCTGGGTCGCAGCGGCCTGACTGGCTCTTTCGGTCACCAACCGCGACAGTCCGGCGGCCTTGTCAAAACGAGGCCGGCGCGACAAGCCGCAATCCACCACCAGCCAAACGCCCTCTATCGTCAGGCTGGTTTCAGCGATGCTGGTGGCCAGGATTAGCTTGCGCCGCCCGTCTGGATCAGGGGCCAGCGCCTTGCGCTGCAATGCTGGATCAATTTGGCCATGCAATTTGCGAACGATCAACGGCAAACGCGCATTTTCCGCCGCATCGGCCACACGATCAATCTCCGCCGCGCCGGGCAGAAAGGCCAATATATCGCCGGTCGGATGCTCTAGCATCGCAGTGCGAACGGCAGCCAGCATCGCATTTTCTAACCGATCTTCCGCCCGGCGGCCCAGATAGCGCAGCTCTAGAGGCCAGCTTTTGCCTTCGCTTTCGATCACCGGCGCATCGCCTAGCATCGCGGAAAAGCGCGCGCCATCCAGCGTGGCGGACATGGCAAGCAGCCGCAAATCCTCGCGCAGCCCCTGCTGGCTATCCAGCGCCAAAGCCAAGGCAAAATCGCTATCAAGGCTGCGCTCATGCACCTCGTCAAACAAAATAGCCGAGACGCCGGCCAACTCTGGATCCGCCAATATCCGGCTGCGAAACAAACCCGGTGTCATCACCATCAAACGGGTTGCGGCGGAATGGCGGCTGTCCAGCCGCGTTGCATAGCCCACCAGCCCGCCCGTTTTTTCGCCTAATTCTTCGGCAATGCGTTCCGCAGCCGCGCGGGCAGACAAGCGCCGCGGTGATAAAAGCCAGACCTCGCCCTGGCACCAATTCTCATGCAGCAAAGCGGGCGCAATGCGGGTGGTTTTCCCGGCCCCCGGCGGCGCCACAATGATGGCGGCGCGATGATGATGCAAGGCAGCCAGCACCTCTGGCAATACGGCATCAATCGGAAGACTCAGCGCCATCTGCGCCCCCTAGCGTAACGCGAAGACGCGCCGATCAATATGCGCGAGCAACCGCAAAGGCGACCGCCTCGCTCAAGGCTGCCTTTGCGGGGGTATCCGGAAATTGTGACAGAGCCTCAATCGCCTTTTGCCCATAATCGCGGGCCCGCTCCATCGTATCCGCCACTGCATCATGCCGATGCAGCAAGATTTTGGCATGTTCCAGATCCTCATCGCTTACGCGCTTGCCGGTCATCGCATCCTGCCAGAACTGCCGCTCTTCTGCGTCTCCGCGCGCATAGGCCAAGATCACCGGCAGAGTAATTTTCCCATCGCGGAAATCATCGCCCACGCCCTTGCCCATGGTTTCGGCGTCGGAAACATAATCAATCGCATCGTCAATCAACTGAAAGGCCATGCCCAAATTGCGGCCAAAGGCATCAAGCCTCGCCTCGCTATCGTCCGTGCGCTCGGCTACAACGGCGGCAATTTTGCTGGCGGCAGCAAATAGTTCAGCCGTTTTCCCGTTGATGATGGCGAGATATTGCGCTTCGTTCGTCTCGATTTTCCGCTGTGCAGACAGTTGGTTAACCTCACCCTCGGCAATCACAGCGGATGCGCGCGACAGGATATGAAGGGCGCGCAACGATCCAACCTCGACCATCAATTCAAAAGCGCGCGCAAACAGGAAATCGCCAACCAGCACCGATGCGCTATTGCCCCAGATGATATTGGCCGTCTGGCGCCCGCGGCGCAGATCGGATTCATCCACCACATCATCATGCAGTAAGGTCGCGGTGTGGATAAATTCCACCGCCGCAGCCAGATCGCAATGCTTATGCCCTTGATAATCCAGCACAGCCGCGCAGGCTAAGGTCAGCATAGGGCGCATCCGCTTGCCGCCGCTCGACACCAAATGATCGGCCAATTGCGGGATCATCGCAACATCGGACTGCATCCGATCCAGCAAAACACTATTCACCCGCTCCATATCGTCAGAGACAAGCTCCATCAGGGTTAAGAGTGAAGGTGGGGCATCCCCAGCGTGCAGTTGAAGATCAGCAGTCATATCGCCGCTTGCCTTGGCGCGGCAGGGCGCAATTTGCAATGACTTTCGGTGACTTTCGGCTTGCTTTTGCTGCCTGTCTAATGCCAATCGTGCCCGTGAACAGGAGGCATCAACAACCATGGACGACCAGCTCAGCCGTTATCGCCAAAGCATCGACAATATTGATGCGGCGCTCATCTATATGTTGGCGGAGCGATTCAAAGTCACCAAAGCTGTTGGGGAATTAAAAGCCACCATTGATTTGCCCGCTGCCGATCCTGAGCGCGAAAGCCGTCAGGTGGAGCGGCTGCGCAATCTAGCAAAAGATGCCAATCTGGATCCCGAGTTCAGCGAAAAATTCCTGCGCTTCATTATCGATGAAGTCATCCGCCACCATCATCAGGCAAAAAGTGACGCCAATAGCTGAGCATCTTTAGCGGAGTCATTTCGGATCGGTAGGCATGTTTTCTTGGCGGTGATGCGCTGACGAACGCTGCCGTTTCGCGTCAGCGCCCCGATCAAGCCGCAGGCAAGCGCAATCGGACCATCACACCGCCCAAATCTTCGCTTTCCTCCATCACGATGCTGCCGCCATAAATCTCCGTCACATCGCGCACGATGGCCAATCCCAAACCCGTGCCGGGCTTGCCGCTATCCAAGCGAACGCCGCGATCAAAGATCCGCACACGATCTTCTGGTGAAATACCGGCGCCATCATCCTCCACCAGAATCTCACCCATCAGGCCATCGCGCTGCACGGTTACAAACACGCTGCCGCCACCATATTTGGCGGCATTTTCCATCAGATTTCCAATCAGTTCGTCCAGATCCTGTTTTTCAACCCGCACGACCAGAGAACGATCCCCATCACTATCCACCCGCACATGTGGAAACAGCCGGGTAACGGCGCGGGACACGCTGTCTACACTGTCGAACACATTGGCCCGCGCCTGCGCCGCACCGCGCCGCCCCACCGCCCGCGCCCGCGCCAGATGATGGTCCACCTGTCGCTGCATGGTGGCGGCTTCCCGGCGGATCGCGCTCGCCAACTCCCCTTGCTCATCACCGGCGCTGTTGATCAGCACTGTGAGCGGCGTTTTCAGCGCATGGGCCAAATTGCCCGCATGGAGCCGTGCTTCTTCTGCCTGTTTTTCATTATGGGCCAGCAGCGCATTCAACTCATCGACCATCGGCCGCACTTCTAGCGGCAGGGGAGCTACAATCGGCCCCTGCTCGCCGCCGCGCATGGCCGCAATGGCGCGGCGAATATGGCGCAGCGGCCAAAGGCCATAAAAAGTTTGCAGCGCCGCCAAGATTATCAGCCCAATGCCCAGCAAGGCCAAACTGGGAAATAAAGTGTTGCGCACCACCTTGGTCTGGGCATCCAGCGCCAGACGCGATTGCGCAATTTGATACCGCCATTTAACCGGGCTACCCGGCAAAATCACCGTCCGCTCCAACACCCGCAATTGCTCATCGGGAAATTGATGGCTGTCATAGGTGTGGATATTTTCATGATCATCTTCGACCGGAACCGTCAGCGTGCGTTCCCATAAAGAACGCGAGCGATAAGGCTCTTGGCCGCTGCCACTGATCTGCCAATAAAGGCCGCTATAAGGCTCAATAAAGCGTTGATCGCCCAACGGCTCTACCAAACGCACTTCGCCATCTGGCCCGATCTCAGAGGATCGGATCATCGCTATCAACACATATTCCAGGCCGGAATCGAAATTGTCTGTGATCGCGCCGGTCAGCACCCGATCCAGCGCCAGCCCGCCGCCGAGCAACAACAGCGAAATCCAGATCGCAGCAATGGCAATCATCCGGCGCGCTAGCGATCCGGTCAGACGCCCGCCTAAAGCTGGGCGCGCAGCCGTAGTTTCCGCCACCGCTACCGCGCCCGGAGCCTTAACCTTGGCCATGTTTCAGCCCCCGGCCAGATCAGCCGGGCAGATCATCAAGCTGATAGCCAAGCCCGCGAATGGTCGTGATGATTTCCGCACCCAATTTTTTGCGAATTCGGGTAACAAAGACTTCAATCGTATTGGAATCACGATCAAAATCTTGATCATAAATATGCTCGATCAATTCCGTCCGCGAAACGACCTTGCCCTTATGATGCAGCAGATAGGATAAAAGCTTATATTCCTGCGCCGTCAGCTTCACCGGTTCGCCATTTAAAGTCACGCGGCCAGATCGTGTATCCAGCCGCACAGGGCCCGCGGTCAATTCGCTGGACGCATTGCCGGATGCACGGCGGATCAGCGCTCGCAAGCGCGCAATAAGCTCTTCTGTCTGAAACGGCTTGGCCAGATAATCATCCGCCCCAGCATCCAGCCCGGCCACCTTATCCGACCAGCTATCGCGAGCGGTCAGCACCAACACAGGAAAATTGCGCTTCTCGCGGCGCCAGCGATCCAGCACGGTCAGGCCGTCCACTTCCGGCAAGCCCAAATCCAAGATCACGGCATCATAGGATTCCGTTGATCCCAGAAAATGCCCTTCCTCTCCATCCGTGGCCAGATCGACAGCATAGCCCGCCCCTTCCAACACCGATTTCAGCTGAGGGCCGAGTGTAGGTTCATCCTCAACAATCAAAATCCGCATTCCAGCGCCTTTCTTCTCGGCGCCAGGATCGGCGCACCCCTATAATATATTTATTATCAAGTCCCGGCCATCATCGCAAAACTTTGTGATCATGCGCCCCCTCATCCGGCCTTTTATGCATCAGCCCTTCAAGGCTGCTGCCCAACAATGCGGCCCGTGCGGGCATCGACATAGACAACGACCACTTGGCTGCCGTCCATAAATTTCAATGTATAGATCATCTTTTCCGTATGAAATTGCGGCCCACCCAGATAGCGCATCCGATTATAAGGCGCGCGCGCGCGTACATCCGCAATCAACCGGTTAAGCGGCACCATCTGCCCCTGTGCCGCCGCTTCTCGCAAATAGCTTCGATCCCGGTCGCCGCGCGCCATGGCGGGCGATCCGAATCCGATTAGCAAAGCGGGGATGAGGGAGAGAATAAGCGTGCGGGTCATGCCAATGGCTCTAAGCACAAAGCGTTGAATAGGTGATGAATGGCATAGCGGCCAATGTGCGAGGGAATTTGCTCACAGTCAATGCATGCCGCTGGCCATCGCATCTTTATGCTTATCCTGGCTTTGCCGGATGGGCCTGCACATATCGCATCCGTGCAGGCCCCTTTTCTGGTGCCGGACTATTTTCCGAAGCGGCGATGGAAATCAGCCAGATCAATCTGAAACTCATCCCGCGCTACGAAATCCCGGTCGGTCAGCTTCCCCTGCCCCTCCAACTGCTTATAATAGGCGCTATAAGCTGCCATATCAGACGCATAGCTTTTATAATGCGTTGAATAGGTTCGCACCTGAACGCTAGGCTTGGCCCCATCCAGATCAAATTCCATCAAGCGCATCCAGCCATCGCCAATAGCGCGCTTGCCTGCGCCAGCATCGATAGCGGACTGCCCGCGCGCCTGATAATCCGCCATAATCTGATAGACGGCCCCGCCCTTTTCATTGCGATCCACGCTATAGCCTTGGCCCGCAATATGGCCGCTGAGCACCATGAAAATCTGATCATGTTTGCGCACAAACTCATCCCAGATCGCTACCGGATCATTGTCGATAGGATCCATCTGTTGATTGTTGGGATTGGACGTGCCGTGACGTTTGCCGTCCCGATGCAGATAATCATGGGTGGTCAATATCACCGGCAGGCCGGGATAACGCTTCACCACATCCGAAGCCCAAGCCAATGACGCGTCCGGCGCATGATATTGCAATCCGATATGCAGAAAGCGGCATTGCCCAGCGGTAAATATCTGCGCGCTGTCGGCCCCGCCATCATGGCTGGCGACATACCAATCCTTATTTTTGAACAAATGGCTTTCGCTCGAAAATGCCGATAAATATCCCTCTAAACCACCAACATGCCGGGTACCGAGATAATTATCGGCCTCGCGCGGCGGATCTTTGGGATCGGTCCATAGTGCATCATAATCATGATTTCCTGGCACCACGGAAAATGGCAACGCTCCGTCCAGCACATCAAAGGCCTGAGCAGCAGCGGGAATCTCAAAGCCTCGCGTCGTGACTTTCGGTGATTTAGCCGTGTCGGATCCAGCATTGGGAACCCATTGAAACCCGCGCGCGCTATGGCCCGGATCCATCCATTTGGAATAATTTTGCCACACATCGCCGACATGGGACGCGAAAACAATATCGCCGCCATTGCTGCGAGCATTCGCCTTAATAAAGCGCATTTGCTCGTAAAATTGCTCTGTGGCATCCAGTGCAAAGCCCGACCATTTTTGATTGCGAAAATCGACATAATTTTGCGTGTCCGGCAGCACTGCAATGGTGAATTTTCCGCAGGCGCCCTGCTTATAGGATGTCGCATAAGCGGCACTGGGTGCAGCAGCCGCTGCAATGGCCAGCGATGCTGCTGCAAGTAGGTAACGGATGGTCATCATCATTCGCTCTTCATCAAAATGTTGGAATAATGATGCCGCCTCTATGCCTGATATATGTCAGGTCATTTTCAAAACCATGACCAAATAATGACAGATCCATACAGATTTAATATTCTGCTTCACAGCGTGTCGGTACAATGAAAACTGTACCGATAGAGACGGATTTCCATCATATTCTTTACCGAACATGAAATGATACGAAAATTTCGCGCAGCGAAAAATGCAACCTGCCTGCAACATTTTAATTCTAATGCGCCTTCGTCGTAAGGCGAAAACAGATTCGCAAGATCAGATGCGAACATTAGCCGCAATCGCAAGCGACAGCGCACACAAGAGCATAGCCTCTCATGCGCATTGAATTTTTCCGAAAATTGGGGCCAATATATCATGAAGTCGCGCACAATAATTTCTCTCCTTTCTGCATCCATTATCGCTCTCTCAACCTCAGCTTATGGCGCTGTTATAACGGCACCAGCACCCGCATCAGATCAGGATCACAGCCGCACCAATATAGATCAGGATATTGTGATCACCGGTTCGCGTATCGCGCGGCCAGATCTTGATTCGCCGATGCCCGTCAGCGTCATTTCGATGGATGATGCATCGAAGCTTGGCATTGTAACCGCATGGGGCGCGCTGATCCGCGAACCATCCATTGCCCCCGGCGTCGGGCGCGGCAATGCTGGCTCACAGGGCTTTGATGGCGGCACCGCTTCGATCAATTTGCGCAATATGGGCACCGCGCGCACCCTCACCTTGGTCAACGGCCAGCGCCGCGTATCGGGTTCGGCCCGTTCGTCTGCGGTGGATTTGAATATGATTCCGGCCGGTATGATCGAGCGGATCGAAGTGATCACAGGCGGCGCAGCGGCGATTTACGGCGCCGATGCGGTGACCGGCGCAGTGAATGTCATCACGCGAAAAAATATCCAGGGCGTGGAATTAAAAGCCACTCAGGGCATTTCCCAGCGCGGTGATGCGCCCAGCACCTCCATCTCAGCGCTGGTCGGCAGCCGCTTTGGCGATGACCGCGGCGGCATCAGCATGGGTGCGACCTATGTCAACAGCAAGGGCATCACCACGCTGGATCGGGACTATGCCAACCGCCATCTCGTCTATCAAACCAACCCCAATAACACGGGCATGAATGATGGCATTCCAGATTCCATCATTTATGACAATTGGGCCGCAGCACGGTTAAACCGCTTCCCAACTTTCGTGCATAATAATAAAAATTATGTTTTCCTGAATGGCTCAGTGCAACAGCAGAAAATTGATTTCATCTCCACGCCGGGCGAATATGTCGCGGGCGCGGGCGATTATTATACCGAAGGCACTTTCCCGCTCAACGCTGGCGAACAGCTGCTGTCTCCGCTGAAGCAATTTGCAGTGGTGGCGCAGCTGGATTATGAAATCAGCGACAATATTCAATATAATGCCAGCTTTGATTATGGTTATACCTATTATAATGGCACCAAAACCTATTATCGCGAAGATAGCCGCGCCACTTGGCTGAACGGCATTGGCGGCGCCACGGCAAAGCTCGACAATCCCTATCTGCCTGATGCCATACGCGATTTCATGATCGACAATGGCCTGAATGAATTGCGTCTAGCCCGTATCTACCCCGAATTTGGCATCCGCCGCGACGTGCAGAAACGCAACAGCTTCACCTTCGCCAATGATCTCAGCGGTTCCCTCACCGATGGACTGAAGTGGACCGGCTTTTTTCAATATGGCCAGTCCGTCAACAATGTCTCCAATCCCGGCACGCTGCGCGCCAATCGCTGGATATCGGCGCGCGATGTGGTGGCAGATCCGATCACCGGCGATCCGATGTGCCGGGACGCGGATGCCCGCGCGGCAGGCTGTGTTCCTTATAATGTCTTTGGCACCGATGCCCCCACAGCGGAGCAGCGAGCATGGATGTTTGGCACCCGCCGCGAGCATTGGAAAAACACCCAAAGCATTTTCGGTGCCAATATCGTCGGCTCGCTCTTTTCCCTGCCCCATGGCGATGTCGCCATCGCATTGGGCGCCGAACATCGCATCGACACACTCAAAACGCGGGAAGACCCGCTCGCCATCCCCGGCGAATTCGCGCACAGCGGCGGCGTCACCCAACATGCGGAAATTGATGCCAAGCTGAAGGTTTCGGAAATCTATGGGGAAGTCGTGGTTCCACTGCTGCGCAACCTACCCTTTGCCGAACGCCTCGAAATCGAAGGCGCCTATCGCTATTCCGATTATAATTTATTTGGCGGCACCAATGCTTGGAAAATCGGCGCGACATGGTCTCCCATGCCGGGCATCAGCTTTCGCGGTGTCCGCTCGCGCAGTGTCCGCGTGCCCAACTTTGGCGAGCTTTATGAGCCAATCAATTCCGGCCCATCCAATCTCGATGATCCATGCGAGGCGCATAATATCGCCCGCAGCCCAACGCGGGAGGCCAATTGCCGCGCTTTGGGCATCACCACCCCCGGCCTTGCCAGTCAAGAAGTCTCCATCGTAACCCGTGGCGGCAATCCCAATTTGCAACCGGAAACGGCCAACAGCCTGACCTTGGGCGCTATCATCCAGCCACGCTTCATTCCCGGTTTGGATATAACCGTCGATTATTGGGATATTCGCATCGAAGATGTGGTGACGCAATTCTCCGGCAATCAAGTGGCCAATTATTGCGTCGACCTGCCCAGCATCGACAATATCTTCTGCGGCGCGATGACCCGGGATCCATCTGATCCAGTGCGCGCCATCGCCACTTTATCGACCCAAATGATCAACGCCTCCAAGCTCAATGCTCAGGGTTTGGATTTTGGCGTCAATTATCGCCACGCTCTGGGCAATGGCATGGCCCGCATCGGCGTGAAAGGCACTTTCCTGCTGGACAAGCAGGTTGAAGCGGTGCCGGGAATGCCCGAAAGCATTTTAAAGCAAGTAACGGGCTACAGCGATCCACGTTTCCGCGGCACCGCCTATCTCAGCTATGAAATCGGCAAATTCAACATTGCGTGGAACAGCCAGTTTCGCGGTGCATCCTTGCATGAAACCAATGTCGCATCCGATGAAGCCTTCATCACCAATCGGGTTCCCAGCTATTGGAACCATGATCTGGCGATGGGATTCAATATCTCTGATGATTATCAGTTGATGCTGGGCGTGAACAATCTGTTTGATGCCACCCCGCCGCAGGTTCCCGATACCTATTCCGGCGCCGGCGGCATTTTCGATACGATTGGGCGCAATTTCTTCGTCAGCGCCAATATGCGATTTTAACGGCATCTCGGGCGGCAGCGATGGCGCTGCCGCCCGAAACCATCAATTGCCAACCACAGACATATTGGGAAGGGTGATCAGCGGCGCAGCCGTACCATCACTTCATCCAGCGCCGACAAGAAACGGGATCGATCCGCTTTGCTGAACGGGGCTGGCCCGCCTATCCTATCTGCTGCCATCCCTGCCCGCAAATCTTCCATAATCGCCCGCATCGCCACCGCATTGCCGATGGACGCATCGGTAAAAGGCTTGCCGCTCGGCCCAAGCACGGCGGCGCTGCCCGCCTTCAAGCAGCGGTCTGCCAACAAAATATCGGCCGTAATCACAACGGCGCCCGGCTTCACTTGATCGACAATGAAATTGTCCGCCGCGTCAAAACCATCATCAACCACGATCCGCGAGATCAACGCATGCTCAGGCACCCGGATCGGACTGTTGCTGACGATGATCATTGGCACCTGATAGCGCCAGCCCACCTTGTAAATTTCATCTTTCACCGGGCAGGCATCGGCATCCACCAATATTTTGATCGTCATTGGCCTGACCATCCTTTCATCAAGACCGGCCGCCAAATCGGCCTTGCGGCAAGGCGGCTTGTTCATGCCGATAGATGGACATCAGAATCGCCAGCATCAGCATCACGGTCATCATCGCGGACCCGCCATAAGACATCAGCGGCAGCGGAATGCCGACCACCGGTAGCAGACCCATCACCATGCCAATATTAATCGCGACATAAAGAAAAAGGGTGAAAGACAAGCCGAAAGCCGTCAGCCGCAGAAAAATCGGCTTGGCATCGCGACCAATATTATTGCCCCAACGCACCAAATAGCCATAAGCAAGCAGCGTAAAGAGGCCGCCGATCACGCCCCATTCTTCGGTCATCGTGGCGAAGATGAAATCGGTATGGGTTTCCGGCAAATATTCCAAATGGCTCTGCGTGCCTTGCAGAAAGCCTTTGCCAAATAGGCCGCCCGATCCAATCGCAATTTTCGATTGGCTGATATGATAGCCCGTGCCCAGCGGATCGCTATCGGGGTTGAGAAACACAAGCACCCGATTGCGCTGATAATCATGCAGCATATTCCACGCCACCGGCAGCATCGCCAGAATCGCGAGCCCTGCCCCCACAAACCATCGCATATAAGCGCCGGCCAGAAAGATCATGGTAACCCCGGTGAAGCTGATCATCATCGCCGTCCCCAGATCGGGTTGCAACATCACCAGACCCGCAGGCAGCGCAACAATTCCAATGGCCGAGAGCAGGCCGGATGGTGAATTGATAAACATCGGCGGCATTTTTTGATAAAGCCGGGCCAGCGCCAGCACGACCGCGATTTTCATAAATTCCGATGGCTGCAACCGGATGATCCCCAAATCAATCCAGCGCTGCGCCCCCATGCCAACTTTACCAAAAAGCTCTACGACCAGCAGCAGAGCCAGCGACACGCCATAAAAAGGATAGGCCCACATCATCCATGTGCGAATTTCCAGACGGGAAATCATCAACATGAAACCAAGCAATAAAATGAAGCGGATGCCCTGATTGGCGGCCCATGGCGAAAGACTGCCCCCCGCCGCCGAATATAAAGTCGTCAGACCAAGAATGACGATGGCAAGGACAATGAACAGCATTTTCCATGGAAGGCTGCGCAATCCATTTGGCACCAAAAACATCAACAATCTCGTGACAGCAGCTTGATCAAAGTCCCGGCTATAGGCGCGAAAAAAACATTATCAAACATTGGCCCGCAATGATGCCACCCATAGCCCCATCATCACAGGCCCCGTCCGATCAACAACAGCAAGATCGGCAGGGTGATGGCAGATATCAAAGTCGAGATAGCAATAATCCGAGCCGCCATCCGCAGCGCGCCCTCGCCGCCATAGCGGGCCAGCGCAAAACATCCCGATCCCGCAGGAACAGCGGCCATGATCAGCGCTGTATTATGCCAGGCAGGCGGCATCGGCGGCAATATCCACAGCATCGCCGCGGCCAAGATCGGCAGCATCAACAGCTTGCCAATCAGGCTGCGAACCGTCGCGCCAGTGCCGCCTGTATTCGGCACTGGACGCGCCATAAACAGCCCCACCGCAATCAAAGCGCAAGGCGCCGTGGTGGCACCGATCATCGCCAACAGGCCGGAAACTGGTGTTGGCAAGGCCGCATCTGTCGAAGCCAGCGTCACACCCAAAATCGCCGCAATCACCAGCGGATTGCGCAGCACCAAAAGCAAAGCTACCGCTGCGCCTTTGCGCTCGCCCCGATATTCCCCTTGCCCTGATGGGCTCGTCGCAGGCGCGGTCAAAACCGACATCATCGTTCCCCCGCCAAAGACAAAGGCCGAATTCAAGGCCACAACCACGGCGGCGGGTGCGAGGCTTTCCGGCCCTAAAAAGGCCAAGCATACTGGCAAGCCGATGAAAGCATGATTGCCATAGGATGCACCAAAGGCGGCGGCATTGGCCTCTGGCCGCGCAAGCCCCCGCCAGCGTTCATAAATATAATGGCCCGCAAACATCAGCGCTGCGCCGCCCACCACAACCAGAAACATAACCGGCTCGACCAAATCCGGCCCATGCATCGACGCCAACACATTCAGCGTCAGCGCGGGCAAGGCGATATTGGCGACATAGGCATTCAGCACATGATCGGCATCGGCGCCCAACCATTGTTTCCGGCCAACCGCATAGCCCAGCACAACCAGCGCAAAAATCGGAAACAGGGCCCCAAAAATCGCAACCATCTCGTTTATCCTGCCCCGCCCTATCGCATCTTTTATCGGCCCAACCCGCCAATTCGGTCGATTCCTATCTCCGCTTGATCGCAGCTATCGCGCGCGCGCCGCCTGATGCGCAATATCGGTCATCAATTTATGAAACAGCACTGGCCCCGCTGTGCCTGATGCCTTGAGCGCCTGTTCACAATCCAGCAGCCGTGTCATCAAGCGGGCCAGCCGGGGCGCATTCCACAATTGCAATTGCGCCGCCACAGCATCGCGCTCTTTCCAGAACACACCGCTTTTGGGGGAGGCGACAATGGTGGATGGGTGCGCGCCTGCATCCACATCAAGCCGCAAGCGCGCCAATTGCTGCGCCCGCAAAGACAAGGAACGGATCAGCCGAATTTCCGGTACACCGATCGCCGCCGCCTTCGCCAGCATATCGGGCAGATCCGCTACCTTGCCGCCAAGGGCAATATTCAGGCATTCGCTAATATCTTCCTCATGCGTCGCCGCACCCAGCAAGGTGATATCCGCTGGCGTCACCTGTCGCTGGCGATCCGGTGCCGCATCCAGATAGAGCGATATTTTTTCAATTTCTTGCCGCATCAATGCTTGATCGCCGGAAACCAGATCAATCAATATCTGTGCCTCGGCATTGGCAAATCGCAAACCGGCATCCCGCCCGGCATCCATCGCAATATTCACCAAGGCGCGACGATCCGGTTGATAACAGATAGCGCTAACGGCGTGCGGCGATGCCTCGATCAACTTGCTAAGCTTGGATTTCGCCGTCACCGAAACGCCCGAGGCGATAACCGGGTTGATCGCTTTTTCCGCTTTCAGCAGGGTTTCCACAGCCCCAATAATATCGTCACCGCTGCCGCTAATTTCCAGCCTGATCACGCGCTGCGGCGAGAATAATGACATGGAGGCAGCCTCCGCCGCCAGCAAAGAAGGATCCGCGGCCAATTGCGCCGATGTGATGTCCAGCCGCTCAGCCTCTTCGCCCGCCAGCCGAATCAGATGACTGGCCACCGCCGCCATCGTCGCATCATCCGGCCCGGCGACCAGCATCAACCGCATTGTTGGATCAAGCTGCCTTAGCCGTTCCAGTGCATGAGGTTTCACGCTTTTCATCGCGAGATCAGCACCATCGAAAGGAACAGCCTCATCGCCAAGCGCCGCTCATTGCGCCTTTGGCTCTCGCCCTCCGCCGCGATCTGCAAACACCGCAATCCGCGCGACCATCTGATCCGCGATGCCCGATGCCAATCTTTCCAGCACAGTGGATTCCGCCGAGATGGTCGAAAATTCACTGCCCACCACATCAATGCCAGCATCCTGCGCAGCGGTCGCGTCCAAGATCACCTGACCGCTAGCTTTGTCGACCAACTGATAGCGTGCGCGCAAAATCCGGCGTTCGCGCGTGATCGAATCGTCTGATCGCACGCCGAAACCCTCAATATTATCGTCCAGCCGCACATCCAACCGATAGGGCTGACCAGAATCCTGGCCATTTTGCGTTGCGCGTAACCGATCCCGCAAAGCATTGCGGACCAGCCAGCCGCTATGCCCCTCTATCGCCGCCACCTCGACACCAGACAGCAGCGCGGCCACCTCACCTTTGCTGCCGCTGGCATAAAGCGGGCGCAAACTGCATCCGCCCAGCAACAGCGAGGCAGCAACGAAGCAAGGAAGGATCAGCTTTTTCATCACACTACGATATTGACCAAGCGATCCGGAACGACAATCACCTTTTTCGGTTGGGCCCCTGCCAGCATCTCGACAATTTTGGGCTGAGCCAAGGCCGCAGCCTCCACATCGGCCTTATCCGCGCCCTTGGCGAAGGTGAAAGTTTCCCGCAGCTTTCCGCCAATTTGGATCGCGATCGTCACCTCATCATCGACCAGCAGCGCGGGATCAACCTCCGGCCATTGTGCATCAGCCACCAGCGCGGTTGTGCGCTGACTTTCCGGCAATTCAGCCCATGCTTCTTCTGCCAGATGCGGCATCATCGGTGCCACCAGCAGAATCAGCGCGCGGCAAGCCTCGGCCCGAGTGGCCGAAGGCTTTGCTTTTTCCACAGCATTCACAAGCGCATAAACTTTGGCGACAGCTTTGTTAAAGCCCAAAGCTTCAATCTCGGCGCCAATAGCCGCCACGCTTTGATGCAATGTGCGCGCCAGTGCTTTATCTTCGCTGCCATCGCCGACATTTTCTGTGTCGCTGAACACACGCCACAGGCGCTGTGCAAAACGCCATGCCCCTTCAATACCGGCCTCGCTCCACGGCAGATCGCGTTCAGGCGGGCTGTCGGAAAGCATGAACCAGCGCGCCGCATCGGCCCCATATTGATCCAAAATGGCATCGGGATCGACGACATTCTTTTTGGATTTCGACATTTTGATCACGCGGCCGACATCAATGGACGAGCCATCCGACAACAGGGTTGCGCCATCGGCGGTGCGATTGATCTCGGTCGGCGTGAAATAAAGTGTCGGCTGGCCTTCACCTTGCGCGCGGCTATAGGTTTCGTGCGTTACCATGCCTTGCGTGAACAGGCTGCGGAAGGGCTCCTTCACATGAATCATGCCCAGATGCTGCAACGCACGCGTCCAGAAACGGGCATAGAGAAGATGCAAAATCGCATGTTCAATGCCGCCAATATATTGGTCCACCGGCAGCCAGCGAGCGATCACGTCCGGATCGAAAGGACGATCCGCTGGAGCGCTGGCAAAGCGCAGGAAATACCAACTGGAATCCACAAATGTGTCTAGCGTATCGGTTTCGCGCAGGGCTTTTCCGCCGCAGCTGGGGCAATCGACATGTTTCCAAGTCGGATGCCGATCCAGCGGATTTCCGGGAACCGAAAAATCCACATCTTCCGGCAACACCACCGGCAATTGCTCTTTCGGAACGGGAATGGTGCCGCAACTGTCGCAATGGATGAAGGGAATCGGCGTGCCCCAATAGCGCTGACGGGAAACGCCCCAATCGCGCAGACGCCATACCGTGGTGCCCTTGCCCCAGCCATCATGCTCGGCCCGGGCGATCACCGCGGCTTTCGCCTCGTCAATCGTCATGCCATCCAGAAAATGACTGTTCACCAAGCGACCGGGGCCAGTATAGGCCTCATCACCGTGATAGACTTGATGATGCTCATCGCCATCCGCGATCACGCGGTGGACGGGCAGATCATATTTACGGGCGAAATCCAGATCGCGCTGATCATGCGCTGGGCAGCCGAAAACCGCACCCGTGCCATAATCCATCAGCACATAATTCACGACCCACACCGGCAAATGCCAATTGGGATCCAGCGGATGCTCCACCGTCAGCCCGGTGTTGAAGCCATTTTTATCAGCGGTTTCCAATTGCTCGGCGGATGTGCCCTGACGGCGGCATTCCGCGATAAAGGCCGCCAGATCGGGCGAATCCTTCGCCAATTTCTCTGCCAGGGGATGATCCGGGGAAATGGCAGCGAAGCTGGCACCAAACAGCGTATCGGGCCGTGTCGTGAACACGTCAAAACCCGGTTTTCCGCCCACCGATTTGAAAGAAAATTCCAGACCCGTGCTGCGCCCGATCCAATTTTCTTGCATCAAGCGGACTTTTTCCGGCCACTGATCCAGCCCTTTCAGGCCATCCAGCAGATCCGCCGCAAAATCCGTGATTTTCAAAAACCACTGAGAGAGTTTCTTCTTCTCAACCAGCGCCCCGGAACGCCAGCCCCGCCCGTCGATCACCTGTTCATTGGCCAGCACCGTCATGTCGACGGGATCCCAATTCACATAGCTTTCTTTGCGATAGACGAGGCCCGCCTTGTAAAGATCAATGAACAAAGATTGTTCTGGGCCATAATAATCGGGATCGCATGTCGCGAATTCCCGATTCCAGTCAATCGCCAAGCCCAGCCGCTTCAGCTGTGCCCGCATCGAGGCGATATTTTCTCGCGTCCAAGCGCCCGGATGGACGCCCTTTTCCATAGCCGCATTTTCCGCAGGCATGCCGAAAGCATCCCAGCCCATCGGATGCAGCACATCATGGCCCGTCATCCGCTTAAAGCGCGCCAGCACATCGCCCATCGCATAGTTGCGCACATGGCCCATATGAATCCGCCCCGAAGGATAAGGAAACATTTCCAGAATATAGGCTTTGGGGCGATCAGATGGTTCAGCAGCGAGGTCTGGTGTGGCAAAGCAATTCGCGCTTTCCCAGGCTTTCTGCCAGCGAGAATCGGCGGCAAGGGCGCTAAAGCGCGTATCGCGGGTCATTTTCTGTTTCCCGTAAGTTGGTAAAAAGAGGCGCGGGCTTCAAGGAAGGCACCGCACCATAATGGAAAGATTAACCGCGAATGGCGCTGCGACGAAGGTCGCGCGCTCGGGTCAGAATCACCTCTTCCAGCTTTTGCACGGTTGCCGCTTGCAACGGGGCATCCACCCAGACGCCGCCCTGCGACACCTGACGCGACGCCGTCACCCGCAAGGCATCGGCCCGCAAATCCTGATCCAGAATCGACACCGTCACTTTGCTGCGCTCACCGGGATTGGCGGGATTGGCATACCAATCGGTCACAATCACACCGCCAGCCGAATCCGCCTGCAACAAGGGCATGAACGACAAAGCATCAAGCGATGCGCGCCACAAATAGCTGTTGACCCCAATGGTCGTCACCTGTGATGCCGCAAGATCCGCACGCGGACGCTCTTTTCCGCCGCAGGCCGCAAGTCCAAGCGAAGCAGCGGCCACGATCGTCAGAGCTGCCATGCGGCGGCCGGTCCAGACAGAAGCATATTGGTTGGCCATGCAAAGCACCTTTTATCTGGGCGCCGCCACATGATGGGAGGCCGCGCATGCTGAATTGGTCCGCGTCTGTATCGCTCTTGCATCCGTCCGGCAAGCGCGGCAATGCGTGAACGGCTCGGAAAAAGAGGCGCATAAGTGAAAAAATAGCTGTTTCACATGTGATGGAACGCGCCGCGGGGCTGCCGGAACCGGGCAGCGCGCGCTGTTCATGTGGCCTATCAGCAACAAGGCCAAGAAAAGGGTCCAAAATGATCCCATCTTCGCTACCGAATGCTGGAAATTATCGGCACCATAGCCTATAAATCATTCTGTATTGCTGGATTCGGTCGATATTCGATCCTATTCCAGTGAGTTAATTTGGGTATCGAAGGGCGGGAGTCGCAGATAATGTCGCGCAAATCGCGTCATTTTGGGAAGATAGCATTGGTTGCACTCGCTGCAACCGGCCTTGCCTTGCCCCCAGCTTTGGCCTCCATGTCCCGCGCTGAGCGTATTCGCGAAACACCGCTTTCAGAAACATTGCTCGGCCAATTCACCCCGGCCAGCGGCGATCCCCGCTTGATCGCGCGTTATGTGAAAATGGCTGCCACCTCTCGCAGCGCCTTCTCCTTCACGCCTGCCGTCACCGATAGCTCGCAGAAAAATCGCGCTATCACGGTGGTGATTCGCGCGCATGAGGGATCGGGCAGCGCGTCTCGCACCGCTGCTTTGGCAATGCCGCGCAACCGGGCGCCTGTGGCCATTGCGCCTATCGCCTATAATCTCGGCGCGTCGGTTGGCTTTGATAAATTTGTGACACCTGCGATCCCACGCGGCACCGACATCAAGCATCTGCCCGGAGCGGCAGAGTTGAGCCATCATGTGCCGAAAGAATCGCGCTTTGCGACCCGCATGATCCCGGGGCAGACCGATCCAGCGGCCGCACCGGATCGCATCACGGCACCGGGCAGTGACAAAGCGGTGGATGTCGTCAGCAGCTATCGCCTGACACGCAATCTCGATGTGACCGCTGGCCTTCGCTATCGCAGCGACGATGCGATTGAACCGCTCACCGACGCGCGGCGGGATAGTCAGGCCGTTTATATCGGCACTGCCTTCCGCTTTTAACCTAGCCGAGCAGCGGGCTTCACCTCATCTCTTAATCGCAAAGTCTCACGCTGGTACCTGAGAGAAAAGCGGCGCAGCTGCGGCCCTATGCTTTCTGGAATCAAGGCCTAAGTTCACCGCTCGGATCTTGCCTTGCGCGGCCCCTGATCGAAAGCGTCAATCGCGGCCCATCCTATTGGGCCGCCCAGTCCGGTCGCTTTCAACCCGCTCGCTTTCAACTGCAAGGCGCGCCCGCGCTTTGCATTCATGCCGCCAAGGGCAACGCAGCGCACTGCCTCATCCGCCGCCCCTCGCGCTTGCCGCGCCAAGCGAAGCCATGCTGGAATACCCAGCCCTCCCTCCCCTTGATGAGAACGAGTGGGATAGAGCGGCGAAACGAAAACCACATCCACACCCGCCCGCCGCGCAACACGCGCCTCGCGCTGATTATGGACCGGCATTGATATGGCCAAGCCCAAATCCCTTGCCTGAGCCGCGCGGCCGGCCATGAAGTGGCGCAGATGCACGCCATCCGCGCCCCATCTTTTGGCCAGAGCAGGATCACCGGCCAGCATCACCATCAGCCTGCGTTGACGCGCCATCTGCATCAACCGCCGCATCATGCGCCAGCGCTGCCCCATGGATAGCGCATCATGGCGCAGCACAATGCCGCTGCCCACTGGTAGCCGGGCCGCCACCCGCAGCACATCTTGCTGCATCCGTTCATCCGTGAACATCCAAATCCGAGGCAAAACCCGGCGTGCGAAGGGGTGGCGCTCTACCATTGCCCTTTCTATAGGCGGATGGCAGGCGCAAGCAACGCGCGAGAAACAGGAAGTGATGATGACGCAAGCAGCAGACCGGCTGGAACAGGTGCACAGCAAAATTGCAGCGGCGGCAGCGCGGGCCAAGCGCGTGGGCCAGCCAATATGCCTGATCGCCGTCTCAAAAACCCATGGTGCTGAGGACATCCGCCCGCTAATCGCTGCCGGACAGCGCCACTTTGGAGAAAACCGCGTGCAAGAAGCGGCTGCGAAATGGCCTGCTCTGATGGACGACCACCAAGATATCCGCCTTCATCTGGTGGGCCAATTGCAATCCAATAAGGCGGAAGAGGCAGTGCGCCTCTTTGATGTCATTCATTCAGTGGATCGCCCATCACTGATCACTGCGCTTGCCAAAGCTGTGGAAAAATCCGGTCGCCAACCGCAATTATTTCTGCAGGTCAATATCGGGATGGAAGATCAAAAGGGCGGCTGTGCGGTTGCCGACATTCCCGCCTTGCTGGATCAGGCCCGCGACGCCGGCTTGCAGATCAGCGGCCTGATGGCCGTGCCCCCGGCCGATATGGAGCCATCACCCTTTTTTGCTTTGCTCGATGAATTGGCTGAGCGACATCAGCTCCCCTCCCGCTCCATGGGAATGAGCGGCGACTTTGAAACAGCGGTCACGCTAGGGGCAACCCATGTGCGCGTGGGAACCGCCCTTTTTGGCGAGCGGCGATGATCGGGCATAGACAGGCGGCAGCCAGCTAACACTTTATCGTTCAGCGACCATTTATCTGATCCGGTCCATAGCGCCGCCTCTTGCACCATCACGGCGCGCTGCCGATATGTGATCCAGCAGGCGGCCCAAGCCCACACTTGACGGAGCAACATCATGCCCAACACATCCAAGCCCCAAAGCGATCGCGAACTGGATCCCCTCGCCTTTCATATTTTGCGCGAGGGCGGCACCGAACGCGCCTTCACCGGTCGTTATACCGACCATAAGGGTGACGGCCTCTATCAATGCGCCGGATGCGGAGCACCGCTGTTTGATAGCCGCACCAAATATGACAGCGGCTCCGGCTGGCCCAGCTACACCGCCCCCACATCAGCCCAAGCGGTCGAAGAATTGACCGATGAAAGCCATGGCATGATCCGCACAGAGGTGCGCTGCGCGAAATGCGATGGGCATTTGGGCCATGTATTTCCTGACGGCCCCGACCCCGCTGGTCTGCGCTATTGCATCAACAGCGCCGCGCTTGACTTCACCGCGCGCGGATCGGATGAAAAGACGGGCAGCGGCAGTTAATCGGCCATGGCTGATGGCTAGCAATGCCCATTGCTTTACCAATGAGCGGCTTTGACTGATATAGTCTAAGATTAAAGGATATCTGGCTTGGGCCGCGAACCATCAAAATCCGTCAAAAAATCCAACCGAAAACCCTCTGGTAAAGGGGACGGCTCCGGCACAGCGGCGCCATCTCGTCTGCGCAAATGGATAAAGCGAGCGATGCAATGGGCACTGGCGCTCGCCATATTGGCTGCCATCGGAATCGGGATCGCAGTCAGCCTTGCGGTGCAGCGGATGCCCAGCTTTGACGAATTGAAAAAATCCCCCGCAGGCCAGACCATTAGGGTGCGCGCCAGCGACGGCACGGTTTTCTTTACCCTCGGCCCCAATTATGGCCGCTGGCTGCCCTTGCAAGAAACTCCGCAGATCATGCAGGATGCGATGATCGCCGTGGAGGATCGCCGTTTCCGCATCCATCCCGGCATTGATCCGGTGGGGATGAGCCGCGCTGCTATCTTCGCTGTGCAACATTATGGAACAGGCCGACGGATGCAGGGTGCTTCCACCATCACCCAGCAGCTTGCCCGCAATATTTTCCTGTCCAACAGCTATACCGTCACCCGCAAAATGCGCGAAATGGTGCTGGCGATGGCCATGGAATGGAAATTCAGCAAAGATCAGTTGCTGGAACTCTATCTAAACAAAGTCTATTTCGGCGGCGGCAGCTATGGCGTCGATGCGGCTTCTCGTTTGTTTTTTGGCCATAGCGCCACGGAAATGTCCTTGGGCGAAGCCGCCGTGGTGGCAGGTTTGGTGAAAGCTCCCTCCCATTATTCCCCCACCGCCGACGCAGAAGCAGCGCAACAGCGGGCACAGGTTGTGCTGGGGGTGATGGTAGATGCAGGCGTCATCACCCGCGCTCAGGCGGATGCAACAGAGCCGGCCAACCTCAGCCCGGTCAAAGAAGGCGGGCAAAATAGCGCCCGCTATTTCACCGATTGGGTGCTGCCACAGCTGGATACGCTGATCGATGAAGGCACATCCGCCATTGATGTCTACACGACCATTGATCTGGCGATGCAGCGCGCCGCGACTAGCGCCATTCAGGCCAACACCCCCAAAGGGGTGCAGGGCGCGCTGGTTTCGCTGGATCGCGATGGCGCCGTGCGCGCGATGGTCGGCGGCACCGATTATGTGACGTCCAACTATAATCGCACCACGCAGGCCCTGCGTCAGCCCGGATCGGTGTGGAAAGTGTTTGTCTATCTCGCGGCACTGGAATCCGGTTTCAAAGTCGAAGATCGGTTGGTCGATGAACCGGTGCGGATCAATGGATGGTCTCCGCGCAACGCCTCAGGCCGTTATTCCGGCGATGTCAGCGTCCGCACCGCTTTTGCCCATTCCATCAACACCATTGCCGCCAAATTGGGCGATGAGGTGGGCTATAGCGCGGTCGCCAATATGGCACGCCGCTTTGGCATCACCACACCGATCAACACCCAGCCTTCCATGGTCTTGGGCACATCCGAAGTGCGCGCGCTGGATCTGACCGCCGCCTTTGCCGCCATATCGCGAAAAGGCGTATCTGTTCAGCCCTATGGCATCACCCGTGTTACCAGCAGCGAAGGCAAAATCCTGTATCAGCATCAGCCAGACAATGGCCGGGTGCTGGTGGATCAATGGGTGAGCGCAGGAATCACCGATCTGTTGCAAACCGCCGTGAACACCGGCACTGGCCGTGCGGCCCAAATCGGCCGCCCGGTCGCCGGAAAAACAGGCACCACATCCAGCAATAAGGATGGCTGGTTTCTGGGCTTTTCCAGCGGACTGACGACCGGTGTCTGGATGGGCCGGGATGATGCCAAGCCAGTCGGCGGCCTACAAGGGGGCCGGGCGCCCGCCAAGGCCTTTGCCGACTATATGCGCGTCGCCGTGGCCCGCCGCCCGGTCGAGCAATTTGATACCGAAGTGGTGCTCCCGGAATGGCAACTGGAAGATGATAGCGATGCCTATTTTGGTGAACCCGGTTCCGAAGGGCTGACCGACGAAAATGGTATGCCGCTGGAATTGCCGCCCGTTGAAGGACAGATGGACCTAAGCCCCTTGGAAGGGGATGGGCCCATCTTGAACCAGCAATGGATTGAGGAACAAACGGGTCGCCGCCCACGATCAGACGATGGCCGCAGCACGCCCGATGCCGATAGCTCTTCCGGCGCGCTGGCCAGTGATGCCCCGCCGCCGCCTAAAAGAACGGGCCGCAGCACAGAGCCGGACAGGGATTGGCGCTGATCTGGATTAAGCACCCGCGACAGGCTGTGCTGAAACCCATTATCCACGGCCATTTGTCCAAAGTCCGGAGCCGCCCCTATTGAGGCGGAATCAGGGTCGCTCCGCCTCCAGAGATTGCACCAGCGCCTGCATTTTCTTATCATAGCGCGCCAACACCGGAAATTCCGCCGCCTCCAGATAAAAACTCACCAACTCGCGGCCATTCCATCGGTGCATCGCATAGGCTGGGTTTTCCGCAACGATCATTGGTCGACCATCGGGATGATTGCTATCCAATGGCGAGAAATCAGCGCTCACCTGCGGCGCGGAAGAAGAACAGATCGCAACAGTCTTGCCCTGCCACGCCACCGTCACGCTGCGATGCAAATGACCACATATCAAGCCGCGCACTTGCGGGTGACGCCCTACAACGGCGGAAAACCGCTGAACCCAAGGCTCATCATCATCGGTATTCATCCATTCAATACCGCATTCCACAGGGGGATGATGCATGGCGATATAGGTCACTTCGTTCGGTGCCTCGCTCAGCCGCGCATCCAGCCAAGCCGCCCTTTGCTCGCAAAAGGCTCCATCATGCCGCCCCTCTTCCAGCGTATCGATCACAATCAGCCGTAAATTGTCGGCTTGATGCACATATTGCACAAAGCCCCGGCCATCATCGCAATCCGCAAATGCCGCATGGAAATTCTGGCGCCGGTCGTGATTGCCCACCATCGGCAGGCATGGATAGGGGCAATCTGCTAAGGTCGCTTTCAAGCGCTGATAGCTTTCGACCGCGCCATCATCCGCCAAATCGCCGGTCAACAATAACAAATCGGGTCTATTAGGCCCCGCTGACAGACTATCAAGCACCGCGCGGAAACGGCGCAGATTCAGCTCATCCTCGCCATTGCTGTCAAACCCAATATGCACATCGGTAATCTGTGCGATCAACATTGGCGCCCCCCAAGTTATCAGCCTTACTGCTGACCTATTTATCCACCCGTATTTCGCGTCTGCAACAAGGGCCCACGCCATGATGAAACAATCTCATGTCCCGTCCGCAACAAAGCCCCTCCCGGCTGAGCATAAAGGCGAGTGGAATCATGCTGTGTGACGGCGCTCACACCCTGACTGCGATGCGGCCCATTTGATTTGCGATCACGCTGCGGCTGCCATGGCTTGCCGCCATCATCATGATATTCATGGCACATGGCGCAGGAAGACGGCACCGGTTGCTGAACCTTGATCAGGGCCGCACCCGTTTCGCCGACATGGCAATCCCGGCACTGCCGCACCCCGGGCAGCAACAAATCTGCTGATGATTTGGATTGCGGCGCGCTGACATGACAATCCACGCACTCCGACGCCTTATGCGCATCATGATCAAACCAGCCCTTGGCCATGAATCGGGGCAATTGCTTCACAGGCTGCACCTGCCAGCCCTTTCCCTGTGTGGGCGCAAAGATGGTGTGGCATTCATAGCAGGCTCCACCCGGCGAGAAGACAGCCCGCACCGCATCGGTCGCTCGCGATGGGCGCGCAGCGGTTTCGCCAAAATAAATGCTATAAAGCTGGCCCGCCGCATAATCACCGGGCCGACGCCGGGCCATACCGCCCAATTGCAGCGGACGGGACGGCGCGGTGGACCGATAATAGGCGGTCAGATCCGCGACGACCTGATCCGGTTCACCATGGCGCAAGGTTCGCTTGATGCCGCCCACCGTTTCAAAAGACAGGCTGTGGCACATGGCACAATCGCGCTGCATATCCACTGGCTTCAGCCCAACGCCATCCGCCTCGGGAATATGGCAATTGCGGCATTCCAGTTGATCGCCGAAATTGTTGCGACCGCGAAAACTTGCCGCCATGCGCGCCACCCCGCCCTGACTATCCAGATGCACATCATGGGGGAATTTCAATCCATTCACATCCACGCTTTTCGCAGACAATAGCTGCCGTTCAGCCTTGGCACCGGCGGCCGCGCGCGCCGTGGGGCGAAATTCAGGATGGCTGGTACCAAAATCCGCCGCATCCGAAAAATTCGTAGGAAAGCCCGCTGTCTTCAGCCTCGCCTGCATATCATCATGACAATCCGCACAGAATTTCTGCGGCGTGGCGGCCATCGGTCCAGCGCCCTCATGCTCGGTATGGCAATCGACACAGCGGCCCTGCGGCCGGTTGAACACATCGGCAAAACCGCGCAAAATCTTCTCGCCCGCATCCGGTGGATGCCGCGCCGCCAGCAGCATGGCCTGAGAGGCCCCGGCATGGCGGTTGCTCATCGCCTGATGCTCGCCCGTATGGCAAGAAACGCACGCCCGATCCGTCACCGCAACAAAGGCATCGACATGGCAGCTTTGGCAATTGTCTTTCAAATTGGCATGGGCGCGCGACAGCGATCCGGAAAGCCATAATATATCAGCATGAAATCCATCCGGCCGCACATCCATCGTGCGATAGCTTTGCCAAGCCCAGATTGGGCCCAGCAGAAAGGCCAGCAGCATCAAGACGGCAAAAGCCCATGCCCCCATGCGCTTGCCCGGCAGCAAAGCAGCGAGCGAGAAGGAGCGCACTTCATCCACCTGCCGGTTTGCTTGCGATAATTCCGCAATGCGTTCGACCAACAGGATGATATCTTCACCCTCACGCGCGATGGTCAGGCGATGGCTGCCAAAGCGCAATTCTGCGCCGCCCGCGCTGTCAATATCGGCGGTATCCAAAGTGCGGCCATTGAGGTCAAAGCCCAGACCATCCGCCGCCGATATGCGCACATGGCGTCCATCTTTGCTGCTGATCGTGGCATGATGCGGATTGACCGCCAGATCGGCGATGTGGATGGCATTTCCGCTATCCCGGCCCAGCTGAATCGGATCACCAACCAGCGCGGAATCGCGGATAATCTGTTTGCCGGTGCGCGTGGTCGCAATGCGGCGGAGAATGAAGCTCATCTCTTATTCTTTCCGCTCACCAGTAAAAAAAGACGCTGATGATATGCGCTGACAGGGCCGCAATCAGGGCGAAGGTCAGCGGCACATGCACATAAAGCCAAATTTCCAGCAGTGCCCTTAAGCGAAGATGCCGTCGCAAACGCGCCAAAGCCGCCTGCTTCTGCCCCAACAATCCCCAAATCTTCTGAACATCCGCGCTGGCACTGCGCCGATCAGCCAATTGCGCCAAAGCGGCCTCCGTCGCACAATCAGGATAGCGCCCGGAGAGGCGCCCCATCACGCTGCCCGAAAAGGGGTTTTCATTCAGCGCTGCGCGCACCGGCGCTGCATCCGCCGGGGCAAGGGGCTGGGCCGCCGAGTGCAACTGCCGGTCAAAGGCGCGAATGGATTCCAGCATCTGCATCTGGGTCATCTGCTCGCGATTGGCGGACAGGCTTCGTGGCAGCAGCGCATAAACGATTATGCCATAAAGGCCCGATAGGATGACCAGCATCATCAAAGCCCAGGCCAATGTATGCACATTCCAGCCAAGCTGAAATCCGCTGTGCCAGGTGCCGATAATGGCCAGCGACAAGCCCAGATAGACATGGGCTGATGTCCACGCCTTTAACGACCAATGATCCCGCGTCATGCGCCGTTTGCGATAGCCCAGCATCGTCAGCCACAGGATCAGCAGCGCCCCGATGGTGCCCAGCATATAGCCATACCAACTGCCACCATTGTGACGCGGCGTGACATCAATCAGCGCATAAGAAAGCATGACCAGCAACGACAATCCGCCGGATATTTTCGCCCAGCGAAAATGGGCATAGCGCATAAAGCCTTCATGGCGCTGTTCGCGCACTCGGCCCGTCTGCGTGGCGGGATTGCGGCGACGGGAAAAGAGGCTTGCCATGCCTAGCCCTCCTCACCCAGCCGCGCGACCGACAGAAATTCTTCTGGCGATACACGGATCGCAGCGCCTGTGGGGCAAGCCCGCACACAGGCTGGCCCACCTGAAATACCTTTGCACATATCGCATTTAACAGCGATTTTCTTCGGCTTCTCGTCGCCCAATTGTTTCTTTGTCCAATCTGGCGATGGCTCCCCTGGCCCCGGCCCAAATCCAAACAACAGCCAGCTCAGTAAGCTGGGTTTTGGCGGTGGCGCCGCTTCCATGCGGATCACGCCATAGGGGCAGTTGCGCATACAATTGCCGCAGCCGATACAGCCCGGCTCCATAAACACTTCGCCATCCGGGCCGCGGTGGATCACATTGGGCGGGCAATCGGCCATGCAATGCGGATGCTCGCAATGGCGGCAACTGGTCGGCACATGCAGATGGGCAAAGCTCTTTCCAGCCTCCCGATCCAGTCGAGACAGGCCGTCATGGCTATCAGCGCAGGCTTTCTCGCAATTGTCGCAGCCTACACATAGATTTTCATCGATCAGCAGGGCGTCGGTCGCTTCGCCCAACCCCTCTTTCATGATGAAACCGGCGGTATCGGAATAAAGATCAACCGCGCCGGAATAGCTGGCTTTGCGGCTTTCAATAAAGGCGTTCATCGCCGCGCGCTCGGCCACCGCCGCCTCGGTAGCCCGGCGCACATCGGGGCGCGCCTCCATCATATGGCGGAAACTGACGCCGGTCAGCTTGATCACTTCGCTGCCCACCGCCGCCTTCACTGTCGCATTACGCGGCGCGCCACTGAGCACAGACATTTCACCAAAATAGCTGCCCGCTGGCAAATAGCGCAGGAAGATCGGCTTTCCGCCAATATCCTTCTCCACCACCATCGAGCCGGACCGGATCACATAAACATCATCGCCGGTTTCGCCTTCGTTGATCACAATCTGACCAGCAGGCACCCGGATCACCTCCGCCTGATCGACCACCTCGGCGAGATCCGCCACATGCAGCCCGCCTTTGAAAATCTGCAACAACTGCCGTTCCAGCGAAATGCGGTTAATCGCCCGCTTCGCGCCCGGAACCGCAGACATCAATTTCAGCGCAGCGGTGCGCGTGACCTCAACAAAAATACTGTCGGCACCCGCCCGGATCGTCGCACCGCGCTTGCGGCCAGAGATCAGGCCCACTTCCCCGAAAATCGATCCTTGCTCAATCGCCACGCGCTGATCAGGGCCAACCTCAACCTCGGCAAAGCCATCGGCAATGGCGAAAAGCGACGATCCCGGCTCGCCTTTTTCAAAGACCACAGCGCCTTTGCGCACAAATCTTGCCCGGCTATCGAGCATGAATTCACGCATCTGTAGCGGCGATACATCCGCGAATATTTCGATAGCCTGACGAAAATATTCCAGCCACGCGCTGACATTGCGGTTCCCCGGCAGCTCCGCAAAAATGGCCGCCAGATCTTTCTCGTCAGCGGGGGTCAAATCATGATTGCCATGAATAAACTCGGCGACATCATAGCCTTGATTCATGCAATGTTTGATCAGCGGATAACCAGCCAGCGCACCGATCACAAAAATGCCCTCGACACTGGTTTCAAAGGTGGGGGAAAGCTTGGGAAAGGCTTCCCGGTCCGGGCCGGTAAATTCAATTCCCATCGATTCCACAAAGGCACGCGGCGCCACAGAGCCGAGGCGGGCAACGATCACATCACAGGCAATGCGCTCCTCGCCATCCGGCGTATCCAGCGTCAGCCAGCCCGGCTCCACCTTTTTGGGCTGCGTTTCGGTGCGGATGGTCAATTGGCCATTGTCCGATGCCTCCATCATATCGGCCACATTTTTGGTCTTGGCGCGGGCAAAGTCTCGTGATCGGTTCAGGATCGTCACCTGATTTTCCAGCGCCTCTTCCGCGACGCCCAGCGCATTTTCAATCCCCGCATCGCCGGATCCAACGATGGTGATATGCCGATCTTTGAAATCTTCTGGATCATCGACCTGATAGACGATGTGCGGCAAATCAAAGCCATCGCAGCGCAGCCGGTTGGGGTTGCCCTGTGTGCCAATGGCCAGCACGATTGTTTCCGCACGGAAATGGCGTCCATCAACCGTTTCTAGGGTGAAACTGCCTTTTTCGCCGCTAACCCGCATGACTTCGGCTTGATAGGCAATATTAAGGCCACTGCGCGCCGCATCTTCATCCCAATCGGCCAATATCGTCTCGCGCGCGCCTTCAGAAAAGCGGCAGTCTGATCGCAGGTCCAGCCGTTCCGGCGTCGCCAGCACCCGCTTTCCCTTTTGATATTTATAGATGGTGTCGGAAAGATGATCAGTCTTTTCCAATAAGATATGGCTCATGCCCAAGGCCGCCGCCCGCGCCGCCGCGCTCAGGCCCGCAGGGCCTGATCCAATAATCGCCAAGCGCACAACTGCTGTCATCGCGCCTCACCCGCTCCGCCACACCCCAAGGATGGTGGCGAAAAAGCGTAAGAGACAAGTGCATATGCTATTAAATTGAATGCGCGCACGGCATTCCTTCCCCCAAGATCATGGCCCCTAAACCATGATCGAAAAACCCGATACGACCCAGGCCCTTCTGTTCCCCAGATGCCGTCTATGGCCTTTTTTATCAGATCGGGTCAAGCGCCAGCGCGCGAAATCGACCATGAAAATCCCGTCGCGGCGAACAGCTTAGCACGCGCAGGGTCAGCAGGATAAACCACTGTATCGATGTCATGCACCGCCGATCAACCGAGGCACCAGTTGCATGTGTTTTGCCAGTGAGATCACACCCGCCAGATGATCAGGCTGCGTTAAAGCGCGTCCAGCCGCTGTGCCCCAATTTCTCCAGCGGCTGAAAGCGGGTTTTATAGTTCATGCTATCCGATCCTTCGATCCAATAGCCCAGATAGACATAGGGCAAGCCAAGTTGCGCCGCCCGCTGGATATGATCCACGATAATATGCGTGCCCAGTCCGTTTCGCGCCTGTTTGCCCGTGTCGAAAAAACTGTAAATCATCGACAGTCCGTCGCCCAGCTGATCGGTCAGGCAGCATCCCACCAAAGCCCCCGGGCTGCCATCCGCATTGGCTTCGCGATATTCCATCATCATCGTATCGACCGGTGTCTGTTCCACCATATCGGCGAAATCCTGCTCGTCCATATCGGCCATGCCGCCATCCGGGTGGCGCGCAAGGATATAGGATCGCAGCAGCGCATATTGCTCTTCGGTCGCCCAGGGCTTGCAGGGCATAACGATCAAATCACGGTTGCGACGAAAGGTGCGCTTTTGCGATTGGCTTGGCTGATATTCACTCGCGCACACCCGCACCGAGACACAGGCGGTGCAATCGCTGCAACTGGGGCGATAGGAAACAGACTGGCTACGACGAAATCCAATCCGGCCCAAGGCATCATTCAGCCCATGCGCATCATGCCCACCCAATTCGGTGAACATCTTACGCTCCGTGCGGCCATCCAAATAGGGGCAAGGCGCCGGGCTGGTCACAAAGAACCGAGGGAAACCATGGGGGGCGGTCACGCTTAGAAGACTCCGAAAGGGAAGTGGCCATCACATCTAGGCATCGAAACAAGATATTTATCCAGCCAATCAACCAAAGCCATTATGCCAAGGCAGAGGCGCATAGCGGATATGATTCCCTATATACCCGCCATAGCCACCGGTATGAAGCGCAATTCGCCGATCAAAACATCCGATCCGCGAGCTTTTGTATCATTTCTGGACCAACATGGCGCCAAATTGCTTTCAGCTATCCTCGCGCCCTTCCAGTTCCTGCCCCGTAAGTGTCGCCACATGCAGCACATTGGTGGAACCGGGGGTGCCAAATGGCACGCCAGCCATCATCACCAATCTGGAACCAGCTGTCGCCACACTATGGCGCAAAGCCATGCGCTTGCCCTTGCCGATCATCTCTTCAAAGCTGCCGATATCCTTGGTTTGCACCGCATGGGCGCCCCAGAGCAAACCCATGCGCCGCGCCACTTCCAGCTTGGGTGTCAGCATCAACAATGGCGCGCCCGGCCGCTCTCGCGATACCCGCCGTGCGGTGGATCCGGACGCGGTAAAGCAGATGATCGCATCCGCTGCGATGCGGTGCGTGATGCTTCCCGCAGCTTCCGATAGAGCATCGGCGGTGGTGGCATCGGGCACCGTCTCCGTAAAATGCAGGCGGCGGAAATAATCCGGATCCGTTTCCACCGAACGGGCAATGCTATCCATCATCCGCACCGCCTCCACCGGCCATGCCCCCGCCGCCGTTTCCGCAGATAACATGATCGCATCGGCGCCATCATAAATGGCGGTGGCGACATCGGAGACCTCAGCCCGGGTCGGCGATGGTGAGACGATCATCGATTCCAGCATCTGGGTGGCCACCACCACGGCCTTGCCCATCCGCCGCGCGGTCGCAACAATCCGCTTTTGCAGCGGCGGCACCGCTTCTGGCGGCAGCTCCACCCCCAGATCCCCGCGCGCCACCATGGCGGCATCGGCCAATTCCAGGATTTCATCCATCCACTGCATGGCTGAAGGCTTTTCAAACTTTACCAACAACGACGCCTGCCCACCGATAATCCGGCGCGCTTCGGCCACATCCTCGGGCCGCTGAACGAAAGACAGCGCAATCCAATCGACATTTTGTTCCAGCGCGAAGGACAGGTCGCGCCGATCCTTTTCGGTCAGTGCCGCCAGCGGCACCACCACATCGGGCACATTCACACCCTTGCGATCACTGATCCGTCCGCCCACTTCCACAATGGTATCGATCCGCGTCGGGCTGACCTGCTTCACCCGCAGCACCAGCTTGCCATCATCCACCAGCAATCGTCCGCCCGGCGTCAGCGCCGCAAACAGTTCGGGATGCGGCAGATAGACGCGTTCGGCGTTGCCCGGTGCTGCATCGCTATCCAGCGCAAAAGGCGCGCCCGTCACCAATTCCGCAAAACCTTGCTCAAACGCGCCAACGCGCAGCTTCGGTCCCTGCAAATCCACCAATATCGTTGTCGGGCGGCCCGTTTCCTGCTCCAGCGCACGGATCGCGGCAATCACCTTGGCATGGTCTTGGTGGTTGCCATGGCTCATATTGACACGAAAGGCATCCGCCCCTGCCCGGTGCAGAGCCGCAATCATTTCAGGGCTGCTGCTCGCAGGTCCAACGGTCGCCAAGATGCGCACACGGCGTTGACGCGGAATGAAATGATAAGACACGCGAAAATCCCATTCAATAAGAAGCTGATGGTAGACGATGTCCCCATGCAGGCGGATGGCTTTAAGTGCAACCATCCAATAGAGTGGTTGGCGGCACGGCGCCATGCCTTCGGGGTCAATAAGAATTTATGGCGAAATGCCCCTGCCCCCGCTAGGTGATCATGCAAGGCGATTCTCGCGCCACCTCATCTCATAGTTTCGGAGTATATCATGAGCGAAGCCCCCGTATCTGACGAACAATTGCGCTTGTTTATTGAGCGTATTGAACGCTTAGAAGAAGAAAAAAAGGGCATCTCTGACGATATCCGTGATGTTTATCTGGAAGCGAAAAGTCAGGGCTATGACCCCAAAATCATGCGCCAGATTGTCCGTCTGCGTAAGCTTCCTGTGCACGACCGCAAGGAAATGGAAGCCATCCTCGATGTCTATAAAAATGCCCTTGGCATCGATTAATCGCACAATCGAAAATTAATCCTGTGAGCAGGTGCTACGCCCCATGCGTCGCACCTGCTCCGCATGAAGGCATCAGCGAATAATCACGGCCAGCAAAGCCAAGGCAGACGTAATTCTTGTGCCTTTTGCCAAGGCACGCTAGGGCCGCGCTTCAGTTCCCTGGCAGCATGGAGGTGGCATTGGCTGGCCATAGCAAATTTAAAAACATCATGCATCGCAAGGGCGCGCAAGATAAAAAGCGCAGCGCCTTGTTCTCAAAGCTCAGCCGTGAAATCACGGTTTCCGCAAAAATGGGCCTGCCTGATCCCGATGCAAATGCGCGGCTGCGGGCCGCGATCAACGCCGCCAAAGCGCAATCAATGCCCAAGGATAATATCCAGCGCGCTGTTGACAAAGCATCCGGCGGCGAAGGCGATAATTATGAAGAAATCCGCTATGAAGGCTATGGCCCCGGCGGCGTTTCCATCATCGTCGAGGCTTTGACCGACAACCGCAATCGCACCGCCACCAATGTGCGCACCGCTTTTTCCAAAAATGGCGGAAATCTGGGCACATCGGGCAGCGTCAGCCATGGCTTCGACCGTCTGGGCCTGATCGCTTATCCGGCTTCGGCTGGCGATGCCGACAGCGTGTTCGAAGCCGCATTGGATGCCGGCGCAGACGATGTAGAATCGACCGAAGACGGCCACGAGATTTGGACCAGCGTCGAAAATCTTCACCCCACCGCCAAGGCTCTCGAAGCCAAGCTAGGCGAAGCCGAAGGCGTGAAGCTGGCATGGCGTCCAACCATCATCAGCGAAATCAACGACGAAGCCGTGGCGCAGACATTGTTTAAGCTGATCGACACGCTGGACGATGATGATGATGTTCAGGCTGTGTGGGGTAATTATGAAATCCCCGACGATCTGATGGAAAAGCTGGGCTGATTGGCCCGATAAAATATATGGGTGCTGTGAGCGATCTGCCCAGCACCCATAGCAACCCCGCCTTTACGGCGACTCTGGCGGGATTTTGATATGATTATTTTGGGTCTTGATCCTTCCCTCACCTCCACCGGATGGGGAATTATTCGTGCGGAAGGCAGCCGCATCAGCCATATCGCCAATGGCCAGATCAAGACCAACGCCAAAATGGCGCTACCCGACCGACTGGCCTATATCGACACGGTCTTGGCCGCTGTCATCGCCGATCATTCCCCCACCATTGCCGCGGTCGAGGAAGTGTTTGTTAACGACAATCCCCAATCCACGCTCAAGCTTGCCCATGCCCGCGGGGTCATCCTGCTAGGCTGCGCCAGAGGCGGCATCGCGGTGACGGAATATGCCGCAAGGCTGGTCAAAAAAGCGATTGTCGGCACCGGTGCCGCCAGCAAGGATCAGGTGCAGGCGATGCTGCGCGTGTTGCTGCCCGGCGCCAAAGTCGCAGGCTCAGACGCCGCCGATGCGCTGGCGGTCGCAATCTGCCACGCCAATCACCGCACAAGCCCGCGTTAAGCAGCGGGGCCTTAAACCAGCCTCTATTTGCAGCGTCCTTGCAACCCCAATGCAAAGCATAGGGAAATTGATTCCCTTTTCGTTCTCATCGCGCTAGACAAGCGGCATGATTGCTAAACTCACCGGAAAGCTGGATTCCACCGGCGTCGGCCATGCCGTGATTGATGTCGCCGGCGTCGGCTATCTTGTTGAAGCGTCGGCGCGCACTTTGGATGCCATGGGCGCCATCGGCGATATGGTCACCATCCACACCGAAATGCTGATCGGTCAGGATTTTCAACGCCTTTTGGGTTTCGCCCGCGCGGAAGAGCGCGATTGGTTCCGCCTACTCACCCAGGTGCAAGGCGTGGGTTCAAAAGTTGCGCTTGCGATTTTATCGGTGCTGGAAGTGGGCGATTTGCAGCGCGCCTTGGCCAGCGGCGATCATGCCATGGTATCCCGCGCCAATGGCGTCGGCCCCAAGCTGGCCCAGCGCATTTGCAACGAATTAAAAGACAAAGCGGGCGCGATGGGCGGCATCGCTGGCAGCGGCCCTGCCGGATCAGCCATCAGCAGCGTCGGCAGCGGTCCCATGGGCGATGCCCTATCAGCCCTCACATCGCTGGGCTTCAAACCTGCCGAGGCCAGCAGCGCCGTATCCGCCGCCGCCGCTGATCTGGGGGATGGCGCGACACTGGACGCGCTGGTGCGCCTTGCTCTTAAGAAGGCCGCGAAGTGACCGACCTCACCGCCCCCATTCGCACGCCCGAAGATGTCGATGCGGCCCTGCGCCCCAAAAGCCTTGGCGAATTTGTTGGCCAAGCCGCCGCGCGCGAAAATCTGCGGATATTTATCGAGGCAGCGAAAGCGCGCAAAGATGCGCTGGATCATGTGCTGTTTTTCGGGCCTCCGGGTCTGGGGAAAACCACGCTGGCGCAAATTGTCGCCCGCGAACTGGGCGTCGGCTTTCGATCTACCAGTGGGCCGATCATCGCTAAGGCCGGCGATCTGGCCGCTTTGCTCACCAATTTGGAGGATGGCGATGTGCTGTTCATCGATGAAATTCATCGCATGTCGCCCGCCGTCGAAGAAATTCTCTATCCAGCGATGGAGGATCGCGCGCTGGATATCATGATCGGCGAAGGCCCTTCGGCACGCTCGGTTCGCATTGATCTGCCCAAATTCACGCTGGTCGGCGCAACCACGCGTCAGGGTCTGCTCACCACCCCGCTGCGGGATCGTTTCGGCATTCCCGTGCGGCTGACCTTTTACACCCATGGCGAGCTGGAACTGGTGATCACCCGCGCTGCCCGATTGCTAGGCCTTGCCATTTCCAGCGATGGTGCCTTGGAAATCGCTCGCCGTTCTCGCGGAACGCCGCGCATCGCAGGGCGCTTGCTGCGCCGTGTGCGCGATTTTGCAACCGTGGCGGGGGCGGATATTGTCGATGCACCCGTGGCCGATGGGGCGCTGAACCGGCTGGAGGTAGACGCGCTGGGGCTGGATGCGATGGATCGCCGCTATCTGACCATGATCGCCGATATTTATCGCGGCGGTCCCGTCGGGGTTGAAACCTTGGCGGCGGGCCTATCCGAACCGCGCGACACGATCGAAGATGTTATCGAACCCTATTTGCTGCAAATCGGCCTGATCGCCCGCACCGCACGCGGCCGCTGTATGAATGCCAGCGCATGGAAACATCTGGGCCTTCATCCGCCAGAACCTTTGCAGGATGGCCTATTTGATAGCTGAGCCTTGTTGATAGCGGAGCCTTGAAAGGCAGCCAATGGCAGAAATTCCAACGATTTTTCTATTTTTTGCCATCACTTGCCGCCCTTATGCGATAAAGCGGGCTTAAAGTGTTTGCGCCGCGCCAAGCACAAGCTATCGAAAGACAATATGGATAGCTGCCCTCCGCCTTTTCAGCCCGGATTCTTTCGCGGGCCGGTGCATCATTTCCGGGTGCGGGTCTATTTTGAAGACACGGACGTTGGCGGGATCGTCTATCACGCCAATTATATCCGTTTTATGGAACGAGCGCGGTCGGATATGTTGCGATTGGCGGGCATAAACCAGCGCGCTGCGATGGAAGCGGGCGAAGGCGCTTGGGCGATCACCGATCTGGCGCTTTCTTATCGCCTGCCTGCCAAGCTCGAAGATGATCTGGAAGTGATCAGCACGGTCGATCAGGTTCGCGGCGCCAGTGTGATCATTTCGCAAAATATCCTGCGCGGTCAGCAAATATTAACCACGGGCCGTGTCACTGCGGCTTTCCTTTCACCGGAAGGGCGCCCGAAGCGCCAACCAGTGGAATGGGCCGAACGCTTCACCGCGATCAAGAATGGAGAGATTTTCCCTTGCTAGACAATATCTCGCTAGCTGCTGATGCGGCCACACTTTCGCCCATCGCTCTGTTCTTACAGGCGGATTGGATCGTGAAAGCGGTGATGATCGGCCTGCTTCTGGCGTCCATCTATGTGTGGGCGGTGATTTTTGCCAATGGCGCTGGTCTGTCGCGAATGATGAAATCTTCGGCCCGTTTCGAGCAGGATTTCTGGCGCGCGGGCGATATTGATAAATTTTATGAATCCAATGGTCGGGAAGATTTGCCCAGCGCCAAAATCTTGGTGGCCGGGATCAGCGAATGGCGTCGCTCCACCGCTGGCCCACGGGTAGACCGCGATGGCACGCGCGAACGGCTGGGCATCGCCATGAACAGCGCAATCGCCGGGGAAGTGGATCGGCTGGCCGAGAAAATCGGCGCCTTGGCCACCATTGGCGCCGTTGCGCCCTTTGTCGGCCTGTTCGGCACCGTCTGGGGCATTATGCGCAGCTTCACTGCCATTGCCGCATCCAACAACAGCAGCCTCGCCGTCGTCGCGCCGGGCATCGCAGAAGCCTTGTTCGCCACCGCCATCGGCCTGTTTGCCGCCATTCCGGCGGTGATCGCTTACAACGGCTTTTCCCAGCGGATCAATCGACTGGAAACGCGGCTGGGCCGTTTTGCCGATGGGCTTCACGCCACCTTCAGTCGCGAATTAGAGGCCGAAGGCTGATGGGCATGACCGGCCCTTCGTCTGGCGGCGGCTATCGGCGTGGCCGCGGGCAACGCCGCGCCCCCATGGCGGACATTAACGTCACGCCCTTTGTCGATGTGATGCTGGTTCTGCTGATCATCTTCATGGTGACTGCGCCGCTCATCTCTTCCGCCGTTCCTATTGACCTGCCCGATAGCCGCGCCAAGCCGATGGATAGTGAAGAGCAAGAGCCGCTTCAGCTGTCCATAAATGCGGACAACACCGTCTATCTGGGCGAAACCATTGTCAGCGAAGCCGATCTTCCAGCTCGGTTGGAAGCTATTGCCGCTGAAGAGGCCAAGCTAGAACGCCCGCGCCAGATTATGCTGCGGGCCGATAAAAGCCTGGACTATGGCCGGGTGATGAAAATCATGGGTGAATTGCATCGTGTCGGCCTTGGCCGCATCGCGCTGATCACCACGGGTAGCGACAGCCCAGCTGCGGCAAAGACGTCCACGGCTGCCAACCCCGATGCAAGTGGTTCAGCAGCGCTAGCAGACACGCCATCGGGCGCGCTCACCGATGGTTCAGCTGGGCCCGAATAGGCCATGCTCCCATGAATGGCCCCAAAGCCCTTGCTCCACAAAAACTCTCTCCGGCGGCGCCTCCCGCTGCGCTGGCGGCTTTAACCAAAGGCAGCAATCGCAGCGCCGTAGCCGTGGCGATTGCTGCCCATGTGCTGATTATCGGCTTGCTGTCGGTGCAATGGACAGCCGGCAAGCGCAGCTTTGAAAATCCGCCAATGGAAGTGGATCTGATCGCAGAAACCGCGCCATCCTCCACCGCGCCTATAATCACGCCCGATGCGCCCGCCGCGCGGCTTGGAGAGGAAGATCAGCGGGATATTGCCGCGCCAGAACCAGAACCAGTGCCCGCACCGCCAGCACCGCCCCAGCCGCGCCCGACGCCGCTAACCCCAAAGCCTAGTCCGCCAACAAAAGCCGCTGAGGCACGCCCTGCCCCCCGCCCGGTGCCAAAGGCGGTGCCCAAAGCGCCGCCACCCGCCACAAAAAAACCTGCCGCTACAGCCAGGCCCACACCCGCCACGCCCAAGGCCCCTGCCGCTCAACCCAAGAGCAATCCGCGCCCGACCGGGCGGCTGGACGGGATCGTTGACGGGCTGAGCAAAGCGCCAAGCCGCTCCTCCCAAAGCAAAGGCGCACCCGCATCCGCCACCGCAGCGGAAGTCAAACGCTCTATTGATGTGGCCATTGATGGCGCCATATTGCCTTTCTGGCGGCGCAATGTGCCCTCAGGCGTGGATATTGATCAGCTGCGAGTGGTGCTGCGGATCAACCTCAGCCGCGATGGCCGGGTCAGCAATATCACCCAAGTGGGTGAATTAAGCGGCAAAACAGATAGCAACGCCCCCCAGCAAGCTTTATTTGTAGAACGGGCGATGCGTTCAATCCGGCAAGGGGCGCCCTTTGACCTGCCGGAAGAATATTATGATCAATGGAGGGTCTGGGATGTGACCTTCCGCGCGAAAGGAATGTGATGAAACGCTCGCTCCCCCAAAAAATGGCATGGCTCGCCACCGCTTTCACTGTGATGGCAGCGACTGGCGCGGGCGCGCAAACGGCAAGCAGCGCGCAGGATGATACACCCCGCACCGCTGAAGTAGTTGCGGATATTTCCAATGAACGCACCGTCATAGCGGTCCCCGCCTTCGCGACCCCCTCGGCGCAGACGGTGGCAGGGCTTCGCACCGACAATCTGGGCCGCCAAATGGCCGAGATCATCGCCGCCAATCTGGAGCGTAGCGGCCTTTATGCCCCGCTTGGCCCGTCCAGCGTGCGCGGTATCACGATGAATGAAGTCACCGCGCCGCGCTATGCCGATTGGCAGGCCCGCAGCGCGGACAATGTCGTTCACGGTTTTGTTCGCGCCAGCAGCACCGGCGGCTTGATCGTCGGCTGTTATCTATATGACACCGTGCTGGGCACAGAATTGGTGCGCCAAGGCTATGAAATTCAAGCCGCCGATTGGCGCCGCGCGGCCCATAAATGCTCGGACGCCATTTATTCGCGCCTGTCTGGCGAAGCGCCTTTCTTTGATAGCCGTGTTGCCTATATCGCCGAAAGCGGCCCTAAGGGAAATCGCATCAAGCGTCTTGCGATCATGGACAGTGACGGCGGAAATCATCGCTTCATCACCAATGGGCAGGCCTTGGCGCTCAGCCCACGCTTTTCGCCGGATTATAAGAAAATCGTCTATGTCAGCTATCTGAACGATCGCGTCCGCGTATTTATTTATGATACGATCAGCGGCAATCAGAAATTGGTAACGGAAAGCCGCAACACCACATTTGCGCCGCGCTGGTCACCCGATGGCCGCACCATTTTATTCTCCATGGCCGTTGGCGGCAACACCGATATTTACAAAGTCTCGGTTGATGGCGGCACACCGGTGCGGCTGACGACGGCGACGGGCATTGACGTCGGCGGCAGCTATTCCCCCGATGGATCGAAAATCATCTTTGAAAGCGACCGCAGCGGCACCCAACAGCTTTATGTGATGAATGCTGATGGCAGCAACCAGCGCCGGATCAGTTTCGGCGGCGGGCGTTATGCCACACCTGAATGGTCGCCGCGCGGCGATTTGATCGCTTTCACCCGGCTCGGAGGCGGCAATATCCGCGTAGGCGTGATGACACCTTCGGGCGGCGGCGAACGGCTGCTAACCAACAGTTGGCAGGATGAAGCCCCCACATGGTCCCCCAATGGCCGCGTGCTGCAATTTTTCCGCACATCGGCGGGCCGCACCGGGAAATCCACCTTGTGGCAAGTCGATCTGACCGGCGTTAATCTGCGCCAATTGCCAACCCCGCAAGATGGTTCTGACCCCAGTTGGGGACCCGTGCTCCCCTGATAGAGAGGGACGCACGGGGGCATCGCTCCCGGTCAAAATATTCACCCTTTTTCCATCTATTTGCCTTATAGTCTCGACACCTTCGTTTAAGAGAGGACCCCCGATCATGACGCTGAAGACAACCTCCACCGCCATTTTGGCACTCAGCCTATTTGCCGTGGCCGCATGCTCGAAAAAAGCGCCCGAACAATTGCCCCCGCCACCGGTCGGCACAGAAACCGATGGCAGCAATGATTATGGCAACAATGCCGTGGTGCCAGGATCGCAGCAGGACTTTGTAGCCAGCGTCGCTTCCGATCGCATCTTCTTTGGCTTTGACCAATATAATGTCGATGCCGAAGATCAGGCAACGCTGCGCAGCCAAGCCCAATGGCTTCAGCGCAACCCTGCCGTACGTGTGCTGCTGGAAGGCCATGCGGACGAGCGCGGCACCCGCGATTATAATATCGCTCTGGGTGAACGCCGCGCCAATGCCGCGAAAAACTTTCTGGCATCGCTGGGCATTGATCCATCGCGCATCGATGTGCTGAGCTATGGCAAGGAACGTCCAGCCGCCATTGGTTCGGATGAAGAAGCCTATGCACAGAACCGCCGCGCCGTAACGGTAGTGATCCAACGCTAAACCAAGGCGTTAACTTTAAACATGGATCAGGGGCCAAAGGGCGGCGGCAAGCCAGCCCCCAGCCCCCAGAAACACACCAAAAGGGATTGGCCGCTGCATCAGTGGCTGATCCCTTTTGATATCGGCAGATGTGAAAAGCTGCGCAACCAGCGCCCAGATCAGCCCCGTCACGCTGGCGATGAGCAGCGCCAAAGGCAAAGCCTGCCATCCCAGCCATGCGCCCAGCGCTGCCATCAATTTGGGATCGCCCCCGCCCATGCCATCCACCCCGCGCACCGCGCGATAGACAAGCAATGCAGCCAATAGCAGCAATCCGCCTGCCAAAGCGCCGATCCAGCGTTCATCAAAATGGCTGTGGGTCAGCGGCCCCGCGAGCAGCAAGCCCGCCACCGCAAAGGGAAAAATCAGCCGGTCGGGCAACCAGAAATGCCGCGCATCCAGCAGGATCAGCGGCAAGACCATCCAACCCATCAGCGCCCAGACCCAGCCCGCCGGCCCCGGCATGATCAGCAACGCCAAGGCCCCGATCGCGGCAGCAGCAACCTCCACCCAAAAGTGAAAGGGATCAATTCGCGCTTGGCATGTTCCGCAGCGCCCCTTGCGCCACAGATAAGACCATAGGGGCACCAGATCATAGATAGACAGAATCTGTCCGCAGGAATCGCAATGGGATCGCCCGCCCATCGTCTCCCCCTTGGGCCAACGCACGGCGAGCGCGGCAATAAAGCTGCCGAATATCGCTCCCAGCAGAGCAGCAAGGATCACGCTCACCCATGGTGGCAACAGCGCCAGAGCCATAAAATTCAGCCGCAGCGCATTCCATCCGGCCTCCCACCCGGCGCCTATGTCATCCAGCATTGCTAAATCTGGCCCGACGCGGCCAGCGCATAGCCGTCCGCCGCGCTTTGAAAGCCCAGCGCCATCAACCCTTGGATCATCATCGGATCATCGGCCTGCGCCACCAGCAAACGCGCTTTCCATCCGCCCTTATGATCCAGATGAAGGCGCAGCGTCTCCATGCCCGATTGGCTGGTCAGAGTTGCCTGCAAGCGGCCATTTCGGCAGGATAAGGGCCCGCCAAGTCCCTGTGCCAGCGGCAACCCCGCCAAAGGCGCAGACAAAGCCAGGCGCAAATTGCCGCTACCCTGTGTGCAGCGCCCTTGATGATCAAAACGCATGGATACGCCCGCCAATTGCAACCGCCCGGTGGCGATATGGCCGATGCGCAGGCCCAGCAGCACATCGCCATTCACATCTGCTGCGCCGCGGTTGCTGCCGCCAAGCAAGCGCCCGCTCAGTGGCCCGGCATGGCCCCCATCACGCGCAAATGCCCATTCCGTCCGGCCACTGAAAAGCGCCAATGGCGACAAGCGCGCGGTGATGCGTCCCAACGGCAAAGTGCCAAGACGCGCATCATGCAAAGTCGCTGACCAGATGCTGCCGCTGACAGAACGGGCAGAAACACCCGTTTCCGCCGCGCCCGCAGCATCCAAGGCCAACCGCATAGGCAGGCTGGCGCCGATCAGCAAAATTGTAAAAGCGGCGCCTGCGCCCCACCACGCAGTGGATCGCTTCATGGTGCCCCCCTATGCAAATCTGCCGTCATGCCGATCGAACCATCCGCCTGCGGCGTGATCGTTAGCGCATCCACGACAAAACCCGCTTCTTCCAATCCCGCTATCCAGCCAACCACCGCTTGCGCTTTCCCGCTTGCGATCCCGATGCTGAAATGCCTCTCTCCGCGCCGTTCATTGCGCGAAAGCGCCATGCCGATTTCGCTGGCCGATTGCGCCAAATATTGCTCTGCCGCCGCACCGCTCAGCGCCCCACCCATTTTTGTCGCCGGACGTCGCAGCATCGCCGCCTTGGCCATCACACGGCCTTCGCGTTCCACAGCAGTCTGATGCGCCCGCGCCAGGTCCGTGCCTATCGCCATGGCAGGTCGCAGCAACAGCCAGATCAGCAACGCTCCCGCCAACAGCACAGCCAGTGCCACCAATTTTTTCTCGCGAGACGAAAGCCCCTGCCAATAATTTTCTATGCTTTCCATCATGGCATTGCCCTGATCGTGATATTGGCTATTTGCTGCCCATCTGTGCCAGCCATCGGCTGAGCGGTGATCCGATAGCCGCGCGCTTGCAGCGCCAGCAGCACCGGATTGAGATCGTCAACACGCGGCGCAGCGATGCTCGCCGACAATGTGCCATCACCGCGATGAGACAGGCTTTTCAGCGCCACGGCGGGCGCATCGGCCAGCGCCGCATAAAGCGCCGATGCCGGCACCGAAAAGGCGAGTGGCCCGCCGCCTTTCTCTATCATGCGTCGATCCATTTCTGCCTCGGCATCGGCTGCATTTTCGGCACGGATGCCCAGAGTTTGCGCCGCTGCCATCACCGCCTGATCCGCCCGCGACGCATCCGCCTTCAACCGCAGCATTTGCACCGCAATGACCAGCAGCGAGATCAGCACCAGCGCCAGCGCCAGTCGCTTCATCCAGCGCATCATTTCGGCATCCAAAGACCAATCCTGCTTCACTTTCCACTGACCGTGGAGCAGGTTGAGCGGGATATGCTGGGTCACGCCAACCAGCGCCACTTCCCATTCCGCCGCATCGATCAGCCTTATATTCGCGCCATCAGCGATCATCTGATCGATCATCGGATCGCTGGCATAGCCATGGGCATGGCTGCGAATGATGCGCTGCCCCCCCAGTTGCGCTGAAACGAGCCCGCCACCCTCTGGTCCCGGCAACAGCAGCGCCGCAGGAACAATGGCCTCCGCCACCAGATTTTGCGCCAATAACCAATGCTGCCAAAGCTGCATGGCGTGATGCCGGGTGGTCGCCACAGGAAAGCCCTGCCCCGCCGCTGTAGGCGTTGCAGCAACGATATGCGCCTCGGCGCGATCCCCCAACACATGGTTTAGTGCATCCAGCTGCGCCGCAGCGGCGGCCTGCGGCGGGGGCGCATCATCATAAATCATGAAGCGGATCGGGGCATCGGACGCCGGAGCCAAGGCGATCACAATTGGCCCATCCTGACTGCCGTGAAACCCAGCCTCGGCGCGCGTCCGCCAACCATCGCCCGTGCCACTGGCGATGATCCGGTCCGCCGAAAGCCACGCCCAATAAGGAGCCGGAACGGGACGCTGATCGCGCCCAGCCGCAAGCTCCGCCGTGCCTTCTTCACGCGCGTCGGCAAGCGCCGCTACGCTTTCTCGGCTCGCGTCGGCAAGCGCCGCTGTGCCATTTCTGCTCGCGTCGGCAAGCGCCGCTGCGCTATTTCTACTCGCGTCGGCAAGCGCCGCTTTGGTTGGCAAGCATAGGATCAGCCGTTCGGTCATCTCAATCCCACTCGCCCCATTTTCGGCTGATGATCTGCGGAGCGGCATCGCCCGCGATCAATGCGCCGCCATAAGCATCAATGAGCGATCTCGACATGATCAGGCTATCCCCCATTTCCACTTCCGTTTCCAGCAACAACCAGCGGCTGTTCATCGCAATCTGCTCAGCCACATCGGGTCGTGGATTGAGGTCAGCCAATGGCCCAGACCGCCAAAATCTCTCACTGCTGCCATAGCCGTCCGCAGGCCGCATCGCCAGCGCCGCTCGCGCCTTGGCCAAGCTCATTTCGCCGGGCATCAACATCGCAACCAGCACAGCCTGCGGCTCCGTCAGCGTGTTGGCGTTCAGCCTGACCGGCTGCGCCACCGGCAACACGCAAATCCACGGCGCCATCCGGGCATAAAGAGCGGGCGTCACCCCGCGCACCGCACGCCATTCGCTTTTATCGCTGATCAACCGATTGGCCGCCAGATAACCACCGCCTCCGCTGCGATATGCCGAATCCTCTGCCCCCAGCGGTGCTTCGACTGTATCGCTATCCAGAAAATCCGCTGTTGCAGCAGCCACACTCTGCGCTTCATTTTTCGGAACCCCCAGCAATTCCATCAGCGCGGCAAATTGCATCACAGCGCCGGGGCGCTGGGTAAAGCGGCGCGGCGAGGCCTCTGCCACCAAGCTATTGATATTAAAACAATTGCTAGCATCCTCCAAGCGTGCCCGCCCATGACCCTGCGGCAGCGGCAGCGCAAAATCCTGCCCCAGCCAGCCGCCCGCCAGCGTCAAGCGGCTGGCATCGCGGCGAACAAGCTGGGCCACCCGGCTCAACGTTATCTCTTCCGCAGCATGGCTATAGGCCCGGCCCTGATCCACCAGAGCGGCACTTCCCGCCAGCCGGGTCGCCAGCGTCAGCCGATCCAGCGCCGTCGCGGCGATCACCGCCATCACCGCCACCAACAGCAACACCGAAAGCAACGCCGCGCCGCGTTCATCCGGCTGTGGGCCGCGCGGAAGGCCCGACTTTCGCTGCGGCTTGGTCATGGCGCATCTTCTTCGATACGCCGCCGCTCTGGGATCGGCATCGGTGCCAATCGAAACAGCATTTTCAGCGACGCATTTTGTTGGCGCGTGATCACCACCTCCACCGCCGAGGGCAGATCCGCGCCATCCTGCGTCGGCCAACTGCGATGCCATAGGCCAGCAGCATCGCGATAGCGCAGCGCCACGCTTTCAACTTTGCGCGCTAATGGATCGCCCGGCCCCATCGCCGCGCCATCCAACATGGCTTGACTGGCCCGGCTCCAAACCGCCTGTTCAAAGGCATAGCGCACCCGCTGTGCATCCGGTCGATGCTGCCCGCCCAGCCCATTGGCGCCGCCATGAACGAAAGAAAAATCCGCATCCCCGCCGATAAAGGCTGGCACCTCTGCGCCCGCTTCATCGCGCGTTAAACGGGGCAGCGCTTGGCCCAAATCATGCGCCATCACCGCGCGCAGACGGTTAAAACTGCTCATATCGGCCAAATGATTTTGCACCGCTGCCTGTGTATCGACGCTGGATCGCAGCAAAGCCACGCCCATGGTCGCAATCGCCGCAAAGAGCGACAAAGCCACCATCATCTCCACCAAGGTGAAGCCGCGTTCGGGCGGGCTTATCCTCATCGCACCCGCCGGATCAGCGTCAGCGCCGCCTGCCCGCGCCCCTCCACCGGATGCACCAGCAAATCCACGCGCAGCAATTGCGCGTCAGCGGTGCGCGCGACCTTTTGGCTGATCCGCCACTGCCGTCCGCCATTTTCCTCGACGCTGGAAAATTGACCAATGGTCGGCGTGCCCGGATCGGTCCAGATTTCCACCGCCCGATTTTGGGCCACCAAAGCGGCGAGGCTGCTGGCATCCAAATCACCCGCTGTTCGCAAGGCAAAGCCATCCAGCCGCACCAAAGTCAGCCCCGCAATCGCCAGGATAGACAGTGCAACCAGCATTTCCAGCAGCGTAAAGCCCGCCTGCCAGGGGCGCTCCGTCGCAAGAGGATCGCTGCCTTTATCGATCACGGCTGATCTCGCCGCTGGCGGCGATATGGATTTTTTCCATGTGATTGCCGCTGGTCAAGATCAAGCCCTGCGGCGTTGGGCTGGTGCCCAGACGGCTGAACAATATGCGAATCTGCCCCTCTTCCCCATCGCTCTGAAATTGCACACTGCCCGGCCAAGGCCGATGGGCGAAGGCGCGGCCATCCAACTGCTGCCATTCGCCCCGCACCCGCTTTTCAAAGCCATAGCCCGATGGGCTGAAAATGGCGGCGGTCCCATGCCCCTCCACCACAGCCAGATCGCGCACCGCGGCCAGCCGCATCGCCAAACGATCTGCCTCAGCCCGCGCCGTATGGCCCCGCTCCGGCAGCGTCAGCACCGCCGCCGTTGCGGCCATCCCGATGATCGCCAGCACCACCATCAGCTCCACCAAAGTAAAGCCAGCGGTGCGAAGAGGCTCGCGCTTAATCATCCCCGCGAATATCAGCATTTTCCTCGGTCCCGCCCGGCGCGCCATCCGCCCCAAGCGATAGGATTTCATAGGGCTGTCCAGCCGCACCCGGCGCCTGATATTGATAGGGCCGCCCCCAAGGATCCTGCGGCAAACGCTTGATATACCCGCCCCGACGATAGCGTTCGGGTTGGGCCAAAGACGGCGGTGGGTTGGTCAAAGCATTCAGGCCCTCGCCAGTCTGTGGATAAGTCAGATTATCCAGCCGATATTGCTCCAACGCGGTTTCCAGCGTGGCGATATCCGCGCGCGCCTTGGTGACCATCGCCCGATCCTGACTGGGCAGCACATTGATCATCACCACCGTTGCCAACAGCCCGATGATAAAGATCACCACCATCAATTCGGTCAGCGTAAATCCCGCTTCGCGCTGATGACGCGGACGGCCCCTATCAGATCCCCATCCCCCTGCATCGGAACGCCCGCTATCAAAGAGCAAACGCAGTAAAAGCTGCTTCAAGGACATCATCATATTCCCGCTAAAGTTTGCAATTGAAGGATCGGCAGTAAAATGGCCAAAATGATCAGGGCAACACAGCCGCCCATCATCACAATGATGACCGGTTCCAGCAGCGCCATGCTGGTTGCCGTAAAGCGATCAAATTCGCGTTCCAGATAATCGGCGGCCCGCTCCAGCATCACATCCAACCGGCCCGCGCTTTCGCCGCTGGCGGCCATATAGGTCAGCAGAGGAGGGAACACGCCTGCGTCGCGCATCGCCGAAGAAAGGCTGCCGCCTGCCCGCACTTGATCAACCAGCCCGACCGTGGCCGCCGCCAAAGCACTGTTGCGGATGGTCGGCACTGTCAGGCGCAAGCCCTCCACCAAAGGCAAGCGGCTGGATACCATGGTTGCCAAAGTGCGCGCAAAGCGGGCCGCATGAAGATCTCGCAGCAACCTGCCCAACAGTGGCAGTTTCAGCAGCCGCATATCTAGTGCCAGCCGAAAGGCCGGACGCCGCATCAAAGCAACCAGCCCAATGCCGCCGCCCAACAGCAACAGCAGAAATAGCCACCACCCATGGGCCGCAACATCGGAAATCTGAATCACCGCCCGGGTCAGAAAGGGCAATTGCTGGCCGACATCCGAAAATTGCTCCACCACCCGCGGTACCACAAAAATCATCAGCGCCGCCACCACGCCCACCGCCACCACGCTCAGCACAAGCGGATAGGCCAGCGCCGCCAGCAGTTTCCCCTGCACCTCTGCCTGACGCTCCAGCAAATCGGCCAGACGCCCCAGCATCACACTGAGGCTGCCGGTCGTTTCTCCCGCCGCCGCCATCGCGCGATAGAGGGGCGGAAAACTATCCGCTTTTCGCGCCATCGCATCGGCCAGACGGCGTCCCTCCAGCAATCCTTGATGCACATCCTCAATGATAGCTCGCACCCGCGCTGCCTCGCTTTGCCGGGTCAGCGTGCGTAGCGCTTCTTCCAAAGGTGCCACTTCCGCCAAGGTGGCGAGTTGACGGGTAAATAGCGCCAATTCCTTGCCAGACAGTCGATCCCGACGCAGCGATAACAGCGGGAATTTTGCCGATGTTTTTTGAACCTTAAGGTCCAGATCCACGCTGATGACATGATAACGCCGGTCCAGCAAAATCTGCCGCGCAGCCTTATCGCTCGGCGCTTTCAGGCGTCCTTTGCGCTGAGCTCCCGCCGGATCAATCGCCAGATAGCGATAATCAGCCATTTTCATCCTCGCGCCGCGCGATGCGTATGGCCTCTTCCGCCGTTGTCAGCCCCTTGCTCACCATCATCCGGGCCGATGACGCCAGCGTGGGGGATCGCAAAAAGGCATGGCGGGAAATCATCGCTTCATCCCCGCCCGCATAAATATAGCGGCGCACCGTTTCATCCACCTTGATCGCCTCAAACACGCCGACCCGGCCCTTAAATCCGGTTCCGCCGCAATGCTCGCAACCCTTGGGGCCCCAGATGATCACGCCAATATCCAGCCCCAGCATCGCAGCGATATTTTTATCGGCCTGCATCGGCTCGCGGCAATGCGGACATAATTTACGCACCAAGCGCTGCGCCAGCACCGCGCGCAAGGTGGATGCCAGCAAAAATGGCTCTATTTTCAAATCTTTCAGCCGGGTAATCGCGCCCACCGCATCATTGGTGTGAACCGTCGATAGCACCAAATGCCCGGTCAGCGATGCCTGCACCGCAATATCCGCCGTTTCCCGATCGCGGATTTCGCCAATCATCACCACATCGGGATCCTGCCGCAAAATGGCGCGCAAGCCGGTCGCAAAATCCAGCCCCACCTTGGTGTTGACCTGAGTTTGGCCGATGCCATCCACCGCATATTCCACCGGATCTTCCACCGTCAGAATATTATTCTGTCCATCATTCAGCTGCTTCAACGCGGCATAAAGGGTGGTGGTTTTTCCGCTTCCGGTCGGGCCGGTCACCAGAATAATGCCATTGGGCTCGGCCAAGGCTTCACGCAATATTCGATCCGCTTCGCCGGAAAGGCCCAGCACGTCAAAATCAATCCCGGCCGTATCCTTATCGAGGATACGCATCACCACCCGTTCGCCGCCCCGGCTGGGCAGGGTTGAAACGCGCACATCCACCGCCTTGCCCGCCAGCATCAACGAAATGCGCCCATCCTGCGGCACGCGACGTTCGGCAATATCCAGCCGCGCCATCACCTTGATCCGGCTGACGACCACGGGCGCAACATGGGGCGGCATACGCAAATGTTCGCGCAGCACGCCATCGCTGCGCATCCGCACCACCAATCCGCTTTCATAAGGTTCAATATGAATATCACTTACGCTCTGGCGGACAGCCTCGGCAATAATGGCATTGATCAAGCGAATGGCCGGTGCATCGTCCACGCTATCGAGCAAATCTTCCGCGCTGGGCAGCCCGCCAGAGATGAAATCCAGATCGCTCCCATCCAGCGATCCCGCCATCGCGGTGGAACTATCCACAGCATAATGGGTGGAAAGAAGTTGATCAAAATCCTCACTTTCCAGCACCGCCACCCGCAATGGCTCCGCCAGATGCCGCTTCACTTCGATCAACACGGCAGGATCACCCCCGCGGCGAAAGCTGGTGATCCATCCGCCCGCGCCATCCGGAGCAATCGTCACACCATGATGGCGGGCAAAGCCATAGGGAATATCAATCGGCGCTTTCTGGCTGTTGCTATCAAGCCGATCCGTGCTCACGGATAATCCCCCTCGGCCGCTGCGGGCACCGATGATGAGGGCGCCACTGGCACCTCCACAATCGCCCCATCCCTGCGCCGCATCATGGGCTGAGCGGGATCGGCGACGATATCGGCAGCCTGCGGATCGCTTAACAGCGGCGGCACCGCCCCCAGATAATCGCGCACCAACGTGTCTATTGCAGGCTCAACATCGGGATTACGCTGCAACTGGAAATCACGGATATAACCATAGCGGCGCGCTGTCAGCGCGGCATTATCGGCCCGACTGCGCAAGATGGTTGGGCGAATGAACACCATCAAATTGGTTTTTGCCCGCGTGCGGCTGCGCGATTTGAACAATTCGCCGATCAGCGGAATATCACTCAACAGGGGCACCCGCTCTATCGTGCGGCGCTCATCATCATTCAGCAGGCCGCCGATAGCAAAAATTTCGCCATCATCCACGGTCAATGTTGTTTCAAAACTGCGCTTGTTCAGGATCAGATCACTGTTGCGACTGCTCACCGGCCCGGCCACGCTCGACACTTCTTGGCGCAGGAATAATTTCACCTCGCCAGCCGCATTCACCTGCGGCGTCACTTCCAGCTTGATTCCCACTTCCTCGCGCTGAACCGTGCGAAACGCATTGTCGAAATTATCTGACAACGCCTCGCCGGTTGTGATCGGCACTTCTTGACCAACCAGAAATTTCGCCTTTTGATTGTCCAGCGTCACAATATGCGGAGTCGCCAACAGATTGGAGGTGGTATCGCTTTTCACCGCGTTGATGATCGCGCCAAAGACGGTATTCTTGCCCAGATCGCCGACAAAGCCTGCAAATCCGCCCGTCGCATTCAGCAAGGACGCCGCGGCGGCTTCTTGCAAGCTATTGCCAAGGCTGCTCGTAGTTTCCGTCACCACTGTCTGGCCATCAACCGTGGTGGTGGTTCGCGATAATCTATCCGCCGCATAAGCGCCGCCCAGTGTCAAAATATTCGGCTGGGCATTGCTATAGCTGGTAGCCATAAACGGCATATTCTTGCCGCCCAGCATAAATTGCACGCCCAAGCGCTTGGCTGCATCATCGCCGATTTCCACCACAATGGCTTCCACCAACACCTGTTCGCGGCGCGAATCCAATTGGCGGATCAATTCGCCCAGCATCCGCTGCACTTCAGCATTGGCCGCCACAATAATCGCATTGGCCCCTTCATAGCGGGTCACAATCGCAGGGCCGCGCGCTGCAATACCGCTGCCACTGGCTGATGCCCCCATGGATGCAGCCACTGGCGCGGCGGGCTTTTCACCCGCCGCCGCTTCTGCGCCTGATCCCGTGGCGGCAGCCCCGCTGCCTTGCCCCAGCAGGCTTTGCAGCGTTGGCAGCAAGGTTTCTGCATTGGCGTGGGACAGCCAATAAACGCGCAGCTCCGTTCCCGCCGCCGCGCGCCCGTCCAAATCCTTGGCCATTTGCTCAAATCGCGCCACCAGCGCCCGATCGCCGCGCAGCGCCAGACTGTTGCTGCTATCCACCGGCACAATCGCCAGCGATGCCTGCGCGCCTTCGCCCGCAGCGGGCACCAGCGCCTGAAGCGCGGCGGCCACTTCGCGGGCCCCGGCATTGGTCAGGCTGATGATCCGGCTTGTCATCGTATCACGATCAATGCTGGATGCCAGCGCCCGCACGCGGCGAATATTATCGGCAAAATCCGCAATCACCAGACTATTGGCATTGCGATTGGCGGTGAGCGAGCCTTGCGGGCTGACCAAGGGGCGCAAGGTTTCCACCGCCGCCACCGCATCCACATGTTTCAATCGGATAATCTCGGTGACAAATTGATTCTGAGCGGCCCGCGCGCTGCCGATCCGGCCGGGCTGAGCGGCAGCTCCATCCATTGGCTGAATGCGATAACTGCCCCCTTGAGCTGGCACCGCTACCAACCCATTGGCACGCAAAGTGGATAGGAAAATCTCGAAATATTCACTGCGAGACAATGGCCGATCCGTAACCACCGAAACTTTGCCGTTCACCCGTCCATCAATCACAAAGGTTTGCCCAGTCACCCGCGCCGCATCCTGAATGAAAGCGCGCACATCGGCATCGCGCACATTCAGCGTATATTGGGCCTGCGCTGGAATCGCTGTCAGCAACGCGGCTGCCAGCATCAAAGATCTAGAAATCCGCATAAACATCATGACTTTGCTAAGAAAAGCGCAATGGGAACCCGGCTGGCGCCGCGCTCCACCTCTAAAGAAAGCCGGGCGCCCGGGCGCATCGCCGCAGCAAGGCCCGCCGCATCGGCTGCCGAACTGATAGGCCGACCATTGATCGCACGAATCACATCACCGCTGCGCAGGCCTGCCGCCCGGAAAATCGCATCATCACCCTGCGGCAACACAGTTAATCCCGTGATTTTTCCGCCCTCACTGCGCGGCGCAAAGCGAAGACCGGCTTTCAAAGCATCCGGTGCGATTTCACCCCCCGCGGTGACCCCTGCCACCGGCTCTGCGGGTGCCGCCGGACTGGCCGCCGCGCCCATCAGCGCTGGCGTTGCGGGCATCGCCTTATCAGCCTCTCCACCCACAATCGCCGCATCGCCGCTTTGGTCCATAAACAGGCTTTCGCGCACGCCGCCGCGTTCCAAGATCACATGATCAAAAGCCAGCGCCGCAAGGGTCACACCAGCGGCAATCTCATCACCCACGGCAAAGCTGGATTGCACCCCATCCTCGCCCGCAATGATCGCCGATCCGCTGCCGGTCGCCTCGTTCAAATTGATCCCAAAAAGAGTCAGCCCCAAAGAAGTCACCGTTGCGGCGCCCATGTCCGCGCCCGGCGCAGCACCGCGAAAAAAAGGATCGAAGGACGCAAAGAGGGACAGGCGCTCGCCCGGTGCCATGATATTTGCCTGTTGCGGCTGCCAAGCGCCCAGCGGCGACACAGGCACGGCCAGCGCCCACATCAACCGCACCGCCTGCCAAATGATCAACCCAGCCAACAACAACAGCATCCATCTGGGGCCTATCTGTGCCATTCTGCCCGCAGGCGCACGCCATTGCGCCGCCCGAACATCGGACAGGCGCGCAGCAAGGCCGGACAAAAAGCCAGACATGTGAAAGATATCCCCCTGCAAAACTGCCGTCACGAATCGCTTAAGCGCCTTTCATGACAAACAGTTGACCAGATGGTTACAGTTTTTTGAACGGCGGGGGAGTCTTGATCACCCCCGCCGCCGCCGCTTTTGTCAGCGTTAAAATTTCAGCGCCGCGCTCAGGGAAAAAGTGCGCCCCACTTTATAGCGGTTGAAATAAATACGATTTTCGCCGCTTTCCTGCACTTCCTGATAGCCACGCCCGGTCAAATTGCGGGCTTCAAATTTCAGCTCCACTTCCCGGCGGCCGACATTCAGCCCCTGACGCGCCACAAAGTCGAGCTGTAATCCCGGTTTTTCGCGCAAATCCGGCTGGCCGGATGGGCCGCGGCTGGTGACCCGGGGGCTGGCATAGGTCAGCAAAAATGTCTGCTGCGATAGGCGGTCCACATCTTCCAGCCCCACTTGCATGTTCAGCAAATGATCGGATTGGCCAGTCAGCGGCACGCCATCGAAAAACAGATTGTCGGCTGGAAACTCCACCCCATTTAACAGGGTGACATCGCCATCCTTCACCGTGATTTTCGATTGGCTATAGGTGTAATTGCCGATCAGCACCAAGCGGCGACTTTGCCAGAAGGCGCTGCGGCTTTCTCCACCCAGCGGCACATATTTCTGCACCTCAAATTCCGCACCATAAAGCTTGGCTCGCGGCGCATTGGCATAGCTGGTGCTGACCGAGGAATCGGAAACGCTGGTGAAGGCTTCAATCGGCTTGTCGATAGATTTATAAAAACCCGCTACCGACAGGCGCTGATCCCGATCAAAATAATATTCATAGCGCGCCTCGGCATTCCACAATTCGCTATCCATCAAAGACGGGTTACCGCGATAGAGGCGGTTGGAATCCGGATCTTGATAAATTTGGGCCACCAATTCGCGAAATTGCGGACGCGCAATGGTTTTGGAGACATTGGCGCGCAATTGCATATCGGGCGCCACTTCCCATGTCAGCGTCACCGCTGGCAGCCAATAATCATTGCGCAAATTGCTGCTGTTCAGCAGATCCGATCCGCTGTTGAACAGATCCACCGGCGTCACCGTCTGCTTGCCCTTTTCATAGCGCACACCGGCATTGATATTCACCGTCGGCACAATTTCCGCCTGCAATTGGGCATAGCCTGCATGGGTTTGCAGCGCTGCGTCAAAGGCCGCCGTTCCATCCTGCGCCGATGTTTCCAGCAACATGATATCATAAAGTTGGATGCTGGCATCAGACAGCAGATAATCGGGCCGCAATTGCTGCACTTCGCGCGGCAGATTGGATGCGCGATAGATGAAGGAACGGCGCACCGAGGTGCGGTCGGTATCGCTAAAGGCATAGCCAATGGTCGCCGTAACGCTGGGAGCCAGCTTATAGCTAAGATCCAGACCGCCCGACCACAGATTCTCGTTCAGCTTGGAAAAGGCCAGCGTCGCATCGCCCCGATTACCGCCCAAATCATTGACATAACGATCCCCCGTCACGTCAACATCGACCGGCAAATTGGTGCGAACATAAGTGAAGCCACGCTCATAGGGTGCGTTGCGCTTGGTCGCGGCATAGCCGCCACGCACATCCAGCTTCACATCGCCAAACAGAAATTCGCCGACCATCTGGCTGCTGAACAATTGCCGTTCATACCAAGCCGTGTCCTGCTTCATAATATCGCGATCCGACTGGTTACGATCGGTTCCGACCGCCAGCTTGGCTTGTTTCAGCGTATCGCGGATCAGCAAATTGGTGAAGCGCAGCTTATGGTCGCCCACTTCCAGCCCCAGCCCTAACAGGCCGTTGACCACCACCCGATTATCGGTCGTCACCCGATGATAGCTGGTTTGCGGATCGCCGGACAAATCCTTTTCCAGCGAGGTTTGCTGCAAACTGTCACGCGTGCGCCACTTGTTGTTGATGCCAGCCGTGGCGATAATGCCCAGCGTGCCATCAGCCAGATCAATGCTGGTGCCGCCGGTGATCGAGGCTGACCAATTGATCGGGATATGGTTATTTTGCTGCAGCAAGGTGGTGGCCGAATTGGAAAGCTGCATCATCATCGCTTTCATATCGTCAGCGCTGAAATTGGGCCCTTCTACAATCGGATGGCCACTCGCCATCGCATTGCCAAGCAAGGAGGGAACATCCCGCTCGCCATTGTCAAAGCCCATCCAATCGGTGCTGCTACCATAATAGGTATAGCCAAGCTGATTGGTCGTCTCGCTATCCCAGCCAACGCCGCCGCTGATTGTCAGAAAGGATTCAGGTGGCGCCGATTTGGTCGTCAGATTGATCACCCCGCCACCAAATTCGCCGGGGAAATTTACCGAATAGCTTTTCTGGACCATAGTGGAATCGATCACATTGGTCGGGAAAATATCCAGCGGCACCACACGTTTCAGCGGCTCAGGGCTGGGCAGCGGCGATCCATTGAGCAGTGCCAGAGAATAGCGATCCCCCAAGCCGCGCACATAGACATAGCCGCCGCCGACCACGGAAAGGCCCGTAACGCGCTGGAGGCTGCCAGAGATATCGCCATCGCCCGTTCGCGCAATATCCGCCGAGGAGAGCAGCGTGACAACTTCGGGCGTCGCGCGCACGATGTTCGGCGTATTTCGCCCTGTCACGACAATGTCGGCATCCCGGCCGCCGGGGATAGACACATAGCCATCCTGACCGTCAGCGTCAGGCGCAGCCGCTGCGGATGCGCTGGCATCAGCGGGCTGATCTTCACCTTCTTTGGCCAAAAGCTGGGGCGACACCATAGCGGATGAAAGCATCAGCATGGCGGCAAAAAGCGGGCGCGTAGTCATTCAGTGAACCCCTTATTTTATAAAATAGGGGCGAGGCGCTCGCCATTGGTCGCGCGCCTCGCCCCGCTCATTCTAAAATGCTGCGATCAGGCCGGAATGTCGGCGCAGCTTTTGCTGGTCGAACCGAAATTGGCGGTGCCGCTGTTGCAGGTCCAACCCTTGTACCAATCATCATTGGCGTCCCGGACGGCGCCGATATAATTGGCAGGGGTGAAGAAGGTGGAGCCACCCGTGTTCCAACTGGTCACATCAAAAGCGGGACGCCCCGTTTCCGCCGCGCCGTTGATGAACAGATCGATCAACGACGGGATGAAGGTGGAGCTGTTCTGCGTGCCCATTTCAAAAATGCTGCGCACGGCATCATCGGTTACCACACCGCCGCCGCCACGAAAGGCGCGGCTGCCACATTGCATATTGACCGAGAAAAATTGCGGCGGACCCGCTTCATCCATGCCCGGATCAGCGGGCTGCACCGTCGTTGCACTATCGATGCGCAGGCAACTGATGCCCGGCGAAACGATCACGCCATTGGCAAAGCTATAATCCGCGCCGCCGCGAATGCGGATCGCCGCGCCATTGCCAGCGGCATTATTGCGTTGAATGAAAGTGAAGTTGGCGATTTTCACATTCTGGCGCGGAACGGCATTTTCATTGCCATCGGAATCAATCTCCATGATCGAATCCCCCGATGTGCCGCCAATCCGCTGCACCGCAATCACATGCTGAATATTGCCCTTATAGCCAACATCCGTATCCAACGTGTCGTCATCATTCCCGGTCAGCACCAGGTGACTCATATTCACGCGTCCGCCAAAGACTTCAATGCCGTCATCCGAACTGTTGTGAACCTGAATATGATCCAGCTTCGTCTTGTTACCAACGCCTGACGGGGTCAGCCCCTGCAATTCCTTATCCGGCTGCAAAGTGTATCCGGAATAGCGGATCTGAACATAAGACATTTGGCCGGAATTATCATCGACCGTGGCGCCGCCATAAAGCGCGCCCGATGCGCCTTCCGTATCCCGCGAGCAACTCGCCGTCCCTTCAACCACGCCCGGCCCCGGATTCAAACAATCGGTGATCGGCGCACGGCCCAACAACACAACGCCGCCCCACAACTGCGACGTATTATCATCCGCATTGCCTTCAACATTGCGGCGGCCAGTGAAAATAATCGGTTGCTGCGGCGTGCCCACGGCATTGATCCGATTGCCGCGATTCACGGCCAACCACGCAGGGCCGGATTCACCATAAAGCACAACACCCGGCTCGATGCCCAGCGTTACCGAAGCTTCGCCCGCAACCGGGGTTGGCCCCATATCCGTGCCCACATCAACCCGGCCGCTGATCGCATAAACAACGCCCGCCACTTTGGGCAGCACCGTGCTTTGCGTAAAGCGCGCGGGCAACTGGCAAATGCGCCATTGATTATTCTTAACCCGATCCTCAATGATGCCAGCATTGGTCAATTGGGCATTGCCCACGATGGACGGACAATTGGCGGCAGGTTTTATACCGCCGGTTCCGCCATCGCCGCCGCCGTCACCGCCGGTTCCGCCACCGCCCGGGGGAATAATAATGCTACCCTCGCCGGGCGATGCCACACCGTCGGCACCGCAAGCCGCCAAGATGGAACAGGCCACGCCAGTAAGCATGACCAATCGAATTTTTGCAAATGCCGCCATAGAAACTCCGTATCCCCGTGCCGCCCAACGCAGACGCGATCTTGACCGGAGCATCACCTCAACAGCCCGCCCCTGACGCCATGGTGACTAGGCCGATTCCATGACCGGATGACGTGAAGGGAATGACAAAATGACGAAGAAAAAATGACAGGTTTATGACGCGACAGCCTTGCTATTTGATCAGGCTATTCGGCGATATTTTGGCCTGCCGCAGGCCCTTTCACTGCCGCCAATCGTTCCGATTGGCGGCGGGCAATCGCTTAAAAGCAAACAAAAGATTGTTTCGACGCTTGTCTAACCGAAAAGCCAATGCTAATGGCCCGCACCTACCCAGCGCCGAGGCAAGCTTCGGCCCAACATGATGTGCGGTCATGGCGGAATTGGTAGACGCGCAACGTTGAGGTCGTTGTGGCCGAAAGGCTGTGGAAGTTCGAGTCTTCTTGACCGCACCATCATCCCAGACATTCTATGGATAAGTTAAAAGCCTAGTCTGGGTTATCCACTAAAGCTTCAATAAAAGAGCAGGCGCCTCTGCGCGAGTTCGAAATTTTTACCGAAATCGGGAAGACATAGAAACAATCCATGTCCTCACCGAAATCGGATGAAGTATCTCAGATAGAATATCTCAGTCGTCGAAACCGACAAAGGTTGCCGCTTCAGCAACGGACTTGCGTTCAGAAACAACCGCATTGGCCGGAAAATCATCGTCCGGATATCCAATGGCAATACAGATCATAATCACTTGATCCTCCGCCACACCAGCATGTTCGCGAACCACCGGCGATTGCATAATGCCCTGACTGTTAATCACGCAGCCCAGCCCTTTGGACCAAGCCGCATTCACAATCGCATTGGTCACCGCGCCGCAGTCAAAGGGCGCGATATCCCCGCCCAGCAAAACACGATCATAGGTTACGACAATACAGGCGGGGGCATCAAATTGCCGAAAACCGCGCAACACCCAATCTGTTCGCTTCGGCTTATCATCTCGCGCAATATCCATGGCGGCAAACAACTGCTTCGCAACGCCAATCTGCCGCTCACGATGAACCCCGACATAGGCGTCTTGGGTCCGAAATTCCCGCGATGATGGAACACCCGCAAGATTGCGTTCGGTATTTCCCTGCCGAATTTTGTTAAGCGCATCGCCGGTGACAACATAGAAATTCCACGGCTGAGAATTTAATGAAGATGGCGCCCGCATGGCCAGCGCCAATATATCGGCAATCTCGTCTTTGGGGACGGGTTTCGGCAAAAAGCCTCTGATACTTCTTCGCCCCATCACGACTTTAGCATAAGCTGCGTCCAGATCGCCCATCTGCTTCACCCTTGTCTCCCATTTACTATATGCTGTTTCAGCGTCTAACCCGGTGCTCGCCTAGCATGGTGGAGCGGGCTTAAGAAGCCATCAGTGACCGCGCCCCTTCAGCACCGATCAAAATATCAAGGCACACGATAGCGACTAGGCGGAAAGCCCAGCACGCGCTTGAACATGGTCGAAAAATTTCCCGGCCCATCATAGCCCAGATCATAAGCGATGGACGTCACTGGCTCGCCCGCTGCCAATTTCGGTAATGCGGCGGATAGGCAGGCTTGTTGGCGCCATTCCGAAAAGCTCATCCCCGTTTCCCGCCGAAACAATCGCGTAAAACTGCGCCGGTTCATGCCCAGCGCATCCGCCCATTGGTCAATGGTCGCCGATGCGCTCGGTCGCTCTAAAAACGCATGGCATCGTTCCGCCAGCACCGGATGCGAAGGGAAAGGCACCGCCAGCGGAACAGAAGGCGCGCTATCAATTTCCTTCATCAACAATTGCATCACCAGCCCATCGCGCCCGTCCAAATCATAAGCGGGCGGCATATGCGCTGTCGCTTCCAGCAATTGCCGCAGCAGCAAAGAGACACCCACCACCTGACACTCGCTGCCCCGCCCGGGGCATTCCCCCGGCTCGATCAACACGCTGCATGTTCGCACGGCGCCCACCATCCGCACCGAATGCGGCGTACCCCCCGGGATCCAGACTGCACGTTCAGGCGGCGCCACCCACGCTCCGGCCGGTGTGCTCACAGCCATCACCCCGGTTGCCGCGTAAAGAAACTGGCTGCGGCGATGCCGATGCAAGGCCAGCTCAAAAGAATCAGGATAATCATGGCCAATCGCCAAAACCGGCCTGTCCAAATCATCATTCTGGTCTGGATAATAAAGCATGATGGCCCACTCGCACAAATGATTGGCTCATACAAGCAAGCGGGAAGCATGATTCTCATGCTACAGCGCGGCCACACCGATCATGAAAAAGGCCAGATAGTGACTGACTCCGCTGCGCGACTGACGACCGCCCCCGCTCCCTCTCCCAGCGATTCGCGCGATATGGGGCCAGCGTCTCCGCTTCCTATAAGCGCAGATGTCGCGGCTATTGCGGCTTCGGCGTCTGCACCTCAGAGCGCTACCAGCATGGCAGTGCCCATCGTCGGTGCGGTCGCCGTGGCCCATTTGCTGAACGATCTGATTCAAGCGGTGCTGCCTGCGATTTTCCCGATGCTGAAGGACAGTTATCACCTCAGCTTCGGGCAAATCGGCTGGCTGGCTCTGGTCTATCAAGTCACCGCATCCCTCCTGCAACCTTGGGTCGGGCTCTATACCGATAAGCGCCCCCTGCCCTATTTGCTGCCGCTGGGCATGGTGGTGACGCTGGTCGGCATCGGCGGCCTTGCCATCGCCAACAGCTATGCCATGCTGATCCTCGCCTCGGCTATCATTGGGGTTGGCTCGGCCACTTTCCATCCCGAGGCATCCCGTGTTGCGCGTATGGCCTCAGGCGGCCGCTTTGGCACGGCCCAATCTGCCTTTCAGGTCGGCGGCAACACCGGCTCGGCGCTGGGCCCGATCGTCGCCTCTCTCATCATCCTGCCCTTTGGGCAGACGGCGGTGGGTTGGCTTGCCTTTGCCGCCATCGCGGCCATTTGGGTGCTTTTTGGCGTCACCCGCTGGCGCCTGAACCACGAAAAAGCGCAATGGAGCACGGCAACGGCCCCCCTAACATCACCGCATAGTCGGCGCGAAATCATCCGTGCGCTGGCGGCGATCGGCATCCTGCTCTTCGCCAAATTCATCTATATTGGCGCCTTCACCAACTATTTCACTTTCTACCTGATCGAGCGTTTCGATCTCACCGCGCGGGAATCCCAATTTTATCTTTTCTGCTTTCTCGCCTCCGTCGCCGCCGGAACCTTCGCCGGTGGGCCGGTTGGGGACCGCATCGACCGCAAAGCCGTGATCTGGGTGTCCTTTCTGGGGGTCGCGCCCTTTGCGCTGATCTTGCCCCATGTCGATTTATTCTGGACGACCATATTGGCGATCATCATCGGCCTGATCATGTCCTCAGCCTTTGCGGCGCTGGTGGTCTATGCTCAAGAAATGATGCCGGGCCGGGTGGGGCTGGTCTCTGGCCTGATGTTTGGCTTGATGTTCGGCATCAGCGGCATCGGCGCCGCCGGCCTGGGCCAATTGGCCGATATTCACGGCATTATCTGGGTGTATCAACTCTGCGCCTATCTGCCCCTGCTCGGCTTTGCGACCATGCTATTGCCGAAAACGCATAGATAGCGCGGATAACGCCCATTCGCTCGACAGCGGGCTTGCGCTTTTGGAACCATAGCCCAAAGCACAAGCCCGCTGTCCAATCTGGCGAAGGATCAGCCCGAAACGGGCACCACCTCAATCGTCAAAGGCGCGCCGCCGTCAGCAATCGCGAACAATCGATCAATATTGGGATGCGCGCCGGGGCGATTGCGGGCATCAGGCACATGTTCAGCAAAAAGCGACAGCGCATAATCGGCGGCGGCTGCATCCAATGCGCCAAATTGCTGCTGCACATAATGATAAACCGCCAGTGACCCTTGCTTGCCCGCTTCATTCTCGATGCTGGCCACAATCGCGCCCTTGCCATCCCGCAAATGAATCCGCGCAACGGTATCAACCGCGGGCAAATGTTGAAGATTATCCTTAAAACTCAATCCGGGCTGAAATCGCGTCTGCATCATCATGATCCTGCAAAAGATGGGCCAGCGCCGCTACCATCTTCGCCTGCCCTTGACCATCCACCGGAAGCCTCGGCCAGAATCAACCGATTGCTGCAAGCGTGAGCCCCTATTGTTAGGAGCAGATAATCCAAACCCAAGCGAAGGCAGACATAATTTCTGCCACAGGGCAGAATATCAACAAATTTCAGGAGAATGGAGCGGGTAGCGGGAATCGAACCCGCCTAGCTAGCTTGGAAGGCTAGAGCATTACCACTATGCTATACCCGCTGATCCAAGGCTATGGCGATTGCCATTTTGATCGCTGGGCGTCAAGCCTTCCTCGCTTGACCTAGCCAGAAAAAATTTGAGAACAAGATGGCAACATGCTATAAATTCGCTTGTGACGCAGCTCCCCACCTTGGCTGAGGATGACGCTGAGGATTTTTCGCCTTCGGTGCGAAAGATCATCCATGTCGATATGGATGCCTTCTTTGCCTCCGTCGAACAGCGGGACAATCCCGAATTGCGCGGCAAGCCTCTTGCCGTGGGCGGCTCTGCACGGCGCGGCGTGGTGGCGGCAGCTTCTTATGAAGCCCGCAAATTTGGTGTGCGATCCGCCATGCCCGGCTCCATCGCCCGGCAGAAATGCCCAGAGCTGATTTTCGTGCCCCCACGCTTTGATGCCTATCGCGAAGTCTCCCAACAGATTCGCGCAATATTCCGCGATTATGCCGATGAGGTCGAGCCGCTGTCACTGGATGAAGCCTATCTGGATGTGAGCCGCGACAAAATGGGCATCGGCAGCGCCACCGCCACCGCCCGCCTGATCCGTCGGCGCATTCTCGAGGAAACCGGGCTAACAGCCTCTGCTGGCGTTTCTTATAATAAGTTCATCGCCAAGCTGGCCTCCGATCAAAATAAGCCGGATGGCATGACGGTGATCTCGCCGGGCAGTGGCGCCGCCTTTGTGCAAACCCTATCGATCCGCCGCTTTCACGGCATTGGGCCGGTCACGGCCAGCAAGATGGAGCGGTTGGGCCTGTTTACCGGCGCGGATATGGCAGAAAAGCCTCTGCCATGGCTGGTGGAGCATTTTGGCAATAGCGCGGACCGCTTATTCCATCTGGCGCGGGGCATTGATCACCGCCCGGTGCGATCCCACCGGCCAATGAAATCGCTGGGGGGCGAACGCACTTTTCAATTTGATCTGATGGATGAAGCAGCGATCCAAGATGCCCTCGCGCATGTTTGCGCTATTGTCTGGAACCGGGCCGTGAAACAAGAGGCGCGGGGCCGCACCGTCACCTTAAAGCTACGCTATGGCGATTTCCAGACCATCACGCGCGCCAAAACTCTGCCCATGCCATTGGCCGATGCGGCCAGTTTGCTGGCCACCAGCCAAAGCATTTTGGCGCCCCTCTTGCCGGTAACGAAAGGCATTCGCCTGCTGGGTGTGACGCTGAGCAAATTTGCAGGCGCAGACGGAAAAAATCTGACGGATCATGCAGACGGAAAGGATGCTGATCAGGCAGTCCCTCCGCCTCGCGACTTGTTCAGCCTGCTCTAACGCTGTTGGTGGCGGCCAGATCAGCCCGCCGCTGCAAATTTGCGTTCTTTTGTGGCGGTGAAGCGAATATTCGGATGACGCTCGGTCACATAATTCACTTCCCAAGCATCCTTGGCCATGAACACCGGCGCACCATCGCGATCCGAAGCCGATGCGCCGCGGTTATCCGACTGAAATTGTTTCAGCACATTTTCATCATCGGCGCTGATCCAACGCGCTGTATCCCATGGCGACATTTCCAGTTTTGCCCCCACCTTATATTCCGCATCCAGACGGCTGATCAACACTTCCAGTTGCAGCTGCCCGACCACGCCAACGATCATATTCGCGCCAATATCGGGGTAAAAAACCTGAACGATGCCCTCCTCGGCCATATCATCCAGCGCTTTTCGCAATTGCTTGGTCTTGGTCGGATCGGTCAGCGCAACGCGGCGCAGCAGTTCCGGCGCAAAGTTCGGCAATCCCGTGATAGTGATATCCGTGCGCTCCGATAGCGTATCGCCCACCCGCAATGTGCCATGGTTGGGAATACCGATGATATCGCCCGGCCATGCCTCTTCCGCCATTTCTCGATCCTGCGCTAGGAATAGCATCGGACGGCTGATCGCAATGGCTTTTCCAGTGCCGCCCTGAAGCAAGCGCATGCCCCGTTCAAACTTCCCGGAACAAAGGCGCATGAAAGCAATCCGATCCCGATGCGCCGGGTTCATATTGGCCTGAACCTTGAAGATAAAGCCCGTCACGCTTTTGTCTTCCGGCTGCACTGGCGCGGGTTCTGCGGGTTGCGCCCCCGGCCCCGGTGCATGGGCGGCCAATCCCGCCAGCAGATCCTCGATCCCGAATTCCTTCAGCGCCGATCCGAAATAAACGGGGGTCAAATCACCGTTGCGATAGGCTTCCACATCAAAAGGCGCATAGCAGGCAGAGGCCAATTCCGTTTCCTCGCGCAGCAGATTGAGCGCACGCTCACTCAGATGTTCGCCAAGCTTGCTATCCTCCAGCCCGTCAACGGCGATGCGATCGCCTTCATACATGCGCGAGGCTTCTTTTCCCGGCAACATGATCGCCGGATCGACCAGATCATAAATGCCTTCAAACAATCCGCCCATGCCCGCAGGCCAGTTCATCGGGCTAACATCCAGCGCCAGACGATCGGCGACCTCATCCAACAATTCAAATGTTGCCTGCCCTTCGCGATCCACCTTGTTGATGAAGGTGATGATCGGCACGTTGCGCAAGCGGCAGACTTCAAATAATTTCAACGTTTGCGGCTCAATCCCCTTCGCCGCATCAATGACCATCACCGCACTATCGACCGCGGTCAGCGTGCGATAGGTATCTTCACTAAAATCTTCGTGCCCCGGCGTATCCAGCAGATTGAAAATCAGCCCTTCATGTTCAAAGGTCATCACCGATGAGGAAACGGAAATTCCGCGCTGCTGCTCGATCTTCATCCAATCTGATCGGGCACGGCGCGCCTGCCCCCGCGCTTTAACCTCGCCAGCCATATGGACAGCGCCGCCCGCAACCAACAGCTTTTCAGTCAGCGTGGTTTTACCGGCATCTGGGTGGGCGATAATGGCGAAGGTGCGGCGATCAGGACGGGATTGGGACATGGCGCGGGCGCCTAGCAGGTGCAGCGGCTTGTGGAAAGGCTTTGCGGCCATTCTCATGCCAAATTGCCAAATCAAGTGATGAAGTTCGCTTATGCCATGGCTCTTGCGCTCGGCTCCATCATGCGTCAAAGCTTACGTTAACGTAAAGTGCCAATCCATATAGTAAGAGGACGCCTGATTCATGACAGACCTGCCAAGCTTCAACAGCATCAAGCTGGAATGCACCAATAATGTAGCGCGCATCACGCTCAACCGGCCGGAACGACTCAACAGCATGGCACCAGATATGGCGGATGAAATTCGGGCCGCTCTGGACTGGATGGGCGTGATGGGCGCGCGTGCCTTGTTGATCACGGGCGAAGGCCGCGGCTTTTGCTCGGGTGCGGATCTGGCAGGCGATCGTACGGCTTCGGCCGTGGGCGGCGGCGCCAACAGCCGCAAGGCTCTGCGCAACCATTATAATCCGATGTTGCTGGCGCTGGCCAATCTCGACATTCCCGTGATCGTGGCGGTCAACGGCCCGGCCGCAGGCGTGGGTTGCAGCTTTGGCCTGTCCGGCGATTTTACGCTGGCTGGCAAAAGCGCTTATTTCCTACAGGCCTTTGTGAATATCGGTCTGGTGCCGGATGGCGGCTCCTCCTGGATTCTACCGCGCCTGATCGGCCTGCCGCGCGCCACGCAAATGATGATGCTGGGCGAGAAAATTTCTGCCGAACAGGCCGAACAATGGGGCCTGATCTATAAGGCCGTGGACGACGACAAATTGGTGGACGAAGCACAGGCCTTAGCTGAGCGACTCGCCAATGGCCCCACAGTGGCACTGGGAGCGATGCGCCGCACTTTGCGGGATGGTTTGTCAGCCAGCTATGCGGATACGCTGGATGCCGAAGCGCAGGCTCAATATGTTGCCGGTAACAGCGCCGATGCAGCGGAAGGCATCATGGCCTTCATGCAAAAACGCAAAACCGCCTTCACCGGCAAATAAGTTAAGGATCAGGCCGGGGCAAATCACCCAAGCCTGTCATATTAATATCATATCCGGGGGGTAATGGGGCGTTAGCAACCCCTTGCTCCCTTCTGCCCCGGCCATTTGCGCCGGGGCTTTTTTTTCGACTCAGGCGCTGCAGCCTATAGCTCTATCTGACAACGAAATGTGGCGCTGTAAGCGGGCCACCCCATCCGAAATTGCGCCAAAATGAAACGCTTAATCGTAAACTCTTCCTTAAAGGTTGAATTAACCGCGAGAATATCTCACTAGTCGCATCATGCTCTCGCAAAAAACCCGCTACACGATCCGTGCCTTTCAGCATCTTGCCGATCATTGGGGCAAGGGTCAGGTGCAATTGGCGGACATTGCCGAGGCGCAAAATATCCCGCCCAAATTCCTCACCGTGATTCTTTCTGAAATGTCGCGTGAAGGCTTGCTCATCTCGCAACGCGGGCGGGACGGCGGATATCAATTGGCCCTGCCCCCGGTGGACATCAGCTATGGCGATTTGGTGCGCTTAACCCGCGGGTCTCTCGCTTTGGTGCCCTGCGCCGCGCGCAACGCGCATGAAAGCTGCAAAAACTGCCTGCCCGAAGCAGAATGCCGAATGCGCAGCGTGATGCTGAAAGTGCGGGATGATACGGCAGGCATATTGGATAGCATCACGCTGGCCGATGCCATTGCCATGCAGCCATTATTCACCCAGCCGGTCGAGAAAAACGACGTCTGATACAAGCTCATCCGCTGATACTGGCCCATCCGCGACCAACACCCTCACCTGAACCGTCGGCAAGCATCGCAAGGCATCAAACAGCAATCGACCACAGCCGCCGCACCATGTGCCGTGCTCTGAAGACTATCTATGTTGTAAAGAGAAGAAATGGTGGAGCCTAGCGGGATCGAACCGCTGACCTCTACAATGCCATTGTAGCGCTCTCCCAGCTGAGCTAAGGCCCCATGCCATTTTCAAATCGAACGCGCTGGGTTGCTGCGTCCGTGGCGATGCAATTAGCAGGCTATTTCCCTGATGCAAGAGGGGTTTGTCGTTTCGATGCAATTTTTTACATCAGCCGCGCCGAAATCAACGCAAAGCCCAAAAAACAGGTCCGCCAGCACAAATCCATGCGCCGCGAAGCAGCAGCATAAACATCACATCAATGAAAAGAGAGAGGAAAATGGTGGAGCCTAGCGGGATCGAACCGCTGACCTCTACAATGCCATTGTAGCGCTCTCCCAGCTGAGCTAAGGCCCCGTGCCATTTTCAGGATCGCCTCTGGGACGATGCGATCCGGTTGATGCCCCCTATCAGGGCCACCCCATGATGCAAGGGCCAAACGCAAATATATGCGTTTTGCTGGCCCCTGCTCATAAGAAATCTATTTGAAGACGATCAGCTTTCGTCGTCACCATCGGCAGCGGTGTCCACGCCCAAATCTTCGTCTCCACCCAGATCCACGTCATTGTCGGGCGAATCGCCGTCGTCGTCTACGTCCAGATCCAGATCATCCGCCTCTTCTGCCTCGGCACTATCCTTACCGGTCTTCACCACCTGCTCAAACGGCATTGGTTGCTTCGACTTCAGGACAGACTCGGGAAGCCATGCATAGCCGCAGCTAATGCAGCTAATCGGATCATCCTTCGTCAGATCATAGAATCGGGTCGCACATTTCGGGCAGCTACGTTTTGTGCCCCATTCAGCCTTCACCATATTTGCCTCATTTTTTTCTGGAGCCCGAGTGGATTATTCGCAGAATGAATGGCAGAAAATCCCTGCCAGTCAAATCGGCGTGCGCCTTGCCAGATTGTCGCGTCGCTGTCAAAAGCCGCTCGTCATGACTGAACATATTCCATCCCCTCGCAACTTTTCCGCCGCTGCCGCTCTGAAGGGCACAATAGCGATCCCTGGCGACAAAAGCATTTCCCATCGTGCCCTGATGCTGAGCGCGCTTGCTGTCGGCGAAAGCCGTGTGTCAGGCCTGCTGGAAGGTCAGGATGTATTGGCCACCGCCGATGCGATGCGGGCAATGGGCGCGCAGATCGAACGGCGCGCGGATGGGGAATGGCGCATCCATGGCGTGGGCGTGGGCAGTTTGCTGCAACCACAGACAGCGCTGGAGATGGGCAATAGCGGCACATCGACTCGCCTGCTGATGGGTCTGGTCGCCAGCCATCCGATTCATGTCACCTTCACCGGCGACGCCAGCCTTTCCAGTCGCCCGATGGGCCGCGTGATTGATCCCCTTTCGCAAATGGGCGCAGAGATTTCGTCATCCCCCGGCGGGCGCCTGCCGCTGATGGTGCGCGGCCTCGCCCCTGCGGTGCCGCTTTCCTATCGCCTGCCCATGGCTTCTGCGCAGGTCAAAAGCGCAATCTTGCTGGCCGGGCTCAACACACCGGGAATCACCGAGATTATCGAACCCGTGCCCAGCCGCGATCATAGCGAGCGGATGCTGCAAGGATTTGGCGCCGATCTGACCATCGATCAGGATGAAGCAGGCAACCGGATCATTCGCCTGCGCGGCGAAGCCGAACTGAAACCACAAAATATCATCGTTCCCGGCGACCCCTCATCCGCAGCCTTCTTCATTGTCGCCGGTCTGATTGTGCCCGGCAGCGATATTCTCATCACCAATGTGGGCATGAATGACACCCGCTCCGGCATCGTCACCGTGCTGCGCCAGATGGGCGGCCACATTGAAGAGCTGAACATTCGCGAAACCGGCGGCGAACCAGTGGCCGATTTGCATGTGAAGCACAGCGCGCTGAAAGGCATAAAGGTCGACCCAGCTCTCGCGCCGAGCATGATTGATGAATTTCCTGTGCTGTTCATCGCGGCAGCGCTCGCGCAAGGCCGCACCATCACCACCGGCCTTGAAGAGCTTCGGGTCAAGGAATCCGACCGCATTTCTGTGATGGCTGCGGGCCTTGCTGCCATCGGCGTTCCCCTCAGCGAACAGGAAGACGGCCTAACCATCGACGGCAGCGATGGCGAGATGCTGGCCGGCGGTGCGACCATCGCAGGCCATTTGGATCACCGCATCTGTATGAGCTTTGCCATCGCCGGGCTAATGTCCAAAAACCCCATCACCATTGATGATATGGAACCGGTCGGCACCAGCTTTCCGAATTTTGAGGATTTGCTGGCGAGCCTGCAACGATGATCATCGCAGTGGATGGCCCAACGGCATCCGGCAAAGGCACAATCGCGCGTCAATTGGCGGCCCATTTCGGGCTTCCGGTGCTTGATACCGGGCTGTTATACCGCGCCGTCGGCTATCAACTGGCGCAAAATGGCGGCGATGCAGAGAATAGCAGCGATGCGCTGGCGGCCTGTGCCTTCGATGCCGCGCTGTTGCACAATCCGGCCTTGCGCCTTGAAAGCAGCGGCGCTTTGGCCAGCCGCGTCTCGGCCCATCCCGCTGTGCGTCAGGCGCTACTGCAACGACAGGTAGATTTCGCCAATCAACCCGGCGGCGCGGTGCTGGATGGCCGCGATATCGGCACCGTCATCGCCCCCCATGCCGATGCCAAACTCTTTGTCACCGCCCGGCCCGCTGTGCGCGCCCAGCGCCGCTTCGCCGAAATGGCCGAACATGGCCTGAATCTCACTCTCGAAGAGACGCTCGCCGATATCCATGCCCGCGACGCGCGCGACACCATGCGCACCGATGCTCCCCTGCTTCAGGCGCCAGACGCCTTTTTGCTCGACAATAGCGACATGAACCGCGAGGAAGCTCTACAAGCCGCCATCGCGTTTGTGATACGCAAAATCAACCAAACATAGGGCATGGCTCGCCTCTTCGGCCCTATCCCATATGGCGATATCATCCGCCACAACTCGGCTCACATCTTCCCCCGGCAGTCTCGCCATTTTCAATCCGCCGTCAGGCATAGGATATCGCCGCATTTCCCTTCGGAACCGGCGCAATTTCCTTGCTATTCACACCTGCGAAACCTATAGGCGGCCGGTTCGTCGGGCAGGTGTCTGACAGGTTTGGCTTTAGATTGGCTCTGCATGAAGGGCCGCTCGCATGGGCGCACTGCCGCCATTTTGCATGAATATCCTAAGCTTATGATCTGATCGCCTTCTGTTCGAGGAATGTTTTGCCATGCATTCGGCAGGCAAGACTCATCGGCCACAAGACCAGCGGATCCAACCGCTTGGCCGGAACAAATGAAGTAAGGATTTATCCCATGGCCTCAACGGCATTCCCGACGCGCGACGATTTCGCCGCGATGCTCGATGAATCGTTGGGCGGTGCAGACGGCGGCTTTGAAGGTCGCGTCGTAAAAGGCACTGTCACCAACATTGAAAATGATCTGGCAGTAATCGACATTGGTTTGAAGAGCGAAGGCCGCGTGCCGCTGCGCGAATTCGCCATGCCCGGCCAGAAAGCTGATCTGAAGATCGGCGACGAAGTCGAAGTTTATGTCGACCGCGTCGAAAACGCCAATGGCGAAACCATGCTGTCCCGCGATCGCGCTCGCCGCGAAGCCGCTTGGGATCGTCTGGAAGAAGAATTCAACAAAGAAACGCGCGTTGAAGGCGTTATCTTTGGCCGTGTTAAGGGTGGCTTCACCGTTGACCTCGGCGGCGCCGTGGCCTTCTTGCCTGGCAGCCAAGTCGACATCCGCCCTGTGCGCGACGTTGCCCCATTGATGGATCTGCCACAGCCGTTCCAAATCCTGAAGATGGACCGCCGCCGTGGTAACATCGTTGTATCGCGCCGCGCGATCCTCGAAGAAACCCGTGCAGAACAGCGTTCGGGCCTGATCCAGAATCTGGAAGAAGGTCAGATCATCGAAGGCGCCGTTAAGAACATCACCGATTATGGTGCGTTCGTTGACCTCGGCGGCATCGACGGCCTGCTC
>DASSAA010000004.1:0-440766 GCA_035685745.1 Sphingopyxis sp. | reverse complement strand
GCCTGCCGAGGTTGTGGCCGAAATTGAACGCCAGACCGACGCACTGGCCCGCGCTTTGCAGGTTCGCGGCCTGATGAACGTGCAATATGCGGTAAAGGACGGCGAGGTTTACCTGATTGAAGTGAACCCACGCGCCAGCCGCACCGTGCCTTTTGTCGCCAAAGCTGTTGGCTCGCCCATCGCCAAGATTGCGGCGCGCGTGATGGCGGGTGAGAAATTGAAGGATCTGCCGAAGATCAACCGCGACATTGACCATGTGGCGGTGAAGGAGGCGGTATTCCCCTTCGCGCGTTTCCCTGGAACCGATCCCATTTTGTCGCCAGAGATGAAATCGACCGGCGAAGTCATGGGCATTGATAGCAATTTCGATATTGCTTTTGCCAAGGCTCAGCTTGGTGCCGGTGATCGCTTGCCGACCGAAGGGCGCGTCTTTATTTCCGTGAAGGATAGCGACAAGCCGCGCGTTTTGGAGGCGGCTCGCAGCCTTGATAATATGGGCTGGCAGCTTGTCGCAACGGGCGGCACGGCGGATTATTTGGCAGAGGCTGGCGTTGCGGTGGAGCGGGTCAATAAGGTTGCCGAAGGGCGGCCCCATATTGTGGACCGGATCAAGGATGGCGATATTCAGTTGATTTTCAACACCACTGAAGGCTGGCAGAGCCATCAGGATAGCGCCTCTATTCGCGGTTCTGCTCTGACGGCGGATATTGCTTATTATACCACGGCGGCAGGATGCAATGCTGCGGCCAAAGCAATATCGGCTCTGCGCGAGCGCTCTCTTGAAGTGAAGCCGCTTCAACACTATTATTAAGGACCGCCCAAACTTCCAACATCGACGGAAAAGCGGCCCAGCCGATCGGAGTTTATTCCCCGATTATGCGACATTGACGAAGGACTAATGGATAATGGCAAGCGTTGAAAAGGTGCCGATGCTGGCAGAGGGCTATGAAAAGCTGGCTGCTCAATTGTCGGCTCTGAAGGCTGAGCGCCCTTTGATCGTCGATGCGATCGAAGAAGCGCGCGCCCATGGCGACCTTTCCGAAAATGCTGAATATCATGCGGCCAAAGAGCGGCAAGGTCAGGTTGAAGCGACCATCGGTGATCTGGAAGACAAGATTTCGCGTGCTCAGATTATCGACCCGACGACCCTTTCGGGTGACCGCATTGTCTTTGGTGCCACTGTCACTCTGGCCGATGAAAATGACAAGCCGGTGCGCTATCAGATTGTCGGGCAGGCGGAAGCCGATGCGAAAGCAGGCCGGATCAGCTATAATTCCCCGCTTGGCCGCGCTTTGATCAGCCGCAAATTAAATGATGAAATCGAAGTTACGGTTCCGGCAGGTGACAAATATTATCTCGTCACCAAGATTGAATTCATCTGATTTCGGAACGTTGAGCATGAAGCAGCAGCCCGCACCTGTTACGAGCGGCTTTGCTGCTATTTGTGCGCTTCTTTATCTCATTTTGTCGATCAGCGGCCTGCAAATGCAGGCCGTGATTGGCGCTGGCTTTATTCCGGCGCGCTTTTCTGGTGCGGTTGCAGGCCCGGATATCTGGATGCTGCCGGCATTTCTGACGCCGCTATCCTCGGCTTTTTTGCACGGCGGTTTGCTGCATCTGTTTTTTAACCTGATGATTTTGCTGTTTATCGGCCGCCAGTTGGAAATGCCGCTGGGATCGAAAATCATGGTGGTCATTTTGGTGGCGGGCGCCTTGGGCGGGGCTTTGGGCCAATTTTTGGCGGATCGTTTTGATACCACGCCGATGATTGGCGCCAGCGGCGCCATTTCTGCGCTGATCGCGGTTTATTCGCTGATCTTCAGCCAATCCAAGACGCAGGCGATTGGGCCCATTCCGGGCCATTGGGTGCGGGCCTTGTGGCTGGCGGCGGCATGGATCGGGTTGCAGCTGTTGATTGGTTTTGCCGGTTCGGGCGGCTTTGGCGCGATTGCCATTTGGGCACATGTGGGCGGATTTGTAGCGGGTCTGCTACTGGCCCGTCCGCTGCTACGCTGGCGGTTTCGCGCGCCCTATTGAGCGGATTTTTCGGCGGCCAATTGGATGAGGCCGCCGCCCAACAGCAGCAAAAGCCGCACATCAATGGCGCAGCCAGCCGCCCGCTTTTCGTCGATGAAGCTGTTGATATGCGCCAGCGGAACAGGATGGACGAGGATGTCTTCGTCGTTCACGCCGCCGCCTTGGCCGGTTTTGGTCAGGTCGCTGGCCAGAAAAAGGGTGAAGCTTTCGCTTACCATGCCGGGTGAGGAGTAAAATTCACCGGCCTCCCGCCATGTTGCGGCTTGATAGCCGGTCTCTTCTTCCAATTCTCGCATGGCGGCAACATGGGCGGCTTCGCCTGCATCAACATCGCCGACCAATCCTGCGGGCATTTCTATGCAAGATTTCCCCAAGGGAACCCGATATTGCTCCACTAATATCACATGTGGGCCGTCGGCGGCGTGATCAACGGCCAATATGACCGCTGCCCGCATCCCGCCGGGGCGGCTGACATATTCCCAATTGCCCTTGGTGTTCACCGAAAGATAGCGGCCCTGCCAAGGAGTTTCGATGGGGGCGTCAGGGGCAGGGCGGGTCATGGGAAAAGGCTTTCAGAAAAAGAGGAGCGGATCAAAGCTCGATCAGGCGATCCGGCAATTCATTGGGGTTTTCGGCATCATGCGGGAAATGTTTGGCCAGAATATCGCCCATCATCCGCACCGCCGCCGCCATGCCTTTGCCCGCTTCACCTTGACCGATATGATCGACCAGAGCCGCCATGGCGTCGCCCCACACCGCGGGATCAACCTTGGCGGCAATCGCCGTGTCGGCCACAATATCCGCACGATGTTCATTCAGGCTGACATAGAGCAACACGCCGGTGCGGCCCATGGTTTTGGCTTCTGCACCGACCCGGAACAGGTTGATCGCTTTGGCACGCACACGGGCGGCCCGAATGCTGCGAGGGGTCAGGAACAGGCGCAAAGGTTGCCACAAAAGGGCCGCCCAAGCCGCAAGCCAGACCAGAACGCCGACGGCGATCACCATGCCAAGCCATTGGTTGGGAGTCAGGCTATGGCCCCAGCCGCCCGTCAACCAATCGTAGAGCGCTTGTGTGCATCGTGGAAATAGCGCGAACAAAGACATGGCCGCAAAGGATTTGATGCTGGCCCAAACCAGCGCGATATCATCATAATTATCCGATTGCCGCGCCAGCACCGTGACAATCTCTCCGCTGGTGCGGCTTTCGGCCTCGGCAACGGCAGTGGTGACAAGCGCATGATCTGCGGCGCTGACATGAAGAGGGGGATGAGGTGTCATAGGATTTACTTACCAACCGCCAGAGGCACCGCCGCCGCCAAAGGACCCGCCTCCGCCGCTAAAGCCGCCGAAACCGCCACCGCCAAAACCACCGCCACCGAAACCGCTGCCACCGAAACCGCCGCCTCCGCCCCAGTCATGATCGCCAAAGATGATGATCGGGCCGAAACCGCCTGAGCCGCGCTCTGGCTTAGCGGTGCCCCATGGCCGATGGCGGCGATGCTGCTTGCCTGCCTTGCGGGCGGTAAGGGCGGGGATGATAAAGAAGATCAACAGGATGAAGCCGATAAAAAACAGGCCGCCGAAATTGCCTTGCCCCTGACGTTTCTTTTCGGCGCTTGCCGCGGCCTTGGCCCGCGCCATCGCCTGTTCAGGGGGAAGCTGCAATTGCGCGGCGATGGCATTGACGCCAGCCTCTATTCCGCCCGCAAAATCATTGTCCCGAAAGGGCGGGGTCACCACATCGCGGATGATCCGACCAGACAGGGCATCGGTCAGCACCGGTTCCAGCCCATAGCCGACCGAAATATTCATGCGCCGATCATTGGGGGCGATCAGGAACAGCACACCATCATTTTCAGCCTTGCTGCCGATGCCCCATTGGCGGCCCAGTCGATAGCCATAGTCGGAAACATCCCGGCCTTCCAGATCGGCAATCGTGGCCACCACCACTTGCCGCCCGGTTGTTTTTTCAAGCTGTTCCAGCTTTTGGTTCATCGCTGCTTCGCGGTCATCCGGAATGATATTGGCTTGATCGACGACACGGCCCGTCAGGGCCGGGAAGCTTTGCGCCATCGCCGGCATCGCGGCCAGCGACATCAAGATGATGCTGATGCTGACCGCCAGCGGACGAAAGAACGAAGGCGTGATCACCTTATTGGCCGAAATCGACCTTGGGGGCGACATTGGCATCGGGTGTTACGGCGCGATAAGGCGTCATCGCCTTGGCACCATGAACAATTTTCGCGCCAATGATGTCGGGGAAGGTCCGAATGGTGGTGTTATAATCCTGCACCGATTTATTATAATCAAGGATCGCCACATTGATGCGGTTTTCCGTGCCTTCCAGCTGTGTCATCAAATCGGCAAAACGCGCTTGGCTCTTTAGATCTGGGTAGCGTTCCACGCTGACCAATAAGCGGCCGAGCGAGCTGGAAACAGCGCCCTGAGCCTGCTGAAATTGCTGAACCTTGGCGGGATCATCAAGATCATCGGTGGTCAGCTTGACCTGAGTCGCCTGCGCCCGCGCTTCGATCACGCCTTGCAGAGTCGATTGCTCAATCGCCGCTGCGCCTTTGGCAGTTTGGACCAGATTGGGGATCAAATCGGCGCGGCGCTGATAGGCCGCCTCCACATTGGCCCATTGAGCCTTGGCGGCTTCTTCCTTCGTGGGGACGCTGTTGATGCCGCAGGCAGATAAGGTCAGGGCCGCGAAAGGCAGGATCATCCAGCGGGCAGAAGGAAGGGTCATAGCGGTCAGGCTCCGTTCGCACAGCGAGATGCCGTGCACATGAAAGCCAACATAGTTAGGGCCTTGCGCGCCTGCAATGATTGTCGCACATCTAGATTATATTTCGCTGCAAGAGACGACAGAAAGGAGCTTTATGCTGAAAGATTTCAAGGCCTTCCTTAATCAAGGCAATGTGATGGGGCTGGCTGTGGGTGTGATCATCGGCGGCGCCTTTGGCACTATTGTATCGTCTTTAACCGATGATGTGTTGATGCCCTTCATTGGATTTGTGACAGGCGGCGGGGTGGATTTCACCAACCAATATTGGGTGCTGAGCGGCGCTGATAAAGTGACGGCTGAGATGCCCTTGGCCGCGGCGCGCGCCACGGGGGCCAATGTTTTGGCCTTGGGCAGTTTCGTGACCGCGGTGATTAATTTCCTGTTGCTTGCCTTTGTGGTGTTTCTGCTTGTGCGGCAGGCGTCGAAACTGATCGCACCGCCAGAGGCAGCGCCAGCGGGGCCCAGCGAAGTGGATATTTTGACGGAAATTCGCGACGAATTGCGCAAGAAATAATCGCGACCAGCAGGATTTCCGGTTGGTAGAAAAAAAGCCGCTCGCGCTCTTCCCATGTGCGGGCGGCTTTCCTATATGGGGAATGCTGGCTTCGGTCAGCTATGAGGATAAACTGTGCCGTGGAATAGACACAGCGGACCCGGGGGCGGTACCCGGCGGCTCCACCATAAATCCGCATGATATACATGCGGGCTTTTGACGGGGCCGAACTAGGATCGACGTGTGTTCAAAGACGGTATTTTCTTCCGGGCTGAGTAACCCGTTCAAGGCTCAAAACCAATAGGTGCTAACGATAACGAAGCACTCGCTCTTGCTGCTTAATCGATAAAGCCTCACGGCCCAAGATTAAACAAATAGAACGCGGTTCGGACCGAACCGGGCAACAGAATCGGAAACCAGCGGCTGGGGACGAGCCGGGCAACAGAATCGTCCCACCTTTCACAAAAATTATCATTTCTTGCCCGCCGTTGCGAGATGGTGCGCGTTACAGGCGCACGGCGCCATCATGCGGATGTTCGCAATGGCTGTGATCGGCCAGCGCCTCAATCACCCGGCAATCGCCCGCCATGCCGCCACGGCAGCGGCCAACGATGCGGCTAAGTTCCTCTCGCAGATTTTCTAGTTGAGTGATTTTTTGCTCCACCTGTTCCAGATGCAGGCTGGCGATCCGGTCCGCATCGCTGCAATCACGATCTGGATGATCGGAAAGATCAAGCAGCGAACGGATTTCTTCGATGGTGAAGCCCAAATCGCGCGAATGGCGGATGAAGCGCAAGCGGTCGCGATGCGGATCAGCATAGCTGCGATAGCCGCTGGGGGTGCGGGCAGGGGGCGGCATCAGGCCGATCCGCTCATAATAGCGAATGGTTTCGATATGGGTGCCGGTCGCTTTGGATAATTGCCCGATTTTCATCTCTTGACCCTGTAGCTGCTACAGACCCTATATGGGGTGTCAGAACGGAAATACCAAAAGATCAGGAGTTTTGACCATGGCTGATTCATGCTGTGCTGGTGCAGCCGGAACAAGCGGATTAAATGATCCGCGTTGGCGCCGCATTTTGTGGCTGGCGCTGATCCTGAATGGTGCGATGTTTGGGGTCGAGATTGTCGCGGGATTTGCTGCCGATAGCCGTGCGCTTCAGGCGGATGCGCTCGATTTTCTAGGCGATACAGCCAATTATGCGATCAGCTTGGGCGTGGCCGGTATGGCCTTGGCATGGCGCGCGCGCGCGGCCCTGCTGAAAGGCGCGACGATGTTTGTCTTTGGCACCTATGTGATGGGATCGGCGCTATGGGGATTTTTCAATGGTGCCCAGCCTCATGCAGAAACGATGGGCATGGTGGGCGTGGTGGCGCTGGTTGTGAATGTGGTGGTGGCGTTGCTGCTCTATCGCTATCGCGCGGGTGACGCCAATATGCGCTCTGTCTGGATTTGCTCGCGCAATGACGCGATCGGCAATTTGGCGGTGATTGCGGCGGCTGTCGGGGTCTTTGGCACGGGGTCGGGTTGGCCGGATCTGAGCGTGGCCGCCATCATGGCCGGTCTGGCCATATGGGGTGGATGGCAGGTGATCGGAGAGGCGCGGGCGGAGTTAAGACCCGCCCAGCTATTGTCCTGATCCATCGCTCATGAAATTGGTCTTATGCTGAAAAGAAAATGCGCCTTTGATGGCGGGCCTCAATTGCGGCCCGCCACCAGACCTTTGGTAATCACTTGCGCCTGAATTTCTGCGGCGCCTTCAAAAATATTCAGGATACGGGCGTCGCAGAGGATGCGGCTGATTTCATATTCCATGGCATAGCCATTGCCGCCATGGATTTGCACGGCCGCATCGGCATTGGACCAAGCGGCGCGGGCGCCCAATAATTTCGCCATGCCCGCCTCGATATCGCAGCGTTTGCCGCTGTCTTTGGCGCGCGCGGCGGCATAGCTGAGCTCGCGAGAGAGGATATAATCCACCAGCGACATGGCGATTTTATCGGATACGCGGGGAAAGTGCAAAATGGGCTGGCCAAATTGCTTGCGCGTTTTGGCATAATCCAGCCCCAGCTCCAAGGCGCGGCGGGCGACCCCCACGGCGCGCGCGGCGGTTTGAATGCGGGCGCCTTCAAAGGTCCGCATCAATTGCTTGAAACCTTGCCCTTCTTCGCCGCCCAGCAGCGCCGCTTCGGGGGCGGTCAGGCCGTCAAATTGCAACGCATATTCGCGCATTCCGCGATAGCCGAGCACCTCGATCTCGCTGCCCGTCAGGCCGGTGTCGGGGAAGGGGCTATCCTCTGTCCCGCGCGATTTCGGCACAAGGAACATCGAAAGGCCGGCATAGCCTTTGGCATCTGGAAGGCTGCGCGCCAGCAAGGTCATCAGATCCGAGCGCGCGGCATGGGTGATCCAATTTTTCGCCCCGTCAATCTGCCAGCCAGCATTGGTGCGGCGAGCCCGGGTTTGCAGACTGCCCAGATCAGAGCCGACATCGGGTTCTGTGAAGACGGCGGTCGGCAGGATTTCACCGCTGGCGATGCGGGGCAGCCATTCGGCTTTTTGCGCATCGGTGCCGCCCAAGCCAATCAATTCGCCTGCAATTTCTGATCTTGTGCCAAGGGAACCAGCGCCGATCCAGCCGCGCGACAATTCTTCGGTGACGATACACATCACCAGCTTGCCCAGCCCCAGCCCGCCATAATCCTCATCTATGCACACGCCGAAGGTGCCAAGCTCTGCCATGGCAGCGATAGTGTCATCGGGGATCAGAGCGTTGGCCAGATGCCAGCCATGGGCATGGGGCAAAATCATATCATCGGTGAAGCGACGAAATTGATCGCGAATACTATCCAGATCGGAATCGTGCAGCGTCTCGCTGGGCCATTGGCCATCGGCTAGCGCCATAGCCAGACGGGCGCGCACCGGGGCAAGATCGGTATCGAGGAAAAAGGCTGCGCTGCCTGAGAGTTTTTGCGCGGCGGCTGTCAGATCCAGATCGGCGGGCCGGAACATTTCATTCTGGCCCATCGGCAGGCCGCCGACCATTTGCGCTAAAGTTTCCGCAAAACCCAAGAGCAGCACGTCTGCATCGACCGGATTCTGATTTTGGCCAGCTTCGGCCCAATCAGCCAGCGCATCCAGTGCTGCAAGGCTGGTGGCAAGCCAAGCAAAGCCATGCGCTGCCCGCTGTTCCTGATCCATAGAGGCAGCGGACAGTCGATGAGACAGCGCGCCCTGCGCTTCGCTCACATAAGAGCGGGCAGCGAGCAGCGCGGCGCGCGCCGCGGCGAAAATATCCGTTCCGGTCATGGCTTGCGTTTATCCGCCAGCATGAAATTCGCGCAGCATATGCTTGGCGATTTGCAGCTGAAGAATTTGGGTGGTGCCTTCATAAATGCGGTAAATCCGGCTGTCCCGGAAGAAGCGCTCCGCATCATATTCCGCCAGATATCCAGCGCCGCCATAGACCTGAACACAGGCATCCGCGACACGGCCGCACATTTCCGAAGCGAAGACTTTGAACGCCGCCGCTTTGCGCAGCACATTTTCACCCGCATCGGCCCGGCGCACCACATCCGCCATCATAGCTTCGGCGGCATAAATATCGATTTCGCTTTGCGCCAGCATCTGTTGGATCAACTGGAAATTGGCGATGGGCTCGCCAAAAGCTTTGCGTTCGCTGGCATAGCGTAGCGCGGAATCGAGCGCACGGCGGGCATAGCCAGTGGCGGCTGCGCCCACAGACATGCGGCCATTGTCGAGGCTCATCATCGCATAGCGGAAGCCCTTGCCCAATTCGCCGCCAAGCAGCGCATCATCGCCGACGGCCACATCTTCCATGATGATGTCGGCGATATGGCTGCCCGATTGGCCCATTTTCTTATCCGATTTGCCGATGCTGACGCCGGGCTGATCCAGCGGCACGATGAATGCCGAGACATGGGCGTTTTTCGGCAGATTTTCTTTGGAGGTGCGGGCCATGATCAGGCCGACCTTCGCAAAAGGGGCGTTGGTGATATAGCGTTTGGTGCCGCTGATTTTCCATCCCGTATCGGTTTTGACAGCCATGGTTTGCAGGCCCGCGCTATCGGAACCAGAGCCCGGCTCGGTCAGGCCGAAAGCGGCGATCTCACCAGCCGCCACACGGGGCAGCCATTCGGCTTTCTGCGCATCGGTGCCGCCGTTTTTCAAGGCCGAGCAAAACATGCCGATGTTGATCGAGATGATCGACCGGAAAGCCGGCATGGCATAGCTGAGCGTGTGAATGGTGCGGATATATTGGGTGATGTTCATCCCCGCGCCGCCAAATTCTTCGGGCATGGTCAGGCCGAACAGGCCCATATCCCGCATTTCAGCGAGGATTTGATCGGGGATTTGATCCGTTTCGATAATCTCGCGCTCGGCAGGCACCAGACGATCCCGCACATAGCGTTGCAGTTGATCGATAAATTGCTCGAATACGTCGGCGTCCATGCCCTGTTGCAAACCGCTCATCATCACACCCTTAAATGGGGATAGTGTGGCAGGGCGGGCTTTTGCCCATCAGCTGATCCTCGCCCCGGTGCACCATCCTGCTCCCGAAATCATCTTGGCCATGGGCATAAGCCAAGCGATGATGTAGTTTCAACAGTCCGAAAGCCGATTTCACAATTGTGAAAAGATGATGCAGGCGCAAGACGGGCTGCGGGCGCAGTGGGGGACGCCCGCTGACCTTGTTTTTGATGCCCTGTTTGCCGCGCGTGGCGACTGGATCAGTCGATATCGAAAAGTCCGGCCAATTGCTCGACCATCGTGCCGCCCAATTGCTCGGCATCCATGATCGTAACGGCGCGGCTATAATAGCGGGTGACATCATGGCCGATGCCGATAGCGCAGAGCTCGACCGGCGATTTATTCTCGATCCAATCGATCACCTGCCGCAAATGCTGATCCAGATAGGCGCCATGGTTCACCGACAAGGTGCTGTCGTCCACGGGCGCGCCATCGGATATGACCATCAGGATGCGCCGTTCTTCGGGGCGGTTGATGATACGGCTGTGCGCCCATGCCAAGGCTTCGCCGTCGATATTTTCCTTCAGCAGGCCTTCGCGCATCATCAGGCCCAGCGATTTGCGGGCGCGGCGATAAGGTTCGTCCGCTGGCTTATAGATGATGTGGCGCAGATCATTCAGCCGGCCCGGTGCCGGAGGCCGCCCGGCGGCAAGCCAATCTTCGCGGCTTTGGCCGCCTTTCCATGTGCGCGTCGTGAAACCCAAAATTTCGGTTTTGACACCGCAACGCTCGAGAGTGCGGGCCAAAATATCGGCGCTGATCGCGGCGATGCTGATCGGGCGGCCGCGCATCGAGCCGCTATTGTCGAGCAGCAGGGTGACGACAGTGTCGCGAAAATCCGTGTCGCGCTCAATTTTATAGCTGAGCGATTGGCCGGGCGAGACGACTACGCGGGCGAGGCGGGCCGCATCCAATTGGCCTTCTTCCTGATCAAAATCCCAAGCGCGATTTTGCTGCGCCATCAAGCGGCGCTGCAGGCGGTTGGCCAATTTGGTGACGGCGCCTTGCAGATGCTGAAGCTGCTGATCCAGATAGGCGCGAAGACGGGTCAGTTCCTCTTCATCGCAAAGCTCGGTGGCAGCGATCACCTCATCATGTTTTTCCGTGAAGGTCAGATAGTTGAAATTGGGCACATCATGGGGCGCGCGATTGGGCCGGACGGGCAGCATGCCTTCATCGCCTTCGCCGCCCATTTCAGGATCGCCTTCGGCTTCCATGTCATCGCCATCGGGATCGCCTTCACCATCCTCGCTTTGGTCGCCAGACATTTCCGAGCGGTCGTCGGCCTGGCTTTCGCCGCTGTCGCCGTCTTCGCTTTCCTGCTCGACTTCTTCTTCCTGCGTCTCCGGTGTTTCTTCCTCGCTATCCTGTTCGGTGCTTTGTTGTGGCAGATCATCCGGGCGGATCAGGTCGAGGTGGCGCAGCGCGAGTTTGGCGGTTTCGGCAAAGGCCTTTTGATCATCTATCAGCAGGCCAAGGGCGGTTAAATCGGCGCCTGCATCACCATGGATCCAGTCTCGCACCAACGCCAAGCCAGCCTCAGTTCCGGCAGGGGGCGCCTCACCGGTCAATTCCTGCCGCAGCATCAATTCCAAGGCGCTTGAGATTGGCACATCGTCGCGCGCCATTGCCCGGCTGATCGGGTCTGATCGCATCCGCATGGTCAGCGCGGCAGAAAGATTGTCTTTCATTCCGGCCATATGGCGGGCACCCAGCGCCTCGATCCGTGCGCGCTCCATTGCGTCGAAAGCCGCAGCGGCCAGCGGCTCTACCGGCCGGGCTGTGTCGTGGATTTTGACATTGTGGTGCCGCATCCGCAGCGCATAGCCATCGGCAAAGCCGCGTGCTTCTGCCACTTGATCGGCCGGAAGGCTGCGCGAAGGGGTGGGCACCTTAATCTGTTTTCCGACGAGGATCGGAGAATCAGCGGTGAAGCCAACCTCCACTTCGCTATCGCGGGTGACGGCGCGGGCGACGCCGGAAAGCGCGGCCTTGAATTCATCGAGTGGAGTAGATGCAGACATGATTCAGGCTGTAACCCGCTTTGGTGGCGGCTGAAAAGGGAAAGATGCCGCAAAGTGCCGCCAGCTTGACGGCAAGGGTGTCAACGCGCATGGCGCAATCATGAGCCGCACCATGAAAAATCCGTGGATCGTCATATTTTGTGGCGCGATGATTGTAACCATTGCGATGGGCATCCGGCAGAGTTTCGGCTTGTTCCTGCCGCAGATGAGCATGGACATCGGCATCAGTCGCAGCGATTTCGGCCTGACCCTGGCGGTGCAAAATCTGATATTTGGCTTGGTACAGCCCTTTGTTGGGGCGCTGGCCGATAAACATGGTGCGGGCCGAGTGGCGCTGGCGGGGGCTTTGCTTTACGCGCTGGGCCTTTGTGCCGCGGCCTTGGCGAGCAGCGCGCTGGAACTGCATTTGGGATTTGGCCTGCTGATAGGCGCGGCGCAATCGGCGACGACATTTGTGGTGATTCTGGGGGCCGTGGGCCGGGTGGTGCCGCCGGAAAGGCGTAGCAGCGCATTTGGCATTGTGACGGCGGGTGGCTCGCTGGGGCAATTTCTGATCGTGCCGCTGGCGTCGCAATTGTTGGGCGCATCCGGTTATCACGAAACACTATGGATCATGGCCGCGATGATGGCCGTCACCGGCCTGTTTGCGATTGGCGTGGCGGGAAAGCCGGCCCCGCACACAGGGCCTGCGCTGGCCACAATAGGCGGCGATATGACGGCGGGAGCGGCCTTGCGTGAGGCCGCCGGCCATAGCGGCTATTGGCTGCTGATCGCTGGCTTTGGGGTGTGCGGCTTTCACATCACCTTCATTGCAACCCATTTGCCAGCCTATCTGCAGGATCAGGGGCTGGGCATGGCGATTGGCGCCAAAGTGCTGGCGCTGGTCGGCTTGTTCAACATATTTGGCAGCTATGTTTTCGGGCGGCTGGGCGATCTGTTGCCGCAGAAATATATATTGGCCGCGCTTTATGCCGTGCGTTCGCTGGTTATCGCATGGTTTCTGCTGGCGCCGATCAGCGAGGCGAGCGCGCTGATCTTTGCATCGGCGATGGGCTTTTTGTGGCTGGGCACAGCGCCGCTAACGAGCGGGTTGATCAGCCGGATTTTCGGCGTGCAGCATTTGTCGATGCTTTATGGGATCACATTTTTAAGCCATCAGATCGGCAGCTTTTTTGGTTCATGGGCGGGCGGGCTGATTTTTGATGCCACCGGTAGCTATGATCTGATGTGGATCGCGGCGATTGTGCTGGGTGTGGTGGCAGCGCTGCTGCATTTGCCCATTGCGGATCGGGATTTGCGGGCGGTGGCGGCATGAGGATAGGGCGGCAGGATAGCCTTGCGGCGCTGATTTTTTCTGGCGCGGCAGTGGCTGGCTATTTCCTGTGGCGATCGGAAGGCGCGCGCTTGTGGCTTTCGGATGTCGCGATCTTTTGCGGCTTTTGACAAGCGCTTCAATCCTTATCCATTCCCTTTTCCCGGTGGCACAGCTGATCCTGCTGATCACCGCTTAATTTCTCTTCATCCGCCAGCAGAAATATATTTTCAAATAGGGTTGGGATCCGCTTAGGGCGGGATTTTTGATCGGCGATCATGTTGATAAAATCCGCGCAGGCCGCCGCGCTGCGCAGAAAGTCGCTATGGCCGGTATCGCCGCGTTTAACATCGGTGGTGTCGATCACGGTCAGGCCCGCAATGCTCTTCACATAGCAACGCTCTGGCAAGCCTCTGGCCCGTAAATCTGCAGCCATGAAGGGATCAAAGCAATAAGGGGAACCGAGCCGCGGATAGCCATGAAGGGCGCGCGAAGCTGCCAGCGCCCGATCAGATCGGGAAACGTAAAGCGTGATATGCCGACCTTGCGCCACGCGATTGGCGGATAGGGTATCGCTGGCGATATCCCGTTCAAATGTTTCCCGATCAATATCGGGAGACGCCAAGATGATGTTGCTGATATTGCTGCTATCGGCCCGCGCGGCAGTGCGATCGACATGGGCGATGGCGGGCAGCACCAACCGCGCGCCAAGCGAATGGGACACGATCACAATTTCTTTCACCCACGGCCGCTCTGCGAGTTTGCGTAGGAAGATACGGAAATTGGCCGTATCATGATACATGTTGGTTTCGTCGGTAATATAGCTCAGAAACTTGCCTTGTGACGGCCAAGTATAGCTGACGACCGGCCCATCAAACTGAGTCATACGGGCAATTTGCGCGGTATCTTTTGATGTGGAATCAAAATTCTCGCGATAGCCGTGGACATAGAGCAGTACTCGGCCTTTGCGCCGATTGCTCTCCGCCTCCAGATCGGCCCACCAATCGCTTTCGGCTTCCAATCCAATATCGGTGTGAAGCTTTTGTTTGCCATTGCGAAACACCATTCGCGGTTCAGCGAAACGGCCATAGCGGATATGATCGCCGCGATGATGGAGCAGCTTGATATCGGCATCGCGACAATCGGGAAGGCGGCTGGTGACGAAAAATAATAATTGCGAGCCATTGACGCTCGGCGCCGCGCCCGGCTGCGGATCGCAGCGCGGGTCGGCGATATAGGCACTATGGCGAATGTCGCCATAGGATACCGGGGATATACACCCACTGAGCATCAGTGCGGTGCCAGCCGCCAAGATCAGGCGGCTGAACATCATTTGGCGACAACGCTTTCTGGCAAATCTTCCCCGAAAACGCGCTGATAATATTCGGCAACGATCACCCGTTCTGCTTCATCGCATTTGTTCAGGAAGGATAAGCGGAAGGCAAAGCCGATATTGTTAAAAATCGCCGCATTCTGTGCCCAGCTGATCACTGTGCGCGGGCTCATCACGGTGGAAATATCACCATTGATGAAGCCCTGCCGCGTGAGGTCGGCAACCTTCACCATATTGGCAACAGTGGTGTCGCCAGCGGCGGGAACCTTGGAAAGAATGATCTGGCTTTCCGTCGCTGCTGGCAGATAGTTGAGCGTGACGACAATGTTCCAGCGATCCATCTGGCCCTGGTTGATTTGCTGCGTGCCATGATAAAGGCCGCTGGTATCGCCCAGACCGACGGTGTTCGCCGTGGCAAACAGCCGGAAATGCGGATTGGGGCGGATGACGCGATTTTGATCCAGCAAGGTGAGCTTGCCTTCGGTTTCCAGCACGCGCTGGATCACAAACATCACATCGGGGCGGCCCGCATCATATTCGTCAAACACCAAGGCGGTGGGTGTTTGCAAAGCCCATGGCAACAGGCCTTCACGAAATTCTGTGATTTGCTGGCCATCTTTCAGCACAATGGCATCGCGGCCGACCAGATCGATCCGGCTGATATGGGCATCAAGGTTGATCCGGATGCAAGGCCATTTCAGGCGCGCGGCGACTTGCTCAATATGGGTCGATTTCCCGGTGCCATGATAGCCCTGAACCATCACGCGGCGGTTATATTTGAAACCAGCCAAGATGGCGAGGGTGGTGTCGCCATCAAACACATAGCTGGGATCCAGATCGGGCACCCGGCTGTCGGCTTCGCTGAACGCTGGAACCATCATATCGATATCCACGCCGAACATTTCGCGCGCGCTCACCTCGGTATCCGGCGCGGGCAAAAGCGTCGTTCCATGGTGATCGGCAAGACTGTTGGGTATGTCGTTCATAGCAGCATCCAGCGAGACAGAAAAAGGAGAGGAGCATGATGGCGAGCGCCGCCATGCCAAAAGAGCGGTATAGAGATGAGTTCGGCCATGCAACGCTTATTCATGGCAAATTTATGGCGAAGCTGAAGCCAAGGCCTGTGATGACTTCAGCAATTGATAGGCTGAAACAACCTCTGCCAAGCGTTTCTCGAAGCGGCGATCACCGCCATTTTTATCCGGATGATATTGACGCAGCAGCTCTGCATAGCGGCGGCGAAGCATCGTACGATCCATATCCGTCGGCAGGTCCATGAGGCTGAGCGCGCGATGCTCTTCGCGGCTAAAGCGTGGATCGGCAGCCGCTTGGCGCGCTTCCTTCATGCGGGCACGAAAGCCGCTGCCCAGCGCATCCATCGGATCTTTGAAATCCGCCCAGCGAGGCGGCAGATCGGCGCTGCCCGCGGGCCGGAAGGCACGGCTTTCGGTTTCCCACCCGGATGTTGGGGATTGGGCGGCGCTGATTTGATCGGCATCCATTCCAGCAAAATAATTATAGCCGCTGTTGAATTGGCGCACATGGTCAAGACACATCCAGCGATAGGCTGGCGGCCCATCCGAATGTGGGTGATGCGACAAAGGCGCGCGAAATTCGCCCCGGTCTTCACAGCCGGGAACAGCACAGGCGGCATCGCGAGATACGCGGCCGTGGAAACGATCGGTTCGGGGGCTTGTCATGATGGTCTTTCCTGCCCAACATGGCCGAATGACACAAAAAGGTCCAGTAGAAGCCGAGATGAACGCCTTGTTATTGGCGGCATTTCCCGACGCAGATATTCGATTGAGCAATGATAGCGCACAGCATCATGGCCATAGCGGCGATGATGGCAGCGGCGAATCCCATTTCAGCCTGACCATGATCTGGGCCGGATTTTCCGGCATGAATCGGGTTGCGCGCCAGCGGGCGGTGAACAAAGCCTTGGGCGATTTGCCGGGCAATCGGGTGCATGCACTGGCGATTCGAGCCATCACGCCGGATGAGCAGTAAAAGGCTGTTCGCGTGCCATAGACTTGTTTGAGAGGCGCGCTTGCCAAGATGGCGGCTGCGGTGCAGTCTGATCGAGCTATGAGAGTTAAGAAGAAATAAACGGCGAAACATGCCGTCATGGGAGAGGTTATGATCGGCGATTTTGAACAACAGCGAGTGGCATTATCCACAGGGGTGGAATTGGATGTTGTCGATATCGGGCCGAAAGATGCGCCTGTGTTGATGTTCCTGCACGGCTTTCCAGAATCGCACCGCACATGGCGCTATCAATTGCAGCATCTATCCGAGCGCTTTCGCTGCATTGCGCCGGACCAGCGCGGCTATCGCGGTTCATCCAAGCCGCAGGATGTCGCAGCCTATAGCGTGGATAAGCTGACGGCGGATATTTTTGCACTGGCTGATGCGCTGGATGTGCAGCAATTTACCGTGGTGGGCCATGATTGGGGCGGCGCCATTGCATGGAGTGTCGCGCTGGCTGGGCAGCCCGGCGGCCTGAACCCGGCGTGGGATGGACGGGTGACGCGGGCGATCATTGCCAATGCGCCGCATCCGGGCATTTTCTCTCGCCTATTGATGGTGAATGAAGAGCAGCGCGCCGCCAGTCAATATATGCGCTTTTTCCGTGATACCGCCAATGACGGCTTGATTGAAGAACATGGCATCGCTGGCTTGCTCGCTGCCGCCTTTGCCGGAAAACCACCTAGCGGTGGCTTGCAGCCCGCGGATGAGATTGATCGGCTGCGCGCGGATTGGGATGATCGGGATGCTTGCCGCGGCATGGTCAATTGGTATCGGGCATCGCCGATTAATGTGCCGTCGATGGATGCGCCTTATGAAGAGCCTGCGGCTGGTGATTTCCCCAAGTTAAACATTCCCACCTTGGTGATCTGGGCGATGGATGATGCGGCCTTGCCGCCATGCAATTTGGAAGGAATGGATAGGTTGATACCTGAGCTGACCATCGAAGAAGTGGCCGGTTGCGGCCATTTTGTATCGTGGGAAGCACCAGAGCGGGTGAATGCCGCGATGGATCAGTTTCTGGGGTGATTGGAAAGGCTTAGGGTTTGGCTAGGCCTGACCCTAAGCCGTCATTGTTGCGGCAGCAGGATGCATCCGGTTGGCCCGGCATAGCGCGCTGTGCGCGAGGCGAGCAGCGGGGCACGACCGGTGATGCTTTGTTTTTCTGGATCATCGACCAAGGAAATAAACTCCATCCCCGGTTCAAAATCCGTTTCGCAACTGTTGATATCGCGCCCCTGAACATAACGGCAGGAACAGCCAATCCGGGCCGCATAGCTGGCGCCAAGTTCCGCCTGTGCCTTAAATGACGGAAATTGCCAAATGGCATAGCCCATGGCCAGCACAACGAGGCTGATGGCCCATGGCAAGCAGCCGCCCTGCTTACGGGGGTTGAGCTCTTTATGCCGCCTTTCCGGCGCTTCGCTGGCCATGCCAGCTGCTGGCGCATTCAGCTGAGTAGGGGGCTGATCACCGGATATTTGCTGCGGCGTTGCGGGATCGGGGCGGTTGATGATAGTCACCACCGCTATGATCACGAAAAAAATCCTGCTGGCAAGTGCAGCGCTGGTGGCCGCCTTGGCTTGGACCACTGGCCAGCTTTGGTCTGAGGCGGGCGCTCAGGGGGATGCGGGGTTGATTGGGGTGCCTGGCAGCGATCCGCTATATCCGCCTGCGACCAAAAAAATTGCTGATAATGCTTTGCCGCTCGGCCCGCCCCTTAGCCCTGCGATTCGCAGTGCGGCTGATTTGTTATTTGCAGACGAGGCAGCGGTGGGGGAAACGCGCGCGCTGATCATCATGCGCGATGGGCAGCAGGTGTATGAGCGCTATGCCGATGGTTTCACTGCGCAAACACCGCTCATCAGCTGGTCTATGGCAAAAAGCATCACGGCGGTGCTGATCGGCATATTGGTATCGGATGGGCGCCTGTCGCTGGATATGCCTGCGCCCGTGGCCGCATGGCAGCGCAGCGGGGATCCGCGCGGAGCCATCACGATCCGAGACTTGCTGCAAATGGCCTCAGGGTTGGAGCATCGGGAAAGCGGCGAGCCGATCTGGAAGGCGGACACCACCGCAATGCTCTTTGGCGAGGGTGTGGGCGATATGGCGGGATTTGCCGAAGCCAAGCCTGCCGTCGCCACGGCAGGGGAGCTTTTCAACTATAGCTCAGCCACCAGTGTGATTTTGGCGGATGTCATTACGGGTGTATTAACCCCCTCACGCAGCCCGGCGGCGCGGCGCGATGCGATGCTGAATTTTGTCGAGGGTCGCTTGGCGGCGCCCTTGGCTATGACAAGCCTAACCCCGGAATTTGATGCGCGCGGCACGATGATCGGCGGATCGATCATGCATGCTACCGCGCGCGACTATGCGCGTTTTGGCGAATTTCTACGCAATCGAGGGGTTGTGAACGGTCAAAGATTGTTGCCGGAGGCATGGATGAATTTCATGCTGAGCCCATCGCCAGTGGATGGCGGCTATGGCGGCCATATCTGGCTCAATCGATCCCGACCGAAAGGGAGTGAAGCCGCCTTATGGCCTGAACGTGGCCCCAATGATCTGTTCGCGGCCATTGGTCATCAGGGCCAATATATCATCGTCTCACCATCGCAGCGGGTCACGGTGGTGCGATTGGGCGTGACGGAGGATCCGCAATTTCCTACGCTGCGTCGCCATTTGGCCAATTTGGTCGAGAGTCTATGAGACGATGATCTTTTATACCGGTATTTTATAGCATCGGCGAGCCGCATATACGGCGTTTGGCGAGCGTGAGCTCGTTATAGGTGCAGGTATAGGCCTTACGCTGCTTGGGATGGGCTGGATGGGTGTTGCCCATGGCTAATTCATTTGTTTGTTAAATAATTTTACAGGATCGGTTGGGTTTTTTGCACTCGCTTAAGTCGGTCTTGTATGAACTTAGCCCCTGTTAACCATTTCTTTAGCGCAGGAAATTTCCGCTATTATGGTAACAATATTCATCTTTCCATGAGCGTGTTGGAAGTGTTTTGAATATATTGACAATTTTTGGAATGACCCAAATTGTTTGGATTTTATACGAATTTTCTCGATCCGCTTATACGGATTGCATTTTATAACATTGATATTGCTAAAAACTGTATCGCTCTTTCATTGCAATATGAACGATCGGGGCTATATGAAGCCAGTTAAGAGGGTTAAGTTGGGCAAGGCCATTTTTAGGGCAAGGCGCTTCATCCTCTTCGGGGAGGCGCATTGCAAATTTGAAATTATGTAAATGGTTAAATTGTTGACTGTTCGTATAATTTTATAGGTTGCGCCCATCTTTTCCCCGAGCCTGAAAAGCTCCCATCATCATATCAAAATCAAGGGTCGTCATGAAAGCCGAAATCATTGAGAAGAAGAACGGTTCGCGCCGTCAGACTGAAGACGCACGTAACATTGTGCTGGATCGTCCTTCCGTTGTTTTTCTGAAGCTGGCACCCGAAAATGTCGCACGCTATGAGCGGCGTGGCGATGATCTTGTGCTGGTGATGAAGGATGGTCAGGAGCTTTTGATTCAGGGCTTCTTCATTAAATTCGCGGGCGATGATGCTATCGATAGCGACGCTCGCACCGATGTAGCGGACAATGGTTCGACTGAAGAGCTGACGCGCAGTGAGCTTGTGCTTGAAGATGAAAATGGCGTTGTCTGGTGGGGCCAATATCCTGAGCAGTGGACCGAGTTTCATTTCACGGAAATTGAGTGGGATGATGCCGCCGCTGCCGTATGGTGGCCTTATCTGTTGGGTGCGCTTGGTGTCGCTGGGGCGGGCGTGGCGATCGCTGGTGGCAGCAAGAAAAATAAACCGCCTGTGGCCATCAATGATGAAGGTCGCGGCGAAGAAGATGGCGGCCCTGTCACCGGCAATGTGATCGGCAATGATAATGATCCGGATGGCGACCCGCTGACCGTGACCGACTTCACCGTTGAGGGCACCACCTATAAGCCCGGTGAGACGGCAGAGATCCCCGGTGTTGGCACCATTGTTATCAACACGGATGGCAGCTACACTTTCACGCCAGAGCCTGACTATAATGGCACGGTTCCGACCATTACTTACACGATTAGCGACGGCAAGGGCGGCAGCGATAAGGCGGATCTGGTCATCACCATTGATCCGGTGAATGATGCGCCAGTTCCAGAAGGCGAGATCGAAGATCAGTCTAGCAAGGATGCGGATACGGATACCGACCTTGATGCCTCCGGCTTCTTCAAGGATGTGGATGGCGATGATCTGACCTATAGCGCCACGGGTCTGCCAGAGGGCCTGACGATTGATCCGGTTACGGGTATAATCTCCGGCACCATTGATAAATCGGCGAGTCAGGGCGGCCATGATGGCGTGTACAGCGTTACCATCACCGCGACCGATCCCGATGGCGAGTCGGCCACGCAAACCTTCACTTGGACGGTGACGAACCCAGAGCCGATCGCCGAGGATGATACGGCTACGACAGCAGAAGATACGCCCGTCAGCGGCAATGTGCTGGGCAATGATAGTGATCCGGATGGCGATACGCTGAACGTGACGGAGTTCACCATTGAAGGCGTGACCGGAAAATTTGATGCGGGAAGCACCGCCACGATTCCGGGTGTCGGCACCATCCTTATCAACAGCGACGGCAGCTACACCTTCACGCCTGCGCAGGATTGGAACGGCACGGTTCCGACCATTACTTACACCATCAGCGATGGTGAAGGCGGCACTGACACAGCCGATCTGGATATCACGGTTACGCCCGTGAATGACGCCCCCGTCATAAACGGCGGGGCGCAAACGGGCACTGTGGTTGAGGCTGGCCATCTGGATGACGGCACCGTTGTCGATGGCACACCAATCGTGTCGGGCAACTTTACCGCCACGGATGTGGACGGCGATGTGCTGACTTGGAGCGTCACCGGCACGCCGGACACCACTTATGGGGAGTTCACCATCGCTGCAGATGGTAGCTGGTTCTATGAGTTGGATAATGACCTGCCCGCAACGCAGGCGCTGAAGGAAGGTGACACCAAGGATTTGATCTTCACCGTGCAGGTGAGCGATGGCAATGGCGGCGTGAAGACGGAAACCGTCACCATCACCATCACCGGCACCAATGATGCGCCGGTGGCCAATGCCGATAGTGATACGGTGAAGGAATCCGGTGTTTCCGGTGGCGGCAATGATGCTGAAGCTGGAAAGCCGACGGCGACCGGCAATGTGCTGACCAATGACACCGATGTGGATGCCGGTGAGCAGGCCACGCTGCAAGTTAGCGGTGTGGAATTTGACGGCAGCCCAGGAGCAGTCGGCAGCGCGCTTTCCGGCACCTATGGTTCATTGGTGCTCAACGCGAACGGCACATATACCTATACGCTGGATAATGGCAGCGCCGCGACGCAGGCGCTGAAGCAGGGCGAAACGAAGACTGAAGTCTTCACCTATACGGTGACCGACGTGAATGGTGCGACCAGCGAAACCACGCTGACGATCACCGTGACTGGCACCAATGATCGGCCCGAAATTACATCGGGTGCGGAGGATGCGAAAGGCTCCGTGACGGAAATGGGGACCGGCGTTGCTGGCACCCCGACTGCCACTGGTACTCTGACCGCCACGGATGTGGATAGTGATGCGACGCAAACGTGGAGAATTGAGGGCGGAACAAACGGCACCTATGGCACGATCACCATCGATGCGGATGGCAATTGGACCTACATACTCGATAACACGCGCGAAGCGACGCAGAAGCTCAACAATGGCGATGTCAGAGAAGAAATCTTCACCGCGCGCGTGAAGGATGAATTTGGTGCGTATCGCGATCAGCTTATCACCATCACCGTTAACGGTTCGAATGATAAGCTGGAAGGTGAGAACGCAACCGTTACTGTGACTGAAGATGTCCCCCATGAGGGGACGTTGCAGGACTATTTCGACGACGTAGACGATGAGCTTATCGTAACGCAATTTACCATCGAAGGCGACCCGACGGTTTATACGCCAGGCGTGCCTGTCGAGATAAAGGATGCCGATAACAATCCCATTGGCACGGTGACCATTAACGCAGATGGCACTTACATATTCACGCCCGAGCCCAATTATGCGGGCGATGTGCCGACCATCACCTATACGATGAAGGAAGACAGGACGGGCGGTGAGTCTATCGAGCAGACCCTCACCTTTGATATGGTGAAGGTTGCGGATGCGCCGGGCCTTGAAGCTGATAAGACTGTCGATACCATGGAAGATGTGAGTAAGGCACTCGGCCTGAAAATTCCTACCATTACGGATACGGGCGCAGGTGGAGTTGTGACCAATGACTTTCCCGAACGCATCGGTGAAATCACGCTAACCATTGGCGGCGTTGGTGCGGATGGTGTGACGTTGCTGAATGGCACGGACGTGCTGACACCTGTCGATGGCAAAATCACCATTGTGCTGGTGGATGGCAGTAACCAACCGCTTGATATTCATGTCAACGACGTGCCTGCCGAAGGTGATGGTGTCTATTATCTGACCGAAGCGGAATATGAAGCGTTGCAGGCCAATCCGAAGGCGGAAAGCGGTGATAATTTTACCGTCACCGTTGATGTCACCAGCTATGAAGTTGATGGCAATGGCGTGAAGATTCCGGGCGTGGCAGGTGCGTCCAGTTCGCAGGTAATCGATGTCGATGTGCAGGCTGTGACGGATGGCGCGACGCTGGCGATTAGTCAGACGGACTTTACCGGCGACGAAGATACCGCGATTAATATTTCTGATTTTCTGACGCCGACTCTGACGAGCACGGATGATAATCCGGGGAATGACCTCGATGGTAGCGAGACTTTCTCTTATAGCGTCAGCGGCTTGCCGGTGGGCTCGGTTGTGACGATTGGTGACGTAGAGACCACAATCACGACGGACGATCAGATTGTGTCGTCACCCTTCACGAATTCGGTGACGCCACCCGAGATCAGCATCAAACCACCTCTCAATTTCAGTGGTGACATCGAAGGTGTCACCATCACACTGAATACGAAGGACACGGATTCAGATTCCACAGGCACGATTGAGACTGTTTCGGATTCGGTGACGATCAACCTTTACGTCAGCCCAGTGGCGGGTGACGTGGCAGTGGCGGGTGTCGAAACACTTGAGGATACGGCAGTCGCCTTCCTCGCGGGTGTTACCGTGACCGATGCGGACGGTTCGGAAGTTATCAATTCGATTTCGTTCGACGTGCCCGCAGGTTGGGAGCTCACAACAATTCCGACTGTAGCCGGCATGACAGTGACAGGCGGCTCAACGGGTTCGGTGACGATTGAATTCGCTGACAACATGAGCCAAGAAGATCGTGAAGCCGCACTTGATCAGTTTATGATTAAGCCGCCAGCCCATAAGAGCGCTGATGCTGAGGTTGATCTCACGATTAAGGTCACGGATAGCAAGATTGTTAACGGCACTCTGGTAACTGATACCGAGACTATCACCGATAAGTCGGTGACCATCATCGTCGATGCCGTGGCTGAAAAAGTCGGCGATGACAGCAATGGCGATAGCCATGATGATGTCACCATGTCTGGTGATCACGTCTATAATGTGTCGGGCAAGGAAGACACATGGTTCGCGCTGGGAACCAATTATACGGATGCAACCAACACGGGTGGCGGCTTTGCTGGATTGGGTGATGCAGGTGTCTGGACCAACGAAGATCCGAGTGAGTTCACCTATGCCGTTCTAACGCCTGAATTGGAATCGGATGAGGCCGGTATTGCCGCTGGCGATAGCGCGATTGGAACATTGTTCCGCTATCAGGTTGAAGGTGGCGAGTGGGTAGAGGTCATGTTCGTCGGCGATCCAGTTTGGATTCCGTCAGCCTATCTGGACTCGCTACAAGTTAAATTGCCGGCCAACGTGTCTGGGACGCTGAATATTGGCGTTGAAGCTGGCACCGTTGACTTCGACGAAGATATTACACGTCCAACCTCGCCGCCAGACATGAATGGTGATCGGGCGGACGTCGACATCCCCGGCGTTAGCGTGGGCATATCCGGTAAGTCAGACCTGACCGTGATCAAATTCGATCCCGTGGCGGACGGCGTTACGATGGCGCTGAATGGACGTGCGACGGGTTTGGAAGACACAGCGATTCCTCTGTCGATCACAACGACCAGCACCGATCCTTCGGAAACATTTGAAGTGACGATTTCTGGAATTCCAGTCGGTTCGACGATCACCTATAATGGTGTCGATCTGACCGTTACGGGTGGAACGGTCGTCATCCCCAATTTTGAAAATAGCAAGTCGCTGACAGTCACGCCGCCGCTTCACTATAGTGGTGACTTTACCCTGAAAGCGAGCGCCGTTTCAAAGGATGGCGATGACACGTCAACGCCGACGGCTGAGCGCGATATTCACGTATCCGTAAAGGGTGTGGCGGATGACGCGGAGGTGAATCTGCTGGAGACGCCATATACGGTGACGGAAGGCATATTGGATGCCAACGGAAATCAGGTCGTTCTGAGCGATTTGATCCACAGCGTCACCACGCCGGATACCGATGGTTCGGAAACACTAACCGTTCGGATCACCGGCCTTGGTGATGATTTTAGCATCGTGGAAAATGGCGATGTTAAGCTGGTCTTCCAAGGTGAAGGCGGCACGGAGCGTGTGTGGCTGGTTTCGGCGGATAAGCTGGATAAAGTTCACATCAAGCTGCCGCCAAATTACAGTGGCACGGTCGATTTCAAGGTCGCTGGCGTCACCACAGAAAAGGACGGCGATTCCAACACCCGTGAGCTGACAGACGTCAGTTTCACAGTTACACCGACGCCGGAAGGAGTGATCACCGAAAACGCCACTTTGGTGGAAGATGAGATCACACCGCTGAATCTGAAAATCATTCATCAGAATGGTGATACGGATGAAGTGCTGGGCGATGTCTATATCCCGGTCAACTATCAGGATGCTGGTGGTGAATTTACGCTGTATCTGAACGGCGTGGTGTTGGAGGACGCTAATCTCGCATTGTCGGAAGATGGTGACTATTACATCATTCCATCCAATCAGGTTGGCGGGCTTGGCGCCATGGGCGATCTCAATCTGGATGGCGATCTGGGTGATCTAGACTTCAAATATGAAGTGATTGATCCATCCAGCGATGGCTCGTTGGATCCAGTTACGAAAATCGAAGACGGAAAATTGAGCATCACCGCCACGCCGGTGACGGATGAAATTGATGCCAGCATTAATAATGTGACCTTCAGTAATGGCGCTGTTGGCTCGACAGCCGACGAGGTTGCAGGTGATGACGCAAGCCCTGACAGGGTGTTGGTCACGCACAGCGGTTTGGTCACGGTTAACCTTCATGTGGATTCCGCTGATACCGATGGTAGCGAGCATTTGGTTCGTGTCGTGATTGAGGGCGTGCCCGATGGGGTTACGGTTGTGGGCGCATCAGAGATGGGCGGCGGCAAATGGCTGCTGATCTATGAAGGCGCAGACGCGAAATCCATTGGCTCTGGCGGTATTGATGTGCCGGTGGAATTCATCGTCGGTCAAGGCGCTGGCAACAAAGTGTCGAATATCACGATGACCGTTCAGGGACAGGATCGTGGCAATGACAGTAGCCTTGCTGCGAAGATTGAGCAGGATAGTGTGAGTTGGAAGCTGGATGTCAATCTGACAGACGGAACCACATTCACGCCGCCAACCATCGATGAGTGGACATATAATGGTGTCGGGGGAACGGAAGATACGTCCTTTACCTTGAATGAGGTGATCGACGCTGGAGTTTCCACCAGCGATAATAGCCAGTCACACAGCTATACCATCACTATCACCGATCTGCCTGCTGGCAGCGACGTGACGGGGATGACGCTGAGCTTTATTGATGGCGAACCGGTCTATACCGCAACTGTGATTGTGGGGCCGGGTGATAGCAGCCAAGACGCACTCGACGAATTGATGGGTCAGATTAGCATCACGCCACCCGCCAATTGGAACGATAATCATGGCGCTTTCCATTTTGATGCAAAGCTGACGGCATCGGTGGTTGGTGGCACAAGTGTTGAAAAAGACGCGAAAGCCGATATGCCGATCACGCCAGTGACGGACGAAGCCATCGTGACCATTGATGTGGCCGATGTGGCGGAAGGTCAAACCAGCGTCACGGCGACCATCACCGCTGGCGAAGGTGATGGTGGTCATGGTGTCATCGTTGACGGCAAGCTTTATGTGCAGGTGACAACGAACGGCAATGATGGCGGCACCGTGTCTGTCGGCGGCGTTGTTGTTAATAAGACATCGGTGAGCGGCATAGCCGACATTGATGATGGCGACTATTATGTCATCGACATTGGCGTCGATGGCGGCACCGTTGACATCACTTACACCGCACCATCGGGCAGCACGCTGCAGCCCGGCGATGTGACCTTTGATGCCACCGTTCAGGTGAAGGAAAAGGATGCTAGCAACATTGTGACCACCGACACGTCAGAAACGGCGGATGTGGTGATCATCAACAATGGCGTGACGGTTGAATCCAAGGATTGGGATGGTCTTGAGCCAAACGCGGCTGACAAGTCGCAAGCGATTCAGCTTGATGGGTTGAGCGTCGTTCTGAACGATAGTGATGGCACTGAAAGCATCACATCGATCATGCTCGGTGGTTTGCCCGTAGGCTTCCTGATCTATGTCGGGGATACTGCGGATGATGCAGCGCTTGCCGGTCAAGCATCCAACGCTGGTGGTGATGGCACGACCAACACCTGGATATTGTCCAGTGATGGCACTCTGCCGCCTTATATTTCCATCCTGCCGCCAGCCAATTGGAGCGGCACGCTAGATGATTTGAAGCTTCTGGTTCAGTCGGGTGAAAATAGCCTTTCTGAGAAGTTTCTGGAGTCCTTCGATCTGGGCAGTCTGACGATCACGCCTGTGGCCAATGGCATCTCCATCAATCCGACCATCAGCTTTGGTAATGAAGGGCAGGTCATTGCTCTGAATATCAACGCCTCCATGGCGGATGCGGCCGTTGCTGAATCAACAGCACCGGATGGCAGCACAGAAACCACGACTCTGGAAATCACGGGTCTGGGTGAATTTGCTGCATTTTATGACGGTGAAGAGCTGTTGGAAAACGTCAGCTATAATAAAGCTACCGACACCTACACGATCACAGGCCTGTCTCAGGCGCAGCTTGATAAGCTGGGCTTTGTGCAGGCGGCTGGTTCGATTAAGGATCAGGATGATGATACGGCTGGCACCCAGATCAGCATCAAGGCGTGGACGGTTGAGAGTGACGGCGGTGCTGAGTCAAATGCTGTTGAAAGCGATATGACCGTCTCCATCGCGCCTCAACTGGCGACATCGGGCGATGATGTTTTGATCTGGACTGGTGCGGCAATCAATGGTCGTGGTGGGATCGATATGGTCGCGCTGCGCTATGGTGAGAGCGTGTCCAACGTTGATCTTGCGGGCAAGCTCCGTAACATCGAGGGCATTGATCTTTCCGTGGGCGGTGCCAACAGCATCACTGGTGGCTTGACGCTGGCCGATGTGCTGAAAATCACCGGAAAGAGCAATGGCACGCTGACCATTGATGGTGATGGTGATGACTCTGTTGTGCTTTCCAACGAATGGACCGCAGGCTTAACGACTGATACTGGTTATATCGAATATACCAGCGACAGTGGCCTGAAGCTGTTGATTGATGAGGATATTGTAACAAGCTTCATCTAATGATTTGATCCTACGGCCCTTTCGCCATCTTGTTGGTGGAAGGGCCGTGGGATATGTTTTTTTCTGGATCATCTGATCCTAAGTTTTTTCTTGCGGCTTTCAGCAGGGCGACCGGAACCGATTTTCAAGATGGGCCTGAGCATGAATATGGATAATGAAAGCCGATGGATGGGCCGCTTGATTCATAAGCCGTCCGTCTGCCTCTTGCTATCCTGCGCTGCCGGGGCGTTGTTGGTGATGACAGGCGCTGTGCAGGCGGGGGCACAGAATATTGCGCCGGTTGGCAGCTATAATGCGCCGTTGGATATGCAGGGCGCGGTGCATGCCGCGGTGAAAACCCACCCCAGCGTGCGAGGCGCGGGCGAACAGGTGCAGCAGGCGAGCTCTGCCGTGGATGCCGCCAAGGCTGGATATAAGCCGCAAATTTCCGGCGGCATCGAAAATCAGAACAATAGTTATAAAAATAGCAGCTATGATTCCCGCCATGTCTTCACCGCCACGGTGAAGGGATCGCAGATGCTTTATGATTTCGGCAAAGTGGCCGGGGCGAAGCATCGGGCAGAATCCGGCGTGCGGGCCAGTGAAGCGCAGGTGGAGCTGGCAATTGATCAAATCAGCTTGCACACCGCGCAAGCATGGATCGATGCGCATTTGCAGCAGCATCTGCTGGCCTTAACGCGCGAACAATTGGCGGCGGTGAGGTCGATCACCCAGTTGGTGGCAGAACGCACGGCAAAGGGCGCGACCAGCCGATCCGATATGGAGCAAGCTAATGCCCGTGTGGATGCTATGCGGTCGCAATTGCTGGGCGCTCAGGCAGAGGCGCAGCGGGCGAGCATCCTGTTGATGCATCTGACCGGGCGCACCGCCCCGGTTGAGATTATCGGCGATATACCGATGATGTTGCAGGGGCAGGCTTGTGAAAGCTTGGTGCCAGCGGAAACGCCCGCCGTGCGAATTGCTAGTGCCCGCCGCGATGAAGCGCGCGCGGATTTGGATATCGCCAAGGCAGAGCGCCTGCCGACAGTCTCGCTGGATGGCAGCGTGGGATATGCGCTGACCAAGGGTTCGCGCATGTATGGCGAATATCGCAGCACCGGGCAGGTCGGGGTGAATGTCGCCATGCCGCTCTATCAAGGCGGATCAGCGGGGGCCCGCGAGCGCGGCGCTTTTTACCAATTGCGCGCTTATGAAGATGCCGTTCTGCAATCGCGCTTGGAAACGGCACAGGGCTTTGCCGATGCCAAAGCGCAGGCAGAGGGCTGGGCAGAGCGGGCGCCAGTGCTGGAATCGCGAGTGAACCGCATCGATCAGACGCGCGATCTTTATCAGCAGCAATATCTGCATCTGGGCACGCGGTCTTTGTTGGATCTGCTGAATTCCGAGCAAGAATATCATGGCGCCCGGGTGGAGCAGGCGCAGGGACGCTACACACAATATAGTCTGGCGCTGCAATGCCTGTATCACAGCGACCGGCTGCGCAGCAGTTTTGCGCTGGACGATCAGTCCCTTTTGCCGAGTGACAGTAAATGACCGAGAAAAGCGAAATGGCGGCGGTGGATGGGGCGGGCGGTTCTGCTCCCGCTCCTGCGGATATGAGCGGTGCTGCTGCTGGGGCGGCGACTGATGATGCGCTGCAACAGGGGTGGCTGGATGCCATATTGGTGATTGCCGCCCATTATCAACTCAATGCTTCGCCCGAGCATATCAAGTTGGCTGGGCAATGGATTGGGGATGCGCTGATTGAGGATCGGGCGCGCGATCTTGCCCGTCAGGCTGGTCTATCCTTTCAACTGGTGCAGCCGCGATTAACGGATTTGGCGCCATGGCGCCTGCCGGTGGCGGTGCAATTGGATGGCGGGCAGGTGGCGGTGATCACCACTATGCGCGATGACAGGCTGACCCTGATGACGGGCCGTGACGCGGGCGATGCGATCACCCGCAGCATCGCCGAATTGCAACCCTATGTGCAAGCTTTGGCCGTTTTGTCTCCCCTGCAATCCGCACGGGACACGCGGATCGATGATTATGTCGCGCCGGTGGAGGATGATTGGCTACGCAGCTTGGTGCTGGTGGATTGGCGGCCCTATGGCCATATTTTGATTGCCTCTTTCGTCACCAATTTGATGGCGCTGGCGGGCGTGATATTTTCGATGCAAGTCTATGACCGCGTCGTTCCGGCCCAATCCATGCCCACCCTCTATGTGCTGTTTGGCGGTGTGTTGCTGTCGTTGGTTTTTGCCTGGTCCATGCGCAATGCCCGGATGCGGATCACCGATCTGCTCGGAAAACGCGCGGATCTGCGCATCTCCGATCGTGTTTTTGGCCATGCATTGCGCGTGAAGAACAGTGCGCGGCCGCGATCAACGGGCACATTTATCTCGCAAATTCGCGAGCTGGAATCGGTGCGCGATATGCTGACATCGACGACCATTGCCGCTGTCGCTGATCTGCCATTTTTCTTGCTGTTTTGTGCGGTTTTCTGGATGATTGCGGGCTGGTTGGTGCTGGTGCCGCTGGCCGCTTTTTTCTTGTTGGTGATACCTAGCCTCTTGGCTCAACCCAAATTGCGCGATTTGGCGCAGACGGGGATGCGGGAATCGTCGCTGCGCAACGCCATGCTGGTTGAGGCGGTGCAAGGCATTGAAGATATTAAAGTTTTGCAAGCAGAGCAGCGTTTTCAAAACCAGTGGAATCACTATAATTCAGTCAATGCTGACTCCGGCCTGCAGATGCGCGATCTGCTCAACCGCCTGAACAATTGGATGCAGACGGTGCAGGGGGCGGCCTTTGCTGTGGTGATTTTCTGCGGCGTGCCCTTTGTGATGACGGGTGAGATGAGCACAGGTGTGCTGGTGGCGGCCAGCATTTTGGTCAGCCGGATGCTGGCGCCCTTATCGTCGATCACCGGCGTGCTCAATCGGTGGCAGCAAGCCAAAATTGCGGCACAATCGCTGGATCAGTTGATGAAGCTGCCCATCGACAACCCCCGGGATGCAGCGGTGATTCATCGCCCGCTGCTGCGCGGTGATTTCACATTTGATAGCGCGACTTTCACCTATGATGGACAGGTGCCCGCCTTGATGGTTGCGTCGCTAACCATCAAGGCTGGCGAGCGGATCGCGGTATTGGGCCGCAATGGCGCGGGCAAATCGACCTTGCTTCAGGCGCTATCCGGATTGATGGAGCCTTCGTCGGGTTCGGTGATGCTGGATGGTGTGGATATTTCGCATATCGATCCGGCAGATGTGCGCCGCGATATTGGTTTGCTGACCCAAAATGCCCGCTTGTTTCACGGCACATTGCGCGAAAATTTGAAGCTGGGCGCACCGCTGGCCAGCGATGAGCAAGTGTTGACTGCGCTTCAGGCCTCGGGCGCATGGGCCTATGTCCAGCGTTTGCCGATGGGGCTGGATCATCCTGTGCAGGAGGGCGGGCTTGGCCTGTCTGGCGGGCAGCGTCAGGGCATATTGCTGGCGCGCACTTTGCTGCGCCAACCACGGGTTTTGCTGCTTGATGAGCCTACCACCGCGATGGATGATGCGACAGAAGCCGATGTGATCGCGCGGCTGCGTCAATTGCCGCCTGACCATAGTTTGATCGTTGCGACGCACCGCTTGGCGGCGCTGGCGATTGTCGATCGGTTAATCGTCGTCGATGGCGGCCTGATTGTGATGGATGGTCCGAAAGATCAGGTGCTGGCGCGGCTGCGTGGCAACCAGGAGCAGGGCGCAGCGCCGACGACGGAGGCAAAGGCTGAGGTGAAGCGTCGCCTTGTCGTCCGGCCACGCGCGAGCGACACGCAGGAAGGCGAGGCATGAGCGAGATAAATCCCATGGCCGCGATGGCGGGCCTTGGCCAAGCGCCTGAAGCCGCACCGGCGTTGGGCGGTGCAACCCTGCCCAATCTGGCCGATCTGAACGAAACACAGGCGACCAAATCCACCCAGATCATCTGGTTGGTGGCCCTGTTTTTGCTGATCTTCTTTCTATGGGCTTGGTTCTTCAAAATCGATGAAGTGTCGAGCGGTGAAGGCAAAGTCATTCCCAGTTCCCGTGAACAGGTGATCCAGACATTGGAAGGCGGCATCTTGTCGCAGTTAAATGTGCGGGAAGGCGATATTGTCGATAAAGGCAAGGTGCTGGCCCAATTGGATCCGACGCGCGGTGAAAGCAGCGTTGAGGAAACAGCGGCGCGCTATCGTGCGTCACTTGCGGCGAGTGCTCGGCTGCAGGCTGAAGTGACCGGGAAAGCCAATATTATATTTCCAGCTGAGCTGGATGAATGGCCCGATCTGAAAAATTTCGAGACGGCTTTATTCACATCGCGCCGCAACAGTTTGAATGAAACGGTGAGCGGTTTGCGCAACGCCTTGGCACTGGCGCGCAGCGAATTGGGCATCACCCAATCCTTGCTTGGCAGCGGCGCCGCCAGCAAGGTAGAAATGATCCGTTTGCAGCGGCAGGTCGCCGATCTGGAACTGAAACTGGCCGAAGCGCGGGCCGGTTATATGGTGAAAAGCCGGGAAGAATTGGCCAAGGCCGATGCGGATGTGAAGTCCCTGCAATCTGTGGTGCGCGGACGGGCCGATATGCTGGACCGCACGACTTTGACGGCGCCGGTGCGCGGCATCGTGAAAAGCTTGGATGTGACGACCATTGGCGGCGTGATTGCACCGGGCGGATCGATTATGACTTTGGTGCCGATGGGCGACCAATTGCTGGTTGAAACCCGCATTTCGCCGCGAGACATTGCTTTCATCCACCCCGGCCAGCGGGCGATGGTGAAGGTCACCGCTTATGATTATTCCATCTATGGCGGGCTGGAGGGCAAGGTGGAAACCATCGCCCCCGATACGCTGCGGGATGAGATCAGCCCCGAAATCGTCTATTATCGTGTGTTGGTGCGCACCAATTCGGATGTGCTGGTTGATAAGGCTGGCCGCCGTCTGCCCATCACCCCCGGCATGGTAACAACCGCAGATATTCGCACGGGCCGGAAAAGCGTGTGGGATTATCTGACGAAACCCCTGAACAAGGCGCAGGAAGCCCTGCGCGAACGTTAAAATATTTAAAGATTAGGAAAGAGTGAGACATGGGCATGAACAAATCCCTTATTGCGATGACCGCCTTGGCAGGCGGGCTGGTTGCCATCGCGGCGCCTACGGCTGTGGTCGCCGGGCATAACAATCCAGTCGACCGGGTGAGCAATCCACAGGCGCTGGATTATAGCGATGTGGATGTGAACCGCCGCGAATTGCGCGAGCCTTTCGTGCGTGACGGTGTTGTGACGGACCCTGCGCGCTTTGCGATTATCGAAGCCGGGTTGACGGCGACCGAGGTGCGCACGGTGTTGGGTGAGCCACTGCAAGGATCGCGCGCATCAGAATGGGATTATAATTTCCAGTTTAAAATGCCGCAGTCTGAAAATTATCTCGTGTGCCAATATAAGGTCGTTTTCGACGCCGATCAGTTGGTGACGGATGGCGTTTGGCGTCGGCGCCAGTGCCAGCAGATTGCGGAAGGTCAGGCTCGCTGAGCCAGCTATGAACTGAAATTTTTTCGTAAAGATAGATTGAACAGGGGGCTGGGTGCCCCCTGTTAAAGGCGCTCAGGGATAAAGAAGCTGGCTGCTCCAGCCTGTTGCGCTGCGATTAAATTGCGTGCGCTCATGCAGCCTATGCTCGCGATCTTGCCAAAATTCGATCCGATGCGGCGTGACCCGCCATCCCGACCAGCGCGGAGGCCGGGGCACATTCTGCCCATCAAAGCGGGCCTGCACTGCGGCAAATCGATCCTCGAATAGGCTGCGTTTATCCAGCGGGCGGCTTTGGTCGCTGGCCCATGCGCCGAGCTGGCTGTCGCGGCTGCGGGTGGCGAAATATGCGTCTGCTGTGGCGGCGTCGACGGGTGATACCTGACCTTCAATACGGATTTGACGGCGCAGTGACTTCCAATGGAAAAGCAAGGCGACCTGTGCGTTGTTCGCCAGTTCATTGCCCTTGCGGCTATCCAAATTGGTGTAAAAGATAAATCCATCCGGACCATGGCCTTTGAGCAAAACCATGCGCAGCGAGGGATGCCCATCCGGCGTAGCGGTCGCCAGCGCCATGGCGTTGCTGTCATTGGGTTCGCTAATACTGGCCTCGGCGAGCCATTGATCGAATAAAGAAAAAGGATCGAGTGTCATGGGCACCATCTTTAAGAGGCAAGATGTCGCTGGTCGAGAATTATTGCCGCGGGCTTTGGTTTCAGATTGCCACTGCATGAGGGCGGGGTCTTGCGCTGACTGGTCTTGACCGTCACGGCCCAGATGCCCACATCCAGATTTCTATCACTTTTATCAGGCCTTCACGGTTAACGCATTATCGGGCAACAGGGAGCTTATGGCAGATCCTTATACCACATTGGGTGTGGCAAAAAATGCAAGCGATGCAGAGATTAAATCGGCATATCGCAAACTTGCAAAAGAGCTTCATCCCGATCGCAACGCAAATAATCCCCGGGCCGCTGAGCGCTTTTCCGATGTGGCAAAGGCCTATGATCTGTTGTCGGATAAGCAGAAGCGGACGCAATTTGATCGCGGCGAAATTGATAGCGATGGCAATCCGGCGATGCCGTTCGGCTTTGGTGGCGGTGGAGGCGGCGGCTTTCGCGGCGATCCGCGCGGCGGATTTGGCGGCGAGGGCGCCGATCTGGGCGATATATTCGAGGGTCTTTTCGGTGGCCGAGGCGGCGGCGCTGGCGGCTTTGGCGGCAGGCGGACTGCGCCCCCGCCCAAGGGAGCCAATGTGGCCTATCGATTGGCGGTGTCATTTGAGGATGCGGCCGTTCGTGCGCCGCAGCGCATCACCCTGGCTAGCGGGTCGACAATTGATTTGAAATTGCCCGCAGGGGTGGAAAGCGGCACCCAAATACGCCTTGCTGGCAAGGGCCAGCCGGGGCCGGGCGGCGATGGCGACGGCATTGTGACGATCACGGTGCGCGATCACGCCTTTTTCGTGCGCGATGGTGATCATATTCGCTTAGACTTGCCGATTACCTTGAAAGAGGCTGTCGCCGGTGCCCGGATTAAGGTTCCGACGGTGGATGGCGCTGTGATGCTGTCTGTGCCCGCCGGATCCACATCGGGCCGAGTTATGCGGCTGAAAGGTAAAGGGTTTTCGCAAAAGTCGGGTGAGCGGGGCGATCAATTGGTTCGCTTGATGGTGGACCTGCCAAAGCAAGATGCGGCGCTGGTAGCCTTTGTGGAACAATGGGAAGATCCGCGAGCAGTGCGATCCGATTTTGGAGTTTAACCCTGATGTCTTACGGCGAATCCCCTCATTCCCTGCTGGCCCGCACAGAGGCAGCCAAGAAACGGAAATTGGTGGATAAGGCCGAAGGATTGCTGGAAAAGGGTAAGGAACGTGTCGGCCCCGGCACCCGCTTTGCACAGATTCTGAAGCGGGTGGTGGTGGGCACCTATACCGATGGATTTATCCATGCGGGCAATCTGGCCTATCTGTCTTTAATTGCATTATTTCCCTTTTTCATCCTGTTGGCGGCGACGCTCAGCCTGTTCGGCGGCAGTGTGGCGGGGGAGCAGGCGATTGAAACCGTGTTCAGCACCATGCCGCCTGCCGTGGCCAATGCGCTGTCTGGCCCGATTCGGGAAGCGATGGGCGCGCGCACCGGCATATTCTTGTGGCTGGGTGCGATTGTCGCGCTTTGGACGGTGGGCAGTTTGGTGGAGACGATCCGCGACATTTTGCGCCGGGCCTATGGTGCACGATCTGATAAGGGCTTTTTTCATTATCGCCTGATGTCGATCGGTGTGATTTTGGGCGCTGTTGTGCTGATGCTGTTCAGCTTTAGCGCGCAGATTTTGATTTCCGGTGTTGAGCAATTTGTGATGCGCTTTTTGCCTGATGCGGTGCAATCTTTCGGATTGGTTTTGCTATCGCGGGTGATATCCGGTTTGGGTATGTTTTTGGCGATTTTCCTGTTATTTTTCAGCCTGACACCTTCAGAATATCGCCATTTGAAACAATGTCCGAAATGGCCCGGCGCTTTGTTTACCACCCTATGGTGGATCGCCGTGACCATGGCTTTGCCGCCGCTGCTGGCAGGCTTGCTCAATTATGATACGACCTATGGCAGCATGGCTGGTGTGATGGTCGCATTATTCTTTTTCTACCTCGTGGGGCTGGGCATGGTGATGGGCGCCGAATTAAACGCCGCGCTCGTGGAGGTTGAGGATTTGGGCCATGACGCTATTGGCCGCCTTCACGATATGAATTTCGAGACTTAATTCCGCCGGAGAAAAATGATGACAGGTCTGATGAATGGCAAGCGTGGCTTAATCATGGGCCTTGCCAATGATAAATCGCTCGCCTGGGGCATTGCCAAGGCGCTGAGCGGCGCTGGGGCGGAACTCGCCATCAGCTATCAAGGCGAAGTGATGGAAAAGCGGGTGAAGCCGCTGGCTGATCAATTGGGTTGTGACTTTCTGATTGATTGCGATGTATCGGATATGGATAATCTGGATGCCGCCTTCACCAAGCTGGCGGATCGCTGGCCGACCATTGATTTTGTTGTTCACGCCATTGGATATACCAATAAAGAAGCGTTGCGCGGCCATTATGCGGATGTGTCGCTGGAAGATTTCCTGCTGACCATGAACATCAGCGTCTATAGCTTCACCGCCGTGGCCAAGCGCGCCGCGGCCATGATGCCGGAGGGCGGATCGATCCTGACTCTTTCCTATTATGGCGCGGAAAAGGTGGTTCCGCATTATAATGTGATGGGTGTGGCCAAATCTGCGCTAGAAACTAGCGTGAAATATCTGGCCAATGATTATGGACCCGCTGGCGTGCGCGTGAATGCGATCTCGGCTGGCCCGATTAAGACGCTGGCCGCCAGCGGCATCGGTGATTTCCGCCTGATCCTGAAATGGAATGAGCATAATGCGCCGCTGCGCCGCAATGTCACCATTGATGATGTGGGCGGATCGGCGCTGTATCTGCTCAGCGATCTGGCATCCGGCGTGACCGGAGAGGTCCATCATGTCGATGCGGGCTATCATACCGTGGGCATGAAGCAGGAAGATGCACCGGATATTGCGCTGGTATGATGCGAAGGTGCGCGGCCTGATGGCGGCAGTGGGTTGCAGGATGGAATATGACATTCTATCTGCAACACCTCTGCCCCGGCGGGCTATATGCGCTTGGCATGATGCGGGGCGGGGGAGGTTTCACCCCATGATTTTTACAGGCTAGGTCGATCCATGAGTTTCAACAGCTTCGGTCATGTGCTGCGTTTTACGACCTGGGGCGAAAGCCATGGGCCGGCTATTGGCGCTGTTGTGGACGGCTGCCCGCCGCGCCTATCGCTGACAGAGGCGGATATTCAGCCCTTTCTGGATCAGCGTCGCCCCGGCCAATCCCGGCACACGACGCAGCGGCGCGAGCCGGATGAAGTGCGGATATTGTCTGGCGTCTTTGATGGCAAGACCACCGGAACGCCGATCAGCTTGATGATCGAAAATGTGGATCAGCGATCCAAAGATTATAGCGATATTGCGCAGGCTTATCGCCCCGGTCACGCCGATTATGCCTATGATGCCAAATATGGTTTGCGTGATTATCGCGGCGGTGGTCGTTCGAGCGCGCGCGAAACGGCAAGCCGGGTGGCGGCAGGCGCCGTCGCGCGGCTGGTGATTCCAGAGGTTCGGATCGCGGCCTGGGTTTCGGAAATTGGCGGAGACGCCATGGACCGGGATAATTTTGATTGGGATGAAATCGGCCGTAATCCCTTCTTTTGCCCAGATGCCGCCGCTGCGCAGCGCTGGGAAGGGTTGATGGACGAAGCCCGCAAATCTGGCAGCAGCTTGGGCGCCGTGGTGGAATGTGTCGCGACCGGCGTGCCTGCCGGTTGGGGGGCACCGCTTTATGCCAAGCTGGATGCGGATCTGGCGTCGGCGATGATGGGCATAAATGCCGTGAAAGGCGTGGAAATTGGCGCAGGCTTTGATGCGGCACGGTTGCGCGGCGAGCAAAATGCCGATCCCATGCAGCCCGCCGCAGATGGTAGCAATCGTCCGGATTTCCTGTCCAACAATGCTGGCGGCATTGCCGGAGGTATTTCCACCGGACAGCCGGTGGTGGTGCGGGTGGGGTTTAAGCCGACCAGTTCGATCCTGACGCCTGTGCCAACGATCAACTCGGCGGGCGAAGCAACTGAGATTGTGACCAAAGGACGGCATGACCCCTGCGTTGGCATTCGCGGTGTGCCGGTGGTGGAAGCCATGATGGCGCTGACTCTTGCGGATCATAAATTGTTGCACCGGGCGCAGTGCGGCTGATCACTAGAGCGGCTTAGAGACGCCTTGCGCGCCGCGGCGGAAGCGAATTTTGGCTGTCTGCAAATCTGGCGACCTTGGGCGCGCGCAGAATATTGGTGTAATGTGATGAATTATCGGCCAATCTATCGATCTGAGCCGCTATAGGCGATGCGATAAGATAGAAGGCGAAAGCCTTGGGAAGAAGCGCCTCGGGCTCGATAGCGATGCGCAGGAGGGGAAAATATATGCCGGAAGCTGCGGTTGCAAATTCCATGGCGGGATCGGAAGAGGCCCGCGCCAAGCGTTTGCAATGGCGGATGCTGATCGGCTTTGTGGCTGGCCTTTTGGCGGGCATCGTGGTGCATTATCAATTTTCTGATGCCAATTGGGTGGGTGTCTTCACCACCTATATCACCATGCCGGTTGGGCAAATTTTTCTGCGCTTGTTGTTCATGCTGGTGATCCCGCTGTTGGTTTCCGCGTTGATTGTTGGCGTGGCCGAGATGGGCGAAATTCGCGCGCTGAAAAAAGTGGGAATGCGAACACTGATCTACACGATCATCGTGTCGTCGATTGCGGTGATCGTCAGCCTGTTGGTCGTGAACCTCTTGCAGCCCGGCGCCGGGGTGGATCCGGGGCAGGCGCGGGCGTTGATCGCGCAGGGGGCGGATGGCGCGAAGGCCATTACGGACAGCGCGCGCGAGGCGAAAACGGGAATGGACGCGATTGTTGCGATTGTTCCCAGCAATGTTTTCGCTGCGATGAGCGCCAATGATGTGCTGGCCGTCATGTTTTTTGCGTTGTTTTTCGGCATTGGTTTGATGCTGGTGCAGAATGATAGCACAAAAACGCTGAAATCCGTGGTCGAAGGCGTGTTTGAAGTGTCGATGAAGCTGATCGGCCTTGTGATCCAACTGGCCCCCATCGCCATATTTTGTTTCATGTTTAATCTGGCGTCGCAGTTCGGCTGGGATCTGATGATCCGCCTTTCCGCCTATGTCGGCGTGGTGTTGCTGGCGCTGGGTTTGCAGATGTTCGTCATTTTCCCGATCATTTTGAAAGCCTTTGCTCGAAAATCTCCTGTGTCTTTCTTTCGAGAGACGCAGGAAGCTTTTGTGATGGCTTTCGCCACCGCATCGTCCAACGCCACCTTGCCCACCACTTTGCGGGTAGCGCAGGAAAGATTGCATCTGCCGGATCGCATTGCGCGCTTTGTGCTGACGATTGGGGCCACAGCCAACCAAAATGGCACAGCCATGTTTGAAGGCGTGACCGTGATTTTCCTCGCCCAATTTTTCGGCGTTGATTTGACGCTGCAACAACAGATTTTTGTGATGCTGGTGTGTATCTTGGGGGGCATTGGCACCGCCGGGGTGCCAGCAGGGTCGTTGCCAGTGATCGCGCTGATATTGGCCAGTGTGGGGGTGCCGCCTGAAGGCATCGGGTTGGTGCTGGGCGTTGATCGTTTTCTGGATATGTGCCGCACCGTGCTGAATGTGATTGGCGATTTGGTGGCGGCGACGGTGGTATCCGCAGGCGCTGGCGATCTGGATAGCATGGCTAGCGAGGGCGTTTAGCCAATCCGTGCTTGCCCTCGGCGTATGAAAAAGGCCCGGATCGTGATGATCCGGGCCTTTTTGCGTGAACAGAAAGGATGCTTATTGCCGCGGGGCGATGACATCGCGAATGTTGCGGCTGGGCCGCTGCGCACTGGGGCGTTCAGGGCGGCTGGGGCGACTTGCAGCAGGGGGCCGATTGGGCCTGTCTGGCCGAGCACTATCGGAAGGCCGGTTTGGCCGATCCGGGCGGACATTGGCTGGCGGGCGATTGGGCCTGTCAGGCCGAGCGCTGTCTGACGGCCGGTTTGGTCGATCCGGGCGGACATTGGCAGGCGGGCGATTGGGCCTGTCAGGCCGGGCGCTGTCTGACGGCCGGTTTGGCCGATCCGGACGAACTCCATGAGGTGGACGATTGGGACGGTTGGGGGCATAATCTGGCGCTGGACGGCCGGGGCGTCCCGGATGATAGCCGGGACGGTTTTGCGCATGACGCCAATAGGCACGGCGGCCGCCCCAATAATTCAAATAATGTCCCGAAAGCGGGCGCCGCACATTGTAGCGGTCAAACATCCAGGTGCCATAGCCGGGATAATAATAATCATCATACCAGCCGCCGCCGAAGCCGATCTGCAGAAAGCCGCTGCGATAATCGCCGGCATCATAGCAGCCATAACCATAACCATCGTCATAGCCATAAGGATCAGAGTCATAATAATTGGCATCGCAAGCATAGCCCGATGCATAATTTCCTGCCCCATAAACGCCGCCATCATAGCAACCGCTAAGCGATGTCAGTGCGATGGCCCCAAGCGCGATCTGGCCGCGCCGGCCAAAAGAAAAGGGGAAAGCCATAGTCACGTCCTTAACTGATAGGGGCAATCGAAAATGCCACGGTCTGCCCCATATGCGCGACAGAAGTTGAATTGGCCGTGAATGAAGGAGGCCTGCTTCAAGGTTACTTGCATTGCTGTAAGCAGAGTCATAACATTGCCGGATCAACATATGCATCAACAGGAATGATTTGAGATGAGCGCTTCAGCGGATATGGCATCGAACCGATGGTCCAGCGAACGTTTTGGGCCGGATACCGCGCATTGGTTGCCGCGCACGCCGGATCATTTGCTCGATCATATTCCGGGAAAAGATGGTTTGCCGATATTGGGAAACACATTGGATCAGCTGCGCGATTATATCGGCTTTGTGCGGCAGATGGTGAAAGACTATGGTCCCGTCTATCGCAGCAATGGCTTTGGCGGACGCAGCGTGACCCTGCATGGGCCAGAGGCCAATGAGCTGGTGATGTTTGACCGCGACAAGCTGTTCTCGTCAGAGCAGGGCTGGGGCCCGATGCTGAATCTGCTGTTTCCGCGTGGTCTGATGCTGATGGATTTTGATAAGCATCGCGCTGATCGAAAAACACTGTCTGTCGCTTTCAAGCCCGAACCCATGCGCCATTATGCCGATTCGCTGAATGAAGGCATTAAGGCGCGGGTCGCGGATTGGAGCGGCAAAGAGATTAAATTTTATCCGGCAATCAAATCCCTGACCCTTGATCTGGCAGCAACATCCTTTCTGGGCATCCCGTGGGGACCAGAGGCGGATAAGATCAACAAGGCTTTTGTGGATATGGTGCAGGCGGCGATCGGCATTGTGCGCCGACCCTTGCCTTTCACCGCCATGGGGCGCGGTGCGGCTGGTCGGGCCTATCTGGTCGATTATTTTTCACGGCTGGTGCCCGAACGCCGGGCCTCGGGCGGCGCCGATATTTTCAGTCAAATCTGCCAAGCCACGGATGAGGATGGCGAGTATCTGAGCGTTGAGGCCATCGTCGATCATATGAATTTCCTGATGATGGCGGCGCATGACACCATCACATCATCGCTCAGCAGCTTGGTGTGGGAACTCGCCAAACAACCCGAATGGCAGGATCGACTGCGCGAAGAAATGCTGGCGGTTGCGCCAGCGGGTGAAGGCGTGGGGCATAATGGCATCAACGAGCTGGAACTGACTGAATGGGCGTTTAAGGAAACGCTGCGCTTGGTGCCGCCCGTTCCCACATTTCCGCGCCGGGCTTTGCGCGATTTCTCTTTCGGCGGATATGATATTCCGGCTGGCACCATGGTGGCGGTTAGCCCGGCCTTCACCCATATGATGGAAGAACATTGGCCAAATCCGACCCAATTTGATCCCATGCGCTTCTCACCAGAGCAGGCGCGAGGGCGGCATAAATATGCCTGGGTGCCCTTTGGTGGTGGGGCGCATATGTGTTTGGGCCTGCATTTTGCTTATATGCAGGCGAAAATCTTCCTGCACCATGTGCTTACGCAATATCGGATTGAGGCTCAGCCGGGCTATGATCCCAAATGGGCGATGCTGCCGATTCCGCGCCCGAAGGATGGTTTGAAGCTGCGCTTTGTGCCCTTGAACTAAACGAGCGCCTGCCCCGATTTTCATAGTCAGGCGGCGCATATGGTGGCAACGCGGGCGGATGAGACGCGCCAAATCTGCCAAAATGGCAAAGACGATTAAGGCCTATATCTTGGCCTTAATCGGCCTGTTGTTGGCCAGCTATGCGGCGATCTTGGTGATGCAATGGGTTCGGGCGCATCCAGAGCATTTTTCTGGTCGCCCGCTGGAGCTTGCTCATCCGATTGGCTGGGCAACGCCAGCCAAGCTGGTGGCGCTTGCAGAGGATGATACGGCATGTTTCCGGATCATGGAGGGAGCAGGCCTTTCTTATGATCGGCGGCCGGTGGAAGGCGAGGGGCAATGCCACGCCAGCCAGCGCATGATATTAAATGCCAGCGCGCCCTTTCCGGCGCTGAAGCCGGCCAGAGCGGCGCCGGGATGCGCGATGACGGCGGCGCTGCTGCTGTGGCACCGTGATATTGTTTCGCCAGAGGCCGAGGCCTTATTTGGCCAAAAGGTCGTGCGGCTGGAAAATTTGGGCAGCTATAATTGCCGCAATGTCCGTGGTGGTGGCAGCCCAAGCCAGCATAGCCGCGCCAATGCGATGGATATTTCCGCTTTTATTTTGGCTGACGGAAGCCGCATTTCCGTGAAAGATCATTGGGCGGATGAGGGGCTGAAAGGGGCTTTTCTGCACGCTGTGCGGGATGGGGCATGTGAATTGTTCACCACCAGCCTGTCGCCGGATTATAACAGCGCCCACGCCGATCATTTCCATTTCGATCTGGCCCCACGTGCCGCCAATTGGCGGGTCTGTCGCTAAGGCATCGGCGGAAGGAAGCTTTGGCGATGGGCTTTAGATGGTAAAGCTTTCGCCGCAGCCGCAGGCGCCCTTGGCGTTGGGATTGTTGAAAACGAAGCCGGCGGTGAAATCATCTTCCACCCAGTCCATCGTGCTGCCGATCAGATAGAGCACGGATGCGCCATCAATATAGAATAGGCCGCCCGGGGTCGGGATTTTCTCGTCAAATTTCACCTCTTCGGTGACATAGTCGACCGAATAGGCAAGGCCGGAGCAGCCTCGGCGCGGGGTGGAAAGCCGCACGCCAATCGCATCAGCGGGGGCGCTCGCCATCAGCTTTGCGATGCGAGCTTCGGCATCGGCGGTCAGGGCGACGGCGGCGGGGCGCGGCCGGGCTGTTTTGGTTTCTGTCATCATCATTCTCCCTCCGCCATGTGCGGGGCATAGCGTCACTATAGGGGGTGGCGGCCCGCTTCGCTACATAGTCACAAATGGCGTTCGATCAGAGCATACCCAGTTCAAGGCGGGCTTCGTCGGTCATATTATTGGGGCTCCATGGCGGATCCCAGACCAGCAGCACCTCGGCATCGCCAATGCCCGGCACCGCGCCGACGCGCAGTTCGACTTCACCGGGCATGGATTCGGCGACAGGGCAGTTGGGCGTCGTCAATGTCATGGTGACAAGGGCGTGGCCTTCATCAATCTCGACATTATAAATCAGCCCAAGATCATAGATATTCACCGGAATTTCCGGATCATAAATTTCTTTGATCGCGTCGATCACCGCTTCATACAGATCGCCGCCAACGCCATGGGGGTTTGCAGCTTCTGGCTTGGCGGCCAGAAAGCCTTCCAGATAGTCGCGCTTGCGTTCCAGCTTTTCCGGTGCGCTTTCTGCGTCCGGAACCGGCGCGGCATCTGCCACACGGGCCTTGGGCGGCGGAGCAACGCTGGCCACTTCTTCGATCTTAATGGTTCGTTCCTCACTCATCCGAAAATCCTTTCGACCCTGTCCAGGCCTTCGATCAGCGCCGCGACATCGTCACCGTCGCTGTAAAGCCCGAAGCTGGCCCGTGCGGTGGCGGGCACGCCCAGATGGTCCATCAACGGCTGGGCGCAATGATGGCCCGCGCGGATCGCCACGCCATGCTCGTCTAATATGGTGCCGATATCATGGGGATGAACCCCCTGCATCGCAAAACTCACAATTCCGGCGCTATCATCTGGGCCGAACAGGGTGATGCTGTTGCGGCGGCCCAATTCTTCTCGCAATTGGGTTACCAAATTAGCTTCATGGGCATGGATGGCGTCGATGCCGATGCTGGACACATAATCCACCGCAGCGGCCAGCCCCAATGCCTCGATAATTGCAGGCGTGCCCGCTTCAAAGCGGGTGGGAGCGGGGGCATAGCTGGTGCGTTCAAAGGTGACGCGGTCGATCATCGAGCCGCCGCCCTGCCATGGCGGAAGTTTACTAAGTTTACGGCCCCATAGCGCGCCAATACCCGTCGGCCCATAAAGCTTATGCCCTGAAAAGACATAATAATCTGCGCCGAGCGCCTCGACATCGACGGGGACGCGGGGCACCGCCTGACAGCCATCGATCAACAATTCTGCGCCAACTTTATGGGCCAGTTCTGCCGCGCGAGGCACGTCGAGCAGGCTACCCAAAACATTGGACACATGGGCAAAGGCCACCATTTTATGCTCAGGGGTGAGCATGGCCTCGGCGGCGTCCAGATCAATGGCGCCATCCGCCGTCAGCGGGCAGACATCGACCTGCCAACCGGCCAATTGCCATGGCACGATATTGCTATGATGTTCGAGGGTCGACAGCAGCACGCGCCCCTTATGGGGGTGTGCATAAGCGATCAGATTGATCGCCTCGGTCGCCCCGCGCACAAAGACCATATCCTCATCACGGGCGCCGATGAAGGCGGCAATGCGGCGGCGCGCGGCTTCATAGGCCAAGGTCATATCCGCCGAGCGCGCATAAACACCGCGGTGCACGGTGGCATAATTCCGGCCCATCGCATCAACAGTGGCATCAATCACCGCCTGCGGCTTTTGGGCCGAGGCGCCGCTATCGAGATAGTGCCAACCCGGCGTCAGGCCGGGGAAATCGGCGCGGATAGACGCGATATTCAGGGCGGTTTGGCGTGTCATCAGACCAGTTCACCCAGCTTGGCCAAGGCAAGGCTTTTCAGCCTTTCTTCATCCTGGGCACCGTCGAAAACACCAGCGACAAAGGCCTGAAGCAGCAATTTCTTGGCCTCAGCTGGCGGCAGGCCGCGCGATTGCAGATAGTAGAGCGCCTGAGCATCCAATTCACCAATGGCGCAGCCATGGGCGCATTTCACATCATCAGCGAAAATTTCCAGTTCCGGCTTGGCGTTGGCGGTGGCGCTGCGATCCAGCAGCATGGCTTTGACATCCTGCACACTGTCGGTTTTTTGAGCGTCACGCGCGACGGCCACTTTGCCCAAATAGCTGCTGGTGGCGGTGCCGCCGACGATATTGCGGACCATCTGTTGTGATGTGCCGCCCGCCTCGGCATGGGTGACGGTGGTGATCAATTCCAACACCTGATCCGCGCCGCCAATTTGCGCGCAGCCCAGCGTGAAATCTGCGCCTTCCATCAAGGTGATATCCAATTCGACCCGGCCAAATTTGCCGCCGATATTCAGCGCATAAAGGGCCGCTGTGGCGCCTTTGCCCAGCGTCATTTGAATATGGCGCACGGCGGCCTTGCCATCGCTGCCGTCGATCAGAATCGATTGTTCAAAATGGTCACCCGGCGCCACGGCAATGATGTGCGGCGCAGGCAGGGGCCAGATTGAGGCCAGCGCATCCAGATCGGAATAGCGCCAGCTTTCGTCTCTGCGGGTGGGGAAGACAGCTTGGCTCATTAAGCGACCACCTCGGCATAGCCATATTCTTCGAGTTGATGGGCCAATTCCGGGCCACCCGATTTGACGATGCGGCCATCGGCCAGAACATGGACGAAATCGGGCTGAACATAATCCAGCAGGCGCTGATAATGGGTGATTAGCAGCACGGCCTTATCGGGGCGGCGCATGATGCTGTTAATCCCTTCGCCAACGATCCGCAGTGCATCAATATCCAGGCCACTGTCGGTTTCATCGAGGATGGCCATTCTGGGATTGAGGATGCCCATTTGCACCATTTCGTTGCGCTTTTTCTCGCCGCCGGAAAAGCCCACATTTACGGGGCGTTTCAGCATATCCATATCCATTTTCAGCAGAGCGGCTTTTTCGCGCGCCAGCTTCAGAAATTCACCGCCGGACAGGGGCGCTTCGCCGCGTGATTTGCGCTGAGCGTTGAGGCTTTCGCGCAAAAATTGCACATTGGACACGCCGGGAATTTCGACCGGATATTGAAAGCCCAGAAACAGGCCGGCGGCGGCCCTTTCAAAAGGCTCCATATCCAGCAAATCCGCCCCACCGAAATCCACGCTGCCATCCGTTACATCATAGCCGGGACGACCGCCCAAAACATAAGAAAGCGTGGATTTCCCCGCGCCATTGGGGCCCATGATGGCATGGATTTCGCCCGCGTTGATGCTCAGGTCCAAGCCTTTGAGGATCGGTTTATCCGCAACATTGGCGTGGAGATTGTTGATGGTCAGCATAGGATATCTCTTTGTAAAATCGGGTCAGCGCAGAGGATTTGCACCTGTTGCGCGCTGGGCTTTATTCGCTGGGCTGGGGCTGGCAGCGCACAAGATCGAGGGTCATGCCGCGCCGCCCGACAATGTTCAGGCTTTCACCGTCAGAGCTAAGGGTCCATGTCTGGCGCTTGGCATTGGCCCGGGGCAGGACGGGGCCATCGGTGAGCGCCTGTTCGTAAAAGAAAAGGCGATAGGTATCGATTGGATCCTCGACGATGCTGACCAATGTGCCGACTTCCATAGGGAAGGTGAAGCCGGTGGCATGGACTTGCAACAGGCCAGGATCTTCATCGGTGCAGACAGGCGCCTCATAGTTGAGGGGCTCATACCAATTGCCGCGCAATTCCGTGGGCATTTCCTTGGCGGGCGCGGCGGCGCTGGTTGCGGGGGTCTCGGTTGCAGAGGCAGGGACCGAAAGAGCGATCAGCATGGCGGTGGCAAGCGGCAAATATATCTTCATCCGACGGATCCTTCGAGAGAAATTCCAAGCAATTTTTGTGCTTCGACCGCAAATTCCATGGGCAATTGACGCAGCACATCCTTGGCAAAGCCATTGACGATCAAAGCAACGGCTTCCTCTGTATCCAATCCACGCTGCATCGCATAGAAAAGTTGATCATCGCTGATCTTGCTGGTGGTCGCTTCATGCTCGACCGTGGCGCTGGGGTTGCGCACTTCGATATAAGGCACGGTATGGGCGCCGCATTGATCGCCCAGCAACAGGCTGTCGCACTGGGTGAAATTGCGCACATCTTCCGCATTGGGCGCGACGCGCACCAAGCCGCGATAGGTGCCATTGGATTTGCCTGCGCTGATGCCTTTGGAAATGATGGTGGAGGTGGTGCGCTTGCCATTGTGGATCATCTTGGTGCCGGTATCGGCTTGCTGATGATTGTTGGTGACGGCGACCGAATAAAATTCGCCCACACTATCATCACCGTTCAGCACGCAGCTGGGATATTTCCACGTGATCGCGCTGCCGGTTTCCACCTGAGTCCAAGACACTTTGGATCGCGCACCTTGGCAGAGCGCGCGTTTGGTGACGAAATTATAAATGCCGCCCTTGCCATCGGCATCGCCGGGATACCAATTTTGCACCGTGCTATATTTAATCTCGGCATCATCCAGCGCGATCAACTCGACCACCGCAGCGTGCATCTGATTTTCATCGCGCATCGGCGCGGTGCAGCCTTCCAGATAGGAGACATGCGATCCCTTATCGGCGATGATCAGGGTGCGTTCAAATTGGCCGGTATTTTCCGCGTTGATCCGGAAATAGGTGCTGAGTTCCATCGGGCAGCGCACGCCTTCAGGAATATAGACAAAGGTGCCATCCGAAAAGACGGCGCAATTCAGCGTGGCAAAATAATTGTCGTGCATCGGCACAACCTTACCCAGCCATTTTTTGACCAGATCCGGATATTCCCGAATAGCCTCGGAAATGGACAGGAAGATAACGCCTGCGCGTTTCAGCTCTTCGCGAAAGGTGGTGGCGACAGAGACACTGTCAAACACCGCGTCCACCGCGACTTTGCGTGCCCCTTCGACCCCGGCGAGCACTTTTTGCTCTTCGATCGGAATGCCCAATTTTTCATAGACGCGCAGAATTTCGGGATCGACCTCATCCAGCGAGGCCAGCGTCGGCTTGGCCTTGGGCGCGGCATAATAATAGGCATCTTGATAATCAATCGGCGGCACATTGAGCTTGGCCCAATCGGGGGATTCCATTTTCAGCCACATGCGAAAGGCTTTCAGACGCCATTCCAGCATCCATTCCGGCTCATTTTTCTTGGCCGAAATGAAGCGGACCGTATCTTCCGTCAGCCCTTTGGGGGCAAAATCCGTTTCAATATCGCTGGACCAGCCATGTTCATAATCGGCAACGCGATCAGCGGCATCGCGGGCGGCCTGATCCTTGATTTGGGTTTCATCCTTCACTTGGATTGCGGGATTGTCGGTCATATCTGAATCCTTGCCTGCCCTTGCGGAGCGGCCTGTTTCGGGTTTGGGGAGAGGGAGGCGGGCCCTGAAATTTCTGTGGTTTCCGGTTCAGGAGCGGCGTCGAGCAGGCTGGCGATGCTGATATCCGCCAGCGCGCCGCGCACCGCGCCATTGACGGCGGCCCAATGTGGCTGAACCTTGCAATTATTTTGGATCGCGCATTCGTGACGGCTGGGCTCAATGCAGCTGGTTAGGGCGATGGGGCCTTCGACGGCCTCGATGATATCCGCCAGATTGATCGCGGCTGCCGGGCGGGCCAGACGGACGCCGCCGCCGCTGCCGCGTGATGCAACCAACAGACCGGCGCGTGCCAGCGAACTGACCAGCTTTTGCACGGTTGGGCCGGGAATCTGTGATTGTTCGGCCAATTTGGCCGCTTGCAAGGGCATGGCCCCGCATTGGCGAGCGGCGGTGCACATCAACACCACGGCATAGTCGGCTAGGTTAGATAGGCGCATCATCATCCTCATTCACAATTGCGAATGACTCTTAACTGGAGCAAATCACTCCACTTACATAGGGATGGAGCGAGATTCGCGCAAGGGCACATGTTGCAGCGCAATAAGAGAAATATCTTCTAGCGGGGCGTTGGTGAAGGAAGGCGCTGGCACTGGCACTGGCATGGCAGGGGTGGACGAAAGCAGAAGTGTGTCAGGCCTTGCCTTGGCGACTGGCGGAGCTAAAGGCAGGCCTATGTCTTGCTTTGCCACGCTTTTGAACGGCGCTTATGCGCTGGCGCGCCCGATCATTCACAAAATGGATGGTGAGGATGCCCATAATCTGACGCTGACGGCGCTGGAAAAGCTGCCTGCGGCGAAAAGCCCGCTGACCAGCGCGGTGCTGCGCTGCGATGTGGCGGGGCTGAGCTTTCCCAATCCGGTGGGTCTGGCGCCGGGCTTTGATAAGGATGCGCGAGTCGCCGATGTGATGCCGCATTTCGGCTTTGGTTTTGTGGAGGTGGGGACGCTGACGCCCTTGCCGCAAGAGGGCAATCCCCGCCCGCGTCTGTTTCGCTTGGTGGAAGATCAGGCGGTGATCAATCGCATGGGTTTTAACAATGGTGGCCAGGCCGCAGCGGCGACGCGCATTGCCAAGCTGCGCCAGCGTGGGCTTGCGGTGCCATTGGGGATTAATATCGGCGCCAATAAAGAGAGCGCGGATCGCATCGCGGATTATGCCAAGGGCACGGCGGCGATGGCGCATCTGGCGGATTATCTGACGGTGAATATTTCATCGCCCAACACCCCGGGTCTGCGTGCTTTGCAGGATCGGGGAGCGCTGGAAGAATTATTGGATGCGGTGAATGCCGCCATGCCGGAAGGCGCGCGAAAGCCGGTGTTTTTGAAAGTGGCGCCCGATCTGGAGCCGGCCGACATTGATGATATTCTGTCGGTCGCCCAATCGCGGGCCTTGGCGGCGATCATCATTTCCAACACCACCATAGAGCGGCCCGCTTTGGCATCGGCCCATGGCGGGGAAGCTGGGGGGCTTTCGGGCGCGCCGCTTCGTGGGCTGGCGTTGCAGCGGCTGAAGGATTTTCATCAGCGCGGCGGCGGGGTCATTCCCTTGATTGCGGCGGGCGGCATTGCTTCGGCAGAGCAGGCTTGGGCGCGCATTCGGGCGGGGGCGTCTTTGGTGCAAATTTATAGCGCCATGGTTTATGAAGGCCCGGCGCTGGCGCGGACGATTGCGATGGGGCTGGAAAGACTGGCGAAAGAGCAAGGCTTTGCCCGCGTAGCCGATGCTGTGGGCAGTGATTCTTAGAGTGTGAAGGCTGCGGCCTTGGGGCTGAACTGACAGCTTGCGCGCAGCGGATGGGCGGGCCACTATTGCGCCCATGTTAAAGCGACTCTTTGCGATTTCATCGCTGTTCATGGCCAGCCTGCCCAGCTTGGCGGCGGCACAGGCTGTGGCTTCCTCTGCGGATCCGCGGGCCTCTGAAGTGGGGCGTGAGATTTTGCATCGGGGCGGCACGGCGGCGGATGCGGCGGCGGCGATGGTTGCGGTGTTGACCTTGGTGGAGCCGCAATCCAGCGGCATCGGCGGCGGTGGGCTGCTGGTGTATCATGACGATAAAAATGGCATTTCCACCATTGATGGCCGTGAGACGGCACCCGCATCGGCGCGGGCGGATCGTTTTCTGGGGGCGGATGGCAAGCCGCGCCCCTTCATGGATATTGTGCCCGGCGGCCTCTCTGTCGGGGTGCCGGGCAATGTGCGGCTGATGGAAATGGCCCATGATAAATGGGGCAAGCTGCCATGGGCGGATTTGCTGCAACCGGCGATTAAATTGGCAGAACAAGGCTTTGAGGTTACGCCGGTTTTGCACAATTGGCTGGTGCAGTTCGAACCCTTGTGGAAAGATTTTCCAGAGGCGCGGGCCATTTATTATCAAGATGGCAAGCCTGCCGCGGTGGGAACAATTTTGAAAAATCCGGCCTATGCCGCTTTCCTGCGTGATTTGGCCAAAAAGGGACCTGATGCTTTTTATCAGGGCGAAAATGCCAGCGCTATTGCGCGCGCCGTTCGCGCCGCGCCGCGCAACAAGGCGGTGATCACGGCGCAAGATTTGGCATCCTATCAAGCGAAGGAGCGGCCCGCCGTTTGTACCAGCTATCGCGCCTATAAATTATGCGGAATGGGGCCGCCATCCTCGGGCGCGACAACGGTATTTGGCATTTTAGGGATGCTGGAGGCTTTCGACCTGAGCGGCATGGGTAAAGACAGCCCGATGAGCTGGCATTTGCTGGCGGAGGCAATGCAGCTCGCCTATGCCGACCGGGATCATTATTTGGGCGATGCGGATTTCGTATCCGTGCCAGTGGCGGGCCTGTTGGATAAGCAATATCTGGCGGAGCGGCGCAATCTGATCTCTCCATTCGGGCGCATGGGCCATTATGCGCCCGGCGCACCGCCGGGAGCGCAGCCGCGCAGCGCCCCGGGCGAGGTGGTGGAAAAGGGAACGACCCATTTTGCGGTGGTCGATCATCAAGGCAATGTGGCCTCACTGACATCGACGGTGGAGAGCATTTTTGGTAGTCAATTGATCGCCAATGGCTATTTTTTAAACAATGAGATGACCGATTTTGCTCTTTCTCCGATGAAGGACGGAGCGCCTGCGGCCAATCGGATTGAGCCGGGCAAGCGACCGCTTTCGTCGATGGCGCCGACCATTGTTTATGGGCCGGATGGCCGGGTGGTGATGGCGCTGGGTTCGGCTGGTGGTCGCCGCATCATCATGCATGTGGCGAAAACGCTGATCGGGGTGCTGGATTGGGGGCTGAGCGCGCAGGATGCGGTGGCCTTGCCCAATTTATTTTACACCAAGGATGGCGTGTTGATCGAGAATGATGAAGCGGGCCGCCAAATTGCCGAGAAAATGCAAGGCTTTGGTTATGCGTTCACGCCCGCAGACTTGCCGTCCAAATTAAATGCCGTGGCGCGCAGCGGCGATAGCTGGGTGGGCGCAGCGGACCCGCGCGGGCCGGGCAGCGCATCGGTGGATGGATCGCCGCCGCAGGGCTGATCCCATTTTGTCTTACTGGTTTTTTTTACAATAATCATAACTCGGGGAGAGTGGCATGCAGCTTGTGAACCCGCATCTGGATCGATTTGATAATCTGGTTCAAATGTTTTTTGAGCGTGCCGAACGCGGCCGCGATGCGCCCTTTTTATGGAGCAAAGTGGATCGCAGCTGGCAAAGCTTAAGCTGGGAAAATGTTTCGCATCAAGTGAGCGCTTTGGCGCATCATCTGCGCGCGATGGGCCTGCGCCCCGGTGATCGGGTGTTGTTGGTGAGTGAAAATCGGCCCGAATGGTGCATCGCCGATCTGGCGATCATGGCGGCAGGCTGCATCACCGTGCCCACCTATACGACCAACACCGAGCGCGATCATCAGCATATATTGGACAATAGCGGCGCGCGGGCGGTGATCGTTTCCACCGCTAAGCTGGCCCGCAGCTTGATGCCTGCGGTGATGCGATCAGAAGCCCGGCTGGTCATAAGCATCGAGCCGCTGCGCATTGGCCAGCAAGGTGAATTGGCCATTCATGAATGGGCGGATCTGGTTCGCGATGGCGCGCCGCATCTGGCGGAAACCAAGGCGCGGGTCGCCACGATCCGCCGAGATGATCTGGCCTGCCTTATCTATACCAGCGGCACCGGAGGGGCGCCACGCGGTGTGCAACAGCATCATGGCGCCATTTTGCACAATGTCGCCGGGGCAGCGGAAATATTGGTCAATGATTTCGGGCTGGGGGATGATGAAGCCTTTCTATCCTTCCTGCCGCTGAGCCATGCTTATGAACATAGTGGCGGCCAATTTCTGCCGATCATGGTGGGCGCGCAAATCTATTATGCCGAAGGGCTGGAAAAGCTGGTTTCCAACATTGAGGAAACACGCCCCACGGTGATGGTGGTGGTGCCGCGCCTGTTTGAAGTCATTCGCCAGCGGATGATCAAATCGGTGGAAAAGCAAGGGAAAATGGCCAATTGGCTGCTTGGGAAAGCGTTGCAATTGGGCGAGAAAGATTATGAAGGCGGCCTTGGCGTGCTGGATCAGCCAGCCAATCTGCTGGTGAAAACCTTGTTTCGGCCCAAGATTCAGGCGCGCTTTGGCGGGCGGCTGAAAGCGCTGGTATCCGGCGGTGCGCCGTTGAATCCCGAAATTGGCGTGTTTTTCCATTCGATCGGGCTGACATTGCTGCAAGGCTATGGCCAGACCGAGGCTGGGCCAGTGATCGCCTGCAACCGTCCGGCAGCGGGCATCCGCATGGATACAGTTGGTCCGCCACTGATGGACACTGAAGTGCGCATTGCCGAGGATGGCGAAATATTGGTGCGCGGCGAACTGGTGATGAAAGGATATTGGCATAATGACGCCGAGACGCAGCGCGTGTTGGTGCCCGATCCTGCCGAACCGGAAAAAGGCCCATGGCTGCATACGGGGGACATTGGCCATATTGATGAGCAGGGCCGCATATTGATCACGGATCGCAAAAAAGATCTGATCGTTAATGATAAGGGAGACAATGTCTCGCCGCAGCGGGTGGAAGGGATGCTGACTTTGCAGCCCGAAATCCTGCAAGCCATGGTTTCCGGCGATAAGCGGCCCTATTTGGTTGGAATATTGGTGCCTGATCCTGAATGGGCGACCGAATGGGCGGAGGAGCAGGGCCTGCCGCGCGATATGATGTTGTTGCGTGAACATGCCGGATTTCGCGCTGCGCTGCGCGCGGCTGTTGATCGGGTGAACAGTCAATTATCCGTGGTGGAAAGGGTCCGCCGATTTGATCTGGCGGACGAGAGTTTCACGATTGAAAATGAGCAAATGACGCCTTCGATGAAAATCCGCCGCCATGTGTTGCGCGATCTTTATGCGGCGCGGATTGATGCGCTTTATCGGGGTTAAAGCATTTTCGAGGCGGCCGGAACGGCCGCCGGCTCGGAAAATGCGGCATCGAGTATCTGGCATTTTCGAGGCGGCCGGTAACGGCCGCCGGCTCGGAAAATGCGGTGTCTTGACTTATCTGGTGTTTTCGAGGCGGCCGGAACGGCCTAAGGCGCTAGAAAGCCGCGCCTTGGGCCTATTTTTCTGTGCGATAGGGGATGAAATCGCCGAAGACGCAGGTTGCCCCGCGAATGCCGCTGCTGCGGTCGACCAGATGGAAAAAATCGCCCGCGCAAGTGGAGGATCCAAATTGGCGGATCACCATCATATCATTATCGCGCGCCAGTCCGGGGCATGATCCGCGCAGATCGTTGCGATAGGCCAATTTGCTGCTGACACGGTAAATCAACATGGAATCGCTGGCGCGGATCATGTCGTTGGTGCGGAAATTTTGCAGGCATTTCTGAGGTTCGCCGGGAATCTTATTGCCCAATTGCTTTTCAATGGTCGCCTCAATGGTCGCCAATTGCTTTGGCGTCAGCGCGGCGGCATCGCTGGGCTGATTTTGCGATGGCGCACAGCCTGCCAGCAACAGCGCAGCGCCTAGAAAAGGCAAGGTGGAAAGTGGGGCAGACATTAGGCGGCATCCTTTAGGGCGCGTATATGGGCGAGACGGGCGGCGCTCTCGGCCCGGAAAAAGGGGTTGGTGGCGCGCTCGGCGCCGATGCTGGTCGGCACGGTCGCTTCGCTACGCTCCCGCGCGCGCTCGACTTCGGTGAGACGGGCGGCGAGGGCCGAATTTTCCGGCTCGACGGTGATAGCAAAGCGGGCGTTAGAGAGCGTATATTCATGCGCGCAATAGACTTGGGTGCGGTCATCCAGCGCGGCAAAGCGCTGCATATTGGTGAACATTTGTTCTGCCGTGCCTTCAAAGAGGCGGCCGCAGCCCATCGCAAATAGCGTATCGCCGACAAAAATTGCCTGTTGATCGGCAAAATGGAAGGCGATGTGGCCCGCTGTGTGGGCGGGAACGTCCCAGACGGCGGCGATATGATCGCCCAGTTGAAGCTGATCGCCTTCCTGAACCATGCGATCCAGCGTTGGGATACGGTCTTTTTCGGCGGCGGGGCCGGTGATGGTGCAGCCGGTAGCGGCCTTGATATCGGCATTGCCGCCAGTGTGATCCGGGTGCCAATGGGTGTTCCAAATATCGGTGATCGTCCAGCCGCGTGAGGCGGCGGCGGCCAACACCGGCTCGGCAACGGCGGGGTCCACCGCCATGGTGGCTTTGCTGGCGGCATCATGCACCAGCCAAACATAATTATCCTGAAGCACCGGGATGCGGATGATTTCGAGAGCTGTCACAATATTCTCCTATCCCTCCGGGCCTTTCGTGCATGGAGACGGAGCGCCGCGGAGCCAGCCTTAACAAAAGCCGCTATGGCCAGATTATGGCATAGCGGCTTTCTCTTGTCTTGCGATGTCAGTGACTATGGATTGTTTTTTTACCAGACGCCGATATTGGGCATGGAAGCCCAAGGTTCTTGTGGTTCCAAATGGCCGTCCTGCAACAATTCCACGGAAATTCCATCCGGGCTGCGAATGAAGGCCATATGACCATCGCGCGGCGGGCGATTGATTGTGACGCCAGCATCCATCAAACGCTGGCAGACGGCATAAATATTATCGACCTGATAGGCGAGATGGCCAAAATTGCGTCCGCCGGAATAGACTTCTGGTGCGCTGCCATCTTCGGGGGGCCAATTATAGGTTAGCTCAACCTCGGCGATGTCAGCCTGACCGGGGGCGGCCAGAAAGATCAGCGTGAAGCGGCCTTGCTCGCTTTCCATCCGGCGCACCTCTTCCAAGCCGATCAGCTTGAAGAAATTGATGGTGGCTTCGGGATCCGTCACGCGGATCATCGTGTGCAAAAATTTGGTCATGGGATATCCCTTAGCTGCGGAATGAGCGGCCTTCAAATTCTTCAAAAAGTTTCAGAAAAATTTCCGGCACGGGCGATACGGCGCCTTGCGCCTCGGCGACATGGACATTCACCAATATGCCGTCTGCGCGCAAATCCTCTTTTCCGGCTCCATGAATTTCCAATGCGAAGGTCATGGAAGAGCGGCCAACCCGTTCGCAGCGTGCGCAAATATCAATTTCTTCGTCATAAAGAATGGGCGCACGGAAATTGACTTCAGATCGAGCGACGTGAAATTCTGGGGTACCATCGGGAAATTGTTCATGCGCGCCGACAGCCCGCCAATATTCCGTCATCCCAATATCGAAATATTCCAGATAGCGGCTGTTAAACACAACTTTTTGACCGTCGATTTCGGCATAACGAACGCGTTTCTTGAAATGAAAACGAAAATCACTGCGAGCCATATTGATCTTTAACCCTCTCTCACAAGGCGAGCGACATGATGGATAAGCAAGGCGATATCCTGATCCCGGGACAAGCGATGATCGCCGTCCTTAATCAGGCTGATTTCGACATCCTCGCTGGCCAATGCCTGTGCCAGACGCAGGCTGATATCCGGTGGAACATCCGCGTCTTGCTGGCCGTGGAGCAGGCGCACGGGGCATTGCAGCGCGATAGGGCCATCCAACAACAGATGCTCTTCGCCGGATTGGAAGAAATTGCGGGTGGTGACATAGGGCTGATCGCCATAGGGCGTTTCTTCGATCAGCGCGCCATCCGCCGCGATGGTGGCTTTTTCGTCATCGGAAAAGCCCCAGCGGGTGAAATCTGGTGCAGAGGCGATGCCGACCAGACCTGCGACACGCTCTGTGCCATAGCGGCGCACCAATTCCAGCGCGACCAGCAGCATCAGCCATCCGCCCATGGATGAACCCACGAGGATCAGCGGGCCATCGACTCGGGCTTCGATCAGATCCAGCACATCATCGCGCCAGTCGATCAGCGTTTGATCGGCAAATTCCCCGTCGGATTGGCCGCAGCCAGCATAATCCAGCAGCAGGCAGGCGCGGCCTTCTTTGACCGCCCAATCAAACAGCGCTGTGGCCTTGCCGCCTTCCATATCCGACATATAGCCGGGCAGAAAAATGAGTGTTGGTCGGATGCCGCTGGCGTGACGAAATGCCAGACGAGGGCGATCGGCCCGTTTCAGGAAATGGACATCAAGGTCTGTGGCATCGAGGCTGTCGTCCTGCATCTTAACTCACCCATTGTTATGAGAATCTTATTGCAGCCGCTTTCCATGCGGCGCTTTGCAGAGCAGGTGTAAGGGGATGGTTGACGCGCCGCAAGCGGCTTGGTGGGGGCAATTCCAACAAAGATCCTATGCCCTTCATGGTCAGAATCGTTTGGCCGGAAAATAAAAAAATGATGTGCTGACATGATTTTAGGGTTTTGCGGTCCCTTTCATCGCATCTGCCGCGCCGATCAACCCATTCAGCCCCTTGCCGCTGCTGCCCGGCGCTGGCAAAGGAACGATCTTCATTATAGAGATAAATTTGCCAGAAAGGCTCTGTTTCCCATGTCCGATCTTATCCGCGTAACCCTTCCCGATGGCTCTGCCCGTGAAGTTGCGCGGGGCACTACCCCGGCGCAAATTGCGGCCGATATCGGACCGGGTTTGGCCAAGGCCGCCATTGCCGCCCGCGTAAACGGCGAAGTGCGCGATATTATGCGCCCCTTGACCGATGATGTGGAACTGGCGCTGGTGACCGGCAAAGATGAAGCGGATGCACTGGAATTGGCGCGCCATGATTTCGCGCATATTCTGGCAGAGGCGGTGCAGCGCCTGTTTCCCGGCACGCAGATTACCTTTGGCCCCGCGACCAGCGATGGATTCTATTATGATTTCGCGCCCAAGGCGGATCGCGGTCCGTTTCGTGACGATGAACTGCCGCTGATCGAAGAAGAAATGCGCCGCATCATTGCTGCGGATAAGCCGCTGCGCCGCGATGTGTGGGATCGCGATGCGCTGATCGCTCGCTGGCGCGAAGACGGTGAGAATTTCAAGGCCGAATGGGCGGCGGAATTGCCGCAGGGCGATGAAATCAGCGTTTATTGGTCGGGCGATGATTGGATGGACATGTGCCGCGGGCCGCATTTGGCCTCGACCGGCAAGCTGGATCCACAAGCCTTTAAGCTGACGCGCGTATCGGGCGCTTATTGGCGCGGTGACCAGAAGAATGCCCAGCTATCGCGTATTTACGGCACCGGCTGGCTGAACAAGAAACAGCTGAACGCCCATTTGCTGCGGTTGGAAGAAGCGGCGAAGCGCGATCACCGCAAGCTGGGGCAGGAAATGGACCTGTTTCACTTGCAGCAGGAAGCCCATGGCAGCGTGTTTTGGCACCCCAATGGCTTTGTGATCTGGCGTGAGTTGGAAGCCTATATGCGCCGCGCGATTGATGGCGCGGGCTATCAAGAAGTGAAAACCCCGCAGGTGATGGATGCGCGCCAGTGGGAGCAATCGGGCCATTGGGGCAAATATCGCGAAAATATGTTCGTGATCCCCGATGAAGTTCCCAATGTGGACGATGAAGGCCCGATTGTCAGCCATGACGCCGATTGGATGGCGCTGAAGCCGATGAACTGCCCGGCGCATGTGCTGATTTTCCGCCAAGGGATTAAATCCTATCGCGATTTGCCGCTGCGTATCTATGAAAATGGCTGCTGCCACCGCAATGAACCGCATGGCGCGTTGCATGGTTTGATGCGGGTGCGTCAGTTCACGCAGGATGATGCGCATATTTTCTGCCGCGAAGACCAGATCGTCAGCGAAGTGCGCGCATTCTGTGAATTGGCGGATCGGATTTATAAGGAATTTGGCTTTACCTATTCGATCAAGCTGGCGCTGCGCCCGGAGCAGCGCTTTGGCAGTGATGAGCAATGGGATCAGGCCGAAAATGAGCTGCGCAATGCCGTGCAGGAAGCGGGGCTAGCGACGCCGGAATATGGCTGGGAAGAATTGCCCGGCGAGGGCGCTTTTTATGCGCCGAAGCTGGAATGGCATTTGACCGATGCCATTGGCCGCACTTGGCAGGTGGGCACGATCCAGTCGGATCGCGTGCTGCCCGAACGCTTGGACGCCAGCTATATTGGTGAGGATGGCGAGCGCCATCGCCCGGTGATGCTGCACCGCGCCATCTTTGGCAGCTATGAGCGCTTCATCGGCATTTTAATCGAGCATTTTGCGGGCCGCTTCCCCGGCTGGCTGGCACCGGTGCAGGCGGTGGTGGCGACCATTGTTTCGGATGCGGATGATTATGCGGCCGATGTGACCGCGCAATTGAGCGCCGCCGGAATTCGCGTGAACAGTGATCTGCGCAATGAGAAGATCAACTATAAGGTGCGCGAACATAGTTTGGCCAAAGTGCCGCACCTGCTGGTGGTCGGCAAACGCGAGGCGGAGGAAGGCACGGTTGCTGTGCGCACCTTGGGCCGCGATGGTCAGCGCATCATGCCCTTGGCCGAAGCGCTGGCGATGCTGAAAGATGAAGCGACGGCGCCGGACCTTCGCCTATCATGATGGCAGCAGCGGGCTTGGCGGAGCTAGGCCCGCTGACGATAGCAGCGGCAGCGGCGATGACCTTTGCCGCGGCTTATGTGCGCGGGCTGACCGGCTTTGGCATGGCGATCATATTGGTGCCTTTGCTAGGCTTGCTGATGCCGCCCGATGAAGCAGTGGTGCTGGGCATATTGCTGCAATTGCTGATTGGTCCGGTGGGGCTGCGCCAAACGCTTGGCGAAGCAGATCGAGCCAGCGCCATTCCCATCGGCCTGATTGCCATGGCGTTGACGCCGGCTGGCATGTTCCTTCTTTCCATCACGCCGCCGGATATGGCGCGTTTGTTGATCACGGGCGCGGCTGTCGCGGCCTTTGTCGCCGTGATCCTGCCGAAAACCACAAATGATACCGCGCCGGGCCGTTCGGCCATATGGGCGACGGGGGTGGCGTCTGGCATCTTAACTGGCTTTGCAGCCATGCCGGGGCCGCCGGTGGTGCCCTTTTATCTGCGCCGCCGGGTGGAGCCGCGCCGCGCGCGCGCATCCATGCTGACCATTTTCTTCCTGACGGCCATCGCCGGAACGCTGGCCGCAATGTGGTTGGGGATTGCGACACAGCGTCTGTTTGTGATGGCCTTGATCCTATTTGTGCCCATGCTGCTGGGCAATATATGGGGCGGGCGACATTTGGGCCGCGTGCCACCATCGCTATGGCAGGCGATGGTGGCGGTGGTGCTGGGGATCGCCGCCATTGCCGGGGTGGTTCGCGCCTTCGGCTGAGGGTGTGGGCGGTGTGGGCGTAGGCTTATGGACCAGCGTTTATAGGTTTCTGAGCGCCCGGGCGGGCCGGGCAGAGAGCAAGGGCCAACTGCCCGCCATTCCGATCAGGAAAGACAGGCCGGCTCCGCCGATCAGGGTCAGCCCCACGATCATGGGATCGGGGGCGAACGCAAAGTCGAAAATCTGGGTGACGATATAGAAAGCGGCGCCAAGGCCCAGCGCTAAGGCTATGATCGCAAGGATCAGGGCTAGGGCAGCATATTCCAGCGCTTGTGCTGCCAAGATTTGCGGGCGTGTGGCCCCCAGCAGCTTGAGTATCACACTATCATAAATGCGCCGTTCCCGGCTGGCGGCAATGGCGCCGATCAGCACGGCTATGCCCGCCAAAATGGCCATGCTGGCGGCGGCGGCGATGGCCTGGCTCATCTGGGTGAGAATATTGGTGACCTGACTGATCACATCGCGGACCTGAATCAACGAGGCGGACGGGAAAGCGCGCGGGATATTGCGGGCGAGCGTGGCTTCTGCGGTTGGAGAGACGGCGATGGTGGCCATCATATTATGGGGCGCGGCGGTGAAGGTGCCGGGAGAAAAGACGAGGGCGTAATTTAGGCCGAAATTATCCCAGCTGATCTCGCGGAACGACGCGACACGGGCCTGAAGCTCGACCCCCATGACATTGACGGACAAGGTATCGCCCAGCGCCAAGCCCAGCGTTTTTGCCACTTTCCCTTCGACGCTGACAAGTGGTGGCCCTTGATAATCACGGGCCCACCACTGACCGGCGCTCAACGCGCTGCCAGTGGGGATTTCGGCGCTATAGGTCAGGCCGCGATCCCCGCGCAGCACCCATGCGTCTTTTGGCAATTCAGCCAGATCGGCGACGCGTTGACCGGCATATTCGGTGATGCTGCCGCGCAGAGCAGGGATCAGATTTATATCGGCCTTGGCATCGGCGCTTGTCACCATGTGCTGAAAGCGAACGGCTTGATCTTGGGGAATATCTAGGATGAAGAAACTGGGCGCGCGGCTGGGAACGGTGCTGCGAATTTCCGCTGTGATGCTGCTTTGCACGGCGGCCAAGGTGACGAACAGGGTCAGCCCAAGGCCCAGCGCGACCACCAGCGCCCCGGTGGCGGCACCGGGCCGGTGCAAATTGGCGAGCGCCAGTCGCAACAGAGGGTGTTTTGGCGGAGGGATGCGGCCCGCGAGGCGCTGCACCAAGCGGCCCAGCCCGATCAGCAGCAGCAACAGACCCGCCACTGCGGCAACAAAGGCGAGGGCGAAGAGCGGTTCTTGCGCGGTGCCGACCGCCAGCGCGACAATGGCCGCGAAGGCAAAGATTACGGCGGCCATGGTGCGCCGATCAGTCTGGCTGCGGCCTTTGCTGGCGTTCACAGCGGCGCGATAAAGACCCGCCGCGGGGGTCAGCCGCGCCTGCGCCAGTGGTGGTAAGGCAAAGGCGGTGGCGATGAACAGGCCATAGGCCGCCGCGACCAGCAGGGGCAGGGGATAGAGAGATAGACCGGGGCGGATCGGTAGCATCTCGCCCGCGATTTGCGTGATCAATAGGGGGAGAAAGGCCCCGACCAGCAGGCCTGCGATAATAGACAGTGCCGCGACCGCCGCGATTTGCAGGCCATAGATTTGCGCAAGGGCGCGGCCATCGGCGCCCAGCACCTTGAGCGTGGCAAGGCTGGTGCGTTTGCCATCCAAATAGCTGGCGACACCATGGCCGACACCAATGCCGGCGATGACCAGTGCGGCAAGCCCAACGAGGGAGAGAAATTGCCCCATATGCTCAACAAAGCGCCGGGTGCCGGGCGCGCCATTGCTGCTATCCTTAATATCCCATCCGGCATTGGGATGGGCGCGATCCAGTTGCTCGCGGGCCGCGTTGGCGCTTTGATCGCTGGGCAGGCGGATGCGATATTTGGCGGCATAAAGGCTGCCCGGCTGGATCAACTGGGTCGCCGGAAGATCCGCCATGCCAATCATGGCGACTGGCCCGATGGTGAAGCCCTCACCGAGCCGATCCGGTTCATCCATGATAATATCATCAATTCGGAAATTTTTATTTCCAAATTCAATGCTTTGACCTGTGGATAAGTTCATTCTTGCGGCCAGATCGGATGCGATCCAGATCGCGCCGGATGGCGGAGCGCCGCGCCCTTGCCCGGATTTCAGGCGCATCTTTCCATAAAGCGGATAGGCTTGATCCACTGCCTTGAGTTCGGCGAGCAGTGGATCGCGGTCCGCTCCATTGGCCATGGCGCGCATCCGCACTGTTTGAGACAATTGGCCGAGGGATTGGAAGCTGGCCAATTCGCTGGGCGTGGCAAGGCGCTGCGGCAATTCCACTTCGATATCGCCGCCCAGCAAGATTTGACCGCGATCCCGCAGCTCCGCCCTAATGCCATGGGTGAGGCTGCCGATGGCGGCGAGGGTGGCGACGCCTAGAAACAGGCAGATTGCGAGCAAGCGCAGACCGCGCAGATGGAGCGACAAATCGCGGCGGGCGATGCGCCAGCTTGCAGCAAGGCTGAGGATCACGAATCCAGCGCCTGTTCCTGAAGAAGCCCATCATGCATCACCAAAATGCGATCACAAAGACGCGCCAGCGCCGGATCATGGGTGATGATCAGCAAGGTGGCCCCGACAGCGGCGCGGCGGCTGAAAATCAGCTCGATGATATTTTGGCCGGTGGCGGTATCGAGATTGCCGGTTGGCTCATCGGCGAAAATAATCTCTGGCGCGCTGGCCATGGCACGGGCGATGGCAACGCGTTGCTGCTCGCCGCCGGAAAGCTGGGCGGGATAGTGGGATAGGCGGTGGCTCAGCCCGACGGCCTCTAGCTCGGCTTGTGCGCGGGCGAAAGGATTGGATAGGCCCGCCAGTTCCAGCGGCACGGCAACATTTTCCAGCGCCGTCATCGTTGGCAGCAGGTGAAAGGCTTGCAGCACAATGCCGATGCGGCCGCGGCGGGCGCGGGCCAGTTGATCCTCACTCATGCGGGTGAAATCAAAGCCTGCCACCTCGACAGCGCCGCCGCTGGCCTGTTCTAGCCCGGCCAGCACCGCCATCAACGAGCTTTTCCCGCTGCCGGAGGGGCCTAGCAACGCCACGGAGCTGCCCTTCTCTACCTGCAGGTCGACACCGCGCAATATTTCAACCGGGGCCTTGTCGCTTCCCAGTGTGAGCGTCACATTATGGGCGGCGATCGCCCATTGGGGCGATGGTCGGTCGATGATGGCCAAGCGTGAAGGTCCTTTGGAAATGAAAATAGCCGGATGGCGCAATCTTTGTGTATATGGGCTGGCTATCGGGCTTTGCCAACCGCTGGCCGGATGCAGCGATGATGCCGCACAGCCCGCCAATATAACCGAAGTGGCGGCAGGTAGCGAGCCGAGCCATGCGGCAATTTCCGCCGATGCGCCGCTGGTTATCGCTTTCGGGGATAGTCTCTACGCTGGATATCAGCTCGGCCCGAAAGAAGGGCTGGCACCGCAGTTGCAAGAGGTGCTCGGCAAAAATGGTGTGGAGGTACAGGTTCATAATGCCGGTGTTTCGGGCGACACAACGGCGGCTGGATTGCAGCGCTTGCGCTTTGTGTTGGATCATGCCGACCGCAAACCGGCGCTGCTGATGCTGGGGCTTGGCGGCAATGATATGTTGCGCGGCATTGGCCCGGCCCAGACTCGCGCCAATTTGGAAACGATATTGGATGAGTTGGCGCGGCGGGATATTCCTGTGCTGATGACCGGGATGATGGCACCGCCCAATTTGGGCGCGGCCTATCGCGCCGAATTTGATGCCATTTTTCCAGAACTGGCCAAGCGCAAAGGGGTGACGCTTTATCCCTTCATTCTGGATCAGGTGGTGACGGATCCCCAATTGATGCTGGCCGATCATATCCATCCCAATGCCCAAGGCGTGACGGTGATGGCCGAGGCGCTGGCGCCGTTGGTGACGCAGGCCTTGCCGCAAACGGCGGATTCAGCCAGCCAGCGGCGCGCGGGGCCCCCATAAAATCACCGCAGCCCCCAAGATGCAGACGAAAGCACCGATGATATCCCAGCGATCTGGCTTGGCACCTTCGGCCAGCCAAAGCCAGAGGATAGAGGATAGGATATAGACGCCGCCATAGGCCGCATAGGCGCGGCCCGCATGATCGGCATCGACCCGGGTCAACAGCCATGCGAACAGCATGAGGGAGGCGACACCGGGCACCAGCCACAAGGGGGATTTGCCCATTTTGAGCCAAGCCCAAAAGGCAAAGCAGCCAGCAATTTCCGCCAGCGCGGCCACCAAATATATAAGAAAGCTCATGGCCCGCACCGTGGCGAGGCTGTGCTCAAATGAAAAGGGCAAAAGAAAAGGAGCCGCTCATCGAGCAGCCCCTTCCTGTTCAAAACTTAGGCTTTCAAAGATTAGAAAGCAAAGCCGACGCCGACAGTGAAGGCATCAAAATCTTTGAAATTGTTGATGAACTGGTGGCGATATTCAGCCTTGGCATAGGTGTTGGCACCCAGCTTGTGCTGATAGCCTGCGCCCAGATAAGGATCATCAATCTGACCGAAGGTGTAACCAGCGGCTACGAACAGCTTGCCTGCATCGCTGACATTGGCGCCCGCGCGGCCACCAGCCGAGAACTGAACCTTGGCGCCATCGACCAGCACCTTGTCGCCAGCGACTTCTGCGCCGACAAACATGTTGCCAAGATTGAAGTCATAACCGCCAGCAACGCCGAGAGTGGCATCATCGAAACCGCTGCCGGTGACATATCCGCCGCGCATTTCAACGCGCGCTTCGCCGCCTTCAGCTGCCATAGCAGGGGTAGCGATAGCGGCCGAGAGGAGAGCGGCTGCAACTGCGAACTTCTTCATAACATGTTCCTTTTATTCTTAGCGCGCCGCCCTTTTGGGTCGAACGCCTGAGAAGCAAATGGCCGCAGCAAGCTGTCATTTCAATGAACGGGTTATTCAGACACAGATTATGCAGAAATATGTGATATAAAAGACACGAAACATAGTTGACGATAAGTGAGGGAGGATGATGAGGCGGTTTTCGGTCGAATTTCGCGGATAGTGGCGGCCTGAGGCATGATTATTAGTGTATTTATATCACAGCAAAGAGTGAGGGTTTAGCAATCCCTCTACAAAATCGGCGCTGCTCAGAACAGAAGCGAGCGCTTCGCGCGTTGCGGCGAAAGAGCATATTTGCGGCTTGTTATTTGGAAAGCGACTCAGCCGAGCGCGGCTTGCTTTTCCTCGGCAATACGATCCAGTTCGGCGCGGCTGGGTTTGGTCGATGCGCTTTTCAGCTGGCCACAGGCAGCCATAATATCCCGCCCCCGCGGAGTGCGGATCGGGGCAGAAATACCATTGGCAAAGATGATATTGCTGAAGGAGCGGACTCGCGCTGGCGAGGAACATTCATAGGTGGCGCCGGGCCAAGGGTTAAAGGGAATCAAATTCACCTTGGCGGGCAAGCGATAATGTTTGATCAGCCGCACCAATTCGCGGGCGTCTTCGTCGCTGTCATTTTTATCTTTCAGCATCACATATTCAAAGGTGATGCGGCGGGCATTGTTGGCACCGGGATAGGCGGCGCAAGCCTGCAACAGCTCTTCAATGCCATATTTGCGATTGAGAGGCACGATTTCATCCCGCACTTCCTTGGTCACCGCATGCAGCGATACTGCGAGATTAACGCCAATTTCTTCGCCCGCGCGGGCCATCATCGGCACCACGCCGCTGGTCGATAAAGTGATCCGGCGGCGAGACAGGCCAAGCCCATCGCCATCCATCACAATTTTCATCGCGTTTTTGACTTCTTCGAAATTATACAAAGGCTCGCCCATGCCCATCAGCACGATGTTGGTCAGCATCCGGCCATCGGCGGTATAATGGCCGGCCTCGTCATCCTCATCATCGTCGATGTTGCTGGCCATCGTTCCTTTGGGCCATTCGCCCAATGCATCGCGCGCCAGCATCACCTGACCGACAATCTCTCCGGCGGCCAGATTGCGGACAAGGCGCATGGTGCCCGTGTGGCAGAAACGGCAGTTGAGGGTGCATCCGACCTGACTGGATATGCAAAGGGTGCCGCGATCGGCATCGGGGATGAACACCATTTCATATTCTTGACCATCCACCGCGGACAGCAACCATTTGCGGGTGCCATCGCTGGAGACCTGGGCCGTGACCACATTGGGGCGACCGATAATGAAGCGATCCGTCAGCCATGGGCGCATGGATTTGGCGATATCGGTCATCACTTCAAATTCGGTGACGCCGCGATGATAGATCCAATGCCAGATTTGCTTGGCGCGAAGTTTGGCGGCTTTCGCATCCAGCCCCGCTTCAACCAAAACGCCGCCTATGGCCTCCCTCGTCAGGCCGACAAGGTCGATACGGTTGCCGCCGCGCAGCGGAACGGTGCCCGTTGTAACGGGATCAATATGGCCAGGGATCTGCATGATAGGCGGGCCTATAATCTTTGTCGGCTTTGAAAGCAATCCGATGCCGACAAAGGGCAAGAATTTGCGCCTTGCCCGGCTGCTTTAGATCTTGCGCGGGGCTTTAGGCTTTCTGTGGCGCCATCACGGCCTTATGCGCCGTGATAGGATTCCATCGCGTCTTCAAATTCCTCGGTCGGGCCGACATGGGCTTTTTCCAAATGCGTCGCATCTTTTGGGAAAATGGCATCAATACGTTGTTTGAGCGTTTCGGCGAAATTGGCTTGATTGGAAATGCGCGAGTTGGAAACGGTCAATTCCGAGCGGATTGCCGATTTGATCCGTTCCAGACCTTCGGGCTTCAAAACGCCGCTCACCAGCAATTCCTCGCACAATTGGATCAGCCCCACCGTGGTGGCATGGGCACGCAGGCCGATGAAATCCAGTGTCTGATGCCGTTCTCGCGCCACAGGGTCGCCGAAGCTGATATTGGTCATGATTGCTGATCTCCTCTCTAACATCATGGTTGGGATAGCGCAGCTCTTGGGGGCTGCTTTCCCTGTACTTTCCTATCATGCGCCGCAGGAACATTTAGGGCAAGGGCTGAAATAGCGTGGAAAATTGGGCGTCAGGGGCCGCACGGCGGCCAATATTTAGCGGCGCGCTGCGCAGCCCAGCGCGGCCGAATCCAATGCGGTGGCGGCGCCGCGCAATCGATATATATCATAAATGGTGCCGCCGCTTTGGGTGGTGCCGTGCACGCGCATGGTTTCGCCGCTGCGGATGGCAGAGATGATCGCGGCATCCATCCGCGGGTCGCCGGCCCAGCCGTGCACGCCTTTGCCGCGCAACAAGAAGCGCCGCTGGCCAATCGTTAGACGCAACTCTCTCGTCTCACCGATGGGCTTGGACAGGCGCACATAAAATTGGCCGTGGATGGCGGATTTGGGCCAATAGCCGATGCTGGCATAGCTTTTATATTGGGGTGTGCCATGGGTGGAAAAGGGCTTGGCGATGCTATAGCAGCGCGGCCCTTCGCTATCACGGAAGGCGGCCCATTCACCATAGACGCCCAATGTTTGGCGCTCTGCGGCCTGAAGCAGGGAAGCAGCGAACAAAAGAGCGAGAAGCAGCGGCGCACGAAACATCGGCTATCGATTGCCGCATTACGGCTGTTTTGCAAGCGCTGCGGGCGAGAATCCCACCATGGCGGCTTGCGCAGCGCCGTGTGTTCGTTAAGGAAGGGGGCTATTCAGGGGCATTTGAAGCAGGGGGCGAATCGCTCGCTTTTTTAAAGCGCTCCGCATCGGGACTTCCCCCGCGTGAACAGTGAGGATGGCGGATTAGAATGAAAGCGACGATCGAACGCGCAAATCTTCTGAAGAGCCTTGGCCACGTGCAATCGGTGGTTGAACGGCGCAACACAATTCCAATCCTTTCCAATGTGTTGATAGAGGCGGATGCCAGCGGCCAATTAAAGCTGATGGCCACTGACCTTGATCTGCAAGTGGTGGAAACTGTGGCCGCCAAGGTGGAAACAGCGGGCACCACAACCGTTTCGGCGCACACATTGTTTGAAATCGCCCGCAAGCTGCCAGAGGGCGCTGAAGTGAGCTTGGTGGCGGCTGACGGCAAGATGCAGGTGAAGGCGGGGCGATCCAATTTCAATCTGCCAACGCTGCCTCGCGATGATTTTCCCGTGATTGCGGAAGGGGATCTGCCGACCAGCTTTGAACTGCCGGTCGCGGAATTGATCCAGATCATTGATAAGACCCGCTTTGCGATCTCTACCGAAGAGACACGCTATTATCTGAACGGTATTTTCCTTCATGCGGTGGAGGATAATAGCGGCCCGGTGCTGAAGGCGGCGGCGACCGATGGGCACCGATTGGCGCGCTATACCGTCACGCGGCCAGAAGGCGCGACCGATATGCCGGATGTGATTGTGCCGCGCAAATGCGTGCAAGAAATCCGAAAATTGCTGGATGAAGCGGAAGGCAATGTGGCGATCAGCCTCTCTGCTACCAAAATCCGCTTTCAACTGGGCCATGCGGTGCTGACGTCCAAGCTGATTGACGGCACTTTCCCAGACTATAGCCGGGTGATCCCAACGGCCAATGATCGGTTGTTGCGCGTGGACCCCAAAAACCTGTTCAAAGGCGTGGACCGTGTGTCGACCATCGCCAGCGAGAAAACGCGGGCAGTGAAGGTCGGTCTGGATAAGGACCGCATCACCCTATCGGTCACCAGTCCTGAAAATGGCACGGCAGCGGAAGAAATTCCTGCAGCCTATGACAATGAGGCGATGGAGATTGGGTTTAACGCCCGCTATCTGAGCGACATTTTGGCGCAGATTGATGGCGATAGCGTGGAGCTGCATTTGGCAGACGCCAATGCGCCGACGCTGATCCGTGAAAGCGAAAAAAGCCCAGCACTTTATGTGTTGATGCCGATGCGCGTCTAGGTTTTGGCCCTAGGTTCGATGCGCGGTGCTTAAGCGCCCGTAGCGAGTTTAGAAACAAGAAAAGCGGGTGATGGTCAGTCCATCACCCGCTTTTCTTTTTGCATCTATCTGTTGCGCCGTTCTTGATGCCGAAGTGGCGGCCATGCGCTGGCCGCGGCGCGAGGCTTAGGGACGAGAGGAGATACGCCAGATTACCCCGGCGCCATCATCCGCGACCAGCGCGCTGCCATCTTTCGCAACCTGCACATCGGCTGGACGGCCCCGCGTGCTTTTGCCATCGGGCGCCAGGAATTGATCAAGCAGCACAATCGGCAGGGCATCGGCGGGCAGGCCATTGGCGCCGAATTTCACGAACACCACATCATAGCCAGCCGCCGGTTCGCGATTCCACGAGCCATGGCGGGCGATCAGCGCGCCATCGGTGAAACGATCTCCAAGCTTTAGCCCGTTGCTAAAGGTGAAACCGAGCGGTGCAGTGTGAGTGCCGAGCGCATATTTGGGGCGCTTGGTATATTGGCGGCGGCTTTCCGCTTCGGGTTCAACGCGATGATCGATATGGCCGCCCCAATAATAATGCGGCCAGCCATAATAATCGCCCTCCGCCACATCGCTGAGATAGTCTGGCACCAGATCGCTGCCCAGCATATCGCGTTCGTTGACCACCATCCACAAACGGTCGTTGCCGGGATGAAAGGCGAGGCCGACAGGGTTGCGGATGCCGGAAGCGAAGGTGCGGACATAACCATTTTCCGGCCGAACTTCGAGCACGGCTGCGCGGCGGAATTCGGCGTTCATTCCCGTCTCGCCAATATTGCTATCGGCGCCGACCCCGACATAGAGCCAGCCATTGGGGGCGCGGGCGAGGCTTTTTGTCCAGTGGCGGTTGGTGCCTTTTGCAGGCAGATCGGCAATTTTCTTGGGGGTTGCGGCGTTTTTTAATTCGCCTTCCTTATAGGGGAAGGCCAGCAAGGCATCGGTCGCGGCGACATAGAGGGTGTCGCCAGCCAGCACCATGCCATAGGGGGAGTTGACCCCTTCGATATACACGCTTTTTACTTCGGCGCGGCCATCGCCATCTTCATCCCGCAGCAAGGTGATGCGATTGGCCGAGGGACCGCTGGCGCCTGCCTTGGCCATCAGCTTTTTCATCACGGCGCCTTCGACGCCGCTGTCTTTGCGTTCAGGGCTGCGCGATTCTGCTACCAATATATCGCCATTGGGCAGCACGAGCATGGTGCGCGGGCTGTCCAATCCATCGGCAAAACGTGTAACTTCCAGTCCTTCGGCGGCGCGGGGTTTGGCCCCATCGGGCCAGCCCATGACCTCAGGAATGCGGATGGTGGGGAAGCTTTCAGCTTTTTGCGAGGCGATGACGGGCACACGGCCACTCAATTCTGCCGTCGAAAAGCGGGCCACATCGGGGCGCACCAACAGATAAATCGCGATGCCGCCACCGATCAGGATCAGCAGCAACAGGAGGATGAGAGGTTTGAGAATTTTCCGCATGCCAAGCGTTTAACACACGCCGATAGGCACCGCAAAGAGGCGAAAGCGAGCGATTTGGCGCTTTCGTGATTATCTCAGGGGAAGAGAGGGGTGGGGGAAAGAGGGGATACCGATCTGGTGGCCACCCTCTCTCTTCCCTCGAATATTTTGTTATGACAGGCGCAGGCCCGTGGTTTCATCCAGCCCGGCCATGATGTTGAGATTTTGGATGCAGGCGCCGCTTGCGCCTTTGCCCAAATTGTCGAGCCGTGCGACCAGCCGCAATTGGCAGCCATCCGGGCTGGCATAGAGGCTTAAATCCATCTGATCACTGGCTGGATTATCCATGCGCATCAGCAGTTCATCTGCGCCATCGCCGCGCGCGACGCTGACCAGAGCGCTGCCTGCATAATGGCGGGCCAAGGCATCGAAGGCGGCATCGGCGATGGGGGCATCGGCGTAGATGGGCACTTCCACAATCATGCCGCGAAAGACGGGCACAACGGCAGGAGCGAACAGGGGCGGATAGGCAAGGCCAGCGCCTTGCTGCATTTCCGGCAGATGCTTATGCGCCAAAGACAGGCCATAGCTGCGGAAACCCAAATCGCCATCCGCTTCAAAACGTGCGATCAATTCTTTTCCGCCGCCGGAATAGCCAGAGACTGCGTTCATGCTCAGCCGTTGATCAGCGGGGATCAAGCCAGCTGCGACCAAGGGCGCCACCAAGGCGAGAAAGCCGGTGGGATAGCAGCCGGGATTGCTGACCCGGCTGGCCGATGCAATGGCGGCGCGCTGATCGCTGCTGAGTTCAGGAAAACCATAGGTCCAGCCGCTGGAAACGCGATGCGCCGACGAGGCGTCAATCACCCGTGTGCGGTTATTTTCAATCAAGGACACCGCTTCGATAGAGGCGGCATCGGGCAAGCAAAGAATAACAAAATCGGCGCTGTTCAGAGCCTGTTTGCGGCGGTTGAGATCTTTCCGCTCTGCATCGGCCAGCGTGATCAGCGAAAATTCTGGACGGTTTGACAGCCGTTCCAAAATTTCAAGGCCGGTTGTGCCGGCCGCACCATCGATGAAAATCGTTTTCGTCATAATCACTGCAATCTTTTATAGGCCAATATTGGCTGATCCTGATGTTTTTCGGTGGAACGTGCGATCATGTCGCTGAGGCTTTCTCGTCGGACGCCTTGCCAATGCTGGCTGGCGTGAATGACATTTTCTGCATCAATCATCATGGCAACATGATCAGAGAAAAAAACCAAGTCGCCGCGCTTCAGATCCGCTTGCGTAATTGTATTTTCGGGGCCGATTGCGGCCAGTTGAAGATCAGCGGTGCGCGGCAGCGACACGCCGGCAGCGGCCCAAGCCAATTGCACAAGCCCGGCAGCATCCATGCCCTTGGCCGTGCGCCCGCCTGCGAGATAGGGCGCATCCACCAGCGCTTCGGCGATAGCGGCTGGGTCCGCGATCCAATGATCGATTTCGGCGACATCGGAAAGGGCGACGAAGCCGTTTGCAACGGCTAGGAATTGGGCGTTGTTATCGGCACCCACATCCCCCATCAACAGCGCGCCGCGCGGCAAAATGGCGGAACCGCCGCTGCTGGCATCCGCGCTGCTGTGCAATATGGTTTCATTTGCCATTACGCGGTGGCTCGGCGCGATAGGAGAACCAAGCGCTTCAATTGCGATATAGCCAACATGATGATCGGCATAGCTATAGCCCCAGGCCCAGCCGCCGGTAACATCAAGCAAGGCAAAGGCTTCGCCATATAAAAGCTCGCTGATTTGCGGTGCGTTGAGCGAGGGCGAGGCGCGCATCACTGCGCTTGGTATGATCGCGCTGGTGGCCATTGGTGCGGCATAATGGGGCGCGAAATGCTCGCCCGCCACCGCGATATCGGCAAGATCGGGGCGGATGGCGACGATGCGGCTATCAAATTTTTTTGAACGCCCTTTCAAGCCAAAACGGTTGTGACCATTTTGGGCAGGGCCGGGCTGGCCCATGCGAACGGGGGCCGCCATGGTTAAATCGCCTGTTTCCAAAGTCACTCATCGTCCTGCAAAAATGCGGTGGAATTGCGCGTGGCAACGCGTTGCGGGCCATTAAACCAGCATGGGCCCCTTTATCAAGCAGCATTGCCCGTCGCAGATCGGCTCATGGGCGGTTGTAGCGTTGCTGCAACATCGTCCATGCCGCGCGCAGGCCCATGGCCGCTCCACCCTTGGGACGGCCGGGCTGGGCGGCGGGGCGCCAAGCAAATGTATCGAAATGCGCCCATGCCACATGATCAGGAATGAAACGCTTTAAGAAGAGAGCGGCGGTGATAGAGCCAGCAAAGGCTGATGTGCCCGCATTGCCCAGATCGGCAATATCGGTTTCCAGCAGGCTGGCATAATCATCCCACAGCGGCATCCGCCAGACCGGATCGTCGCTGATCCGCCCGCCCGACAATAGATCGGCTGCCAGCGCATCATCATTGCTGAACAAGGCGGGCAAATCCGGCCCCAAGGCCACGCGGGCGGCGCCGGTGAGGGTAGCGAAATCGAGGATCAGTTCCGGCTTTTCTTCGCTGGCGCGGGTCAGCGCATCGCCCAGCACCAAGCGGCCTTCGGCATCGGTGTTGCCGACTTCCACGGTCAGGCCGCTGCGGCTTTTCAGCACATCACCGGGGCGGAAGGCATCGGCAGATATGGCATTTTCGGCTGCCGCGATCAGCATGTGAAGCCGCACCGGCAATCCGGCACCCATGATCAGATCGGCGAGAGCGAGTACATGCGCTGCGCCGCCCATATCTTTTTTCATCAGCCGCATACCGGCGGACGGCTTGATATCCAGACCGCCGCTGTCAAAGCAAATGCCTTTGCCGACCAGTGCAATGGCGGGATGGTCTGGCTTGCCCCAATATAATTCGATCAGGCGCGGGCTATGGTGGCGCGCAGCGGCGCGGCCGACCGCATGGATCATCGGATAGGCTTGCTCCAGTGCCTCGCCGCGCGTGACTTGCAGAATGGCGCCATGACTTTTGGCGATATGCTCAGCGCATTGTTCTAAAGCCTGTGGACCCATGTCTGCGGCGGGCGTGTTGACCAGATCGCGGACCAGCGCAGTGGCTTTGGCTTCGGCGACCAATGGTGCGATCTGCGCCACATCGGCGGTTAACAGCAAGCGTGGGCCGGACGGATCGGTTTTCGTGCGATAGGCATCAAAATGATATTGAGCCGTCAGCCAACCAAAAATGGCTTTTCCAGCCTGTGCGCCGCTCAGCCGGTAGTTTCCTTGGGGCAGGGCTGATGGCAATTTGGCAAGACACCATGCGCCCAAAGCATCACGATTCTTCACCGCAGCCACCGCCGACCAGTCACCGGTATCCGTGCCGGGCATCACGGCGATATTATGGGGGGTGGGTTTGAAATTCTGGGCCAGCAGAAGCGCTTTTTCTGCTGCTGATCGTCCCGTCAACCACTCATCATAGCTGTGTTCATCTATAATGTGGATGATATGGGCTTGCTGGCCTTTATCGGGCTGAATAAGATCCGAAAACTCTGTCATGAAGCTCTTATAAGCGGTCTGGGAAAGTTTTTCGACTGCTTGTGTTGAAGGATGATGAAAAGAATGACGCGTCCCTCTATCCCTCCGAGATCGATCTTCCTTGCTAGCGTTGCTGTGCCGCTGCTGATGACCATCGCCGCCTGTTCTGCCGAAACGGATCAGCAAGCGGCGCAGGACGATGGCGCTGCGGCAACGAAAAACGAGGCCGGTAGCGGTGCGTCTGCCGCCGCCAAGGCATCGCTGGTAGAGCAAAAGGGCGAGGCGCTGGAATTTACCTACAGCTATCCGGCTGTTGCGGCTGAGATCCCGAAGTTGGCGGCCCATCTGGATAAGGATCGCGAATCCAAACGCGCGCAGACAAATAGCGATGCTCTGGATGCGCAGGCGGATGCCAAGGCCAATGGCTACCCGGTCCACACTCATATTTTCACCCAGAAATGGGAGAAAGTGGCTCAGACGCCGCGCTTTTTAAGCCTGTCCAGCGATGTGGAAACCTATACTGGCGGCGCCCATGGCATGGTGAATTTTCAAGCGATATTGTGGGATCGCAAGGATGATGTGGCGGTGAACCCGTTGGATATCTTCACCAGCGCATCGGCCTTTGACATTGCAGTGGAGCGGGAGTTTTGCACGGGCATTGTCGCGGAAAAGAAAAAACGCGGTATTGAGCCTTTGGAGGCGGACAATGAAATTTTTGAAGCCTGCCCCCGGGCATCCCAGCAAACGCTTTGGCTTGGGTCATCGGATGGCCAGCAGATGGACCGGATGACGATCGCCATTCCAGCCTATATTGTTGGCCCTTATGCCGAGGGGAATTATCGCATCAATGTGCCAATTTCACAGGCCGTGGCGCAGGTGGTGAAGCCGCAATATGCCGCAGATGTTCGCGCCAAAAAATAGATGGAATAAAGGAGCAGTAGAGAGCCGAATTGGGGCTCGCTGCTTCTGCGATGGCCTGAATTTATCAATATTATCTAACGCGCCGATCCATGGTGATCGGCGCGTTATTTTTTGTAAGCTGGTTTATTCCGCCGCTTCCAGTGTCGCGGCAGAAGCGGCGCCACTATCCGACGCCGCTGGGGCCTTGCTGAAGGTCAGCCAGCCGTCTTCGATCGGGCTTTCCTTCATATCGATGCGATCCTGCACATAATGCTGGCTGAGGCGCCATGGCATATTCACCGCACTTTTCGGCATGATATGCATGGAGCGCTGAATATAGCCGGACGAGAAATCGAAGATATTATCTTCTTCCAACGTTTCAGGATTGGCAAGCACTGGGGTTGCCACATCGGCGCCAGTGGCCTGCATATGGTTGAGCACCCGGCACACATATTCCGAAACAACGTCCGCCCGCAAAGTCCAACTGGCGTTCAAATAACCAAAGACCACCGCGAAATTCGGGATGTTAGAGAACATGCAGGCTTTATAATAGAAATGATCATTCCATTCGACCGTTTCGCCATCCACCCGCACCGGAATTTTCCCGGCTACAGCCAAGTTGAGCCCGGTGGCGGTAACGATGATATCGGCATCCAGATGCTCGCCTGATTTCAGTTGGATACCCGTGGCATCGAAGCGATCAATATGATCTGTTACAATCTTGGCCTTATCGGCTTTGATGGCTTCAAACAAATCACTGTCGGGAACCAGGCACAGGCGCTGATCCCACGGATTATAGGGCGGGGTGAAGGCCTGCGCATCATAATGGGAGCCGAGCGCCTTTTTGATTCGCTTGGTGAGGAATTCTTTGAATTTTTCTGGCTTTTCCCGTGCACGGCGGAAGCCCGCATCCTGCATGGTGACATTTTTATAGCGGGTGATTTTATAAGCTGTTTTTTCTGGCAAGATCTTGCGCAGGAAATTGGCTATTCCATCCTTGGCCGGGCGGGTGAACATCCATGTTGGGGTGCGTTGCAACATGGTGACATGGGCCGCGTCGCGCGCCATGGATGGAACAATGGTGACGGCGGTGGCACCGGATCCGATGACCACGATTTTTTTGCCGCTATAATCCAGATTGGCTGGCCAGAATTGCGGGTGAAGAATCTGGCCCTGAAAATCTTCCCGACCGGTGAATTCGGCTTCGAAGGGCTGATCATAATCATAATAGCCCGATCCCAGATATAAGAAGCGTGCCGTGGTGATGCTTTGTGCGCCCGCATCATCTTCCATCGTCACGGTCCAGCGAGCGGTGTGGCTATCCCAATCTGCGCCAATCACCTTGCGATTGAATCGGATTGTCTCGCGGATGCCGCGTTCATCGACGATGCGGTTGAGATATTCCAGAATTGCGGGGCCGTCGGCGATGGATTTTTCATGAGTCCATGGCTCAAAAACAAATCCCAGCGTGTGCATATCACTGTCAGACCGGATACCGGGATAGCGAAACAAATCCCATGTTCCGCCCAGATTGGCGCGCCGTTCGACCATGCCAAAGCTGAGATGTGGGCAGTTCAATTGCAAATGCACGGCCATCCCGATACCGGAAATGCCAGCGCCGACGATCAGCACATCCTGATCCACCGCATGGGCGTGATTGTTGGGCGCAAAGCCGCTATGCGGCGTGTGACGTGTTTTTGCCTCGTCAGACATATCCAGACTCCCATATCTATTTTTTAACAGATTAGGCGTCGAAGCGAATTTTGCAAATAAATTGACAAGCCTGAAAGTAGAGGCTGCGAATGTATCCTTGTGACTGACACTTTAATGTCATAAAGGCGCAACGCTTCTGTCATGTGCCATGGTCAACGCCTGCCGGTGACACCGAATAATTTTAACCCTTTGGAAAGGGGCAATCGATGCGTCAGATCGCTGTGCTTCCCTATCGTTTGGGAGGCGGACGGACAGACGGTCCTACGGAAATTCTGCTGATTACCTCTCGTGATACAAAGCGTTGGGTGATTCCAAAGGGGAATCCTTTGCATGGGCTGGAAAGCCATGCGGCAGCGGCGGTGGAAGCCGAAGAGGAAGCTGGTGTGATCGGTGCGGTCTGCCCGACGTCGATTGGCACCTATCAATATCGCAAGCGACGCTCCAATGGCGCGGCGATACTTTATAATGTGGAAGTGTTTCCGCTGGCTGTGACCCATGAGCTTTCCGAATGGAAGGAAATGGACGAGCGCGAACGGAAATGGTTTTCCTATCACGAGGCTGCAAAGTCTGTGGATGAAGAGGATCTGCAAGTGCTGATCCGTTCTTTCGGCGTTAGCGGCTTTCGCGCCGCGGCCCGGCCACGCGGCGTGGTCAGAAATGTAGCACAGAAAACAGGGGTTAGCTGGATGTTCGCTTGGTTTCAGCGTTTGCTGCCGCGACAGGGTAATTTTTTCGAGCTGTTTGAGAGCCATGCATCGACTTTAATGCTGAGCGCCAACGCCTTGTCTCGCTTGCTTCAGGGCGGGCCGGGCATCGCCGATCATATTCAGGAAATTTTCGAGCGCGAGCATGACGCAGACGCAATCACCCGCGATGTGCTGCAGACGGTTCGTCGCACCTTTCTGACGCCCTTTGATCGCAGTTCCATCACCGATTTGATCGGCGCGATGGATGATGCGATTGACGAGATGAAAAAAACCGCCGGTGCGGTCGATCTTTATGATGTGACTGAATTTGAACCGGAAATGCGCGATATCGCCGCGATTATTGTTGATGCCGCACGGCTGACGGCGGAAGCCCTGCCATTGCTGCGCAATATTTCGGCCAATGCCACCCGCCTGCATGAACTGACCGAAAGGCTGGTACGCATGGAGGGGCATTCGGATGAAATTCACGATGCTGGGCTGAAGCGGATGTTTAAAGAACATGGCCAGTCGGACACGTCGCGTTTCCTCATCACGCGCGAAATCTATCGTCACCTTGAGCGCGTCGTTGATAGTTTCGAAGATGTCGCGAATGAAATTGATGGTCTCGTCATTGACCACGCCTGATAAGGCACAGCGCATCCTGATGGGGCGCTGCGCTGCAAGCAAGAGCTGAGCATGCACGAAATCGCATTTCCTATCCTTGTCGGCCTGATATTATTGGCGCTGGCTTTTGACTTTTTGAACGGCCTGCATGATGCCGCCAACAGCATTGCGACGGTGGTCGCAACGCGGCTGTTGAAGCCGGTGCAGGCGGTGATTTTCGCCGCTTTCTTTAACTTTGCGGCCTATTTTCTATCGCTGGCTTTCCCGGCGCTGCACAAAGTGGCCGAAACCATTGGTGCGGGCCTGATCGATAAGGATCTGGTGACGCCGTCGGTGGTGTTTGGCGCGCTGATCGGGGCGATGTTTTGGAATATCGTTACCTGGTTTAAGGGCATTCCATCCTCTTCCAGCCATGCGCTGGTTGGCGGCGTGGTTGGGGCGGGTGTTGCCCATGCCGGATTTGAAGGCATTCAATGGACGGGCCTAAACAAGACCGTGATCGCGATTGTCTTGTCGCCGATGCTGGGCATGTTGCTGGCGATGATGGTGATGCTGCTGAGCAGTTGGGGCCTGCGCCGGGCAACCGCCAAAACGGCAGAGAAAAGCTTTCGAGCGATGCATTTATTTTCATCGGCGGCCTATTCGATCAGCCATGGTTTGAATGATGCGCAGAAGACGATGGGGATCATCGCGGTGCTGCTTTATTCCACCGGCTATCTATCCGGTGAATTCCATGTGCCGCACTGGGTGGCCTTTGCCTGCTATATCGCCATTGCGCTTGGCACGCTTTCCGGTGGATGGAAAATCATCGAAACCATGGGCGGGCGGATCACGAAATTATCGCACCATCAGGGCTTTGCGGCCTCAACGGGCGGATCGATCATGGTCTTCACCGCCAGCTTGCTGGGTATTCCCGTTTCGACCACTCATACGATCACCGGTAGCATTATCGGCGCCGGTGTTGCGCGCCGCGCGAGTGCGGTGCGCTGGGGTGTGATGGGCAATTTGATCGCCGCCTGGTTTATTACGATACCGGCATCGGCGGTGGTGGCGGCGCTCTTTTATTCGCTGACTCGCCTGTTCTGAACTTCAAAAAGGGTCGGTGCATCATCAGACTTGGATAAGAGAAACCCGCCTCGGCGGGTTTCTTTTTGCTTGTTGCTTTGCCGCTGCCTATGGCGCGGACGGGCGAAAATCGACGCGGGCTTTGCCGCCCAGCCGCACAGGCAGATATAGGCCGTTGCCATAGGCACGGATGCTGCCGATTTCGAAGCTTTTCATATCGGCGCGCACGACGAAATCGCCTTCGCGATGGACATCAATGGCGGCTTTGATCTTGGTTTCCAACTCTTGCAAATCTTTGGTGAAATTCTGGGTTAGGGCTGATGCGATGAGATCGGCGAAGCCGGGACTGTTGCCCAGTTGAATCAGCATGTCGCCGCCAATGCCATCGGTATCGCCGGTGACGTTCAAATGGGTGAATTGCACTTCGGCGCTGCCGGGTTGGTTGACGGGCGTGGCGGTCACCCAAATATGGCCGGATGTGGTGCCGCCTCGGCCCGATTGCGGGGTTGCGGAGAGGGTGATGCCGACAGCGATTTTGCCGCCGCGCGCGCCATAGGCGGAGACTTTTTCAAATCGCGCGTCGACCGGACCGATACCGGGAATGGTGATGGGGCGAGCCGATCGCTTGACCAGTGCTTTCAGAATGATCGGCGTTAATTGGCTATATTGGGCCAGCACTGGGATGTTCACTTCCAATTGAGGGGCGATACGCTGCTTCACCAAAGGGGGCAGGGGCTGAGGGGCAGGGTCTTGTGGACGCGGGCCGACAAAGCTTTCGGTGGTGGCCTCTAGCGCGAAATTGAGGCGGCTTTGCTGACCAGAAAGCTGATAGCCGCCATAAAGGATGCGCTGAGGCGTTAGCCGCAACCAAACAGGAGGGTTTTCGCGGTTCAATTCCAACGATGTGTAGCTTTGTCGCCAAATTTCGGCGGCCTGGCTTTTGATGTCGAGGCGGGCGATTTCGCGGGCGACTTCGCGCTCTACATCCTTCAGCAGCGGTTTTAATTTGGCATCGGCCTGATCGGTGAAGGTGATGCGCTGGCCTAGAAAATCAATGCCGGGATTTTCTGTCCAGCCATAGCTGAGCCGGGCGCTGCCGCGGGCTTGCCAATTTTCTGCGATATCGATGGTGATCCGGGCATGAACCATGGCGGAGCCGGTCGCTGTCTCGCCCTTTAACACGCCGCCAGCATCGCGGGCGTTGATCCGGGCGTTGATTGGCACATCGGCGATGATATTCTGGCCATCGCCGCGCAGCCGGATGGTGCCGCGCGTGACATGGCCGATGATGGTGCAGGCAATGGCGGGGGTGACCTTCACCTGCTTGCCGAATATTTTCACCCGCTGCGGCGGGACACAGGCTTTTTCTGTGCGATTGATGGTCCATAGGGTGCGCGGCAGAGAGCGGTCCAGCGCAGCTTGCAGGGCAGAGAGGTCCGCGTTGATCGGCACGGCGATGATGGATTTCTCGCTGGGACTGGGGGCCTTGTCTGTGGCCATTTCCGGAGCTTTATTTTCGCCCCGACTGCATGCTGCGATCAGTAGCGCCGCCGATATAGCTGGCGCCAGTTTGAAAAATTGCTGCATCCTGCAACCCCTTTGCCTGAGAGGCTAACGCGGGGTTGCAGAATCCAGTTCCAAGCCAAGCGGTTCAAAGCTGGGCTTTTTCCATATTATATCGTTAGGCAGATGGAACGCCGAACAGATCATGCTCGTCAGCGTCCTCAATCACAACATCGATGATATCACCGGCTTGCAGACTGGTGGAAACATCGCGCAGATAAACATGGCCATCGATTTCGGGGGCATCGGCTTGGCTGCGGCCCGTTGCGCCGATGCTGCCATCTTCGTCGGCTTCGCCCACTTCGTCGATGATGACGGGCAGGGTGCGGCCGATTTTCGCGGCTTGCTTGGCGGCGCTGATCTCGGCGGTTTTCTGCATGATCCGCTGATAGCGCTCTTCTTTGACCTCTTCCGGCACAGGGTCGGGCAGATTATTGGCCTGCGCGCCCTCAACAGGTTCAAAGCGGAATGCGCCCACGCGGTCGAGTTGGGCTTCGTCTAGCCAGTTGAGAAGATATTGGAAATCTTCTTCGGTTTCGCCGGGGAAGCCGACGACGAAGCTGGAACGGATCGCAATGTCGGGTGCAATAGAGCGCCAGTTTTTCAGGCGGTCCAGCACCTTGGCTTCATTGGCCGGACGCTTCATGGCTTTCAGCACCTTGGGGCTGGCATGCTGGAAGGGAATGTCCAAATAAGGCGTCAGCAGCCCTTCGGCCATCAGGGGGATGACCTGATCGACATGGGGATAGGGATAGACATAGTGCAAGCGCACCCAAGGGGCGCGATCGTCACTGGTGCGTAGCTGGCCCAGTTCGCGCGCCAAGTCTGTCATATGGGCGCGGACTTCGCGGTCTTTCCACAGGCGGGCGTCATGGCGCGTGTCGACTCCATAAGCCGATGTATCTTGGCTGATCACCAGCAATTCTTTGGTGCCCGCGGCGACCAGCTTTTCCGCCTCGCGCAGCACCGCGTCGATACGGCGGCTGACCAATTTGCCGCGCAGATCGGGGATGATGCAGAAAGAGCAGCTATGATTGCAGCCTTCGCTGATCTTCAAATAGCTATAATGACGCGGGGTGAGTTTTAAACCGCCGTCTGGCACCAGATCGATGAAGGGGCCTTGCGTGGGCGGCGCGGCTTCGTGAACCGCCTGCACCACTTGTTCATATTGATGCGCGCCGGTGACGGCCAGCACATGGGGAAAGCGCGCGCGAATCGCCTCTGCTTCATTGCCCATGCAGCCGGTGACGATAACGCGGCCATTTTCGGCCATAGCCTCGCCAATGGCTTCCAAGCTTTCTTCTTTGGCACTGTCCAAAAAGCCGCAGGTGTTGACCAGCACCACATCGGCGCCCGCATAATCTGGCGACAGGCCATAGCCGTCGGAACGCAATTTGGTGAGAATGCGTTCGCTATCGACCAGCGCCTTGGGGCAGCCGAGCGACACCATGCCGACTTTGGGCTGGGAGGGGAGTGTTTTGCTTGCCATGATGGGCAGCGCCCATAAGGGATAATCATCACCTTGTCACGCGCAGCCTGCGGCGGGTATGAGGCGCGCGAAGGAGTGATACAGATGGCGCAGATGAATTGGTTGGCAGTGTTGGTGGCGGCATTTGTAGGATTTTTGGTTGCAAGCTTTTGGTACGGGCCGCTTTTCGGGCGCTCATGGCTGCGCGTTGCGGGTGTTCGCGATCAGGGTTTAGACGAGGTGAAGCCTGAAGTCCTTTATGGCGGAACCTTGTTTCTGAGCTTGATTTCGGCGATTTTTGTAGGCCATTTGCTGGCCAATTTTCCTGGTCGCCCGGCCCATGTCTATCTGATGATCACATCGGGTATTGGCGTGGGTTTTATCTTTCCCGCCCTTGCCATTCGTTCGCTGCACAGCCGGAAATCGCCCAAAATGTTGCTGATCGATAGCATTGGCTGGATCCTCTATTATCTGGCGATGGGAGCGGTCTTCATTCTTCTGGGCTAATGTCGCCATGCTCGCTTGGTTCGCACGGAACGACTTCCACGATCATGTCGCCATATTCCAGCCTTTCGGCTTCGGCTTCCCAAAAGCCGTGGGGCTTACCGTTGCGATAGACGCGCAGGCCCCGTCCGCCACTGGCAAGATTGGCGAGGCTTAGGCCCGCTTCGTCTATGCCGATGCGCCGCTCGCGCAATTGCACCCGCCCGCCGACGCTGGCAAGATCGGCCATATAATCGGCGACATGCTCGCCCTGCGCTGATCCGGCCAGCAACAATCCGGTGAAGCTGACGGGGTTGATCACCGTGGTCGCCCCGGCCTGACGGGCCAGCAATTCATTGTCGCGGCCCCGGATCACGACGCTGATCGGAATATCCGGCGCCAGATGCCGGGCGGTGAGCACGATCAGGATCGAGCTATCATCACGGCCCGCGGACACCAGCACGGATTGGGCCTGTGCGATCCGGATGGCGATCAGATTTTCATCGCGGGTCGCATCGCCCTGCATCACATTACAGCCCATGGCGGCGGCCTTTTGCAGCCTTTGTTGTGATGGATCGATAACGACAATGGTTTCCGGCTTGGAACCGCGCGCGATCAATTCGCGCACCGCTTCATGCCCGCTGATGCCAAAGCCCAGCACCACCAGATGGTCGGAGAGTTTCGCTTGAATACGAGCCATACGCCATTTTTCCCAGCTACGCTGCAAGAGGAATTGATAAGCCGTTCCCACGAAAATAAACAGGATGGCAATGCGAATGGGCGTGACGATAATCGCCTCTAGCAACCGCGCCCGATCCGATATGGGCACAATATCGCCAAAGCCGGTCGTCGTGACGGATACCATGGTGAAATAAACCACATCGGCAAAGCTGACATGGCCATCCGATGAATCGACCAACCCATCTCGATCCAGCCAATGGACCAGCACGACGATGGCGATCAACAGCAGCGCCACGGCAAGTCGGGTGAGAAGATCGGCCCAAACCGGCCAGCGACTATCCCGGTGCAGCGGCTGTGGGCGCCGTCGCTTGGTGGGACCGAAGCGCTGGGGCCGGAAGCTGTGGAGGCGGTTCAAATCTGGTGCCAATTCATCATCATGGCCAGACTAGCCAAACGGCCCCAGACTGCAACAGCAACTGCAGTTGTGATGATGGGTTCGCGCTTATGGCAGGTCGAAGCTTTGGCGCAAGGCGGCCAAAGATGCATCATGGGTCAGATCTAAATGCAGCGGGGTGACAGAAATATAGCCATCGGCAATGGCTTCCAAATCACTGTCATGCGCGGGAGAATGTTCGATGCCATGCAAGCCGAACCAGAAATAGGGATAGCCACGCGGATCCGTGCCTTCGACGATGGAGCCGCGGGCATAATCATGAAAGCCTTGCCGTGTCACCCGCACGCCTTTCACTTCATCAGGTGCTATCGCTGGGAAGTTGATGTTGATGACGGTGCGCGGCGCGATGGGGTGGTGGAGCAGGGGCCGTAGAACCTGTTCCCCCCATTGGCGGGCGACGGCAAAGGGCACATTATCGCCCATGCCCTCGGTGGCATAGACTTGGCTGAGGGCGATCGCCGGAACGCCCGCTAGCGCCCCTTCGATTGCCGCCGATACGGTGCCGCTATAGGTGATATCGTCCCCTAGATTGGCGCCGCGATTCACCCCTGACAAAATCAGATCGGGCTTTTCCGGCATCAGCTTTCCAATCGCCATCATCACGGAATCGGTGGGGGTGCCGCTGCAGGACCAGCGCCGTTCGCCATGCTCGCGGATCCGCACCGGGCGCGACAGGGTGAGCGAATGGCCTGCGCCCGATTGTTCTTCGGCGGGGGCGCAGACCCAAATGTCATCGGACAATTGGCGCGCAATTGCTTCCAAAATTTCCATTCCGGGGGCGTGATAGCCATCGTCATTGGTCAATAGAATGCGCACAAATGATCCTTTGAAAAAAAAGGGTTAGGGGTTTTAACTGGCCGGGGTGAGGCGGGTTATTCCGCCCATATAGGGCAGCAGTGCGTCGGGCACGATCACGCTGCCATCGGCTTGCTGATAATTTTCCAGCACCGCCACCAACGTGCGGCCAACGGCCAGGCCGGAACCATTGAGGGTATGAACAAATTCATTGCCCTTAGCACCTTCACGGCGGAAGCGCGTGTTCATGCGGCGGCCTTGGAAATCACCGCAGTTGGAACAGCTGGAAATTTCGCGATAAGCATTTTGCCCCGGCAGCCAGACTTCCAGATCATAGGTTTTGCGCGCCGCGAAGCCCATGTCGCCGCTGCACAGCAGCATCTTGCGATAGGGCAGGCCCAAAGCCTCCAATATTTCTTCGGCGGCGCGGGTTTTCCGCTCCAGTTCTGCATCGCTATCTTCGGGGCGAACAATGGAAACCAGCTCCACCTTGGAAAATTGATGCTGGCGAATATAGCCGCGGGTGTCGCGGCCCGCTGCGCCAGCTTCCGACCGGAAACAGGGGGTCAGGCCGGTCATCCGGATGGGCAGATCTGCCTCGGACAGCAATTCTTCGCGAACAGCGTTCGTCAAGCTCATTTCCGATGTGGAGATCAGCCAACGGCCATCCGTCGTCTGGAATAAATCTTCAGCAAATTTCGGCAGTTGGGCGGTGCCATATGCGGCTTCATCGCGCACCAGCAGCGGCGTGATACATTCGATATAGCCATGGTTTTGGGTCTGACGATCCAGCATGAACTGACCCAGAGCGCGTTCCAGCCGTGCCATGGGGCCGCGCAAGAAAGCAAAGCGTGCGCCCGACATTTTGGCCGCTGTTTCGAAATCTAGCCCGAGCGCCGGTGCGAAATCGGCATGTTCCTGCGGCGCGAAATCAAAGCTGGGCAGCGTGCCCCAGCGGGAAACCTCGACATTGCTGTCTTCATCTTCGCCAAGCGGAACATCATCGGCGGGAAGATTGGGGATGGCCGCGAGCTGTGCCTGCAGCGCGGCAAGTTGGTCACGCTCATCCGCTTCCTTCAGTGGCAATTGCTGTTTCAGCGTGGCGACTTCGGCTTTCAGCTGTTCGGCCAGATCCTTATCGCCTTTGCTCATGGCCTGACCGATCAGCTTTGACGCCTCATTGCGACGCGCCAGCAGCGATTGAATATCGGTCTGGAGCGCACGCAATTGCGTGTCTGCGGCCAAAATGTCGGCAGAAAGCGGCGCGAGGTTTCGGCGGGCGAGACCAGCGTCGAAAGCGGCGGGATTATCCCGGATCGTGCGAATATCATGCATGAGGCTCGCTATGGCCCCGCAGCCATCCTCTTTCAAGCCTGACATCGCGGTGGAATCCGCCATCCGCAACAGGCTGTTGGGTATCCGGGGTGTGGGGCCGCGACAGGTGCGGCGGCTGGGATGAATGCTATAGCAAATATCTAAAAATTGGCGAGGAACTGCGATTGCATCTTGGTCATGCGGTCTTGTCAGCATGGCTTTGGGCCGTTAAGAGGCGCGCCAACCGTCGGCACGTCACTACGACGGACCCGGAGATGAAAGGACGTTAGAGCCGGCCATGCAGACTCAAACCGTCGATATTGGCGCTGATGCGCTAGAAAAAGCCATTTCTGATCTCGATTCGGGTTATATCCCGAACGATGACGAAGAGTTTATGGGCGAACGTCAGCAGGAATATTTCCGCGGCCTGTTAAAGGCTTGGAAGAAATCGATCCTGAGTGAATCCGAAACAACATTGGCGCATTTGCAAGATGGCCCACTGACGGCGCCGGATATTGCGGATCGGGCCTCCAGCGAAACCGATTGGGCGCTGGAATTGCGCACCCGTGATCGCCAACGCAAGCTGATCGCCAAAATTGATGCGGCCCTGCGCCGGATTGATGAGGGGGAATATGGCTATTGTCAGGTGACGGGTGAGCCGATTTCTCTTGGCCGGTTGCGCGCTCGTCCAATTGCCACGATGACGCTGGAAGCGCAGGAGCGGCATGAGCGCAACGAACGGATTTCGCGGGACGATTGACTGATCCCCGCTGATACAGCGCAGGGGCGCGTTGGGCGTCCCTGTGCTGTGATGAGGCCTGTGCTTGAGGCTATAAGCTTTCGTTTAAGATGTCCCGCGAAAGCCTTTCTGCTTATCCTTGAGATTTGAGGCGCCCTACGTGCTATCAGGCAGGGGCGCCTTGATATCCGGCTGATCTATCAGCTGCTCGTCATCGCCTCTTTCAATTTTAGCTTCTGCTTTTTCAGCAGAGACAGCAGCTCCACATTGGGGGCCGGTCGGCGTTCTTCACGCAAAATCTTGAAATCAATATCCGCATGACGGGATTTCAATGCAGATAGGTGTGAACTGCTCATGCCATTCTCCTTTCGAATCGATTGGCACAGCCGAGTAAATCACAAAATGTGGATGAAATCGCCTGATTGCGTCAAAATGGTTTCCGTTGCGGATCAGTTGCGTTCATGCCATCTCTTGCGTCCGTGAATATGGATGAATTGGCGCAGCGCCTTAAGCTGTTGAGAGATGAGCATCGGGAATTGGATGGCGCGATATTGGCGCTTTCCGAAGCGGTCGTTCCTGACATGATGCAAATCGCCCGGCTGAAGAAGGATAAGCTGCGGTTGCGCGATGAAATCAGCTGGTATGAAGATCAGCTTTTGCCCGATATTATCGCCTGATGATGGGCGAGGTTTAATGCCCCGCGGTCCCGATGAGGCTTCCGACGAGCGGCCGGAGAGCGTGCGGGGCGGGGCGCTTTATGGCGGGCGCGGTGATGAAGCATCGGTGCGCCGGGCCCAAATCGAAAATCTCTATGTCGAAATCCTGCTTTTGCTGGACGAGGCGCAGCCCATATTCGCTGATGCGCGTGGTCAATTGCTGACAACGGGGAATCGGGAGTTGGCGGTTGCGGCCTTGGCGGAGGTGATGATCACATCCGCCCGGATGACCCATATATTGGCTTGGCTGCTGCATCAGCGCGCGGCGATCCGGCGCGGCGAAGGGCAGGAGTTTCTGATATCAGATAGCCGGGCCCTAGATAAGCGGGATGCGCTGATGCCATTGGGCGATTTGATTGGGACGGATTGGGGCGTTTGCGGCCAGCTTGATGAGCCGATACAGCGGGTGATCGCCGCCAGTGAGCGGTTGGTGGAGCGTATCGTCTTGATAGAGAAGTTGTGGGCGGAAACAAAAGCACGCGCGCCTGTGCAGGCCTTGCTCGCGCAACTGGAAGAGCGATTGACGGCGTCTGAAACACAACTGCCCAAGACCCGCAGTTAGCCTGGGGTTGTGGACTGACTTTCTTGGCCATGCGCTTGAGGGCGCGAGGCGAGGGGGTGCGGCAAGCCTAGCTGCCTTGCCAAGAAATCCACCCACCATGAGAATGGGCCTGTGCCAACATATGAGGTTCGGGAGCGGACGGCCAATGGCGCATGATCAATTCGTGATGGAGCAAGGTTCGATTGGCTTCGAGAGAAATCCACGCAAGCGGGCGGTCAGCGGTGGCATTGCGGCCCGCATCTTCCATCGCGCCTATGATATGCTGTTGTTGATCGCTGGGAATATATTGCCAAACGAGCGAGTGCATCAACAGCCGCGTGGTCCCCAAAGCTTGGGGACGGCGCAATTGTTGCTCGACAAAATCGGGGGCGTTCATGCGCACCAATTTGGGCGGCTTCGCACGGGCAGCGGCGATTGCCGCTTCGAGACGGACGAAGCGTATCGGATTGTCGGGCCAGATATAGGCTTTCAGCCGATTGGCTTGTTCATCATCGCATAAATTGATGGGGGCGACATCGCAGCCAGCCAGCGACGCAAATTCTAGGCTGTGTTGCGGCGGCGGAGGCCCGCGCCATTCGGGCTGAAAGCGCATGACGGCATCTGACGGGCCGACTTCGACCCCGCCCAGATCATAATGATAACGGTCCATCATTAAATTTATGCCAGCGCTAGAGCCGATTTCCATCACATCAAAGCATGGCGGGCAGCCTTGCTCGATCAGCCAGAGCATGGCGGCGGCGAAGCTGCTGGAGCGGCCCGCTTCGTTGGTTTGTGGTGGGCCGTTTAGCCATGGGAGCAAGGTGGCGTTAAAGCGCTGGGTGACGGATTTTATAAGCGCGCCATCATCGATTTCGATCTCTCCGGCATAAAGGGGCGCAAGATCGGGCGCGCGGCCGGCGATATGCAGGGCGTGATAGGCGGCAGCGGCTCGCAGTGGCAGCGCATCTGCCAGCGCATGGCCCGGCCAGTTGGCGATTTTGCGCGCAAATTCGCTTTCGGGATTTGGCAACATTGCGGCGATGGCCGCCACGACTCGCGCCGTGATCGGGGCGCCATTGGCAAGGCAATAATCCTGCTGATTGGCGAAGGCCTGAATGACCGCATGGATATTGGCCGCAGCAATATTCTGCTCGGAAGCATTGGAAAGATCGTCCGGACGCATTGCCCTTTTCTCCTGCTCACCCTATGTGCCAGACGCTTATGCCCGAACCTATTATCTTTGCCATCCCCAAGGGACGCATCCTCGACGAGGCTTTGCCTCTGCTTGCCCGTGTGGGCATCGAACCAGCGGCGGATTTCTTTGACAAGAAAAGTCGCGCCCTGATTTTCGGGACCAATCATCCGCATATATCGCTGATCCGTGTCCGTGCTTTTGATGTGGCGACCTTTGTGGCCCATGGCGCAGCGCAGATGGGCATTGTCGGTTCCGATGTGGTGGATGAGTTTAACTATAGCGAGCTTTACGCCCCGGTGGATCTGAAAATTGGCCATTGCCGCTTGTCGCTGGCTGGGCCGGAAGGCACCGCCCCGCCGGGAATCAGCGAGAGCCATATTCGCGTGGCGACCAAATATCCCGGCACCACCCGGCGCTATTTTGCCGCGCGGGGCATTCAGGCTGAATGTATCAAGCTGAATGGCGCGATGGAAATTGCGCCCAAGCTGAATTTGGCCAGCCATATTGTCGATCTGGTATCGACGGGCCGCACTTTGGTGGAAAATGCGCTGAGTGAGCAAGTGATCATCAGTGAAGTTTCGGCGCGCTTGATTGTGAATCGCGCGGGCTTCAAGCTGCATTCGACCGAGGTTCCGGCGCTGGTGGAGCGTTTCCGCGCTGCCGTGGGGGCTGGCGATGCTGAGGCTTGACGCGCGGGCAGCGGATTTTCCCGCGCGCTTTGCTGCGCTGGTCGCGGATCGCCGCGAAAGCGCTTCGGACGTAACGGGCGATGTCAGCGCGATTCTTGCCGCGGTAAAGGCCAGTGGCGATGCGGCCTTGGCCGATTATACACGCCGCTTTGATCATTTTGATCTGGATGCCCAAGGGTGGAGCCTGTCCGCCGAGGAATGCGCCGCAGCCTATGACGCGCTGACGCCGGATTTGCGCGATGCGCTGAATCTTGCCGCCGAGCGGATCCGTGCCTATCACACCGCCCAGCTGCCCGAAGATCGTGATTATCGCGATGCGCTTGGTGCCCGTCTTGGCGCGCGGTGGGGCGCGGTGGATGCAGCGGGCGTTTATGTGCCGGGCGGCCGGGCGGCTTATCCATCATCGGTGTTGATGAACATCATCCCGGCGAAAGTCGCAGGCGTGGGCCGCATCGTGATGGTCACGCCGACCCCGAAAGGGGAGGTTAACGCCACGGTGATGGCGGCAGCCCATATTGCCGGGGTGGATGAAATCTGGCGCGTTGGCGGGGCGCAGGCCATTGCCGCCTTGGCCTATGGCACAGAAAAAATCGCGCCGGTTGATGTGGTGACAGGGCCGGGCAATGCCTGGGTCGCCGAAGCCAAGCGGCAGGTTTATGGTGTTGTCGGCATTGATATGGTGGCGGGGCCAAGCGAGATTGTGGTGGTGGCCGATGAGAAAAATGACCCGCTGGTGATCGCTGCGGATTTGCTGAGCCAAGCGGAGCATGATCCGACCAGCCAGTCGATATTGTTTACCGATGATGCGGATTTTGCCGATGCCGTGGCGGCGGGTGTGGAACATCATATTCCGCAGCTTGCGACGGCCAGCACCATGCGAACAAGCTGGGACGATAATGGCGCGATTGTGCTTGTGCCAAGCTTGGCAGACGCCATTCCTCTGTGCGACCGTTTGGCACCAGAGCATTTGGAACTGGCAGTGGACGCGGCCGAGGCCGATGCCTTATTTGCCAAGGTGCGCCATGCGGGGTCGGTGTTTTTGGGCCGTCAAACGCCTGAGGCCATTGGCGATTATGTCGCAGGGCCGAACCATGTGCTGCCAACGGGGCGCCGTGCGCGTTTTTCCAGCGGCCTGTCGGTGACAGATTTTATGAAACGCACCAGTTTTCTGGCGCTGGATGATGCCTCTCTTGCCGCCATCGGCCCGGCGGCGGTCGCCTTGGCCACGGCGGAGGGGCTGCCCGCCCATGCTTTGTCGGTCAGCCAACGTCTGCGATAATTTAGAATATAATCTGTCGCTCTTATCCGCGACTTTAAACGAAATGAAATTCCATGTCTAAACGCTCTCAATCCCGTTCAACCGCTCGCCTTGCCGCTGTGCAGGCGCTGTATCAGCATGAAATGGAAGGCACGCCAGTGGCGAAGCTGATCCATGAATTTCATCTTCATCGCTTGGGTGCAACGATTGAAGAAGCAGAATATGCGGGCGCCGATGTGCCGTTTTTTGATGATATTGTGACCGGCACGCTGGCGCGGCTTGAAGAAGTGGATGCGGCGATCGTCGCGCGGCTAGCGGAGGGCTGGAGCATGGACCGGCTGGACCGGACGTTGAAAGCCATTTTGCGCGCGGGCACTTTTGAACTGATCGGGCGCGGCGATGTGCCCATCGGTGCTGTGGTCAGCGAATATGTCGATGTTGCCAAAGCCTTTTTCAGCGGCCGCGAACCGGGCTTTGCCAATGGCTTGCTGGATGCTGTGGCCAAGGATGTCCGCAAATAAGGCGGGTTCAGGGCTTAGGGCGAGAGTTGCGCTGCGCTTGATCTGTCTGTGTTGGGCTGCGAGGATGGCCGGGATGGAAGAAAGGGCGGGGGTTTGCACGAACTTGATTTTATCGCCCGGTTGCGGGCTATGGCTACGGATCCCGCTGCCCGCGGCTTGACCGACGACGCTGCGGTATGGCGCGATCTGGTGCTGACGCACGATATGATCGTGGAGGGCGTGCATTATCTGCCGGACGACCGGCCACAGGATGTGGCGTGGAAATTGCTGGCCGTAAATCTTTCCGATCTTGCCGCCAAAGGGGCGAAGCCGGAGGGCGTGCTGATGGGATATAGCATGACCGGCGACGCGGCGTGGGACGCCGCCTTTGCTGAAGGACTGCAAGAGGCTTTGTCTGCTTTTAACGTGGCTTTACTTGGCGGTGATACGGTGCGGATGCCAATGGGCGCGCCGCGCACGCTGGGTTTAACGGCGATCGGAACGGCCCCATCCGGCGGCGCGCCGGAACGCGCCACGATGCAAGTGGGTGACATATTGTGGGTCAGCGGCATGATCGGCGATGCCGGGCTGGGATTGGCGCTGCGCCTCGGTGAATTGCAATTGGACGAGGCGCTGGATGTGCATGCCGCCTATGCTTTGCCGGTGCCGCGACTGGCACTGGGGCAGGCGCTGGCTGGCCGGGTGACGGCGATGATGGATATATCCGATGGCTTGCTGTTGGATGCGTGGCGGATGGCCGAGGCCAGTGGCTGCGGGCTGACATTGGCGCTCGACAATGTGCCGCTTTCGCCCACCTATATTCGCGCCCGGGGCGATGATGTGGCGGGCCGCTTGGCTGCAGCGACGGCTGGCGATGATTATGAATTGCTTTTTTCAGCGGCGGAGTCCGCGGCGCCAGAGATTTTTGCGCTGGCGGCTGAATGCGGCGTGCCGGTGGCCCGCATTGGCCGCGCCGATGAAGGGCCGGGGATGAGGCTTTTTTATAAAAATAAGATCGTCGATGCACCGGAGGTTTTGGGCTTTTTGCATCAATAAGCAGGAATTTGGTGCCTTTGCAGCTGCTTCTGATCCACAATTGATCAATAAAAAGCGCGCTTGATCAAACATATATTTCTTCCCATAACTCAAAGTCCGAACAATTTGGGGCGGTCGCATCAGGGAAGGGGCGCACCAGCAACAATAAGCCGGGCGTTCAAGACTGTATGACATGGGTCCGCCCCCAAGTTTTGGGGAAGGAATGTTCATCTATGAATTCGGTTTTGATCGCGATTTCATGCGGCATCATAGCCATTTTATATGGTTTCATTACATCAAGACAGGTCCTTGGCGCGCCAGCAGGCAATGCGAAGATGCAAGAAATTGCAGGCGCTATTCAAGAAGGGGCTAAAGCCTATCTGGGTCGACAATATCGCACCATCGCCATCGTTGGCGTGGTGGTTGCAATTTTGGTCGGCCTGTTTTTGGGCCCCATTTCCGCGACCGGCTTTGTCGTGGGCGCTGTGCTATCCGGGGTTGCCGGCTATGTCGGTATGCACATTAGCGTTCGCGCCAATGTGCGAACGGCGGCGGCGGCGCAAACAGGCTTGCAAGCGGGGCTGACCATGGCGTTTCGGGCCGGTGCCATCACTGGTTTGCTGGTGGCGGGGCTGGCCTTGCTCGCCATCTCGGTGTTTTTTTACTATCTGACCATTGTCGCTGGGCATGGCGTGGGCGGCGCGGATCGCACTGTCGTCGATGCGCTGGTGGCACTGGCCTTTGGCGCATCCCTGATTTCTATCTTTGCGCGATTGGGCGGCGGGATTTTCACCAAGGCGGCGGATGTCGGCGCGGATCTGGTCGGCAAGGTAGAGGCCGGAATCCCGGAGGATGATCCCCGCAACCCTGCGGTGATTGCCGATAATGTGGGGGATAATGTGGGCGATTGCGCGGGTATGGCCGCCGATCTTTTCGAAACCTATGTGGTGACGGTGGGCGCAACCATGGTGTTGATCGCGCTGTTGCTGAAGGGGGCAGGCGATGCGCTGTTGCCGCTGATGACCTTGCCGTTGTTGATTGGCGGTGTGTGCATCATCACCTCGATCATCGGCACCTATTTCGTTCGTCTGGGATCCTCGAACAATGTCATGGGGGCGATGTATAAAGGCTTTTTCGTGACCGCCATTTTGTCGATCCCGGCGATCTTCTATTCGATCCGCCATTCTTTGGGGGATATGAGCACCAATATCGCCAGCACCGATTTTAACGGCGGGGATTTGTTTTTCTGCTCAATGGTTGGTCTGGTGATCACGGCGCTGATTATCTGGATCACAGAATATTATACTGGCACCAATTTTCGGCCGGTGCGATCCATCGCCAAAGCTTCTGAAACGGGGCATGGCACCAATGTGATCCAAGGGCTGGCCATTTCTTTGGAAGCAACCGCCCTGCCGACGCTGGTGATTTGTGTGGGCATTGTCGTCACTTTCCAAACGGCGGGGCTGATTGGCATTGCTTTTGGAGCGACCGCGATGCTGGCTTTGGCGGGCATGGTTGTGGCGCTGGATGCTTATGGCCCGGTGACGGATAATGCGGGCGGCATTGCTGAAATGGCCGGGATGGACGATAGTGTTCGCGAAAAGACCGACCTTTTGGATGCGGTTGGCAATACGACCAAGGCGGTGACCAAAGGCTATGCTATTGGCTCTGCGGGACTGGCGGCGCTGGTGTTATTTGGCACCTATACGGCGGATATTGCTGAATATTCATCCGCTTTAGGGTTGGATGCGCCGCTGACATTCTCCCTCTCGTCACCCTATGTGATCGTCGGTTTGCTGTTGGGAGCGCTTTTGCCTTATCTATTCGGGGCATTGGGCATGACCGCTGTTGGTAAGGCGGCGGGCGATGTCGTGAAGGATGTCCGCGACCAGTTCGCCCAGAATAAAGGCATTATGGATGGTAGCAGTCGGCCGGACTATGCTCGCACCGTCGATTTGGTGACGCGAGCGGCCATTCGCGAAATGGTCATTCCATCTCTGCTGCCGGTTTTGGCGCCGATTGCCGTTTATTTCGTTATCCTGTGGGTGGCGGGGCCGGTTGCGGCGCTGGAGGCGCTGGGCGCTTTGCTGCTGGGTGTGATCGTCGGCGGACTTTTTGTCGCCCTATCGATGACGAGCGGCGGCGGTGCCTGGGATAATGCCAAAAAATATATCGAGGATGGCCATCATGGCGGTAAAGGCAGTGAAGCGCATAAGGCTGCGGTCACGGGCGATACGGTCGGCGATCCTTATAAGGATACGGCGGGGCCTGCGGTGAACCCGATGATCAAGATCACCAATATTGTGGCGATTTTGTTGCTGGCGGTGCTGGCACAGGGCGGCGTATAAGCTGAAGAGATTGAGGGGTGTGGAGCGAAAATATCCATATCCCTCAATTTTCGGATAATAATTTTTATATATTATCAGCAATGTGCTGCTTCATGCGGAAATTCCTCGATTTAACATGGTCCGATTTGGAGTGTTCTGAGGATATTTTTATTCCGTTCTAAAAAATTGAATATTTATTTCATCGCCTACGGTAACATTTTGAATAAAGTGTTTGCTGCGCGAAGAGGGTGCATATGTGTGATTGATCTGGTCAGTGTCGTAATTTCAAATCGTCCATCCAGATGGGACGAGATGAGGAAACATAAGCCATGCGATCATCCCGTTCCTATATCATCATATTTTGGCGCGCCGACGGCCTCTTTTTGAGTGGCTGGACGGGGTGTGACATTGGCGTTGGCGGCTGAACTTGGTGTTGGTTCATGGGATCTGGACCATCGGCTGGATGTTGAGCGCGGCGGACCCCGTGGCGACGACCCATGTTTATAGCGCGATACCGCAGGATCATCCCCAGCAACTTATGGTGGAAACCGCACCCGCCGGGAATGACGGAATAGTGGATGGCGGCCCGCTGAAATTGCCTGATGCTGAGCCGGTTGCAGATGATATTGTGGTGACAGCAGAACGCTATGGCAAGGCGCGGGTGGATGCCGAGACGGAATTTGATGAAGCGGCCATTGGCGCCCATGGTGCGGATTCGATTCAGGATCTGCTGCAGAAACTGGCGCCATGGATGGATCCGAGTGGTGAAGAACCGATCCTGCTGATCAATGGCGAACCAGCGGGATATGATCGGTCTATCTTAGGCTATCCGGCCGAAGCGCTGATGCGATTGGAACTGCTGAAGCCAGAGGCCGCCAATGAATATGGCCAGCCTGCTGGCAAGCGGGTGGTGAATTTGGTGTTAAAGCGCCAGTTTTCATCGTTAAATGCCGATGTTGGGGCGGAGTGGGCCACCGCTGGTGGTCAGGGCGGTCAGCGGCTTTCTATCGCGCGCACGGCGATTAACGGACGGCTTCGCTGGAATATACAGGCCCGGATGAGCCGCAACACTGCTTTATGGAAGCATAAGCGCAAGGGGCGGGCCCGCGAAGGCATTTTCGATCATAGCGGCCTGATCAAGGGTGTGGCTGGCGGCGAGGTGGATCCCGATCTTTCCGATTTGGTGGGAAGCCAAGTGGATTTCACCGCTTTGCCTTTGGATCGCGACGCGGAGATTTGGGAATTGGAGGAGTTTGCCGCGTTGGCGGGCCGAAATCATCCTTTGGATCCGGCGCGCTATGAGACGCTGCTGCCCAGCAGGCGGTCAGCCTCTCTATCCATGGGGCTGACAAGGCCGCTCGGCGGATGGAATTTGTCGGTTAATTTGCAGGCCAACCAATCGCACAATCTCAGCCATCGCGGCCCGGCAATGGCGCAGACATTGTGGCGGGGCGACGATGCTGCATCGCCCTTTTCACAGGATGTGTTGCTGATTCGGCCCGTGGGGGAGCCGGTGGCGTTGACGGCGCGGAGCAAGAGTCAGTCGCTTGGCGCATCGATCGGCCTGAATGGCAAAATCGCTGGATGGCAGAGCAATTTGGGCATCAATGTTAACCGCAGCTGGAGCGAAAGCGCTTTGGATAGCGGGGTGGATGAACAAGGCTTGCAGGCGGCGCAGGATGATGGGCGCTTGCCGCCTTTGGCGATATTGGGCGCGGAATGGCTGGCACGATCCCGCAATGCCGGACGGAGCGATAATCTTTCGGCGCAGCTGAATGTGCAGCGCCCGATTATCACCTTGCCAGCCGGAGCCATTAGCCTGTCAATGGGGGCCAATGGCTCCCTTGGCCGCAGCCAGCGCAGCAGTTGGGATGGCGATGAGGGGCCGCCGCGCCGGGATCGAAGTGGCCATCAGCAGGGGCAAGCGCAGGCATCGCTGAACATTCCGGTTCACCGTGATGGCGAGGGGCTGCTGCCGCTGCCGATCAACCTGTCTTTCGATCTTTCGGCCAGTGTAAGCGCGTCGCGCGGCAGTCGCACGCAAAAACGCTGGTCCACCGGAGTGAATATGGAGCCGTGGCGCTGGTTGCAATTGCGCGGATCCATCGACCGGGCGGATATGGCGCCGGGCTTTGCGCAATTGGAAGCGGTGCGGGAGGAGCAGGTTCAGCGTGTCTTTGACTATGCGCGGCAGGAAATGGCCGAAGTGATATGGGTGACTGGCGGCAATCCTGATTTGAAACGCGGGCGGCAGCAAAGCGTCAGTGTCAGCGCGATGGTGCGGCCATTGCTGGATCCGGGGTTAACGTTTAATTTTTCCTATCGCCGATCGGAATCGCGCAATGGGATCACATCGATGCCGGAGTTGACGCCAGAGGTGGAGCGGGCCTTTTCGGATCGGGTGTTGCGCGATGCGGAAGGGCGGTTGACGGCGATTGATGCCCGCCCGGTCAATTTGCTGAGCGAGAGCCAGAGTAGCGTGAGCAGCAGCATGAATCTGCGCTGGCCGATGGCCACATCTGCGCCGCCGGGCGCTGGGGCCTGGCAATTTCAGGGATCCATCAATCATAATATGCGATTGACTGCCGAGCGACAAATTCGCGCGGGATTGCCGGTGATCAATTTGTTGCGCAGCCAGAGCGGGCAAAGTCTGCACAATCTTTCCATGCAGCTCACCGCATCGCGCACGGGGTTGGGCGCCACCCTATCGGGCAGTTGGTCGAGTGGCGGGCGGCTTGCCATTGCGGAAAATGGTGATGGAGCGCTGCGCTTCAAACCGCCGCTGACGCTTAATCTTTCCGCGCATCTGGAGCCGGAGAAATTATGGCCCAGCGCGAAAGAGAATTGGCTTTGGAAGGGCTTGAAGCTGAGTTTTGATGTTCAGAATATCACCCGTGCCTATCGCCGGGTGTTGCTGGAAGATGGCAGCGCCCCGCCAGGCTTTTCACGCGATGATGTGGATCCGCTGGGGCGGGTGATGCGGCTGCAATTGCGCAAGAAATTTTAGCCTGCTGTCAGTCGACCAGATGGAGGGGGAATGAAAGCGACGAAGAAAATCCTCTCTCCGCCGCCCATTTTGTTGGTTTCCTTTATCGGCTTAAAAGGCCGCGATGCCCGTGATCGCGCGGCCAAGAATCAGGGCATGCACATCATGCGTGCCTTCATAGGTGTTGACCGTTTCTAGATTCATGACGTGGCGCATCACTTGATATTCGCCGCTGATGCCGTTGCCGCCATGCATATCGCGCGCGGCGCGGGCGATATCGAGCGCTTTGCCGACATTGTTGCGCTTGATCAGGGAGATCATTTCCGGCGCAAAGCGGCCATCATCCATCAGGCGCCCCACTCTAAGACTGGCTTGCAGCCCCAAGGTGATTTCCGTTTCCATATCGGCCAGCTTTTTCTGCACCAATTGGGTGGCGGCGAGGGGGCGGCCAAATTGATGCCGATCCAGCACATATTGGCGGGCGGCATGAAAGCAGAATTCTGCGGCGCCCATTGAACCCCAACTGATGCCATAACGGGCGCGATTGAGGCAAGAGAAGGGGCCTTTCAGCCCTTCGACATCTGGTAAAATAGCATCCTCTGGCAGGTCCACATCATCCATCACAACCATGCCGGTGATGGAGGCGCGCAGGCTGAGTTTATTCTCAATCTTGGGCGCGGACAGGCCCTTCATGCCTTTTTCGAGGATGAAGCCGCGAATGGCGCCGCCATGCGCATCGGATTTGGCCCAGACGACAAAGACATCCGCAATCGGGGCGTTGGAAATCCATGTTTTGGTGCCATTGAGACGATAGCCGCCGTCAATTTTTGTGGCGGTGGTGCGCATTCCGCCGGGATCGGATCCGGCATCCGGCTCTGTCAGGCCGAAGCAACCGATATATTCGCCGCTGGCCAATTTGGGCAGATAGGCCTGCTTCTGCTGTTCGCTGCCAAAGGCGTGGATGGGATACATGACGAGGCTGGATTGCACGCTCATCATCGAGCGATAGCCACTATCCACACGCTCAACTTCGCGCGCGACAAGACCATAGGCGACATAAGAAGCGCCGACGCCGCCATAGATTTCCGGGATGGTGACGCCTAGCAGGCCCAATTGACCCATTTCGCGAAAAATTTCTGCATCCGTCTGCTCTTGTGCAAAGGCTTTTATAATGCGCGGTGCCAAATGATCCTGCGCATAGGCGCGGGCGGTATCGCGGATCATCCGCTCATCATCTTTTAGCTGATCGTCCAACAAAAATGGATCGGCCCAATCAAATCTCTGCACGAAATATCCTTTACCAAAACCTTCATTTTATGGTGATTGTTAAGGAATGATACGCGTCTTTCAAGGGCGATGGTAAAGGCCAGCCTTTGCAGGAAAGGCTGGCCTTTGATGACGTAGCGGAAGCGGAAGATTAAAAGCGCGCGTTCATGCTGACCCAAAGGCTGCGGCCTTTGTCCTTATTGTTGTAATCATCGAAATATAGGGTTTCGTTGGTGCCGCTGTAGGAGCCGTCATTGTCTAGATCGCGGAACTCTGTGCGATAGCTAGTGTAATCCTTATTCAGCAGATTGTTGACACGTAAGTTGAAAGTCAACCGCTCGGTCACTTCATAAGCCGCACCTAGATTGACGATATGATAAGCGCGATAATTCAGACGCTCATTGGTGACAGGATGAAGGCTGCGATAGCGCTTGGATTGATATTGACCGCTGAGAAGGAAGCTCAGCTTATCGGTGGCTTGCCAATCCAGTGATGCATTGGCCATGTGGCGGGCGCTTTCTCCTAGGGGCAGGCCTTTTCCTACGCCGCTTTTTTGCTCACTGTCAGTCAGCGTATAGTTCATGCGCAGACGCAGGCCTTCCATGATCGCTGCCCGCGCCGCGATTTCGACGCCCTGTATGACGACCTTGTCGATGTTGGTTGCCCGTGTAGAGCTGGGGCTATAGCCGATCTCATCGAAAACGCCGGGGCTAGCGCAGTCTTGCGCTTCAGTGGGACCGCAGGGTTGGTTGGCAATTTTGTCGTCGAAGCTGTTGCGAAACGCTGTTATGTTCAAGCCATGGCCGCTGGGATGTTGCCAATAGAGCGCGATTTCTTTGCTAACGCTGGTTTCCGGTTTGAGATTTGGGTTGCCATACATGGGCGAGGTGCCTTGACCACCGAAGCCCACAACTCCGTCATAAAGTTGGGTGGTTTTCGGCGTTTTGAAGCCAGTGCTCACGCCGCCTTTCAGCGTGAACTGATCTGATATATTATAAACACCATAGAGGCGCGGGCTGATATGGCTGCCGAAAACCTGATGATCGTCATATCGGATACCACCAGTGATCGCGAAATCCGTGATCGGCCTATATGTGTCTTCGATGAAAAGAGACCACATATTATGTTTCTGTGAACGGCCTGCGTCGTTCTGTTCCAAGCCGAAGACGCTGTCTTTCAGTTTGCCGCGGATGAGTTGTCCACCCATAACAATATTATGATCTCCGGCCCATTCAAAAGGCATGTCGATCTGTCCATCAAGCGTGAACTGCTCACTTCTCAGCGTTCGCTTCGGGCGTGGAAGATAAGATTGCAGCGCCTGATAATCTTCAGCAGTCAGATTATCTTCTATGATGGATAGCTTCTGCGCTTCGGAAAGATTGTTCCATACATTTTGATTGGCATAGCCTGCAACGCTCTGGATACGGCAATAGCCTGTGCTGGCCGTGATGCTGCCGCCCATATTCACGCAGGCATTATTCCATAGACTTTGTAAGTCTTGCCGTTCCGTAACAGAGAATGGCAGGGTGCGGCCCTTATTGTCGGTTGCTACATGAGATAAGGTGACGCGGCTGTTGCCGAAAGCCCATTTTCCTTCATGAGTCAGAGACCAGCTGTCGCGTGAAAATTTCTGTGTAGGAGCATAGCCGGCGCGCGGCTCGATACGGCCGTTGCTGCCGACGCGCAGCATCGATCCATAATTGTCGACAGTGCCAACGGGATATTCTTCAACCCCATCATCATTGATCTTGATCGCATTGTCATATTTCTGGCGATAGATGTCATAGTCGAAACTGATGGTCTGATTGTCTGTCGGCGTCAGAGTTAGGCCAAATCCCGTAGACCAGTTTTCATTGTTCACGGTTTTCCCGCCGCCGCCAAATCCCAGGCTTCGATCAACGGCGAGGCCATTCGGGTCGGTGATAGCGGCATAGGTTGGATTTGACGCGTCGCGCTTATACCAGCTTCCTCGCGCCGTTAGGTTGAGCAGACCCTTGATGATCGGCCCATTTAAATAGGCATCGACTGTGGTGTCGTTGCCATATTCTTTGCTGCTTTCGAATGTTCGGCTTGCAGTGAGGGATCCATTCCAGCGGTCCAGATTACGCTTGGTAATGATGTTGATCACGCCGCCCATGGCATCCGCACCATATAGAGTCGACGCTGGCCCACGGATCACCTCAATGCGCTCGATCGAGTCACGCGGTGGAATATGGTTGAATTGATTGCCGCCAAAATTGTTGGGGTAGATATCGCCGTTATTATTTTGGCGGCGTCCGTTGATCAGGATCAGCGTATAATCACTGCCCATGCCGCGCAGGCTGATCGAGCCTTGGCCTGTTTTGTCGCGGGTTTCGCCAATGTCGACCCCTTCCAGATAGCGGACGGCGTCCAAGAGCGTCACATAGGGACGGCCTTCCAACTCTTCGGCAGAGATAACGCTGATGCTGGCAGGAGCATCGGTGATTTTTTGTTCAAAGCCAGCCGCGGTCACAACGATATCGGCGCGGTCGCTGTCCTCTGCGTCGGCTGCATAAGCTAGCGGCGCAATGAAGGATGACAGGGCGGCTGTCCCGGCAAGAAAGGCTGCACGATGAAGGCGGTAGTGACGGGTATATGGAGGCATGATTTATCCGCTAATGAGAATGACAATCAATTACGATTGGCCCGTTCCTGATGAGGAATGCCGCCGCTGTCAATTATGAATAATCATTCACGTGAAAAAATCGTGTTTCTAAATTATTGCTGAAGCAGTGCTATTTTAATTTCAAAATAGATAAGAAGAGGCTGCGAGTAGAGCTTTCTGATCCAGATTTTCTTTGGCTTGGAGCCATTTTCAACCGGATTTAAAAAGTGGACCGAACCGAATCCCAAGCATGTGGCCAAACTGACACAGGGGTCAGTTAAGGAGAGCTGGGGAGCGCAAGATGCGTTGACCTAATGTGTAGATGGCATAGCATCAATCAAACCATGGGCTGGGTATAACAAAGCAAGTAGCTTGGAGAGCTCTGGGGAGAGGAATCGCAATGAACATGTGTAAACACCTATTGACTGCAACGGTTCTGAGTTCGGGTTTGCTGGCGGTATCGGCGCAGGCGCAATCGGCTGCGGCAACCAATAGCTATAATGATTATAACAGCGAAATTATCGTCACTGCGACGAAGCGTTCGGAGACGTTACAGAATACGCCAATCGCGGTTTCCGTAACGACGGCGGCGCAAATTGAAAATGCGCAAATGCATGATTTGATCGATCTGCAATCAGCTGTTCCTAGCTTGCGGGTGGCGCAATTCCAATCCAGCGCCAATACCAATTTCATCATCCGTGGTTTTGGCAATGGCGCCAATAATGCCGGGATAGAACCTTCGGTCGGTGTGTTTATTGACGGCGTTTATCGCTCTCGCTCGGCCGCTCAGGTGAGCGATTTACCGAATCTGGAGCGGGTTGAGGTGCTGCGTGGACCGCAGTCGACTCTCTTTGGAAAAAATGCTTCGGCTGGCGTGATCAGCATTGTGACGCAGCGGCCGCAATATGAATTTGGCGGCGCGGTAGAAGCAACCTACGGAAATTTTGATGCGATCACGGTGAAGGGCAATATCACTGGCCCGATCAGCGAAAATATCGCCTTTTCTATCGCGGGCAATATGAATCAGCGCGATGGCTATGTGCGTGATCTGAATCTGGGCGAGAAAGTGAATGACCGCAATCGCTGGGGCGTGCGCGGGCAATTGCTGATCGAGCCGACTGAGGCGCTGTCGATCCGGTTGATCGGTGATTATGATAAGATCGATGAAAATTGCTGCGCGGCTGGCAATGTGCTCGCGGGGCCGACCATGGGCATCACCGATTTCATCGTTGGTGGCACCAGCGTGAACCGTGAGGACCCTTTTTCGGATCGCGTTTATAATAACTTTTTTTCGTCTAACGTGATCAAGAATTACGGCGGATCAGCGCAGATTGATTATGATCTGGGCAGTGTGGCGCTGACATCCATCACGGCTTATCGCGAAGTGCATTCGGACGCCAATCAGGATAGCGATTTCAACGCGGCGGATTTGCTGGGTGAAAAGAGCGATAATGTCGATATTAAGACGTTCACGCAGGAAGTGCGCTTGGCTTCGGACTTTGATGGGCCGATCAACTTCCTGATTGGCGGCTATTATTTCCATGAAAAAATCCGCCAGCAGAGCAATTTATATTTCGGCAAGGATACGCGGGCCTATGCGGATGCGTTGATTCAGAATGCCAGTAATGGAAATCTGGACGTGGCTCTGCTGGAAACCATGTTGGGCCTCAGTGATGGTGATCCCACACAATATCAGGGCGCATTTTTCAAACAACACACCGGCATGACGGAGGATTACCGGCTGACGAACAAAAGCTGGTCGATCTTTGGGAATATCGATTTCGATATAACGGATCGACTGCGGCTGACGGTAGGCGGAAATTATACGCAGGATCGCAAACGTTTTTCGGCGAATGTCCTGAATGATGAAGTCTTTTCGACGATCGATTTTGATAGCCCCAATTATACGACATTTCGCGAACTGGCGTTGACGATGCTGGTGCCGGGCATTGATCCTTTGGATGCGGCTTATCTTGCGGCCAATCCAACGATAACTCTGCCGGATGGCAGCAGCGCTAATCCCTTTGCTGGTCTAAGGCCGCTGCAATTCATGCCGCAATATCTGAATCTGCCCAATGTGGTGGAACCGGGGCGGACGCGAGATAAGGATTTCGCGTGGAATGTGCGGGCTGCTTATGAATTGACCGATACGGTGAATATCTATGCGACCTATGCCACGGGATTTAAGGCCAGTTCGGTGAATCTATCGCGCGATGCGCGGCCTTTGGCATCGGATATGGCGGCCATTAAGGCGGCGGGCTTGGATCTGCCCAATCTGGTGTCGGGCACGCGATTTGCTGGGCCAGAGGAATCCGAAGTTTATGAATTTGGCTTGAAGGCGCAATGGTCGGTTGCGGCGCTGAATCTGGCTGTGTTCAAACAATCGATCAAAGGGTTCCAATCCAATATTTTCACCGGAACCGGCTTTGCTTTGGCCAATGCGGGCAAGCAATCGACGATGGGCTTTGAATTTGATGGATCGGTGCGGCCGGCAGATGGGCTGAATTTGAATTTGGCGGTGACCTATTTGGATCCCAAATTTGATAGCTTCGTGAATTCCGCCTTTGGCGATATTTCCGGGCGGCGACCAGCGGGCATCCCGGATTTGTCGGTGACGGCAGGGGCCACCTATACCCATCACTTCAGCGGTGGCACGCGTGCCATCTTGCATGGCGACTATCAATATGAATCGCCGGTGCAGGTGGTGGATGGCTTCTCGGGCTTTGGCTCTGTCCCTCTGGGATTGGAAATTGCTCGGGGCATCAAGCGCGAGGTGAATCAGTTTAATGCCTCCGTCACTGTTGCGCTTCCCAATGGCTTGGAACTGGGCCTGTGGGGCCGCAATTTGACAGACCAGCGCTATTTGATCACAGCTTTTGATTCCGTGGCGCAACAGGGCAGCATCAGTGGTTATGCCAACCAGCCGCGCACCTATGGCGGAACGGTGCGCTATAAATTCTGATTACGCTGCAATCATGAAAGAGTGAGGGAGGGGCGCTTGCGGGCGCCCTTTCTTTTGCCTGTGCCATGGAGCTTTGTGGCTAGAGTTTTGATTGTGAGCGAAGCGGTGGCTGTTGCCCGGCGCGGAATTTTTGGAGGCGGTGCCCGTTGAGGATCGCCTTATGCTTTGGCGTCTGGCGCGCGCGATGAGGCGAGGCGTATTCCGCAGCGTGAGAGCAGGCGGGGCGCCACAGCAAGAATCACAGTGGTTGAAGATATGCGATGAAGGTCAGGGATGAGACGATGTGCTGAAGGGCGATTGAGGGCATGAAGAAAGGGCGGGATTTGCATCCCGCCCTTTTTTATGTGCTTGCCTGCGCTTGCAGGCTGTCACTCGCTGTTAGAAGCGCGAACGCACGGTTACGCCATAGGTGCGTGGCTCTTCCGGGAAAGCGATGCGGCCGCGCATGCCATTGCCGCCGCGCAGCGGAGCGTTGGCGGTGATGCCGCGGGTGATTTCGTTGGAAAGATTGGTTCCCCAGATTTCAAAGGTGAATTTATCATCTGGTGTGGTGAAACCAAGGCGCGCATTGATTTTGAAATAATCTTCCTGCCAGTCATAGGGCAGGGCGATCAGTGGGCCGTTTGGATTATTCACGGGATCTTGCACTTCGGTTTCGGTTGGCGTCGTGCTGGTGCGGCGCTTGCCGCTATAGTTGACGTTGACATTGGCCAACAGGCCCCAGCCGGAGCTGTTGAGCGGCCCATCATAGGTGACGCCGGTGACGCCAGCCCATTTCGGAGCGTTGGTCAATTGTTGGCCGCAGAGGGTTTGTACTGTTGCCAGCACTCCGGCTGGAGCGCCCTTGTCGCAGCCATTAGGATAGCGTGCATCCGTATAAGCGACAGCCAGATTGACAGTCATATAGGGATGGAAACGGCCCAGCAATTCCAATTCTGCGCCCGTCGATTTTGCCTTAGCGACGTTAAAGGTTTGGAACTGAGTGCCGGTGAATTCGAGTACCTGAAAATCTGTCATATTCATATGGAATACAGCAAGGTTCGCCGTGACCCGATTGTCGAGCAGTGACGACTTAATGCCAAGTTCGTAAGAATCGACTTTTTCGGACTTAAACCTTGGATCACCACCAGATTTGATCGAAGCGGATGCGGGGTCAAGGTTGAAGCCGCCTGACTTAAAGCCATGTGAGAAGCTGGCATAAGTTAGGAAGCCAGCATTGTTATTGTAAGCGATCTGACCTGTGTAGGTCAGTTCATCATCCTTGAAAGTGCGATCGAATTCACGCGGTACCAATGCAGATGCCGGGAGTAACATGGGGTTAGCGGTCGACACTTGCGTAGCAAATGGGAAGCAGCTTAGCCCGACTGCTCCTCCGGCAAGCTGGTTCAGTGTGGTGACTGATGTATAATCCGTCGGGCTTCCCGGTACTCCAAGTGCGGATAGATTGTTACGTAAGTTTTGGAAACCGTTGACGAAAGCGTTGCAGGCGGCGGAACTGGCTTCTAATTGCTTGAAGGTGCCGTCTTTCTTTTCATCGACATAGCGCGCTCCAAGCGTGAGGCTTATATTATCGGTTATGTGGAATGTATTATGCGTGAAGATAGACCAGTTTTCTGCATCTTGCGTGAAGCGGTTTATGCCGTAGCTGCCGTTGGAATCGATGCCTGTGGTGGCACCGATGCCTGCTAGGCTAGAGGCTTGTGCAAGCCGAGTCAGGGCGAACAAAGGATTTGGACCTAATGTGCCGAGGAATGCGCCAAGAGGTGCACCAGTGGGACTGTTGAGTGCACCGAACAATTGCGTTGAAGCATAAGCCTGATAATCCGCTCCCAAAGACATGCTTTGGATTTCGCGGATTTTTTCGGTGGAATAATAGCCGCCGACGAGCCAATCGAGCTTATCGTTGAAGGCGGAACCTTGCAGACGCAGTTCATGGCTCATGGTGCGGTTGCGGCCGCCTTGCGGTGTTTCCCCATTGGTCATGGTGATGGGGGCCACATGATAATTGTCTAGGCCGACGAAACTATCTTGCGTCGATTTGGCCTTAAACTGGCGATAGGCGCCAATATAGGTGAGTTCGGCATTTTCGCCGAGGCCCCATTTCAACTCGCCCGAAATGCCCCATTGTTTGGTTTTGTTGGAAAAGCCCATATCATTGGAACGCATCTTGCGCAGAGCAAGCGGGCCGCTGGCGCCGACGCCGCCATCAGCGGGCAGGCCATAAGCCGCAAAAGCGCCCATGTCGCGCAATTCTGTTTCACGCAGAACGACGGCACTGCAGCAGTTTTCATCGGTTTCGGCATAGTCACCGATGACGCGCAGGCTGATATCAGCGGAAGGTTCCCACAGCATTTGGCCGCGCAGGATCATGCGATCGCGGTTGCTGCTTTCGAAATCGCCATTGACGCTTTTCAACGTGCCATCACGCTTGCGATAGGCACCGGCAACGCGGACGCCCAGCGTGTTTTCAATCAAAGGCGCGCTGACGCCTGCCTGAACGCCATAATAATCAAAATTGCCATAGCTGGCGTTCACAAAGCCTTCGACCTTGGTCAGGCTAGGGCGCTTGGTGGTGATGTTGAGGGCACCAGCGGAGGTGTTGCGGCCAAAGAGTGTGCCTTGCGGGCCGCGCAGGATTTCGAGGCGCTCGATATCCAGCAAATCGCCCAAGGCGACGCCGGGGCGCGATTGATAAACACCGTCGATAAAGACGCCGACTGAGCTTTCCAGACCGGTGTTGTTGCCGGTGGTGCCAACGCCGCGAATACGGATCGAGGTGCCTTGGGTTTCGCTTTGCGAGGATTGAAGATTGAAACTGGGGGTGATGGAGCCAAGGGTGCGGATATCCTGCACATTCTGGCGTTGCAGCTCATCCGGGCTGACGGCGGTAACCGCGATGGGAATGTCTTGAACGTTGGCAGCGCGCAGAGTCGCCGTCACGATGATGATATTTTCGTCGGTTGCTCCGGAACCCTGAGCATAGGCCGGGGTCGCGACGACCATGGCCAAGGCAGATGTTCCGATCAAAGCCTTCAATTTCATATCTAACCTCCCAATTTCGGCGCGCCAATATTTTGGATGCGCCATCCAACCAACATAAAGTTATCGTAGGAAGAAGAGATGATCAGCCATGACAAAAGGGCTGGGCAAATGCCCATATTCTTATGTCGTCCCTTTTGACTGGCTTGGCTGGCCAGCATCCTCTCCCACCAGCATAGGGGAATATGCTGGCTTATTGGATTACGACCTGTTGAAACAGGTTCTGTAATAAAAGGAAGGTGCGCTGACTTGAGCAAAGCGTCAAGCAACTTGTTTTGAGTGGTGTGGCAGTGGGTGAGCGCAGAATGTGGTCATTTCGCAACATAAGTGCACGAATATCGCGGTTGCGCGCGGGTGGCTTAGTTGTTTTTTAAGAGGGATGATGGGTTCGCGCTTGCCTAATTCGCTAATAAAGTCGAGATGTGCGGCATGAAAGCAACAGTTGAGGTGTGAGGAATGACGCGGGTCGAATTGGATAGCGACGGAAAAATCTTGGTTCCGGATCATGTTTTGGCCGCGGTACGGACGCTGATTGAGTGGACCGGCGAAGATGTATCCCGCGAAGGATTGGTGGATACGCCGCGCCGCGTGGCGCGCGCGTGGAAGGAATATTGCCAGGGCTATGAGGAGGATCCATCAGCCCATCTGTCGCGCACTTTTGACGAGGTGGGCGGATATGATGAGGTGGTGGTGCTGCGCGACATTCCGTTTCAATCCCATTGCGAGCATCATATGGCGCCGATCACTGGCAAGGCCAGCATCGCCTATCTGCCGAAAAACCGGGTTGTGGGCATTTCGAAACTGGCCCGAGTGTTGAATGGATTTTCCCGTCGATTGCAGGTGCAGGAACGGCTGACCGCCGAGGTGGCCCAGTGCATCTGGGAACATTTGCAGCCGCAGGGCGTGGCTGTGGTGATTGACGCGCAGCATGGCTGCATGACCGGGCGCGGTGTGCGCACGCCGGGCGTTGGTATGGTGACCAGCCGCTTGTTAGGATGCTTTCTGGAGGATCAGAGCAGCCGCAAGGAAGTGCTGAGCCTGATGGGTTATTGATCGGCCCGATAGGTGAAACAAAAAGAAAGGCTCTGGAACATCGGTTCCAGAGCCTTTCTTTTATCGTGCCTTGATCGACCAAGGGCAGCATAAGAGCGGGAGGGATTAAGCCTCGCCAGCTTCCTCTGCTTCGTTGGTTTCGACGGCGGCTTCTTCGCCTTCGGCGTCGAGATCATCTTCGCTATCTGGTTCGAGAGCGGCAGCAGCCGAAGCGGCTTGCTCTTCTTCAAACATGGCAGAGATGACGTCGATGCCTTGCTTCTGCATTTCGGCTTCGTCAGGCGAACGTGCGACGTTGACGCTGATGGTGACGACGACTTCTGGGTGCAGCTTCACCTTCACATCGACCAGGCCAAGCGATTTGATCGGACGTTCCAGTTCGACCATGCCCTTGGTGACGCCGACAACGCCGTCTTCGGCCAGTGCATCAACGATATCGCGCACAGCAACCGAGCCATAAAGCTGGCCGGTGTTGGATGCCTGACGGATCAGGACGATCTGTGTGCCGTCGATATCCTTGGAGCGGACTTCGGCTTCCGAACGACGTTCGGCGTTATCCGCTTCAATCTTCGCGCGATTGGCTTCGAACAGCTTGCGATTGGCTTCGTTGGCGCGCAGCGCCTTGCCATTGGGAAGCAGGAAGTTGCGTGCAAAGCCGGTCTTGACGGTAACAACATCGCCGATGCCGCCCAGCTTTTCGACGCGTTCGAGCAGGATGATTTCCATGTTCAGACGCTCCTTACTTCACAATATAGGGAAGCAGGCCGATGTGGCGAGCGCGCTTGATCGCACGGGCCAGCTCACGCTGCTTTTTGGTGGACACCGCGGTGATGCGCGATGGGACGATCTTGCCGCGCTCGGACAAATAGCCCTGCAGCAAACGAACATCCTTGAAATCAATGACCGGTGCATCCTTCTGGCTGAAGGGGCAGGTCTTGCGGCGACGGAAAAAGGGTCGTGCCATGTTAATCGCTCCTTATTCTTCGCCGTCGCGGTCACGGCCACGGCCGCCACGACGTTCCTGCTTGCGCATCATCACCGATGGACCTTTTTCAAGATCATCAGTGCGGATGGTCAGCCAACGGATGATGTCTTCGCTGATGGCAGCCTGACGCTCGATTTCTGCAACGGCTTCGCCCGGTGCTTCGATCGATACCATCGCATAATGACCCTTGCGGTTCTTTGCGATTTTATAAGCCAGCTGTTTCAGGCCCCAAGTTTCAGTCTTGTGAACTGTGCCCTTGAATTCCGTAACGATATTGGCGACGCTTTCCGCCAGCGCGTCAACCTGAGCTTGGCTCAGATCCTGACGCGCGATAAATACATGCTCGTAGAACGGCATGATGCGCTTCCTTCCATTGGCCGATCGTTGACCTGTGCCAATCACAGGCCCCTCCGGCTGTCGTCTCACTTTGCGGTGTTAAGGCATAGCAATGACGGAGCGATGGCGCAGGGCCTCACTCCGAGTGAAGCGGCCTATACAGAGTCGGAGCAATTAATCAAGCGCGCGCGGCAAGCTTTGCTAACAGTTGCTGGCCGAAATCGGTCAGGCTGTCGTCCCGCGCGCCCAAGATGATGATCCGATCCCCCGCTTTTGCTTCGGAGAGCAGGGCGGCGGCGCATTCTGCGCGTGTGGCCAAATAATGCGCTTGCTGGCCTTGGGCGCGAACATCTGCCGCCAATTGCGCGCTGCCAATGCTGCGATCCACGGTGCCGCCGAAATAAACGGGATCGCAGATATAAAGCTGGTCGCCTGCGCGCATGCCGTTGGCGAAACTGGCGGCCAGTTCGCGGCCCATCTGGCGCAAGGGGCCATAACCATGGGGCTGGAAGAAGAGCAGAAGGCGGCCCGGAAGCTCTGCCGCTGCAGCGAGGGTCGCGGCGACCTTATCGGGATTGTGGCCGAAATCATCGATCAGGGTGACGCCGCTTTGCTGGCCCAAAACCTCATAACGGCGGGCCAGGCCTTTAAAGCTGGCGAGGGTGGCGGCGGCCCGTTGAACCGGAATATTCAGCGCCGCCGTCGCGGCCATGGCGGCGAGCGCATTGGCGGCATTGTGGCGGCCCGGCATGGCAAGGCACACGTCAACAGCCTCGCCCGCAAAATGGGCCATGAAGCGGCACCCATGGGGCAGTGGGGTGAAATCTGTGCCCCGCATCACCGCCTCTTCGCTGAAGCCAAAGCTGCTGACGCCGACGCGGCCGATCTGGCCCAAGCGTAGCAGGGGGGCTGATTCTGGATCATCCGCATTGACCACCGCGACGCGCGCTTTCGCGGCGAAATCGCCGAAAAATTGCTGCAATTCTTCAAGGCTTTTATGATCGAGGCTGATATTGGTGATGATGGCGACATCGGGTTGATAGAGGGCGATGGAGCCATCGCTTTCATCCACCTCGCTGACATAGCGGGCCGGATCGCCAGCCAACGCGCTGGCAAAAGGATTTTCCGGGCTGGAGAAATTGCGCATCACGGCGCCGTTCATCACCGTGGGGTGCAGGCCTTCGCATTCCATAATCCATGCGATCATGCCGGTGACGGTGGATTTGCCGCTGGTGCCGCCAATGCCGATGGATTGGGCGGCGGCGTTGAAAAGCTGGGCGTTGAGTTCGGCGCGGGTCAGCCGCGGCAAGCCGAATTTGATGGCGGCGGCGATATCGGGCACATGATCTTCCACCGCGGCGGAGGCGACCAGCGTCTGCCCGGGCTGAACACCGCTGCCATCCTGTGGAAATAGCGCGATACCGCGATCTTGGATCCAGCGAAACTTGTCCGCAGATCGGCCTTGATCATGGCTGCGATCAGAACCGGACACGCCATGATTGCGGGCCGCGATGATGGTGGCCAAGGGGAACATGCCTGAGCCGCCGATGCCACAAAAGAAATAGGATTTGTTTTCCGCCATGATGCGGCGTTATGGCCTTGAGCGAAGCAATGCAACCGCGCACCCGCCTGATTGGGTGAGGCAGGCGGGCATCGCGGGGTGAAGCGAAGGATTTGCTTGATGCGGATTGGAATAGTCGCACCGTCTACGGCGATCACGCAGGATGATGCGGAGGCTGTTCAGGCACTGGCGGCCATGGGTTATCCACAGGTTGAGTTGATTTTTGATCCGCAATGTTTTGCGGCCCACGGCCATTTTGCCGGTGATGATGCGCAGCGCCTGCGGGCCTTGGTGGATATGGCCAATCGGCCCGATGTGGAGGCGATCTGGTTTGCGAAGGGCGGCTATGGTGCTTGCCGCATTGCTGCGCCAGCGGTGGCGCAGATGACGCAGGCGGCGCGGAATAAGGCATTTTTGGGCTATAGCGATCAGGGCAATATATTGGCCGCGCTCTATCGCGATGGCTTTGATCATGTGGCCCATGGCCCGATGATATCCGATATTGGCCGGGATCGCGGGGATGAAGCGATATTGCGGGCGCTCGATTGGCTCGTTTCCCGTGATCCATCGGCCTGTGAGCCATCGCTTCAGCATGGCGCGCGCTATGCGGCCTTTAATCTGATGACCTTATCGATGTTGTTGGGCACGGATTTGGAACCGGATCTAGCGGGCCATGTGCTGGTGTTAGAAGAGGTGAGCGAATATCTTTATGCCTTCGACCGCGCTTTCTTTCATGTCACCAGCCATTTGGCGCAGCGCGGACTGGCGGGCATCCGCTTGGGACGGGTGAGCGCGGTGCCGGAGAATGATCGGCCCTTCGGCGCAGAGCCAGAGGATATTGCTCGATATTGGTGTGAACGCAGCGGCATTGCCTATCTGGGGCGGGCCGATATTGGCCATGATGCCGATAATCGCATCATCGCCTTCGGCTTGCATCGCGCCGGGTGAGCGAATAGGCGCTGGCGCAAACCATCTTTTCACGATTTCGCAGGGGACGCGAATATGCGCGCATTTATCTTTCCGGGTCAGGGCAGTCAGTCAGTCGGCATGGGCAAGGCTTTGGCCGAAGCTTCGCCTCATGCCCGTGCGGTGTTTCAGGAAGTGGATGATGCGCTGGGCCAGCATCTGTTCAAGCTGATGAGCGAAGGGCCGGAAAGCGATTTGACGCTGACGGAAAATGCCCAGCCAGCCATTATGGCCAATGCCATTGCCACTTTGCGGGTTTTGGAAAAGGAAGGCGGCATAGCGCTGGCGGATAAGGCGCAATATGTCGCCGGGCATAGCCTTGGCGAATATAGCGCCCTTTGCGCCGCCGGGTCTTTCGATCTGGCCACCACCGCCCGTTTGCTGAAAATTCGCGGGCAGGCGATGCAGGCCGCCGTGCCGGTGGGCGTTGGCGCCATGGCGGCTTTGCTTGGTGCGGATGTCGAGCGCGCGCAGCAGCTGGCCGATGCCGCCGCTGAGGGTGAGACTTGCACCGTGGCCAATGATAATGACCCCAGCCAAGTGGTGATTTCGGGCCATCGCGGCGCGGTCGAGCGTGCGGTGGCGTTGGTTAAGGATTTCGGGATTAAGCGCGGTGTGTTGCTGCCCGTGTCGGCGCCCTTTCATTGCCCGCTGATGCAGGCGGCGGCGGATGCGATGGCGGAGGCTTTGGGCAAGCATGGCCCTGCGGCGCCCTTCGTGCCCGTGGTTGCCAATGTGACGGCGGCGCCAGTCAGCGATGCGGCGACGATCCAGACTCTGTTGGTCGAGCAGGTGACGGGCCGTGTCCGTTGGCGGGAAAGCGTGGCCGCCATGGAGGAAATTGGCGTGCAGCATTTCGTTGAATTTGGCGGCAAAGTTTTGTCACCGATGGTGAAGCGCAGCGCGACCGGCGCGGTGGAAACCAGCAGCATCCTTTCCATGGATGATATCGAAGCGCTGTTGAAAACGCTTTAAGTCCCAAGATTTCAGGAGAATATTCATGTTCGACCTCACAGGTATGACGGCGCTGGTGACCGGGGCTTCGGGTGGCATAGGATCGGCCGTGGCGCAGGCTTTGGCTGCGCAGGGTGCCCGGCTTGCCGTTTCCGGCAGCAATGCGGAAAAATTGAACGCCTTTCGCGATAGCTTGGGCGGCGATCATATCGCCCTGCCATGCAATTTGGGCGATGCGGCGGCGGTGGATGCGCTGGTGCCATCGGCGGTCGAGGCGCTGGGCAAGATTGATATCTTGGTCAACAATGCCGGGGTGACGCGGGACAATCTGATCCTGCGGATGAAGGATGATGAGTGGATGGATGTGATCCGCATCAATCTGGAGGCAAGCTTCCGTTTGGCCCGCGCAGCGGCAAAGCCGATGATGAAAGCACGCTTTGGTCGCATCATCTCGGTGACCAGCGTTGTCGGCGCGACCGGTAATCCGGGCCAAGCCAATTATGCGGCCTCCAAGGCTGGCGTGACCGGCATGACCAAGGCTTTGGCGCAGGAATTGGCCAGCCGCAATGTGACGGTCAATTGCGTTGCCCCCGGTTTTATCGCCACGCCCATGACCGATGTGTTGCCAGAGGCGCAGAAAGAGGCGCTGAATCAGCGGATTCCGGCCGGGCGCATGGGCGAAGGCAGTGATATTGCCGCCGCGATCGTCTATCTGGCCTCGCGCGAGGCGGGCTATGTGACCGGCCAGACCATTCATGTGAATGGCGGCATGGCGATGCTGAGCTGATCTTAGGGTCTATGATAGGGGCCATTCCGGCTGACAATATCGACATAGCCATGGACAAACACCGCCGCTCTTCAAAAGGAAGGGCGGCGGTGTTTTATGTCGAGGGTTGCGGATCGAGGCGGCTTAGAGCGGGCAGCGTGAAATCTGAATCACGATGCCCGCTCTATCGTTTTGTTGTCACATCGCTTTGCCAAAAAACCGGATCCCACTTTTTGGCGCGATGCTCTAATAGGTTGAGCGCAAGGAGATCCGCACATCACGCCCCGCCAATGGCACATAATCTTTGGTGAAGCTGGCGTGGCGGCGGGCTTCGACATCGAAGATATTATTGGCTTGCAGGCTGAGGGTCAGGTTTTTCTGATCCGGCAGCGGACGAAAATCGATGGAGGCGTTGACAAGGGTGAAGCCTTTGGTTGGGCTTTCATAATCGCTGACGCGTCGCTGCTGATCTGTCCATTCTACTTCGCCGCGCAGGGTCAGCTTGCTGCTCGTCGCTTCCAGCCCGGCAAGCAGGCGAAGCGGCGGAATGCGCGGAATATGTTGATCCAGCCCGCCTTTAATCTGAGCGCGGGTCATATCGGCCACGCCGTCCACGGCGAAGGTCCATCCGCCGCGCTTGGCCAATGTGGCGCGGCTTTCGGCTTCAAAACCCCAGACATGGGCATCATGCTGAAAATATTGGAAGACGGGCAGGCCATGCTCAGTTTCGCCGATGGCATCGGAATAGATGAATTGATCGAACCAGTTGGAATAGCCGGTGAGCGACAGGTTGAACGTGGGGCTGCGAAAACGCAAATTGGCTTCGGCACCCCAGCTTTTTTCCTGTTTCAGATGGGGATTGCCCATTTCATAGGCTTGCGTGGCGATATGGGCACCGTTGGAATATAATTCTTCGGCAGATGGGGCGCGAACGGCGCGCGATAGCGAAAGGCCGATGCGCAGCTGATCGGTCATTGCATAATTGACACCGAGTGCGCCGGAAAAGGCGTCCATATTTCGCTGCGCACCGATGCTCTGATCCAGCCTCAGCGCCGGAGCCGACACACGGACATGTTCATAGCGGGCCGCAGCCTCTAGCCCCAAGCGGCCACTATGCCATTCTTGCAGGGTGAAGGCGGCCAGTTTTTCTGTGAGATTGCGGGGAACAAAAGCTTCGGCACCAACGGCGTTGAAATCGCGGTGGCTATATTGCACGCCGCTGGCACCGCGCCAGCCGCCGCGATTATTCTGGGTTAATTCCATACGCGCTTCGACACCCCGATTGGTGAAGATGGTGCCAATTTCATCACCTTCATATTCTGTATGGCGATAATCGGCATAGCCGCCGCGCAGGCGAAGCTGCTGGAAAAAGCCATCGCCCAATTCCACTTCGCCGCGCAGATCGGCGCGCCATTGTTTCAGCCCGATGCTGACGGGCACATCGGCATGATCATGGCCCGCATGATCATCATGGTGATGGCTGTCGTCATCATGATCTTCGGCATGAAAGTCGGTGAAAACCGGCCGGGAGGGCACGCCATAGCGGCTGTCATAATGAGAGATAGACAGACCCAGCTGCCCGCCATCATTGATCAGCGCCAGCCCCCCAGCCAAAGTCCAGGTGCGGCTTGCCGTATCCTCGATGCGGCCGCGCGCATTGGCGGCTGCGGTCAGCGCGTCGGCATCCTCATCATGGCCATCGGCCCGTTCATGCTCTGCGGAATGGAGCATATCGGCACGCAAGCCGCTGGCTATCACCGCGCCGCCTGTGCGGACATCGGCGCTTTTGCGCCAGCTGCCGTCGATATGGGCGACGATATGGGGAGAGAGTGCGATATCAAGGGATGCGCCAGCGCTGCGATCTTTCGCCGCCGTGCCATAGCCTGCGATGGCATCGATATGGGCGTGATCGGTGGGGACGCTGCGGGGGATGCGACGATCAATCATATTGACGGCGCCGCCAATGGCTTGGCTGCCAAACAGCAAGACGGCAGGGCCGCGCAATATCTCGACCCGCTCGATCGTGAGCGGATCGATCGTCACGGCATGATCGGCGCTGCTGTTGGATGCATCAATCGAGCCGATGCCATCGGTTAACACCTGCACCCGATCACCAGAAAAACCGCGCAGAACGGGCCGGGATGCCCCCGGCGAAAAGCTGGTGGCGGAAACGCCCGGCTGGCGGGTGAGGCTGTCGCCGATCTGGCCGCGCAGGTCGCGTGCCAATATGTCTCCCTCAACCACGGAGATATTACCCAATATATCCAGGCTTTGAACATAGGGCGCGGTAATGATGATTTCGCCGCCATGAAGATCGTCTGTGATGCTATGATTATCGGTCTGTGCCGCAGCGGGCGTTGCCAGCAGCGCGAAAAGCGAAGTGGTGGCACAGGATAGGAAACGGACAGATGAGGTGGTGGTAACGGGCGTAATCATACAGACAATCCTGAGATCAAAATAGAATGAATGATTGTGTAATGATATAATATCACAAGGGCAAGCCTCTTCGCACCATGGGCAGAAAAAAAGCGTCAGAAAAGTTTTTGAAGGCCCCGAAGCGATAAACCTATCTTGCGGCGTCTGCGATGGCGTCTTAGATCAAGAGCATGACCATTGCCGCTACCAGCCTAGACCTGATTGGAAACACGCCGCTTGTCCTGTTGAAAGGGCCGAGCGAGGCGACCGGATGTGAAATCTGGGCCAAATGCGAATATGCCAATCCCGGCGGGTCCGTGAAGGATCGCGCCGCCTTATATATTGTGCGTGATGCCGAAGAAAATGGCAGTTTGCGACCCGGCGGCACCATTGTGGAAGGCACAGCAGGCAACACGGGTATCGGCCTCGCCTTGGTGGCCAATGCGCTGGGCTATAAAGTGATTATCGTGATGCCGGATAATCAGAGCGCAGAAAAAATGGCGACGCTGCGGGCTTTGGGCGCCGAATTGGTGCTGGTGCCGCCAGCGCCTTTTGCCAACCCCGGCCATTTTGTGCACACGTCGCGCCGCATTGCAGAAGAAACCGATAATGCGATTTGGGCCAATCAATTTGATAATATCGCTAACCGCAAATCCCATGTGATGGGCACGGCCGAAGAAATCTGGACACAGATGGAAGGGCGAATCGATGGCTTCACCTGTGCAGCAGGAACGGGCGGAACCATTGCTGGAACGGGCCTTGGCCTGAAGGCGCATGACGCCAATATCGTGATCGCGTTAACCGATCCGCATGGGGCGGGGCTGTATAATTATTATAAAAATGGAGAATTAAAGCCTGAGGGTTCCAGCGTTGCCGAGGGCATTGGCCAAAATCGGATCACCGCCAATTTGGAAGGCGCGCCGATTGATACCCAATTTCGTATTTCTGACGCGGAAGGACTGGCGGTGGCCCGCAAGCTGCTGGATGAAGAGGGGCTGTGTTTGGGGCTTTCTTCGGGCATCAATGTTGCGGGCGCGATGGCACTGGCCCGCGAACTGGGCCCTGGGAAGCGTATCGCGACAATCTTGTGTGACAGTGGATTTCGTTATCTTTCAACGCTTTACAATCCTGAATGGCTAGCCAGCAAGGGTTTGGGGGACGAGGCTGCGTGATGGCCGAGCCCGAAAAACCTGCTGTTCCGGGCGATACGCGAGGGGCAAACCCCATGGTTCAGGCCCCGCCTTATGACAGTATGCGACGTTTGCAGATTGGCGCAGGCGGGGTAGCCATAGTGTTGTTGCTGGTCGGCATGGCCGGATTGGTGAGCGAACGGGTTCGCGAAAGCGCGGGCATTGTATCGGAGGCGGCGCCGGAAGTGCCATCTGTTGCCGGCAATAACAATACACCGCTGGAAGAATTGGGCGTGCAGGCGGTGGTCAAAGATGGCGCTGCGCATGGAATAAATGGTGGCGGCGCGAAGGTCGATGCGCCCTTGTCGGTTGATATGGGGAATACGGCGCCGCGATCCGCCGTGCCCGATCTGGAGCCCGATCCGGAATTGGATCGCGCCCGCAACAATAAAAAATAATGGCCATAGGGCCGATAGCGCATAAGCGAAGGCCTTTCCGCACGGTGAAGCCATGGGCGTTTTGCGCTGGCTTGGCCGCGCTGTTGTTGGCCAGCACTTGGTTCGCAGGAGGGCAAAGCCTAGCCGGGCGGCTGGATCCGGCACTGACCTTGCCGTGGATGATGCCCATTCTTCTTTTATTATCCTATCATTGGCGTGGGGTAGGATGGGCCGCCTATGGGCGCGGCCTGATCATTTTTCTGATTCTGTTGCTGGTGATGCAAATAGCCATGCTGTTTTTCTGGGCCGCGCCGCGCTGGGATGCGGTTCCCGCGCAATTGGCGGTGGTGGCGGGCGGCCTATTCCTAGCGGCGATCATAGCGCGGATGCTGATTGTCGGGATGCGGCGCAGACCAGCCTGGGGGGCGATGATGGCGGTCTTGCTATTGCCTTTGTGGTTTGTATCGAGCCATGCGGCCCTTTCGCATTTTTATCGGTTGGCTCCGGCGGACAGCAGCGCGCAGCCAGCCATAATGATGACCAGCCTGCCGCTGCGCTGGTCTGGCAGCGATGATTTTACGGCAATATTGGCCGGTGCTTCGGCAGATGATCCGGCGCTTCGGCAATTGGAAGCGCTGGGACCGCTGATGGTGGTGGATCGGCTGGATGGACTGTCGCTGAACCCGAAGGCCAGCCTGTTGCTGCTGCATCCCCGCGCGATGGCGCCACAGGATTTGGTAGCGGTAGATGCGCATATAGGCTCGGGCGGACGAGCGGTGATTTTGGCGGATGCTTTATCGTCATGGCCCTTGCCCCATGCGCTGGGCGATGGGCGCAATCCACCGATCACCAGCTTGTTGACGCCCTTGTTGGATCATTGGGGCATCAGCTTGGATGCGGTGTCGCACGGCAAGGAAGCAGACGAAGTGCGTCTATTTCTGTCTGGAAAACAATTGCGTCTGATGAGTGCCGGGCGCTTTTCTGCCATGCCGGATTCTTGCCAAGCGATGGGGGGCGGTTTTGTGCTGAACTGCACGATGGGGCGCGGCGAGATATGGCTGGTTGGCGATGCGGATCTGTTGCAGGCGGCGATGTGGCAGGGGGATGCGATGAGCGCGCCTTATTTGACGCGATCTGAAATATGGCCATGGCTGGGCGATAAAATTTGGGGCCATGGAGCAGGGCGGGCGATATTGCAGCCGCTTTGGATCCGCTAAACCGCGGAAAAATAACCCGCAAGACGGGCCAAAAGATGGGGCCATATCCCGCTTGATCGGCATGAAGCGGATGGGGCTGCTGACCGTTTTTCGATGATTTCCGCTTCTGTGCTGATTCTTGGCGCGGTTGCGACAACCGAAACTCTATTCTTTTTCCTTACTTTCCTTGTCTTGAAATCTGCTTGGCGAGTGATGCCTGTCTCTTTTTTGGCGCAGAAATCACAAATAAATGCTGTTTTTGAAAGAAAATGGAGCATTTACCCCTATTTTCCCTAAATTTCCCCTTTCCACCCCATCCGACTGTTGATACTCAGGCTTTGGAGAGGGGCAATCTCCATCTGACTCGTCGTTGCCGGAAAACCTGTTTTACGGGTCGGGAAACTATTGCCTGGTGCATATTAGGCAGGGGGGCATATCGATGGCGATTGTGACGCCCGGTCAATATGCAGGAACCAACTTCGCAGCGATTGACAGCAAGGGGCGCATCGCTGTGCCCTCTCAATTCCGCAACAATGTGCCCCTGAATGCGGATGGTCAGCGCGTGCTATGGGTTGGTTTCCATGAAAAGCTGCCCTGCCTGATCGGCTATGGTCAGGATCAATATGATCGGCTGAACAGCGAGATTGAGCGTGACCGGGAAACGGCCCGTATGCGCGATAAGGATTTCGACGAAGACGCCGAATATAAAAAGCGCTTTAGCTATACCGAGCCTTATGCGCTGGATGATAGCGGCCGTTTTCTGCCCAGCTTTATTCACCGCGACCGGATTGGCGATGCAGGTGCCACGGCCTTTGTTGGCACTGGCCGCCGCTTTGAAATCTGGTGGCTGCCGACGCTGGCCGACTGTGTCGAGGCAGACCCTGTGTTGAAGCGGCTCGCCGCAGCATGGGATGCGACCAAGGGGAAGGGGCGGAAATGACCGAACTTCCCAGAGATGCCGAACTGCCCAGAGATCCCGAACTACCAAGAGATCCACGCCATGATCCGGTGTTGCGGGATGAAATTGTCGCTGCGCTGGCCATTGCTCCCGGCGAATTGCATGTCGACGCCACTTTTGGTGCTGGCGGCTATACGCGCGCCTTATTGGCGGCGGGCGCAAATGTGATTGCGCTGGACCGGGATCCCGATGCCATCGCCGAAGGGCAGGCGCTTGTGAAGGAAGCCGCAGGCCGCTTGCGCCTGATCCACAGCCGCTTTGGCGAGATGGATCATGTGTTGCGGCAGACTGGCGTCTGCCAGCTGGATGGTGTCGTTTTCGATATTGGCGTGTCGTCTATGCAGCTGGATCGCGGCGAGCGCGGCTTTTCTTTTCAAACGGATGGCCCGCTGGACATGCGTATGGCGCGGGAAGGCGAGACAGCCGCCGAATGGCTGAACCGCGCTGACGAAGCGGATATTGCCGATGTGCTGTATCATTATGGCGATGAGCGCCAGTCGCGCCGCGTTGCGCGGGCGATTGTTGCGGCGCGTCCGCTCAGTCGCACGGCGGAATTGGCGAGCGTGATCCGCAAGGCACTGCGCCATCCACCGGGCGCGCCGAAAGACCCTGCGACGCGCAGCTTTCAAGCCATTCGCGTGCATATCAATGGCGAATTGGATGAATTGATGGCGGGCCTTCGTGCAGCGGAGCGGATGCTGAAGCCGGGCGGACGACTGGCTGTGGTGAGTTTCCACAGCTTGGAAGACCGCATCGTGAAGCGCTTTTTGAAAGAGCGCAGCGGCGGCAATGCTGCGGGATCGCGCCATTTGCCTGCCGCCAAAGCAACCGCCAAACCGCCAACATTTCAAACCCCGGCCCGCAAAGTGCGGCCGAGCAAGGAAGAAGAAGCCCGCAATCCGCGCGCGCGCTCTGCCACGCTGCGCAGCGCCATTCGCACGGAAGCGCCCGCATGGGCGGATGATCTATCGACGAAGGAGGAACGTTCATGCTGATGGCAGCCCGTAAACTTCAAAATATCGGTCTGGTCTTGCTGGTGCTGATCTTCGCGATGATCCTTTATCCCGTGTCGTTGAAGGTCGCTGCCGAGCGTAGCGAACTGGCGCGCATCGAAAATCAGATCAACCGCGCGCGCGAGAATATCCGCTATTTGGAAGCAGAGCTTGCGGTGCGGGCATCCTTGGCTCAGCTGGAAAAGTGGAATGCCGATAGCTTTGGCTATGCGGCGCCGACAGCGGATCAATATCTGACCAATGAACGGCAATTGGCGTCGTTGGATCGGCTGCCCCATGCCATCGGCGCCAATGATGTGGAACCCGTGCTGATGGCGATGGTCAGCCCGGTGGACCTTACTGATCATAAGAAATTGCCGCAATTGGAAGGGCCGGGCCGGGCCAATCCGATCGGCATGACGCTGGCGTCTTTTGATGTGCAAAGTGATGCCAGCCCGCAAATGGTGCAAACGCGCCGCCGCGAACAATTGCGGATGATCGAAGATCAATTGCTGGCGAAATCGACCTTGGCTGAATTGAAAGCTGCGGCCGTGCGAGAGGCCGAGGAGGGTGCGTCCGCCCAATGAGCACGCTGGTCGTCCGTCCGGCGCGGATACGCACTGCTGGATTACGCCAGCAAATTCTGCTGACTGCGCAACAGCGACTGATGATCCTGATGCTGTTGTTTTTGGCCGCTTTTGCACTGATTGGCGGGCGGCTGCTTTATTTTGGCATTTTTGATACCGCAGAAACGCGCCGCAGCTATTCTGGCGCATCGGTGCCTGCGCGCGCCGATATTGTGGATCGCAATGGTGTGCCGCTGGCGCGAACGATCAATGGTTATTCCATTCGCGTGGTGCCGGAAAAATTGATTAATAAGCCAGATTATCTCGCCGATGAACTGGTGAAGATTTTCCCTGACGTGCCGCGTTCGGAATTTTACGCCAAGCTGACGGGATCGCGGCCTACCTATTTGCGCCGCCGCGCCGTTCCCGATGAAGTGGCCAAGGTGAATGCTATCGGGGAAATTGGCTTTGATTTTCCACGGGAATTGGAGCGGCTTTATCCACAGGCTTCGTTGGCCGCCCATGTGCTGGGCTATACCGACGCCGATGGGCAGGGCGTGGGCGGAATTGAGGGCGCGTTCAACGATGAATTGATGGATGATGCGACTCGCGGCCAGGCTTTTGCGCTGTCGATTGATGCGCGGGTGCAGGGCGTGTTGGAAAGTGAATTAAGCGCGGCGGTGACCAATTTGGAAGCGCTGGGCGGTGCGGGCATTATATTGGATGTGCATAGCGGCGAGTTGCTGGCGATGACCTCTCTGCCTACCTATAATCCCAATAAATTTGCGCGGGCATCCATGGAGGCGCGCCGCAATGTGGTGACGCATAATCTTTATGAATTGGGGTCCACCTTCAAGCCGCTGACGATCGCGGCAGCCATTGATGCGGGAACGATCACCAGCATGGCGCGCCGCTATGATGCGACCCAGCCGCTGGCCATTGCGGGCTTTCGCATCCGCGATAGCCATAGCATGGGGCGTTGGCTGAATGTGCCGGAAACCTTGATGCACAGTTCCAACATCACCACCGCCCGGATTGCGGATGAACTGGGCCGAGAGGCGATGGAGGATATGTTTCGCAAGATGCGTTTCAATGCGCGGCCCGATATTGATATTAAGGAGCGGGCTTTCCCGCTTTGGCCGCGCCATTGGGGGCGCTTGACGACGCTGACGACCAGCTTCGGCCATGGCATTGCGGTGACGCCGTTGCATCTGGCCAATGCTTATGCCGCGATGGTCAATGGTGGCATTTATCGGCCAGCAACGCTGCGCAAATTGGGCGATCAGCCGCCCCCCCAGGGCGAGCGTGTGTTTAAGGAAGCGACCAGCGCACGGATGCGCCAATTGCTGCGGATGATCGTTTCCGATGGCACGGGCCGCAAGGCTGAAGCGCCGGGTTTTCGCATTGGTGGAAAAACGGGAAGCGCGGAAAAGCCGGGCGTTGGCGGCTATCGTCGAAGCTCCATTGTGGCGACATTTGCATCGGCATTTCCGATGGATAATCCGCGCTATGTGTTGTTGATCATGATCGATGAGCCCAAGGGCAATGCCTATAGCAGTGGTCAGCGCACGGCGGGCTGGACAGCGGCGCCTGTGGTGCAAAAAGTGGTGACGCGGGCTGGGCCCATGCTGGGTGTGTTCCCGGATGAAAGCCGGGATGTGGACGTTTCGGAACTCACCCCCTTGCTGGCCAAAAAAGGATCGGGTGACTGATGCGGCTTTCCGATCTGCTTCGAGATCACCCTCTGGGCGGGCATGATCCGGTCGTGACCGGCCTTGCGATCGACCATCGCAAAGTGGCCGCAGGCACGATTTTCGGCGCCTTTCAGGGTGAGCGCGTCAATGGGGAAGATTTTATAGCGGCGGCTGTGGCGGCCGGAGCCATTGCGGTGGTGGCACGGCCCGAAGCCAAGGTGGAAGGCGCGCTGCATATTTCCTCAGACCATCCGCGCCGCGAATTTGCGCATTTGGCGGGCGCATATTTTCGGCATTTTCCTGATATTTGCGTTGGTGTGACGGGAACCAACGGCAAGACGTCCACTGTGGAAATGACGCGGCAGCTTTGGCGGATGGCGGGCCATCATGCCGCGTCAATTGGCACATTGGGCATCACCAGCGGCGATGATCGTGTGGCGACCGGGCTGACGACGCCCGATGTGGTGACCTTCCTTGCCAATATGGCCGGTTTGGCGGCGGAAGGCGTGACCCATGCGGCGTTTGAAGCGTCAAGCCATGGGCTGGATCAATATCGGATCGAAGCCTTGCCAGTGAAAGTGGCGGCTTTCACCAATTTAAGCCATGATCATCTGGATTATCATGGCACGATGCAGGCTTATTTCATGGCCAAGATGCGCCTGTTTACCGAAGTGGTGGATCAGGATGGTGCCGCTGTGATCTGGGCCGATGATCCACGATCTGATGAGGTCATGGCTATTGCGCGCACGCGGGGGCTGCGTCTTTGGACGGTTGGCAGCAAAGGCGCGGATTTGCGATTGCGTAGCGCGGATGTCACCGCGCTGGGCCAGATATTGACGCTGGTGGCGCAAGGTGAGGAGTTTCGCGTCACCTTGCCGCTGATTGGCGCTTATCAGGTCGCCAATGCGTTGCTGGCGGCGGGGATTGTGATCGCCAGCGGTGGCTCGGTTGCGGGCACCATTGCTGATTTGGCACGGCTGCAGCCGGTTCGCGGGCGATTGGAACGGGCCGCGATCAGCCGTGAAGGCACGCCCATCTATGTGGATTATGCCCATACACCCGATGGGTTAGAAGCGGCGCTGGATGCGCTGAGACCACATGCAAAGGGACGATTGCTGGTCGTCTTTGGTGCGGGCGGGGATCGGGATCAGGCCAAGCGGGCGGAGATGGGCCGAGTGGCAGCGGCCAAGGCCGATGTGCAGATTATCACCGATGACAATCCACGCGGCGAAGATCCTGCTTTGATCCGGGCGGCCATAGCGGTGGGGGCGCCCGATGCGCAAATCATTGGCGACCGCCGCGCCGCCATTGCCGCCGCTGTGGCGCAGGCTGGCGGCGATGATCTGATCTGTATTGCGGGCAAGGGCCATGAGCAGGGCCAGATTATCGGATCTGGAACCCAAATGCGGGTCATTCCTTTTGATGATGTGGCTGTGGCCCGGGACTGTGCGATATGACGCCTTTATGGACAGCGAAAGCGATTGCAGCCGCCACGGGCGGCACGGCCAACGCCGATTTTACGGTGAAAGGCGTGGCTTTTGATTCCCGTGAAGTAAGCGCCGGTGATTTATTTGTGGCGATGAAAGGCGAGGCGACCGATGGCCATCATTTCATCGACCGTGCCATAGCCGCTGGCGCAGCGGGTATTTTATGCGAAACCGCGATAGATCATCCCCATGTGCAAGTGGCCGATAGCAGCGCTGCGCTGCGGGCTTTGGCGGTGGCGTCACGCGAACGCAGCCATGGGCATATCATCGGCGTGACTGGCTCTGCCGGGAAAACCGGCACCAAAGAGGCGCTGTTTGCGGCGCTGGACCGTTATCGCCCGGGCCGCGCGCACCGATCCTTGAAAAGCTATAACAATCATGTCGGGGTGCCGCTGAGCCTCGCACGGATGGGCTCGACCATGGATTATGGCATTTTTGAAATGGGCATGAATCATGCGGGCGAATTGGCTGACTTAACCCGTTTGGTGCGGCCCCATGTTGCGTTGGTGACGACGATTGCGCCCGCTCATATGGAATTTTTCGGCAGTGAAGCAGCGATTGCCGACGCCAAGGGCGAAATTTTTGAGGGGTTGGAGCCGGGCGGAACGGCCATTTTGCCTTTTGACAGCCCCCATCATGCACGGCTGCATAAGAAAGCCAGCGCTCATGCTGATCATCTGATCAGCTTTGGCCTTGGTGAAGGCGCCGATGTGCGCGCCGTGGATTGGTTGCCGGATGGGCAGGGCGGATCGATCGTGACGGCCGATGTGCAGGGCAGTCTGCTTTGCTATACGCTGGCGCAAGCAGGTGCCCATTGGGTGGTGAACTCGCTGGCCGTGTTGGCGGCGGTGAAAGCGGTCGGCGGCGATTTGCCCGCGGCGGGCGTGGCTTTTGCCGAGATGGGCGGGCTGGCTGGGCGCGGCGCGCGGCACCGCATTGCGCTGGAACAAGGCAGCGCACGCATCATCGATGAAAGCTATAATGCCAATCCGGCATCCATGCAGGCGACGATTCATCAATTGGGCCAAGAATTGGGCGGCAGGCGCGTGGCGATTCTGGGAGCGATGCGGGAATTGGGGGCGGATAGTGAGCGCTATCATGCCGAGCTTGCGGCTCCACTCGTCGCGGCAGGGGTGCAATTTGCCCTGCTAGTGGGCGAAGAAATGACTCCGCTTGCCAAAGCGCTTGAGGGCCGGGTGGAATCGGCGCATGTGGCCGATCACTCAGAGGCGAAAGCGCTTTTGAGACACTTGATTCAGCCTAATGATATTGTGCTGATCAAAGGCTCGAATGGCGTGGGCCTATCGCATTTGGTAACCGCGCTGACCGATGGGGATTTTTAATGCTATATTGGCTGGCGGAATGGCTTGATTTTCCGGGCGCGCTGAACCTGATTCGTTATCTGAGCTTCCGTTCGGGGGCGGCGGTGGCGACGGCGTTGATTTTGGGGCTGTGGATTGGCCCGCGTTTCATCGCCATGCTGCGTCTGCGTCAGGGCAAGGGGCAGCCGATCCGGGAGGATGGCCCGCAAAGTCATTTGGCCAAACGTGGCACGCCGACTATGGGCGGGCTGATGATCCTGATTTCGTTGATGGTATCGGCGCTGCTGTGGATGGATCTTTCCAATCAATTTGTCTGGGCTTGCCTGTTTGTTACGGCGGGTTTCGCCATTGTGGGCTTTGTTGATGATCTGGATAAGGTCACTAAGGCCAGCCATAGGGGCATTCCGGGCCGGGTGCGTCTGTTGATCGAATTTGCCATAGCGGGCGCGGCGGTGCTGCTGATCGTTTCGCGCACGGGCACCGATCTTTATCTGCCCTTTTTCAACGATGTGGTGATCCCCTTAGGGCCGCTCTATTATGTGTTTGCGATGGTGTTGATTGTCGGCTTTGGCAATGCCGTGAATTTAACAGATGGGCTGGATGGGCTTGCTACTTTTCCGGTGATGATTGCCAGCCTGACCTTTTTGGTGATCGTCTATCTTTCCGGAAACGCGAAATTTGCCGAATATCTGGGCATTCCTCATGTTCCCGGTGCGGGTGAACTGGCGGTGTTTGCGGCGGCAATCATCGGATCATGCCTGGCCTTTTTATGGTTTAACGCACCGCCAGCGGCGGTTTTTATGGGTGATACCGGAAGTCTCGCACTGGGCGGCGCACTGGCGACGATGGCGGTGACCGCGCAGCATGAGCTGGTGCTGGTGTTGGTTGGCGGGCTTTTCGTGGTAGAGGCTTTGTCCGTTATCATTCAGGTTTTCTGGTATAAGCGAACGGGAAGGCGCGTGTTTCGCATGGCCCCGATCCATCATCATTTTGAGCAGATTGGCTGGGCGGAATCCACCGTAGTGGTTCGTTTCTGGATCATTTCCATCGTCCTCGCGCTCAGCGGTCTTGCGACGTTGAAGCTGCGGTGATCCGGTCGCGCGTCTTTGCTGGGCGCCGCTATGCGGTGTTGGGGCTGGCGCGCTCTGGTCTGGCGACCGTGGAGGCGTTGATTGCCAGCGGCGCCGGAGTTACCGCATGGGACGACCGCGCCGATGCGCGCGACGAAGCGATGGCGCTGGGCGCGGATATTGGCGATCCGATGCGCATCAATCTGGTGGGATTTGCCGCCGTGATTGTCTCGCCCGGTGTGCCGCTAAACCGCCACCCTATCGCCGATCATGCCGCCAAGGCGGGCGTGCCGGTGCTGGGCGATATGGAGCTGTTTGCCGAAGCACGCGCGGATTTGCCGCCGCATAAGTTGGTGGGCATCACGGGGACGAATGGCAAATCCACCGTGACGGCTTTAATCCATCATATGCTGGAAGATTCTGGCTATGCCGCGCTGATGGGCGGGAATATTGGCCTGCCGATATTGGCGCGCGATCCGCTTCAGCCCAATGATCGCGGACCGGGCATTTATGTGCTGGAACTCAGCAGCTATCAATTGGATCTGACGCAAAATCTAGCCTGTGATATCGCCGTGCTGACCAATGTGACGCCCGATCATCTGGAACGCTATGATGGTTTTGAGGGCTATGCCGCGTCTAAAGCGCGTCTGTTTTCCATGCTGCCTGATGGCAGCGCCGCTGTGGTGGCGGTGGATGATGCGCCATCGCGCGCGATTTCCGATCGGGTGACGCAAGAGCTTTATCGCGTATCGGCGGCGGATGTCGATCCTGCCGATCAGGCGCGCTGGCCTGCCTTGCAAGGGCCGCATAATGCGCAAAATGCCGTATGCGCCATCGCTGTTTGCCGCTTGCTGGGGCTGACCGATGCACAGATCGAAAGCGGCCTTGCCAGCTATCGATCCTTGCCGCACCGCATGGAGTGGATCGGCGATGTGCGCGGCATCCGCTTTTATAATGATAGCAAGGCGACCAATGCGGCCTCCACCGCCCCGGCGCTGGCGGCTTTTCCGCCCGCGCCGACGCCCCGCATCCACTGGATATTGGGCGGCAAGGCCAAGGGCGATGGGCTGAGCGCTTGTCGCCCCAGCTTTGACCACATCGCCCATGCCTATCTGATCGGGGAGGCGATGGAGACATTGGCGGCGGAAATTGACGGCGCCTTTCCCATTGAAAAATCGCGCAATCTTGCGGCAGCGGTATCCAAGGCGGCGGAATTGGCGCAAGCTGGCGACGTGATCCTCTTGTCGCCAGCTTGCGCCTCTTTTGACCAATTTTCCGATTATGAAGCGCGCGGTGATGCCTTTCGCGCCGCCGTGCTGGCGTTACCATTATGAACGACATGCCCGAGGCGGATGGCGCGTCGATGAAGCCGCTGTTGATTAAATCGCGGTTCAGCAAAAGGCGTGGCCCGATGCTGAGCCGCGCGGATCGATCCTTGGTCGGTTTGTGGTTTTGGGAAATAGACCGTGTTTTATTGCTGTTGATGTCGATGCTGGTCGCTGTGGGGCTGGTTGCTGTGGCCGCAGCATCGCCTGTTTCGGCGCAGCGATTATCCGATAATGCGGTGACGCTGGATCGGCTGCACTTTTTTTATCGCCAGATTATGTGGGTCGCGATGGGCGTGCCGCTGATGCTGGGGATATCGATGCTGCCGAAACAGGCGGCGCGGCGCATGGCCATTTATGGCGCGATCCTTTTTGTGATCTTGCTGATGCTGGTGCCGCTGATCGGCACCAATGTGAACGGTGCGCAGCGATGGCTGGGCTCTGGGGCGTTTCGATTCCAGCCATCGGAGTTTTTGAAGCCCTTTTTCGCGGTGACTTTGGCTTGGATCCTGTCGCTGCGTCTACAGGATGAAACATTGCCGGTGATCTGGATCAGCCTAGGAATAACGGGTGCGATTGGCATTTTGATGATGGCCCAACCCGATTTGGGCCAAACCATTTTGTTTCTGGCGACATGGTTTGTGCTGGTGTTGGTGGCCGGGCTTTCGCTGCGCATGGTCGCGGCGCTGTTTGCGGCAGGCATTTCGGGCATCGTCGCGGCTTATTTCTTTTATCCTGTGGCGCAGCAGCGGATCAATATCTGGCTTTTTGATACGGGGGATAGTTTTCAGGTGGATAAGGCTCATGCCACGTTGACCGCGGGCGGGCTGATTGGCACGGGGCCGGGGGCTGGCTTGGCCAAGTTCAAGCTGCCGGAGGCGCATACCGACTATATTTTTTCCGTGATTGGCGAAGAGTTTGGCATTATCGCCTGCATGGCCATTGTGCTGCTTTATGGCGCGATCATCGTGCGTGTGCTGGTGCGCTTGCTGGACGAAGAGGATAGTTTTCTGGTGCTGGCCGTGGCAGGGCTGATTGCGCAATTCGGCGGTCAGGCGATGATCAATATGGCGGTGAATACACAGCTTTTTCCATCCAAGGGTATGACTTTGCCGTTCATCAGCTATGGCGGTTCTTCTTTCATTGCCCTCTCTATCGGGATGGGCTTACTCTTGTCGCTCACCCGTAGAAATCCTTATGCAGCAAGGGTATCGATGACGCGGAACTGGAATCGCACATGACCGCCAAACGTCACTTTCTTCTCGCCGCTGGGGGCACCGGGGGCCATATGCTGCCGGCCTATGCGCTGGCGCAGGAGTTGATCGATCGCGGCCACCGCGTTGCCCTTGTCAGCGATGATCGCGGGCTAAAAATTCCCGGCGCGCCCGATGCGATGGAAAGCCATGTTTTGCCTGCGGGGCGGCTGAGCGGTGGGCCGCTGGGCTGGCTGAAGGGGCTGAATGCCATTCGCCGGGGCCGCAGCATGGCGCGTCAGTTGATCCGCGACTATGAGCCTGCCGCTGTGGTGGGTTTTGGCGGCTATCCTTCCTTACCCACCTTGCTGGCAGCGCGGGCGATGCGCACGCCGAGCGTGATCCACGATCAAAATGCGGTGTTGGGGCGAACCAACCGTCTTTTGGCGCGCGGGGTCAATGCGATTGCGGTGGCCTATCGGCATATTGATCGCTGCCCCAAATCCTGCGAACAAAAACAGCATCTGACTGGCAATCCAGTGCGCGCCGAGATTGTCGCGATCCGGGAGGATGGCTATCCGCCGCTGCCCGAAGATGGCATATTCCGCCTGTTGGTGGTGGGCGGAAGCTTGGGAGCGACGGTGCTGAGCGATGTGGTGCCCGCTGCCATCGCAGCGCTGCCGCCAGCATTATTGGCGCGGCTGCAAATTGTGCAGCAATGCCGGGAAGCGGATTTGCCGCGCGTGCGCCAAGCCTATGCCAAATTGGGCGTGGCGGCAGAATGCATGGCCTATATCACCGATTTTCCGGATCGGCTGCGCTGGGCGCATTTGGTGATAGCGCGGGCCGGGGCATCGACCGTCGCCGAACTCGCCTGTGCCGGGCGGCCTGCAATTTTTGTGCCCTATCCCCATGCAATGGACGATCACCAAAGCCATAATGTGGTGGATATGGTGAAGGCTGGGGGGGCGATCTCTTTCGCGCAGGCAGACTTTACCGCAACCGCCGTTGCCAAACATATCCAGCGCATGGCTCTGGAAAAGGGAGCATTGGAAGAGGCTGCCGCCCGCGCCGCCAGCTGCGGCCTGCCCAATGCGACGCGTGATCTGGCTGATTTGGTGGAATCCATGGCACCGCCGCCGATGATGGATGTGATCCGGGTGGGCAGTGGACAAAATATATCGAAGGCGCGCGGCGTGGCTGCTGCCCGCAAAGGAGCTTTATAATGCGCGGTGTCGCGACCGATATTGGTATCATTCATTTTGTTGGCATTGGCGGCATTGGCATGTCTGGCATTGCCGAAGTGATGCACAATCTGGGCTATCAGGTGCAGGGTAGTGATCTTGCCGAAGGCTATGTGGTGGAAAGCTTGCGCGAACGCGGCATAAAGGTGGTGATCGGCCATGCCCCCGTCAATGTCGAAGGCGTTGCGGTGGTGGTGACATCCACTGCGGTGCGGCGGACCAATCCCGAGGTGGAGGCCGCTTTGGCGCAGCGCATTCCCGTGGTGCGCCGCGCGGAAATGTTGGCGGAATTGATGCGCCTGAAATCGACGGTGGCGATTGCGGGCACCCATGGCAAGACAACCACGACCAGCTTAGTTGCCGCTTTGCTGGATGCCGGCGGCATTGATCCGACGGTGATCAACGGCGGCATTATCAACAATTATGGTTCGAACGCGCGGCTGGGTGCTTCTGATTGGATGGTGGTGGAGGCGGACGAAAGCGACGGCAGCTTCCTGCGGCTGGATGGCACTATTGCGGTGGTGACCAATATCGATCCAGAGCATTTGGACCATTATGGCAGCTTTGATGCGATCAAAAATGCCTTTTGTGAATTTATCGAAAATGTGCCCTTTTATGGCGCGGCGATGCTGTGCCTTGATCATCCAGAGGTGCAGGCGATCATCCCGCGCATCCGCGATCGGCGCATTGTGACCTATGGATTTTCCGCGCAGGCGGATGTGCGCGGCACCAATGTGCGGCCCGGTCCGGGGGGCAATTGCTTTGATGTGGTGATCCGGGATCGGGATGGCGGGGTGCGCACATTGGAAAATGTGAATCTGCCCATGTCTGGCCGCCACAATGTGCAAAATGCGCTGGCTGCCGTTGCGGTGGCAACCCATATGGGGGTGGCGGATGAGCAGATCATCTGCGGGTTTGAAGGCTTTTCCGGTGTGAAGCGGCGCTTTTCCCGCGTGGGTGAAATCGCCGTGGATGGCGGCGTGATCAGCGTGGTGGATGATTATGCCCATCATCCGGTGGAAATACGCGCGGTGCTGGCTGCGGCCCGCGAAAGTGTCGGCACGGGCCGGGTTATCGGCGTGATGCAACCGCACCGCTTCACCCGGCTGCGCGATCATATGGAAGATTTTCAGCAGGCGTTTAATGATGCCGATGTGGCATGGGTGCTGCCCGTATTTGCCGCCGGGGAAAGCCCGATTGAGGGCGTCGATGCGGCGGCGTTGGTGATGGGCCTAAGCGAGCGCGGCCATCGTCAGGCGGCAGAGATTGATGGTGCCGATGCCTTGGCCAAGGCCGTGCGCGAGGCCATTGCTGATGGCGAAATAGCTGCGGGGGATATGATAATCTGCCTGGGCGCTGGGGATGTGACCAAGATGGCCGCTGGATTGGCGGCCGCAACGGCACCAGCCAACGCATCGGCATGAGCAGCACGCTAAACCCGCCAGCCGTGCGCGGAAAATTAACACCGCAAGCGCCATTGGCACCGCTGCTTTGGTTTAAAAGCGGCGGTGCGGCAGACTGGCTGTTTGAACCAAAAGATGATGATGATCTGGCCGACTTTCTGCGAGATCTGGATCCTGAGGTGCCGGTGATGGCGCTGGGGCTGGGATCCAATATGATCGTGCGCGATGGCGGCTTTCCGGGGGTTGTGGTGCGGCTGGGCAAAGCCTTTGCCAAGGTGGAGGCGCTGGACAATCTGCGCCTTTCCTGTGGCGGCGGGGCATCGGGCATATTGGTTTCGTCCATGGCCCGGGATGCGGGCATTGCCGGCCTTGAGTTTTTGCGGTCGATCCCCGGCACAGTTGGCGGCTTTGTGCGGATGAACGGCGGCGCTTATGGCCGCGAGGTGAAGGATATTCTGGTGGAGTGCGATGTGATCCTACGCGATGGCGAGCGGCAGACGCTGGCGCTGGACGCGCTGGATTATCGCTATCGCCACAGCGCGCTGCCCGATGGGGCTGTGGTGGTGCGCGCGATATTCCGCGGCATGGCAGGCGAGCGCGATGCCATTCAGGCGGAGATGGACCGGATTGCGGCGGGGCGCGAAGCCTCACAGCCGCTGCGATCAAAAACCGGCGGCTCTACCTTTAAAAACCCCGAAGGCCATAAGGCATGGCAATTGGTGGATGAGGCGGGCTGCCGTGGATTGAAGATCGGCGGCGCGCAAGTGAGTGAAAAACACACCAATTTCTTGATTAACACCGGGGATGCGAACAGCGCGGATCTTGAAGCGCTCGGCGATGAAGTGCGCCGCCGGGTGCGCGAAAAAAGCGGTGTGGAATTGCAATGGGAAATTCAGCGCGTGGGCCGTGAAGCCGCCGCTGGATCGAATAGAAAAGTGGAGCAAGGCGCATGAGCCGTGGACCGTGGCATGTGGCTGTGTTGATGGGTGGCCCTTCGCTGGAGCGTGATGTGTCGCTGAACAGCGGCAATTGTGTGGCCGATGCGCTGGAAAGCCGGGGGCACCGGGTGACGCGCATTGATCTGGATCCGCAGGTTGCGCTGAAATTGACCGAGGCGCAGCCGGATGTGGTGTTCAACGCCCTCCACGGTGTGCCCGGTGAAGATGGCACGGTGCAGGGTATGTTGGACCTGATGGGGCTGAAATATACCCATAGCGGGCTGGTGACATCGGTGATCGCCATCGACAAACAGCTGACGAAACAGGCGCTGGTGCCCCATGATATTCCGATGCCGGTGGGGCATATGATCGCAAGCGAAAGCCTGTATCAGGCTGATCCGCTGCCGCGCCCCTATGTGCTGAAGCCGGTGAATGAGGGATCGTCGATGGGCGTTGCGATTGTGCGGCCAGAAAGCAATTATGGATCCCCCATATCGCCTGATGCCAAGGGGCCGTGGCAGGAATTTGAACAATTGCTGGCTGAACCCTTTATCAAGGGCCGCGAATTAACCGTGGCGGTGATGGGCGATGCGGCGATGGGCGTGACGGAATTGCAAGTGAAATCTGGCTTTTATGATTATGAAGCCAAATATACTGAGGGCATGACTGAGCATATCTGCCCTGCACAAATTCCGGATGATATCGCCGATCTGATGAAAGATTATGCGGTGAAGGCGCATCAGATTTTGGGCTGCAAAGGCGTATCCCGTTCAGATTTCCGCTGGGATGATGAAGCGGGTGCGGCCGGGATTTTCTTGTTGGAGGTCAATACCCAGCCGGGGATGACGCCGCTGTCGCTGGTGCCGGAACAGGCCCGGGCGCAGGGCATGGATTATGCCGAATTGGTTGAGCGGATTGTTGAGGAAGCTCTATGAGCAGCACGCGCATCAAGCGCGGCAAATCTCCCCCCCGCCGACCATCACGCGCGCCAAAGAAAAGAAAGTCCGTCCGGCCATCCATGATGGATGCGCTGATTCGTCGCCTGCCGATCACCCAGAAGCAGCTGCAAAAGCTGGCCAATATCACCATCGGCGCGGGCTTGTTGGGCGTGCTGCTGTTGGCCGCAGAGTTGACGGGTGTGAACGCGCGGATTGGCGAGCAATGGGCGCATCTGGTGGCCCGTGCAGGCTTTGAGGTGAAAAAAGTAGAGGTGTTGGGCGCGGATCGGATCAACCGGATCAAAGTTTATGATATTGCTTTGGCCCAGAAAGATCGCTCCATGGCGGCGGTCGATCTGGATGCGCTGCGCTTGGAATTGATGCAATATGGCTGGATCAAGGATGCCCGGGTTTCGCGCCGCTTGCCTGACACGCTGGTGATCGACATTGTCGAGCGCACGCCTGCCGCAATTTGGCAGAATGATGGCCGCTTGGCATTGATTGACGAAAGCGGCGTTGTGCTGGAGCCGGTGACCGTTTCAACGATGCCCGATTTGCCATTGGTGATCGGGCCAAAGGCCAATTTGCGCTCGCAGGATTTGGACCGCTTGTTGGCGGAAGCCAATTCATTACGCGAATTGCTGGCGGGGGCGACATGGGTGGGTGATCGCCGCTGGGATTTGCGCTTTCGCAGCGGTGAAACACTCTCCTTGCCGGAGGGCGAGGCAGATGCAAAGCTGGCGCTGGCGAAATTTGCTCACCTCGATGGTGCGAACCGCTTGCTGGGGCGCGGCATTTTGCGTTTTGATATGCGCGATCCCAGCCGCTTTGTGCTGCGCTTGCCTCAGGAAGGGCAAGTGGCACCAGCGGAATTGGAAGAGGCGCGCCTTGCCGCAGAGGCGCTGGCGACACAGGCTTTGGCTGAAGAGCAAGTGGCGGAAGGGGGATAAGGATAGTGGCACCGCCGCGCATTGAAAAAATCATCACCGCTTTGGATGTGGGCACCTGGAAGGTTTGCGCGCTGATTGCGGGGCAGACGGCGGATGGCGCGCTGCATGTGCTGGGCACGGGCCAGCGCCAGAGCCGGGGTGTGCAGCGCGGCTATGTGGCGGATATGGAGCAGGCCGAACAGGTGGTGCGCGAGGCCATTGAGCAGGCCGAGCGGATTGCGGGCCTGAATATTGATGATGTGTGGGTGGCCTTTTCTGCGGGTGGGTTGATCAGTTCTGCCGTGCCGGTGGAAACGGAGATTGGCGGGCAGCAGATTGAGCAATCGGATGTGGATGTGTTGCTGCAAGCGGGGCGGGCCAGCATTGATCCAGAAGGGCGGATGATCCTGCATGCGCAGCCTGCGCTTTATACGCTGGATGGGCTGAATGGTGTGCGCAATCCCATTGGTCTACATGCTGATCGCTTGGGTGTGGATATTCATATTGTGATGTCGGATGGTGCACCGGTGCGCAATTTGGAAGGCGCGGTGCGGCAGGCGCATCTGGATGTGAATGCGGTGGTGGCCGCGCCCATTGCGGCCGGGCTTTCCTGCCTGTCGGACGAAGAGCGCGATCTGGGCGTGGCGCTGGTGGAGATGGGCGCGGCGGTGACCAGCGTGTCGCTCTTTGCGGGCGGTATGTTGGTGGAAATGGCGGTGCTGCCCTTTGGCGCGGCAGATATCACTGATGATATTGCCTCGGCTTTTGGCATTCGTCGCAGTTTGGCTCAGCGATTGCAGAGCTTTTATGGATCGGCATCGGCCAGCCCGCGCGATAATAATGAGATGATTGATCTGGACCCTCATGCGCCACCCGGCAGCGATTCCCCGCGCATCACCCGTGCACAATTGGTGGCGGTGATCCGTGAGCGCTTGAATCAAATGATGGGCGAGATTGGCAAGACGCTGAAGGACCTGCATTTTGTTGGCCCCATCGGCCGCCAAGTGGTATTGGTGGGCGGCGGCGCGGATTTGAAAGGCATGGCGGATTACACCCAAAGCGCGCTGGGACGCGCGGTTCGGATCGGCAGGCCGCAGGGGCTGCACGGTTTGCCGGATGCCCATGCCGGGCCGGCTTTTGCCACGTTAGCAGGGTTGGTGCTCTATGCGGCCTCTGATCCGGTGGACTTGCGGGATTTGGCCAAATTGTCGCAGGATATATATCGTCCGAGGGGGGATGGACTGTTCAGCCGATTGCTGACAGCGTTGAAAAGTAGTTTTTAATCCATCCATAAGCAGGATGGGCAAATTTTTGGTGATTCTGCGCACATTATCGTGCAATGCAGGGAAAGATTTTCGGGCCGTTTCAGGATCGCCCGAAACGGGTCGCAGGCTGAGTTTGGCGGCATGACAATGCCGCTGCAGGGAGATTGTTAGATGAGCATCAATATTGGCCCACCTGAGGTAGATGAACTGAAGCCGCGGATTGCGGTTATTGGTGTGGGTGGTGCTGGTGGCAATGCCATTGCAAATATGATCGAAGCCCGTGTTGAGGGGGTCGATTTCATCGTCGCCAATACGGATGCGCAGGCGCTGAACGCCTCCCCCGCAGAGCGGCGGATTCAACTGGGCACGCAGATTACGCAGGGCCTTGGCGCTGGCGCACGCCCTGAAGTGGGCCGTGCTGCTGCAGAAGAAAGCATCGCCCAAGTGGAAGAGGCGCTGAATGGCGCCCATATGTGCTTTGTTGCAGCGGGCATGGGTGGCGGCACCGGCACCGGCGCGGCGCCTGTGATCGCCAAGGCGGCGCGGGATCGCGGGATTTTGACCGTGGGCGTGGTGACCAAGCCTTTCACCTTTGAAGGTGCGCGCCGGATGCGTTCGGCAGATTCGGGCATCGCCGAATTGCAAGAGCATGTGGATACGCTGATCGTCATTCCGAACCAGAATTTGTTTCTGGTCGCCAATCCGAACACCACCTTCAAAGAAGCCTTTGTGATGGCCGACGAAGTGCTGCAGCAAGGTGTTCGCGGCATTACTGATTTGATGGTGATGCCCGGCCTGATCAACCTCGATTTTGCTGACGTGCGCAGTGTGATGCGCGAAATGGGCAAGGCGATGATGGGCACCGGCGAAGCAGACGGCGATGGCCGTGCTTTGGAAGCCGCGCAAAAGGCGATTGCCAATCCACTGCTTGATGGCGTGTCGATGGCGGGTGCCAAGGGTGTGATCGTCTCGATCGTCGGCGGCGATGACATGCGCCTGATGGAAGTGGATGAGGCGGCAAATCATATCCGCAATCTGGTGGATCCAGACGCCAATATCATCTGGGGCAGCGCCTTTAACGAATCGCTGCAGGGCAAGATTCGCGTGTCGGTGGTTGCGACGGGAATAGAGGGCGCGGATGAAGCCGCCCCTGCGCCCGTTGCCGCCCCTCGCAGCTTCTCGTTCCAGCCGGGTCGGGCTTCGGCGGCGCCAATCGCGCCGGCTGCTGCTGCCAAGCCTGCGGAAGCGCCCGCTTCCTCGGCTTCGCCTGTGTCGCCGGATGCGTCCGCTGCGACGGAGGAAGAGCTTGTGTTGACGCCAGCGGCATCGGCTGCATCACCTGCGGCCACTTCAGCAGAAGGGGCAGAGGAAGAGCCGATGGAATTGTCCCATGTTGCGGCGACCTATGATGATATGACCGGTGAGCTGGTTTTGGGAACGCCTGAAAACAGCCCTTCGGCTGGGAAGCCTGCGCCCGCTGTTGAGGCCGCTGCGCCGCTATCGTCGCCAGAAGCTGCCGCGCCGGATGCGAGTGTGGATGCAGGGCGCCGCCTATCGGGTGGCGGCACTTTGTTTGAGCGCATGTCGCGGCTGTCGCGGGGCCATGTGGCGCCACCAGCCGATAGTGCTACGCCTGCGCAGGAAGAAAATACGGTCGATGTGCCGCGCTTTCTGAACCGCCAGAATAATCAGTAATAACAGGCTTATAGAGGCCGCCGATTAGGGCAAGGCGGACTGGAAACAGGATGATGACTGCCCATGCGGTGTAAAAAATGGACTATCATAATGCAGCGCGCGCGGCTTGATAAGCGCGCGCTGTCTTTCGGCCTCTTCATGGTTGGGGCGCTGGCGGCGGCCATGCCTGCCGCTGCGATGCAGGCTAGCGCAACCGACGCGGCAACCAAGGCGGCGATGGATAAGCGCGCCGCCGGACGAACGCTTTTATCATCCGCGCTTGGCCGTATCGCGGCCAATGGCAATAATGCGGCGGCTCTGTTGGATGCCGGGCGCGCTTCGATGGCGCTTGATGATTATCGTTCCGCGCTGGGCTTTTTACTGCGGGCGGAACAAAATTCGCCGCGCGATGGCGCGATCAAAGCGGCGCTCGGCACAGCGATGGTGCATCAGGAAAATCCAAGCCGCGCGCTCGATTATTTTGGTGAAGCGCAATTGCTGAAAACGCCGGAGCGGCTGTTCATCGCGGATCGCGCTTTGGCTTATGATCTGCTGGGCCAACAGGAAGCGGCGCAGCGGGATTATGCGCTGGCGCTGGGACAAAAGCGCGATGATGAAGTGATCCGGCGCTATGCATTGTCGCTAGGCATCAGCGGCCATGCGGACCGGGCGATTGAGATGCTGGCGCCGCAACTGGCTGCGCAGGATCGCGGGGCTTGGCGCACGCGCGCGATGATTTTGGCGATGAATGGACGGCAGGATGAAGCCAAATCCATCGTGGATGCGACCATGCCCAAGCCGATGGCCGAAAATATATGGCCCTATTTGGCCCAGATGGATCGTTTGACCCCCAGCCAGTTGGCGGAAGCGGCGCATTTTGGACGTTTCCCGTCTGGCGCGCTTGGGCCCAAGCGCAGTCCGGTGCAAATGGCAGCAGTCTCGTCGCCCGCCCCAACAGCCAACCGTAATAGCCAGCGGCCAGACGCGCGGGTAGGGGCTGCGGCGGTTGCGGCTCAGCCCGCAGCGACCCAAAGCGCAACAAAACAGCGGCCCGGCACCAATCGGGGGCAGCCGTCCGCTCGGCCCCCAGCGCCCCCCCCGGTGCAGAGCGCAGCGCGGGCAACATCCACGCCATCGCGCGTTGAAGCGGTGGTTGCTGCGCAAACGGCGGCACCTGCTCAAAGAACGGCGCCTGCCGCCGTGCCGCCTTCGGCTGGAGCGAGCACCTCCTCTGCTGCTGTTGCGGCTCCATCCACCATTGCTTCCACTGCCCCCGCCACCAGCGCTGGGCGGCCGGTTGCAGGCCCGGTGGATGAAAGCGCCTCTGCCGTTCGCCAGACGCCGCCGCCTGCCGCTGCGGCTACGGCCAAGCCTTTGGCGGCGATGGCGTCATTGGGTGATATTATTGGATCGCTGGAGATACCGGCGGCAGAATTGGTGCGATCCGATGATGCGGTGAGCGCGGACACATTGTCGCGCTTGCGGGCGGAACGGCGCCGGGCAGAGCAGGCGGCGGCGGCTGAGCGGGCAGCGAGAGCACGGGCGGAGGCAGAGGCCAAAGCCAAGGCCGATGCCGCCGCGAAAGCCAAGGCGGAAGCTGAGGCCAAGGCCAAAGCGGAAGAAGCGCGCAAACGGGCCAATCCGGCCAGACTTTGGGTGCAGATTGGCACTGGCGCCAATCCCGATGCGCTTGTTTTTGACTGGAATCGTTATAAGAAAAAGCACCCGCAGATTATGAACGGGCAAAAAGGTGCAACCGCAGAATGGGGCCGCACGCGGCGCTTGCTGGTCGGTCCCTTTGCCAATCGCACCGCGGCACAAAAATTTTTGACCGAGTTTAAAAAAGCGGAAGGCGATGGCTTTATCTTCAACAGCAGCGTTGGGGAAGAAATCGAGCCAATTTCATGACATTATGCAGCCTTGCCAGCGATCCAGCACAATCGCGGGGGCGTTTTTATAGTGAGCAAGGCCATGATGTGCGTGGGCCGCGCGATGCCTTTCAGCGGGATCGCGACCGGATCATTCACAGCATCGCCTTTCGCCGCCTGCGTCATAAAACACAGGTGTTTGTGGCCCCAGATGGTGATCATTATCGGGTGCGGCTGACGCATAGCATCGAAGTGGCGCAAATCGGACGCGCCATTGCCCGTGCGCTGGGCTTGAATGAAGATTTAACCGAGGCTTTGTGCCTTGCCCATGATATTGGCCATCCGCCCTTTGGTCATGCTGGCGAGAAAGCCTTGAAAGCGGCGATGGCTGATGTCGGCGGATTTGACCATAATGGTCATACCCTGCGCACGCTGGTTCAGATTGAATGTCCCTATCCCTTATTTGATGGGCTGAATTTAAGCTGGGAAAGTTTGGAGGGATTGGCAAAGCATAATGGGCCGGTGCGCCATCCCGGCTGGGCATTGGCAGAAATTGACGCCGCCTATGCATTGGATTTGACCAGATTCAGTAGTTTGGAAGCGCAGATTGCCGCGGTCGCGGATGATATTGCGTATGACAATCATGATATTGATGATGGGCTGCGCGCCGGACTGTTGACGCTGGATCAATTGATGGAACAGCCCTTTGTGGCGTCCAATTATCGTGCTGTCGAGCAGCGCTATGCCAATGCGCCCAAGGATCGGTTGTTGCGCGAATTGGTGCGCGATCAGATCGGCGTGATGGTGAATGATGTGATCCAATCGACCCAGAATAAAGCGGCAGAGGCGGGCGTTGCATCGGTTGCCGATGTGCGGGCGGCGGCCCATTCTATTGGCGGATTTTCGGATGAACTGGCCAATGAAGAGCGCAAGCTGAAGCGCTTCATGTATCGCAATCTTTATCATCATCCGACCCAATTGGCGGCAGCGGATGCGGCAGAGACTGTCGTGACTGGCCTGTTCCGAGCCTATCGTGATCGGCCGGAATTGATGGGGGATGATTGGCATCATCGCTCGCCCGATGATGCCGCACAATTGGTGCGGCATATCGGGGACTTTATCGCGGGAATGACGGACCGATTCGCGATGGATCGGTTTGCAGATATTTATGGTCGGGATCAGGTGCCGGAGGCGATACGCCGGGCGGAATAAGAAATAAAGGGGCGGTGTGAGATGGGCGATGACTGGGGCCGCATATTGCTGATCGGCGCGACAGGGGCTGTTGGGGAGGCTGTGTTGGCGCAGGCGGATCGGCCTATTAGCTATTTGGCCCGCCGCGCGGCAAAACATGCCGGTTCGCACAGCCCACTCTTGGCTCCGCCGGATCAATGGGCGGATGAAATTGCTCGTTTCAAACCCGATATTTTGATGTCCGCGCTTGGCACGACGATGCGGCAAGCGGGCAGCCAACAAGCTTTTCGCGCGGTGGATTATGAATTGCAAATTGCCGCCGCGCAGGCCGCTAAGGCTGCGGGAGCAAAGCATTTTATTGGGGTCAGTTCGGTTGGAGCATCGGCCCGTTCCAGCAATTTTTATCTGCGAACCAAGGGCGAGGTGGAGCAGGCCATCGGCGCTTTGGCTTTTGACCGGATCGATATTTTGCAGCCGGGCTTGCTGCGTGGAGGGCAGCGCCCGAAATGGCGGCCGTCGGAAAGCCTTGCTGCCATGGCGGCGCCGGTGATGGATGCTCTGCTTCGAGGGTATTGGAAAAAATATCGTTCAGTTACAGTGCCTTGTGTTGCGTCTGCGATGTGGCGATTGGCTTATGAAACCGGCTCTGGCACTTTTTCTTACGAAAGTGATGCGATCATCACCTTGGCTGATTGACTTCAAGCCGCGCCGCCGCCAAGGCTAAATATGTTCGTCGGATCTGATAAGGATTCGACCAGCCGCGCGGGAGAGCGTGGGCCTTCGGCAACGAAGGGCTCACCACCGAAGGAGCAACCGCCCCGGAAACTCTCAGGTGTCAGGGACCGCGCGATTGGAACGAACACTCTGGAAAGCGTTTTGGCCTTCGCGCCGGAACCACCGAAGGGGTAATCCCACAGCCCGCTAGCTGTTGGTGAGAAACTCTCAGGTTCCCATGACAGAGGGGGCATGGATAGAAGGCCGATCATTTGGCTGGACGACATCCATGTCACAGATGGGAACTGAGAATATGAGCGATAAAGATCAAAGCGCTGAAGAGGTTGGCCCCGTGGTGGAGGCTTTGCCGCTGGATGGCTGGCACCGCGCCAAGGGCGCGCGCATGGTGGAATTTGCCGGCTATCATATGCCGATCCAATATGAAGGCATTATGGCCGAACATAGCTGGACGCGGGACCATGCGGGCCTGTTTGATGTGAGCCATATGGGCCAATTGAGCTTGACGGTCGATCCAGAGGCCCTTGGCGAGAATGGCGATGGCGGCGTGGATGGCGATGATCTGGAGCAAGTGGCCAAGGCGCTGGAGGCGCTGGTGCCCGGCGATGTGCTGGGGCTGAAGCCGGGCCGGATGCGCTATTCCATGCTGCTGAATGAGGAAGGCGGAATTTTGGATGATCTGATGATCACCCATGCCGGCGATAGCCTTGATATTGTGGCGAATGGCGCGATGAAGTGGGAAGATATCGGCCATTTGCGTGAGTGGCTTCCTGATCATATCACCTTGAATCACAAGGATGATTGGGGATTGCTGGCCTTGCAGGGGCCAGAAGCGGAATTGGCACTTTCTCGCTTATTACCAGATGTTTGCGATATGATATTCATGCAATTTCGACAGATGGAATGGCGGGGCCAGAAGGTGGGTGTCAGCCGCTGCGGCTATACGGGCGAAGATGGGTTTGAGATTGCGCTGCCGAACGATCTGTTGGAGCCTTTTGCCGACGCGCTGTGCGCGATGGATGAGGTGAAGCCGGTTGGCCTTGGTGCGCGCGATAGCCTGCGTTTGGAGGCTGGTCTGCCGCTTTATGGCCATGATCTGGATGAAGTAACCGATCCGGTCGAGGCGGGTTTGGGCTTTGCGATTTCCAAGCGCCGCCGCGAAGAGGGTGGCTTTCCCGGCGCTGCGCGTATTTTGGATCATTATGCCCATGGCAGCGCGCGCCAGCGCGTGGGCCTGAGCGTGGAAGGCAAGCTGCCTGTGCGCGAAGGCGCACCGCTGTTTGACGGCGAGACACAGGTTGGCGTTGTGACCTCTGGCGGATTTTCACCGACGCTCGGCGTGCCCATTGCGATGGGCTATGTCGCAACCGCTTTTTCTCAAACGGGCACGCCATTGGTTGCCGAGGTGCGCGGCAAGCACGTGCCTGTGGCCGTCGCTGCCATGCCTTTCATTCCCCACAAATATATTCGTAAAGCAGGAGCCTGATCAATGGCGCGTTATTTCACCGAAGAACATGAATGGCTGGATGTGGACGGCGATGTGGCCACAGTGGGCATCACCGATTTTGCACAGGGGCAATTGGGCGACATTGTGTTCGTCGAATTGCCTGCGGTGGGTCTGGAATTGACGCAGGGTGCCGATACGGCGGTGGTGGAATCCGTGAAAGCGGCCAGCGATATTTATGCTCCGGTCGATGGGGTGATCAGCTCTGCCAATGATGCGCTGGAAGCCGATCCGGCCTTGGCCAATAGCGACCCGGAAGGGGAAGGCTGGTTTTTCCGGATGGCCCTGACCGATCTGTCACAGCTTGAAGGCTTGATGAACGCTTCGGCTTATAAGTTATTCTGCGATAACCTTTAAATATCGATGGCGTCGGCCGTCCCGCCGATAAGCGGGATGGCGGATCGCCTCCAGTAAGGCGCTGTTCAGGCGCAAAATTTGCCCGGGGGAGCAAGGTTGGGGTCGATGGCCGCAGCCTTGGCGCTTTCCCGAACCCTTGCGTGCACGCCTTTTTCCGCGACGGATGAGGCATCGAGGAGTGACTATATGCGCTATCTTCCGTTGACGGGCGATGATCGGGTCCAGATGCTGGCGGTGATCGGGGCTGAATCGATTGATGATCTGTTTGTCGATGTTCCCGCTGAAGCGCGGCTGACTGGACCCATCCCGGATTTGCCCAACCATGCCAGCGAGTTGAGCGTTGAGCGCCATATGGCAGGGCTGGCCCGGCAGAGCCGCGCCGCCGGGGATGGCCCTTTTTTTCTGGGTGCGGGGGCCTATCGCCATCATGTGCCGGCATCTGTCGATCATCTGATCCAGCGCGGTGAATTTCTGACTGCCTACACGCCCTATCAGCCAGAAATAGCGCAAGGCACATTGCAAATCTTGTTTGAATTTCAAACACAAGTGGCGCGGCTCTTTGGCGTGGATGTGGCCAATGCCTCTATGTATGATGGGTCGACCGCTTGCTGGGAGGCCATTGTGATGGCCCGGCGGATTACCAAGCGCAGCAAGGCTTTGCTCTCCACCGGCTTGCATCCCCATTATCGCAGCATCGCGCGCACTATGGCGCATTATACCGGCGATATGATCGAGGATGGCGATCCTGATCTGAGTGCGGGGAATGATTGGGCGGCACTGGCGGCTGCGGTCGATCAGCACGTCAGCTGCGTGGTGGTGCAATATCCCGATATATTGGGCCGGATCAATGATATGACCGCACTGGCCAAGGCTTGCGCGGATGCGGGGGCGCTGTTGATCGCGGTGGTGACGGAACCGGTGGCGCTGGGCTTGATCCAATCACCGGGCGAAATGGGCGCCGATATTGTTGTGGGTGAAGGCCAGTCGCTGGGCGTGGGCCTGCAATTTGGCGGCCCTTATGTGGGGTTATTTGCCTGCAAATCCCAATATGTGCGTCAGATGCCGGGGCGGCTGTGCGGTGAGACTGTCGATGCCCATGGCAAGCGCGGCTTTGTTCTGACGCTCTCGACCCGGGAACAGCATATCCGCCGAGAAAAGGCAACCAGCAATATCTGCACCAATTCAGGGCTTTGTGCTTTGGCTTTCAGCATTCACATGAGCTTATTGGGGGAGGCTGGTTTGCGCCAATTGGCGGCGATTAACCATGGCCGTGCGCGCAAAGCGGCGGCGGCTTTGGCCGCGGTTCCGGGCGTGGAGCTGCTGAACCCAAGCTATTTCAACGAATTTACCGTGCTGTTGCCCTGTGATGCGCGGGGACTGGTGCACCGTTTGGCACAGCGCGGGGTTCTGGCAGGTGTGTCGCTGGGGCGCCTTTATCCCGATAATCAGGGCTTGGCGCGGGGCCTTATTGTGGCGGTGACGGAAATGACGAGCGAAGAGGATATTGCCGCCTTTGCCAAGGCGCTGACGGAGGAATTGGCATGAGCAAGCTGAACCCCGCCGGATGGCGGCCCGAAATGGCGGCAGCGGGCGGCGCCGACGATGCGGCGACTTTCACCGGAAACCGCGCCTTGATGCTGGAAGAGCCGTTGATTTTTGAAATTGGCTCTCGCCACACCACCGGCGTGGATTTTGATGAAGCGGCGGAAGACTATGATTTGGGCGGATTGGCGCGCACGGCGCCGATCCATCTGCCGGGGCTGAGCGAATCCGAAACGGTGCGCCACTATACGCGGCTGTCGCGTCAAAATTATGCCATTGATTTGGGCCTGTTTCCGCTGGGAAGCTGCACGATGAAGCATAATCCGCGGCTGAATGAAAAGGTCGCGCGGATGGCCGGTTTTGCTGATGTGCATCCGTTGCAGCCGCAGGAAACGGCGCAAGGGGCGCTGGCGGTGATTCATGAATTGGCCGATTGGCTGGTGAAGCTGACCGGCATGGCATCGGTTGCTATGTCGCCCAAAGCGGGGGCGCATGGGGAGCTATGCGGCATCCTATGTATCAAAGCGGCGCTGGAGGCACGGGGCGAACAGCGCCATGTGCTGCTGGTGCCGGAAAGCGCCCATGGCACCAATCCAGCGACAGCGGCTTTCGCTGGCTTCACAGTGGAAGGCATCTCCGCAACAGCCGAAGGCCGCGTTGATTTTGAGGCGTTGGCGGCGCGGCTTGGCCCGGATGTGGCCGGGGTGATGATCACCAATCCCAACACCTGCGGCCTGTTTGAACGGGATATGAAAAAAATCTCTGACGCCGTGCATGAAGCGGGTGGCTATGTGTATTGCGATGGCGCGAATTTCAACGCCATTGTCGGCCGTGTGCGGCCCGGTGATTTGGGCATTGATGCGATGCACATCAATTTGCACAAAACATTTTCGACCCCCCATGGCGGCGGCGGGCCGGGCTCGGGACCCGTTGTGCTCTCGGCCGCTTTGGCGCCCTATGCACCGCTGCCGATGGTGCAAAAACGGGATGGCCAATTGCGCTTGGTTGAAGAAGAAAATGCGGCAGAGCATCACCCTGAAAGCTTTGGCCGGATGACGGCCTTTCATGGCCAGATGGGGATGTTTACCCGCGCCTTGACCTATATGCTTAGTCACGGTGCCGACGGGCTGAAGCAGGTTGCCGAAGATGCCGTGCTCAACGCCAATTATATGTTGCGCAGTCTGGAAGATGTGCTGGAGGCGCCCTTTGGGGCGTCTGGCCCCTGTATGCACGAGGCCTTGTTTAGCGATCGCGGCCTAGCCGAGGGTTTTAGCACCAATGATATTGCCAAGGGGCTGATTGACGAAGGCTATCATCCGATGACCGTCTATTTCCCGCTGGTGGTGCAGGGGGCGATGCTGATCGAACCAACCGAGACGGAATCGCGAGCGGTGATGGATCAATTTATCGGGGCGCTTCGTAGCCTGGCCTTGCGCGCGAAAAATGGCGATCCGGCCTTAAAGACGGCTCCCCATTTTGCGCCACGTGGGCGGCTGGATGAAGTGCTGGCGGCGCGCAAACCGAAATTGGTGTGGCAGGACTGATGAGGATCAGCTTTCCGGCGTGATGAAAGGGGGCGCAGGCGATGATATGCCTGCCTGATGTCTGCGCCGCTGTTTCTTTGTCCTTTGCAAGATGCGTCGCTTTCGCCAGTGATGGCGGCGCACGGCAATAAGGGGCGAGCATGAATATGGAATTATGGTTTACGCTGGCCAATGGCTGGGCCTTATTGGGTTGGTTGGCGCTGGCCTTTGCGCCGCGTGGGCCCAAAACGCTGGCGCTGATCCTGTATCTTGGCGTCTTTTTGCTATGCTTTGCTTATGCCCTGTTGCTGGGGCTGCTGATGAGCGGCGTTGTTGATGGCGGCGGCATGAAGGATTCAGGCTTTACCAGCCTGGCAGGCGTGAAGGCCTTATTTGCGGCACCGGGCGGGGCGCTGCTGGGCTGGCTTCACTATCTGGCCTTTGATTTATTTACCGGCATGTGGATTGCGCGTGATGCCGATCAGAAAGGCTTTGGGCGCACCGCACAATTGCCGATCCTGTTACTGACTCTTTTGACTGGCCCGCTAGGTTTGCTGATCTGGTTGATCGTGCGGGATCGGCGTGCTCGTGCGCAAACCAATGCTGCGGGGCGGCGGTGAAGCGGTAACCATTGCGAAGAAGGGGACGGCGGATGAAAAGGCACTCACCCAGCGCAGCGCGCAACAAAGGCCCGATAGGCGATGTGCTGAGCTTATGGCTGCCGCCGCGCGGCTTGGTGCTGGAAATTGCCAGTGGCTCTGGTGAACATGCGGTGGAATTTGCGGGACGCTTTCCGATGCTGTCGTGGCAGCCCAGCGATCCCGATCCGGCAGCATTGGTCTCTATCGCGGCATGGCAGGCCGAGGCTGGGCTGGACAATATGCGGCCCCCGATCCAGCTGGACGCGGCCGCCGCATATTGGCCGGTGGAGCGGGCGGAGGCTTTGCTGGCGATCAACATGGTGCATATCAGCCGGTGGCAGGCCAGCCTTGGGCTGTTTGCTGGGGCTGCACGGCTGTTACCGATAGGCGGACCGCTGATCCTTTATGGCCCTTATTTGGAACAGGGCGTGGAAACTGCGCCCAGCAATCTGGCCTTTGATCAAAGTTTGAAGGCGCGCAATGCCGATTGGGGGCTGCGCGATGTGGCCGAGATTCAGGCCGCCGCTGCGTCGGTTGGGCTTGAGTTGTGCCGGAAATATGCGATGCCTGCTAATAATCTGATGCTGTTGTTTCGCAAGGCAGATGGGGCATAGTGAGGCCCGATCACTACCACTAATGGCAGCTTGTCAGCATAGACGCTTTACCTTGAGCCAGCTTGCATTAGTTTTTTATCAAAATCGCGCGAGATGACGCGATTCGGGGAGAGTTTTCATGGTGCGTAACGTCGAGGATCTGTTCACCTTCGATGAGTTCATCACCCACTGGGCGGAAGATCGCCCGGATCGGGTTGCGATGCGGGAGGATGATGACGTCCTGACCTTTCGCGAATTGGAAAAGCGAACGGCTCAAGTGGCCAGTGCGTTAATCGCGAAGGGTTTGAAGAAGGGCGATCGGGTCGCTTGGATCGGCAAAAATGCCAAGCTTTATTTCACGCTTTTCTTCGGCGCGGCGCGCGCGGGGATCGTCATGGCGCCGATTGGTTGGCGTCTGGCGCCTGCGGAATGGGCCTATATTGTGAATGATACGGGTGCGAAGATTGTTTTCGCAGGTGAGGGCTTTGATGATGCCGCAAGCCAGCTGGAAGGCTTGCTGGATGGCACGCCGGAAATTTTGACCGCAGCGGCGGCAGAGCAGATGATCGACGATGCGAATGTGGTGCCCTTTGAGCCATCGCTGGTCGATGAAGCGGTGTTGCAGCTTTATACCTCGGGCACGACAGGCAAGCCCAAAGGGGCGGTTCTGTCCAACCGCAATCTGTTTGGCCTGCGCAAATCATCGGCGGGATTGGAACAACCCTATACCGTCTGGGAAGATGATGAGGCGGTGATGGTGGCCATGCCTTGCGCCCATATTGGTGGCACAGGTTTGGGCATTATGGCCTTGGGCGCGGGCTTGCCCGGTGTGGTGCTGGCAGAATTTAACCCGGACGGGGTGTTTGATGCGGTTGAAAAATATGGCGTGACCCGCTTTTTCATCGTGCCAGCGGCGCTGCAAATGCTGTTGATGCACCCCCGCTGCGCAACGGTGGATTTCAGCCGTCTGAAATATATTCTATATGGTGCGGCGCCGATCCCGTTGGAATTGCTGCGCCAGTGCATGAAAATGTTCGATGCTGAATTTATTCAGGCCTATGGCATGACCGAGACGACCGGCACGATTTCGATGCTGCCGCCGGAAGATCATGATCCGGAAGGCAATCAGCGGATGCGGTCTGCGGGCAAGCCTTTGCCCGGCGTGGAAATGCGCATTGTTGGCGCTGATGGCGAAGATGTGCCGCAGGGCGAGGTGGGCGAGGTGATGACCCGTTCGTCCAACAATATGCTGGGCTATTGGAACCTGCCCGATGCCACGAAAAGCACGATGACCAGCGATGGCTGGATCTATACCGGCGACGCCGGATATATGGATGCGGACGGCTATCTTTATATTCATGATCGGGTGAAAGATCTGATCATCTCGGGCGGTGAGAATATCTATCCCGCCGAAGTGGAAAGCGCCATTTATGGCCATCCCGCAGTGCAGGAAGTTGCGGTGATCGGCATTCCGGACGAGAAGTGGGGCGAAACAGTGAAGGCTGTGGTCGTTGCCAAGCCCGGAAGCGCCGTTTCGGAAGATGAGATTATCGCATGGGCGCGGGAGCGTATTGCCGCCTTTAAGGCGCCGCGCAGCGTGGATGTGATCGAAGCTTTGCCCCGCAATGCCAGCGGAAAAATCCTGAGGAAAGACCTGCGCGCTCCCTATTGGGAAGGCTATGAGCGGATGGTTAATTAACGGAACTTCACGATGAATCAGAATGATTTAGCAGCCTTTCGCGCCGAGGTGCGCGATTGGCTGGCAGCCGAGCTATCGGATAAATTGCGGCAGGCGAGCAGCCTTTCGACCAGCGTGTTCACGGAAAAAAGCTTTGCGCTGGAATGGCAGGAAATCCTGCATCGCAAAGGCTGGGCGGCGCCGCATTGGCCGAAGGAATATGGCGGCACCGGATGGAGCGATGCGCAGCGCCATATTTTCGATTCCGAATGTGCCGCGGCGGGTGCGCCGAGCCTGTCGCCCATGGGGTTGAAGATGGTGGCCCCCGTCATCATGCGCTTTGGCACGCCAGAACAAAAGGCGCATTATCTGCCCCGTATCCTGTCGGGCGAAGATTATTGGTGCCAAGGCTATTCCGAGCCGCAATCTGGATCTGATCTGGCCAGCCTGAGCTTGCGGGCGGATCGGGATGGCAATGATTATGTGCTCAATGGATCGAAAATCTGGACCACCCATGCCCATTATGCCAATCGCATGTTCTGTCTGGTGCGGACCAATCGCGATGGCAGGCCGCAGCAAGGGATCACCTTCCTTCTGCTGGATATGGCGACACCGGGCATCGACGTGCGGCCCATCCTGACACTGTCGGATGATCATGATTTTAATCAGGTGTTTTTCGACAATGTGCGGGTGCCGCAATCCGGCCGGGTCGGCGAAGAAGATCAGGGTTGGGGTGTTGCCAAATATCTGCTCGAATTTGAACGCTCTGCGGCCTATGCTGCGGGGCTGAGAGCGACGCTGGACCGATTGGCCGTGAGCGCGCTGGGCCGCGAGGTGGCGGATGGTGAAAGCCTGCTGCATGACCGGGATGTCAGGCGCAGCTTCATGCAGCTTTACCGCGAAGTGGAAGCTATTTCGGCTGGTGAACAGAAAATGATGGCAGCGATTGCGCGGGGCCGTAGCCCCGGCCCGGCATCCTCTATGCTGAAGGTGCAGGGCACCGAAACGCAGCAGCGCATTCAGGAATTGGCGGTCGACATCGCTGGGCCTTATGCCGCCGTGCATCAAATCGCCGCCCGCACGATGGAGCCGCAAGGGCAGATCGGCGCAGAGGCGGTTGGGCCTGTAGACGATCTGACGGCGTCTGCACGCTATTTCAACGGCAGAGCCGCCTCCATCTATGGGGGCTCTAATGAGGTTCAGCGCAATATTATGGCGAAGCTGATTTTGGGTCTGTAAGGCCCGAAACTGAAGTCAGGCCGAGGGCTTAGCAGCCCTCGGCCTAGCCCTTGGCTTCGTTCTTCTGGCGCTGGCGCGCGCGGCGAAAGGCCTCGCGCGCTTTGCAGCGTTCCAGCCATTCCAAAGTCTGCCCACCCATCACATCCGCTATGCCAAGGCTTTCGGCCAGAAAGGCGGCATAGCCAATGGCGATATCGGCAGAGGTGAAGCGATCAGCGACCAACCATTGGCGGCCATCGGATAGGGCCGTTTCAATGGCGCGCGCCCGGCCAGCGAAAAAGGCTTTATAATCCTCGACCGCCTGAGGCAGGCGGCGTTCGGGCTGCTCCACCTTGGTATAGCGCAGCATGATCGCCAGCGGGAAGGTCAGCGTGGCGTCGCTGCGGTGCATCCAGTTGCGCCAATTCCAATAATCCGCTTCGTGCCGCGCGACTTCCAGCAGCGTGCCTTCGGAAATTCTTTCCACAATCGCGCCGGATTCCGTCAATATATTGCCATCCTCAAGCCATGCCGGCACCGTCATCAACGGGTTGATGGCGCGATATTCGGGCGCAAAGGCGCGCGGCGGGAAAGGCAGGACCTGAAGGTCCACATCCAGGCCGACTTCCTCCACGGCCCACAGGCAGCGCAGGGACCGCGCATCGGGGCAATGATAGAGAATGGGTTTTGTCACGCGGCAAGCTCCTTAAGGCGGGCAATGTGCAGCCGATGTTCGCGCCATGCAATGAAAAGTCCACTGGCGACAATGACAGGCGCGCCGATCCATGTCGTTTCTGCCGGGATGGTGCCAAAGAAAAACCAACCTAAAGCGATGGCCCAGAGCAAGGCGCTATAATCCATCGGCAAAGCGACAGACACGGGCGCAAGGCGCAGCGATCCTGTCAGCGACATTTGCGCCACTGCGCCCAGCAGGCCGAGCCCCATCAGCATCAGCCATTGTTCTGCACTGTGCGGGGTATAAACAAAAGGAAGCGCAAGGCCCAGCGGCACCATCGACAGCAGGCTGAAATAAAAGACGATGGTGGCAGAGCTTTCGGTGCGGCCAAGATCGCGCACGGCGATGCTGATCAGTGCCGTCATCACCGCGCCGCTGATGGCGATGGCCGTGCCCAGCCCATGGGCCCCGGTGAAGCCTCCGGCAAAGGCGGCGCCCGGATCGAGCACGATGACAACACCCAAAAAGCCCAGAGCAACCGCAGACCAACGCTGCCAGCCCGGACGTTCGCCAAGCAGCAGGGCGGCAAAAATCACGGCGAAGATGGGCACAGAAAGATTGATGGTCGTCGCCTCTGCCATGGGCAGCAGGATCATCGCCAGAAAATTGCAGGCCATGCCGCAAAGACCCATCATGGTGCGCCGGGCGTGAGAGCCGATGCGCTGGGTTCTAAGGGTATGAAAACCGGCGAATCGCCAGAGCCAGAAGAGCAGGAAGGGCAACACCAAAGCTTGCCGCCAAAACAGGCTTTCGAGAATGTGGATGCCGCTGCGATCAATATATTTGACCAAGACAAACATTAACGAAAGCGACAGCATCGCCAGCAGGCGCAATGCGATGCCGCCCAGATAATTGGGGGCGGCGGTGGATGCGACGGGTGAAACGGCGGGCTTTAGGGGCCGAGTTTCGGCGCGAGGGGCTGAATCTTGCGTCATGAACTCCCCGCTTATCAGGCAGCTAATAGCATGCAAGCGATCAAAGCGCTTGCATGCAGGCGGCATCATCGTTAGAGGCCCAATCCGGCCTAGGGGTATAGCTCAGCTGGTAGAGCATCGGTCTCCAAAACCGAGGGTCGCGGGTTCGAATCCTGCTGCCCCTGCCATCATCATGATGGTTTAGGTCCGAACAATCGCCCGATGATGAAGGGCCTGGCGGCGCATCATGGCGGCTGCGACAAAGCCCGGCAGTAGCTGGGCATGACCATCTGGAAATATGGGCGCATTTATCCAATTTGGATCCTGTTGATGGGTTCGCCTGTGCCACCTCATCAATATGGGATGAAAGCGCGGCTGGATCGGGCGCAGCATATGTTGGTGCAGACAGAGCTGAGCCTTGCTATCGTGTCTGAAGCTGCGGGCTTTGCCAGTCAGAGCCATTTTAGCCGCGCCTTTAGGGCCTGATTTGGATTGGCGCCAAAAGTATATCGACAACAGGAGCGACTACAGCTCCATTGAGGAGAAGGATGATTATGACCGGAGTGATGGCAGCGACGGCTGCGGTGATCCGCGAGCCGGGCGGTGATTTTTTGATTGAAGAAATTGACGTCGAGGCGCCGCGCGCCGGTGAAGTGCGGGTGCGGATCGCGGGTGTGGGCTTATGCCACACGGATCTGATTTTCCGGGATCAATTTGCGCCTTTCGCACTGCCCGGAGTGCTGGGCCATGAAGGCGCCGGTGTGATCGAGGCGGTGGGCGAGGGCGTTGAGGGCCTGTCTATCGGTGATGAAGTGGTGATCGGTTTTTCCAGCTGCGGCAGTTGCCCGCGTTGTGACGAAGCTTTGCCAAGCTATTGCCAGTCATTTGTGCCGCTGAATTATGCCGGTGTTCGATTGGAAGACGGATCGACCGCCTATTCCAAAGATGGCGAAAATATCACCTCACATTTCTTTGGCCAATCTTCCTTTTCCGCGCTGACTGTGACGCGGGCCAGCAATGTGGTGAAGGTGGATAGCACGAAGGTGGCGTTGGAATTGCTAGGGCCGCTGGGCTGTGGTTTTCAAACCGGCGCGGGCGGTGTGATCAACTCACTGGCATGCCCGGCGGGATCCAGCATTGCAGTTTTTGGCGGCGGTCCGGTTGGGCTGGCTGCGGTGATGGGGGCGGTGATCCAAGGCTGCTCAACGATCATTTTGGTTGAACCGATTGCGGCGCGGCGCGAAATCGCCCGTAAATTGGGCGCGACCCATGTGATCGATCCGGCGGCGGTGGGCGATTTGGCCGAGGCCTTGCGGGCGATTGTGCCGCTGGGGCTGGATTTTGCCTTTGATAGCAGCGGCGTGGTGCCGGTGATCGAAGCGGCATTGGCATCGCTGGGCAGCCATGGTGCGCTGGGGCTGGTGGGTGTGCCCGCCCAGAAAGATGCCGCCATCAGCGTGAATATTGCCGCGCTGATGACGCCGGGGCATCGCATTATCGGGATTATTGAAGGGGATAGCGATCCCCAGAGCTTCATTCCCGAATTGATCGCCCATCATGCGGCGGGGCGTTTCCCGTTCGACACATTGATCAAAACCTTCCCTTTGGCGCAGATCAATGAAGCGCTGGCGGCGCAGGCCCGCGGCGATTGCATCAAGGTGGTGTTGGTCCCCTGAACGCCTGACGGAGGGTTTCGCGCTCTGATCCCTTCGCCTTGCATAGCGATGGTGGGGTGATGGGATCAGGTTGGGATCAGATGAGATTTGCTTTTCATCATAATCCTTTGCGGGAGCAGGGCTTTTCTTTGGGCCATGGCTTTGCTATGGGCTGCGGCGCAAATGAGGCCACGTCCTCTCCCGCCGCCTTGCGGCGAGGCATCAGGTCCGGGACGGCCCGGCAGCTTTGACTGAAAGGAAGCTGTCTTATGGCGTGGATCAGCCTAATGATTGCTGGTGTGCTCGAAATCCTCTGGGCCTATTCGATGAAATTATCGGATGGCTTTACCAAGCTTGGCGCATCGGCGGTGACGATAGTGGCGATGATCGCCAGCTTTGCCCTCTTATCTTATTCGATGAAAACCCTGCCGCTGGGCACGGCCTATACGATTTGGACCGGGATTGGCGCTGTCGGCGCATTTGTGGTCGGAATCATCGTGCTGGGGGAACAGGCCAATCCGATGCGGATATTGGCGGCGATGCTGATTGTCAGCGGATTGCTGCTGATGAAGGTGGCCACACCGGCCTGATAGGCTGCCAGCCTGTCTTTTTCCTAGCTTATGGGCGCGGCGCGCTTGCCAAGCGAGGACCGCCCGTTTAAAGGCGGCCTATTCGGACAGATGCGCCGTTCCTCTTCCGCCTTTGGTCAGCTTGCTGGCAAGGGTGGGGAAACACTTGCCCAAAACCTGCTTGACGTGGGCGGATGGGCGACCCATCTGGCCTATATATTTTTGGAACGCTTGAAGGACAGGACGATCGACATGGCCAAGCCCAGTATCGGCGAATTCGTCAACCAGGTGAAGACCGAATCCAGAAAGATCGTTTGGCCAACCCGCCGGGAAACTGTGCAGACGACCATTTTGGTTTTGATCATGACGACTTTGCTGTCGATCTTCTTTCTGGGCGTTGACACCGTTTTCAATGCAATTGTCAGCTGGCTGACATCGCTTGCGCGCTAATCAGCGCTAATCAGAGACAGGACGTTACACATGGCGCGCTGGTACATCATTCACGCCTATTCGGGCTTTGAAAACAAGGTGCGGGACTCGGTTGTCGCCGAGGCAGAGCGCATGGGGCTTACGGAATTTGTCGAATCGGTGGAAGTGCCGGTCGAAACCGTAACCGAGGTTAAGCGCGGCAAGAAAGTGCAGACAGAGCGGAAATTTTTCCCCGGCTATGTGCTTGCCAAGCTGACGATGACCGATGATGTTTATCACTTGGTGAAAAACACCCCGAAGGTCACTGGCTTTTTGGGCTTTTCTGGCAAGCCGCAGCCGATTAGTGAAGCTGAAGCGGCGCGCATCCTGAACAGCAAGGAAGAAGCTGCGGCCCGGCCCAAGGCGGAAATTCGTGTCGATTATGAAATCGGCGATCAGGTCAAGGTGCTGGAAGGCCCATTTGCGAGCTTCAATGGCGTTGTCGAAGAATTGGATTTCGACAAGGCGCGGGTCAAGGTCAGCGTTTCGATCTTTGGCCGCGCAACGCCGGTGGAACTGGACTTCGAGCAGGTGGAACGCGCGAAATAAGCTGCCTTCATCTTTTCACAATATTGAAAAGCCGCCTATTTGGGCGGCTTTTTGCATTTTAGGCTGGAATTGGGTCTGGGCATTTGCGCAATGAGATGGCTTAAGGGGGCAAATGGAAAGGGCGGCGCACAAAGCAGCCGCCTTGCCAATCGGGAAAGGCGCCTCAGCGGGGCCGTTGATGACGAATGGGGCAAGAATGTCAGCAGAGAATTTGGGTGAGGCATGGAGTGCGGAGCGTCTTGCGGAGCGTCTCGCCATGGCGCGGGCGGTGCAGCAGGAAATGCCATTGGACAAGGTGGTGGCACGCGCGGCCAAATTATTTCAGTTGCAAGTCGCCGAAGCCGAGGATGAGTTTCTTTTTCCCGCGATGAAGCAAGCGACACGGCCGCGGATTTTCGGCGGACAGGTGATTGCACAGGCGCTGGTGGCTGCCAATCGCACCGTAGAACCGGGCAAAACCGCCCATTCCCTACATGCTTATTTTCTGCGCGGCGGCGATGAAACCAAGCCCCTGCATTTTCGGGTGCACCGCGATTTCGATGGGCGCACATTCGCCAATCGCCGGGTTGTGGTGCGGCAAGATGGCAAGGTGATTTTCAACCTGACCGCATCCTTTCATACGCCGGAGCAGGGGCCAGAGCATCAGGCCGAAATGCCCAAAGATATTTTGCCGCCAGAAGAATGCGAAGATTTTATCGAGCAAATGGCCGCCGATCCCAATGTGGATGATGCGCAGCTTCAGCGCTCCGCCCGGCTGCGCCCCTTTGATCTGCGCACCAGCCGTCCACCGTCGACGGAAAGGGGCAATGGCTATTATCAATGGTATCGCATGGCCGCGCCGATTGCGGATGATGGAGATTTGCACCGCGCTTTTCTGGCCTTTCTTTCGGATATGGGGTTGTTGACGGCATCGCTGCTGCCGCATGGGCTGACCTGGTCGACCCCCGATCTGTTTTCGACCAGCCTGGATCATGCGATGTGGTTTCATAGCGATGTGCGGCTGGACGATTGGGTCGTCTTTGTGATGGACAGCGATTGGACGGGCCGCGCGCGGGGCATCAACCGCGGCCGCGTGTTTACCCGCGATGGCCGCTTGGTGGCATCGGTGGTGCAGGAAGGGTTGCTGCGGATGGGCGCGCGATAAGATCCTGATACTAAGCGGATCATGCGCCAATAAGCTGATGGATTGAGCGCCGCGCCTTGTGTTTTCCGGGCGTGGCCGTTAAGGGCGCATCTTCGCAGCGGAGTCCATCATGATTCTGTCTGTCGTTCCGCGCGGGAGGAGGCCTGATAACCCTCTGTTTGACCGCTAAGCTTGAGAGCCTGTGCAAGCGAGCTCGATAGAGAGAAAGGAGGCCATCATGGCCAAGAAAATTACCGGCTATATCAAGCTGAACGTACCGGCTGGGGCCGCAAACCCTTCGCCGCCGCTCGGGCCTGCACTCGGCCAGCGTGGCGTCAACATCATGGAATTCTGTAAGGCGTTTAACGCTTCTACGGGTGACATTGAAAAGGGCACGCCAACCCCGACCATCATCACCGTTTTTGCTGACAAGAGCTTTACGTTCGTCACCAAATCCGCACCAGCGACCTTTTTGCTGAAAAAGGCTGCCAATCTGAAGTCCGGCTCGAAAGAAGCTGGTAAGGTCAGCGTTGGCACCATTACGCGCTCGAAAGTTGCGGAAATCGCTGAGCTGAAGATGAAAGATCTGAACGCGAACGATATCGAACAGGCAACGAAGATCATCGAAGGCAGTGCGCGTTCGATGGGCCTAGATGTGGTGGAGGGCTGAACTCATGGCAAAGCTGACCAAAAAGCAGAAGAGCCTTGAAGGCAAGGTCGACAGCGTCAAGCTGCACGCCGTCGATGAAGCGATCAAGACGATCCGTGAACTGGCTTCGGCCAAATTTGACGAATCGCTGGAAGTTGCGATCAACCTTGGCGTTGATCCTCGCCATGCCGACCAGATGGTTCGCGGCGTTGTGACCCTGCCAGCTGGCACGGGTAAGGACGTGAAAGTTGCTGTGTTCGCACGCGGCGACAATGCGGAAAAGGCCTTGGCCGCAGGTGCCGACAAGGTTGGCGCCGAAGATCTGATGGAAGATATGCTGGCCGGCAATCTGGACTATGGCCGCGTGATCGCCACGCCGGACATGATGGGCATCGTTGGCCGCCTCGGTAAGACTTTGGGCCCCAAGGGCCTGATGCCAAACCCGAAGCTGGGCACTGTCACGCCAAATGTTACGGAAGCCGTAAAGGCTGCCAAGGGCGGTCAGATCGAATTCCGCGTCGAAAAGGCTGGTATCATCCATGCAGGCCTCGGCAAGCTTTCGTTCGGCGAAGACAAGCTGCGTCAGAATTTTGATGCGTTTGTTGATGCGATCGTCAAAGCTAAGCCCGCTGGCGCAAAGGGCAAATATGTTCGCAAGATCGCTCTGTCGTCCTCGATGGGCCCAGGCGTGAAGGTGGATACGGCAGACGTCACGGGCGCCTGACTTCCCTTCTGAATGAGATTTGAAAAGGGCTGGAGGAAACTCCGGCCCTTTTTGATTGTGCGAAACATCATTGCGATTGCGGCTTCACCGATGCCTTGATGCGCGGTCTTTATTCCCGCAGGCCGCGAAGGGCGGCGCCGGCACCAAAGGGGCCGATGATGGTCAGCAAAAGGCTGGTTGCGCCGAGCAGTTTGATAGCGCCGCGGCCCGCCGGATCCAGCATTCCGGCACCAAAGATCAGCAGTGGGATAGCCAGCGGCAACACCAGCAGACCGCCGAGCGCGCTGCCGCTTTTCAAATTGGCCGTCAATGCGGCGCTGAGAACGGCAAGCGAAGCGAGGGCGGGAATGGCGATCAACAGACCGATGGCAAGGGTTTGAATACGAACGAAATCCTGCGCCAGCAGGGCTGATGCTGGCAAGAGGGCGATGAGCAAAGGTAGGCCGAAACCGATGCTATGGGCCGCAATTTTGACGGCGGCGATGCTCTCATCCGCAAAGCCGCGCACCGCCAATTGATCCAGCACGCCAGCATCCTTATCGGGCCGGATCAGCCGATCAATCGGCAATAAGGCCGCAAGCAAAGCTGCTACCCAGATCATGCCGCCGCCGGTGCGAGCCAAGATGGGCGCATCCGGGCCAATGCCGAAGGGGAAGCTGGTGGCGACCAGCAGGAAGAAAATAACCGGCAACCAAAGAGCGCCGCTGCCCCATGCCCGATTGAGATCGCGAGCAAATAAGGTGATCATCGGGATCATGAGAAATCCTTCAGATCAAGAGAGCGTAAGGATTCCAGCCCCAAAGCGAAATGGGATGCGATCAGCACAGCGCCACCATTTTGGCGATGCGCAGCGATGGCGGCGACGAGCAGGGTGATGGCATTGCTATCCAATCCATTGGCGGGTTCATCCAACAGCCAGATGGGGGCACCGCTGGCGATTACGCGGGCCATGGCGGCGCGCTTGCGTTGCCCGGTGGAGAGCATGGCAACCGGAATATCGGAAAGATTGGTAAGGGCCATTGCCTGCATGGCACGCACGGTCGCGGTGCCGTCGACGCCGTCGATCCGGCCCCAGATGTTGAGCGCGGCGCGCAGCGGGCGTTCGGCGTCCAGCGCCAGAGATTCATCCAGCAGGGCGCAGCGTTCTCGGCGCGTCACGGTACCAGAAAAAGGACGCAGCAGACCGGCCGCAAGCCGGATGAGGCTGGATTTTCCTGTGCCATTGGGCCCTTGAATCCACAGAGCATCGCCGCGATCCAGACGCAGGCTGAGATTTTTGAACAATAGTCGGTCGCCTCGCACGCAGGCGATATTGTCGAGCGTTAACAGCATCGTCATGGCCGCTTATCTGTGATGGGATGCTCTTCGGACGGAGCATTATTGTCTGCGGATTCTTCCAGCCTGTGCATATCTTCATCGGAAAAGCCGAAATGATGGCCGATTTCATGGATGATGACATGGCGGATTAGCCAATCCAGCCGTTCGCCGCCCTCTATCCATTCCATCAAAAGCGGCAAACGATAAAGCGTCACCCGATCCGGCATGGTGCCGCTGACATCCATGCTGCGTTCTGTGAGCGGATAGCCTTGATAAAGGCCGGTCAGTTCATAGCCATTTTTGATGCCCAGCGATCGTAATATGTCCTGATCTGCCATATCCTCGATGCAGATTAAGACATCGGCAATATGCGGCTGAAACTCGGCAGGCAGGCTGGCTATCGCGGCTTCGGCCATGGTGAAAAAAGCATCACTGTCTGGCGCGCCGCCAGTCCAGCCGGAAGGAAGAGTAAGGACGGGCTTGTCGGTCATCACCTGCTTCCTTATGCCGAGGAGCAAAGCAATGCTAGCGGGAGGTCGGATTATGGTAGAGAAACTTAGCGTAGAAGAGCGGGAAGCTATGTTGCAGCAATATAGCTTGTGGCAGCATGAGCCCAAGCGCGACGCCATGTGCCGCAAATTTATCTTTTCTGATTTCGCTGAAGCTTTTGGATTTATGACCCGGGTGGCGATTGTCGCCGAAAAGATGGACCATCATCCGGAATGGTCGAATGTCTATAATCGAGTGGAAATCTTGCTGACGACGCATGATTGCGATGGCTTGTCACAGCGAGATGTGCGCCTGATGGCAGCGATTGAGAAAATGTTGCATGATAAAATGGCGTAAAGTCCGAATATTATTTCTTATGATGGGCGATTTTTGAATAAAGTTTCGGCGGACATGACCTTTTTTTTGACGGCCATTGCGTTCGCGGAGCGTTTTCGCAACAACCGTTGAAAATAGGGGATTAATAATGAGCAAAAGCCTTTTTCGCCGGAAATCGCTCGTCATAGACGATGGCGGCGGCGCCGCACTGCCGCGCACCTTGCGCTGGCCGCATTTGATGGCCTTGGGGGTCGGAGCGATTGTCGGCACGGGTATTTTGACATTGATCGGGGTGGGCGCTGAAAAGGCTGGCCCTGCGGTCATTTTTTCTTTCGTCATCGCTGGTATTATCTGTGCCTGCGCTGCGCTGGCCTATGCCGAAATGTCGACCATGATCCCGGCGTCGGGCAGCGCCTATACCTATAGCTATGTGGTGTTGGGGGAGCTTTTCGCCTGGGTGATCGGGTGGAGCTTGATTCTGGAATATTCGCTGGTCGTCAGCGCGGTTGCGGTGGGCTGGTCTGGCTATGCTGCGCCATTGTTACAGGCGTGGGCCGGGGTGCCGATGGCTTTGATGCAAGGGCCGGAATTGGGCGGCATTGTAAACTTGCCTGCGGTGGGAATTATTGGTGTGGTGGCTGCCATGCTGCTGATGGGCACGCGCGAAAGCGCGACCGTAAACGCCATTTTGGTGCTGGTGAAAATGGCGGCCTTGGTGATCTTTGTGATCGTGGCGCTGCCCGCTTTTGATGCTGCAAATTTTGAACCGCTTAGCCCTTATGGCTTTTCCAAACATGTGGGCCCGGATGGCGTGGAGCGGGGCATTATGGCCGCTGCGGCGATCATCTTCTTTGCTTTTTATGGCTTTGACGCGATTGCGACGGCGGCAGAGGAAACCAAGAATCCGGATCGTGATTTGAAAATCGGGATCATCGGATCCATGGTCGCCTGCGTTGCCATTTATCTGGCGGTGGCCGTGGCGGCGATTGGTGCCATCAGCTATTCGCGCTTTGCCAACAGCCCAGAGCCGCTGGCGCTGATCCTGCGCGAATTGGGGCGGCCCTTGGTGGCGCAATATCTGGCGGTGTCGGCTGTGGTGGCCTTGCCGACGGTTATTCTGGCTTTCTTTTATGGCCAAAGCCGCATTTTCTATACGATGGCGCGTGACGGCATGTTGCCGCAGGCCTTGGCGAAGCTTTCGCCCAAGGGGTCGCCGGTGCGGATCACCTTGTTTACCGCCGCTATTGTTTCGGTGTTGGCAGGATTGGTGCCGCTGGGTGAATTGGCGGCTTTGGCCAATGCGGGAACGCTGGTGGCCTTTTCCTCGGTCGCTTTATGCATGTTGGTGATGCGCCGCCGTGCGCCGGACGCAGCGCGGACTTTCCGTGCGCCGCTGCCATGGATTGTAGGCAGCGTAGCGATTTTTGGCTGCGCCTATCTGTTTTGGAGCCTGCCATCGACGACGCAATATTGGTTCTTTGTATGGAATGCGATCGGTGTGGTGGTCTATTTCCTTTATGCCCGCCGTCATGCCAAGGCCGAGCAATCGAGCTGATGCGAAAGGGTCATCAGGCCAACATGATGGTGCGGCTGAGATAGCGGCGACGTCATAAGGATGGTGGCAAGGTTATAAACAAAAATCCCGCATGGTGATTGGGCTGTGCGGGATTTTTGATTCCGATGCTTTCGGGCAGGATGGCTTGACTCTGAGAGGGAAGCCGTTAAGGAACCCGGGACTTGTTGAGGCTTTATGCCTTGGCAAAGCCGTCCGAGACAGTTGGTGCAAGGAATTTGCCTTGCTTAATTTCCAACCGAGACGGGGAACAGTCTTTATTCGATCGCGCGCCTCTATGGCATGTGATCTGACCGCCCCCATCGGACATCGTTGCGTAAGGACAGGCAGGATTCATCCTGAACCGGCCCTTGCGTGTGTTAGCCGCTCGAGGAGAGCAGGGCGCTTCGGCGCTTTGATATCTTCGGGCATGAGTGGAGAAACAGGCATGAATCGTGCTGAAAAGGCCGAAGCCGTATCTCAGCTGAACGCTACACTGTCGAATGCTGCCTCTGTTGTGGTTGTCCGCAACTTGGGCATGACCGTCGCTCAGTCGACTGTCCTTCGTCAGCAAATGCGTGATGCGGGTGCGAGCTATAAGGTCGCGAAGAACCGCCTGGCCAAAATCGCGCTCGATGGCACGCCCTATACCGGAATTGCAGATTTTCTGACCGGTCCCACGGCTGTTGCCGCTTCGACTGATCCGGTCGTTGCTGCAAAGATTGCCGTGGAGTTCGCCAAAACGAATCCAAAGCTGGAAATCGTTGGTGGCGGCATGGGCGATATGGTCCTCGACGTTGAAGGCGTGAAGGCTCTTGCAGCCCTGCCGTCGCTCGACGAACTGCGCGGTACGCTTATTGGCCTGCTCCAGGCTCCAGCTACGAAGGTTGCGCAAATTGCAGCAGCCCCGGCTGGTCAGCTGGCGCGTGTCTTTGGTGCATATGCAGCCAAAGAAGCGGCGTAATCCAAAAGTCTTTTGCAACAATTTCCCGAGCTTAGGCTCGGTTCTGATGGAGAATTAAAATGGCTGATCTCGCAAAGATCGTTGAAGAACTGTCGACCCTGACCGTTTTGGAAGCTGCTGAGCTGTCGAAGATGCTCGAAGAAGCTTGGGGCGTTTCGGCTGCTGCTGCTGTTGCAGTTGCTGCTCCTGCTGCTGGCGGTGGCGCCGCAGTGGAAGAAAAGGACGAATTTGACGTGATCCTGACCGGCGACGGTGGCAACAAGATCAACGTGATTAAGGAAGTCCGTGCGATCACCGGTCTGGGCCTGGGCGAAGCCAAGGCGCTGGTCGAAAGCGCACCGAAGCCCATCAAGGAAGGTGCTTCGAAGGCAGAAGCTGAAGAGCTGAAGAAGAAGCTCGAAGCTGCTGGCGCGACCGTCGAACTGAAGTAATTCAGTTCATGGTCATCGGCGGCCTTGCTGCTGATGAGCCTGATATAGAGAAGGGCGGCTACCCATTTGGGTGCCGCCCTTTTTCTTTGTTCCTCGGGTGGAATGATTTTTCGGGCCGATGGTTAGGCGTCTGGCAGCCAATTGCCGTGGAAACCGGGCGGAATACGGTGGGGCAAATAGATGATTGCGGCGGGCGCGCCGGTGAAATCATCGGCGTTGAGAATATGCAATTCCGTTGTTTGCTGCGCCATATCCACGACCAGACCCATCAACCATCCATCCTCTTCGGGGCCATCGGCGGCGCGAGGAATGTAGGTGAATTCGCCGGGGTGGCGCTGTGCGCCAAAATCGCGGCTGATGGTGACCCCTTGTTCCAGATCATGACGGAAAATCCGTGTGTCGGATAATTCCATTTCCGGTGCGCCATCATCGGCCAGCGCGACGCTGTAAATATAGCGATAGGGCTGTGTGGTGCGCCGTTCATCATAGCGCGGAAATTCTTGCTGAGCGTTGTTCAATATCTGGCGCTCGACCACGCCCGAAGCGGCATCAATGGTCCAGCGTTCCAATTGCGATCGCTCACTGTCGGGGCCGCGAAGAGATTGGGCGAACATATTTTCGTGGACGACCAGATCGACAATCACCTTGCCATCTGGTGTTTCAAACGCATTGGCCGGATGGAAAACATAGCATGGATCAACCGGAACCCAAATGATGCTGCTGCCCGGGCCGGTGCGGCGGAGCAGCCCGACGCGGGCGGGATGACTGGCATTCCAGCTATAGGGAAAGCGATAGCCTTTAATCAGTGCCTTCATCGAAAAGGTGACTGGCAGATCGAATATCAGCACATAATTTTCGGTGATTGCGCAATCATGAATGGAGGGGCCGTCCTCCACTTTGATCGCCTCTTCCCGAATGACATGGGCGTTGGCATCCAGCACCACATGCCACACGGTGCGTTGATCTTCACCGCGATAACAAATGGCATGGGTTTCGCCGGTGAAGGGATCGTGATGGGGGTGGGCCGTATAGCCGCCCGCCAGCGTGCCATCGAAATCATTATGAACGATGGTTTGCAGTTCATAATCCAGCTCTGCTGGCAGGCCGCCAGCCTCGACAATGGCGAAAGTGCGCCCGCCAAGGCCGACGACATTGGTGTTGGGCGTATCGCTGCCGGCGCGGCGCGGGCCGCCGGGCAATGGCTCGCCCAAGTGACGGCACACCTCTTCGCCGCGCACCCAGCGGTTGCGATACCATAGGGCCTTGCCGTCACTTATCTTGATGCCGTGGATCATGCCATGGCCGGTAAACCAATGATAGCTGGCCGGATCGGGATCGCCCGCCGGATTGGGGCCGTTGCGCAAATAGCGACCCGATAGCGCTTCAGGAATTTTCCCCTCAACCCGAAGGGCTTCGAGCGTATATTCTTCCGTTAGCGGTGCGTGGATCCCGCTGAGATAGGGGTGTGGCTCGTTGGGGGTTGGCAGCCGCTTGCGATTATAATCTGAAAGCGCGCTGATGCCTTTTACCAATGTGCTGCGGATGAGTGTTTCGACTTTTCGTGCCATGATTCTGCTCCTCTTCCCATAGGCGCATATTGTGTGACGAGGATCCCTTGCGCCATTGGTCTTGCAGGATCGAGTCGCCATGTTTACAGTGGCAACATGAAGAAAAATAGTAACAGTGTCAACATTGGTGAAATTGTGGATCTGGAAATGGTGAAGGATGCTGCTGAGGCCGCCAGCACGTCGCCATCGACATCGCGCCCTGAGTCTTCTGCTTCAGCGCCTTCTGCTAATGGGTCTTCCGTTTCTGGGCGGGGGCGGCGAGGGGCCTATCATCATGGCGATTTGCGCGCGGCTGCGATTGCCGCTGGAATGCAGATGCTGCGCGAGGGGGATGGTCTTGATCTGGGCCTGCGCGCCTTGGCGCGGGAGGTGGGGGTGAGTGCAACGGCGCTTTATCGTCATTTTCCAGATAAGGAATCGCTGTTGGATGCGCTGGCAGCCGAAGGAATAAGGCGGCTCGGCACATTGCAGGCGGCGGCATGGGAGCAAGCGGGCGGCGGCACGGAAGCGTTTCGTGCCATTGGCGTGGCCTATGTGCGCTTTGCGCATGATGAACCGGCGGTGTTTCGTTTGAGCTTTACGCGCAAGATGCCGGAGCGCGCCAAGGATCAGGCAGATGATGGCGTGGATCAGGCCTATCATCTGCTGCGAACCGGTGTGGCGGAGATATTCCCGGTCGCGCACAATTTGGATCATACGGCGCTACATGCCTGGGCCTTGGTCCATGGGCTAGCGATGCTGGTGCTGGATCAGCGTGTGGAATGGAATGAGGCGATGGTGGCGGATATTGTCGGCATGACATTTGGCGTGATGCGGCCTGAATGATGAGAGGCGCTGATGAGGGGGCTTTGGTTGACTTGATAAGGCTCGACCTTTATAAGGAGCGCATAGTTTAACGACCGGGAAATGGCCTGACTTTGCGCGACAGGTCTTACGAATGGGTTGTTAATCGGATGATATGCGTGGAAGCTGCGGCAATCGGTGACGGTTGTTAGCGGCTTTTTTGCGTCTTTTCCAACGCCCTGCGTGATATTTTTACAGGCGAGATTGAATTGATGGCGACTAAGGCAAATGCGGAGGGCAAGGCTCTTCAGGCAACTGCGGCAAAGCGAATCCGCAAGTTTTTCGGAAATATCCATGAAGCTGTAGAGATGCCGAACCTGATTGAGGTTCAGCGCGAATCCTATGAGCAGTTTCTGCGTTCTGATCCGGCCACCGGCTATGTATCGGGCTTGGAAAAGACTCTGCGTGGTGTGTTTCCGATCCGCGATTTTGCTGGCACCGCCGAGCTGGACTTTGTTCATTATGAACTGGAGCCGCCAAAGTTTGACGTAGAAGAATGCCGCCAGCGCGGCATCACCTATGCAGCCCCGATGAAGGTGACGCTGCGCCTGATCGTCTTTGAAGTTGATGCGGAGACCGATACGCGGTCCGTGCTCGATATCAAGGAGCAGGATGTCTATATGGGCGATATGCCGTTGATGACGGGGAATGGCACATTCTTCGTGAACGGCACAGAGCGCGTGATCGTTTCTCAGATGCACCGTTCGCCGGGTGTGTTGTTTGACCATGACCGCGGAAAAACCCATTCTTCCGGCAAATATCTGTTTGCCGCGCGCGTTATTCCTTATCGTGGTTCGTGGCTCGATTTTGAATTTGATGCCAAGGATATTGTGAACGTTCGTATTGACCGCAAGCGCAAATTGCCGGTCACGACTTTGCTCTATGCGCTGGGCATGACGGGCGAAGAAATTCTGAACCATTTTTATGGCCGCTTGGTATTTGAGCGCGCGGAAAATGGTTGGAAAGTGCCGTTCATCGTTGAAAATTGGCGTGGTGCCAAGCCAGCCTTTGATGTGGTGGATGCCAATACGGGCGAAGTCGTTTTTGCGGCTGGTCACAAGATCAGCCCGCGTCTTGCCAATAAGGCGGCGAAGGATGGGCTGGACACGCTGCTGATCCCGACCGAGGAAATTTTTGGCCGCTATTCGGCTTATGACCTGATCAACGAAAGCACGGGCGAGATTTATATCGAAGCCGGTGATGAAGTGACCGCCGAAAATCTGGAAGGTATTGACGGCGCTGGCATTAACACGCTGGAATTGCTGGATATTGACCATAATAATACCGGCCCTTGGATCCGCAACACGCTGAAGGCCGATAAGGCTGAGGATCGCGATCAGGCCTTGTCTGATATTTACCGGGTGATGCGCCCCGGCGAGCCGCCAACCCGCGAAACCGCTGAGGCGCTGTTTGCTGGCCTGTTCTTTGATTCTGAGCGTTATGACCTGTCGGCTGTCGGCCGCGTGAAGCTGAATATGCGTCTGAACTTGGATGCCGAGGATACGGTGACCACGCTGCGCAACGAAGATATTCTGGCGGTCGTCAAGGAATTGGTCGACCTGAAAGACGGCAAGGGTGAGATCGATGATATCGATAACCTGGGTAACCGTCGCGTGCGTTCGGTAGGCGAGCTGCTGGAAAACCAGTATCGCGTCGGCCTGCTGCGCATGGAACGCGCCGTGAAGGAGCGTATGTCGTCGGTTGACGTGTCGACGGTGATGCCGAACGATCTGATCAACGCCAAGCCTGCCGTGGCTGCGGTGCGTGAATTCTTCGGTTCGTCGCAATTGTCGCAGTTTATGGACCAGACCAACCCATTGTCCGAAGTGACGCATAAGCGCCGCGTTTCGGCGCTTGGCCCAGGTGGTTTGACCCGTGAACGTGCAGGCTTTGAAGTGCGTGACGTTCACCCGACCCATTATGGCCGGATCTGCCCGATTGAAACGCCGGAAGGCCCGAATATTGGCTTGATCAACAGCCTGTCGACCTTTGCCCGTGTGAACAAATATGGCTTTATCGAAACGCCATATCGCAAAATCATCGACGGCAAGGTGACGGATGATGTCGTCTATCTTTCCGCCATGGAAGAGCAGCGGCATACGGTGGCGCAGGCCAACGCCGATCTGAATGATGATGGCAGCTTTGCTGAGGAACTCATCTCGGCTCGTGAGGGCGGCGAATTTCTGATGGCGCCGCGCGAACAGATCACCTTGATGGACGTTTCGCCCAAGCAGTTGGTCTCGGTTGCAGCATCGCTGATTCCATTCCTGGAAAATGATGACGCGAACCGCGCCTTGATGGGATCGAACATGCAGCGTCAGGCTGTGCCGCTGCTACGCGCTGAGGCGCCTGTTGTCGGCACCGGCATGGAAGGCACGGTTGCGCGCGATTCCGGCGCTGCGATTGCGGCGCGTCGCGGCGGTATTGTCGATCAGGTGGACGCCACCCGTATCGTGATCCGCGCCGCGGATTTGATGGAGCCGGGCAAGGCAGGCGTTGATATTTATCGCCTGCAGAAGTTTCAGCGTTCTAACCAGAATACCTGCATCAACCAGCGTCCGCTGGTGAAGGTGGGGGATGTGATCCAGCCGGGGGATATTATCGCGGATGGTCCATCGACGGAGCTGGGCGAACTGGCTCTGGGCAAGAATGTGCTCGTCGCCTTCATGCCTTGGAATGGCTATAACTATGAAGACTCCATCCTGATCAGCGAACGTATCGTGAAGGATGACGTCTTCACCTCGATCCACATCGAGGAATTTGAAGTCACCGCTCGCGATACGCGCCTTGGCCCTGAGGATATCACCCGTGATATTCCGAACGTGGGTGAAGAAGCGCTGCGCAACCTCGACGAAGCTGGCATTGTTTACATCGGCGCCGAAGTTGGCCCGGGCGACATTTTGGCTGGTAAGATCACGCCAAAGGGCGAAAGCCCGATGACGCCGGAAGAAAAGCTGCTGCGCGCCATCTTTGGTGAAAAGGCATCGGATGTTCGCGATACGTCGCTGCGTCTACCGCCGGGTGTTTCGGGGACTGTCGTTGAAGTGCGCGTGTTTAACCGCCACGGCATCGACAAGGACGAGCGCGCGATTGCGATTGAACGGGAAGAAATCGAACGTCTGAAGCAGGATGCTGACGATGAGCGGGCGATTTTGAACCGGGCGACCTTCTCGAGCCTGAAAGATGTGCTGATCGGTCAAGAGACCAGCGCTGTGCCAAAGGGCTTGAAGAAGGGCGATTTGGTCACCGAAGAGATGCTGGTAAGCCTGGATCGCGGTGATTGGTGGAAGCTGGCCGTGGTCGATGATCGTGTTCAAGCTGCTTTGGAAGCCATCAAATCGCAATATGATGAAGCCATCAAGCGCATTAACGACAAATATGAAGATCGCGTTGAAAAGCTGCAGCGCGGTGATGAACTGGCACCCGGCGTCCTGAAAATGGTCAAGGTGTTTGTCGCGGTGAAGCGTAAGCTGCAACCCGGCGATAAAATGGCTGGCCGTCACGGAAATAAGGGTGTGATTTCGCGCATTTTGCCGAATGAAGACATGCCCTTCCTGGAAGATGGCACGCCGGTTGATATTGTGTTGAACCCGCTGGGTGTTCCTTCACGAATGAACGTCGGTCAGATTCTGGAAACCCATTTGGGCTGGGCTTCGCGCGGCTTGGGTCAACAGGTGACCAAGGCGCTGGACGAATGGCGTATCAGCAATCCGGATGCGACGGGCGGCGATATGCCGGAAGCGGTCAAGGCTTCGCTCGAGCATGTCTATGGCGCAGAATATCTTGAGGATATTCGCAGCCGCAATGCGGACAGCATCGTGGAATTGGCCAGCAATCTGAAGGTCGGCGTGCCCTTTGCTACGCCGGTGTTTGATGGTGCCAAGGAAGCCGATGTTTCGGCCATGTTGGAACGTGCCGGATTGGATGCTTCTGGTCAGTCCGACCTTTATGATGGTCGGACGGGTGAGAAATTCGATCGTCAGGTGACAGTGGGCTATATTTATATGCTCAAACTGCATCACTTGGTGGACGACAAGATTCACGCCCGCTCCATCGGCCCATATAGCCTTGTGACCCAGCAACCCCTGGGCGGTAAGGCGCAATTTGGTGGCCAGCGCTTCGGGGAAATGGAAGTCTGGGCGCTGCAAGCCTATGGCGCCGCCTATACGCTTCAGGAAATGCTGACGGTGAAGTCAGATGACGTCATCGGCCGCACCAAGGTTTATGAAGCCATCGTCAAGGGCGACGATACTTTTGAAGCTGGCATTCCAGAAAGCTTTAACGTGCTGGTGAAGGAAATGCGCTCATTGGGCCTGAATGTGGAGCTTTCATCCTATGCGGATGAAGATCCCGATGAGGCGCCAGACGCACTTTCGAAAGCCGCCGAATAATTTTGCCTCGTCCCTTCCGCCAAGCGCGGAAGGGGAAGTGGAGCCTATATATGAACCAGATTACCAACTTCATGAACCCGGTGGCAAAGCCCGAAACCTTTGACATGATCAAGATCGGCATTGCGAGCCCTGAGCGTATTCGCAGCTGGTCGTTCGGCGAAATCAAAAAGCCGGAAACCATCAACTATCGCACGTTCAAGCCCGAACGTGATGGCTTGTTCTGCGCCCGTATTTTTGGTCCAATTAAGGATTATGAATGCTTGTGCGGTAAGTACAAGCGTATGAAATACAAGGGCATCGTTTGCGAAAAATGCGGTGTGGAAGTTACCGTCACCAAGGTTCGCCGCGAACGTATGGGCCATATCGAACTGGCCGCGCCAGTTGCGCATATCTGGTTCCTGAAGTCGCTGCCTTCGCGCATCGGCTTGCTGCTCGACATGCAGTTGAAGCAGCTGGAACGTGTGCTCTATTTCGAAGCCTATATCGTTTTGGAACCCGGCTTGACGCCGATGGAAAAGTTCCAGCTGCTGACCGAAGATGAACTGCTTGATGCGCAGGACGAATATGGCGAAGACGCCTTTTCGGCTGGCATCGGTGCAGAGGCTATTCGCGTGCTTCTGGAAAATCTGGATCTGGAACAAGAGCGCGTCGACCTGCTGGACGAGCTGGCTGTTACCAAGTCGGAACTGAAGCCCAAGAAGATCATCAAGCGTTTGAAGGTCGTCGAAAGCTTCATTGAATCCGGCAACCGTCCGGAATGGATGATCCTGGAAGTTGTGCCGGTTATCCCGCCAGAACTGCGCCCACTGGTGCCGCTGGATGGTGGCCGCTTTGCAACGTCGGATTTGAACGACCTGTATCGCCGCGTGATCAACCGTAACAACCGTTTGAAGCGTCTGATGGAACTGCGCGCGCCGGACATTATCGTCCGCAACGAAAAGCGCATGTTGCAAGAAGCCGTTGACGCTTTGTTCGATAACGGTCGCCGTGGCCGCACCATCACAGGCGCGAATAAGCGTCCGCTGAAATCGCTTTCCGACATGCTGAAGGGGAAGCAGGGCCGCTTCCGTCAGAACTTGCTGGGTAAGCGCGTTGACTATTCGGGTCGTTCGGTGATCACCACCGGTCCCGATCTGAAATTGCATCAGTGCGGCCTGCCCAAGAAGATGGCGCTGGAGCTGTTTAAGCCGTTCATCTATGCACGGCTTGACGCCAAGGGTCTGTCGATGACTTTGAAGCAAGCTAAGAAATGGGTGGAAAAGGAACGCAAGGAAGTTTGGGATATCCTCGATGAGGTGATCCGCGAACATCCCGTTTTGCTGAACCGCGCACCGACGCTGCACCGCTTGGGCATTCAGGCGTTTGAACCTGTGCTGATCGAAGGGAAGGCAATTCAGCTTCACCCGCTGGTCTGCGCCGCGTTTAACGCCGACTTTGACGGTGACCAAATGGCCGTGCACGTTCCGCTGAGCTTGGAAGCCCAGTTGGAAGCGCGCGTGCTGATGATGTCCACCAACAACATCCTGTCGCCAGCCAATGGTAAGCCGATCATCGTTCCTTCGCAGGATATGGTGCTGGGTCTTTATTATCTGTCGCTGGAGCGTGAAGGCGAGCCGGGTGAAGGCAAGATGCTGGCCGATATGGCCGAAGTGCATCAGGCGCTGTTTACCGGCGCGGTGACGCTGCACACCAAAATCGTCAGCCGCGTTCCCCAGACGGATGAGAAGGGCAACAGCTATCTGAAGCGTTATGAAACGACGCCGGGCCGCATGTTGCTGGGCGAATGCCTGCCGAAAAGCTTCCGGGTGCCGTTTGAAAGCGTCAACCGCCTGTTGACGAAGAAAGACATCGGCGATGTGATCGACGAAGTTTATCGTCACACGGGCCAGAAAGAGACGGTTTTGTTCGCCGATGCGATCATGGGGCTGGGCTTCCGCCACGCCTTCATGGCCGGGATTTCCTTTGGTAAGGATGATATGATCATCCCCGCCACCAAGGAAGCCATGGTGGATGAAACCCGCGCTTTGGTGAAGGATTTCGAGCAGCAATATCAGGATGGTCTGATCACGCAGCAGGAAAAATACAACAAGGCTATCGACGCTTGGTCGCAGTGCGGCGACAAGGTGGCGAACGCCATGATGGATGAAATCCGGGCAACGCCAACATTGCCAGATGGCCGTATGGCGCCGATCAACTCCATCTATATGATGGCCCATTCCGGTGCGCGTGGTTCGCAGGCCCAGATGAAGCAGCTGGCCGGTATGCGCGGCTTGATGGCCAAGCCATCGGGCGAGATCATCGAAACGCCGATCATCTCCAACTTCAAGGAAGGCTTGACCGTTCTGGAATATTTCAACTCCACCCACGGGGCGCGTAAGGGCCTTGCGGATACGGCGTTGAAAACAGCGAACTCGGGTTATTTGACCCGTCGTCTGGTGGACGTGTCGCAGGATTGCGTTGTGATCGAGCAGGATTGCGGCACCACACGCGGCATGGAAATGCGCGCCATCATTCAGGGCGGTGCGACCATTGCATCGCTGGGTGAGCGTATTTTGGGCCGGACCACGCTGGAAGATGTGACCGACAGCGATGGCACGGTGATTGCGCCCTTGGGCACGCTGCTGGATGAAGCGGATGTGGCCCGCATTGAGGAAGCCGAAGTGCAGGCGGTGAAAATCCGCTCACCACTGGTTTGCGAAAGCATCATGGGCGTTTGCGGCAAATGCTATGGCCGTGATCTGGCACGCGGAACGCCGGTGAACATCGGGGAAGCTGTGGGCGTGATCGCTGCGCAGTCGATCGGTGAACCGGGCACGCAGCTGACCATGCGGACTTTCCACATTGGTGGTGCGGCGCAGGTGAACGAGCAATCCAATCTGGAATCGATTTCGGATGGTACCATCCAATATCGCGATATGGATACGATTGTGGACCAGCGTGGCCGTCGTCTGGCGCTGTCGCGTTCCGGTGAAATTGCGGTGATCGATGCCGAGGGCCGCGAACGCGCTTCGCATAAGCTGCCCTATGGTGCGCAGATCATGCACAAGGATGGCGAAAAGGTGAACAAGGGCGATCGTATTGCCGAATGGGATCCTTTCACCATGCCGCTGATCACCGAAAAGAACGGTGTCGTGAAATATCAGGATCTGGCGGACAGCAAGACACTGGCCGAGCAGGTGGATGAAGCGACCGGTATCGCGCAGCGGGTTGTGATCGAATATCGTGCTGCAGGCCGCAGCAAGAAGGAAGATCTGCAACCACGCCTGACCTTGCTGGATGATGCTTCGGGTGAAGCGGCACGCTATTTGCTGGCCGTGGGCACGATGCTGTCGGTGGAAGATGGTCAGGAAGTGAAAGCTGGGGACATTCTGGCTCGTGTGAGCCGGGAGGCCTCCAAAACGCGCGACATTACCGGTGGTCTGCCGCGCGTTGCTGAGCTGTTTGAAGCCCGCATTCCCAAGGACAATTCGGTTATTGCCAAAATTTCTGGCCGCATCGAATTTGTTCGCGATTATAAGGCCAAGCGCAAAATCGCGATTGTGCCGGAAGAAGGCGATACGATTGAATATATGATCCCCAAGACGAAAGTTCTTGAGGTTCAGGAAGGCGATTATGTGAAGCGCGGGGATGCGCTGATCTCTGGCTCGCCCAACCCGCACGACATTTTGGACGTGATGGGCGTGGAAGCGCTGGCAGAATATCTGGTTGCCGAAATTCAGGAAGTCTATCGTCTGCAGGGCGTGAAGATCAACGATAAGCATATCGAGACGATTGTTCGTCAGATGCTGCAAAAGGTTGAAATCACCGACGGCGGGGACACCACTTTGCTGCCAGCAGAGCAGGTGGACTATCTGGAAATGCAGGAAGTGAACGCCAAGCTGCCGAAAAATGGCCGCCCCGCAGTGGGCCGTCCAGTGCTGCTCGGCATCACCAAGGCCAGCCTGCAAACGCGCAGCTTCATCTCGGCTGCGTCTTTCCAAGAAACGACCCGTGTGCTGACCGAGGCTTCGGTTCAGGGCAAGGTGGATAGCCTGATCGGCCTGAAGGAAAACGTCATCGTGGGTCGTTTGATCCCGGCGGGTACCGGCGCGGCGATGAACCGTGTGCGTGTCGCGGCTTCCTCGAAGGATGCGGCTCTGCGTGCGGCGATGCGTGCGGCCAAACCGGATCTGGTGGCGCCGAAGACGGCAGCTGCTGAGCGTGAGGCGGAATTGGCACAGGGCCCGGAAGCGGCGATTGGCGATGATCCGCTGGCCGCGGTGCAGGGTGAAAGCTTTGCCGTGGAAACGCCAACTGAGGCTGGTGATCAGGAATAAGTCTTTGGGCCTATCCTTTGAACATTTGGCTGTAAGCTAAAGACTAAAGCCCCGGCAGAGCGATTTGCCGGGGCTTTTTCTATGAGAAGAAATAGTGCCGGAAAGGGTGCTGCGATGGCTGAAGTGATAGCCGATTGGAGAGGCTGGGCGGGCGATCGCATGATTATAAAATTAATCGCCCTTGAAAGGCCGCAACATGTGCAATCCATGATGAAAATGGGCTAGATGCCATCCGCATGACACTCGCTCGGCTATCCCTTACCGATTTTCGCAATCATGCCGCCGCTGAATTGGCGGCCATGCCGGGCTTGATCGCGCTTTTCGGCGAGAATGGCGCGGGCAAAACCAATATATTGGAAGCGATTTCCTTGCTGACGCCGGGGCGCGGGCTGCGGCGGGCGGCGCTGGCGGCGATGATGCGCGATGGCGCGAGCGGCGGCTTTGCGATATTTGCGGAAGTGGAAAGCGGCGAAGATTATCCTGCTGTCGCCATTGGCACGGGGATGGAGCCACGCCATCCCGGGCGGCGTATCGTGCGCGTGAATGGCAGCGCGGCAGCGGCATCCTCCTTGGGTGAGTGGCTATCGGTGCTGTGGCTGACTCCGGCGATGGATCGGCTGTTTGTGGAAACGGCGGGCAATCGGCGGCGCTTTGTCGATCGGCTGGTGCTGGCGCTGGAGCCGGGACATGCGCAGCATGGCAATCGTTATGAAGCAGCGATGCGGGCGCGCGGCAAATTATTGGCGGATCTGGATCGGGCGGATCGGCAATGGCTGGCGATTTTGGAAATGCAAATGGCTGAGCATGGGGCGGCGATGGATGCGGCGCGCCAGCGGATGCTGGCGGCGTTGACAGAAGAATTGGCGGGCCATCCCGAACGCCTTTTTGCGCGGCCATTGTTGGCGCTGGTGGATAGTGATGTCAAGCCGCGCGAGGCGCCATGGAGCGTTGAAGCGCTGAAGGATTTATTTGCTGCACGCCGCCGTATTGATGCCGCAGCAGGCCGAGCGACGGCGGGTCCGCACCGCGATGATCTGGTGGCGACCCATCAGCAAAGCGGCAGGGCGGCATCCGGCTGCTCCACTGGGGAGCAAAAGGCGATGCTCTTATCGCTGGTGTTGGCGCATAGCGATTGTGTGGCGCGGTTGCGCGGTCAGCGACCGATTTTGCTGCTGGACGAGGTGGCCGCCCATCTCGATCCGGTAAGGCGTGATGCGCTTTACACCATCTTAGCGGCGCAGGGTGGTCAGGCTTGGTTGACGGGAACCGAAGCAGGGCTGTTTGAAAATATGCCGGGGCCGGTGATGCGTTATCATCTGGCCGATGGCCGGATCAGCCCGGTTTAGGCGGGCGACCCGGCGTATGGAATAGGGGCGGAAGCAGCCCGCGCTTATAGGATTTCGTTGACGCGCTCTTGCGGGCGGCAGAGGCGGACGCCTTTGTCGGTTTCTACAAAGGGGCGTTCCACATAAGCGCTATTTTCGGCCATGGCGGCGATGATGGTGGCTTCATCCGCATCGGGCAGGCCCCGTTCGGCAGCGTCGGTTCCGCGCACGCGCAGCGCCTCGGCCGCAGACAGGCCCGCATCGCAAAACAATTGGCGCAGTTTTTCCGCGCTATAGGCTGTTTTGAGATATTCGATCACCTGCACTTCGACGCCATCGGTTTCTTGCAACTGGGCGAGGGTTTTGCGCGAGGTGCCGCAATTGGGATTGTGCCAAATGGTCGCATTCATGACGTAATTCCTGATTGAAAGAAGGGAGGAGAAGGGAGAGGAAAGAAGGCGTTAATTTTTGCGCTCTGCCCGGGGTTTCCAAGTGAATACACGGTAAAGATACAGCAATATCAACAGGCCGATGCTGAGGATGGCGACGGGACCGATGAAGCGTTCGGCTTCGGAAAATTGCTTGTCGAACCAATGACCGGCCCCGGCCAGCGCTGTGATCCAGATTGTCGATCCGGCGGCGGTCCAGATCAGAAATTTGATCTGCGACATTTTCACCATGCCCGCCGGCAGGGAAATCATGGTCCGCGCAATCGGCAAGAAGCGGCAGAAAAAGACGATACCCGAACCAAAGCGCAGGAAAATGTCATGCAGCTTTTCCACCTCGGCCCAATCCATGGTTAGCCAGCGTCCATAGCGATCCACCAAGGGTTTCAGCCGTTCATAGCCAACACCGCGCCCGATCCAATACCAGACCCAATTCCCCAGCGTTGTGCCAATCACGGCGGCGATCACCAAGGTCCAAAAGTCAAACCGGCCCTGCGAAACGGCGACGCCGCCAAGGCTCATAATGACTTCTGACGGAATGGGCGGAAAAACATTTTCCAAAAACATCAAAATCGCGATGCCCACATAACCCCAGCTCTGGATAATATTGAGGATGAGTTCGGTCATAATGGCGAGACTTTCGGACTAGGGGTGGGGAGAGTGAGTTTGTGTCTTATTTTACCCGCTGATCCAGTCGGCGGACAATCGCATCCCAGATCATCCCCGCCGTGTCGCTGTTGTTGAAACGATCAATGGCGACGATGCCGGTGGGCGAGGTGACGTTGATTTCCGTTAGCCATTCCCCGCCGATCACATCGATGCCGACAAATAGCAGGCCGCGTTCCTTCAAACGTGGACCCAATATGTCGCAGATTTCCTGTTCGCGCGGGGTCAGCTCCGTGGGTTCGGCATAGCCGCCGACAGCCAGATTGGATCGAAACTCGCCTTCGCCGGGCTTGCGGTTGATGGCACCGGCCACTTCGCCATCAATCAGCACAATGCGCTTATCACCCGCGCTGACGCTGGGCAGAAATTGTTGCACCATGAAAGGCTCTGGCCAGACCTGACCGAATAATTCCACCAGTGCGCCCAAATTGCTGCCATCTTCATCGATGCGGAACACCGCTTTGCCGCCATTGCCGTGCAGCGGCTTGATCACCAAAGCACCGAAACGGGATTGAAAATCCTTTACCGCTTCCAGATCACGGGTGACCATGGTGGGCGGCATAAATTCCGGGAAATCCAGCACAAAGACTTTTTCCGGCGCGTTGCGAACCGACACTGGATCATTCACCACCAGCGTATCTTTTGCGATCCGCTCAAGCAGCCATGTGCCCGTGAGATAGCCGAGATCGAACGGCGGATCCTGTCGCATCAGCACCACATCAATATCGCGGCCCAAATCCATGCGGATCGTCTCACCAAAGCGATAATGATTGCCCGGATCGGGCTGGGCGGACAAAATGCGATGGGCCGGAGTGGTCAATCGGCCTGCCTCCCATGTTAGCCCCTTCACATCATAATGATAAATTTCATAGCCCCGCTCCAACGCTTTAAGGATGAGAGCAAAGCTGCTGTCGCCAGCGATATTGATGCCATCCATCGGGTCCATTTGCACAGCGGCGCGCAGAGTCATTTGATTTTATCTCCAAAGAGTTGAACACAGGACCGCGCGAGCGGAAGCGCTATGTGGCGGTGCGAATATTAAGGCCACACATGAACCAGATGGCGTGGCAGGCGCCTTGGTGCAAGCAGCATCACATCAATCCGCACATCATCGCCCGCTTTCATATAGCGCGGAGCCAATATATTGGCCGCCGCCACAACACGGGCAAGGCGGCGATGGTCAATCGCCAGATCAAGTTTGCTGGCATGGCGGCGCCATTTTACCTCGACAAAGATCAATGTGCGCCCCCGCCGTGCGATAATATCCACTTCGCCAGCAGGAACGCGCAGCCTTTGCCCAAGGATGCGCCAGCCGTGCAGGCGCAACCAAAAGGCCGCGATGTTTTCGGCGCGGCGCCCTTTGGCTTCAGCTTCAGCCCGCTTCATCGCCGGACATGGGCGTTAGCGCTTTGATCGCAAGCGCGCGGGCATAAACTTGATGGCGATCCAATCCAAAGCGTTTGGCCACCGCCTTTGCCGCCTTGGCGACATTATGGGCGGCCAAGGCTTCGACGAGCGCTGCATCAATGGCCGCATCATCGCCTTGTTCATGCTGATCGTCATCCGGCGGCGCGACGATGACCACAATTTCCCCTTTGGGCGGAAGGTCGGCATAGCGCGCCGATAAATCTTGTAGCGTGCCGGTGACGCATTGTTCATAGATTTTGCTGATTTCCCGCGCGACGGCAGCTTCGCGATTGCCCAGACCTGCGGCCAAAGCGGCAAGGGAGGCGGAGAGGCGAGGGCCGCTTTCATAAAAAACCAAGGTGGCGCGCAGGGCCGAAAATTCTGCGATCATATCGGATCGGGCCTTGGCTTTATTGGGCAAGAAACCGGCAAAGAGGAAACGATCGCTGGGAAGGCCGGAAAGGGTGATGGCGGCAATGGCGGCGCAGGGGCCGGGAAGGGTGGTGATATGACGGCCCGCGGCACGGGCATCGCGCACCAGCTTATAACCCGGATCAGAGATGAGCGGTGTGCCCGCATCCGATACCAGAACGACGATTTCGTTTGCCATGCGATCAATCAGCGATGAGCGCGTGCGTTCATCGCTATGATCATGATAAGGAAGCATATGTTTGCGAAGGCCCAAGTGAGAAAGAAGCTTTGCGGTGACGCGTGTGTCCTCGGCAGCGATGATGTCTGCCAAGGCCAGGGTCGCGGCAGCGCGCGGGGTGATATCGCCAAGGTTGCCGATCGGCGTGGCGACGATATACAGGCCTGGTAAGGGAGATTTTGTGATGTTCGAATCCGGCATGTCGCCGAAAATGGCAGAAACTTCTGTCGAGCGCCAAAATATTGCATCGTCGCGGCGGATATTGTTGCGCGGCCTTGCCACCGTGGCGCTGGGAAGCCTGCTCGCGGCTTGCCAAGTTGTGCCCAAAGCGGGGACGGGGACACCGCCGCCACCACCATCGACGGACGACAATCTGGGATCCGGTCTGCCAACCGACACGGATCGCCACCGGGTTGCGCTGTTGGTGCCGCAAAGCGGGACCAACGCCGATGTCGGCACGTCGATTGCGAATGCGACGACGCTGGCGTTGCTGGATAGCCGCACGGAACGGGTGCGCATCACCACCTATGATACCGCCAATGGCGCCGCCGCTGCAGCGCGAAAAGCGGTGGCGGATGGCAATAAGCTGATTCTCGGCCCGTTGCTGAGCGAAGATGTTAGCGCCGTTGCCCCCATCGCTCGCGCCGCCAAAGTGCCGGTGCTGAGCTTTTCCAACGATACCAGTGTTGCGGGCAATGGCGTGTTTATCATGGGCTTTGTGCCCGGTCAGTCGGTGGAACGGGTGGTGCAATATGCCCGCAGCAAAGGTCAGCAGCGTTTTGGCGCCTTGGTGCCCAAAAATGTTTATGGCGAACGATCCCTTGCTGCCTTTCGCGCCGCAGTGACGGCGGCGGGCGGCACTTTGGTGGCGACCGAAAGCTATGATCGCAGCGCGCTGGCGCTGACCGGTGCGGCGCGGCGCTTGGCCAATGCAGGCGCGATGGATGCCGTGCTGATCGCCGATAGCGGCGGCAATGCGGTGCGCGCGGTGCCGCTGATCAAAAGCGGCGGGGATCGCCAGATATTGGGCACGGAATTGTGGAATACGGATAGCAGCCTTGGCGGCAGTGCGGTGATGCGCGGCAGCTGGTTTGCGAGCGTATCCGACGGGCTTTACGGCCAGTTGGCAACCAAATATCGCAGCCGTTTCGGCAAGGCGCCTTATCGTCTGGGTAGCTTGGGCTATGACAGTGTGTTGCTGACGGTGCGGATTGCGCGGGATTGGAAGCCGGGAACCAGCTTTCCAGCGGGCAAGCTGTTAGCCAATGATGGTTTTGGCGGAATTGATGGAATTTTCCGCTTTGATAACCGTGGGATAGCGATGCGATCCCTGGAAGTGAGCGAAGTGGTGGCGGGTGGATTTCGTGTTGTGGATCCAGCACCGACCAAATGGTAATCATCACTTATAGCAAATAAGGTGACGGCGCCGCAGAAATCGGCTAAAAAAGCATCGCATCAAAACCACGCATGCCCTTTACGGGGGCGGCGTGGCCACTATATGTGCGCTACGCGATCATTTTAGGATGATGCGTGATTTGTAACAACTACAGGAGATCGAGCTATACGCCCGCCAATGTCCCGCCGCGCCATGGCGCCCTTGCCGCCCAAGAACGGCCCACGTTATAATGAGTTTATCGCTTCGCCAAAGGTCCGCGTGATCGACGATGAAGGCGAAAATTTGGGCGTGATGCTAACCGCAGAAGCCATTGAACAGGCTGCGGAAGTCGGCATGGACCTGGTTGAAGTATCGCCGAATGCTGATCCGCCGGTTTGCAAATTTCTGGATGTGGGCAAGTTTAAATACGAAGCTCAGAAGAAAGCCAATCTGGCGCGCAAGTCGCAAAAAACTCAGGAAATCAAAGAAATCAAGATGCGTCCGAATATCGACGAGCATGATTTCGACGTGAAGATGAAAAAGGTCTTCGACTTTTTGGGCGAAGGCGACAAGGTCAAGCTGACCATGCGTTTTCGTGGCCGCGAGATGAGCCACACCCAATTGGGCTTGGCTGTCTTGCAGCGCGTTGCGGAAATGACCGCTGAGCTTGCCAAGGTGGAAGCCCATCCGCGCACCGAAGGTCGGCAGATGCTGATGGTGCTCGCACCCAAATAAGCCGTTTATGGCGTTAGCCGATTTGGCTGAGGAGGGCGGTTGTTCCATGGGGACGACCGCCCGCTTCATATTGGCGCTCGGTCATGAAAATTTCGCCCGCCCGATTCTGTAGAAAGAGGGTCGAGGCGCGCGTGCCATAGATATCGCCTGTCAGAAACAAGGCTGGCGGATCACAATCCATCAGATCGTCCAGCAAATGCTGCGGATCAGATGCGTTCGCGACACAATGCGCCAGTCGGGAACGCAATGTGTCTGCGCGCGGGCATGGAGCAGAGGCAGGCTCATTGGCGAGCGCGAAAATACCGCTGTGGATCGGGCGAAGATCCGGCGCGGGCCGATTGGTAAGAATATGGCCGGTTCCGCTGCCGACCATGATCAGATTGAAGGCGTTGAAATCATCGAGCATGGCGGGGGCGCTGTCTGGATCAGCGCCAATGGTGGCATAAGGCCCTGTACCGCTGAGCAATTGGGTGACCAAAGCGCCGCGAGATGCTTTGGTGGGATCCGGCAAGTCGCCGCGGACATTGGTGACGACGACCATACGGCCCGTGGGCGGATGAACGCCCATCCATGTGCCGCCAGCTTGCAAATCCTGCCCGGCGATGATGGCGCTGCCGTCCGTCCATTGATGAAGCGGGGCGGCGGGGCGGGCGTGATATTCATCCCGATTGCCGATCAGGATGACGGGCCAATCGGGGTGAACAGCCAAGGCAAGCGCAACTACACACATGATCCAAGCTATTGCGCGGGTGGGCTGTAAAGGAAAGCCCTAAGCTGCGGCGGCAGCGCTCTTTTATGGAGCGCTTGCCGAAGCAGAGGGCACGCGGAAAGCTCGCCAACAGGGCGCAGGGCGTGGCTGTCTTGATGGCGCATCAGGGACCGAATTTGGTGCGGCCTTGCTTGCCAAAGCGCCCCTTGCGGGTGCCGGGTTTGCCCTCATTGGATCGGCCCACGCGGGGGGCGACCTGTTGACCCATGGGCAGGCCCAGTTCATCCGCCTCCAGCCGCCGGATTTCATCGCGAATGCGGCCCGCTTCTTCAAATTCCAGATCGGCAGCGGCGTCGCGCATCTTTTTTTCCAGATCGGCGATATAGGCGCGCAGATTATGGCCCACCATATGGGCGGGCTTGTCCTCACCCAGATCAATCGTCACCCCATCCTTGGCGGCAACATGGGCGATAATATCACCAATTTGCTTTTTCACACTGGCGGGGGTGATGCCATGTTCTTCATTATAGGCCATTTGTTTGGAGCGGCGGCGGTCGGTTTCGCTCATCGCCCGTTCCATGCTGCCAGTGATGCGATCGGCATAAAGAATCACGCGGCCATCGACATTGCGGGCGGCGCGGCCAATGGTTTGCACCAGACTGGTTTCGCTGCGAAGAAAGCCTTCCTTATCGGCATCCAATATGGCGACTAGGGCGCATTCGGGAATGTCCAATCCTTCGCGCAGCAGATTAATGCCGACCAGCACGTCAAACACGCCAAGGCGCAGGTCGCGAATAATCTCGATACGTTCCAGCGTTTCGACGTCGCTATGCATATAGCGCACCGATAGACCGGCCTCGTGAAGATATTCGGTGAGATCTTCGGCCATGCGTTTGGTGAGGGTGGTGACAAGGGTGCGATAACCATTGGCCGCCGTGGCTTTGGCTTCGGCGATCAGATCATCCACTTGCTCTTCCACGGGGCGGATGATCACGGGTGGATCAATCAGGCCGGTGGGGCGAATGATTTGCTCGGCAAAGACGCCCTCCGTCCGTTCCATTTCCCATGTGCCGGGGGTAGCGGAGACGCTGATTGTTTGCGGCCGCATCGCATCCCATTCGGTGAAGCGCAGAGGCCGGTTATCGATGCAACTGGGCAGGCGGAAACCATATTCCGCCAATGTGATTTTGCGGCGGTGGTCGCCTTTGGACATGGCGCCGATCTGCGGGATCGTCTGATGGCTTTCATCGACGAACAGCAGCGCATTATCCGGCAGATATTCAAAGAGGGTTGGCGGTGGTTCGCCGGGAATGCGCCCGGTGAGGAAACGGCTGTAATTTTCAATGCCCGCGCAACTGCCCGTGGCGGCGATCATTTCCAGATCAAAATTGGTGCGCTGTTCCAATCGCTGCGCTTCCAGCAATTTTCCTTCGCTTTCCAATTCCTTCAATCGTTCGGCCAATTCATGGCGAATGGCTTGGCTCGCTTGTTTCAGGGTTGGGCCGGGGGTGACATAATGGCTGTTGGCATAGATGCGGATGCTGTTGAGATTGGCTATTTTCTTGCCTGTCAGCGGATCAAATTCGGTGATCTCGTCTATCTCATCGCCAAAAAAACTGACGCGCCAAGCCATATCTTCATAATGGGAAGGGAAAATTTCCAGACTGTCGCCGCGTACCCGGAAATTACCGCGGGTAAAGCTTTGATCGTTGCGCTTATATTGCAGGGCCACCAGCTTGCGGATAATCTCGCGGCTATCGGCCTGTTGATCTTTTTTTAGATCAAAGATCATGGCGGAATAGGTTTCGACCGAACCAATGCCATAAAGGCAGGATACGGAGGCCACGATGATCACATCGTCGCGTTCCAACAAAGCGCGGGTGGCCGAATGCCGCATCCGGTCGATAGCTTCGTTTACCGAGCTTTCTTTTTCAATATAGGTATCCGAGCGGGGGACATAGGCTTCCGGCTGATAATAATCATAATAGCTGACGAAATATTCCACCGCATTGTTGGGGAAGTAATTTTTGAATTCGCCATAAAGCTGGGCGGCCAAAATCTTATTCGGTGCCAGCACAAGAGCTGGCCGCTGAAGCTGATCAATCACTTTGGCCATGGTGAAGGTCTTGCCGGAACCCGTCACGCCCAAAAGCACCTGATCCCGCTCCCCGGCCAGCGCTGTTTCGGTGAGCTCCCGGATTGCGGTGGGTTGGTCGCCCGCCGCCTGATAGTCACTGACCAATTCAAATTTGCGACCGCCATCCGATTTTTCGGGCCGGGCAGGGCGGTGCGGCACATAAGTGTCGCTGGTATCGACCGCATCGAGCGTTGTACGAATCTGGATTGCCATCTGCGGGAATATGGTAACGATAATGGCGGGAGACAATCTGGCGGGAAGAATAGTTTTGCTTACGCCCGCGCTTTGGAGAAATTTTATGCGGAATATGATGATTTTGGCTGGCGTTGCGATGGCGGGCCTGCTTGCGGGTTGCGGCGATAGCGGCGGTTCCAGCAGCGCCGCCAGTGGTGGCGACGCCAAGGCCAAGCGCGAAGCTGGCAATTGGACAAATGAAGTCGAAATTATCAAATTTGAAATGCCCGGAATGCCGCCTGAAATGCAAGAAAGCATGAAGACGATGATGGCCAGCGCGGGCGCCACCAACTATTGCCTGACGCCGGAGCAGGCGGAAAAGGATGATTTGGAAACTTTGATGGCCGATGGCCCCGGCAATGGCGGCGATTGCACCTGGTCGAAAAAAGAGTTTAACGGCAAGAATATCGATGTCGCTGGCACCTGCACTCAGGGCGAACAGACAGCCGATTTGGCGATGGCGGGCACGATGGAAGCCAAGCAATCGGATGTTACCATCACGACAAAAGCCAAGGCGCCCAATGGCCAGCAGATGGAAATGGTGATGCGCGTGAAATCAAAGCACACCGGTGCTTGCACGGCAGATACGGCCACTGCGGCGAGCTGATCGGCGCGAGATCCAGCGATAGCCCCGCCGAAGCAAGGTTCGGCGGGGGCAAGGCCACCCTGTGGGGGAGCGGCTTTGCAGGCGGGGCTATGACATCCTCCCCCAAATAAGTTTAGTGACATAGGGTCACATCGCTCACCATGTCTTGATGAAATGCGCGGATAAGGGATTGGCCTTGCATTTTGGTTCATAACAGGGCCAACAGCCTGTTACCGTGACAAGGGGTTACATGCCGCAGGGTGACGATAATGGCGAAAAATAACGCCTGAGTTCATCATAGGCTGTGATGGTGGGGGCGATGATATGGCGCGAGCTGAGGGGCAGGCGTTGGATGCGGACTTGAGCCGTGTTTTAACCGAAGAATTGGAACATTTGCTGGCTTGTCCCGCCTTTGCGCGATCCCCTGTTCAATCCCGTTTATTGACCTATTTGGTGCAGCAGCGCTTAAGCAATAAGGGGCCAGCCCCCAAAGCCTATGCGATTGCGACAGAGGCGCTTGGCCGCCCGGCGGATTTTGATCCCTCTATCGATAGTTATCCGCGCGTTATGGTGGGGCGATTGCGGGCCCTGTTGGATCGCCATTATACGGATAATCAGAGGCCGCATCGGCTGACGATTCCGCAGGGCAGCTATGATATCATGGTGCAGTTTCATACGGGATGTGCGCCTTGGAAGCATGGTCTTGCCGCTGCAGCCAAGCCCATCGATGGCCCCAAAATCTTTGTTCCGGCAGCGAGGTCTGGGCTGGCCAATCGCGCTGACCGGAAAAGCCAAGTGGTTGAAACACGTGCTAGCGGCGAGGCGGAGTGCCTGACAGAGCCAGCGTCGGCTTCTGTCTTGGCTGCGGCTGAGAAGCCGGCGGATGAGATCGGCGCATCGGGCTCCAAAAATCTGTCTGCACCGACCGCCGAAATGGGCTGGAATTGTGGCGCAGCCAATGGCAGACGCCGCCGGGCGCTGGTGGCCTTGGCGATGGTGATCGCGGCGTTGATTGGCGGTGGTGCTGCTTGGCTGATGGATCATCGCCAGTCAGCGGATCAGATATTTCTTGCCTGGACCGCTCCGAGCCTTGTCGCCAAGCCATTGATTGATATTCGAATAACGGCCGCCAATCCAGATAATCGGCATATGTTCGCGCTTCAACGCAGCGTCGGCAGCAAGATGCGCGATGCTTTGGGCCGGTTTGAAATGTTGGATCTGGCGGCCGATGAGATCGTGACGGCAGGGCCCATGCCAGCGGATCGGCCCGATTATATCGTGGATGTGATGCTCAGCCATGCGCGGCAGGGCGCGGTGTATGCGGCGGTGAGTGTGAATCGCACCGAGGATCGCCGCCTGATCTGGTCCCGCAAAGTGGAGCTGGATGCTGGAGAGGAAGGCCAGTTGGCCGCGCTGGATGCGTTGATCAGCCAGATCGGCGGTGACTATGGCGTGATTGTGCGGGATCAGACGGGCCGCGCACCGGCAGATTATCGGGCAGGCTATCCTTGTCTGGCGCAATTTAACCGTTTGCGCATTGCGGGCCGGAATGATGGGCGGGCTGCGGTGGCGCAATGTTTGCAGCAGATGGTGGCGGCACGGCCGCGCGACGCCATGCCGATGGCGGCGCTTTCGATGATGGCTATGCAGCATTTCGATCAGAAAATGGACCCGCACCAGGCTGCCCTGTATCGCGCCGAGGCGCATGATTTGGCGGCGCGCGCTTATGCGGCCGAGCCCGCCAGCGCGCAGGCCATTTTCGCACAGGCCAGAGCCAGTTTTTATACCAATGATTGCGGCCCAACGGTGGCTTTCGCTGCGCGGGCTTCTGCTGTTAACGCTTATGATGCGGATATGACCGCGCGATTGGGCGCTTATCTGGCGATATGTGGTGAGACGCTGGAGGGGGAGCGATTGCTGCGCCGGTCGATTGCCCTCGACGATGGTTTTCCAGCGGTTGCGACCATTTCGCTGGCCTTGATTCTGGCCGAGAAAGGCGCGGCGGAGGAGGCCCTGAAAATATTGACGAACCTGAGCCAGGAAGAACGGGCGGAAGGCCGTTTCGTGGCCATCTATGCCATGGCGTTGGCGCGGGCGGGGCAGATAGCGGAAGCGCGGCAGCAATGGCAACGGTTGATTGCGCTTGCAGGAATGGACGAAAATGCTAGGGCGGAAACTGTGCTTCGTCGCTTCACATTGTCGGATCTTGTGGTCCAAAGAGAAGTGGCGGGGTTGCGCTTAGCTGGTGTGGTTCCCGATCACATCAAGGATTGAAGGCGCATGAAAGCAGGAGGTTGTGTGCAATTAAAACGACCGCCCGCATTCATCGCCTTGAGCAGGGACGTGGTTTAGGATGGTGCGCCTTTGAAACGCCAGATTCCTGACCGCCGGCGCGGTGTGTGGCTGTTCGCCTGTCGCCGCCCTCTTGCCAGCCGCCCCGTTGGGCACTAGGGCAAATCCCAATATTCACCGAGACAGTCAGGAAAAAGGAACTGTACATGAGCGATTCGGCTGAAAAGGTTAAAAAAATTGTCGTCGAGCATCTGGGCGTTGAAGCCGAGAAGGTCACCGAAGAAGCAAGCTTCATCGACGATCTGGGCGCCGACAGCCTTGATATCGTCGAGCTCGTAATGGCGTTCGAAGAAGAATTCGGCGTTGAAATTCCTGACGATGCGGCTGAAAAGATCGCTACCGTCAAGGATGCGATCGACTATATTGAAGCGAATAAGGGCTGATTTGGCCCAGTCCGGCGATGCCGGACGGGACGGTTGCTTAGACCGTCCGCGCGATTCCGGCTTCCCGGTCGCCAGCGCCTGCGCGCAGTGGCCGGGAAGCCTTTTTTATGTCAGCATGCCCCCGATATGCCAGCATATCCTGATATGCCCGGTGTGCTAGCATAGCCCGATAGGATTGTGCCGGAACCCGCCAGGGGCTGGGGCCGACGAAAGGAATATTTATGCGCCGTGTTGTGGTGACAGGACTGGGTTTGGTGACGCCGCTTGGTTGCGACGTGGAAACCGCTTGGGCCAATCTGATCGCTGGAAAATCTGGGGCAGGCATGATCACGCGCTTTGATGCGTCGGATCAAAAATGCAAAATTGCCTGCGAAGTGAAACCCGCTGATCATGAATATGGTTTCGATCCGATGAAGCGCGTGGATCATAAGGTTCAACGGCAGGTCGATCCTTTCATCATTTACGGCATTGATGCGGCTGGGCAGGCTTTGGAAGACGCTGGCCTGACAGAATTGACCGAAGATCAAAAGCTGCGCGCGGGCTGTTCCATCGGCTCCGGCATTGGCGGTTTGCCCGGCATTGAAAGCGAAAGCTTGGTGCTGGCGGAAAAAGGCCCCGGCCGCGTGAGCCCGCATTTTGTCCATGGACGCTTGATCAATCTGATTTCCGGTCAAGTCAGCATCAAATATGGCCTGATGGGCCCCAATCATGCCGTGGTGACGGCTTGCTCCACCGGCGCCCATTCGATTGGCGATGCGGCCCGGATGATTCGCGATGATGATGCCGATATCATGTTGGCAGGCGGCGCGGAATCGACCGTTTGCCCCATTGGTATCGCAGGTTTTGCGCAGGCACGAGCGCTGAATATGAGCAGCAATGATGCACCGGAAAAAGCCAGCCGTCCCTATGATAAGGATCGCGATGGCTTTGTGATGGGCGAAGGCGCCGGTGTGCTGGTGCTGGAAGAATATGAACATGCCAAGGCTCGCGGCGCGAAAATCTATGCCGAAGTGGCGGGCTATGGCCTTTCCGGTGATGCCTATCATGTGACCGCGCCGCACCCAGAGGGTTCGGGCGCCTATCGTTCCATGGAAATGGCCTTGAAAAAGGCTGGCATGACGCCATCCGATATTGATTATATCAATGCGCATGGCACCTCGACCATGGCGGATACCATCGAATTGGGTGCGGTGAAGCGCCTGTTTGGCGATGCTATCGGGAATGTTTCGATGAGCTCGACTAAATCGGCCATCGGCCATTTGCTGGGCGGCGCGGGCGCCGTGGAAGCGATTTTCTGCATCTTGGCGATGCGCGATCAAATTGTGCCGCCCACGCTGAATCTCGACAATCCCGATGAAGGGACCGAGGGCGTGGATCTGGTGCCGCATGTCGCGCGTAAGCGCGAAGTGCGCGCTGTGCTGAACAACAGCTTTGGTTTTGGTGGCACCAATGCCAGCCTCGTGATGAAGGCTGTCGATTAAGCGATGAGACGGTGGCTGCTTTCCGCGATCATGGCTGTATGTTTGGCCGGATGCGCGGAAACGGCGCCGGATGACGCAACGGTTGTGATCCCGGTGGGCGCCAGCGTGGCGCGCGCCGGGACAATTTTAGAAGAAGCAGGGGTGATTTCCTCTGCGGCTTTTCGCACCCAGATGCGCCTGTTCGGCGGTGATGCGCCCATTAAGCCGGGCGAATATGCGATTAAGCAAGGCATGTCCGCCGGGGATATATTGGATTTGATGCAGGCCGGAAAAACGGTGCTGCGACTGGTGATGATCCCCGAAGGCATGCCATCGATTCTGGTCTATGAACGGCTGATGGCGAATGAGGATCTGGCGGGCGAGATTGCCGTGCCGGAGGAAGGCAGTGTCTTGCCGGATAGCTATGCTTATACCAAGGGAGAAAGCCGGGCGGCGGTGTTAGCGCGGATGCAGGCGGCGATGGACCGTGCCTTTGATCAGCTCTGGAAGGCCCGCACATCGCGAACGGCAGTGAAAAACCGCAACGAGGCGATGACCTTGGCCTCTATCGTGGAAAAAGAAACGGCTGTAGCATCGGAACGGCGGACGGTTGCCGGTGTCTATACCAACCGTTTGGCCATCGGTATGCGCTTGCAGGCTGATCCGACCATCATTTACCCCATTACCAAGGGAAAACCCTTGGGTCGGCGGATTTTGCGATCAGAGATTGCGGCTGTGAATGGCTATAACACTTATAGCATGGCGGGCCTGCCCAAAGGGCCTATCGCCAACCCCGGGCGCGACAGTATCGCGGCGGTTCTCAATCCCGAAGCGCATGACTATCTCTATTTCGTTGCCAAGGGTGACGGCAGCCATATATTTTCTCGCACATTGGCCGAGCATAATGGTCATGTGCAAAATTGGTATGCGCTGAGGCGGGAACGCAGCGAAATGTAAGCGGCTGAAAAGGGGGCGGGCGATGACGGTGAAGCTGTTTCTTCATGGGGTTCCGGATAGCCCGGCCATTTGGCGGCCCTTGCTCGCATTATTGCAACTGGAGCAGGGACAGGCTTTCACGCCCGCATTGCCCGGCTTTGTCGAGCCACTGCCGCCTGGATTTTCGGCGACGAAAGAGGGCTATTTACAATGGCTAATCGCCGAAATGGAAAGGCTGGCGGCGGATCATGGCCCGATAGACGTGGTGGGCCATGATTGGGGTGCGATTCTGGTTCAACGCGCGGCGATGTTGCGGCCAGATTTGGTCCGATCCTGGATCATCAGCAATGCGGTGATTGAGCCTGAATATCGGGGGCATCGGATGGCTCGCATTTGGAATACGCCGATATTAGGCGAAATCTTTATGGCGCTGGCGCGGCCCGCGCGCCTAGCTCAGTCGTTGAAACAGGCTGGCATTCCGGCGGAGATCGCCGATGAAGAGGCGGCGCAATGGAATAGGGCAGATAAAAAACGCGCGATCCTTCGGCTTTATCGCTCCGCTGAGGGGCTGAGCTTTGCTGGAAATTGGGCGAGGGACATTGATCGGCTGCCTGCCGCTGGCGCGCTGATCTGGGGTGTGGGTGATCCTTTTGTGACCTTGGACGTGGCGCAGCGTTATCATAAGCGCACGGGGACGCCGCTTTTCCCCATTGAAGGGGCAGGTCATTGGGCGATTGCGGAGCGGCCAATGCAAGTTGCAGAAACTATGAAGGATTTTTGGAAGAATCTTTAGAGGAAGGCCGATTTTGGCGCCGCATGTTTAGAGCTGCTGCCCGTTAGCCGAGGCTTTGACAATAACCGGCGACTGGGGCCTGATAGCCTATCTCTTGTCACGCTCATTGGCGCTGAACGCTGGACTATATAGATTAATCGGTGAATACGATAAGTTTGAGTGACTTTATCAATTGGCGGAGTGTTTCGATTTGGGGCATTGGGCCGCGATATAGGAATGGCCATAAAAGATCATAGGCTTAACAAAGCTGCTTCTTATGGCTTCTCCCCTCCTTTCAGCGGACCGGGCACCCCCCCCCCCGTCCGGAATGCTGACGCCGCGCCTATTCTGTCTTTTTGCAGGATAGGTGCGGCACCCCCATCATCCAATTGGATCATTCGCGGCGCCTTGATGCAGGGCTTTCTGTTTTGGAAACCATTCCATTAATCGGGCAATCGCTTTTTTCACCAATTCGGTTGATACGGCGAAGCTGAAACGGATGAAATGATGCCCCTCCACGGGATCGAAATCGAGACCGGGCGCGACTGCGATGCCGGTTTCTCGCAGCAATTTTTCACAAAATGCGAGGCTGTCCTGCGACAAATGCCCGATGTCGGCATAGATATAAAATGCGCCATCGGGTGGGGCGATCCTATTCAGCCCTAGCTTGGGCAGAGCGTCCAACAGCAGCGCGCGATTCTGGCGATAATGATCCAAATGGCCATCCAATTCATCGCTACATTCAAAAGCGGCCAAGGCTGCATGTTGGCTGAGAACCGGCGGAGTTAGAAACAAATTGCTCATCCGTGCGCGCGCAGGAACAATATAGGATGGCGGCACGATGATCCAGCCGAGCCGCCATCCCGCCATGCTGAAATATTTTGAAAAACTGTTGATCACGAATGTGTTAGGCGCAAATTCCAGCATCGAATGGGCTGGCTCGACATAGGAAAGTCCATGATAGATTTCATCAGAAATGATCATGATATTGCGCTCGGCACAGAGGGCCGCGATCGCGGCCATCTCGGCTGCCTCAACGATGGTTCCGGTAGGATTGCCGGGGCTGGCCAAGATAATCGCGTCGGGCGCGGGCTCTATCGCCGCGATGGCAGAGGCACTGAGCTGATATCGCTCCGCCGGTCCGCAACCGATCTCGACCGGGATCATGTGGAGCGCCTTCAGATTGTTGCGATAAGCGACATAGCCCGGCCGGGCACAGGCGACCCGGGCGCCAACCGGCAGAGCAGTGTTGAGAGCGAGAACGAGGGCAGGTGAAGCGCCGCAGGTGAGGATCACTTGCTCAAAATTCACCTCGACCCCATAGACTTCAGCATAGTGGCGGGCGATGCGCTGTTTCAACGCGTCGCTTTCCCAATATCCCATCGCTTCGCGATCCAGCACCTCATGCGCGGCGGCAATAGCGGCTTTGGGAGCCCCGGTGGACGGCTGACCAAATTCCATATGGATCACATCCATACCCTTGGTTTTCAGCTCATGCGCCAGCCGACTCAGAGCGATGGCATGAAAGGGTTCGACGTCGGCGACCAAAATATTGTTCCTTGCTATGTGGGCGGGAGGGACGGCGCGCTACTTATTCCTGCGCGGCGGTTCTCTATGCGCCATAAAGTGCGGACACGGCAAGATTTTCGGCAGATATGAATTTCCAAAGATAGTCAGTTGACACCCGTCATCGCTCACCCTAAACGCGCCTTCACACCCAGTGTGGCGGAGTAGCTCAGCCGGTTAGAGCAGCGGAATCATAATCCGCGTGTCGGGGGTTCGAGTCCCTCCTCCGCTACCACAATTTCAATGACTTAGCGGCGCAGCCCAAGCGCAAAATAGTCAGTGTTTACACTGACAAGTGTAAACGGTCGTGATGGGTTTAGTCTTTCTTGCACTTTTTGACAAAATAATACGATAAATCATCGATATAGCGGATGATGTTGAGTCAACTTGACATCTCATTATTTCGGATCACCCTTATGTGCCGAGGGGGATTCGGGCGCGCGATGGACGAACTCGATCATTGGTTTGCAGAACAAATACTGCCTTATGAAGGCGCGTTGACCGCCTATCTGCGGCGCGTGTGGGCCGATGAATCGGAGATCGCCGATCTGCGGCAGGAAGTTTATGTTCGTGTATATCAGAGCGCAGGCAAAAAGCGCCCGCCGGTGGCGCGCTATTTTCTGTTTGCCGTGGCGCGCAACCTGCTGATCGATCAATTGCGCAAAAGTCGCGTGGTGCGGATCGACCTGATGGCGGATTTAGACGCGGCAAACGTATTATCAGATGACATAGCGGCGGATCGTATCATAAGCGGTCGTCAGGAAATGGCTCGCCTTGAGGCGGCGTTGATGGAGTTGCCTCAGCGGTGTCGGGAAACTTTTGTGTTGCGCAAGGTTCACGAATATTCGCAGCGCGAAACGGCGGAGAAGATGGGTGTGTCTGAAGCGACGGTCGAGAAGCAAATTGTAAAAGCGATGCGGATTTTGACGGACCGTTTCTGGAATGCTGTGGATCCATCTCTTCCTCTGGCGGAGCGCGGAAAGGCGGACGGCGATGAAGAAAAGCGCCGCTGAGACGGAACAGGCCGCTGCTGAATGGCTCGCGCGGCGCGATGGTGATGGCTGGAGCGACAGGGATCAGCATGATTTTCAGCAATGGATTTCCGAGGATGTGACGCGGCGCATTGCGGTGATCCGCTTGGAAAGCGTGTGGCGCAAAGCGGGACGGTTGCGCGTTTCGGCGCTTACATCCGCGGAATCGCTGGTCCAAGAGGGCTTGTTAGCGGAAGCACCGGCAGAGGCTTGGGAAGAAGAACAGGAGGCGACTGCCCCGCGCCGTCGCCGGGGCTGGTGGTTCGCGGCGATTGCTGCCTCCATCGCGCTGCTGAGCATACCCTTTTTCTATCAACCTCACGAAGCAGATAGCTATGCGACGGACGTTGGCGGGTTTCAGCGGCTGCCTTTGGCGGATGGGTCGCGGGTGGATATCAACACCAATTCGCGACTGGATGTGGATTATAGCGAAGCGGCGCGGCGGATTGATCTGGCGCAGGGCGAGGCATTTTTCAAAGTTGCGAAAAATCCGGCGCGACCCTTTGTCGTTCATGCCGGTTTGTGGCGCGTTACCGCCGTTGGCACGGCCTTTACGGTGAAAAGGCGCGGCGAGGATATTGACGTGATCGTCACGGAAGGGCGGGTTCGTATCGATCCGCCAGCCTACGAAGGTGCGCCTGTGCGGCCGATTTTTGCATCGGCAGGGCAGGTGGTGAGCGCCATTGGAACGATGCCGGTGGTGCGGCCGATGGATGCGGCGGCGCTGGATATGGCGCTGAGCTGGCGCGATGGTTTGCTGATCTTTGAAGGGCGGCCACTAGGCGAAGTGGCGGTGGAGTTTAATCGTTATAATCGGACGCAATTGGTGGTGGATCCATCCGCAACCGATGTGATTGTCGATGGGTCTTTCCGGGCCACCAATGTGGAAGGTTTTCTGCGCCTGTTGCGTCAGGGGTTTGGGGTAGAAAATATTCGCGATGGGCAGAATGAATTGATTCTGAAAAAAATTTAAACTTTTACCAGTGGCGCATACCGGAAAAACAATATCGCTTCGTATTCCTTCATAACAGCCGCATCTATTCAGCGGCATCATATGGGGGGGATTTATGCGCATCAGGAAAATTGCGTTCGCTGTGCTGCTGGGATCGACAAGCGCGCTATCCTGCGCTGCTGTGGCTCAGGCGCAGGCGCCGGCGGTGAGGCAGACGGAATTTAACATACCGGCGGGCGATCTTGTGGCCGGTTTGCGCGCCTTTTCGCGCCAATCCCATATTGAACTGATCTTCAACGCGGCGGAATTGCGCGGCAAACGCACGGGCGGAGTTACGGGCACACGCAGCGCCGAAGATGCGCTGCGCCGCCTGCTGAACAGCGCCAATGCGCAGCTGATCCGGGACCCGTCGGGGGCCTATCTGATCAAGCCAGCGGAGAACGCCCCGCGCCCGGTCGCCGCGCCCGCTGCCTATTCAGATGAAATCATTGTTACGGCGCAAAAGAAAGAGGAGCGGATTACAGACGTTCCCATAGCGATGTCGGCATTTTCGGCAGAGGTGCTGGATGATTATAAGATTGAAGGTGGATCGGAATTGCTTCGCGCGGTTCCGAACGTGAACTTTTCTAAAAATAACTTCTCTATGTATAATTTCTCTATTCGTGGGATTGGAACGAAAGCCATTTCGGCATCCAGTGATCCTGCGGTGGCGATCAGCTTTAACAATGTGCCGTTGGCACGCAACCGTCTGTTCGAGCAAGAGTTTTTTGACGTCGAGCGGATTGAGGTGCTGCGCGGGCCGCAAGGGACGCTTTATGGGCGCAATGCGACAGCGGGCGTCGTGAATATGATCACTGTGATGCCCAAGGCAGAATTTGGTGGAGAGATTAAGGGCGAAGTCGGTAGCTTCAAAACGCGACGTTTGGGCGGGATGCTGAACGTACCGATCACCGAAACCTTGGGTGTGCGAGTCGCGGGAGCTTGGACCAAGCGCGATGGATTTGATTATAACACATTTACCCAAAAACGCGTGAATGGCCGCGATCTTTGGTCAACGCGGGTGACGGCGGAATGGAAACCGACGGATAGTTTTAGCGCCAACGTGATCTGGCAGCGGTTTGGGGAGGATGACAATCGCTCGCGGACGGGAAAGCAGCTTTGCACCCGCGACGAAGGACCAGATGAATTCGCTGGTATACCTATTACTGACGAAAAAGTTCGAGGTCGCCTCAGTCAAGGATGTAAGCCAGCATCAAACTATAGTGATAATGCCTATGGATTGGCGAATGGTAACTCTTTATCTTACATGGTTGCAGCTAATGCATTTCTATACCATGGATATAAACTTGGAACTTTTGACCTTATATCTGTTACGAAAACTCTCGACCCTTTTGGTAATAAGAAACAATCCCGAAACTTAAGGGAGATTGAAACGGCTTATGATCCTATATTTCGAGCAAATAATGATATTATTCAATTGAATATGAAATATTCTAACGATAGCGGATTGGAATTTCATTCGCAAACTGCTTATAGCAAGGATAACTATTTTTCTACTCAAGATTATAATAGATCATTATCGGATCCGGCATTTAATGATAGTCTTGATCCATATACGAATCTTTTCGGACAATTGATCGATTCTGATAAGTTTCCGGGAATGTCGCCTAACGGTATTATTTGTGATGAAATTATTGGAATATGTTCCGACAGAGTTATAGGTGTAGATCTAAGTAGGTCTGATAATCGCCAGTGGTATCAGGAGTTTAGAGTTCAATCTGATTTTAATAGTAATATTAATTTTAATTTTGGTGTTAATTATCTAGATTTTAAGACAGAAGATAAGTACTATGTTTTCAACAATGTATTTAATCTTTTGTCTAAGTATTTATATGGTAGTCCAAAGGCTGATCCTGATTTGCTTCCATGGGGTGCCACGGGCATAAAAGATTGCCCGTTGGATAGCAAAATAGAATGCGTGGGTGTGGAATTGGCTCCCATGGCTGACTTGCAGGATGTTGGGCACAATTATTTTCTAAGCAAGAATAAGGTTCGAACCAAGTCTTTTTCTGTCTATTCTGAAGCGTATGTCAGCATTAGAGATGATCTAAAGCTGACCGTAGGCGCAAGGTATACGCATGATACTAAAGTTTCCTCGCAAATACCTAGTCAACTTTTACTTGGTATGGGTGGGAGCACTGGGGGCGTTACAGGGGGGCGCTCCAATTGGGGCTATGCGCCTTTGGACGACATCCGTCAAAGTTGGGGCGCCTTAACCGGACGTGTTGTGCTGGACTGGAAGCCTAATGTTGATTTTTCTGACGATACGCTGATTTATCTTAGCTATGCGCGGGGATATAAAGGGGGTGGGACTAACCCTCCTCGTGTGGATATCGATCAGCGAGTGGTGCAATATCTGCCGCTGGCAGAAACTTTTAAGCCAGAATATGTAAATGCTTTCGAGGTGGGTACTAAAAACTCCTTCAATGGTGGGCGCTTGAAGTTTAATGCAACAGCATTTTTCTATGACTATAAAGATTATCAAATCTCTCAAATTACGGACAGAATATCATTTAACGAAAATTTCGGCGCTACCAGCTATGGTTTAGAATTTGAAACTATTTGGAAGCCCGCCAGGTCGCTACGGTTTGATGCCAATTTAGGCTTGCTTAAGACGAGAGTGAAAAAGGGTAATGAATCTGTTGACGTAATGGATCGAACGGCAGGCGATCCAGATTGGGTTGTATTACGTCCCTGGCTGCAAGCTCCGTCAAACTGTATCGCACCACGTATATTTGTGGAGAAGATTTTTGCTAAAGGCGGTGCAAATGTAGATTATCACGCCCTTTCTGCCCTTTGTGCTGGTTCGACAAGGTTCGGTCATTACAATCCAAATTATCCTAAAACGGGTGGGTTTGAAACTAGATATGGTTTCACTTGGGATCCTATGGCGCCATATAATCCCGACACTATTGGTCTAAACATGGCCGATGGAGGGAGTGGCGCGCCAAATGGCGGGAGAGGTATTGGAAAGCCACTTGAAGGGAATGAGCTTCCTAATGCGCCACGGTTAACCTTTAATATGGGTGCGCAATATACGCACGAACTTTATGATAGTGGTTGGATTGCAACAATGCGTGGCGATTATTATATTCAATCTAAAAGTTACGCTAGAATATATAATACTGAATACGATAGAATAAAGTCATGGAATAATGTAAATCTATCTATAACTTTATCAAATGATTCATATGGGGTGGATGTGTCATTGTACATAAAAAATGTTTTTGATAGTACTCCTATAACAGATTTCTATACAAATAGTGACGATACAGGGTTGAATACTAATGTATTTACTCTTGATCCAAGGATATTTGGATTTAGTGTTAGTAAGTCATTTTAGTCTCTCTCCGCCCAAAATAGGGGGCGAACTTGGGCCGGTGCTTTGCTTTCTCCCATGCGGGCATCGGCTCTATTATCAGTTAGGGGTTGATGAATATGGTTTCCATTCGGCCGTCGCCGCGCCGCTAGGGGCGGGGTGAGGGTCGCCGCCGCCATGGGGGGTGGAGGCGGGTTTGTGGGGGAGTGGGCGTTGAGGCGTCTGCTCCCCTGCTTATTTGGGGACGTGGTGGCCGGGCCTGGGCGGGCGGAGTGTCGCAAGAACCGATATCGCAAGGGGAAGCCTTGCTGGAGGGAGGGGCGGGCTTTGGTGATTGCTGCGCAGGCCCTCATCGGCCAAGGGAGGGCGGAGCGATGAAGCCTGTATCGCGCTGGAGAAGCCCAAATGATAGCACGCGAATTGATCGATACGGCGGATGTGCCGGGGGGGCAGCAACTGCGCCTGTTTCGGCGCGGCGATGATTTCATGATTGTTCTTGATCATAATGAATTGATGAACAGCCGGATGAGCGGTTCGGAAGAAGCGCTGGCGGTGATGGCTTGTGAGCGGCTGGCGGGGCGGCGCGCGCCGCATATGCTGATTGGCGGCTATGGCATGGGCTTTACCTTGCGTGCGGCTTTGGCGGCGCTGGACGGTGATGCGCGGATATCCATTGCCGAACTGGTGCCGGAAATCATCCAATGGGCGCGCGGGCCGATGGCGCAGCTGGCGGCGGGATGCCTTGACGATCCGCGCGTAACATTGGTGCCGGGCGATGTGGTGGATGTGATTGCCGCAGCGAAGGGCCGATATGACGCGATTTTGCTGGATGTGGATAATGGCCCGGATGGCCTGACGCGCGAGGATAATGATCGGCTGTATTCCGCAAGCGGACTGGAGGCGGCGAAAGCGGCGCTGACGCCGGGCGGTATCTTGGCCATATGGTCTGCCGCGCCGGATCAGGCCTTTGCGCGGCGGCTGGGACGGGCGGGCTTTCAGGTAGAGGAAGTGGCCGTGCGGGCGCGCAGCAATGGTAAGGGCGCGCGCCATGTGATCTGGTTTGCGACGAAATGAGGATCATGCCGGTCAGCCTAGGCCGGTGACATTTTCGGGGGTATTTCCGGGGGCAGGGGCTTGCGGGGAGATGAACATCGCATCCCACTTGATACATATTGCGACAATTTTGTGCGTTTGCGGCAAGGGGGTGGGACAATTGCTGCCTAGAAACAGTCTCAACGGGATGGCGCTTCTCCTCTAACCGCCGCATCCCGCACTATGGAGTGTAGAGATGAAAAATAAGATGATGTTGATGGCCCTCGGTGCCTCGTTGATCGCCATTCCTGCGATGGCTATGCCGGGCGATAGCAAGCGTGATCCCAATGCCGAATGGACCCGTGCTCAGGCGCAGGAACAGGCCGTGCAGATGTTTGCCCGGATGGATATTAATCAGGATGGCAAGCTGGATGCGGCGGATCGCGCGGCACAGCGCAGCCAGCGTCAGGATGCACGCTTTGCGGCGCTGGATGCCAATAAGGATGGCAGCATCAGCAAGGCCGAATGGGATCAGCATGAAAGTGCGCGTCAAGCCAAGGCGCAGGAGCGCCGCGCTGAACGCGCCGCAAAGCGCGCGGCTGCACCTGCCGCCGCTGCTGCCACTGGCGAGCCGGCCATGCGAGGATATTCGGGCCGCAAGGCTAGCCATCATCGCGGCATGATGCGCGGCGGAGAGCATAGGGGCGGAGCCATGGGCAATGCCGCTGTGACGCAGGCAGAATTTGTCGCCAAGGCGCTGGCCCGATTTGATGCGATGGATGCCAATAAGGATGGCAAGGTGACGCGGGACGAGCGCGAGGCCGCTCGGGCAGAGATGCGCAGCAAGCGGGCTGAGCAGCGCGCGATCAAGGCCACTCCGCTGCGCCCGGCCACGCCCGCCACTTAAGGGCTTGCTTGGCACCCATGAATGGGATTGGCTTGGTTTGCGTCCATCAGCGATTATGCTGGTGGGCGCAATGCCGATGCCTAAGATGACGCATGTGCAGATTTCCGCATCACTATATGCGGACGATAGGGATGATGATGACCGCCACTGCCGCCACTGACACCCCCCGCCTGTTGCTGATTGATGATGAACCCTCGATCCGCGAGCCATTGGGCGAATATTTGGAAAGCCAAGGCTTTTTGGTGACGGCGGCGGAAAGTGCGGCCGAGGCGCGGTCTATCCTGCGCGCGCAATCGGTCGATCTGGTGATCAGCGATATTATGATGCCGGGCGAAGACGGATTGTCCTTAACCCGCCATTTGCGCGAAAGCGGCACCATGCCTGTGATCCTGCTAACGGCGCGGGCAGAGGATACGGAGCGGATTATCGGCCTGGAAATGGGGGCTGATGATTATGTGGTGAAGCCCTTTAACCCGCGTGAGCTGGTCGCCCGTATCCGCACGGTGCTGCGCCGCACCCAAATGGGCGGACGGACGCTGGAATCCTCTGGCACCAGCTATGCTTTTGATCGCTGGATGCTGCGCGAGGTGGAGCGGGTGTTGGTGGATGAGCTTGGTGAGGAAGTGGCTTTATCGTCCGGCGAATTTCATTTGCTGAGCGCATTGGTGCGCCACCCGCGGCAAGTGATGAGCCGAGAGCGGCTGCTGGATTTGGTGCGTGGCAGAGAAGCGGATATTTTCGATCGGGCCATCGACAATCTGGTCAGCCGCCTACGCAAGAAAATCGAGGTCGACCCGGCGCATCCGCAAATTGTGAAAACCGTGTGGGGCGGCGGCTATACGCTGGCATGTGAAGTGCGGCGGATGGGGCCCGCGATATGAGCCAGCGTTTCGCCTTTCGCGGATTGGTGGGGCAGTTGGTGATCGCCATCGCGCTGACCTTGTTTGTGGCGCAGGCGGTGAATTTTACTTTGCTGGCGCGGGGGCAGAAAGAACAGGCGCTGGCACATAGCAGCGGCATGATTTTGGCCCGCATCATCGACGGGATCGAAAAGGATCGGCGCGGCGATTTTGGCGATGGGCCGCATATGATTCCATCCAACAATGGCCCGAATGATGGCCGCTCAGAGCGAAGAGATAGCCGCTCGGAGCGAAGAGATAGGGGCGAGCTGCGCGGGGCAGACCGCCGGAATGAGCCGGGCTTTCGCTTGCGCATCACCGATGAAGCGCAGCCGATGCCCGCAGGCGCTGAGGCGATGGGCGATGTCGCGGAATTTGTGAAAAAACGCATGGCTGAAGGCGGCGTGGAGGCGGCATCGGTGCGGGCTTGGGCGCTGCCGTTAGAGGCGGATGCGGCGGCGCATAATCGGCGCGGCCGGGCACTGATCGTTTCTGCCGATGTCGACGGGCGCCATTATATGGCGCGGGGGCGGCTGGTGCAGAGCGGGGATCGGCTACATGGCTTTTTGATCCGGCAGACGCTGACCCTTTATGTGTTGCTGCTGGTGCCGATCATGCTGATCGCATGGCGCGTGGCGGCGCCGCTGCAAGCCCTCACCCGCGCCGCGCGGGCCAATCCGATGGCGCGTGATACGGAAGAGATTAAGGAAAATGGCCCGGCAGATGTGCGCGACTTGATCCGCGCCTTCAACGCCTATCGCGCCCGTATTTCTGCCATGCTGAGCGATAAGGATCGGATGCTGGGCGCGGTGGGCCATGATCTGCGCACGCCGCTGGCCAGTTTGCGCGTGCGGGTGGAACAGGTGGATGATGAACCACTGCGCAACAAGATGATCGCCAGCATCGAGGAAATGACCGCGATGTTGGCCGATATTTTGGCATTGGCACGCGCCGGATCGGGAACGGAAGAAGCCGAGCGGATTGATGGCGCGCAATTGATGCAGGAATTGGCCGCCGATTATCGCGAGCAGGGCCGCGATGTGGAATGCGCCTTGCTCAGCCCGGTCTATGTGCAGGCTCGCCCTTTGCTGCTGCGCCGCGCTTTGCGCAATTTGATCGGCAATGCGGTGGAATATGGCGGGCTGGCGCGGTTGAGCCTGATCCCATGGGATGATGGCGTTGCTTTCATCATCGCGGATGAAGGTCCGGGGCTGACAGATGCGCAAATTCAAACGCTGGTGGAGCCATTTGCGCGCGGCGAGGCAAGCCGCAACCGGGCGACTGGCGGAACAGGATTGGGCCTGTCTATCGCCCGCGATGTTGCTGAGGGTGAGGGCGGCAGGTTGATGCTTCGTCGCCGCTCTGAGGGGGGATTGGAAGCGATCATCCTGCTGCCCTTGGCGCCTTAAATATAAAGGGCGACGGCCTGACTGCCGCTGGCGATAGGTTCGCCCGCACGGTTCCAGATCATCATATCCTGCACGGATACACCGGCGCGGACATAACGGCTTTTGGCAGACAGCAGCCACCAGCCATCATCGGTTTGCGGCGTGGCGGTGAGCATATTGACCGTCCAGTTCATCGAACTGATCGGGCCAAATTGGGTGAAGAGCGACATGGCGGCTGGCGGCAAGGCATCGCCCATCGCCAGCAGCGCCACCGCGGGATCGCATGAGGGCTGATCGACAAAGCGAACCCATGTCAGCAATTCGGCATGATCCTGCCCCCAGTCAAAGCGTGGGCCGGTGGTGGGGCGCATATCGAAATGGCGCGTGAAGGGCGGGCGAACCTTATGCTCCGGCACCGGCTTCAGCGATTCCGGTGATGGCGCATCGGGCATGGTCAACAGATTATGATCGACATGGCTTTCGCGGTCTGGCGAGAAAGCAAATACCGCCGAGGTGCCGAAGCCGGCATCGCTGGTGACGCCTGCATCAATGAACAGGCTGGATTTGGATTGACGCAGCACCCGCGTGTTGACGGTGCAATCGCCGCTGACCGGGCCAACGAAGCTGATCTGGGCATAGCGAAGCGGTGCTTCGGTTGGGTGAAGCGCTTTTGTTGCGGCGAGCGCGACCGCAGAGCTGATGCCGCCATAAGCGGTGCGGCCCTGCATCCAGCTTTCGTCAATATGGGCCGTTGCGATGCTGGCATCGGCGGGATCGGGTGCGACGGTGGTAAGCAAAGTGTCAAGCAGAACGCCTGTATTTTCTGTCATAAGTCAGCCTGATAAAAGAAGATTGAACGATTAATTCTCGATCGTGAAACGCAGACCAGCCTCTTGTGTGAGGCGCGCGATCAGAGCATCGCCGAGCAATGCGCCGGGGGTCCATATTCCGCCTTTGCCGCCTTGCTCTGCGCTGTGCAGCAGGGTCATCGCCGTTTCTGCGATCATGCGCGATGTGGAGCCATAGCCCGGATCCAAATCGCCTTGAACCGAGGCGTGTAAGACGCGTCCATCAGCGGTTTCGCCGATGAATACAATGTCGTAAAAACCGTTTTCGCGCTCTTCCTTGCTGGGCCCTTCGCCAGGTTGAAGCGTTGAGCCGCCAAAGGCAGGGGCTTTTGTAATGGCTTCTGCCATGGCTTTGCCCGCTTCGCCGAGGCTGGTGAGCATCATTTCATCATAAATGAAATCCTGACCCCAGCGATGGGACAGGAGATAATTGGTGCGGTGCACATTTTTGGTGTTGATCGGCGCCATCACAAAGGGGGCGGCCCATCGGCCCGTGGTTTCATCATATTCTGGCACCATGCCGGTTGGCTGGCGCGGGCCTTCAAAATTCGGGGTTAAGGCGAAGCTGGATTGCAGCAACAGGCCCAGCGATGGATTGCGAGCAACGGCTTTCAAGGTTTCCGTCAGGCTGGCGATGGTGCCGCCAGATGCGCCGCCCTGCATGGCGCGGACGCGGCCTTTCACTTTGGTAACAGGCATGCCGAAGCGTTTCAGTGCCTCTTCCTGCAAGAAATAGACGCCCAGATCAAAGGGGATGGAATCAAAGCCGCAGCTAAAGGTGATGCGCGCGCCGGATGCTTTGGCGCTTTCTTGATAGCGGTCGATCATTTCGCGCATCCAGCCCGGCTCGCCGCATAGATCGGCATAGGCGGTGCCCGTTTTCACGCAGGCGGCGATCAAGGCTTCGCCATAAAGCTGATAGGGACCGACGGTGGAGATTAACACCTGCGTTTGGGCGGCCATCGCCTCTAGGCTGGCCGGATCCTCGGCGTCGGCCTTGATCAAGGCGATATTGCTGGGTGCGCCGATCAGATTGCGCACCTCAGCCAGCTTTTCTAGACTGCGTCCGGCCATTGCCCAGCGCGGCTGATCTGCACGGCCTGCATAATGATGAGCGAGATATTCCGCGACCAATCGCCCGGTGAAGCCGGTGGCTCCATAGATGATCAGGTCAAATTCGCGAGCATCGGCCACGGCGCACCTCCCATTTACGTAAACGTTAAGTGGAAGGTTAGCGCAGGAGCATCCGCCGTCAAGAGGCAAGCGGCTGGCGGCTGTTTAGCTTGGCGCGGGTTGGCCCGCGCTTGGCGAGCGTGATTGGCCTTAGAGGCGGGGCAGGGTGACGCCTTGCTGGCCCATATATTTGCCCGCCCGATCCGCATAGCTGGTTTCGCAAGGTTCATTGCCCTGCAAAAACAGAAATTGACAGGCCCCCTCATTGGCATAGATTTTGGCGGGCAGGGGGGTGGTGTTGGAAAATTCCAGCGTCACATGGCCTTCCCAGCCCGGTTCCAGCGGGGTGACATTCACAATGATGCCGCAGCGCGCATAAGTGGATTTGCCAAGGCAGATCACCAGCACATCGCGTGGAATACGGAAATATTCCACGGTGCGGGCCAAGGCGAAGCTGTTGGGCGGGATGATGCATACATCGGTTGTGCGATCGACAAAACTGTTGGAATCGAAATTTTTCGGATCGACAACCGCGCTGTTCACATTGGTAAAAATCTTGAAATCCGGTGCAACCCGAGCATCATAGCCATAGGATGAGAGGCCATAGCTGATGCAGCCATCGCGCCGCTGCGCCTCCACAAAAGGCTCTATCATGCCCTGCGTGCGGGCGGCTTCGCGAATCCATTTGTCAGAAAGTATGGCCATATCTGTGTCTTGTCTGGGCTGAGCCAGAGTTGCAAGGGGGCTATGCGATGCGATCGCTATAGCTGGCGCAAATGGCTGTGGCAGCGGCGCCCTATTCGCGGCCTGTTAAGCCAAGCGCTTTGGGGCCGAAGGCGGCGGGCAGCAAGTCGCTGAGCTGGTAGGATCGGGAGGATGCGCCGTCGGCAGAGGCGCAAAGGATGGCAATATCGACTTGAGATTGCTCGGCAGATTCATTCAAAATTTGGCGGCAGCGGCCGCAAGGGGTGACGGGATCGGCGCCGGTCAGCCTGCCATCAATCATGCGCCCGCCGATGATGGCGACGGCCTGCAATTGATCCATGCAGCCGTCGCTGGCCAGTTTGGCGATGGCGGTGGTTTCGGCGCATAGGGTCAGGCCATAGCTGGCATTTTCCACATTGGCGCCGGTGATGATGCGGCCATCTTTCAGACGCAGGGCGGCGCCGACATGAAAGCCGGAATAGGGGGCATAGGCGCGCAAAGCGGCATCATGGGCCGCCGCGATCAATTCGGCCATGGCGGGCTGGGCTTCGATCGGGTCGATCATATTCCATCATCCTCTGCACGCACCACATTCCAGCCGATCGTGCCCTTGGCACCGGCGAGGCGAATATAGCGGTTGGCCTGCCACATGGTCCATGGATGAGCGCCATAGCCGGGCTCAAAAAAATCACGCTGTAGCCAGATGGTGCGGGCGATATCCCGACTGATATCATAATGTTTTTCAAAGGCCGCCGCAGGGGCGATCAAGCTGCGTTTGCCGCTATGCGCTTCAATCTGGGCCAGAAAGGTTGCCAGTTCGGAAAGCAATAGGGCGCGGGTCGGGCGGTCTTCGCACGATCCATCAAAATCCAGCCACACCACAGCAGGTAGCGCATCCGTGCGGCGCGGCACATGCCGAATGAAATTGGCCGCCTGATCCGCCGCCAAGCGGCACAGATCATAATGATGAATGGCGCCCACTTTCATGCCAGCGGCGCGGGCACCCGCCAGATTCATTTTATAGCGAGCATCCGTTCGCTTTGCGCCGATAGTGGCAGAGACATAAGCGAAATCTGCGCCAGCGGCCTTCATCCAGCCCCAGTCAATCTCACCATTGCTGGAATCGACATTAATGCCCTGCAAAGGAAAACGGGCACGATCCGGTGTCCAGCGCGCAGCCCACCACAGGATGACCGCCAGCGCCAGCAGGCCCAGCAGCAAGGCCACGCCAAGCCGATGGGCAATGCGACGAACGCGCATGACCATAGCATCACCATGCGGCGCGGGCCGTGAGTTTCTGCGCGAAGCAGGGGCGGGGCGCATATTTATCCTTTGATATGCAAAACGCAGATCAGCGTGAACAGGCGGCGGGCTGTGTCGAAATCCACAGCAATTTTCCCATCCAGCCGGTCCATCAACATTTCTGCCGCATCATTATGAAGCCCGCGGCGCGCCATATCGACCGTTTCAATCTGTTGCGCGGTGGAGGTCCGAATGGCCTGATAATAGCTATCGCAAATCGCGAAATAGTCGCGGATCGGGCGTTTGAAACGGCCCAGCCCAAGGATGATTGCTTCCAGTGGGGAGCCATCTTCGCGGGATATTTCAAAGATCAGGCGTCCATCCTCAACCCGCAATTTCAGGCGATAAGGCCCGGCATAGCCATCGGCATGGCCGCGCTGGGGCACAAATTTATTATTTTCGATCAGATCAAAAATGGCAACGCGGCGTTCCTGCTCCACATCCGGGTTGCGCCAGACAATTGAGCCTTCATCAAGCTCGACCGAAATGATGCGCTGGTGGGAGGGATCGGGTTCGGACATATTGCTATGCTTTCTAGCCGCCTGCCACAGAAGGGCAAGCCAGCAGTTATTTCCATTATGCCGGGGGCATGATAAAATGATTGGCAGATGGCTTGTCTTGGCTGTTGCCGTTTGCAGGCCGCTTGTCGCTTGCGTTGCTGGATGGTCCGTCGCATTGAGGGTGGAATGTCTGACATAGTGCAATTTCCAACACCGGCCAGCGCCGGTGAAGCGCGCCAATTGCCGCGCAATATCGAAGCTGAGGCCGCCTTTCTGGGGGCGATGCTGATCGATAATCGAGTCGTGGAAGATTTGCCGGTGCAATTGCAGGCGGCGCATTTCTTTGAACCCCTGCATGGCCGCATCTATCAACAGGCCATGGCCCTGATCGAGCGCAACAGCATCGCGACGCCGGTGACGCTGAAGCCTTATTTCGAGCATGATGATCAGATGAAAGCCGTGGGCGGTGTGGGCTATCTGGCCCAATTGACCGGCACCGGGGCGGGGTTGATCGGCGCGCGTGATTTTTCACAGCAATTATATGATCTGGCCTTGCTGCGCGAATTGGTCGGGGTTGGCCGTTCGCTGGTCGAAAATGCGCTGGATACCAGCGAGCGGGTTGATCCGCAGGCGCAAATTGAAGAAGCCGAATCCTCGCTTTACCGCGTGGCGGGCGGGGACGCTGCGGTGGGTTCCGTCAAAACTTTTGCGGCAGCCAGTCTGGTGGCGCTGGAAACGGCAGAACGGGCGCTGAACAGCGGCGGTCATGTTTCCGGGATCACCACGGGGATTGACAGCGTTAACGCCAAAATCGGTGGCTTGCACAACAGCGATTTGATGATTTTGGCCGGGCGCCCGGGGATGGGGAAAACCTCGCTGGCCACCAATATCGCCTATAATGCGGCGTCACGGTGGCGGCGGGATGAAGCGGATGGCATTGCGCCGGATAAGAATGTTGGCGCCAAAGTTGCTTTTTTCAGCCTGGAAATGTCTGCCGATCAGTTGGCAACACGTGTGCTGGCCGAACAATCCGGCGTTTCGGGCGAAGCGCTGCGCATGGGCAAGATCAGCAAAGAACAGTTTCAGCAGCTGTCGCGCGCCGCTCAGGAATTGCAGAGCCTGCCCTTGTTTATTGATGACACGGCAGGCCTGACTATCGCCAGCCTTCGCACCCGGGCGCGGCGTTTGCAGCGGCGCCATGGCATTGGCTTTATCGTCGTTGACTATCTGCAATTGTTGCAGGGCTCCGCCAAAAGCGGCGACAATCGGGTGCAGGAAATCTCGGAAATTTCGCGCGGATTGAAAACGCTGGCGAAAGAATTGAACGTGCCAGTAATGGCGCTATCCCAGCTTTCCCGTCAGGTGGAAAGCCGGGAAGATAAACGCCCCCAATTGTCTGATCTTCGCGAATCCGGTTCGATTGAGCAGGATGCGGATATGGTGCTGTTTGTGTTTCGCGAAGATTATTATGTGATGGCGAAGGAACCAAAGCGGCCTGTTCCCAGCGATGATGTGAAGATTCATGCGGCGCATGAAGAATGGGCGCGGGATATGGAGCGGGTGTTCGGCCTAGCAGAATTGATCGTGGCAAAAAGCCGCCATGGCTCGACCGGCAAAGTTCGCCTGCACTTTGACGCTAAGACGACCAAGTTTCAGGATTTGGCCGATGATGATATGGCTTATGATGATTATGAATAGGGTCGCGGCCTGAACATCAAGATAAGAAAAGGGCGCCGCAAGCTGATGCTTCGGCACCCTTTTCTGTGGATTGCAGGTTTTGATAAACAATCAGAAGGCTGGTTCGTTGGCCGGATCATCGCCGATATTCGAGACGGGCGCATGGATGCCGCATTCGGTTTTATCCCATCCGCGCCAACGGCCCGAGCGGGGGTCTTCGCCCGGCTTCACCTTGCTGGTGCAGGGGGAGCAGCCGATGCTGGGATAGCCTTCGGCTTCCAGTGGATGACGCGGCAGATTGTGGGTTTCAAAATAGGCGTCGATGGTTTCCCGCGACCAATTGGCGAGCGGGTTCACCTTCAAGCGGCCGGTCCCGCCATCCAGTTCAAAACGAGGCAAGCCTTGCCGGGTGGAGGATTGGAACCCTTTGCGGCCAGTGATGGAGGCATCAAAGCCAGCCAGCGCTTTTTCCAACGGCTTAACCTTGCGAATCTCGCAGCAACCATCCGGATCATAGGACCAGCGCAATTCCGTGGCGTCTTTCGCTGCCAATTCTTCGGCATCGGGCGTCAGATTGATGATATTCAATCCCAATCGTGCGGCCAAGGCGTCGCGATAGGCCAGCGTTTCCGGGAAGTGTTTGCCGGTATCGAGGAACAGCACCGGCACATGAGGGACGGCGCTGGCAACCAGATGCAGCAGCACGGCGCTTTCGGTGCCAAAGCTGGACACAATCGCCGCATCGCCGATCAAACCGCCTTTCAGCGTCGCGGCCATCATATCTGCCGGTTCGTCTCCGCGAAACAAATTGTTGAGCCGCAGCACATCGGCTTGCGTAAAACGCGGGCTGCTATCGATTCTATCGCGCAGGCGATCCTGAGGAGCGGGCGCACTAGCCATGCCGCAATTTCCAAATAGGCACAGCCTTATCGGCCGCCATCTGATAAAATTCAGGCCAAGTGTTCAAGGCTGTTTCAACATGATCGGGATTGAGCGGCTCATCCGGCGCAAAGGCATCAAAGCCGCAGCGTTTCATGTGGCTGAGCTGATCGATCAGCACATCGCCTTGCGCCCGCAGCGTGCCGGTGAAGCCCGCTTCGCGCAAGATCCGCGCTGCGGAATAGCCCCGACCATCACGGAATTTGGGAAACGCCACCTCGATCAAGGTCAGCCGGTCCAGATGCGGCAACAGCAGGCGGGCATCCTCATCAGGCTCAATGCGAACGGCTGTCGCATTGGTCTGATCCAGAAAAACATCCATGGAAACGCACGGGGTCTCCAAGCCTTGGTCCAATTGATCAACCATAAATTGCTTCCTTGAAGGGAGCCATGCCAATGCGGCGATAGGTATCGACGAAACGCTCGCCATCGGTGCGCTCTGCCAGATATTTGTCGGTGACGCGTTCGATTGCGTCGATCACGCCATCCTCGTCAAAGCCGGGGCCGGTGATGGTGGCCAGGCTGACATCTTCGGCGCCCGATCCGCCAAGGGACAGCTGGTAATTTTCCTTGCCCTTCCGATCGACCCCAAGGATGCCGATATGGCCCGCGTGATGATGCCCACAGGCGTTGATGCAGCCTGAAATCTTCAGCTTCAATTCGCCCAGATCGCGCTGGCGTTCCAGATCGGAAAAACGCTCGGCGATTTTCTGGGCGACAGGAATGGAGCGCGCATTGGCGAGGCTGCAATAATCCAGACCGGGGCAGGCGATAATATCGCTGATCAAATCCAGATTGGGCGTTGCAAGCCCGGCTTCATCCAGCCTTTGCCAGATGGCATAAAGATCCGCTTTGCGAACATGTGGCAGCACGATATTTTGCGCATGGGTGACGCGCAATTCATCCTGACTATATTCGCGGCCAAGCTGCGCCATCACGTCGATCTGATCCGAGGTTGCATCGCCGGGAATGCCGTGGAGTGGCTTCAGGCTGATGGTGATGATGGCATGGCCGGGAACCTTATGTTCCGCCACATTCTGATCCAGCCAGACAGCGAAATCGGGATCGCTGCGATCCACATCATTGGGGGCAGAGGCATCCAATGGCGGCATCGCAAATTGTGCAGCGATCCGATCAAATTCGGCGCGCGGCGGATCAATGCCCAGCGATTTCACATGGACAAATTCGGCGTCCACCTGATCACGATAGCTATCGGCGCCAATTTCGTGGATCAAAATTTTGATCCGCGCCTTATAAATATTGTCGCGGCGGCCATAGCGATTGTAAACGCGCAAGCACGCTTCCAAATAGCTGAGCAAATCTTCGAGCGGGACAAAATCCTTGATCAAAGGCGCGATCATCGGGGTGCGGCCCATGCCGCCGCCAACATAGATGGCCGCGCCATGCACGCCATTTCTCTCGATGATCTGAATGCCGATATCATGCAGGCGCATGGCCGCACGATCTTCGGCAGCAGCAATGACCGCGATTTTAAACTTGCGTGGCAAATAGCTGAATTCAGGATGGAAGCTAGACCATTGGCGCAGCAGTTCGGCCCATGGGCGCGGATCCGTTAACTCATCTGCGGCGGCGCCGGCAAATTGATCGGAACTGATGTTGCGAATGCAATTGCCGCTGGTTTGAATGGCGTGCATTTCCACCGTCGACAATTCGGTGAGAATGGCTGGGGCATCTTCCAGCTTGATCCAGTTAAATTGGATATTCTGCCGGGTGGTAAAATGGCCATAGCCGCGATCATATTTGCGGCCGATATCGGCCAGCTTGTGCATTTGCTGGCTGTTCAGTGTGCCATAGGGGATGGCCACCCGCAGCATATAGGCGTGAAGCTGCAGATAGAGACCGTTCATCAAGCGCAGCGGCTTAAACTGATCTTCGGTCATCTCACCAGCCAGACGGCGCTTCACCTGATCGGCAAATTCAGCCACCCGGGCATCGACCATGGCCTGATCATATTCATCATATTTATACATTTAAATCACCCGCTCCGCAGCAGAAGGGTCTGTTGGTTTTAAACTGAGATCGATCCGCACCGTCGGGCCCAGCGCACGAATACGCTCTTTAATATGGGCCGGGCGCGGGCCTTTATCGGTCAATTCCCCGCTGATGACATAGGGAGAATTGACCCGGCGCGCGGCTTCCTCGGTAACGGCAATAGCATCGCCCTGATCACCGACATCGCATGCTTCTTCGATGTGCAGAGTCCAGTCACTGCCGGTCCACCAAGTGACAAGTCCTGATTTCAGGTCATTGCCGGTTAAAAGCTTCATATTTGGTTCCTCAACAGATCGGCCTTCGGCCCTGCGAAATATCTTTCTGGCGCGCCGGTCAAGCCGGACTCAGCATATCCCTCTAGCGCGCCGGTCAAGCCGGACGCTTGTAAACAATCCCGTGCGTCGGCGCGTTTGGCAACTTCTCCCACCACGATCAAGGCCGGGCTTGCGACTTGCTCGCGGCGCACCAAATCGCCAAGATCGGCCAGCAGGCTGCGAAGGATGCGGGCATCCTTGCTGGTTCCACGCTCAATCACCGCAACCGGCAGAGCGGGGGAGACACCATCGGAAATCAACTTTTCCGAAATGGCGGCGGCGGTCGCAACGCCCATATAAATCACCAAGGTGCGGCCATGTCCGGCAAGGCCGGCCCAATTTTGATCGGATAAATCCTTGCACTGGCCGGCAACAAAGCTCACCGCGCTGGCATCATCCCGGTGTGTGAGGGGTAACCCCGCTTGCGCCGCGCATCCGGCGGCAGCGGTGATGCCGGGCACTGTTTCGTACGCTATGCCAGCCGCCCGCGCCGCTTCCAATTCTTCGCCACCGCGACCAAAGATGAAAGGATCGCCACCCTTCAGGCGCACGACCTGACGGCCCGCCAAAGTTTCGCGGATCAGCAATTCATTGATCAGCTCTTGCTTCATCGTGTGGCGGCTGCGCTGTTTGGCCACGGAAATCCGCTCCACATGGGAAGGGATTAAATCCAGCACGCCAGCGCCGACCAGTCCATCATGCACCACCAGATCGGCCGTCTGCAACAAACGGGCGGCGCGCAGTGTCAACAAATCCGGGTCACCGGGACCAGCGCCGACCAACCATAGTTTGCCGAAAGAAAGGGGAGGCTTTTTATCCATTGCATCTTTATGGGGGCAGGCGGAATGAATCGCAAAACAGGCTTTTTTGCATGTGCAGAAGGTAAAATTGCTGCAAGCCTATCATTGCTTTTCAGCCGGACAGGCCGATCGGAGAAGGGGCTTGCTAGGGGGGCGATCAAAAATCCTTCACTTTTTCTATCCTGGGCCAGAAAAAAGATGCTAGATTATGGCGATGCATGGCTTGGCGAGCGCGAGCATATGTCTGTTTTCACGCCGAGAGCAGGATGTCGGGCCTTTGTCGCCATGGAATTATGGGGATGATAGTCATGAGGGTGCAGGCGAAATACGGAACGGCGTGATCGGTTGAGAAGCATGTTTTGCTGCGCAATCATTTATTTGCATTTCTTTTGCACGGAAGGCGCGCCGCGCCATTGACATTCCCTTTCAGGTTGCGCTTACGCAAATTTGCGAGGGGCCGGTTTCCTGTCTGTTGCCGGTTTACAGAAACGAGGTTCTAACGTGTTTAAAGGTTTGAAGCCTATCCTCTATGGCGGTCGCGAAGTTTGGCCGCTGGTAGAGGGCGGAAAGGGCGTATCGGCGTCTAACCACATGTCCAGCGGCGCATGGGCGGCGGCTGGCGGAATCGGAACGATTTCTGCAGTCAACGCAGATAGCTATGATGCGGATGGTCATGCCATCCCGCAAACCTATGATGCACCGACACGGCGCGAACGGCACGCGCAACTGATCCGCTATGCCATTGATGGCGGCGTTGAGCAGGTGCGCCGGGCGCATGAGATTGCGGGCGGTAAGGGTGCCATTAACATCAACGTCTTGTGGGAAATGGGCGGCGCGCAAGAGGTGCTGGAAGGCATTTTGGCGCAGACCCAAGGCATGGTCACGGGCGTCACCTGCGGCGCAGGTATGCCCTATAAGCTTAGCGAAATCGCTGAGCGCCACAATGTCCTCTATCTGCCCATCATTTCTTCGGGCCGCGCCTTTCGCGCCTTATGGAAGCGGTCTTATAGCAAGGTGCCGCATCTTTTGGGCGCGGTGGTGTATGAAGATCCTTGGTTGGCTGGCGGGCATAATGGCCTGTCCAATGCGGAAGATCCGTTGAAACCGCAGGATCCCTATCCCCGGGTGAAGGCGCTGCGCGATGTGATGCGGGCCGAGGGTATATCGGATGATGTGCCAATCGTGATGGCTGGCGGCGTCTGGTATCTGCGGGAATGGAATGACTGGATCGACAATCCAGAACTCGGCCAGATTGTGTTCCAATTTGGAACGCGTCCGCTGCTGACGGAAGAAAGCCCGATCCCGCAATCTTGGAAGGATCGTTTGCGGTCCGTCGAAGATGGCGATGTTCTGTTGCACCGTTTTTCGCCGACAGGCTTTTATTCCAGCGCGATTCTTAATCCGTTTTTGCGCAATCTGCAGGCGCGTTCGGAGCGGCAGATTCCCTATTCCAAGCAAGAAGCGGGCGATCATGTCGTTCAGCTGGATGCCGGGGTGAAGGGCAAAAATTATTGGGTGACGCCGCATGATCGGGATCGCGCCCGGGCTTATGCTGCGGAAGGCTATACCTCTGCGCTGAAAACGCCGGATAATACGGTGATATTCGTAACAGATACGGAACGGGACAGCATCCGCAAGGATCAGACGGATTGCATGGGCTGCCTATCCCATTGCGGCTTTTCCTCGTGGAAAGACCATGATGATTATACCACCGGATATTTGGCCGATCCGCGCAGTTTCTGCATCCAGAATACGCTGCAGGATATTGCCCATAATGGCGATGTAGAAAATAATCTGATGTTCGCGGGCCATTCGGCCTATAATTTCAAGACGGACCCATTTTATTCCAATAATTTCACGCCGTCGGTGAAGCAATTGATCGAGCGGATTCTCGCTGGCGACTAAGCTGGGCTGATCAGTCGATTTCTTATAAAAACGGCGCCTTATCAGATGATAAGGCGCCGTTTTTATATTCTGCTGCGGTTCATCCGCTGGCGGTGGCTCAGACCCAGCCTTCCAGCACCTGATCCGGGGGGCGATGGCCATCGGCCCAAGCGCGAATATTGGCGATCACCTTGCCGCCGGATGCTTCGCGCCCCTCGATCGTGGCAGATCCCAAATGCGGCAGCAGCACGACATTGTCGAGCGTGAGCAGATCCGGATCGACGACAGGCTCCTGCGCATAAACATCCAGCCCAGCGCCCGCGATACGGCGAATTTTCAGCGCTTCGATCAAGGCGCGCTCATCAACGATTTCACCCCGCGCCGTGTTGATCAGATAGGCGGTCGGCTTCATCGTCGCGATGCGTGCGGCGTTGACCAGATTTTGCGTCTCGGCGGTATGGGGACAATGCAGCGTCACGACATCGCTGATCCGCAGCAGCGTATCGACACTGGCATGATAGCTGGCGCCCAATTCTTCTTCGATTGCCGCAGGCAGGCGTTTGCGATTGTGATAATGGATCGAGAGACCAAAGGCGCGGGCGCGGCGCGCCACGGCCAGCCCGATGCGGCCCATTCCGATAATGCCCAGCAGCTTTCCGCCGACACGGTGGCCCAACATGGCGCTGGGCGCCCAGCCTTCCCATTTGCCAGACCGCATCAGCTTTTCGCCCTCGGCCAGACGGCGCGGGACCGAAAGAATCAGCGCCATGGTCATATCCGCTGTATCTTCGGTAAAGACGCCGGGGGTGTTGGATACCATGATGCCGCGTGCGCGCGCCGCTTCCAGATCGATATGATCGACACCTGCGCCGAAATTGGCAATTAATTTCAATCTCTCACTTGCCGCGTTGATAATCTGGGCATCAATCCGGTCCGTAACCGTTGGCACCAGCACATCGCAATTTTGCACGGCTGCGGCCAGCTGCTCTTGTGTAAAGGCAAGGTCTTGCGCCGATAGCGCAACGTCAAATAATTCGGCCATGCGCCCTTCGACCGAGGGCATTAACTGGCGCGTGACGATAACGCGCGGTCGCTTGGGGCGTGATGAATCAGACATGGGAATGGATAGAGCGTGCGCGCCCGGTGCCGTCAAGACGCGAAGCGGCGCTGCGGCATAATCTTTCGGCGCTACTTGGCGGTCATTTGGTGGTCATTTGTCAGGCCTTAGGTGCTGAGCAATCCATTCATATGTGCCGGATGCCGATATTTTTAAATGTCACGATGCAAAAACATCATTCTTTTTCAGCTTGTTGGTGGCCATCATGGATTTTGCCTTATCAGATATGCCTTATCAGGTGCGGATGGCTGGCATCCGGCCGGGGACATTGGTTGATAAAGGCTGAAATTTTTGACAAGACAGGTTTATGAATTTCCGGAACATCTTGGCTGTTATCATCCTGTCAGCGGTCGCAGCTCCCGCCCATGCGCAGACGGAGGTGGCCTTACCCTATTGGGCGTCGATCAATGTCGATGAAGCGCGGATGCGCAAAGGGCCATCGCCGCATGTGCCGGTGATCTGGGAATATCGCCGCAAGCATCTGCCCGTGAAGGTGGTCGCGCTGCATGAAAATTGGCGCAAGGTTGTAGATCCCGATGGGGCAGAAGGCTGGATGGCCTCGCGCTTGCTGAGCCGCGCCCGCACCGCGGTGGTCACTGGCGGTGTGCGGCCAATGCGGGTGAAGCCGGATAGTAGTTCCGATATCGCCTATCGCGCTGAAGCGGGCGTGGTGGGCCGATTGGGGGATTGCCGTGCGGGCTTTTGCTTGCTGGATGTGAAAGGCCGCAAAGGCTGGATTGCCGAGGAGCATATCTGGGGCGATGGCGATTAAACGACGAGTGCTGTAGTAAGGTGAAGCGAGCAACTATGGAACGACCGGCGCTCTGATTTAGAGCATCCGGTCGTCTTGCTATAGCTTATGCGCGGGGCTTAGCGGCGGCGGAAATGGTCGCGATACACCCGCATCACTTTGCCATTGCGGTCATTCACCAACAGCAAATCATTATAGTGGCGCACATAGCTTTGGTTTTTATTGGCGCGCGGCAGGCCCCAGCGACTGTCCCAAGTCTGGCGATAATTGCGGCCATAATAGTTGGGCTTTAATTTCGATCCGGTTTGGAAACGCTGATAGGCGAAGGGCGCACGGAAATTGTGATAGCGCTGATCCTGGCGCCAATCCTGACGTTGGGGGTTGTAACGATCGCCGCGCTGATGATGCGTTTGGCGCGTATCGCGATGATCTTTGACCATCACCCCGCGATCGCGATCATAAATATTGGGTTGTCGGGCCTGTGCCGCCGCAGGGATCAGCATTGCGGCGACAATCATGGCAGAGAAGAATTTCGTTTTCATCGTCTGTTCCTTTCGGGCGTCTCGGAGCGGGAGGGGAAGGCCCGATGACAAAAACAGAGCTAGGCCGCCGCAGTTGAACGGATAAGGAATGCGATGTTCACCCATGGCTCATAAGTGTCGCGATATGTCGCATGGCGGCTGAGATGATATTCTAAGATATTGATTACACATAAAATAAGCCGCCCGAAAAATTCCGGGCGGCTTATTTTTTGCTGTGAGAAAAGGGATCGTTAGATCAGTTCAACGGCGACTGCGGTGGCCTCTCCGCCGCCGATGCAAAGGCTAGCGATGCCGCGCTTTTTGCCGTGGCGTTTCAGTGCGGCGATCAGCGTGACGATGATGCGGGTGCCGCTGGCGCCGATGGGATGGCCCAGCGCCGTTGCGCCGCCATGCACATTGATCTTTTCATGCGGGATGCCCAGATCCTTCATCGCAAACATGGCGACGCAGGCGAAGGCCTCGTTCACTTCAAACAGATCGACATCTTCCATCGACCAGCCCGTCTTGGCCAGCAGCTTGTTGATCGCGCCGACCGGTGCCACGGTGAAATCCTTTGGCTGCTGGGCATGGGCGCTATGGGCGACCAGCCGGGCGATGGGCTTCAGACCCTTGGCCTCTGCGACCGACTGGCGCGAGATCAGCATCGCGGCCGCGCCATCGGAAATGGACGAACTGGTGGCGGCGGTGATGGTGCCATCCTTGGCAAAGGCGGCGCGCAGGGTTGGGATTTTTTCTGCATTGCCCCGGCCGGGCTGTTCATCGCGATCGACGGTTACATCGCCTTTTCGTCCTTTGACGATAACAGGCGTGATTTCATCATCGAAGGCCCCGGCGGCCATGGCTGCCTGAGCGCGGGCGAGCGATTCAATCGCATAGCCATCCTGTGCTTCGCGCGACAATTGATAGGCATCCGCCGTTTCCTGCGCGAAAGTGCCCATGGCGCGGCCCGGTTCATAGGCATCTTCCAAACCGTCCAGAAACATATGATCATAGGCCATATCATGGCCGATCCGGGCACCGGACCGATGTTTTTTCAGCACATAGGGGGCGTTGGTCATGGATTCCATACCGCCCGCCACCGCCAGATCAATGCTGCCCGCTGCGAGGGCCTCGGCGGCCATAATCACGGTTTGCATACCAGAGCCACAGACTTTGTTAACGGTGGTTGCCTGAACCGAGGTGGGCAGGCCCGCCTTCAACGCCGCCTGACGGGCAGGCGCTTGGCCCAGACCCGCGGGCAGAACACAGCCCATATAGATGCGCTCAATATCATCCGCAGCAACGCCTGCCCGTTCCACTGCGGCCTTGACGGCTGTCGCGCCCAAATCGGTTGCGGCGACGTCAGCGAGGGCGCCTTGCATCGCGCCCATGGGGGTGCGGGCATAAGAAAGAAAAATGATGGGGTCGGTTGCGGTCATGATCTGAAGCTCCAGAGCGAAAATATCTGGCCCAGTCGGTTAGCGTTTTTGCTGCAGGTGCGAAAGGGCTTATCCATTGCGTTACTGAGTTTCATCTTGAAACGCAGGGCTGGCCATGTTGTTCTATGCGCCAACGATAAAAGGGTGGAAGGGGAAATTAGGATGGCGGCGACAGATATGTCAGGCGCGGCAGGCGAAGCACTGCGGATGCAACAGGTGTTAAACAAGCAGCGCGCAAGCTTTACCGCAGCGCTGCCGGAGGATTTATCCATCCGGCGAGATCGTATGGATCGGGCCATTGCCCTGCTGGTTGATCATGCGGATGATTTTGCCAAGGCGGTGAGCGAGGATTTCGGCCATCGCAGCCGTGAACAAAGCCTGATGACGGATATTATGCCAGCGGTCAGCGCGCTGAAACATGCCAAGAAACATCTGGCTAGCTGGGCCAAAGGCGAAAAGCGCAAACCGACATTTCCTTTGGGGCTGCTGGGGGCGAAGGCCAATGTGGTGTTTCAGCCCAAGGGCGTGGTCGGCGTTGTCAGCCCGTGGAATTTTCCGGTTGGGATGGTGTTTGTGCCGATGGCGGGCATTTTGGCCGCCGGCAATCGCGCCATGATCAAGCCTAGCGAATATACCGAGAATGTCGCCGCTTTAATGGCACAATTGGTGCCGCAATATTATGATGAAACGGAAATGGCGGTTTTTACCGGCGATGCCGATGTGGGTGTGGCCTTTTCGCAATTGCCCTTTGACCATATGATTTTCACCGGCGCGACCAGCGTTGGTCGGCACATCATGCGGGCGGCGGCGGACAATCTGGTGCCTGTCACGCTGGAATTGGGCGGCAAATCGCCTACCTTTATCGGCCGCAGCGCGGATACTCAGTTGGTGGGGCAGCGGGTGGCGCTGGGCAAGCTGATGAATGCGGGCCAAATCTGTCTTGCGCCGGATTATCTGTTGGTCGCGGAAGAGCAGGAAACAGCCATGGTGGAGGCGGTATCCCGCGGTGCGGCTGCGCTTTACCCAACCATGCTGCATAACGATGATTATACCTCCGTCGTGAATGAGCGGCATTATGACCGCTTACAATCCTATCTTATCGACGCGCGGGAAAAGGGCGCCGAGGTGATCGAGGTTAATCCCGGAAATGAGGATTTCGCAGCCGCCAATGGCCGCAAAATGCCGCTGCATATCATCCGCAATCCCAGCGATGATATGAAGGTGATGCAGGATGAGATTTTCGGGCCGATCCTGCCGATAAAAACCTATGGAAAGATGGACGAGGCGATTGATTTTGTGAACGGTCGGGATCGTCCGCTGGGCCTATATTATTTCGGCACAGACAAGGCCGAGGAAGACCATGTGCTGAGCCGCACTATTTCCGGCGGCGTGACCGTGAATGATGTGTTGTTCCACAATGCGATGGAAGACCTGCCCTTTGGCGGGGTTGGGCCTTCGGGCATGGGCAATTATCATGGGCAGGATGGTTTTAGAACCTTCAGCCATGCCCGCGCGGTTTATAAGCAGCCGAAATTTGATGTGGCGGGCTTGGCCGGTTTCAAGCCGCCTTATGGCAAGGCGACGGCAAAAGCGCTGGCTTCGCAATTGAAACGATAGAAAGGTTGAAAAGTGGTGGCGGGGGCCGGGCGCTTATTTGTGCCCGGCTACGTCGATTTCCTTGCCGAGCAAGGTCTTCACATAAATGCGCTGGACGATCACGAAGGAAACGACCGTGAGCGGCGAAGCCAGCAACACACCCATGAAGCCGAACAACAGACCTGCCGCGATCACCGCGAACAACAGCACCGCTGGCGGAACATTGACCGCTTGTTTCTGGATCATCGGTTGCAGGAAATTGCCCTGAAGCTGCTGGATCAAAAGAAAGACAAGGATGGTCCATAAGGCCGTCATCGGTGAGACGGTAAAGGCAAGCAGAACAGCCGGAATACCCGCAATCACTGGCCCGATCATTGGGATAACATCCAGCAAACCAGCGATCAGCCCCAAGCCGCCCGATGCTGGCACACCCAGCATGGATAATCCGGCCCAAGTGAGAATAACAATCACCAGAGACGAGACGGATTGGCCAAGCATCCAGCCGCGCAGACCGTGCGAGGCATCATCCAGCGTGGCTTCCACGGTTTTTTCTGCCCGCTTCGGAACCAGCAGCAATAGGCCGCGGCGATAGGTGGCGGGGTCACTGGCTAGGAAAATAGCGCCGACCAAGATCAGCACCAGATCAGCAATGCTGCTGCCTGCGGCGAGCACATAGCCACCCGCTTGGGATAGAATAGCCGATATGTCGTCGCTGCTCACGGCGGTGATTTCCCGAACCCGATCCCCCCAGCCCAAATTATCCAAATAGGTTTCGATATTTTGAACAGCAGCCGGAATTGTCTGTTCGATCGTATCCATCTGCGCTGCAAGTTGAGTGCCGAACATCATGAAGACGCCAGCAATGATTGCGATCAACCCTAATACGGATACCAACAGCGCCAGCGGGCGGGGCATATGGATTTTGCGGCACAGGACATTGGCAATCGTATCGAAAATTGCGCCGATTACGACGGCGGCGAAAACCAGCATGAAAAAACGGGTCAATTGCACCAGCAGCAAGGCTGCACCGACAATTGCGAGCACCACCAATGTGGCGGCGGCAATCTGGCCGATCGGCAATTTGGCCAGATCCACCTCGGTGTTGTGGTGGACAGAAGGCTGCTGAACGACCGGAGCAGGGGAAGCATCCATGGGTGCCGCGCGGGGGGTGCCGCCTTCCGGCCGGTGGGCATCGTCGATCATAAGTCTCCGTGGATGTCAGCAGATGGAACAAACCATACGTTTGAACAGATAATAGGTTTCAGAGGCCATATGGTAACGGAAATGGTCCTTGAGGCGATGTCATAATGATTTTTTTCATGAAAGGAGAGATATTTGTGAAGACAGGTCTAGACGAAGGGGCAGGGGATGTGGCAACGGCGTAGCACAACGTCTCGGCGAGATTCGCCGTGCAGATGATTGTCCACGTGCCCCTGTGGTGAAATTGGTAGACGCGCCGCACTCAAAATGCGGTTCCGAAAGGAGTGCTGGTTCGATTCCGGCCAGGGGCACCATTTTTTGTTGAAGCATTTCAACAAGCTCCACCAAAATATCCCACTCTTCTTACTATGCGATCTTGCGCCAGCCATGCTGTAGGCGGGCTTGTTCGCATCAATATTTTTCATGAGATTGAAAGATCGGGCGGCTGGTGCACATGTGTTGCGGTGCACGGCCCGCTCGATGCTGTCGATTAATCCTTTAGGATGATCTTTGTTTCAATTTTGACTTCGGCTTTTTCTGCCTTTTTTCGCCGCGTGAACACAGTGCGCATATAGCGCAAATCGGTGGCGCTTAATTGCTTTTCTGCGGCGGAAAACTGCTCTTTTTCTTCTTCACCGATATGATGGAGATATTCTTCTTTCAACGCAGAAAAGCGCTTCAACCAGCCGGATGAGGCCATGTCTCGCGCGGCGAGATCCGCCAGCATATCATCGATTTCCTTATGTTCGGTAATGGCGTGGCGGGCGACATCTGTTGTTTCCGGATCGCGCAAAACAGTGGACCAGAGCGCTTGTTCCTCAGCGGCGGCGTGAGATTTTAGCTCGCGCGTTAATTCCGTGAACAAAGTTTTGCGTTCAGGGGATTTTCCCGCGGTTTCTTCGATCATCGCCAAAAGCGCGCGATGACGATCATGATCCTCGACCAGCCTGCCGAAAATATCGGGATTGCCGCGAAATTTGGTTTTGGGAGTGCTGCCAATGCGTGCGGAAAGGTCGGGCGCCAGCGCCTTGGCTTTCTGGACGGAGTTGTCTTTGGCCGCCTTTTTTTCTGGAGCGGATTTTTTATCCCGGAGTGGCTTTTTATCTTGAACCGGCTTTTTATTCTTGGCGGGCGCTTTTTCGGCTTTGCTGGAAGGGCTTTTGCTGGATGCCATCTTCTTGACCATAAAGGCTCCTTTAAGGCGCGTGACCAAATGGCTTCGCACCAACTATCCTGCCATAATCGATAAGGCGGGGCGGGAATTGCGACAGCATGACAACGTGCGGTTTGGCATGAAGTTCCGGCGACACTCAGGGATAGAGGCGTTGTTTTGGGCTTTACCATCCCATCTCGCCTATTCCTGCCGGGACTATCCCGTGCTGACGCCGCGCAAACTTATCGCTATAAAGCGATATGACCATCGCAACCCCATCCGATGCGCCCATTTGTGTGGCGGCGCTTTATCATTTTACGCGCTTTGACAATTGCGCCGCATTGCAGACACCGCTGGAGAAATTGTGCGAAGAGCAAGGGCTTTTCGGCTTGCTGTTGCTGGCACCAGAAGGGGTGAATGGCACGGTAGCGGGGTCAGAGGCGGGCATTGCGGCGCTGGTTGCGCATATTCGAACGCTGCCGGGCTGCGCGCCGATTGCGGTGAAATATTCTCACGCGCAGGTCATGCCCTTTGTGCGCATGAAAGTGAGCGTGAAGCGCGAAATTGTGACGATGGGAATGCCCGATCTGGATCCGGCAAAGGGTGCGGGCACCTATGTTGAGCCAGAGGATTGGAATCAACTGATCGCTGATCCAGACACGATTTTGATCGATACACGCAATGATTATGAGGTGGCGTTGGGCAGCTTTGCTGGAGCGATTGATCCGCGCACCATCAGCTTTCGTGATTTTCCGGACTGGTTTCGGCGGGAAAGGGAGCGGCTGTTGCCGATGGGTCAGCAACCGAAAGTGGCGATGTTTTGCACCGGGGGTATCCGATGCGAAAAATCGACCGCTTTTCTGAAGCAGGAAGGTGTTGAGAATGTCTTTCATCTGAAGGGCGGCATTTTGAAATATCTGGAACAGGTGCCGGAAGAGCAAAGCCTGTGGCAGGGCGAATGCTATGTTTTTGACCAGCGGGTGTCGGTGAAACATGGGCTGGCGCAGGGGCGCTATCATTTATGCTTTGCATGTCGCCGCCCGGTGGATGAACAGGATCGCGCTTCGGCTTTGTTTGAAGAGGGGGTGAGTTGCCCAGCATGCCATGGGGAGCGTAGCGACGCGCAGCGCGCATCTTATCGCGAGCGACAAAGGCAACAGATGGCGGCCAAGGCGGCGGGCCGCGTGCATCTGGGTGCAGCCAGGCCATCGGGGCAGGGGCGGGCAGATGAACGATAAACCGATCCTTTATAGCTTTCGTCGCTGCCCCTATGCGATGCGCGCGCGGCTGGCGTGGATGATCAGCGGCATGACATGCGAAATACGCGAGGTGAAATTATCAGCCAAGCCGGAAGCCATGTTGGAGATTTCGCCCAAGGGCACGGTGCCGGTGCTGTTGTTGGCCGATGGCGAGGTGGTGGAGCAAAGCCTGGATATCATGCGCTGGGCGCTGGGCCAAAGCGATCCGGAAGGCTGGTTGCAGCGCGAGGATGGCGATTTGATCGCGCGCAATGATGGCGAATTTAAACAGCATTTGGATCATTATAAATATCCAGAACGCCATGGCAGCGACCCGCTAGAGGCGCGCACAAAGGCTGGCGAATTTCTGATGTTGCTCAATGCGCGTTTGGCGGCACATGGCCAATTGGTGAGCAAGGGGCGCGGCTTGGCGGATATGGCGATCATGCCCTTTGTGCGCCAATTTTCGGCGGTCGACCGTGCGTGGTTTGATGCCCAGCCATGGCCTGATTTGCGGGCTTGGCTGGATGGGCATTTGGCATCGACGCTGTTTGCCAGCATCATGCTGCGGCTGAAGCCGTGGAGCGAAGGGGATGCGCCCATCGCTTTTGGCGCGGCGCATCGATCCGAATGAAGTAAACCCGCTCGGCCGCATGAGCCAAGCGGGTTTACTTGAGCCGATGAGGCCGTTGAGGCTCAGTCGATGGTGCTGGCGAGGCTGCGGTTGAGCCATAGCGCAATCAAGGTGCCGACGGCGCCGGACAGAAGATAACCGCCCGCTGCCAACAAGCCAAATTGGCTGGAAAGCCAAAGCGCGATGAAGGGCGCAAAGCCCGCACCAAACAACCATGCCAAATCGGAGGTGAGCGCCGATCCGGTATAGCGGTGACGCTGGATAAAATTGTTTGACAAGGCACCAGAGGATTGGCCGAAAGACAGGCCAAGGATGATGAAGCCCGCGATCATGAAGACAGCCTCGCCGGTTTGGCCGCTATCGAGCAGCAGAGGCGCAAGGGCGCTGAAAATGGCTATGGCCGCGGCGGTCACGCCCAAGACGGTGCGCCGGCCGACGCGATCCGCCAGATAGCCGGAGGCGATGATGGCCAAAAATCCAGTTGCCGCGGCAATAGCTTCGATAGCAAGGAAGCGTGAGGGACTTTCATCGGTATAAAGATAGACCCACGATAGCGGAAAGACGGTGACCATGTGGAACATGGCGAAGCTGGCGAGCGGCGCGAAGGCCCCGAAAATGATGACGCGCCAATTGACGCTGATCGTTTCGCTGATCGGGGCCGCTTCCAATTCACGATCATGGAAGAGCGCTTCATATTCGGGGGTTACAACGATCCGCAGGCGCGAAAAGAGCGCCACCACGTTGATCGCAAAAGCCACGAAAAAAGGATAGCGCCAGCCCCATGCCAGAAAATCTTCGGCAGGCAGGGCATTGATTAAAAACATAAACAACAGGCTGGCGACAATCAGGCCGAGGGGCGCGCCAAGCTGCGGGATCATCGCATACCAGCCGCGCTTATGGGCCGGGGCGTTGATCGCGAGAAGCGAAGCCAGCCCATCCCATGATCCGCCAAGCGCCACACCCTGACCAAGGCGGAAGATCGCCAGCAGCACCGCCGCCCAAATACCGATAGAAGCATAGCCGGGCAGGAAGGCGATAGCCGCGGTGGAGCCGCCCAGCAGAAACAACGCCACCGTCAGCTTGGCGCCGCGACCATAGGTGCGGTCGATGCTGGTGAAGATGGCGGTGCCGACAGGGCGCGCGAAAAAGGCCAAAGCGAAAATGGCAAAAGACGCCAGCGTTCCTTGCAGCGGATCCAGATAAGGAAAGATCAGTTGCGGGAAAATGATGACTGAGGCGATGGCGTAAACAAAAAAATCAAAAAATTCAGATGTTCGCCCGATGATGACGCCGATGGCGATTTCCGAAGGCGCTATGCTGTGCCCCTGCGCATGCAGCTTTCGTGCATCCTGTTCCGCCTGAGTCGTGTTGGGCACAATATCGGTCGCCATGATGATAGGATCCTGAAATCGGGCGCATAAGGGATAGCGCGAGTCGCATTTTCGGCCAATAGGCCATGGATAAAATTCAACTGCGATATATAATCCATTATCGGGATTGGACAAAATGTCCTATGTCCGTTGGATCATCCGCAGCCTAGGCGTCTTCATATGCTTAGCCAGCTTTATAAAAATATTGCCCGATTCCGGCTGTTGCCGCTCGCGGCCACACTTCCGCTCTTATCCGGATGCGGCCTGGTTCTGTTTGAACCTGCCGGGGATGTCGCACAGCAGCAGGGCGATTTAATCATCCTATCGACTGGGTTGATGTTGCTGGTGATTGTGCCGGTGATGATCCTGACCGTGGTCTTTGCTTGGCGGTATCGCGCTTCGAATAAAGAGGCGACCTACAAGCCCGATTGGGATCATTCCACACAATTGGAATTGGTGATTTGGGCGGCGCCGCTGTTAATCATCATCTGCCTTGGCGCGGTGACATGGGTTTCGACCCATATGCTGGATCCTTATCGCCCCTTATCCCGAACAGCGCCCGGAAAGCCTGTGGCGGCTGATGTGCAGCCGCTGGAGGTCAATGTGGTTGCGATGGATTGGAAGTGGCTGTTTATTTATCCCGAACAGGGCGTGGCCACAGTCAATGAATTTGCCGCGCCAGTGGATCGTCCGATCCGATTTCGGATCTCGGCATCCTCGGTGATGAACAGCTTTTATATCCCGGCGCTGGCGGGCCAAATCTATGCCATGGCGGGCATGGAGACGAAGCTTCACGGTGTGTTTAACAAAGCAGGTGAGTTTGTCGGTTTTTCCGCCAACTATTCTGGCGCTGGCTTTTCCAATATGCGCTTCGCCGCCAAAAGCCTGACGAACGCTGAATTTGATCAATGGATCGCCAAGGTCAAGCAGGGCAGCGAAGGGACGCTGGATCGGGCCGCCTATCTGAAATTGGAAGTGCCCAGCGAGAAAGAGCCTGCGCGGCATTTCGCTTCAGTGGAGCCTGATTTATTTGATGCCATCGTCAACATGTGTGTCGAGCCGGGCAAGATGTGCATGCATGATATGATGTCGATCGATGCCAGCGGCGGCGCTGGTGTGGCGGGCATCAACAATGTGCGTGAGCTGACCTATGATAAAATCGCCGCGCGCGGCACCGGTGATATGGCGCGCTGGTCTGTTCGCTATGTCGCCGCGCTTTGCTCGTCGCCCTTAATGGCGAGCCAAGTGGGGCCAGAGCCGGCGCCAGCAAAGACCGAAACTCTGCGTGGGCTGGGGCAGCAACGCCCCGACGGCGCATCGCGCAAAACAGCAGATGCCGCATTCCATAGCCCGACCCACGATCTTTTGAGCTGATAGAGATTATCATGGCTTCTAACCTACCCCCTGAAACCGGCCCGTTCCTAGGCCGCCTGTCGCTGGATGCGATCCCCCTGCATGAGCCGATCTTGATTGCCACTTTTGTGATGGTGGTGATTGGTGGGCTGGGCGTGCTGGGCGCGCTGACCAAATTCCGCTTATGGGGATATTTGTGGAAAGAATGGTTCACCACGGTGGATCATAAGCGCATTGGAATCATGTATATGATCCTGGGCCTGATCATGTTTCTGCGCGGATTTGCCGATGCGATCATGATGCGGTTGCAACAGGCGATGGCTTTCAATGGCTCGGAAGGCTATTTGAACGCGCATCATTATGATCAGATTTTCACGGCGCATGGCGTGATTATGATCTTCTTTGTGGCGATGCCCTTCATCACCGGATTGATGAACTATATTGTGCCGCTGCAAATTGGCGCGCGCGACGTCAGCTTTCCTTTTTTGAACAATTTCAGTTTCTGGATGACCACGGCTGGCGCGCTGCTGACTATGGTGTCGCTGTTCGTTGGCGAGTTTGCGCAAACGGGGTGGCTGGCCTATCCGCCGCTTTCCGGGGCGACCTATAGCCCCAATGTCGGCGTCGATTATTATATCTGGGCACTGCAAATCGCGGGCGTCGGCACGACCCTATCTGGCATCAATTTGATTGTGACGATCCTGAAGCTGCGCGCTCCGGGCATGGGCATGATGAAAATGCCGGTCTTCACTTGGACCAGCCTGTGCGCCAATATTTTGATCGTGGCGTCTTTCCCGGTGCTGACGGCGGTGCTCGCGCTGCTGACGCTTGATCGTTATGTCGGCACCAATTTCTTTACCAATGATCTCGGCGGTTCGCCGATGATGTATATCAACCTGATCTGGATCTGGGGCCACCCAGAGGTTTATATTTTGATCCTGCCGCTGTTTGGGGTCTTTTCGGAAGTGGCGTCGACCTTCTCTGGCAAGCGACTTTTTGGTTACACCTCGATGGTTTATGCGACCATCTGTATCACCATTTTAAGCTATTTGGTGTGGCTGCATCACTTCTTCACCATGGGCTCGGGTGCCAGCGTCAACAGTTTCTTTGGCATTGCGACGATGGTGATTTCCATCCCCACAGGGGCAAAGCTGTTTAACTGGCTGTTCACCATGTATCGCGGCCGCATTCGCTATGAATTGCCGATGATGTGGACCATCGCCTTCATGCTGACCTTTGTGGTTGGCGGGATGACAGGCGTGTTGCTGGCCGTTCCTCCAGCCGATTTCGTGCTCCACAACTCGCTGTTCTTGATTGCGCATTTCCACAATGTGATCATCGGCGGCGTGCTCTTTGGCTTGTTTGCCGCGATCAATTTTTGGTGGCCCAAGGCCTTTGGCTATAAGCTGGATGTCTTTTGGGGCAAGATCAGCTTTTGGTGCTGGGTGGTCGGCTTTTGGATGGCCTTCATGCCGCTCTATATCCTGGGCTTCATGGGCGTAACTCGCCGGATGCGCGTCTTTGATGATCCGGATCTGCAAATTTGGTTTGTGGTTGCCGGGCTGGGCGTGGCCGTGCTGGCCGTGGGCGTTGCCGCCATGCTGGTGCAATTTGCTGTATCCATCTGGCGCCGCAAGGAATTGCGCGACGAGAGCGGCGATCCATGGGGTGGCCGCACGCTGGAGTGGGCGACAAGCTCGCCGCCGCCAGATTATAATTTTGCCGTGACGCCGCATGTCCGCGATTTGGATGCATGGCATGATATGAAGCAATCCGGTGTTCCGCGCCCGCTGGGCGGTTTCAAGGATATCCACATGCCCAGCAATACGGGTGCGGGGATCATCTTGGCCGGTATTTGTCTCGTCATGGGATTTGCCCTTGTGTGGCACATCTGGTGGCTGGCCGGGCTGAGCTTTGCCGCGATGATCGGCGGCGCCATTTATCACACGTTTAATTATAAGCGTGATTTCCACATCCCGGCAGCGGTAGTCATCGCCACGGAAGATGCACGGACCCGCCAATTGGCGGACGTGGCGGGAGCATAAGGATATGAGCAGCATGTCAGCCGCGCAAACGGCCCAGTCCGCGCCCTTTGATTTCTTCCCCGTGGAAGAGCATCACCATCCTGAAGGGCACAGCACGTTGCTGGGTTTTTGGATTTATTTGATGAGCGATTGCCTCATCTTTGCGATCCTTTTTGCCTGCTATGCGGTGCTGGGCGGAAATTATGCCGCCGGGCCTGCGCCCAAGGATTTATTCGATCTCAATCTGATCGCGATCAACACCGCGATGCTGTTGTTTTCTTCTATCACCTATGGCTTTGCCTTGTTGCAGATGCAGCGTGGCAGCGTGCGGGGAACGCAGCGTTGGTTGGCGATCACGGGCATGTTCGGTCTGGCCTTTCTGGCCATTGAAATTTACGAATTTCAGCATTTGATCCATCTGGGCGCGACGCCGCAGCGCAGCGCCTTTCTATCGGCCTTTTTCACCTTGGTGGGAACGCACGGCCTGCATGTGACCTTTGGCTTGATCTGGCTGGTGACGCTGATCGTGCAGCTGAACAAACATGGGCTGATTGCGGCGAACAAGCGCCGCGTCATGTGCCTCAGCATGTTTTGGCATTTTCTGGACGTGATCTGGATCGGCGTGTTCACCATTGTTTACCTGATGGGAGCGCTGCAATGAGCGTAGATATCCACAAAGCGGCGGCAGAAGGTCAGCCATCGGCGGATCAGGGCCATCAGGAAATTGAGATGCCGCATGTGACCATGCGCGAATATGGCATCGGCTTCCTGCTGGCGGTGATCTTGACGGTCATCCCCTTTTGGTTGGTGATGGCCCGTCCGCTGGACACCGGCGTGACGGTGGCGATCATCACTGTTTTTGCGGCGGTGCAGGTGGTGGTGCATATGGTTTATTTCCTGCACATGTCCCCGAAAACCGAAGGCGGCTGGTCGTTTACGACGCTGATCTTCACCCTGATCGTGGTGGTGATCATGCTGGCTGGATCGATTTGGGTGATGCATCATTTGAATGTGAATATGATGCCAATGCCGCATGATATGATGCAGAGGCCATGATCGTCTGGGTTCCATGATGCGATGGCGGCGCGCGGGGGCGACCTTCGTGGCCGTGCTGCTGGGGCTGGGCGTGATGGCGCTTGGTTTGTGGCAGATCGAAAGGCGCGCATGGAAGCATGAACTGATCGCGGCTGTCGATAGCCGGATCACCGCCAGTCCGGTGCAGGCGCCGGGGCCGGATCAGTGGCGGAGCCTATCCCGCCAGCATGATGCCTATCGCCATGTGACGGCCAGCGGCACGTATCGTCATGACCAAGAGCTGTTGGTGCAAGCGGTGACGGAAAGAGGCGGCGGCTTTTGGGTGATGACCCCGCTGGATCAGGGAAGCTATCGCATCTGGGTGAACCGAGGATTTGTGCCATCCGATAAAAAGGCGCAGGCCAGTCGCGCTGCGGGGAATCCGGCTGGACCGGTGACGGTCACTGGTTTGCTTCGGATTACAGAGCCAAAGGGCGGTTTCTTGCGGGCCAATGATCCCGCCGCGGATCGCTGGTTTTCGCGCGATATTGCGGCCATGAGCAAGGCGCGGGCGGTGGATCGGGCGGCGCCTTATTTCATAGATGCCGATGGCAAGGCCAATATGGGCGGCTATCCGATTGGCGGGCTGACGGTGGTATCCTTTAACGATCATCATATGATCTATGCGCTGACATGGTTCAGCTTGGCGGCGCTGCTTTTCTATTTCGCTTGGCGGCTTTGGACTTCGCCGCTGCGGCAGGATAGGGAAGGGGCATGACGGCTGCCTTCCCCTCGGTTTTTTCTGTGCCAGAGGCGGATGCGGGCCGCCGAAATATGCGCCTGCTGATCCAATTGCGCTGGCTGGCTGTGGGCGGCCAATTGGTGACGATTGCGATCGCGACCCGCTATATGGGCATTGGCGTGCCGCTTTTTCCCTTGCTGATTGCCGTGGCCCTGTTGACGCTGGTGAATCTGGCCAGCCATGTGTTGTTGCGGCGGGATCGGGTGATCACCAATTATGAATTGACTGGCGCTTTGCTGTTTGATGTGGGCGCTTTGGCTTGGCAATTGCAATATAGCGGCGGCCTGAACAATCCGTTCGCATCCTTATTTTTGTTGCAGATTGTGCTTGGCACCATGTTGTTAACGGCGCGATCCGCGTGGATGATTTTCGCTGCGACATTGGGCGCGCTGGCGCTGCTGAGCATTCATCCGGTGCCGCTGGATTTGCCGGAAGCCTATGCCGCTGATCCACTATCGCTTTACCTGATGGGCAGTTTGATCTGCTTTGTGCTGATCGGTGTGCTGCTGGTGGCCTTGATTATGCGGATTGCAGAAAATCTGCGGGATCGGGATGCGGCGCTGGCGGCCGAGCGGCAACGGGCGGCCGAAGAGGATCATATCGTGCGCCTTGGCCTGCTGGCATCCGGCGCGGCGCATGAATTGGGCACGCCCTTATCGACGCTGTCGGTGCTGATCGGCGATTGGCAGGATGCGTCAGACGCGCTGGTCGATCAGGAGATGCGGCAGGATCTGAACGAGATGGAAGGGGCGGTGCAGCGTTGCAAGGCGATTGTCAGCGGCATCCTTATGTCGGCAGGCGAAGCGCGCGGCGAGGCGATGCAGTTTACAACCATGCGCTCTTTTCTGGCCGATATTGTGGATATTTCCTGCGCCGGACGCTTGCCGGGGACGGTGGAATTTGTCGATCATTTCGGCGAAGATGTCGCCATCGTATCCGATTTGGCGCTGCGGCAGGTGATCGGCAATGTGATGGACAATGCGGCGGAAGTCTCGCCGCATTGGACCCGCCTGACAGCGTCTCGCAAAGGGCAGATGGCGGTGATAGAAATTGAGGATCAGGGACCTGGATTTTCCAAGGAAATGCTGGAAAACTATGGTAAGCCCTATCGTTCCACCAAGGGGCGGACAGGCGGCGGTCTGGGCTTGTTCCTGTTGGTGAATGTGCTGCGCAAATTGGGCGGTGGCGCTCAGGTTGCCAATCGATCGGAAGGTGGCGCTATCGTGCGAATCTTCCTGCCACTTCGGGCTTTGGCGCAGCCCCATGGAGCGCTATGATGCCGGATGAAATACGCCCCTTGTTGATCGTTGAGGATGATGAGGCCTTGGCCCGCACCTTGAAGCGCTCGTTTGAACGGCGCGGTTATCTGGTGAAGGTGGCGCATAGCCCGGATGAACAAATTGCGCTGATGGATGATTTCCATCCGCATTTTGCCGTGGTTGATTTGAAACTGGGCAATGCATCGGGCCTTGCCTGTGTGAAAAGCCTGCGTGCGGCAGACGAGGATATGAAAATCATTGTCTTGACCGGCTATGCCAGCATCGCAACAGCGGTGGAGGCGATTAAGCTTGGTGCATCCTATTATCTCGCCAAACCTGCCAATAGCGATGATATTGAAGCCGCCTTTGAGCGATCCGAAGGCGATGCAGATGCGCCATTGGATGGGCGGCAGACCTCCATCAAAACGGTGGAATGGGAATATATTCACCAGACGCTGGTCGAAAGCGATTTCAACATCAGCGAAGCAGCGCGCCGACTGGGGATGCACCGCCGCACCTTGGCGCGAAAGCTTGAAAAAAGACAGGTGCGCTAAAGCGCATTGTTGACGTTGCAAGGCTGGTGCAGCCTTGAAAATAGCCAGAGGTTTCAAAATAAATGCCGATATTTTGGTCCTTTGGCAAATAAAGCTGCATCCCCACTGGCGCGTCGGCGGCCGAATGGTTACATGGGCCGCCACCAAACGAATCGCGCGTGCCACCCGGCAGAACGGGCAGGTTCCGCCAGCATCAGAAAGTGGCCCACATGGAAATCATCACCGGTTTGACCTTTGACGACGTTCTGCTGGTACCGGGGCCGTCCGATATCCTGCCGTCCGACGCCAATCTTACCACGCGCGTCACCAGCGAAATCAGCCTGAATATCCCGGTCCTATCCTCTGCCATGGATACGGTGACCGAAGCGGATATGGCCATTTTGATGGCGCAGATCGGCGGCATCGGCGTGCTTCACCGCAACCTGACCTTGGAAGAGCAAGTGGCGGCAGTGCGTCAGGTGAAGCGTTATGAAAGCGGCATGATCGTCAATCCGATCACGATCCGGCCGGATGCGCCCTTGTCAGAAGCGACGGCATTGATGGCTCAGCATCGCATTTCCGGCATTCCGGTGGTGGAAAATGGCGGCAAGCTGGTGGGGATTTTGACCAACCGCGATGTGCGCTTTGCCGCCAACCCGCGCCAGCCGGTCAGCGAATTGATGACATCGGAGGATCTGGCCACCGTCAGCCCCGGCACCGATATGGATGCGGCGCGCAAATTGCTGCACCAGCGCCGGATTGAAAAGCTGTTGGTGGTGGATGCCGATTATCGCTGCGTTGGCCTGATCACGGTGAAGGATATGGAAAAGGCCGTGACCTATCCCGATGCCACCAAGGATAGCGCGGGCCGCCTGCGCGCGGCCGCTGCGACCAACACCGGCGATAGCGGTGTGGAACGGGCTGAAGCCTTGATTGATGCCGATTGCGATCTGATCGTGGTCGATACAGCCCATGGCCATAGCAAGATGGTGGCTGCGACGGTGGAGCGGATCAAGAAATTGCCCGGCAATTTTCAGGTGCTCGCGGGCAATGTCGCCACGGCAGGTGCCACTCAGGCGCTGATTGATGCGGGCGCGGACGGCATTAAAGTGGGCATTGGCCCCGGTTCTATCTGCACCACGCGGATTATCGCTGGCGTTGGTGTGCCTCAGTTGACCGCGATTATGGACAGTGTGTCCGCCGCGGATAAGCAGAATATTCCGGTGATTGCCGATGGCGGGCTGCGGACCTCTGGTGATATTGCCAAGGCACTGGCAGCGGGTGCCAGCTGTGTGATGGTCGGCAGCTTGCTGGCTGGCACGACAGAGGCACCGGGCGATACATTCCTGTTTCAGGGCCGCACCTATAAAAGCTATCGCGGCATGGGCAGCGTCGGCGCGATGGCGCGCGGCTCGGCGGACCGCTATTTCCAGCAGGATATCAAGGATCAGATGAAGCTGGTTCCCGAAGGCATTGAAGGTCAGGTGCCGTTTAAAGGCCCGGCCAAGGATGTGATCCACCAGATGGTGGGCGGGGTGAAGGCGGCCATGGGCTATACCGGCAGCCGCACCTTGGCGGATTTCCGCGAACGTGCGCAATTTGTGCGCATCACCAATGCGGGATTGCGCGAAAGCCATGTTCATGATGTGGCCATCACGCGTGAGGCCCCCAATTATCCTGCTAGCTAAGCCGCAACATTCATAGCGGCAGCGGGGACAGATTGGGTTTCGCGCGGCCCCTTATCCAAGCGAGAGACGATCATGACCCCCGCCGCCCGCATTCAGGCCGCTATTGAGATTATCGACGCGATTGCCAGCGCGGCGCGCGACGGTGGTGCACCAGCGGATGCGATCTTTGCCGAGGCGATGCGTCAGCGCCGCTATGCCGGATCAAAGGATCGGCGCGCTATTCGCGGGCTGGTTTATGATGCGATGCGGATGGTGCGCTCTGCGCCGCCATCTGGCCGGGCGGCCATGCTGCTGATGGCGGATGCGGATGCGGACATTGCCGCTCTTTTTGACGGCAGCACCTATGGTCCGGCGGTGATCAGCGCTGATGAGCCGCGTGCCGAGGCTGGACTGACGCCGCTCGATCTGGAACGCTTTATCGATCCCTTGATTCAGGATAGCGAATATCCTGCCATGCTGCGCCGGGCACCGGTCGACTTGCGCCGCAATCGCTTGAGAGCCGATGGCCCCGCTTTGGCGGAGCTGTTTCCCGATGGTCAGGCGATTAAAGGGCTGGTCGATGGCTGGCGATTGGCACCGGAGAGCGCAGCGGTGCAGCATCCGGCCCATGCCGAGGGCGCCTTTGAAGTGCAGGACGCAGCGAGCCAGTTGAGCGCGCTGGCGCTGGATGCCGGCCCGAATATGCGCATCATTGATCTGTGTGCAGGCGGCGGCGGAAAAACGCTGGCGATAGCCTCATTGACGGACAATAAGGCCCAGATATTGGCTTCTGATACCCATCGGGCACGGTTGCAGAAATTGCCCCAGCGGGCGGAGCGGGCAGGCGCTCAGGCGATTGAGACACGGCTGCTGAACCCCAATCAGGAAGTGGCGATGTTGGAGGATTGGATCGGCACCGCAGACCGGGTGTTTGTGGATGCGCCTTGCTCAGGCAGCGGCACTTGGCGGCGCAGCCCGGAACTGCGCTGGCGCTTAACCCCGGCCCGCTTGAAACGCCATGTCGCCGATCAGGCCCGATTGATGGATATTGGTGCACAGACGCTAGGATCGGGCGGAAAAATGCTTTACGCTGTCTGCTCGATCATGGCGTGTGAAGGGCGAGAGCAGGTGCGAGATTTTCTAGCGCGCAATCCAGCATGGGTCGCAGAAAAGGATTTTCTGCCCGCCGAAATAGGCCGCGCCGCCGGTGATGGCTATATGTTGACACCGGAGCATGATGATTGTGATGGCTTTTTCCTCGCCCGGTTACGAGCGCCATGATAGGCTCCTGATTGATGAACCGATGGGAGAATATAATGCGTGTCAGCTTTCTGGCCTTGGCGGCTGGTTTGATTTTGGCGAGTTTGCCAACCGCATCGATAGCGCGGGCTGATCATGATATTTTTCCTCATAGCATGGCCTTGGTTGAATCGGGTATCGCCGCGCAAAAGGCGGCTGATCTGGATAAGGCGATTGATTATTTTGAAGCTGCCTTGGTCGCCGATCCGCGTAATCGTTCAGCGCTGATCGCGCTGGCCCAGATCGCACGGGCGCAGGGGCTGCCCGGAAAAGCCATTGGGCTGTATCGCGAAGCCTTGACGCTGGATCCCAATGATGTGCTGGCGCTTGCGGGTCAGGGCGAGGCGCTGGTGGATAAAGGCGCGGTGGGCAAAGCAAAAGAACGTCTGGCCGAAGCAAAGCGCTTCTGTTCATCACCATGCACCATGGTGGCGGGGCTGGAAAATGCGATTGCAGCGAACGCCAATAAGCAAATGGCGGTTGCAGAGCCCAGCAACAAAGCGCCACTATCTGCCGACGCTGCTGTTAGCCAAAATTAACCTCGGCATTTTCCCGCGATTATAGGAAGCGCTGCTTATTGGCTGAGGGCGCGGGCCAATTGTACCCATTCGGCAACGCTGACCGTTTCTGCGCGGCGGGTGGGGTCTATCCCCAGCGCGATGCAGCTTTCCACAGCCCCGGGGATGGCCTTCAAGCTTTGACGCAGCATTTTACGGCGTTGGCCAAAGCCTTTTTCCGTGAGGCGGGATAGGGTGGCAGGATCGACGCCTGCGGGCTGGTCTGCCGCGGTGATATGAACAATGGCCGACATCACCTTAGGCGGCGGGGTGAAGGCAGAACGGTGCACCTTCATGGCGATGCGCGCATGTGACCGCCATTGGGCCAGCACAGACAAGCGGCCATAGGCCGCGCTGCCGACGGGAGCAATAATCCGCTCAGCCACTTCCTGTTGAAACATCAGCGTGAGCGATTGCCATTGCGGCGGCCATGATTTTGGTTCCAGCCAGCGCGTGAACAAAAGTGTGCCGACATTATAAGGCAGGTTGGCGATGATATGATAAGGCTGGCCGCTGGTGATGGCGTTGACATCGATATTCAGTGCATCATCGGCCAAAATCTGGAGCTTGCCGGGGAAAGCCGCTGATAGCTCAGCAAGCAAGGGCAGGGCGCGATCATCTCGCTCGACCGCGATCACTTGGGCGCCAGCGCGCAGGCAAGCACGGGTGAGTCCGCCGGGGCCGGGGCCAACCTCAAACACCAAAGACCCATCAAGATCACCCGGAATGGCAGCGATGCGATCCAGCAATTGTTCATCGAACAAGAAATTTTGGCCAAGCGCCTTGCTTGCGGAAAGACCGTGGCTTTTCACCGCTTCGCGCAGCGGAGGCAGGGGATGAATCGGCTGAGTGGGCAAGATGGATTCTTATCAGATTTGGGCTGCAGGGGCCGGATAGATAGGGTCAGCGAGCAGCGGTGGCGGTGCGGTCACGGGCTTCGGCCAGAAAAGCCGCGGTGCGGATCGCTGCGATCATCGGCATGGGATCAGCCATATTCTTGCCCGCAATGTTGAAGGCGGTGCCATGATCCGGCGAGGTGCGGATGATCGGCAGACCCAGTGTGAGATTGACGCCATCGTGAAAATGCAGCGCCTTAAAGGGGGCCAGTGCCTGATCATGATAGGCGCATAATATCGCATCATAGCGAATGCGAACGGGCGGCGCGAATAGCGCATCGGCTGCGAGTGGGCCTTCGATATCAACACCTTCGGCCAATAGAATGTCCACGGCTGGCTGAATGACGCGAACCTCTTCGTCGCCGAGGCGCCCGCTTTCGCCGGAATGGGGGTTAAGCCCGGCGATAGCGATTCGGGGATTTTCAATGCCGAAATCGCGCACCAGACCGCGCACAACGACGCGGGCGCGCGAAAGGATGAGATCCGTCGTCAGCCGTTCGGGAACTTCGATCAGCGGAATATGGATGGTCAGCGGCACGACGCGCAAGGATGGGCCAGCCAGCATCATCACCGCATTGCTCGCCATGACGCCGCATCGTTCGGCGATAAATTCCGTTTGGCCGGGGTGGGTATAGCCGATGCCCTGCAATTCATGTTTGGAAACGGGGCCGGTTACCAGCGCTGCGCTGGCACCATTGCGGGTGAAACCAATGGCTGTTTCCAAGGCCAGCAAGGCGCTGCCCGCACCGGCGGGATTGGGTTCGCCCGGTGTGATCGGGCCAGCATCGCTCAGATGCCAAACGGGAAGCGCGCCGGAAAAGGCGGCGCAGGCCGCCTCCATATCGTCGATCCGGGCAATTGGGCCATCCCACACCGCCTCTATCGCCGCGGCATCGCCGATGGCCACAAAGACCGGCAGATCATGGTCGACACGCTTTTCCCATGCCCGTGCGATCACCTCTGGTCCGACCCCTGCCGGATCGCCCATGGAGACCGCTATCGGGCGTCGATGCAGGCAATCACTCATCAGCTATATTCGATCACGGCATCCCGGCGCAAATCGCGCAGATAACGCTGGGCTCTTTTGCTGACCTTTTCTTCCAGCAGGCGATTTTCAATTTCTTGAAGATCGGGCGCGCTGGCGGAGGCGGGCATATCGCGGCCACAAAGCACCAGCACGCTGATACCATCGCTGGCTGAACCAAAGGGCTGTGTTGTCTGGCCGATCTGCAGATCCAGCAAGGTGGATTGCAAAGGTGCAGGCAGCGCCCGCAGGGCAATATTATCGCGCGAGACGATGGAGGCACCAAGGCTGTGCGCCACATCATCTGCCGCGCCGCAGCCTGCAATTTTGCGCGTGGTTTCGGCAAAGCGGCCGGCCAATTCTGTGGCGCGGGCCTGTGATGTGCCGGGGGTGAATTCCAAGGATATTTGCTTCAGGCTGAGCATGGCATCGCGCGGATCGGCGGTGAGTATCTGGCGCCGGTCGATCATGAGCATGATCGAAATGCCGCCGGGCACCTCTACGGGGCCAACAAGCTGGCCGGGCTGCATCTGATTGGCGGCTTCGCTCATGCTGGAAGGCAGCTGCCCCGCCTTCACCCAGCCCAAGTCGCCGCCGACGACTGCGGTGGAGGCTTGAGAATATTGACGGGCATAGGCCGCGAAGCTGCCGCCATTTTGCAGCGCTTCGATGATCTTGCGGGCGGTATCCACAACCGTTTCAACATTTTCGGGTGAGGCCGCCAAATAGATTTCACCAAGATGAAATTCGCTTTGGCCCTTGGCTTCATTCATCCGGTTGACCACGGATGTCACTTCATCGGTGGAGACGTTGGTGGTGGATTGAATGTTGCGGGAAAGCAGCCTGTCCCAAGCGACTTCGCCGCGAATTTGCTGCTTCACCGAGGCGGCCGAGGAACCGCGCGATTTCAGATATTCGGTAAAGGGATCGGGGGCCATGCGGAAACGGGCCGCGAGGCGCGCAAATTGTTCGTTGATCAGATTTTCATCAATGGCAATGTCGGCGGCGCGCGCTTCTTGAATCTGCAATTTTTCATCGATCAAATTGCTGAACACTTGCTGGCGCAGGCGTTGCAATTCCTCTGCGGGCACCTGTGCATCGCCATTGGCGATCTGGATCAGCGCCATGCGATGCTCAATATCGGTGGCGGTGATGATTTCACCATTTACCGTGGCAGAGGGGCGATAAACATTCCGTTCGGCATCACCAAACACCTGCACATTCGAAGGAATGTTGAGATCGCTCGACGGCCCGTCTGCATCGCTCACTGTCTGGGCAAGCGCCGGTACGGCGATCGCAACAGCCAGCAGGCTGATCATGGTCGAAAATTTGTTCATCACTACCCTATTCGTGAAAATCAGCTCTGCTTCGTATCAGCGGATTGGCCCAATGGTCCAGCGCAAAGCGCCTATATGCTTCTATCCCAGCCTATCGGATGAAATAAATAGGCGCAGCAGGCTGAATGGTAAATGAGCGGCGTCATTGCAAAGTAGGGCCAAGGGGCCAAATGTTGCGGGCACTTAGAAGCCAAGGTTGCGCAAAGCGATGCGGAAGGAAAAGCTGTTTCCGCGCCGCGCATCACCAGTATCGATATAATCGCGCCGCCATGTGAAGCCCAAGGACAGGCATTCATCATCATAGGCTATGCCCAGCCTGTGGCGAATCGGCTCAAAGCCGTCGGTCGTTGCCATGGGATCTTCAGACTTGCCGGTGAGGTCGACGATGGTGGAACCGAAAATGGACCAATAGCGGGCGAAAGCGACGCGTCCGCCAAGGCGGATCTCTTCGCGATCCCGCAAATCTTCGCCCAAAATGGTGATATCGCGGTTGAGCCGGGAATAGCCGATGGTGGCATAGGTGGAGCGGCTACCGACGTTGGCGTCTAGCTCATTACGGCGCACGGCAAGATTATCCTTATCCAGCCGGAAACGGTGGGTAAGGCGCAAGAAGTCTTTATAAGCGATCGTCGTTCGGCCGATGATATCCGATGTGCGGTCATTCAGGCCGGTGCCTTCGGGGATAAGGCTGGGCTTGTCGGTCAGCCGATAGCTTTGACCGACGATGCTGTTAATGCCGAGGCCGGGCCGCGAAAAATTCCATTCCACGCCATAGGTAATGCGGGTGCCATCCTCGAACCGATCATAGCCATTGAAGCGATTGATCGCGAATAAATTGCTATCTTCCAGATCAAAAGCGCGGGCATCTTCATTGGGGATGCTGATATTTTTGATAGAAGGGGTGGCGACGACTTGCACCCGAGGGGTGAGGGTTTGGGTGCCGCCGAACATCTCACCAATGAAGGGCCAGCGCATATCGGCTGCAACCGCGGCAATTCCGCGCCCTTGCCAGCCCTCTTTGCCGCGATATTCCGGAACAGGCGTCAGATGATTTTCATCCGTGTGATAGACATCGCCGCGCACCAGCGCCGTGACGGTCACTTCCTGACCCATGCCGGTGAGGCCGCGCCAATCCCAGCGCGCACCAGCAAAGGCGCGCTGCGTATCCTGACCTGAGGTGCGGGTGAGCGCCAGACTGTTGAGTTGTAATTCGATCTTGCCGCCGAGCAGGGGATCATCCAGCCGCTGGCGGAAGTCTATCAGGGGCAAGGCGATGGGCTGTTGGCCCTGCGAATCATTGATGCGCAGCGTTTGCGTTGCCCAACCAGAGATAGACAAATAGCTTTGCCCGCCTATCCGCTCGATATTAAAAGTCGAGCGCATCCGATCATCGCGATTGATATCATAGCGGCGCAGAAAGGTGCGGTCTGTCGCAATACGACCGGAATAGCTGAGGCTCCATTTCGGATTGAATTGGAAACGGCCGCTGCTGTCTAGATAACCGCGAAACCGGCTTTTGGGTGCATAAGATCCGGTCGGGTCGTTGAGCGGCACCAGCGAGCTATGGGTGGCATAGGCTTGGACCCGAAAGGCACCAATATCGGTGAGCGCACGGATTTCGCCTTCGATCATCGGCGCGGTATTGGTATAAATATGCGGTGTGATGGTGACATCGCGGTCCGGCGCGATCCGCAGATAATAGGGTATGCTGAGTTCCAGCCCATTGCTGCGGCTGAGGCGCACATCCGGCACCAATATGCCGCTGCCAGCATCATTATTGGCCAAATGACTAAGGCCGGGCAGGGGGATGAGTGGCAGGCCGAAAACCTCTAGCCGGGCGCCATGATAGCGCACCTTATTGTCTGTCTTGCTATAGGTGACGCGAACGGCGCGGATTTGCCAACTGGGCTTGCGCGGGCAGCCCTGCGCATCATCCACCGGACAGGGGGTGAAGGCGGCGTTGGTCAGCACCACATTGCCATTATCCAAGCGCTCGCCTTGATTGGCCGCCAACCGGCCGCCATTTTCCAGCACCACCAGCATATTGTCGATCACGCCATCGCGCAGCGTATCGCTTAACAAGATGCGATCACCATAGGCCATATCGCCTTCGGGGTTGCGGATGGCGACATCACCTTCGGCCACCACTTCCCCAGTTTTGCGGTTCCAGATAACCCGATCCGCCCGCAGGCGCACGGCTTCCCGGTTCATCTCCACCTGTCCCTCGGCGGTGACAATTTCGGTTTCGCTATCATAATGAAGGTCATCGGCGGTAAAGCCGACCCGTATTTCATCTGGCGGGCCTTGTTCACTTGGCGCTTCGGGCGGCGGATTTAAGGCTGGGGTCTGAGTCGCATCCTCTTGCGCGTGAACCATGGTCGGGGCGGCGATCAGCGCAAAAACGCTGGCCGAAGCAGATAGAAAAGCCGTCTTTGCTGCGGCTTTGCGGATCAAAGGGCGGTTCATTGAGATACTTTGTCCGTTTTCATGTCGCCAGGCCTTTGGACCATGGGGATGGCTTTGTTTTGCAAGTCGGTCACGAAACCCCTATCTGTCCCGCACGTTGCAATCAATCATCGCATGAGAAAGTAGTGTAATGGACATTCAATTCGTCGCGCAAATCAATGCGACCGCCGATGTCATCATCTATCCGGTTCGCAAAGCCCAAATCGGCTCCATCGGTGGAGCCCATGCCGATTTGTTGGCGGGCGCCGCCGCACAGGCGCGCTTTGAGGGCGCGGCAGGCACCTTGGCAGAGGCCATGGTGATGGCCGGTGACAAAGTGCAGCGGCTGGTGCTGGTTGGCCTTGGAGAAGGCACGGAACATGATCTGGAGCGGGCCGGCGCTGCGGTGACGGGGCGATTCCAAACCAGCGGTCTAGAGCGAGTGGATGTGGATTTCACTGCGGGCGGCGCGGTGGATGCGGCGGATATTCTGTCGTTTGCGCTGGGGGCTAAGCTGCGCAATTGGCGCATGGATCGCTATCGCACCCGTTTGGCGGAATCGGCAAAGCCCAGCTTGCGCCAGATTGTGATTGCGTCCGCCGCTGGTGATGTGTCCGCAGCATGGGTATTGAAATCGGCTGTGGCCGATGGCGTTGCTTTCACCCAGACGCTGGTCGCAGAGCCAGCGAATATTCTTTATCCCGAAAGCTTTGTGGAGCGGTGCCGCCACCTGACCGAGCTTGGCGTAGAAATTACGGTGCTGGATGAAGCCGAAATGGCGGAATTGGGCATGGGCGCTTTGCTGGGCGTGGCACAGGGATCGGTGCGCAAGCCCCGCTTGCTGGCGATGCGCTGGAATGGCGGCGCAGCGGATAGCGCGCCAGTGGTCTTTATCGGCAAGGGCGTGACCTTTGACACTGGCGGTATCAGTCTGAAGCCCGGCGCGGGCATGGATATGATGAAATGGGATATGGGCGGCGCGGGCGCCGTTGCTGGCGCGATGAAGGCGCTGGCCGGGCGCAAGGCCAAGGCCAATGTCGTCGGCGTGGTCGGGCTGGTGGAAAATATGCCCGATGGCAATGCGATGCGCCCCGGTGATATCGTGACCACCATGTCGGGCCAAACGGTGGAAGTGCTGAATACGGACGCTGAAGGCCGTCTGGTGCTGTGCGATGTGGTGACATGGGCGCAGAAAGCCTATTCGCCTAAGGTGGTGATTGATCTGGCGACGCTGACTGGCGCGATGGTGATCTCGCTGGGCCATGAATATGCGGGCCTTTTTGCCAATGATAACCAATTGGCCGATGCGCTGTTGGCGGCGGGCGAGGCAAGCGATGACAAATTGTGGCGTTTCCCACTGTCAGCCACTTATGACAAGTTGATCGACAGCCCCATTGCGGACATGAAAAATATCGGTCCGCGTGAAGGCGGCTCCATCACGGCGGCGCAATTTATCAAACGCTATGTGGATGAAGGCGTGGCTTGGGCCCATCTCGATATTGCGGGCATGGCTTGGCACGATAAGGATGGCCGCACCTATGCCAAGGGCGCGACCGGCTATGGCGTGCGCTTGCTGGATCGTTATATCGCCGATCATCACGAAGGCTGATCACGGCCCGCGACGATAAAAGATAAAGGGCGGTGATGCAGCGTGTCGATTTCTATAAGCTGACTCGGGATCCGGCGGAAAAAATATTGCCAGCATTGGCAATGCGTCTGCTGGATCAAGGGGATCGGTTGTTGATCGTGGCGGCTTCGGCCATGCTGCGGCAGGAAATTGGCGCCGCCCTTTGGTCGCACCAACCGGCCAGCTTCCTGCCGCATGGCGCGGCGGGAAGCGCCGATGAGGCGGTGGAGCCGATCTTGATCGCCGGGGAATGGCAGTTGCCCGCTGCCAATCAGGCGCGCCATGTCGCCATTGCGGATGGGCAATGGCATCAAGATGCGCTGCAATTTGATCGCGCCTTTTTCTTGTTTGACGATAGCAATATCGATCAAGCCCGCGCGACATGGCGCAATCTGGCCGCGCTCGATGGCGTGGAGCGTCATTTCTGGCAGCAAAATGATCAAGGGCGCTGGTCGGAACTGGGCTGATAGTCAGCCAGATTCTGTCGGCCTATGCGTCTTTTCTTGCGGGCAAGGCCAAGCCCGGTTAGAGGCGCGGCCAAGGTCATCCAAAAACCAAAATCCTTTAGCAGGAGTTATCCTTATGGCTGTTACCCGTACCTTTTCGATCATCAAGCCCGATGCTGTTCGCCGCAACCTGACCGGCGCCGTGACCGCGAAGTTGGAAGAAGCTGGTTTGCGCGTTGTTGCATCGAAGCGCATTCAGATGAGCCGCGAGCAAGCAGAAGGCTTTTATGCCGTTCATGCCGAACGCCCTTTCTTTGGCGATCTGGTGCAGTTCATGATTTCCGGCCCCGTTGTGGTGCAGGTGCTGGAAGGCGAAGATGCCGTGAAAACCAACCGCGATATCATGGGCGCGACCAATCCAGCCGATGCCGCTGAAGGCACGATCCGCAAATTATTTGCAGAAAGCATCGAGGCCAATTCGGTGCATGGCAGCGACAGCGATGAAAATGCCGCGATTGAAATCGCCTATTTCTTCAAGCCCGAAGAAATTGTTGGCTGAATTTCGTAATTGCAAAGACAAGAAAAGGCCGCTGGAGCGATCCGGCGGCCTTTTTTAATTAGATGGATGTTTTAAGCGCGCTGATCGCGAATATAGCGCGCCAGCGTCGCCGGATAGAGTTGATGTTCGGCAAACAGCACACGGGCAGCAAGGCTGGCGGCATCATCGCCCGGCAAAATGGATACGGCTGTTTGGCCCAGAACCGGGCCGTCATCCAATTGTGCGGTTACCAGATGGACGCTGCATCCGCCATGGCTGTCGCCCGCGTCCAGCGCGCGCTGATGCGTATCCAGCCCCTTATATTTCGGCAGCAGGCTAGGGTGGATGTTCAGCATCCGGCCTTGCCAGCCGCGCACAAAATCTTCGGTTAAAATCCGCATATAGCCTGCCAGCGCGACATATTGCGCGCCGGATGCCCGCAACTGAGCATCGACCAATGCATCAAATTCTGCGCGGCTGAGGCCTTTATGGCTATGCGCCCATGTGGCTATGCCTTCGGCGGCGGCCAGTTTCAGGCCAGCTGCTTCGGGTTTGTTCGAACCGACAAAGACGATGTCATAGGGGCAATCGGCGGCTTTGGCGGCGTAAAGCAACGCCGCCATATTGGTGCCGCTGCCCGAAAGGAGCACAGCGACTTTCGCGCGATGATCACCGTCCGCTGGCTGATCAGCCATTGTGCGTGGCGGTCCAGTCTGCAAGCGCGCTCCAGGTGTCGCTGCTGCCGGATACGGTGCAGCCTTTTTCGCCCTCGGCGATATGGCCGATGCGGTAAACCGTTTCACCAGCCGCTTCCAGCGCGGCCGTCAGTTCATCCGCATTATCCTTGGAAACGACCACCGCCATGCCGATACCGCAGTTGAAGGTGCGGGCCATTTCTTCTGGCTCAATATTGCCCTGCGCTTGCAGGAAGGCCATCAGGCGCGGCTGTTCCCATGCACCAGCATCAACATGGGCATGAAAATTATCGGGCAAAATGCGCGGGATATTTTCCAGCAAGCCGCCGCCCGTGATATGGGCCAGAGCATGAACCTTGCCGCTTTTCACCAGCGGCAACAGGCTTTTGACATAGATGCGGGTGGGGGCCATCAGCGCGTCGATCAAAATGGTTTCATGATCGAAGAGGGCAGGGCGATCCAATTTCCAGCCCTTGTCGGCAGCCAGACGGCGAACCAGTGAGAAGCCATTGGAATGGACGCCAGACGAAGCCAGCCCCAAAATCACATCGCCCGCCGCAACCTTATCGGCGGTTAAAACTTGATCCCGCTCGACCGCGCCGACGCAAAAGCCAGCCAGATCATAATCATCATCGCTATACATGCCGGGCATTTCAGCGGTTTCGCCGCCGATCAAAGCGCAGCCTGCTTGTTTACAGCCCTCGGCAATGCCCGCGACAACGGCAGTTGCAACATCGATATCCAATTTGCCAGTGGCATAATAATCAAGGAAGAACAGCGGCTCTGCACCTTGAACGATCAAATCATTGACGCACATGGCGACCAGATCAATGCCGACGCCATCATGCTGGCCCGAATCAATAGCGAGCTTCAGCTTGGTGCCAACGCCATCATTGGCGGCGACCAGCAAGGGATCGTTAAAGCCAGCGGCTTTCAGATCGAAAAAGCCCCCAAATCCGCCAAGATCGGCATTCGCACCCGCGCGCCGCGTAGAGCGGGCCAGCGGTGCGATAGCGCGAACCAGCGCATTTCCGGCGTCGATTGAAACACCGGCTTGGGCATAAGTATAAGAGGCGGGTTGGTTATGCTTGCGTTCCATGCGCGAGCGCCTAACCCTTCTGGCTGAAAAATGCCATGAATTCCTTGTCCCCAGCGGCGCTTTTGGGCAGAGGATAGGGCAGTTATGAATTTCGCTGCTTCCATATCGCTTCGCCAGGGGCTGAACCAAGCCCCGTCAACCCGCCCTGCTTCGCTGAAAAAATGGCGCTGGGCGGCGCTATCTGCCGTGGCCGGTGCCATGTTGCTGGGCAATATGGTGGATGGCCAGATTGCGCGCGGCAACCGGGGAATCACCCCGATTAACAGCAGTGCAGATTTTATGGCCTCGGGAATATCGGTCGACGTCACAGCGAAAAACTCCAACGAGGCGCGCAGCGAGGGCTGGCGCCAAGCGCAAAGATTGGGCTGGGAACAGCTTTATCAGCGGCTGAATGGCACCGCTGCGCCCAAATTGTCGGATTCGGTGCTGGATGGCATTGTGACGGCGATTGTGGTGGAGCATGAGGAAATTGGTGCCCGCCGCTATGTTGCGAAATTGGGCGTGCAATTTGATCGGGTGCGGGCCGGGCAGATTTTGGGCGTCAGTGGGCGGATGCTGCGTTCGCCGCCGATGCTGGTGATCCCCATTTATTCCATCGATGGCATTCAACAGGTGTTTGAACAGCGCAGCCCTTGGCAAAAGGCTTGGGCGGAATTTCACACCGGCCAAAGCGCGATTGATTATGTGCGCACGGCGGGTGTCGGCACTGATACTTTGCTGTTGAACGCTGGTCAGGCCGGACGACGTAGTCGCATGTGGTGGCGGATGATCTTGGATCAATATGGCGCCGCTGATGTGCTGATGCCGATTGCGCGCATTGAATATAGCTATCCGGGTGGACCGATTAAGGGATATTTCACGGCGCGCTTCGGGCCGGATAATGTGCTGATCGATAAATTTACGCTCACCGGAACCAGCCCCGCGGTGCTATCGGAAATGATGGAGAAAGCGGCGGTGCGGATGGATCAAATCTATACTGCGGCGCTGTCGTCTGGCCAGTTGCGGACCGACACTTATCTGGTGCTAGAAAAGCCGGTGGAGCCAGCGGAATTGCCCGATGTCGCGGCAGAGAATGACGCTCTGCCGGTTGAAACAGATGCCAGCACGCCGCCCGCGGCGGCTGTCGGTGTGCAAAGCTTTAATGTGCAATATAGCTCGCCTGATGTGGACAGCGTTTCTGCGACCGAGCGCGCGGTGGCGGCGGTGGCAGGGGTGCAATCGGCATCCACCAGCAGCCTTGCCTTGGGCGGCACATCGGTGATGCGGGTGACGTTCCGGGGCGATGTCGGGGCGCTGAAAGCGGCGCTGGCGGCGCGTGGTTTCGCCGTGCAGGAAGGCGGCGGGCAGCTACGGATCAGCCGAAAATGAATTCGCCCGTGACGAGCCAGATCGCGCTGCCGCTTGATTGGAGCGCTGGCGGCATGAATGATGGGCCGTTCATTGTCGGGCCCAGCAATGAAGATGCCGTCCGCTATCTGCACCATGTTGCCTCTTGGCCGGTGCGCAGCGCCGTGCTGGTGGGGCCACGCGGATCGGGGCGCAGCTCGATGGGGCGGATCTTTACTCGGGAAACCGGCGGTCGTGTGATCGATGGGCCGAAAAGCATATCCGAAGAGGATATGTTTCATGCTTGGAATGCGGCCCAATCCAGCGGATCATCCTTGCTGGTGATTGCTGAAAATGCGCCCACGGAATGGGGTATTATGTTGCCGGATCTGGCATCGCGCATGGCATCGGTGCCGGTGCTGAGGATCGGCGAGCCGGATGAAGATTTGGCGCATGATCTGATTGAAGCTTTGTTCGCGCAGCGCGGCATGGTCATCGCGCCGGAAATCGTGGCTTATATCGTGCCGCGAATGGAACGGACCTATGCCGTTATTCATCGCATTGTCGCGGCGCTGGATGAAGCATCGTTAGAAACTGGCCGCCGTTTAGGCATCCGTCTCGCTCGTGAAACATTGTTGTCACAAGAGTTGATCGTTCCCGATCTTCTTGAGCGACAGGATGCCCTTATATGTCGATAGACGATGTTCCATTGTTTTCGGATTCTGCCAGTGAAAAATCCCTTGTGTCGGCCATGGGCCCGGATCGTTTTTTTAATCGCGAATTAAGCTGGCTGGCATTTAACCGGCGCGTGATGGAAGAAGCGCGCAATGAAGCGCATCCTCTGTTGGAGCGGCTGCGCTTTCTTTCTATTTCCGGTAGCAATTTAGACGAATTTTTCATGGTGCGGGTTGCAGGGCTGAAAGGCCAGCAATTGGAAGGCATAGAGGATTTGTCGGCAGATGGGCGCACTCCAAGCCAGCAATTGATCGAAATTGAAGCAGAGGTAAACCGGCTGCTGGAAGAACAGCAGCAAGAATGGCAGCTGTTGCGGGAGTTGCTGCGCGAGCAGGGAATCCATGTCTATGCCCGCGGCGCGCCGCATGAGCCGCTACGCGCGGCCTTGCATCAATATTTTCTGGATCAGATTTTTCCGATCTTGACGCCTCAGGTGCTGGATCCGGTGCATCCTTTTCCCTTCATCCCCAATGGCGGGCTGGGCGTTGTTTTTGATTTGCAGCGGGGCAGCAATGCAGAGATTGTGCGGGAATTGGTATTATTGCCGCCCGGATTGCCGCGCTTTGTGAAAGTGCCCGATGGCAGCAACACTTTTGTGGCCATGGAACATTTGATCAAGATTTTCGCGGATCTGTTGTTTCCGGGGTTCACCACTTGCGCCATGGGTGTTTTTCGCATTTTGCGCGACAGCGATATTGAGCTGGAAGAAGAAGCAGAGGATTTGGTGCGCCTGTTTCAAACGGCGCTGCGTCGTCGCCGCAGGGGCCGCGTGATCTTGTTGGAATTGGGCGCGAATATGCCCGCAGATTTGGAAGAGGTGCTGCACGGGGATATACAGGGGCATGAAGCGATCATTGCCAAAATTGATGGCTTTATGGGCTTAAGTGACCTGTCTGGATTGCTGGATGTCGATCGGCCGGATTTGAAATTCCCAGTCTATACCCCGCGTTTCCCGGAACGCATTCGCGAGCATGATGGCGATTGTTTCGCCGCCATCAGCAGCAAGGATATCATTGTTCATCATCCTTATGAGAGCTTTGATGTGGTGCTATCTTTCCTGCGACAGGCGGCGGCTGATCCGGATGTGGTGGCGATCAAGCAGACGCTCTATCGGGCGGGTCATCAATCGCCGGTGATAAGGGCGCTGATCGAAGCGGCCGAGGCGGGCAAGTCGGTGACGGCGGTTGTCGAGTTGAAGGCGCGCTTTGATGAAGAGCAAAACCTGCTGTGGGCCAATCAATTGGAACGCGCAGGCGTGCAAGTGGTTTATGGCTTTATCGATTGGAAAACCCACGCGAAAATGTCGATGGTGGTGCGCCGTGAAGGGCAGGGCTATCGCACCTATTGCCACTTTGGAACCGGAAATTATCATCCTGTGACGGCCCGCATCTATACCGATCTGAGCTTTTTTACCGCTGATCCGCGCGCCGGACGCGATGCGGCGCAATTGTTTAATTATATCACCGGCTATGTCGAGCCAGAGCGGCTGGAGATGATTTCGATGTCGCCATTGACGATGCGCAGCGAATTGTCGCACTTGATTGATATGGAAATCTTGGCGGCGAGGGCGGGCAAGCCATCGGGGTTGTGGGCCAAGATGAACAGTCTGGTCGATCCGGATATTATCGACAAATTATATCAAGCCAGCGAGGCTGGCGTGCCGATTGAATTATCAGTGCGCGGCATTTGCTGTCTGCGCCCCGGCGTACCCGGCCTGTCTGAAAATATCCGTGTGAAATCGGTGGTTGGGCGCTTTTTGGAACACAGCCGCATCTGGGCCTTTGCCAATGGCGAATTGCTGCCGCATCAAAAGGCGAAGCTTTATATATCCAGCGCCGATTGGATGCCGCGCAATTTTGATCGCCGCGTGGAATATATGATTCCGATCGAAAATCCGACAGTGCATGATCAGGTGTTGGAACAAGTGCTGGTCGCCAATCTGATCGACAATGAGCAAAGCTGGCAATTGCAACCTGATGGCCGCTATGAGCGTTTGAGTGCTGTCGATAAGCCTTTTAATCTTCATCATTATTTTATGAATAATGCTTCTTTGTCGGGGCGCGGGAATGCACTGCACAAGCGCCATGATGTGCCAACTTTGGCCTTTACACAGCAACAAGGCTGACACCGTGGCTGCTGCCAAAACATCGCCCCGCGCCCCTCTTTCTTCCGTGAAGGCATGCCCTTGAAACAACGCATTCGCCGATCCGCCGTGATAGATATTGGCTCCAACTCCGTTCGTCTTGTGGTTTACGAAGGGCCGCCGCGCGCGCCTGCCATTATTTTTAACGAAAAGGTTGCCGCCGGATTGGGGCGCGGCTTGGCTGTGGATGGCTGTATCGCGCCCGAAGATGCCAAGCGGGGCCTTGCTGCGCTGCGCCGCTATATGCTGTTGGCAAGGCAGATGTGCGCCAAGGATTTGCAATGCATTGCCACCGCTGCCGTGCGCGATGCCAGCAATGGCGCAGAATTTATCGCCAGCGCACAGGCGGCGGGTTTGCCGCTGCGCCTGTTGACGGGCGCAGAGGAAGCAGAAGCATCGGCTTATGGGGTGATTGCCGCGATACCGGATGCGGATGGCATCGTCGTGGACCTTGGCGGCGGCAGCTTGGAACTGGCCGAGGTGAAGAATGGAAAAGTCGGCCGCAAGGCATCCTTTCCCTTGGGCGTGTTGCGCTTGCGGCCGCTGCGTGAAAAAGGGCAGCAGCCGTTTGAACGGGCAGTGCGGCGGATGATGCGGGCGGCGGATTGGCCCGGCGATTTGGTGGGATCACCGCTTTATCTTGTCGGTGGTTCGTGGCGGGCGCTGTCCCGACTGGATATGGCGGTTACGCAAAATCCCTTGGCCATTTTGGATCAGCATCATCTGCCTCGCACGGCCATGCGCCGGGTGGTGCGGGCATCCAAGCGCATGAGCGCAGAGCGATTGAAGGCGATTCCCGGAATGCCCGGCTCTCGTGCGGAAACGGTACCTGATGCGGCGGCTTTATTGGCAGCGCTGGTGAATATCATTGAGGCGCCGGAGATGACTGTTTCATCGTCTGGGCTGCGTGAAGGCTTGCTCTATCAAGCGCTGGACGCCCGAACCCGGGCACAGGATCCCTTGATTCAGGCCGCCCAATTTGAAGGGCGACGGCTTTCCCGCTTTGGCGTGCGGGGGCGGGTGCTGGCGGATTGGATAGCGCCTTTGTTTGAAGAGGATAGCACCGCGGATGCACGGCTTCGCTTGGCGGCATGCCTGCTCAGCGACGTCGCATGGTCTGCCAATCCAGATTTTCGGGCCGAGCGTGGCGCCGAAATCGGCCTTTATGGCAACTGGCGCGGCATCGACAATCGCGGGCGGGTGTTGCTGGGGCGGGCCTTGCACAGCGGCTTTGGCGGTGGCGATCAGGATTTTCCTGATATGGGGGATTTGGCAACTTCAGCTGAGTTGGAGCAAGCACGGCGCTGGGGACTGGCGATCCGCTTGGGCCAGCGATTATCCGGCGGATTGGATGCCACTTTGGGCGGCACAAGGCTGTGCCTGACGGATCAGGAATTGCAATTGCGGTTGGCCGAACCTTGGCATGATCTGGCCGGGGAAGCGGTGGAGCGCCGGTTGAAAGCGCTCGCACAGGCTTTTGGACGGAAACCCAAAGTGCTGAAAACAGACTGAAGCATTGGATTGCTCGCAAGCTTTGCCAAAGGGCGCGGCTTAGCTTGCCTTGGCTTCGTTCCCAGCGGCTCCATCCCCATCTTCGCCAAATGAGATTTGGGTATTGGCATCGGCAGTTGTATCCACTGGATCAGCTTCCGGGGTTGGCGGTTCAATGTCGCTCATCACCAACTTGCCATCGCGGACGGCGAAGCCAACGCGGCCTTGCACCAAATCCAGTGCGGATTGACCGAACACCTCAAAGCGCCAGCCCTTCATCAGCGGAATATTCTCATCCCGTCCAGCGGCCAGCGCTTCCAATTCATCGCTGCGCGCGATCAGACGGGCCGCGGCGTTGAGTTCCCGTGACCGGATTTTCAGTAGCAGCTTTAACAGATCGGCAACCAAGGCACCTTCTTTGCCCAGGCCGGGGCCGCGCGGTGCGCGATCGGGCATTTCTTCCTTGGGTAGCGGCTTGGCGTTGGCCAGCGCCGCCATCAGCCGGCCGCCGATGTCATTGCTGCGCCATGTTGCGGAAAGGCCGCGCACATTTCCCAGCGCATCTTGAGTGCGCGGGGGATGGGCCGCGATATCGGCCAATGTTTCATCTTTTACGATACGACCGCGCGGCAGGTTTTTGGTTCGTGCTTCATTCTCGCGCCAAGCGGCCAGTGCTTTCAGGCGGCCCAAAGCATCGGGCTTGCGCGATGGGGATTTGACACGCAGCCATGCCCGATCCGGATCAGCGCGATAATGATTGGGATCAGCCAATCGCTCCATTTCGTCATCAAGCCAATGGCCGCGACCGGTTTGAACCAGCTTTTTCAACATCATGGGGAAAATGCGGGCCAGATGGGTGACATCGCCAATGGCATAATCAATCTGGCGCTTGTCGAGCGGACGGCGGCTCCAATCTGTGAAGCGGGCGCCCTTATCCAGTTGAATGCCGATCCAGCTTTCCACCAGATTCGAATAGCCTACTTGTTCGGCCTGGCCCAAAGCCATTTGGCCCACTTGGGTATCGAAAATAGGGTGGGGTGTCTTGCCTGTCAGGTTGAAGATGATTTCCACATCCTGCCCGCCCGCATGGAAGACCTTCAATATCTCTTGATTGTTGACCAGAAGATCAAGCAGCGGTTGCAAATCCATGCCCGGAGCCATGGGGTCAATCGCCGCCGCATGATCCTGATCGGCAACCTGAATCAGGCAGAGTTCAGGCCAGAAGCTATTCTCTCGCATAAATTCGGTATCGACAGCGATGAAATCGCTGCCCGAAATGAGGCTGCAAAACTCTGCCAGCGCCGCGCTGGATTCGATCAACGGGTGAATTTTCATGCGGGGCCTATACAGCGAGTTGAACAGGATCGTCAGAAAAAATTACCTGAAATGGCCGGAAAAGCCATCAGGGATCGCGACATTTATCCTAAAATATACAGCAAATCATGCGTCCTATGGCGTCATCCGCGATATATGCAGGTGGCCTGAATTTTGGCCTGCGCCCCAGCATTGGCACCGCGCATTTGTGGTAATAGTGGCTTCAGCCCTTGACAAAAGAGGCTGTGCGCTGCCTTAGGCAGTCTCCAGAACAGTGCGCGTTTCTGCGCCCTTATCAGACTTTGAAAGACGATCTCATGCACGCCTATCGCACCCACAATTGCGGCCAGCTTCGCGCGGCAGATGTTGGTCAGACTGTTCGCGTTTCCGGTTGGGTTCACCGCAAGCGTGACCATGGCGGCCTGCTCTTCGTTGATCTGCGCGATCATTATGGCCTGACGCAGATTGTGGTCGATTCCGGCGATCCCGCCTTTGTGGTGCTGGATGGCCTGCGCAGCGAAAGCGTTGTGACAGTGGATGGCGAGGTTGTCGCGCGATCGGCAGAAACGATCAATGCCCATCTGCCGACAGGTGAAGTTGAGGTGCGCGCCCGCACGGTGACGGTTCAGTCATCGGCTTCGGAACTGCCACTGCCTGTGGCTGGTGAACAGGAATATCCCGAAGATATTCGTTTGAAATATCGTTTCCTTGATTTGCGCCGTGAGCGTCTGCACAAAAATATTCTGCTGCGTTCCAATGTGATCGCCAGCCTGCGCAATCGCATGGTTGCTCAGGGCTTTACCGAATATCAGACACCGATTTTGACCGCTTCGTCGCCAGAAGGCGCGCGCGACTATCTGGTGCCCAGCCGCGTTCATCCCGGAAAATTTTATGCGCTGCCGCAGGCGCCGCAAATGTTTAAGCAATTGCTGATGGTGGCGGGTTTCGACCGCTATTTCCAAATTGCGCCTTGCTTCCGCGACGAAGATGCGCGTGCGGATCGGTCGCCCGGTGAATTTTACCAGCTCGATTTTGAAATGAGCTTTGTGACACAAGAAGATGTGTTCCAAGCCATTGAGCCTGTGCTGGCCGGTGTGTTTGAAGAATTTGCCAATGGTAAGTCGGTGACGCCAGCTGGCCAGTTCAAACGTATTCCTTACCGAGAATCCATGCTGAAATATGGCAATGACAAGCCGGATCTGCGCAATCCCATCATCATTTCGGATGTGTCGTCGCATTTTGTTGGTTCGGGCTTTGGCCGCTTTGCCGATGTTGTTGCCGCAGGCGACGTGGTGCGTGCGATCCCTGCGCCGAATACCAATGACAAGAGCCGCAAATTCTTTGACGATATGAATGCTTGGGCACAGAGCGAAGGCTTTGCCGGTCTGGGCTATGCCACCCGCAAGGGCGGCGAATGGGGCGGCCCGATTGCCAAAAACCATGGTCCTGACAAGATGGACGCTTTGGCCAATGAATTGGGCCTTGGTCCTGATGATGGCATTTTCTTTGCAGCCGCCAAGGAATCGGTGGCAGCAAAGCTGGCTGGTTTGGCCCGCACCCGCGTGGGTGAGCAGCTGGAACTGATCGACGCCAACAAGTTTGAACTGTGCTGGATTGTCGATTTCCCGATGTTTGAAGCTGACGAAGATACCGGCCAGATTGATTTCAGCCACAACCCATTCTCCATGCCGCAGGGCGAGCTGGAAGCGCTGGAAACCAAGGATCCCTTGGACATATTGGCTTGGCAATATGATATCGTCTGCAATGGCGTGGAACTGTCGTCGGGTGCGATCCGGAACCATCGTCCGGACATCATGTATAAGGCGTTTGAAATCGCCGGTTACAGCCAAGCGGATGTGGATGCCAATTTCAGTGGCATGATCAATGCGTTCAAGTTCGGCGCACCGCCGCATGGTGGGTCTGCGCCCGGTGTGGACCGCATCGTGATGCTGCTGGCAGATGAACCGAATATTCGCGAAGTGGTGGTGTTTCCGATGAACCAGAAGGCGGAAGATTTGATGATGGGTGCTCCGGCCCCCGTATCGGATAAGCAGCTGAAAGAGTTGAGCATCCGCATCATTGATGGCCCCAAAAACTGATGTCGATGACCGCGCCTGTCGAGCATCATCTGGATGGTCCTCTTGGGGACATCTGTTGGTTTGAATGGAATGAGGCAGGCGCGGGGCCGACATTGCTGCTGCTGCATGCGACGGGCTTTCATGCCCGGTTGTGGGATCAGGTGGTCGCGGCCTTACCGGCTGGCACCCATGTCGTCGCGCCGGATTTGTTGGGCCATGGGCGTAGCGAAAAGCCAGAGCTGTTGGCAGATTGGCCCGATGCGGCACTGGCTTTGCTGCCATTGATCGACAGGCTGGGTGATAGGCCCCTGATCGGCTGTGGCCATAGCATGGGCGGCTATGTGCTCAGCCGTTTGGCGGCGGAGCGTCCAGATGCGTTTCAGGATATATTGCTGATTGATCCTGTGGTTTTGCCGCCGGAAATTTATGCCAGCACAGCCTATGCTGTGCCGGATCCGTCGGACCATCCTGTGTCGCGTCGCCGCAATAGTTGGCAGAGCGCCGAGCAGATGGCGGAGCATTTCCGAGATCGCAAACCCTATGCCAGTTGGGATCCGCAAGTGTTGGCGGATTATTGCCGATATGGCCTGCTTGCGGATGAAAGCGGAGAAGGCTTGATCCTTGCTTGCCCGCCAAGGGTGGAAGCCTCCATCTATCAAAATGCGCCGCGAACCAATCCTTATACATGGGTTGATCGGATCAAGGCGGACGTCAGCATATTGCGTGCCCCCACCGCCGAGCGGGCGAGCGAGATGGATTTTTCCAAAAGCCCGACATGGCTTGGCGCGGCTGACGCATTTGGCGCGAAATCGGATATGCTCTGGGCCGACAATAGCCATTTCATACCGATGGAAGCGCCGAGCAAAGTCGCGGCGCTGTTGACTGAAATGCTGACGGAGAAGCAAGCACTTTCCCTCTAGGGCAGGCTATATTCTCGGCAGCACTGGCATTTTCCTGCGATATTGCTACATGGCTCATCATGAGCCGTGTCCGTAGATCTGATGATTGGGGTTTTCCCCGTTGGCGTTCCTATGGCAGTTCGCGGGAAGCACAGCAGGTGCGAATTTGTGATCGCCATGGGTGCACAACGCCCGGCAATTGCCCTGCACCAAAATCCCCGAACAGCCCAGAACGTTGGTATTTTTGCGAAACCCATGCTGCCGAATATAATCGCGGCTGGGATTATTTCGCTGGCCTGAGCGAAGAGGATGCGGCGCAGCGCGAGGCGGACGAAAAACGCGATGCTGGCGGCTATGCCAGCGCTCAACATTATGGTTGGGGCGGGGCCGGGGACGGCACGCGTAGCGCGGATGAAATGCGCGCTTTAGAGGTTTTGGGGCTGGAACCCGATGCCGATATCGAAGCGGCGAAGAAGGCGTGGCGCAATCTAGCCAAGGAAAATCATCCCGATGTGAAGCCGGGCGATGCCGAAGCCGCGAAGCGTTTTGCGGCAGGGCAGGCGGCTTATGATGTTTTGAAACAGGCTGAAGAGCTGAAAAGCTGGAAGCCGGGCTGAACCGGCTTCCCGCCTGAACCACATACAGACCTACTTAGCGATAGACACAGCTATCATAGCCGCTGCGGGCCACGGTTGCGCCGCGAGCGCGGATGCTGTTGCCATAGCGGCGCGTGAACCCAGTTGGGGAAATGGCTTCACGCTTTTTGGGCAGTGGCAGAATGGCGGCAATGCGGGCCGCTTCAGCCATGCTGAGCTTGGCAGCGCTTTTCTGGAAATAGCGTTGGGCGCCAGCCTCCACGCCATAGGTGCCCATGCCGGTTTCCGCGACATTGAGATAGACTTCCATGATCCGGCGCTTGCCCCAGATTTTCTCGATTAGGAAGGTGAAGTAAAATTCCGGAACTTTGCGAAGATAGCGGGTCCAGCCGCTGCCTTGCCACAAAAAGACATTTTTTGCTGTCTGCTGGCTGATCGTTGATCCACCGCGCAGCTTCGCGCCATCCAGATTGCGGCGCAGCGCGGTGGCGATGGCATCGCGATCAAAGCCTTGGTGACTGCAAAATTTGCTATCTTCTGCCGCAATCACAGCGCGCACCATATTGCGGTCGATCCGCTCCAGCGGTGTCCAGCTTTTGGTGATGCCATGCGAATCCATCATCATCGTGATGGTGATCGGCGGTGGAACAAATTTGTAAAGACACACCCACAGGACCGATAGAGCGATTAGAGCCACCAACCATTTGATCGGACGCCAGATCCAATGGCCCTTATTCGGCCTGCGTTTTTTTGTGTTTTTTCTTGAAACGGTCGCCATAGATATTGCTCTAAGGCTAAGCAGGCATGGCCCGCAAGATGAGAGTTGGCGGGCCGCGCCTGCAGATGGTGGACAAAGCCACCATCTGCTTTTTAGGCGGTGAGATTAATTCACCAACAGGCGGCGATCTGCGGCGATATCGAGCATTGCCTTTTGCAGCTTTTCAAAAGCCCGAACCTCTATCTGACGGACTCGTTCGCGGCTGACGCCATAGACTTGACTGAGATCTTCCAAGGTCATGGGATCATCGGTCAGGCGGCGTTCGGTCAAGATATGACGTTCGCGGTCGTTCAGCGTATCCAGCGCTTCGTTGAGCAACGCATGGCGCAGATTACGTTCTTCGGATTCCGCGACACGCTCATCTTGCAGCGGCCCTTCATCGCCCAGCAAGTCCTGCCATTGGCTGTCACCATCTTCGCCCATTGGCACGTTGAGCGAAGTGTCGCCGCCCATCGCCATGCGGCGATTCATGCTGACCACTTCGGCTTCCGTAACGCCCAGATCGGTCGCGATTTTCGCGACATGTTCGGGCGAAAGATCGCCATCCTCAAAGGCTTCAAGATTGTTTTTCATGCGGCGCAGATTGAAGAAAAGCTTCTTTTGCGCTGCGGTGGTGCCCATTTTCACAAGGCTCCACGACCGCAGGATAAATTCCTGAATAGAGGCGCGGATCCACCACATGGCATAGGTGGCGAGGCGAAAACCCCGTTCTGGATCAAATTTCTTAACGCCTTGCATCAGGCCGATATTGCCTTCGCTGATCAACTCGCTGACCGGCAGACCATAGCCGCGATAACCCATAGCAATTTTGGCCACCAAACGCAGATGCGATGTCACCAATTGAGCCGCGGCTTCATTGTCGCCATGTTCTTGAAAACGTTTGGCGAGCATATATTCCTGTTCGGGGGTGAGCAGAGGAAATTTTCGGATTTCAGCCAGATAGCGATTCAGGCTGGCCTCACCGCCAAGGGCGGGCACTGTTGCCGGAACATTGCTAGTTTTCGCCATGAAATTGCGTCTTCCCTAATAACTATAATCTATCAACATCATGCGGAAACGTTCAAAAGGCGCGCATTTATATGCGTTTTCTGTGCAATCTGAACCCTCGTTCAAACGCGCAGTGCCTCAATCAGTTCCCGCATGTCAGGCGGCAGGTCGCTGTCTAACGCTATTCTTATACCCGTGACAGGATGAACAAAGCCCAAATGGGCGGCGTGCAGTGCCTGTCGCGAGAAATTCAATGTTTTCAGCACGTCTGAAATCGGCTTGCGGTTTCGCCCATAGACGGGATCGCCCAACAGGCTGTGGCCAATATGGGTCATGTGAACGCGCACTTGATGGGTGCGGCCGGTTTCGAGCCGGCATTGAATCACGGCCGCGCCGTTCAGCAGCTCCAATGTCTGATAATGGGTGATGGCATGTTTGCCTTCGCCTGGTGGCACGACGGCCATTTTTTTGCGATTGACCGCCGAGCGAGCCAGCGCGGCATTCACTGTGCCGATGGGCGGCATGGGACGGCCTGTGGCGATTGCGATATAGCGCCGGTCAATGCTGTGCGCGGCAAATTGCTTGGCCAGCCCTTCATGTGCCTTGTCATGCTTGGCGGCGACGATCAGGCCGCTGGTGTCTTTATCGATACGGTGGACAATGCCGGGACGTGCAACGCCGCCCATGCCAGACAATTGGCCCGCGCAGTGATGCAGCAAGGCATTGACCATCGTGCCATCCAAATTGCCAGCAGCGGGGTGGACAACCATCCCGGCGGGCTTGTCGACGACGATCAGATGCTCATCCTCAAAAGCGACGGTCAGCGCAATGTCTTGCGCGATATTATGGGCAGGCTTTGGCACTGGCATTCGCAATTGCAGGGCAATGGGGGCGTTGATTTTGCCGGACGGGTCCCACAAGATTTTGCCTTGGCCATCCGTGACCCGGCCGCCCTTGATGAAATTTTTCACCCGCTCGCGCGATAGCTGCGGCAAGGCTTCGGCCATAGCGCGATCCAACCGCAAACCTGAGGCTGCGACGTCTAACATTATGGCGATGGTTTCTTCTGCCCCCTGCATGTTAGGCCATTTGGGCTTGTTGCATATATTTTCAAGATGAAAGCGGCGGATATTCACAGCTAATCTCGCAGCATCCCTTGCTCCTGCCCTTCAGCATGGCATAGAGCATAGTGCAGCCGCATCACCTTATCACCCCTATTTGCCTATACAGGGAGCCATATCCTTTATGTCCGACGCGCGCGTTGAATTTGCATCCGCCTTGGCATCGCGCCTTTGCCACGATTTGTTGAGCCCTGTGGGGGCCTTTGCCAATGGTCTGGAATTGCTGGGCGACGAGCAAGATGCAGATATGCGCGGGCGCTGCACCGAATTGTTAGAACAAAGCGCCGAGGCGTCTGTCGCGAAATTGAAATTTTTCCGCTTGGCCTTTGGATCGGCGGGCGGCTTTGGCGAAAATATCCCTTCCGCAGAATTGCGTTCCGCCCTTCAGGGTTTGATCGGTGATCGGCCCATAGAGCTTGGCTGGATGATCGAGGCCGAGTCATTGCCAAAGCCAGCGGCCAAGCTGCTGCTGAATTTGGCGCTCATTTTCACGGATGCGCTGGTGCGTGGCGGTGAACTGATCGTCGGCTATGAACAGCAGGATGAGGGGATGGTGGAAATCGTCATCCATGCGCAAGCGAATCGCATTTTGCTGGACGGTGAGGTCGAGAAAATTTTGGCTGAGGGTGAAGCGGCGGCGGATTTGTCGCCGCGGACTGTTCCTGCCGTGATGGTGCAGGCGATTGCGCGGGCACATGGCGGGCAGGTGATGTTGGCGCGCGAATCGGCCATGTCGTTGATTGTGGGGGCGACGCTGCATCCCTGATGCGCGCGATGTGGGCGGACGTTTATGCACAAGTTGAAACAGCGTTGGTCACCCAATTTTAACGAGCGCGCTTTGCCGATCACGATGATCGTGCTGCATTATACCGGCATGAAAAGCGCTGCGGAGGCGCTGGATCGGCTTGCGGATGCGGAAGCGGGGGTTTCGGCCCATTATGTGGTGGAAGAAGATGGCGCCATCACCATCATGGTGCCGGAAGAAAAGCGGGCATGGCATGCGGGGCGATCATGGTGGCGTGGCATCAGCGATGTGAATAGCGCCAGTGTTGGAATCGAAATTGTAAATCCCGGCCATGAATTTGGCTATCGCCCTTTCCCGGGCGATCAAATTGCATCGGTGGTTCGCTTGGTCGGTGCGATCAAGGGGCGCTATGCTATTTCGCGCGGCAATATTGTGGGCCATTCCGACATTGCGCCAGCCCGAAAACAGGATCCGGGTGAGCTTTTTCCATGGGAGACGCTGGCGAAATTGCGTCTGGCTTTGCCGCGTCCGCAGCATCATCTGACGGACCCTTTATGGAGCGATGCGGCTTTTATGCTGGCGTTGGAACGCTTTGGTTATGATGTGAGCGATTGGAAAGCCGCCACCGTCGCATTTCAGCGCCGGTTTCGTCCGGATCGGATTGATGGCATTGCTGACGGCGAATGCCGCGCTTTGTTGCTGGCTTTATTATCGGGAAAGCCAGAGGAGAGCGCCTGAGAGGGCAGGCGGTGGTGAGGCGCAAGGAAATTTGCGCAAGCAACTGGCGTTTTCCTGAAAATCTGCTTAAGCGAGCCTTGCCAGAGGGTCGGGCGATCGCCGCCTTGCATTTGCAAGGGGGAGGAAAGTCCGGGCTCCAAGGAAACCACGATGCCGGATAACGTCCGGCGGCTCTGCCTTGGCGGAGTTAGGGACAGTGCCACAGAGAGCAGGTCGCCCACGGCTTCGGCCAGGCGAAAAGTGAAAGGGTGCGGTAAGAGCGCACCGCGCGCACGGTAACGGACGCGGCAAGGCAAACCCCATCGGGAGCAAGGTCGAATAGGGATGGCAGGGAGAAATCCAGGGTTGGTTCCGACCCAGTCGTCCGGGTTGACTGCTTGAGCATAGGGGCAATCCTATGCCTAGATGAATGATCGCCTATCCCCGCAAGGGGTGGACAGAACCCGGCTTACAGACCCTCTGGCACATAGATATAGACCTTAGATTGGCTGAGGACCGCGCATCGCGTGACGCGGAACGAAGGTGGCGTTGCTGCGTTTCGATTCTGGCGACGGAAGGAAATGATCGTGCGACATCCTGATGAGCAAGTGACATTGAGCGAGGAAGCCGCCAGCGGCGGCGAAAAAGGCACTGGTTTGCGCTATGCTTTGGCGATTTCGCTGTTGCTGGCGGTGATTGTGATGTCTGTCATTTGGATCATCCCGGCGTCTGGTTAAGAGGCGGGCTGAGATGACCCTTCGTTTTGATGAGCGATAGCGCGATATTGGATCGTCATCACTTCCCATGATTTTGGGCCTGCGGGCAGGTTGACGGTGCGCACATCGCCAACGGCGGCCCCGCGCAAGGCACGCGCAAGCGGGCTGTTCCAACCAATTCGGCCTTCGCCTGCTTCTGCTTCATCATCGCCAACCAGCGTCACCACGCGCCGCTGATCATCATCATCCGCCAATTCGATATGGGCGCCAAACCAGATGCGGCTTTGATCGGGCTGATCGAGCGGGTCGACGACGCGCGCGGCTTTCATTCGCCGCGCCAGAAAAGACAGGCGCCGATCAATTTCCCTCAGCCTTTTGCGGCCATAGATATAGTCGCCATTTTCGCTGCGGTCGCCATTGCCCGCCGCCCAACTGATCGTTTCGACCAATTGGGGGCGTTCGATGCTGAACAATGTTTCATATTCCGCCCGCAAAGCGGCAAAGCCAGCGGGCGAGATGATATTGGATTTTTGCGCAGTCATGCTGGATCAGCCCGGCGTGCCTTTCCCAAGATAGAGGCTCAGCGGAGCGCGCGCATTGCTGCGGGCCCCATCGGGCCGCAGACTGTCGTAAACCACGGCATTTTCCAGCACCCGTTGCACATAATTGCGCGTTTCAAAGAAGGGGATCGCCTCGATCCAATCCAAGATATCGGTTCCAGATTGTCGCGGATCGCCGTTGGAGCGCAGCCATTTGTTCACATTGCCGGGGCCAGCATTGTAGGCGGCTACGGCCAGCGGATAGCTGCCACCGAAATAGCTGAGCATCTGGCGGAAATAAGTGGAGCCCAGCGTCAGATTATAGTCTGTATCGGTGGTTAGCGCGCTGACGTCATAGCTGCGGCCGATTTTGGTTGCGACTTCGCGCGCCGTTCCCGGCATCAGCTGCATCAGGCCGCGCGCATTGGCATGGCTGACAGCGGCCTTGTCAAACTGGCTTTCTTGCCGCGTGATAGCGTGAATGAAGGTCCAGTTGCTTTCATGCCCTGCTGGCACACGAATGGTGGGGAAGCCCGAAACCTCGACAGCATCCATGCTGTTGGCTTGCGCGCTGCGGCCGATCATCACGCCCAGATCGGGACGGCCGATGGCCTGTGCCAATTGCCCTGCCAACAGATGCTGAGCGGGTGTGGTCGCCTTTTGAGCGATGGCCCGCAGGAATAATGATTGTTCGCGCCAAGACCCGATCTCGCCCAGCGCCCTTGCTGCGCGCACCAGACGATCCTCTTGAAAGGCGCGCTTGTCATCATTGCTGACCGCTATGCTTGGATCCGCCTTGGGCTTGGGTTGCGGCCGATTCAGCCGTTCTAGGGACAATTGCCCATAGAATTGATCGTAAAATTGCGCAGCGTCGGAAAAATGAGCGTCGGCATTGCTGCGGTTGCCCGCTGCCAAAGCGGCGCGGCCTGCCCAATAATAGCCTTTGGTGCGGGTTTGCGCGGATCGTGCGGCTTCGCCATAATTGTGATAATGGCGCGCCGCTTCGGCAGGGCGGCCAAGGCTTTTGAACGCCAATTGGCCAGCCAGCCATGCCAGCGAGGTATAATCATCGCGCACACCCAGATCGGTATCACGGATCACCGTGCCAGCGGGCAAGGCGTCATCCAATTGTTTCGCGATATTATAGGCTGTTACTTTATCGCCGCCGCTATCCGCTTGGCGCGCATTGGTCAGCAGCGTTTCCAGCCACTCTTCGGGATCGCGCGGGGAAGACGTCAGTTGGCGCGGAGCCGCTAGCAAAGCGCGCGCTTCACCAACACGGCCAGTTGTCCGCAGCCAAGTGGCTTTATCCGTGATATAGCCGGGGTCTTGGCGGGTGATCGCGGGATAGCGGCTTTCGATGGATGACGCCTGAAAGGCAGCGTCGACGGCTTTGCTGCGCATTGCTAGTCGTGCAGCGAAAATTTCGCGCTGTGCTGGCGAGGTGAGCGGCAATTGACGTGCAGCGGCGCCCGTCGCGTTGGACCATAAAAGCCGGTCCATCCGGCTATCATGATCTGCTGGCGACAGCGAACTGCCAAATTGGGTGAGCAGACGAGAGGTTTCCATTTCGTCCAATGCACCGCCGGTCCAAGCACGGCGAGCGGCCTCCTGCGCGGGTTGACGCTGGCCGCTGGCATTCAGAGCCATCGCATAGCGTAGCTCTCCACTGGGCGTGCGAGGCGGATAAGCACGAAAATAGGCCAAGGTGCGCGCGGGATCATAGCTATCAAGCGAGATGGCTTTTTCTGCGCGATTGCGCATCTTATCGGCTTCTGGCCAACCCGGATTTGCGATGAGAAAACGAGAAATTTGATCAAAAGAGGCGTTGCTATTTTGGGTTAGTCGGCGCCATTCAAGCAAAGCTTCACCAACGCTGTGGGACAGCGTTGGTGGCGCGGCATTCATGGAGGATAGGCCCATTTGCGCACGATACCATGCCGATTGTTCCGGGCTCATTTCCTGAGCGTGAGCGATAGCGGGCACCAGCAAGGTTGCGGCTAAGGCGAGGCGAGATATGCTGTGGAGAGAGATCATGACAGCCATTCTAGTGGCAAACTCCTTGCGAGGTGCTGAATAGGCGTCCATGAGCGGGCGCGCCAATCAATCCTATCGGTTGCGGCCGGATAATGTAAAGGAGCTGAGCATGTTTTCGGGTTCAATTCCCGCTTTGGTGACGCCGTTTCGCGATGGCGCGTTGGACGCGGCAAGCTTTTCGCGCCTGATCGAGTGGCAAATATCGGAAGGTTCCAGCGCTTTGGTGCCTTGCGGCACAACTGGCGAGAGCGCCACTTTGAGCTTTGACGAGCATTATCAAGTGATTGATCGCTGTGTTGAGGCGACCAATGGACGCGTGCCCGTGATTGCTGGTTGCGGCTCCAACGATACAGCCACGGCTATTCGGCATTTGCGCTATGCCCAAAAGGCAGGCGCGACCGCTGGTCTGGTGGTTGCCCCTTATTATAACCGTCCGTCGCAAGAGGGCATTATTGCCCATTTCAAAGCCTTGGCGGACGCATGTGATCTGCCGATCGTGGTCTATAATGTGCCCGGCCGCACGGTGACGGACGTGCAGGCCGAGACGATGTGCCGCCTTGCAGAGATTCCAACGGTGGTTGCGATCAAAGATGCCAGCGGCGATCTGGGCCGGGTGACGCAGCATCGCATGGGCATAGGCCCGGATTTCTGCCAGTTGAGCGGCAATGATGATTTATGGCTGGCCCATGCGGTGATGGGCGGCGTGGGCGTTATTTCCGTGACCGCCAATGTGGCCCCGCGACTGTGCGCTGATTTTGCAGCGGCTTGTGCTGCGGGCAAATGGGATGAAGCCCGCTTGCTGCATGAGCGTTTATTTGATCTGCATCTGGCGATGTTCAGCGATGCTTCACCAGCGCCAGCAAAATATGCGCTGTCGCGCGTTCACAACTGGTTTTCTTCGGAAGTGCGCTTACCTATTGTGGATGCATCGGAAGTATCGCGCCGGGCTGTTGATGCCGCATTGGTCCGTGCAGGAGTGATCTGAATTTTATGTCGCGTCCCCAGTCTGCCCCGGAATTTGACAAGAAAAAAATCGTTGCCGAAAATCGTCGGGCACGGTTTGATTTTGCGATCGACGAAGTGTTTGAAGCGGGCATTGCCCTGCAAGGCACAGAGGTGAAATCGCTGCGCTTTGGTCAAGGGACCATTGCGGAAAGCTACGCAGAAGTGGTGGATGGGCAAGTGTGGCTGGTCAACAGCAACATTCCCGAATTCAGCCATGGAAATCGTTTCAATCACGAGCCTAAACGCCCTCGAAAATTATTGTTGAAAGGCCGCCAGATCAACAAACTTCATGCTGGCGTAATGCGGCAGGGGATGACGCTGGTGCCCCTATCGGTGTATTTTAACAGCCGGGGCCGGGCAAAGGTGGAACTGGCTTTGGCCAAGGGCAAGAAGGCCCATGACAAGCGCGAATCGATTAAAGAGCGGGATTGGAAACGGGATCAGCAACGATTGCTGAAGGATCGTGGATGATCGGCCGGGAGCCTGGCAATAAAACCGCATTGATGGATTGGATTCGCCGGAATTCGCCTTCCCGCGAAGAATTGATGGCGAGTCGCTTCATGCGGCCCTTCGCACACCGGATCGCGCATAGCCATTTGTGGCGTTTCACCCGCACATCTGTGCCACGCGGCGCGGCTTTGGGTTTGTTTGTCGGAATTTTCTTCCTGATCCCCGGCGTGCAGATTTTGGGGGTGGCGCTGCTGGCTTTGCCTTTTCGGGCGAATATTCCCATCGGTGCGGCGATGACATTTTTGTCGAACCCTTTGACAACGCCGTTGATTATCGCTGCGTCGGTGTGGCTGGGGGACAATATATTTGGGCTGAGCGCCAATGTTTCTACCTTTTCGACGATGGTAGACAAGGGGGCCAGCGCAGCGGAATGGATGCGTTGGCTGCTATCCGATGCGGCTCCCGCGTTGCTTTCGGGCCTGTTTCTCATTTCGGTTGTTTCCGCGATATTGGGTTATTTTCTGGCTATGCTTTTTTGGGATAACCGCATTCGGGTGCGGTGGAAAAAACGCCAGCTGCGCCCAGCGGAACGTCGACCTACGGAATTGGAAAGCTCGCCCGAAGGGGATGGCTAATTTATCGCGGTCAGGCCACTGATCATCTTTCGCACTCTGCTCAGCCGGGCGATAGCTTGCGAAACCTTGACCCCTGACCGAAAGCCTATCAGGTGAAGTGGGGCCAAAGAATGATCGCCAGCAGAGGGCGGCACGGGTCCGGATATTTGCTGTGGCATGAAAGGGTGATGACCATTGACTGCGCAAAAACTGCCGATCGTTGAAAAAGATCATGGCAGGCAAGCTTGGCTTGCGACCCTTACGCGCGCTTTGGCACCGCTTTCGCTGAAAGATGCTTCTATTGTTGCAGCGATGGCGCTGTTGTCTGTGGCGCTGTTATTTTTTGCCACTGGCAGCGCCGCAATGGCGGCTGGTTTTTTGGCGGCTTTGCTGATCTTGGGTGCAGGCGGCGTTTTCGCAGTTCGATTGTTTCCAAGAAAGCCCACGGCGGCGGCTATGGCGCCCGATTGGTCGATGCTGCGCACAGCGCTGGATGTAGACGATATGGCGATGGCGGTGACGGATCGCGATGGCCGCATGATCTGTTCCAATGATTTATTCGCAACATGGATGGGCGGTTTTGCGGTGCCCCCGGCGCTGCCCGTGGAAGGGCGGGGTGCCGAACTGTTGAAAAATGCGGGTCGTGCAGCGTGGCGCGATGGCGAAGGCCGGGTGGATGAACTGGCGGTTGGAGCCTTGCGCATTCGGGCCCAAATCACACGGACGGGCAGTTCGGACGATTATCTTCTGTGGCGGTTTTCTGCGCTTGAGCGCTTCGATTTGGCCTCTGAATTGAGCCGCCATCTGGATGGTGCAGGGGGGGCTGCCTTGGCGGATGCCGGGGTGATGATGGCACTCGTCAACGCCGAAGGGCGCTTGCGGGTCGCGAATGAGGCCTTTTTGCGCCGCGCACTGGGGGAGATTGACGCCGGCCATTATGCGGGCCGGGATGCTGCGAAAATGCTGCGCCTTGATGAGCATGGGCTGATTTATTTTGCGCGCGAGGGGGAACGGGCGACGCCGCTGCGGATGGTGCAGATACCGCTGGTGGCGGGCGACGAACATGGCCCATTGTTGCTTGCGTTGCTGGATGAAACCATCGGCCCGCAGGATCGCAGCACGGCGCAAACCTATATTGAAACGCTCTTGTCATTGCTGCCTTTTGGATTGGCATTGGTTGATCGGGACGGACGATTTTTGTTCACCAACCGCTCTTTTTTGCGAGCGGCTGGCCTGCCCGACGACGCCCAGCCTCGCTATCCCGGCGATATGCTGGTGAACGAAGATAAGGGGCCGCTGGTGGATATGATCCGCCGCCACAGCAGTGGCCAGCAAGCGGGCGGGGATTTACCGGTGCGCCTGCTGGGGCAGGGCGAGGATCCGGTGGTGCTGCGCGTTGTGGGCGTTCGCGGGCTGGGTGAGGCCGCCGTTTTGCTGAGCTTGAAAGACAGCAGCGAGGAAACGCGGCTGAAGCGGCAAATCGCGCAAGTGTCGAAAATGCAGGCGGTCGGTCAATTGGCTGGCGGCGTGGCGCATGATTTCAACAATATTCTGACCGCGATATTGGGCTGCTGCGATTTGATGCTGATGCGCCATTCGCCGGGCGAAAGCGATTATGATGATATTCAACAAATCCGTAGTAACGCCAATCGTGCTGCCAGCCTGACTGGACAATTGCTGGCATTTTCGCGTCAGCAGACGCTGCGACCGCAGATTGTGCAATTGCCGGATGTGATTTCAGAAGTTTCCCATCTGTTGAAGCGTTTGATCGGCGACACGGTGCGCCTCTCGGTGCGCCATGGGCGGGGGCTGGAGCCTGTGCGGGCGGATCCGGGGCAGTTGGAGCAGGTGATTGTTAACCTAGCGGTGAACGCCCGTGATGCGATGGATGGCGGCGGAACGCTGACGATTGAAACCTTTCCTGTGACCGCAGCCCAGGTGCGGAAAATGGGCCATGATTTCATGCCGCCGGTGGATTATAGCGCGCTGCGCGTGAGCGACACGGGGGCAGGGATTCCGCCGGATGTGTTGCTGAAAATCTTTGAGCCTTTTTTCACCACCAAAGATGTGGGCAAGGGAACGGGCCTTGGGCTTTCCACCGTCTATGGGATTATCAAACAGTCAGCGGGATTTATTTTTGCGGAAAATGGCGCGGATGGAGGAGCAGCATTTTCGGTTTATTTGCCTGTTTATCGCGGGCAGAAAAGCGAGGAGCAGCCTGCCGCCCCGCCTGCCAAAATTCGCAATTCCCAATGGGGATCAGGCCATGTGCTGCTGGTTGAGGATGAAGAGATGGTGCGCGCGGTTTCTGAGCGTGCGCTTTCCCGTGCCGGATATCATGTGACGACGGCGGCGCAGGGCGAAGAAGGGCTGGAGAAGTTTCGACAGATGGAAACGGTCGATCTGATCATTAGCGATGTGGTGATGCCGACCATGGATGGGCCAACAATGGTAAAGGAAATCCGTCAGTTGCGGCCTGACCTACCGGTGCTGTTCATGTCGGGCTATGCAGAAGAGCAATTGCGAGAATCGATCCATATCAAAGATGTGAGCTTCCTTCCCAAGCCCTTTTCTGTAGCGCAATTGGCCGAGGCGACCTCGGCTGCATTGGATGCGGCGATGCTGCGCAATGCCGATGGATGATGCTTTGCCCGTGCTGATCGTCGAGGATGATGCCTTGATCGGCCTGATGCTGGTCGACATGTTTGACGCGCTCGACCTGCCGCCACCGGTTCATGCCTCCTCTGTGGCGGAAGCGCTGGAACAGATTGATCAGAAAAATTTCTGCGGCGCCTTCGTTGATGTCAATCTGGGTGAGGAAAAGGGCTGGCCCGTGGCGGAGGCGTTGGCGAATCGGAACATCCCTTTCGTCTTCACCACTGGCGGCGGCGTGAATGTGCCGCCAGCGTTTAAGGATGCGCCGATGATCATGAAGCCCTTTCGAATCCATGACATAGAGGAAGCGGTTCAGGCGTTTGGCTGAAGAAAAATAAACCATATCGTTCCCCTCTTGTTCCGTGAGAACAAATGGGATACATAGCTCTGGCGTTGCGGTGCGTCTGCCTTCGCTCTAGAGCATGAAAGGAACGGTCATGGCCGGACAATTGTCACTCGTCGAATCGGGGAAATCAGTGAACGGAACGGACAGGCAGAAAGCGCTCGACGCTGCTCTTGCACAAATTGATCGCGCCTTTGGTAAAGGCTCGGTGATGAAGCTGGGATCGAAAGAGACCATGCAGGTTGAAACAATTTCAACCGGTTCTCTGGGGCTGGATATCGCTTTGGGTGTCGGTGGCTTGCCACGCGGACGGGTGATTGAGATTTATGGGCCGGAAAGTTCCGGGAAAACCACCTTGGCTCTCCATTGCATCGCCGAAGCGCAGAAAATGGGCGGCACTGCGGCCTTTGTCGACGCCGAACATGCGCTGGATCCCGTTTATGCGCGCAAATTGGGCGTCAATATTGATGATCTGATTGTTTCTCAGCCGGATACGGGCGAGCAGGCGCTGGAAATCGTGGATACGTTGGTGCGATCCAATGCCATTGATGTGCTGGTGGTGGATTCGGTTGCTGCGCTGGTTCCACGCGCGGAAATTGAAGGGGAAATGGGCGACAGCCATGTCGGCTTGCAGGCACGGTTGATGTCGCAATCCTTGCGCAAGCTTACAGGATCGATCAGCCGTTCGCGCTGTATGGTGATTTTTATCAACCAGTTGCGGATGAAAATTGGCGTTATGTATGGCAATCCGGAAACCACGACCGGCGGCAATGCGCTGAAATTCTATGCGTCTGTGCGCTTGGATATCCGCCGCATCGGTGCGGTCAAGGATCGCGATGAAATCGTTGGCAATGCCACGCGCGTGAAAGTGGTGAAGAATAAAGTGGCCCCGCCCTTTAAGCAGGTGGAATTTGACATCATGTATGGACAGGGCATCTCCAAGATTGGCGAGATGTTGGATCTGGGTGTCAAAGCCGGTCTGGTAGAAAAAGCAGGCGCTTGGTTTAGCTATGATTCGGTGCGCATCGGTCAGGGGCGCGAAAATGCCAAGAAATTCCTGCTCGAAAATTCAGAGCTAGCACAGCGATTGGAAGTCGCCATTCGTGGCCGCACCGATGTGGTTGCAGAAGAGATGATGGCGGGACCGAATACGGACGATAGCGAAGAATCGGCTAACGATTGATCGATGGATAAGGACCAAAAGACCGGTGCCATTGGGGCGCCGGTCTTTTGCGATGCGGCATAGGAAAGCGGCACGAGAGAGATGTTGCTCACTCAGGCAGCCGGATGACAGAGGGGGGTATAGATTCGGCTGGCTTTAGATTTGGATACTGGACTTGGATGCCGGTAACGAAAATTGGTTCAGCTTCTGATGCGATCATCGGCTTATCTTGTAATTGGGGGTGGTCAGGCTAGCATCGGCGGGCGGGGATATTCGCAAATTCAAGCATGAGTGTGGATTTGCGATCAGAAAGGAAGCTTTCATGCGCCTGATCCTTCATCATCTTGTGAATAGCCGGTCTCAACGCATATTATGGTTATTGGAGGAATTGAGCGCCTCTTACGACATTCGCACCTATCAACGAGACTCCATCACCAATTTGGCGCCACCAGAATTGGCGCAGGTTCATCCGCTAGGAAAGTCGCCTCTATTAGAGGCGGATGGCCGCTTGATTGGCGAGTCGGGCGCGATTGTTGAATATCTGTGTGAACAATGCAGTGGGGATTGGCTGATTCCTGATCGTAAAGACGATCATTATATCGACTATCTAGAATTTCTGCATTTTGCTGAAGGGTCGGCCATGACCCCGATTTTGTTGAATCTTTACGCATCCCGCCTAGCCGATGCGGCGGCCCCAATCATGCCCCGCATTGCTGAGCAATTGGATGCGCATTTCCAATATATGGATAAGACCTTGGCGGCGACCGGCCATTTTGCTGGAGCGGACTGGACGGCGGCAGATGTGATGATGAGCTTTCCAGCTGAAATTGCGGTGATGAATGGTGCAGAAAACTATCCGCATCTCGTTCAATTTGTGAAGCAATGCCATGCGCGGCCTGCGTGGAAGCGGGCGCGGCAGCGCGGCGGACCTTATTTTATGTTTCAATGATATAGCAGTGAAAGGACGGCGATGGCGATGGCCAACATGATGATGGCGGTGTTGATCGCTGGGGCAGGGGCGGTAGCGACGCCTTCTCCATCAATGACGCTGCCCTTGAAGCCCGCTGATATTGCCGTTGAATATCATGGGTCGTCTGCTGACTTGACGCAGCAGGTGCGGAGCGCGGCTGATGAGAGATTCGCGGACTATGCTGGCGCATTGAAAGCCCGCGATTATCAGCGGGCCTATGCCATGCTGCGCCTTTCCTATCAGGCCGCCAATCCGAGGATCGAGTGGGAGATGAAGCTTCGTGCGCGCGACGGATTGTGGGCGGATGGAAATATCCGGATCTTGCGGCTGAGTTGGCATATGGATCCGGCGGATCAGCCATTGGGGCGCTATGCTGTTTATGATTTTCGCGGGGATCGCCCAGATGGCGGAATGGACTGCGGCTATGTTGTTTTGCACCAACCGGCTGAGAATGCAGATTTTTCTGTTGTACGTACCGATGCATCCTATGTGCCATCAAGCCTGATGGCGGGGGATTTCCCACAGGTTGAGGTGCTGCGCCAACTGCCCTGTTTTCTGGGAAAGGGCATGGTATCGGCCCTTTAACGAAGGAGTGGATCACTGTGATAAATTTTGACGACTTGTCGTCGCGTGTCAAAATGCCTAATTCGCGCGCATGACATCGACCAATGACATCCGCCGATCCTTCCTCGACTATTTCGGAGGTGAAGGACACCATATCGAACCGTCGTCACCGCTGGTGCCGCATAATGACCCGACGCTGATGTTCGTCAACGCGGGCATGGTTCCGTTTAAAAATGTTTTTACCGGGCTGGAAAAGCGGCCCTATAGCACCGCCGCTTCATCGCAAAAATGCGTTCGGGCGGGCGGCAAGCATAATGATCTGGATAATGTGGGCTTTACCGCGCGCCACCATACTTTCTTTGAAATGTTGGGGAATTTTTCCTTCGGCGATTATTTCAAGGAAGAAGCGATCCATCATGCCTGGACGTTGCTGACGAAGACTTGGGGCCTGCCGGCCGATAAGTTGACGGCGACGGTTTATCATAATGATGATCAGGCTTTTGATCTGTGGCGCAAGATTTCCGGCCTTCCGGAAGAGCGGATCATTCGTATTTCCACCAATGATAATTTCTGGTCGATGGGCGATACGGGACCTTGCGGCCCCTGTAGCGAAGTTTTTTATGATCATGGCGATCATATTTGGGGCGGTCCTCCGGGGTCGGCGGAGGAAGATGGCGATCGGTTCGTAGAGATATGGAATCTGGTGTTCATGCAATATGAGCAGTTCGCCGGTGGCGAGCGTGTGGATTTGCCGCGCCCCAGTATCGATACGGGCATGGGGCTAGAGCGCATTGCCGCGGTGATGCAGGGCGTGTCTGACAATTATGACACGGATAGTTTCAAGGCGCTGATCGCAGCTTCGGTGGACCAAACCGGCGTGCCCGCTGATGAAGCGCATCGATCCAGCCACCGTGTGATCGCAGACCATCTGCGCGCCGCCAGTTTTTTGATTGCGGATGGGGTTTTGCCATCCAACGAAGGGCGCGGCTATGTGCTGCGCCGCATCATGCGCCGCGCCATGCGCCATGCCCATTTGTTGGGAGCGAAAGATCCGCTGATGGTGCGCTTGCTGCCGGCCTTGGCGACGGAGATGGGCGCGGCCTATCCAGAACTGATCCGCGCTCAGCCCTTGATCGCGGAAACATTGGAGCGGGAAGAAACGAAGTTCCGCCAGACTTTGGATAAGGGTCTGCGCCTGCTTGACGATGCCACGACGGGCATGGGCGGCGGCGATACATTGCCGGGCGATGTGGCGTTCAAACTATATGACACATTTGGTTTTCCTTATGATCTGACCGAAGATGCGTTGCGATTGCAAAATATTGGGGTCGACCGGGCGGGCTTTGATGCGGCTATGGCGCAGCAAAAAGCGGCTGCGCGGGCGGCATGGAAAGGCAGTGGCGAGAAGGCATCAGACGAAATCTGGTTTGATCTGGCGGAGGCCAATGGCAGCACGGAATTTGTTGGCTATTCCGGCACCTCGGGTGAGGGCAAGGTGATTGCGCTGGTCAAAGATGGCGCGCTTGTTGATCAGGCGGCGGCTGGTGATGCGGTGACGATCCTAACCAACCAGACGCCATTTTATGGCGAAAGTGGCGGGCAGGCAGGCGATGCAGGCAGGTTGACCACGCTGGAGGGGGCATCGGCAGCGGTGCGGGATACGGCCAAGCCACTTGGGCGCCTTCATGCCCATCAGGCCCTGTTGGAAAGCGGGCAGTTGAAGGTAGGCGATACGGTGCATCTGGCTGTGGATGCCGAGCGGCGCGATAGAATAAGGGCCAACCATAGCGCAACCCATTTGCTGCACGCGGCGTTGCGGGATCGCTTGGGAGAGCATGTGACGCAAAAGGGCAGCTTGGTGGCCGAAGACCGTTTGCGCTTCGACTTTTCGCATCCGCAGGCGATGAGCCCGGATGACATCGCGCATATTGAGGCGGTGGTGAATGCCCATATTCGCGGCAATGATGCGGTGACCACCCGCTTGATGACGCCGGATGATGCCATTGAGGCGGGCGCGATGGCGCTGTTTGGCGAAAAATATGGTGATGAAGTGCGCGTTTTGTCCATGGGGCTGGGCGATGAGCGCAGCTATTCGGTTGAGCTTTGTGGCGGCACCCATGTGCGCGCGCTGGGCGATATCGGCTTGTTCAAAATCATCAGTGAGAGCGCGGTTTCGTCTGGCGTGCGCCGGATTGAAGCGCTGACCGGTGAGGCGGCACGGCAGTGGCTAAGCGCCCGTGATGATGCGTTGAAGGCCGTGGCGGCGACGCTGAAAACAACGCCGGATGAGGCACCTGCACGGGTGGTGGCGCTGGCCGAGGCGCTGCGCAAAGCCGAGCGTGAACTGGCCGATGCCAAAAAGGCGCTGGCGATGGGCGGCAGCGCTGGTGGCCAAGGTCCGGCGGTGGAGCAGGTTGGAAATCTTGCGTTTCTGGCGCAGATTGTGGACGGGCTGGATGCCAAAAACCTGCGCGGCGCGGTGGATGATCTGAAAAAGCAGGTCGGCAGCGGCATTGCGATGTTGGTTGCGGTGAATGAAGGCCGTGCATCGGTGGCGGTTGGGGTGACCGATGATGTGAAGGCCCAGCATAGCGCCGTGGATCTGGTGAAAGCCGCTGTGGCTGCCTTGGGCGGGCAGGGCGGCGGTGGGCGTCCCGATATGGCGCAAGGCGGCGGCCCCAATGGCGCCGCGGCGGAAGATGCGGTGGCCGCTGTTCGCGCCGTGATTGCGGCATGATGCGGCGGATCGGCCAACGTGCGGCAAGGGTAGCGGTGCTGCGGCCCTTACTGTTGCCTGCTATGTTGCTGCCCGCCACGCTGCTGATTGCGGCTTGTTCCAGCGCGGGGGATGATCCGGCGGGCAGGTCAGGTGGCTGGTCGATTGACGCCGGTATTTATAGCAATGTGGCGACTTCCGAGGATGGCGCCACCCATGGCTTTGAACTGACGCTGCTGGAGGGCGATCAAAGCCGCACAGCCATGCTTCGGATGTGCGAGGCCAGCTGCGGTGAACCGCGCGAAGTGACACTGATGCGCGGGCTGAACGGTGTGTCCTTCAGTGTTAGCGAAAAAGGCCGAACGGCGGATGTCATGGTGACGCCCGTTCGCAAAGGCGCGGTGACGATGAACGCCGACTGGGGCGCTGGGCTGGAAGCGGTGGAACTGCCCCTGCGGGATGCGGATGGCGGCGTGGGTGATCCACTGACAGCGTCGGACGAATAAGAGCGGCGGGGCTTTGGCCCCGCACGCTGTGCGCCGTTATCGTGCGCTGTTATCGATTATGGAGGGGCGTTGAATTTTCAGGCCGCCGCTCGCTTTTAATCGATTCCCTTGGCTTTTCCCCATGCCCGCGCCGCCGTATAGCCGAGATAGCCGGTGCCAAAGAGGGCATAGAGAGGCTCTGGAATTCCAGCGAGATAGGCGTTCATCCCGCTGGCGATGCTGACGGCCATTTCGGGCCGTGCTGCCGCGATCAGCCCCATAGGAATGGCCCAAAGCAGCAGCACATAAATGACATAAAGAAAGCTGGGCCGCGCCCGGCTGGTCCATGGATCGGCGCTATTGGCCTCGGCGATGATCGCCGCCATCTGGGTTTTCAAGGCTTCCATTTCCTGAGAAGATTCCAGTTTGAGCAATTCCAGCTTGGCCCGATCCCGGGCTTCGGGATCGGGAATGATCTTGTCGATCAGCCGGGCGACCGGCCCGATAATACCGTCTAATATATTCATCATTTTGAATGCTTTTCTATTGGAAGTTTCCGAAGTTTAGGCTCCATCGCGCGCGGCTCAGGACATCAGAATGAGGCTCGGAACGCAGCTCAGAATGACCCAAGGCGATTAGCCAGCCAGCCATAGAGAAAGGCCTCTTGCGCGGGACGGCGTTCGGCCAGCGCAATATAGCGCTCGCCCTGAAGGGCCTCCATCGCGCGGAGCAAAATGGTGAATCCGCTGGTTCCGCGGGCGGCGATATAGGCATCAAGCGCCGACAGGGTGCGCGGCCCGATTGCGCCGTCCACCACAATATCGGGAAAGTCGCGCGCCGATCGATTCAGGGCGTTGAGCGCGCGTTGCAGGAAGCGCGTCGCCGTCGCTGTGCCCATATTAACGCCAGTGTCGAACAATTCCGCCGCGATGCTGGGCGCACGCAACGCGACTTTATCATAGGCGGGCGCGCACCAATAGATTTGTCGATAGACATTGGCGGCAAAGTCACGCGGCATGGCGCGCATATCGCCAGCATAGCCCTGAGCCCGGGCGACAGATTCGGTGATACCCCAACAGGTTGGGCCGCCGCGATCCGCTGGATGGTTTACATAACGGCCTTCCCGTTCAATGACGGTATCGACCAGCGTATCAAAATCAAAGCTGGATGATCGAATTTGGGACATGACTATTCCTTTTGGTTTGTTTGGATTTTAAAACGAACCATATTGGAATATTGTAGGAAAGGCTTTTTACCATGCGCGCATTGGAGGTTTCGGCTCTGTCCGCAGCTTATGAAGGGGTGGGGCTGGTGGAGCGGCCGCTACCGGAACCACAATCGGGCGAGGTAAGGGTGCGCGTGAAGGCCGCGGCGCTGAACTTTCCAGACCTGTTGATGACGCGCGGTGAATATCAACTCAAGCCGCCTATCCCCTTCATATCAGGCATGGAATTTTCAGGCATTATTGATGCTCTTGGCCCAGATGTGGCGGGCTGGAAAATCGGCGACAGCGTGATCGGCGGCAATCGTTATGGCGCGATGGCCGAATATTGTGTGGCCCCAGCAGCGGCGCTGCGGCACAAACCCGAAGGGCTGGGATGGGCCGAAGCGGCATCCTATCCGGTGGCCTATTTAACCGCTTATGTGGCGCTGAATCGCTGTGCTCAGGCGCAGCCGGGCGAATGGCTGTTGGTGCATGGCGCGGCGGGCGGCGTGGGGCTGGCGGCGGTGGATTTCGCACAATCCATGGGGATGAAGGTGATCGCTAGCGCCAGCAGTGCGGAAAAAAGAGACGCTTTGGCAAAGCTTTATCAACCGGAAGCGGTGATTTCGCCGGAGCCAGGATTTCGCGATATTGTGAAACAGATCACCGGCGGACGCGGCGCGGATGTGATTTATGATCCGGTTGGCGGCGATGTGTTTGACGAATCAACCCGCTGCATTGCCTTTGGCGGTCGCTTGCTGGTGATTGGATTTACATCGGGCCGCATTCCGGAAATTTCGGTCAATATGCCGCTGATCAAAGGCTTTTCTGTGGTGGGCGTGCGGGCCGGCGAATATGGACGGCGCTTTCCGGAAAAGGGCCGCGAAAATCTGGCGGCTATTGATGATCTGGCGGCGAAGGGCGTGATCCGGCCGCATGTTCATGCCGAGATGGATTTGGCCGATTGGCGCACCGCCTTTGGCCTGATGCAAGAGCGCCGGGTGGTGGGGAAATTGGTGTTGAGGCCTTAGAGCATCGCGCCAAAAAGTGGGCACCGGTTTTGGGCAAAAAGCGATGCGACCACAAATATGTAGAGCGGGCAGCATCAGGATAAAAAGGCCCAGATCGGGTTTTCCGGATCGGATAAAAGCTTTGCGGTTAACAGCAAGGATATGATGACGAGCAGGGGGCGCACGCCCTTGCCGCCATAGCGGATGGCAAGGCGCGCACCGATTTGCGCGCCCGCCACATTGGCTGCTGCCATGATCAGCCCCAAGGCCCAAAGCATGTGGCCGCCCAGTGCCAGCATGATGAGGGCGGCAATATTGGTAGTAAGATTCAAGAGTTTGGCACCTGCAATGGCACGCACCAAACCGAATCCACCCAGCGCGACCAGCGCCAGAGTGAGGAAGGAACCCGTGCCCGGCCCGAAAAATCCATCGTAAAAGCCAATCGCCGCAATGATGAGCGCAAGGGTGATGGAACCAATTTTGGGGCGGCGATCGACATTGCTCATCGCGGGCGAGAGCAGGCAATAAAGCGCCATGGCGACCAGCAAGATAGGCACAATGGCGGCCAGAAAGGCGCTGTCGACGATTTGCACCGCCAAGGCGCCGCCAGTGGAACCGATCAAGGCGCCGATGGTGGGCAGCGCAAAGCGACGCAGGTCGATATGGCCGCCGCGCCAAAATGTGTAAAAGGCCGAAGCCGTGCCGATGGAGCTTTGCAATTTGTTGGTTGCCAGCGCGGCCACTGGCGGGATGCCGGTGGACATGAGCGCCGGAATGGTTAGCAGCCCGCCGCCGCCCGCCATCGCATCAATGGCGCCAGCGGCAAAGGCGATGGCGACAAGAAAGGCGATGGTTTCGACAGCAATTTCCATGGCATGGGGATAATGCCACTTGGCGCAATATGCCACCACAAGCGTGGGGCCTAATTGCCGAGAAGCGCATGGATGCTTTGCTGTGATGTAATGATGTGAATATTGGTCGGGACGAGAGGATTCGAACCTCCGACCCCCACACCCCCAGTGTGGTGCGCTACCAGGCTGCGCTACGTCCCGACCGTGTCCATTCACTGGACAGGCGTCGCCACTAGCTTGTGTTATTTCGGGATGCAAGCCCGCTAGCGAAATATATCGCGTTTTTCTGCCTTTGGCCCGTTTTGGCTGGGCCTTCCCTTAAGCTGTGCCGGTGGTTGGGGGCGGTGAATTGGGCCGGGGTATCGGTTTGGGTATCGAACTGGGGTGTGGGATTGGAGCCAGTGGACGAAGGCGATGACGATGCGCGAAGCCTATGCGGAAAGGCGGCGGCCTTTTGGCAGGTTTTTGGCGCGGGCTTTGGTTGCGCGCGGTGCCGCTGCATGGTAGGCGGCTGGCCATGTTTTCGCGGACCTTCCATCTTGAAGGCTCGTGCATTTATACGGAAAGACTTTCATTCATGTCGATGCAATTGCTTCTGACCCAAGCTGCCGGATCCGGCGGAGGCGCCGCCAGTTTTCTGATGTTGGTTCCTTATCTGCTGATTTTCGTGGTCTTTTGGTTCTTTTTGATCCGGCCACAACAGGTGCGCATGAAGGCGCATCGCGCCAAAGTGGCTGCGGTGAAGACGCGTGATCAGGTGGTGACCGGTGGCGGCATTGTCGGCAAGGTCACGCGTGTGGACGATGATTTTGTGGACGTGGAAATCGCCCAAGGCGTGAAAATCAAGGTGGTGAAAGCGACCTTGTCCGATGTGATGCAGCCCGGCGGAACCCCCGCCAACGACTGATGCCTGCCAGCCTGCCCTTGGGCAGGCGGCCTTGGCCAGACGGGATGAGTTTATGCTAGATTTCCCCCGTTGGAAAACATACGGTATCAGCCTGATTTTGCTGCTTGGCGTTGTTTTCTCTATCCCCAGCTTCCTATCGGAACAGACCCGATCCAACTTGCCCGCTTTCTTGCAGGCCAAGGTGAATTTGGGGCTGGACCTTGCTGGCGGCAGCCACTTGCTGTTGGAAGCCGATCTTGATGATCTGCGCAAAACCCAGCTCGATAATATGGAAAAAACGGTGCGCACCGCTATGCGGGGCGAAGCTGGCGCGGCAGATGATATCGCGATTGGCGAACTTTCAAGCAGCGGTGGCAATGTCAGCTTTTTGGTGCGCGATCGGGCCAAGGTCGATGAAGCGCGGGAGCGGTTGCTGCGAGAAACCCAAGGCACTGGCCTGACGACGCAGCGCGATTGGGACATCAGCGTGGTGGACACCGCAAGACTGGTGTTGACGCCAACGCGTGCCGGGCAGGCGCAGGCGGTTGCCCATGCGATGGATACGGCGCGGGATATTATTGATCGCCGCATCAACGAATTGGGCACGCGTGAACCAACGATCATACGTGAAGGCAATGATCGGGTGGTGGTGCAGGTGCCCGGCTTGCAAGATCCTAGCGAATTGAAAGACTTGATCGGCAAGACCGCGCGGCTTGAGTTTCGCATGGTGGATTCCAATGCGGATCTGAATGAGGCGATGGCAGGCCGTGTGCCGGTGGGCAGTGAAATTGTGCCTTATGGTGAAGGCGAAGGCTATGGCGCGCCCTTTGAGGTGTTGCGCCGCCAAGTGATGATCAGCGGGGATCAGTTGATCAGCGCGCAGCAAAGCTATGAACAACAAACCAACCAACCGGTTGTCAGCATTCGTTTTGACTCGCAGGGCGCGGCCACTTTTGCGAAAGTGACGGCAGCCAGCGTTGGGCAGCGCTTTGCCATGGTGTTGGATGGCAAAGTGCTTTCGGCGCCGTCGATTAACGAACCGATTTTGGGCGGAAGCGCGCAAATTTCAGGAAATTTCACCGTAGCCAGCGCCAATGCGCTGTCGATTTCGCTGCGCTCAGGCGCATTGCCGGTGAAGATGACCGTGGTGGAAGAGCGCACGGTAACGCCAGAATTGGGGCAGGATAGCATTGAAAAGGGCGTGGTCGCCGGGGTGATTGCGACGGTTTCGGTGCTGGTTTTGATGCTGGTGGTTTACGGCCGCTTTGGCGTTTATGCGAATATCGCGCTGATCTTTAACGTGTTTCTGATCATTGCGGTGATGGCGGCTTTCAACGCTACGCTGACCTTGCCGGGCATTGCCGGTTTCGTGCTGACCATCGGTGCGGCTGTTGACGCCAATGTGTTGATTAACGAGCGTATTCGAGAAGAATTGAAACGAGGGCGAAAGCCGTTTCAGGCGGTGGAGCTGGGCTATAGCGAAGCCAGCCGCGCGATTTTCGATGCGAATGTGACCAATGTGATCGCGGCGGCGCTGATGTTTTGGTTTGGCTCCGGCCCGATCAAGGGTTTCGCCGTGGTGTTGACCATCGGGATTGTCACCAGCGTGTTCACGGCGGTGACGGTGACGCGTTTGTTCGCGGCGCATTGGCTGCGCGCCAAGCGCCCCACTGCGATCAACTTGTAAGGAGGGCACGGTGATGCGTTTGCTGAAACTCGTCCCTGATGATACGAATTTAGATTTTCTGAGATGGCGTAAGCTTGCCTCGTTCATGAGCAGCTTTCTGATCGTGGTTTCCATCGCTTTGGTGGCGGTGAAGGGGCTGAATTTCGGGATTGATTTTGTTGGTGGCCAATCTGTTCGGGTGGAATTCACTCAGGAGATGCCAGCGATTGATGAAATTCGGGAAAAGGTTAGCGCGATTGGATTGGGCGAGGCGACGATCCAGCAATTTGGATCGGATAAGGCCGTTTCGATCCGCACCGCGCTGCCCGATGGTGGCAAGGAATCCGCTGAAAAAGCAGGGCAACAATTGGTGGCCGGGCTAGAGAAAGCCTTTCCGACCGCCAAAACCGGTTCGGTCGAGACGGTTTCCGGCAAGGTTTCGGAAGAGCTGATTTACACTGGCGCGATCAGCCTTGCGCTCGCCATGGTCGGCATTTCCATTTACATCTGGATCCGCTTTGAGTGGCAATTTGGTATTGGCGCGCTGGGCCGTTTGTTTCACGAAGTGGCGCTGACCTTTGGCTTTTTTGCGATCACGCAGATTCAATTTGATCTGAATAGCGTGGCCGCCTTGCTGACGATTGTCGGCTATTCGCTGAATGATACCATTGTTGTTTATGACCGTATCCGTGAAAATCTGAAAAAATATCGCAAGATGGATATTATTCCGCTGCTGAACCTGAGTTTGAATGAAACTCTATCCCGCACGGTGATGACCAACGTGGCGATGTTCTTGGCGCTGGGCACTTTGTTGTTCATGGGCCCAGACGTGATTTTCGGTTTCACGGCGGCGATGCTGTTCGGCATTTTCGTTGGCGCTTATTCTTCGGTGCTGATGTCGACCCCCGTGTTGGTGTGGTTGAAAGTGGGATCGCATAGCTTTGTGCCCCGCACCACCGCGACGCAGGAAGGCGGCGAACGGGTGACCGCCCGGGAAGAGGATGGCGCTGTCGTTTAAGCCTGAATGGGCGTTTGGCTAAATTAAAAAAAGAGCAGGAAGGCATTGGCTTTCCTGCTCTTTTTTGTGGATGCTTGTGATTTTATAGGGAGCGGATCAACCGCGCCGCAACCGCAGCCCATGGCGGATTGGTGACAACTTGCTGGCGCTGGCCGGTGCCCGGCGGCAGCAAATGCAATTTTTCTCCATCGACATTGAGCAGGCGGGCAAAGAGAAAGCGCCCGGCAGGGCGGGGCACTAAAATGTCGCGGTTTAGCGCATTTTGCCAACCATCCTCGATCCGGCGACACCAGATTTCATCACCGGCGCGATAATCGCCGATGGAGGAGGTGACGCGAATAGCGATCATTTCCTCGCTGGGGCGCGCTGTGATGGCATGTTCCACCCGGCTGGGGGCTTGGGCGCCATCGGCGGAGAGTAGCGCGGTGATCGTCAGCGTGCTATCTTGTGGCAGGCGTACCAATTCTGCCGAATCGACATTCAGCGCCGCAGCGATGCGATTCATCCATGCCAGTGACAAATTGCGGGTGCCGGTTTCCAAGCGGCCGATGGTTTGTGCCGTGGTCGGTGGATCACAGCGGGCGGCCACTTCCTCTAGCGTTAAGCCTTTGGCCCGGCGAACAGAACGGATGGAATTTATCATAGGTGGCTCGGCTCCATTAACCAGATCGGTTTCTTCTTTCCTATTTTTGTTCCGCCTGTCAAGCCGAGTCACGAGCGAGAATGGACGCGCGGCAGATAGGAGAGTGCAGAGATGGCGGGATACGCAAAACAGCAGTTGGTGAACCGGACTCATCCGGATGATCAGATGAATCCGGCCAAGGACCGGCCCGAGATCCGGCGGCAGGTGCGGGTGAATATTGCGGAAAATCCCGTCGATTGGCTGGCGGCACGTGGAATGGTGAGTGCGCAGCAGCAACAGGCGGCAGAGAAATTGCGGCAGGATTTCGAGCGGGCAGGATTAAGCGCCAGAGTGACGATGCGGTGGAATGCGGCGCCATTGGCCAAATCCCGCAGCGGAGCGCGGGCGGATGATGCGAGCTTGGCCCGCATGGATTCGCATCGACGCTTCCATGCGGCGCTGGACGCGGTGGGGCCGGGGCTGGTGGACATATGTTGGCGCGTGATCTGCGGCGGTGAAGGGATTAGCGGCGCGGAAAAAGGGCTGGGTTGGCCCGCCCGATCCGGCAAGCTGGTGCTGGGCATGGCGCTGGATCGGTTGGCACGATTTTATGGAACGTGATGGGAGAGGGGATGGTTGCTGTGGCAGGCGCGGCCTACGCCTTGTCACGCGGTTGTGATGGGATCAGAGCCTCTGCCTCAAACATTGTTGGGACGTGTGCTTCTGTTCCGCTGGCTTCAAAGCTCGTTTGCGATTGGGGACATTGTCGAGGATAGAGAAGGGAGCCATTGCTCCCATTCTCATAGTGGATCGCAGCCTCAGCGGCCTTGGCCAATTGTGTTGATGTCAAATGGCGTGCTTTGATAAATTTCGTTGATCCAATTGCTGAACAACAGATGCGCATGGCTGCGCCAGCGGTTGACCGGGGGGTGGCTGGGATCATCGGATGGGAAATAATATTTGGGCAATTGGGCCGAGCCATCGCGCTGATATTCATCCGCCAAAGTGCCGCAATCATATTCCAGATGATTGAACATGTGCAGCATATGATGGCTGTGATCATCGACAAGGCAGGGGCCGGTTTCATCGCTGCTGGCCAAGATATGAAGGCCGCGCTGCGGGGTGAGATCGGCTGCGTCAATATCGGTCCAGCGGGATACTGGCACATCAAATTGATCTGAAAAGCCGCGCAGCCAGGGCGAGGTGGGGGCCAGATTTTGATGCGGGAACAGGCCAAAGGCTTTTTGCGGCAGATCGCGCTTTTTTATGCCATGGAAATGATAAAGCGCCGCCTGCGCTGCCCAGCAAATGGTGAAGCAGCGGTGGACATGGGTTTGGGTCCAATCCAAAATCGAGCATAGCTCTGGCCAATAGCGCACATCAGTATAGGGCAGCCGCTCGACCGGGGCGCCGGTGATGATGAAGCCATCGAAGCGTTCGGTTTTCACCTCGCTCCACGGCCGATAAAAAGCCGCCATATGATCGGCCGAGGTGTTGCGCGTGACATGATCGGAAATGCGCACCAAAGTCAGCTCGATTTGCAGCGGGGTGGAACCCAGCAAGCGCGCCAATTGGGTTTCCGTGCTGATCTTATCGGGCATCAAATTGAGCAGGCCGATGCGCAGCGGACGAATATCCTGACGGACAGCATCCGCTTCGCCCATGACTGTGACACCCTCGGCAGCCAATATGTGGCGGGCGGGAAGCAGATCAGGGATGGTTATCGGCACAGCGCGTCGGTTCCTATATCTTCATATCAAGGCAACGCTATGTGGCGGGATCCGTGTGATTGCCGGTTCGGCCACATCCCCCACATGGAGTGCCACCTTGCCCGGATTGGCAGGTTGGCGTTGGGCGTTGCCCCAACTCTTGATGCAAAGCCATGCTTACCGAAAGATAGCGGCGCTGGCAATGGTTGGTTGTGGATCAACATGTGGATCGCTGACGACCTTGTATCCTGTCCCTAGAGCGTGGCATAGGTTGGCGCTTGCACTGGGGCGCTTATATTTGCGCGCTGGCGGGCGTGCCAGAAGCCAAGATGGGGCAAGAGGGACCGGCGCTGATGGTGAAAAAAACGAAACAGGCGAAAGGCTCATTGAAAGCAGGACAGCGCACGCGGGCGCTGCGGCGGAAGCGGCGACGGCTGACGCCGCCGGGAGCGCCGCCGGGTATGGTGGTGGCGCATGGAGATGCACCGGGCCCGAAATTACAATATCTCGCTTATGGGCCCAGCCAATTGAGCAAGGTGGATCTTGCCTCTATCGACGCCCTTCCGCCGATGGGGGAAGGGCAAAGAGTTCGCTGGATTAATGTTGATAGCCTGGGTGATGCGGATATGGTGCGCGCTGTAGGCAAGGCCTTTGGCCTGCACCCGCTAGCGCTGGAGGATATCGCCGATGTGCATCAGCGGCCCAAGGTGGATGCCTATGACAATCATCTGTTAATCATCACCCGCGTGCCCGTGAACACAGGCCTTAATGGCAATGGGAGCGAGCCGGACGAACGGCTGGATACAGAGCAGGTCGCCATCTGTTTGGGCCGCGATTTTGTGGTGACCTTTCAAGAGCGACCGAGCGCGGCTTTTGAGCCGGTGCGGCGGCGTTTACAAGCGCCGGACAGCCAGTTTCGCCAAAATGGCGCGGATTATCTGGCCTATGCGATCATCGATGCGGCGATTGATGCCTTTTTCCCCCTGTTGGAAAATTATGGCGAGCAGGTCGAAGATTTGGAGCTGGAGGTGGTGGAGGCGCCGGTGATTGGTCAGATCGCCCGCATTCATGATTTGAAGCGCAATTTGCTCACGGCCCGACGCGCGGTGTGGCCGCAGCGCGAAATGTTGAATGCGCTGGTCCGCGATGAGCCGGATTTTTTCACGGATCGCACCTTACTCTATTTGCGCGATTGCTATGATCATAGCATTCAGTTGATCGATATGATTGAAACCTATCGTGAAATTTCATCAGGCCTGATTGATATTCACCTCTCCAGCGTCAGCAACCGGATGAATGAGGTGATGAAAGTGCTGACGATTATTGCGACGATTTTCATTCCATTGACCTTCATCGTCGGTGTTTATGGGATGAATTTTGATCGCGAGGCCAGCCCATGGAATATGCCCGAATTGGGCTGGCGCTTTGGCTATCCTGCTGTGTTGCTGGTGATGGCGCTGATCGCTGGCGCTTTGCTTTGGGCCTTTTGGCGCAAAGGCTGGATCGGCAGTGATGATGATCGCTGACGAACCAGCGGACCCATCAGCCCAGTTCTTCGACCATTTCGGCCAATTCCAACCAACGGTCTTCGGCGCTCGATTTTTCGGTGCGCAGCTTTTCCAGCAATAAGGTTAGTTCTTTGAACCGCGCATTGTTGCGGGTGAAGAGGCTGCCGTCTGAAAGTTCGGTTTCGGCCTTGGCCATTTCCGCTTCAATCTCTTCGATCCGCTGCGGCAGCCGATCATAATCGCGCTGATCCTTATAGCTGAGTTTTTTCTTCGGCTGGGGCGGGGCGGAGGAGGTTGCAGCGGGCGCGGCACGTTTGGCTTTGCTGCTGCTGGGTTTCACCCGCTTGGCTTCCCAATCGGCATAGCCGCCAGCGACAATATCGACCGCGCCGCTGCCATCCAGGCCCAGGGTGACGGTGACGGTGCGATCCAGAAAATCGCGGTCATGGCTGACCAGCAGCACGGTGCCCGCATAGTCTGCGATCACTTCCTGAAGCAGATCCAGCGTTTCCAGATCAAGATCGTTGGTCGGTTCATCCAGCACCAGAAGATTGGATTCGCGGGCAAATTCGCGGGCGAGCAGCAAGCGAGAACGCTCGCCGCCGGATAGCGCGCCGACATTGGCTTCGAGCACGCCGGGATCGAAGAGAAAGTCTTTGAGATAGCCCTGAATATGTTTGCGAACACCCCGCACATCAATCCAATCGCCGCCATCGGCCAAAATATCGCGCACCGTTTTTTCGGGGGATAGCAGGCTGCGCTGCTGATCGATGATGATGCCATCCAGCGTGGGGGCCAGCGTGATTGTTCCGCTGTCGGGCTGAATTTCGCCGGTGAGCAGTTTCAACAAGGTGGATTTGCCCGCGCCATTGGCGCCGACAATGCCGATCCGGTCGCCGCGCTGAACGCGGAAATCGAAATCCTTGATGATGGTGCGGCCATTGAAGGCAATATTGACATTTTCCGCCGTGATAACGGATTTGGAGCGCACGTCATCATTGGCAAGGCCCAGCTTGGCGGTGCCTTGTTGGCCGATCATGGCGGCGCGGGTGGCGCGCATTTCCTTGAGTTTTTCGAGGCGGCCTTGGTTGCGCTTGCGCCGCGCGGTGACGCCGCGTTGCAGCCAATGTTCTTCCTGCCGCATCCGGCTATCCAGCCGCTGGGCCGAGCGCGCTTCATCGGCGGCGACTTGATCGGTCCATTCTTCGAACCCGCCAAAGCCGATTTCGCGGCGGCGGATGCTGCCCCGATCCAGCCATAAGGTTTGCCGGGTGAGCCGGGTGAGGAAGGTTCGGTCATGGCTGATCGCGACAAAGGCGCCATTATAACGCTGAAGCCAGCTTTCGATCCAATCAATGGCGGCAAGGTCGAGATGGTTGGTCGGCTCATCGAGCAGCAGCACATCTGGATTTTGCGCCAAAGCCCGTGCAATCGCAGCGCGGCGGCGTTCACCGCCAGAGGCGCTGGCCGCTTCGCGCGACATATCAATGCCCAGTTGATCGGCGATGGCGGCAACCTCATATTCCATGGGCGCCATATCGCCGCCGATGGCGAAATCCATCAGCGTTTGATAGCCGGAAAAATCCGGTTCTTGCTCTAGCAGCACCACATGGGTGCCGGGCACAATCACGCGATTGCCTTTGTCGGCATCAATCATGCCACCCAAAAGCTTGAGCAGAGTGGTTTTGCCCGCGCCGTTGCGGCCAATGAGCGCGAGGCGATCGCGCGGGCCGATATAGATATTCAGATTTTCGAACAGCCAGCCGCTGCCCTGAACCAGGCCGAGGCCTTCATATGATAAAATTGGTGCTGCCATGATGAACGGGGAGCTACCTGCCCGTTCAGCATCATGCAAGGGTGGAACGGGTTAAGAGGTGGAACGGAGTCGCCCTTATTTCGTTAAGAGCATGGCAAAGCTGCTTTGCCGCCAGCCAGTGATCTGGCCAGCTATGTTGGAGAATGGAAGTTTATGAAAAAATCTGTGATGGCAGCCCTGATTGCTGGCGCCGTGATGAATCTGGCCATGCCAGCAATGGCGCAGCAACAAGGAGGCAGCGCAATGACACAGAGCGCTCAGGGACCCGTTTTTTCTTTTTCCGTGACGGAAGAGGTCCGCTCCAAGCCGGATCAGGCATCAATCGGGGCAGGCGTGCAGGTGACGGCACCAACCGCCGTGGAAGCAATGCGCCAAAATGCGCAGGGCATGGACCGGCTGATCAAAGCGGCCAAAGCGCGCGGCATTAAAGATGAAGATATTCAAACCAGCGGCATCAACCTTTCTCCACAATATGATTATAGCAATCGCAGCGATGGCCAGCCGCCGCGCTTCATTGGCTATCAAGTGAGCAATATGGTGCGGGTGACGACTAGCAAAATTGATGAGCTGGGCCAGATATTGGACGCGCTGGTGGCCGCAGGCGGCACCAACATCAATGGTCCATCCTTTGATGTGAAAGATGCGGATGCGAAGCTTGTGGCTGCCCGCGGGAAAGCCATTGCCGCAGCCAAGGCCAAGGCGGAAGATTATGCGCGCCTGACCGGATATCGTGCGGTGGAACTGGTTTCGATCAGCGAAGGGCGATCGTCCGGCCCGCAACCCTATATGCCTGCGCCAAGGCTGATGGCGGCTGATGCCGAGATGAAATCGACACCGGTTGAGCCCGGGCAGATTTCAAATGTGCTGACTTTGAATCTGAGCTATCGCTTCATCCGCTGAGCGGATGGGCGCTGATATGCATATATTGAGATATAGGCGCGGGCTTTGGCATGAAGCCCGCGCTTTTTTTCAACCGCGATGGAATTATTCCTGCTTATCACCCCTATTGGCAAGATAAGATACGAACAACGCTTGACGAATGCGCCCGTGCCGCTTATCGCCCGGCCCGCTGATGCAGACAATGCAACGGCATATGTGGCGATCGTAGCTCAGTTGGTTAGAGCACCGGTTTGTGGTACCGGGGGTCGGGGGTTCAAGTCCCCTCGGTCGCCCCATTTTTCCACAATGTTGGATAATAAAAAGGGCTGTCTTTACAGCCCTTTTTGCTGTGCGCCCTTTTGATGATTCGTTGGCTTTTCTTGAGCAAGCATGCGTGATGCGGCGCTGCTTTGCGATGAACCGCGCGGCAAGAGGGTGCGCGGGGGTGGCGCAGAACCGAATTTGCGCTACGACAGCGAGCGAATGAAGCGGCATTTATATCTTTTATGCGGATGGGCGGCGCTGGCGCTGGGTGCGGTTGGGGCGTTATTGCCACTGTTGCCAACGGTGCCTTTCGTGATTTTGGCAGCATTTTGCTTTGCGCGTTCTTCGCCAAAGCTGGAACAATGGTTGCTGAATCACCGCCATTTTGGTGCCCATATTGCAGCATGGCGCGACAAAGGCGCCATCAGCAAGCGTGGTAAAAAGGCGGCGCTGCTGACCTTTATATTCAGCATTATGATTTCAGCAATTTTCGCGCCATGGCCGTGGGTGCTGGCCCCGGTTGCGGCGCTGATGATCAGCGGCACATGGATATGGACGCGGCCAGAGCCTTAAGACAGAATCTTTAACCAGAAGCATAAAGCGGAAATGTCAGGAAGGAATATTTTCCACGCTATGCACTGATAGCTGATTGCAGCAAAGCACTAGACCGCGTGGGGCACCTGCTCTAGACCCCCAGCCAAATGCACGCCTATGCCAATCCGACCCGATTTCTGGCCCTCGCCAGAGCGCTGACTCCCTGGTTTGTGGGGTTGGGCCTGTTGTTGATTCTGGTCGGGGGCTTTGCTGGCCTTGCTTTGGTGCCCGGCGATTATAAGCAGGGCGAAACAGCGCGCATTCTATATGTGCATGTGCCGGCGGCGTGGCTGGGCATGGGGGGATGGACCAGCTTGGCGATTGCGGGCTTGGTGCAATTGGTGTGGCGTCATCCTTTATCGGGCATTGCCGCGCGCGCGGTGGCGGTGCCGGGGATGATGTTTACCGCGCTGTGCCTTGCGACCGGATCGATCTGGGGCAAGCCGACATGGGGCACTTGGTGGGAATGGGATGGCCGGATGACATCCATGCTGATCCTGCTGTTTCTTTATGCGGGCTTTATCGCCCTGACCCATGGCGAAGACAGGCAAAGCGGCGGCGGATCACTGCCGCGCGGGGCGGCTATTTATGCCGTGGTCGGTGCGATTAATATTCCGATTATCAATCGCAGTGTGGTGTGGTGGAACAGCCTGCATCAAGGGCCGAGCATCACCTTGGGCGGCAGCAGCATCGATGGCGCCTTGCTATGGCCGCTGGGGTTGACGGTGCTGGGCTTTTCTTTGCTTTTCGGTGGCATCGTGCTGATGCGGATGCGCTGGATCATCGCGCAAAACCGCGTGACGGCCCGATTGCGGCGCCTTGCGGATGAAGAGGGATGAACGCTGATGAGCAAAGGTGACGGATTGTGACGGGAATTATCAGCGGCAATGGCCAATGGGCCTATGTTGCGGCAGCCTATGGGCTGACGGCATTATTAACGCTGGCGGTGCTGTGGCAAAGCTGGCGCGGCATGAAGGATGCGGAAAAGCGCAGTGATGCGCTGCGCAGGAACAGGCAATGAAAGCAAAGCATCAGCGGTTGATTTTGGCGGTGTTGGCGGTGATTGGCGTGGCCGGTGCTGGCGTGTTGGGCGCCAGCGCATTGCGCGATGAGGCGGCCTATTTCCGAACACCGGTTGAGGTGAAAGCAGGCGCGGTGAAGGTCGACGAAGCGATGCGACTGGGCGGCATGGTGGCATCCGGCAGCATCGAGCGGCTGGCCGATGGCCTGACCATTCGCTTTGTTGCCACCGATGGCAAAGCGTCGCTGCCGGTAGAATATACCGGCATTGTGCCTGATTTATTTGCCGAGGAATCCGGCATGGTGGCTGATGGGCGGATGCGGGCCGACGGCACTTTTGTGGCCGACCGGATTTTGGCGAAACATGATGAACGCTATATGCCGCCGCAAATGGGCGATATGCCCGAAAATGCAGCGAAAATGGCCCCCGCCCTATGAGGGGATCGGCCGGGCCAGAGCATGAGCGGCAGCGCATGATGCGCGAAAGGACGAAAGCATGATCGCAGAATTGGGTTTGGCCATGCTGTGGATCGCGGCGGCGCTGGCGTGCCTGTCGCTGATCGCTGGCCTGTTGTTTCTGCGCAATGGCAAGGCAGAGCTGGGCGCGCTGGTGCGGCCGCTGAGCGTTGGCATGGGCTTGCTGACGATGGGGGCTTTTTTCCTGTTGATCTGGCTGTTTGTGCGATCCGACATGTCGGTGGAATTGGTGGCGCGCAACAGCAACAGTTTGAAGCCGATGATTTTCAAAGTCGCTGGCACTTGGGGCAATCATGAAGGCTCGATGCTGTTGTGGCTGGCCATTTTATGCCTATCGGGCGCGCTGGTGGCTTTGTTTGAAAAGCGGCTGCGCGAAGATACATTGATTGCGACTTTGACCGCGCAGGCGGCGTTGAGCCTTGGTTTCTTTGCATTTTTGCTTTTTTCTTCCAATCCTTTCAATCGCTTGCCTATTGCGCCGCCGGATGGGCAGGGGCTGAATCCCTTGTTGCAGGATATCGGCCTCGCCTTTCATCCGCCCACGCTTTATCTGGGCTATGTTGGCCTGTCGGTGGCGTTTAGCTTTGCGGTGGGGGCGCTGATTACGCGCGAGGTGGGGCCAGCCTTTGCCCGCGCGATGCGCCCATGGGTGCTGGGCAGCTGGATTTTCCTGACCATTGGCATCACCGCTGGCAGCTATTGGGCCTATTATGAATTGGGCTGGGGTGGCTGGTGGTTTTGGGATCCGGTCGAGAATGTCTCGCTGGTGCCTTGGCTGGCAGGCGCGGCGCTGCTGCACAGTGTATCCGTCACGGCGACGCGCAATGCATTGCGGGCCTGGACGGTGATGCTGGCGGTGATCGGCTTTTCCATGTCGATGGTGGGCACATTCATTGTGCGATCGGGCTTGCTAACCAGTGTTCACAGCTTTGCCGTTGATCCAGAGCGCGGGGCCTTTTTGCTGGTGCTGATGGCGCTTTATATTGGCGGTGCATTGACCCTTTTTGCGGTGCGCGCCGGGGCCGTGGCAGAAGGCAAGAAATTCGCGTTGATGAGCCGCGAGGGATCATTGGTGGTCAACAATTTGCTGCTGACGACGATTTTGGCGCTGGTGTTGCTGGGCACGCTTTATCCCATTGTCGCCGAAGCAATGGGCGAGAAAATTTCGGTTGGCCCGCCTTATTATAACAAGGTGGCGGGGCCATTGGCGCTGATCCTCTGTCTGGTGATGGTGGCCGGGCCGCTGCTGAATTGGCGGCGCGATGATGGCAGCCGTTTGTGGACGCGCTTGCCGCCCGCCCTGCTGGCGGGCGCGGTGGTGCTCTTTGGCTTAGTGCTCTTTGGCGGATCGGTGGGCATCCTGCCGCTGCTGGGCATGACCGTCGCGGCGATTGTCGCGGTGGCCAGTCTGGCGCCGCTTTGGGGACGGAATTTGCGGCGCACGCCTTTGCCGACATGGGGCATGGTGGTGGCGCATTTTGGTGTGGCCGTGTGCCTTGCCGGAATGGGCGCGGAAACGGCCTTTATCAAAGAGAAACTGGTCGCGGCGGCGGTCGGCGATGTGGTGAAAATCGGCCGCTATGAAGTGGAGTTTCGGGATATAAAGCCGGAAGCTGGGCCGAATTATACCTCGTTAAAGGCGGTGCTGATTGCCAAAACGCCGAGTGGTCAGCGCATATTGATGAAACCGGAATCGCGCATGTTCCCCGGCCTGCTAGGCACGCCGCCAACCGAAACCAATGAAGCGGCCTTGCTGACGCGGCCCGGTGGGCAGCTTTATGCCGTGCTTGGAGTGCCGGTGCCGTCGGCTGATGGCCAGCCCGACCGTTATCAATTGCGGCTGTGGTGGAAACCCTTGGTGTGGTGGATTTGGCTGGGCGGCGGCCTGATTGCGCTGGGCGGGCTGTTGTCCTTGATCGGCCGGGCTCAATTTTTGGCGATATGGCGGACGCGCCGTGCGCGTAAGGCGGAGGAGCGTTTCGCATGAAGAAAAGCTGGATATTATTTGTTCCGCTGGCGATCATGGGCCTGCTTTTTGGGGCCTTCATCTATCGCCTGACAACGCCGGGCGAGACGATGATCCAATCGCAATGGATCAACAAACCGATGCCGCTTTTTGATCTGCCCGCCGCGACGGAAGGCGTGGAGGGTTTGAAAAGCAGCCAATTGGCGACGGGTGAGCCGCGCTTGGTGAATATTTTCGCCAGCTGGTGCATTCCATGCCGTGCCGAAGCGCCGCAACTGGCCGCGCTGCGTCAGGCCGGGGTGCAGATTGATGGTATCGCCGTGCGTGATCGGCCCGAAGATGTGGCGGATTTCCTGCGCGAATATGGCAATCCTTTCGGCCGGATCGGCAGCGATATGCAAAGCAGCGTGCAGATTGCGTTGGGATCGTCAGGCGTGCCGGAAACCTTTCTGATTGATGGCGAAGGGATTATTCGCGAGCAGCATCAAGGTGTGATCTTGGATGAGCATGTACCGCAGATCATCGCCAAGCTGGACGCGATGAAATGAGGGTCAAATCCCTTGCGCTGACTCTGTTCACGCTGATGAGCAGCTTTGCGCTGATCGCAGGCCTGAATGCCATGATGGGCGGGCAGGTGGGGGTGATAGGCGTGGCGGCGGCGCAGGATCGTCTGCCCGCGGCGCCCTATGCCTATCAGCAATTGCGCGATCCGGCGAAGGAAGCGCAGGCGAAAAAGCTGATGGAAGAATTGCGCTGCCTTGTGTGTCAGGGCCAGAGCATCGCCGATAGTGATGCGCCGCTGGCAGGCGATATGCGTCATGAGGTGCGCAGCAAAATTGCCGAAGGGGAAAGCCCGGATGATATCCGCGCATGGCTGGTCGCCCGCTATGGCAATTGGGTGACTTATGATCCGCCATTTGATGCCGCGACCGCCTTGCTGTGGCTTGGACCGTTGGGCTTTTTGGCACTTGGCGGGTGGCTGGCCTTTGGCCGCTTTCGCCGGGGCGATGATGACGATGATAAAGGGGCCGCTGCATGATCTGGCTGCTGGTAATGGGCGCGGCGGTGGTGACGAGCGGGTTGCTGATCTGGCTCGGCAAATTGCCCGCCGCGTCGCGGCCCTTGCTGGGCGCAGCGGTGATGTTGGGCATGGCTGGATATGCTTTGCATGGATCGCCGACATTGCCGGGAAAGCCGGTGCAGCAAGGCAAGGATGAAAGCGGTTTTGGTGAACGGCTGACGGATCGCCAGCATGGCATGGCGGATCGTTTTGGTCCGGCGGCGATGTGGATCGGCATGTCTGATGGCTTTATGCGCACGGGCAAAACCCAGCTTGCGGCCCAAGCCTTGGAAAAAGGGCTGGAAAAACACCCGGACAATGTGGACCTATGGGTGGGGCTGGGCAATGCCTTGGTCGCCCATGGCGGCGGCATGATGTCTCCGGCTTCGGCGCTAGCTTTTGAAGAGGCGGCGAGACGGGCACCAGATCACCCTGCACCGCCTTTTTTCGCCGGACTGGCAATGGCGCAAAGCGGCGATTTTGCAGGTGCTGAACGCATTTGGCTTTCCCTGTTGCAACGCTCGCCAAAGGATGCGCCATGGACCGAGGATTTGCGCCAGCGCTTGGCTCAATTGCGGCAGGCGATGGGCAAAGCGCCCACTGCACCAGCGGACGGCGAGCCTCTCTGACTTATCTGCTAGCCGCCCTATCGGCTCTGGTATAGGGCTAAGGCATGAGTGCTGAGTCGCAACAGGCTGACCGGAACGTGCAAAGCACGGTTGGTGCTGCCACCGCAAATCCCTCCGCCCATAGTGATGGCAAGCTGAAGCTGGCTGTCGGGGCCGTTGGCATTGTTTTTGGTGATATTGGCACCAGCCCACTTTATGCCTTTCGGGAAACATTTTCCGGCCATTATGGCATTGAGGCAGATCGGCTGCACATTCATGGTGTGCTGAGCTTGGTCTTCTGGTCGATGATGCTGGTTGTCACCTTCAAATATGTGCTGACCATCATGAAGGCCGACAATAAGGGCGAGGGCGGCAGTCTGGCGCTGTTGGCGCTGATCAACCGTCAATCCGGTGGAGCCCGCTGGACTTGGCCGATTGTGTTGCTGGGTGTGTTTGCGACGGCGCTTTTTTATGGCGACAGCATGATCACGCCAGCGATGTCGGTGCTGTCGGCGACAGAGGGGCTGAGTTATATTGATCGGGGCTTTTCGCCCTATATTCTGCCGATTGCATTGGCCATTTTGGTGGCGCTATTTTCTATCCAGTCGCACGGAACAGCGAAGGTCGGCCAGTTTTTCGGTCCCATCATGTTGGCCTATTTCTTGACTCTGGCGGTGCTGGGCATTTCGCATATCGTTGATAATCCTTCGATTATATGGGCGACGCTGAACCCGCTGAACGCGTTGCAATTTTTTATCACCGATCGCTTCACCGCCTTTATCGCGCTGGGCGCAGTGGTGTTGGCGGTGACGGGGGCAGAGGCGCTTTACACGGATATGGGCCATTTTGGCCGGGCACCGATTGGGCTGAGCTGGACGTTTTTCGTGCTGCCTTCGCTGATGCTGAATTATATGGGGCAGGGCGCGATGGTGCTGGGCGCAGAGCCAGCGCAAGCCGCCATTTTGATTAGCGATCCCTTTTTTCAGATGATGCCGGATTCCCTGCGCGTGCCTGTGGTGATTTTGGCCTTGTTAGCCGCGATCATTGCCAGTCAGGCTGTGATTTCCGGTGCCTTTTCTTTAACCCAGCAGGCGATTCAGTTGGGCTTTATGCCGCGTTTGCGGGTGGAGCATACCAGCGCTGCGGCGGCGGGGCAGATTTATATTCCGGTGGTGAACTGGTTTTTGATGACGATGGTGATCCTGTTGGTGCTGGGCTTTGGATCGTCGAGCAATTTGGCGGCGGCTTATGGCATCGCGGTGACGGGTGCGATGTTTATCGACACCTGCTTGCTGAGCGTGGTTCTGTTCACCTTGTGGAAATGGCCCGCTTGGCGAGCACTGCCGTTGCTGGCGATATTCTTCGTGGTGGATATTGCCTATTTCGGCGCCAATCTGATCAAAGTTCCCGATGGCGGCTGGGTGCCGCTGGTGATGGGGCTGGTGATCTTTACCTTGCTGACGACCTGGTCGCGTGGACGCACGCTGATGCAGCGCTGCATGGCGGAGGGCGCGATGCCGATCCCGATTTTCGTGAAGTCTGCCGCCAGCAGCGCCACCCGCGTGGCGGGAACGGCGGTGTTCCTAACCTCTGTTTCCGATGGCGTGCCACATGCGTTGCTGCACAATTTGAAGCATAATAAGGTGCTTCATGAGCGGGTGATTTTGCTGACGGTGAAAATTGCTGACATGCCCTATGTGCACGAAAGCAAATTATGCGACGTAGAGGATTTGGGCAGCGGATTTTATCGTCTAGTGCTGAATTATGGTTTTATGCAGCCGGTAAATGTGCCCGCGGCTTTGGCGCAGGTGAAAAATTGTGGCGGCGAATTCAAGATGATCGAAACCAGCTTCTTTCTCTCACGGCAGACGCTGATTTCCGCCAACCCGCCGGGCATGATGATATGGCGCGAAAGATTATTTTCGTGGATGCTGCGCAATTCCGAAAGCGCCATGGAATATTTTCGTTTGCCAACCAATCGGGTAGTGGAATTGGGGAGCCAAGTTGCCATTTAGCCGGTGATCGCGGGCGGGTGAAAGAGGTGGGCGGTGATTTGCGATCAAAACGGCAGCGCCCTTGCTTTCCATCCGGGGGATAATGCGGCACAACATAGGGCACGCCGAGGCCAGAGATGGCGGCGCGTTGGAAGGTAGCGGACAGAGATGCTAAGCCATGGGGCTGCATGATTGGCGGCTATGACCGCATGAGCGCAAAAGGACCGGTGCCACCGATGCCTGCGCTGGTTGCTGGCGCACCTTTTGCGTTGCTGGTGGGCCGGCCATGGCAGACGGTATCCCGATCCCGCGCAGAAGAGGCCTTGATGCGCATGGGGCTGCGCCCTTGTTTGGCCAGCAGCCCGGATCAGGAACTGGGCCAGCCTTGCTTTCGTGTTTTTTTTGGCGACACCAGCATCTTGATGGGCCCTGCGAGCGATACATGGTTGAGCAGAGCGGATCCACAAGACCCCAAGAATAGCAAGATCGGGGTTGTTGTGCCGGACGATTGGCGGCGAGCTGGCCATGTGTGGCATTTTCGTCCCGAAGGCCGGGCGGTGCTGGATGATGGCGGCGATTTTTATAAAATGATGCTGCTGTTGCTGGATGTTTTTGGCGCGACCCATCTTTATTGGGATGCGGCGGCGCTATGGTCGGATGCCAAAATGTTTCGCGCAGCGATGCGGGAGTTTTTGATCAGTGCTATGCCGCCTGTGCTGCATATGGTGGCCTTTCGCAAAGATGCGGATCATCAGCTTTATACCCGCGGTTTACATTATTTTGCGGGGCAGGAATTGGCAGCGACCATTCCGGCTGAGATGGATGTGCAAGCCGTGGTGCGGCGGCTGGCGCGGCTGGCGCTGGATGTGATGATGAACGGGCCTTATCGCACTGCGATGGAGGTGGCTGGACTGGATCCGGGGGAGGTGATCTGGCTTTACCCCGAAGCGGCGGTGGGCAATCAGCCCGCCATCGTGCGGGCCGAGATTTTACCGCAGATATGATGCGGCGGCGCTGGCACGGGGCGCCATTGGCGCGGGCAGATATGCAGCGCCATCATTTAATTCCTTGCCTCTTGTCACGGCAGCCGCAAATGGCGGAGTTTTTTCAGCAATTGCGGCCGGAAGGATTTTGCCTGCAGCAATTTTCCCAAAATGGCGTGTGCTTGCCAGCGAGTGAAAGAGCCGCCCTGCTATCGGGCTATGCCCTGCATCGGGGGCCGCATCCGGGATATAATGATGTGGTGAGCGCGCGGGTGGAGGTGATGCGCCGCCATTTTGCCGATATGGCCGGATCGGATTTGCGCGGTGCGCGCCGGGTTGCGGTGATGCGTCTGCATCTGTTGCAAGAGGCGACCCGGCGGGCGCTGACCGATCAGCACCGGGGGCTGTTCCGCCTGAATAAGCGCGACCCGATGCGAATTTTTGCCGATCGCCCTTTTTTGGATGAGGCGATCGACAGCATGTTTGCAGAAATCAGGGAATGAATTTGCTTTGCAGCGCGGCATAGGCCTCGTGATATTCATTGGCCAATTGCGCAATAAACTCGGCGGCGGGCCGGACACTGGAGACATTGCCAATGCCTTGACCGGCCCCCCAAATATCCTTCCAAGCCTTCACCTTGGTGTTGCCGCCGGAACCGAAATTCATCGTTTTTAGATCGCCCTGCGGCAGATTATCGGGATCAAGGCCCGATGCCGCGATGGAACCACGCAGATAATTGCCATGAACGCCGGTGAAAAGATCGGAATAGACGATATCGCTCGCGCGGCCTTCGACAATGCCATCCTTATAGCCCGGATCGGCATTGGCCTCGGCGCAGGCGATAAAGGCGCTGCCGATATAGGCGAGATCTGCCCCGACAGCCTGCGCGGCAAGAATGGAGCGGCCATGGGCAATGGCACCGGAGAGAGCGACAGGCCCATCAAACCAGCTGCGGATTTCCTGCACCAACGCGAAGGGTGATTGAGTGCCTGCATGGCCGCCCGCACCCGCGGCGACGGGGATCAGACCATCGGCGCCCTTTTCAATGGCTTTACGGGCAAAGCGATCATCAATCACATCATGCAGCACAATGCCGCCCCAAGCATGGGCTGCCTGATTCAGCTCTTCGCGCGCACCAAGAGAGGTGATGGTGATCGGCACTTTCCATTTAGCGCAGGTGGCAATATCCTGCTCAAGCCGGTCGTTGGAGCGGTGAACAATCTGGTTCACGGCATAGGGCGCGGCGGGTTTATCGGGATTGTCCCGATCCCAAGCGGCCAATTCTTCGGTAATCTGATGCAGCCATTCATCCAGCAGGCTTTGGGGGCGTGCGTTGAGCGCCGGAAAGCTGCCGACAATGCCCGCTTTGCACTGGGCGATGACCAGTTCTGGCCCGGAAACGATGAACAGGGGTGAACCGATAACGGGCAGACGCAAAGTGTCGAAGATCGGGGGTAGGGCCATGAATCACACTCTCTGTTGAAAGAATATACCTGACCTTAACGTAAACGGAAGGTCAGGCAAGTGCTCAATTTGGCGTGTTGATGAGGCCAAAAAGACCGTTTCTCTTGATCCTAGAGAAACGGCCTTTTTGTGAAGTTTATTGGGAATATTCGGCGATATTATTTGGCCTTGGCCACGCAGGCGCCGCCATCCGGGCCGATAGCGCCCCGGCATGTGCGGGTGGCGATCATCGGCTCGTTCAGGTTGGTGAGATAATTTTTGCCATCATTGCGGCGCTCGAGTGAGAAGCCATCATAAAGACGGCCGCTGGCGGTATAGGTGCGCATGGTGAGTTTCTTGTCGGCGACATCGACGATTTGATATAATTCCGTCGCTTCGGCCACCTTATCGGGCTGGCTGCCACTGCGATCATTCAGACCGTACATTTTCGATCCGGTCACCGACACCAGATAGACCGGGCCTTGGGCCGCGCCATTTTTGCGAGCGGCTGTGGCTGCGCTGCTGCCTTGTTCCGAGGTGAGGCGGCTGTAGCAATGATCATGGCCTTGCAGCACCAGATCGACCTTGCGCGCATCGAAGATTGGTTTCCATGCCGCCTTCAATTTGGCCGTATCCTTGGGGCGCGCGCAGGTGAAAATCGGCTGGTGAAATAACACGACATTCCAAGTCGCCTTGCTGGCCGCCAAGGTGGCATCCAGCCAGGCTGTCTGCTGAGCCAATGAGCCCAGCTCTGTGGCCGATGTGCCATCCATCACGATAAAGCGAACGCCTTGATAATCCACATGATAGGTGGTGGACTGGACGGTGGCGGCGCCATTGGATGGCAGGGCGAATTGCAAGGGCCAATAAGGGCCTAATTTGCGGCTTTCTTTGCCATCGGGCAGAATCTGATCGACATATTCGTGATTGCCGGTGGCAGGAAGCTGGGGAACAATCGACCAATTATAACCGCCGGCTTCATTCCATTCGCCCCATTCATCATCATGATCCAGATCATCGCGCTGGGCGACCAGATCGCCTGCATGAGCGACCAGACGGATATCCCCATTGGCATGGAATGCCTGACGGATCACGCGGCTGGCATAGGTTAATATGCCGTTTTGAATATCGCCCAGATACAGGAAGCGAAAGGGTTTTGCCTCAGCCGCAGCGGTGCGGAATTGCAGCCATTCGCTCCATCCCGCAGCGCCTTTCACGCGATAGGCATAGACGGTATCGGGGATCAGGCCGGTGAAGCGGATATGATGATAGGTGGCGGGGCCATAGCTGCTTTCATTCGGCAGGCTGGTGCCGGTGATGGTGCGGGCTTTTTCTTCCAGCGTTGGGCCATCGACGGCGATGGCGATTTGCGCTTCTGCGGTGGCTTGCGCTGTGCTGGTGCGAAATGCGACCGCCATGTCGCGGCTTGGGTCCGCGCCAGGGGTCAGGACGATGCGGTCTGCGCGGCTGGTGGCGGCATAGGGCGTTCCCACCGAACGGGGGATGGGGTCGCCATCCTCCGTCAGCGTCGGAATATCAAAGCCGGTGGTGATAGGCTGGGCCAGCGCGGGCAGGCTGGCCGCGGCGATCAGGCTGCCACTGATCAGATAGGCGATTTTGAACATAGTCATGATGAAAATCCCCTTGATCAGAAGTTGGCCGAGACGCCAAATTTGGCGGTCCAGCTGTATTTTTCATACTGTAACAAGCGCTTGGCACCGGCATATTGTTGATAGGCGAAATAGGGGGCGTCGGTGACATTGACCCATTCTGCGAACAGGCGGACTTTGTCGGTCACGCGATATTTTGCCGACAGGTCCAGTTGGAAATGTTGGTCAACGATACGGTCTTCTTCAGCGGAGGCACCCAGTTCATCGAGATATTTATCGCGGTAGGTGCCAGCGGCGCGCAGCGACAAGGGGCCTTTTTCATAGCCCAGTGCTACGTTGAACGTATGTTTGGACGAGGAGGGCAGGCTGATGTCGCGTGGTTTGCTGATGTCGCCGTCGGTGTAAACCGTGCCCACCGCGTCGGTGTAGCTATAGTTGGCGTTCAGCAGCAGGCCGTCGAAGGGGGCGGGCAGGTTGGTGAATTGATGGGCGAAGCTGAGTTCCAAGCCTTTGATTTTGGCGGTGTCGCCATTTTGCCATGTCGTGGAGCGGTCAAAGCTTACGCCATAAGCAGAACCAGTCTCGTCATTCTTTACCTCGACGATGAAGTCTTTGACGGATTTCCAGAAAATACCGGCGGAGAGCGAGGAGTTTTTGGCGAAATACCATTCAGCCGACAGGTCGAGGTTCCATGCCGAATAGGGTTTCAGGTCGGGATTGCCAAATTCGGCTTCGCGATCTTCATCGATGATGAAGCGCGGAGCGAGGCTGGACAATTTCGGGCGAACCAAGCTTTTGGAGGCACCGAAACGCAGCAACACATCGTCTGATACTTCATAACGCACGGCAAGGCTGGGCAGAAAATCGGTGTAGCTGCGCTTGAAATGGGTGGGGGTGACGATGACATTATCTTCATCTTCGGCATTGATGATATTGCCGCTGATGTCGTTTTTCGTATGCTCGACACGGACGCCGCCGATCACGCGCAGCGCGCCGCTGTCATAACGGCCGAGCAGATAGCCCGCCAATATATCCTCATCAATCGCATAGTCGGTGGAGGCGCTGTTCACCAATGTATCGAACGGATTGAGAATGAATTTGTCGCGATTATCATAGAAGAAATCGCTGGTGCCGCCTTGTTGTGGCAGCGGGCCCAAATCTTGAATGCGATAGGTTTGACCGCCCAGCACATCGGCGAGGGTGTAGCTGCCATTGAAGCCTTTGTAGACGGTGGTTTCAAAATCATAGCTTTTTTTGCGCCAGCGCGATTTCACGCCGCCTTGCACAGTGAAAGTGCCATGATCGAGCGCGAATTCACGGGCCGCGTCGAATTTTGCGGTCCATTCCTTGTCGCGCGACAATTCCATATCGGTGCTTTCCAGCTCGTTAAATTTATATTGGCTGGGATCGTTGAACAGGGCGCTGTTGCCGCTGACGCTGAAGGATGGGCGGCGGATGTCGGCATAGTCGAATTTGATGCGGATTTCATCATCGCCGTCGCCGTTGAAGCGGGCGCGGAAGCGGGTGGGGTCGACCGAGCCATTTTCGGCTTCGGTGGATTCGGCATAGGAGAGGCTATATTTCAGTTTCCATGCATCACTATCGGTTTCACCGCCGAGGGTGAGCGATTTGATCTTTTGCTTTTCATAGCGATCCTTCATGCGGCGGCGCACTTCGATCCGATCATCCGCAGTAGAAAATTCTGCGCTGGTGGTGCTGCCTGCGAAAGGTTCGCCGTCCATGATCATGATCACGTCGCCGCGATATTCCTGATCCGAAAATTGGCTGTAAAGACCGCGGGCATAAAGTTTGGTGCTGTCGCTGGCGCGGAAATCGAGGCTGAGCGTGGCACCCAGACGTTCGCGTTCAACGTCATAATCGCGATATTGCAATTCTTCGGCATAGACGGTGCCGTCGTCGGCGGTTTTCCAATCTGCGCCTTCGATATTGTCGCTTTCAAATTTGCGGCGATAATAGGAAATTCCGCCAGCAATGCCGAAATTGTCGGTGATGCGGGTAGAGAAATCGAGGCTGGCCTTGGGGGTCAGACTGTCGGCATAATCATTATAGCTGCCTTCCAACTTAATCGAGAGCAGGTCTTTTTTGCGATCAAAGGCGCTGGTGGTGTTGATTTCGATGCTGGCACCCAATGTGTCGGCATCCATATCCGGCGTCAGCGTCTTTTTGACTTCGATGGATTCGATCAGTTCGGCGGCAACCACATCCAGCGCGACCGATCTTGTGTCACCACCGGGGGCTGGGATGCGGGTGCCGTTGATCGAAGCAGCGTTGAGTTCCGGATCAAGGCCGCGCACCGAGACAAAGCGGCCTTCGCCTTGGTCGGCAAGGATGTTGACACCGGGCAGGCGGCGCATCGATTCAGCGACATTCTGATCGGGGAATTGGCCGATGGCATCGCGGGTCAGCACGCTTTCGACGCCGTCGGCGGCGCGTTGGCGCGACAGGCTGGACGAAAGATTGGCGGCCTGACCGACTACGAGGATGGCGCCATCATCGCCCAGCACCATATTGGCGCTGACGCTGCCGCTTTCGGGCACGATGATGCTTTGGCTGCGCTTGTCAGCGCCTAGATAGCGGGCCTCCAGCGTATAGGTGCCAGCGGGAACATGGGGGAAGCGGAAGCTGCCATCGCGATCGGCTTGCACCACGCGGTCCAATTCCAAAATGCGAACTTCGGCACCCTGAAGGGCGCGGGTGTTGCTGCCATCCGATACGGTGCCAACCACATCGCCAGCATAGGCTGCGGCGGGAAGAATGGCGGCGATGGCAGCACATCCGCTGAGCAGCATGCGTGAGCGGCGAGAGAAATGCGAAATCATATTGGCCCCTTTGGATATGACGCGGCGTGCGCCGCTGTCTGAAGGGGCGCCTAGGCGGGCTGAATGACTGGAGCGTGACGGAGGGATTGCAAATTTATGACAGAGGTCATGACTTTTGCTTTGCCGGAAAAGATTTCTGGCTTGATTTACAAGGCTTTGCGGGCGCTATTGGGTGATAGAAAAAAGATAAGCCCCGCTACATTTGCAGCGGGGCTTATGACATGATGTTGCGATGTCACGCGAGATCTCGCGTGCGGCGAATCAGGCTAGATTGGCGGCGCTGAGAATCGCGCGGACACTGGCTGTTGCCACATCCGTATCCAGACCGCAGCCAAACAGGCTTTTGCCATCGCTGGTGCGACATTCGACATAAGCGGCGGCTTGCGCATCGCTGCCATGGCCGATGGCATGTTCGCTATAATCGACAATATCCATGACCGGGCCGCCGCTGTCGGCCAGCGCCGCAATCACGCTGGACATCAGACCATTGCCGCGCCCACTGACCGTGCGTTCGACACCATCGATGGTGAGCTTGCCAGCGAAGATCCGTTCATCACCGCCGCGATTTTCGGACCAGTCAATCAATTGAAAACGCTTGTCCGTTGCATTCAGATAATGGCCTTCAAAGGCTGTCCAAATATCTTCGGACACCAGTTCGCGGCTGGTTTCATCGGCCAGCGCCTGCACGACATGGCTGAAGCCCGCCTGCATCCGCTTGGGCAGTTTTAGGCCCTTATCCTGTTCCAAGATCCAAGCGACGCCGCCTTTACCCGATTGGCTGTTCACCCGGATGACGGCTTCATAGCTGCGGCCGATGTCGGCCGGATCGATAGGCAGATAGGGAACTTCCCACACATCATCATTTTGGCGTTCGCGCGCGGCGAAACCTTTTTTGATCGCATCCTGATGGCTGCCGGAAAAGGCGGTGTAGACCAATTCGCCGCCATAGGGGTGGCGCGGGTGGACCGGCAGATTGTTGCAATATTCCACCGTGCGGATCACTTCGTCGATATCCGAAAAATCCAGTTCCGGATCAACGCCTTGGGTATACATGTTAAGGGCGATGGTGACGAGGCAGGTGTTGCCGGTGCGCTCGCCATTGCCAAAAAGGCAGCCTTCGACCCGATCACCGCCCGCCATGATGCCCAACTCCGCCGCAGCCACGCCGGTGCCGCGATCATTATGGGTGTGCAGCGAGACAATCGCATGATCGCGATTAGGCAGGTTTTTGCAGAAATATTCGATCTGATCCGCATAAATATTGGCGGTCGAGGCCTCTACTGTGGCGGGCAGATTCAGGATTATGGGTTTGTCTGCGCTGGGTTGCAGTATCTCCATCACCGCTTCGCAAACTTCCAGAGAGAAATCCAATTCAGCGGTCGAGAAGGTTTCTGGGCTATATTCAAAGCGCCAGTCGGTGCCGGGCAGGCGCGCGGCATTGTCGCGCAATTGCTTGGCGCCTTCGATAGCAATTTGTTTGATATCGGATTTTTCCATGCCGAACACAATTTTTCGCCATGCGGGAGAGACGGCATTATACAGATGGATAATGGCTGTTTTGGCGCCTTCCAGACTGTCAAAGCTGGTGCGGATCAGATCGGCGCGGCTTTGCGTTAGCACTTGCACCGTGACATCATCGGGAATGTGGCCGCCGCGTACCAGACCCTGAATAAAGTCAAAATCCGTAGCGCCGGATGCCGGGAAGCCGACCTCAATTTCCTTGAGGCCGCATTTCACCAACAGATCGAAAAAGCGGCTTTTCTTGTCGGCATCCATTGGATCGATCAGCGCTTGATTGCCGTCGCGCAAATCGGTGGAAAGCCAGATTGGGGCTTTGGTGATGGTGCGCGATGGCCACTGACGATCGGTCAGCGGAACTTGCGGAAATGCGCGATATTTACCGGAAGGGTCACGAAGCATAGTCATGGCGTAGAATTCTTCTGCTGATGGTGTGCGTATTATTTTCGATCCGGCCCTTGGACGTCAGGCCCAACGCGAATCGCGCAAGCCACGGGTCACGCCCAAGGGCGTGTAAGTCGCAGTAGCTGAAGGGCGTTCTTACGCATGGGCGCAGTCTTGCGGGAAAGCGCAGGCTTTTACAAGGGGCCTAGGCAAAAAAATGCCAGATGCATGGGGGATGGCCGAGCGGGGGCTTGGCATATGACCGGGGCTTGGAGTGGATTGGGGGGGCCTGAGCCATGGCACCCCCCGAAGGATCCGATAAAATTATTGTTTTTGGAAGGCGGCGTTGATTTCCAGCTCGACCTTGTCGCTGACCATGGGGATGCCATAGTTTATGCCAAATTCGCTGCGTCGAAATTCGGTTTCGGCGCTGAAACCAATGGTTTCTTTCTTGCTCATCGGATCAAGGCCAGCGCCATAGAATTTGGCTTCCAGCGTGATCGGGCGGGTGACGCCGTTGAGCGTAAGGTTGCCGGTGATCTTGGCTTCATCGCCATCATCATCCAGCACCACAGAGGTGGAAACGAATCGTGCTGGCGCTGGGGCCGCGCCAAAGAAATCGGGCTTTGCGCCATCTTTTCCAGCGCGCAGCAGATGCTGGGTCAGCCCGGCGCTGGCGGTGGTGACTTCAGCAACGGGAATGGAGACATCGACTTTGGCCGCCGCGAGATTGGCCGGATCTATGGTGAGCGTGCCTGAGATATTGCCAAAAATGCCGCTATATTCGCTGAAGCCGAAATGATCGACTTCCCAAGTCACCAATGTATGTCCGGGATCGGTGACATAGGTGCCAGCGGTGACCCGCGATTTATCCTTGCTGCCGGGCAGTTGAACGGCGCTGGGCGCCTGTTGTGCGACCACGGCAGGAACGGCGAGAGCCAGGGCGAGGGCACCCATTGGAATTGCGAAACGCATGACATTCTCCTGTTGCTTGAAAAGCGGCGCGATTGTGAAGATACAAGCGCCGCGCGTCAATTTGGTTGCTTTTGTAATTCGCGCCGCTCGGCATGCCATCGCCGCAAGGCTGCTGACACGCAGCCGCTGGATCCATAGCTGCCCACGGCGGAACAGCTGTTGGGGCGGCCAATGCGGGCGATATCATCATAATCTTCCACCGCGTTGGACCAGCTGCCGCCCATGACGGGCGCTTCCTTTATTTCCTCGCGCAGCGCTTTGGGAACGCGGTAGCGCTCGGATTCCGGTTGCTGGGCACAAACAACGATTTCGTCATCCGTCGATTCGGGGCATGCATCATCGCCATAAGTGACAAGGATTGAGGTTTTGCGTTGGGGCTGGGCGGATTGGGCGAGGCTGCCGCCATCATCTTCTGCCCCGCCATATTGAAAGGCGAGCGCCGGAGCGCTGATGACGAGCATCAGGGGAAGGGCGATCCGCACGATCATCAAGCAGCTAACATCCTTGGCGCGACAGAGGGTTGGGCATCATCATGCGCGATGAAAGATGAACAAAAGTGGAATGAAAAGAAATAGGATGGCGATTTAAGAGCTTAGGGCAGTGTGCCATCCGCCAGCGCGGCGATGGCTGCGGCGATGCTCTGCCAGATATGGGCCAGATCATCGGAGGAAATCGAATAGGGCGGCATCACATAAAGCGTGTTGCCCAGAGGGCGCAGCAACACCCCCTTGTTGCGGAAATAGGCAATGAGGCGGGGTGCGAGGTTGGAGAGATAGCCGCTATCGGGCGCGATCAGATCAAGCGCCGCGATCGTGCCCAGTTGGCGCGGGTTTTCCACCATGGGATGATGGCTGAGCATGGTCAGATGGGCGGCCTGAGCATCGGAGAGGCTTTGGATACGCTGCAACACTGGCTCGTCGCGCCAGATCGCCAGGTTTTCGACCGCAGCGGCGCAGGCGATGGGATTGGCGGTGTAGCTGGAGGAGTGATAAAAGGTTCGGCTGCGGTCGGTGCTGTGGTGCGCGGCGAAAATGGCTTCGCTGCATAGGGTGACGGCCAGCGGAATGGCGCCGCCGGTTAAGCCTTTGGATAGGCACATGATATCGGGGATGATGCCCGCTTGATCGCAGGCAAAGCGGGTGCCGGTGCGGCCCCAACCCGTCATCACTTCGTCGGCGATGAACAGCACATCATGGGTCGCGCAAATGGCCCGCATTTCGGCCAAGACCCATGCAGGGTAAATGAGCATACCGCCCGCGCCGAGGATGAGCGGTTCCAAAATGAAGGCGGCGGGTTTTTGCGCGCAGGCGGCCTCCAGCGCATCCAGCGTCATTTGTTCCATGCTCGCATGGGGGAAGGGGATGGTGCCGACGTCAAACAAGAGCGGATCATAGGGGCGGTTGAACACGCCGCGCGCACCGACGGACATGGCGCCGATGGTGTCGCCATGATAGCTATGCTCCATCACCAAAATTCGGCTGCGATCTTCGCCCAAATGGTGCCAATAGCCGAGCGCCATCTTCAGCGCGACTTCGACACTGGTGGAGCCGCTGTCCGAGAAGAAGACGCGGGTGAGCGGCGCGGGGGTGATGCGGATCAGTTCGGCGGCCAAATCTTCGGCTGGCTGGTGAGTCCAGCCTGCGAAAATGACCTGATCTAGCTTTTCTGTCTGCGCCCGCATGGCCGCCATGATGCGGGGGTGGTTATGGCCATGGGTGGTGACCCACCAGCTGGAAATGCCATCAATCCAGCTTTGTCCATCCGCCGCATAAAGCCGCGCTCCATCGCCGCGTTCGATCTTGGGCGTGGGTTCATTCAGGCCATGTTGGGTGAAGGGGTGCCAAATGGCGCTCATGGGATGATCCGTTGTTATCAGGCGAAGTCGCTGAGGCTGAAATGATCGAGGAAAGCCTCGGTTAGCGCGGCGCGGGTGATGGTTTTGATGCGCGGTAAACGGCCTAGGCGGCGAACGCCGGATATGGCGCAGATTGTTTCTTCATTATCGCGGTTTTTGGGACCAACGAAAGCGATGCCATGAATGGGCACCTGACGTGCCCGCAGCGCTTCGATGCTCAGCAGGCTGTGGTTGATGGTGCCCAAACGGGTGCGGGCGACAAGGATGGTGGGGATTTTCCACCGGGCGAACAGATCAGCGAATAAAATATCGCGCGTCACTGGCACCAAAACACCGCCAGCCCCCTCAACAATCAGATCGCCTTCAGGCGGAACCAATTGGGAATGGTCGATCTCTACCCCATCATTTTCGGCAGACAAGTGGGGCGAAGCGGGTGTTTTCAGGCGATAGGCTTCGGGATGAACCTTGACGCTGCACAGGCGAGAAATCGCTTCACTATCGGTTTCTTCTTTCAAGCCAGACTGAATGGGTTTCCAATAAGGGACGCCCAATGCACCTGCCAGAGCGGCGGAAAAAACGGTCTTGCCAATGCCGGTATCGGTGCCGGTGACGACGAAACGTTTGATCATAGATCCTCCATCGCTGCGGCAAGATGATCCGTTACCGCGTTGATTTTCTTTTCATCGACATTCAGCGTAATGGCAAGCCTGAGCCGCGCGGTGCCGTGCGGAACCGTCGGCGGGCGGATGCCGCGCACGTCAAATCCTGCCTGTTGCAGCGAGGCGGCCAGCGCCATGGTCCGGCCATTGTCACCGATGAGGATCGGCAGAATTTGCGATCCGCTGGCGGGCAGACCCAGCGCGGCTAGGCGGGATTCGGCGTGGGCCACCAGCCCCTGCAACCGGCTTTGCCGCTGCGGATCGGAGGCCAGCAGATGCAGGGCCGCGCGCACGGCATAGGCCATCAGCGGGGAAGGCGCGGTCGAGAAAATAAAAGGACGGCCGCGATTGATCAAGAAATCGCATATGATGCGCGGGCCGCAGATGAGCGCGCCTTCACAGCCCAGCGCCTTGCCGCAGGTGTGCAAAGTGATCAGATTGAGGCGGCCCGCCAGCGCATGGGCCAGGCCGATGCCGCCGGGGCCATAAACACCCGATCCATGGGCTTCATCGACGATCAAAATGGCATCGTGGCGATCCGCTAGCGCGGCGAAATCCGCCAGCGGTGCGATGTCGCCATCCATGGAATAAAGGCTTTCGATGCTGATCCAGATTGTGCCTTTGCCGCCCGCATGGCGCCAATCGCGGATCTGCGCTTCAAAATCATCCACATCATTATGGCGCGCGGCGCGGCGCTCTGCCCGCGATGCTTTCATGCCATCATGGACGCTGGCGTGAATATAGGCATCATAAAGGATCAGATCACCGCGCTGAGGAAGGGTCGCGAAAAAGGCGGCATTGGCGGCAAAGCCGGTGGAGAAATAGAGCGCCGCTTCGGATTGATAATGGCGCGCGGCGGCCTCCTCCAGCGCTTCATGCTCAGGGTGATTGCCGCGCAGCAGCCGCGATCCGCCAGAGCCGACCGGGATGCCGCTTTCCAGCGCATCGGTCACCGCCCGGCGCAGCAGCGGGCTGTTGGCGAGGGCGAGATAATCATTGGAGGCGAAATCGGCGCCAGCCTGTGGAATCAGGCGGCGCAGCCGGTTTTCCGCTGCCAGCGCCGCCAGATCATGATGATGCGCTGCAAAGAGCGATGATGGCATGGGGAGCGTTCCTTGGCTGCGTGGAGGATGATTGGCATCGGGAATCTGGCCCAGATGCAAACAGACCCGCCAATCCGAGGATGGCGGGTCTGCATGGAATGAGGCTGAAGGCGATGGATAAGCTATCGCCCCAAGGCCTTAGTTCTTGCTCTTGTCGACCAGCTTATTCTTGGCGATCCAAGGCATCATTTCACGCAGCTGTGCGCCGGTCTTTTCGATCGGGTGCGCTGCAGCGGCAAGACGGCTGGCTTTCAGCTCAGGCTGACCAGCGATATTATCCAGCACGAAATCCTTCACGAAGCGGCCGGCCTGAATATCTTCCAGCACGCGCTTCATTTCTGCCTTGGTTTCGGCAGTGATGATGCGTGGGCCGGTTTTGATATCGCCATATTCCGCGGTGTTGGAGATCGAATAGCGCATGTTGGCGATGCCGCCTTCATAGAGCAGGTCCACGATCAGCTTGGTTTCGTGCAAGCATTCAAAATAGGCCATTTCTGGCGCATAGCCTGCTTCGACCAGCGTTTCAAAACCGGCTTGGATCAGGTGGGTGATACCACCGCACAGCACGGCCTGTTCGCCGAACAGATCGGTTTCACACTCTTCCTTAAAGGTGGTTTCGATGATGCCCGAACGGCCGCCGCCCACTGCCGAAGCATAGGAAAGCGCCAGCGCCTTGGCAAAGCCATTGCCCGAAGCGGCTGCGCCTTCGGCTTCCTGCGCCACAGCGATCAAGCAAGGCACGCCGCCGCCCTTCAGATATTCACCGCGCACCGTGTGGCCGGGGCCCTTGGGGGCGACCATGAACACGTCAATATCCTTGCGTGCTTCGATCAGGCCGAAATGGATGTTGAGACCATGAGCGAAAGCCAGCGCCGAGCCGGGCTTCAGATTGGCTTCCAGGTCCTGATAATAGATTTTGGCCTGTGTTTCATCAGGTGCCGCAATCATGATCAGATCGGCCCAAGCCGCAGCTTCTTTGTTTGAAAGAACTTTGAAGCCTGCTTCTTCAGCCTTTTTCGCGGTTGCCGAACCTTCGCGCAGCGCGATGGCGACTTCCTTGACGCCGCTGTCGCGCAGATTCTGAGCATGGGCGTGGCCCTGGCTGCCATAGCCAAGGACGGCGACCTTTTTGCCCTTGATCAGTTCCTGATCGGTATCGCGATCGTAATATACCTGCATTTTCAATTTCCCCATTTCCAATAATGTCATATCGAAAAATCGATATTGGGCGGCCTGATGATTGGCCGTGACGATAGGTGAATCCTGATTGACCGAAAGGGCTGTTACAGAGGCTTTGGCCCGCGAGCAATGGCCACGACGCCTGTGCGGCCCACTTCGACCAAACCACATTCGCGCATTAAGGCGATAAAACGATCGACCTTGTCGCTGTTGCCCGTGATTTCAAAGACAAAGCTTTCCAATGTGGTGTCCACCACCTTGGCGCGAAACACATCAGCGAGGCGCAGCGCTTCGATCCGTTTGTCGCCGGTGCCGGCCACTTTCACGAGCGCAATTTCCCGTTCCACATGCGGGCCTTGATCGGCGAGATCGACCACCCGATGAACCGGAACAAGCCGATCCAGCAGAGCGATAATCTGATCGATCATCGCGGCGGAGGCCTGCGTGACCACGGTGATCCGTGAAACGGCGTGATCGCTGCTGATATCGGCCACCGTCAGGCTTTCGATATTATAGCCACGCGCGGTGAACAGGCCGGTGATTTTGGCCAGCACGCCTGCTTCATTGGTAACGGTGATGGCGAGCACATGGCGCTCGGCAATATCTTGCTGTATTTTCATTTGATTATACCAGTGCCTTGGCTTCATCGTCCATGGTGCCGCTGACTTCGCTATTCTGCAAAATCATCTCAGTATGTGCGGCGCCCGATGGGATCATGGGGAAGCAATTGGCCAATTTGGCGACGCGGCAATCCACGATCACCGGACCCGGCGTGTTCAGCATGGTTTGAATACCATCCTCCAACTGATCCAGACGATCCAGACGCATCCCCGTCCACCCATAGGCTTCGGCGAGCTTCACAAAATCTGGAAGACTGTCGGAATAGCTGTTGGAATAGCGGCTTTCATAGGTGAGCTCTTGCCACTGGCGCACCATGCCCATCCATTCATTGTTGAGAATGAACAATTTCACCGGCAGGCGATATTGGCTGACCGTGCTCATTTCCTGAATGTTCATCTGAATGCTGGCTTCGCCCGCGATGCAGATGACCAACCGATCCGGATTGGCGATTTGCGCGCCAACAGCGGCGGGAAAGCCATAGCCCATGGTGCCGAGGCCGCCAGAGGTCAGCCAGCGATTGGGTTCATCAAAACCGAAATGCTGCGCCGCCCACATTTGATGCTGGCCCACCTCTGTTGTGACGATGGGATCACGGCCACGGGTGGCATCATAGAGCGAGCGGATCGCGCGCTGGGGCATGATTTCGGCATTTTCCTCGGTGCTTTCAGGAAAATCCAAGCAGCGCGCGGCGCGCCAGCCATCAATGCGGCGCATCCATTCGCCCATATCGCGCGGTTGCAGCTTTTGCGCTTTCCATTCGGCAATCAGCGCATCCAAGGCACGGCCAGCATCGCCAACAATGGCGACATCGGCGGGCACAATCTTGTTGATCGAGCTGCGATCAATATCGATGTGGATTTTCTTGCTGTGCGGCGCGAAGGCATCCAGACGGCCGGTCACTCGGTCATCGAAACGGGCGCCAACGGCAATGATCAAATCGGCGCGGTTCATCGCCATATTGGATTCATAGGTGCCGTGCATCCCCAGCATCCCCAGCCATTTTTCATGGGTGGAGGGGAAGGCGCCAAGGCCCATCAGGGTGGAGGTGATCGGCGCGCCGGTTAGCTCTACCAATTCGCGCAGCGATGCGCTGGCCGCAGGGCCAGCGTTGATCACGCCGCCGCCGGTATAGAAAATGGGCCGCTCTGCCGCTGCGATCATCGCGATAGCCGCTGCAATGCTATCCGCTTCCGGTTCAACCTGTGGGCGATAGCTGATGTGATTCACCGCCGCCGGGCTTTGATAAATTGCAGTGGCAACCTGCACATTCTTTGGAATATCGATCACGACCGGGCCGGGGCGGCCATGGGTGGCGATATAAAAAGCCTCATGCATGATCGGGCCAAGCCGCTCTGGCGACATGACGAGATAATTATGCTTGGTGCAGTGGCGCGTGATGCCCACGGTGTCGCATTCCTGAAAGGCATCGGTGCCGATCAGGGGTGTGGGGACTTGGCCCGTGAGCACGATCATGGGAATGCTATCCAGCAGCGCATCGGTCAGACCGGTAACGGTGTTGGTGGCGCCAGGGCCAGAGGTGACCAGCACCACGCCGGGCTTGCCGGTGGAGCGTGCATAGCCCTCTGCAGCATGGGTCGCGGCCTGTTCATGGCGCACCAGCACATGCTGGATCGACGGATGATTAAACAGCGCATCATAAATCGGTAGCACCGCGCCGCCCGGATAGCCGAACACTGTATCAACGCCTAGGTCGACCAGCGCCTGAACCACCATGTCGGCACCACTCATTTCCGTCACGATTTGCGCTCCTTCAAAATCTGTCCGCGCTCATAGAGCATTATCATAAGGGTTGCAGCAATATCTTTGTGCGCTGCAGCGGGGCTGAAGTATGAGCATTAATCTATCTTGTCAATAAATATTCTTGTAATATTATTACTAATTCACCGATAGTTTTGGCGTTTAATGGCCTTTCATCGCGCAGCCAATCCGGGGGTGGCTGATGGCGGAACCATGTATATTGCCGTTTGGCATATTGGCGGGTGGCGGCCTTCGCCTGCGTTAAGGCCTCGTCGCGGCTGATCTGGCCATTGAGATAGGCCATGACTTGCGGCACGCCGATGGCTCGCATCACAGGCAGATCGGGCGATAGCTGGCGCTCGCGCAGGCGCGCCACTTCCTCGATCCCGCCTTCGCTGAACATCCTATCCAGCCGCAGATCACAGCGATCCCGCAGCCAGTCGCGGGGCGGCAACAGGATCAGCGGAGCAGTATCGATTTGATCGCCAATGCCGCCTTCACGCTGCTGTTGCCAATCGCCGATGGTGCGGCCGGTGGAGCGCACCACTTCAAGCGCGCGGGCGATACGGGTGCGGTCGGCGGGATGCAGACGGGCAGCGGATTGCGGATCCAATTTTTCCAGCAGGGCATAAGCATCGGCTGGGTCCATCGCCCTGACTTCGGCCCGGATATCAGGGTCAATATCGGGCACGGGGGCAATGCCATGTAGCAAAGTGTTGATATAAAGACCGGTGCCGCCAACCAAGATTGGCGTCTGTTCATCTTCCCAAGCGCGGGCAAGGATGCGCTTGGCGTCTTCGGCCCAATGGGCAGCATTATAGGGCTGGGCACCGTCTATTGTGCCGAACAGCCGATGCGGCACATCGCCCATTTCCTCGCGCGATGGCCGGGCCGAAAGAATGCTGAGATCGCTATAGACCTGACTGGCATCGGCGTTGACCACCAAAGCCTGGTCCAAAAGATTCGCTAGCGCGATTGCACATGCACTCTTGCCGCTGGCTGTTGGGCCAGCAATAAGTGCAAGAATTGGCCTGCGGGCGGAATTTAAAGGAGAATATGCCATGTTCGTCGCAACGCTGATAGCATCAGGAAAGCTGACGGACGAGGTGGTTCGCGAAGCTTTTGACCGATTACATACATCGGATCATAAAGTGACGGCCCAGCATTGGCTGGATGAAGGCGATGCCGCGGATATTTTCTTTGAAGGCGGGCTGGCAAGCGCGCGTGAGGTGCTGGCTGGTCTGGATCATGGCCAGCTGGATATTGTGGTGCAGCCCGAATCGGATCGCCAAAAAAAGATGATCATTGCGGATATGGATTCCACCATGATTACAGTGGAATGCATTGATGAACTGGCAGATTATGCGGGTTTGAAGCCCCAGATTGCAGCGATCACGGAAAGCGCGATGCGCGGTGAGATTGATTTTCGCGAGGCACTGGACCAGCGGGTGAGCCTGCTGAAAGGCATGGATGAACAACTGCTGGCGGAATGCCGCCGCCAGCGGGTGCAATTGTCGCCGGGTGCGCGCACCTTGGTGCAGACGATGAAGGCGCATGGCGCGCATTCCGTGCTGATTTCTGGCGGATTCATGCCCTTTGCCGGGCCGGTGGGCGAATCCATTGGTTTTGATCGGGTGTTTGCCAATGCGTTGGAAATTCAGGATGGCAAGCTGACTGGAAAAGTGCTGGAGCCGATTGTCGATTCGGCAGCCAAGCTGGCACGGCTGAAATCCGAAGCGGCGGAGCAGGGCATTAAACTTGGCGATACGCTGGCGGTGGGCGATGGCGCCAATGATATAGAGATGATTGCGGCGGCTGGGCTTGGCGCCGGTTATCACCCGCATCCAGCCTGTGCAGAGGCGGCCGATATGGTCATCCGCCACCATGATTTGACGGCGCTGCTATGGGCGCAAGGCTATCCCCGCCGCGAATGGACTTATGGCTGATCGGCCAGCCTGACGCGGCCGATCAGCGAGCGGGCCGTTGAGGGGGGAACTCGGCGCAGATTATTCGCGAACCAAAATGCAGGGCTGGCCTTTGCCGCGCAAAGAAGCGCAAAGGCTGGCCGCCTGTTGTTGCGATTCAAATCCGCCAATCAACAGCCGCGTGAGCCGTCCGGTGCGAAGGAAAATTGGCGCACGGCCCTGTAACTCGGCATGGCGGGCGGATAGGCTGAACCATAATTTATTCGCATTTTCAGCGATGCTGAAAGCGCCCAATTGGGCATGCCATCGGCTGGGCGCTGTGATGGTTGTGCTAGGCGCGGCTGCGTTGGAGGGGATGGGGCTAGGGAGCACGACTGGGGGTTGAGTGGCTGGGACTGGCGGCGCTTCGGGCGTGGTTGAGAGGGGAGGCGCGACTGGTGATCTGGCTTCGGCTTCGGCTTCAGTTTTAGTTTCAGTTTCAGTTTCAGCCTCAATCTGAGTTGCCGCCTTTGGGGCAACTGGGTCTGGCGCAGGCTCAATGGTGGTGGAGGCGCCGGGCAATAGCGGCGCGGGAGTGGTTACGGCATCAATCACAGGCGCAGCGGGCGCGGGCGCTGCTGCGCTGACTGGAATGTGGGTGGGGGCGGGAACGGTCACTGCCGGTGGTGTTGGCGGCAGCGTTTCCGGCGGCAACGCAAAGGTGACGCCCGGTGTCGGGCGCGGGGTGGGGACCGCAGCGGGGATAGCCTGATCCGGTTGGGCGGCGGCTTCCAGATCGGCAGACAAGCGCGACGGAGGCAGGTTGATCATAGGCGTTTGCGGCGGATTTTCGGGTTCGGCTGGCGTGCTGGTGGGCGCTGCAATGGCAGGCAGCGCGCCATTTGCCATGACGATGGGCTGAGCGGGCGCGAGGCGGGCGGCATGTTCTGCCCGTTGCAGTTCGGGGAGCAAGGCCAGCCCTTTTTGGCGTTGATCGGCCGGGATCAGCCGATCCAATTCAACGAGCCGATCTTTGGCAAGGCCAAGGCCCGCATCACTGGCGCGCCGAACCAAAGCATAGGCGCGTGGCAAATCGCGCGGGGCAAGGTCGCCGTTGAAAAGCACTGTGCCCAGCAACAACATGGCCCGTGCATCACCGCGCGCTGCTGAACGATGGATCAGCGGCATGGCCGCTTCGCGTTGGCCGGTGGTAAATAAGAGGATCGCCAGATTGTCTTCTGCTTGCAGATGGCCCTGCGCGGCTGCGCGGCGAAACCAATATTGCGCGGTTGCGAAATCGACCGGCACGCCGCGGCCCAGCTTATAGGCTTGGCCCAGATTAAATTGGGCATCGCCATTGCCGCCTTCAGCTGCTGGCAACCATAAGCGCACGGCGGCGGCATAATCGCCTGTTTCCCAAGCATCGACGCCGCCTTGCACTGGCCCCGCAGCTTGAGCGGCTTGCGGTGTCAAGGCTGTCGCTGGCGCTATGGGGATGGTGATGAACCCGCAAGCGGCAAACCAGAAGCCTGAATGGCGCAAGACCGAACCCATATGATCATCCCCCTTTTGCGCACCATGACGTGCGTTGGCGCAGCAGCAAGGGCAAAATTCTGTTTCGATGAAAAGGAAAGGCGGTGTTCGTTTTCGCAAGCTGAGGAAGAAACAGCTTAGCGAATGCGGATGCCGCCTTTCCACATAGCGGTAGCGCGTCCTTGCACGGGCATACCGTCAAAAGCTGTGTTGCCAGCCCATGTCGCCATTTTCTTGGCGTCCACCTGCCATGGCGTGCCTTCATCAATCAGGATCAGATCCGCTTCCAACCCTATTTCCAGTGCCCCCGCTTCTATCCCCAGCAGGCGGGCGGGATTGCGGCCCAGCAAATCAAATAGGCGGGCTGCGCTGATATAATCATCGCGCACCAATTGCAGGCCTAGTGCCAACAGGGTTTCGGCACCGGCCATGCCGGGCTGGGCTTCGGCAAAGGGCAAGCGCTTATCTTCGGGGCCGCGCGGATCATGGCCGGAGGATAGGATGTCGATAGTGCCATCGCGCAGCGCCTCAAGGCAGGCGGCGCGATCCTCTTCGCTGCGCAGCGGCGGCGAGAGACGCGCAAAAGAACGAAAACCGCCAATCGCCGTATCAGAGAGGAAAAGATGGGCGGGCGTGATACCGCAGGTGACGGGCAGGCCGCGCGCCTTCGCGTCGCGTATCAGATCGAATCCGCGCTTGGTGGTGACCTGACGGAAATGAAGCGGCGCGCCAATATCCTCGACCAGCAGCAGATCGCGAGAGATGGCCATGGCTTCGGCGATGGCGGGGGCGGAAGACAATCCCAAACGGGTGGCCATTTCGCCATCGGTGGCGACGCTGCCGGCGGTGATGCCTTCATCTTCGGCATGGGCGATGGTGGTCAGGCCCAGACTGCCTGCATAGACGAGCAAGCGGCGCATCACGCCGCTGTCGGCGATGCGGCGGCGGCCGGTGGCGACGGCGCGCGCGCCCGCACGCTGCATCAGGCCGATTTCCGCCATTTCTGCGCCTTGCAAGCCTTTGGTGGCGGCGGCGATGGGATGCACCCACAGATCGGGTTTTCCACCCTTGGCGGCATGTTCGACCAAGGCGGCATGATCCAGCGGGCCGCCATCGGGCATCAGTGCGGCGCGGGTGATACCGCCAAAGTGAAAGGCAGGCTTATCGGTGGCGAAAACGCCCAGATCAATAATGCCGGGGGCCAGCCACTGGCCGCGCGCGTCGATGACTTCAGCATCGTCGGGCGCTGGGCTGTTGATGGCGCTGATGCGGCCTTGAGCAATGCTGATGCTGCCCGTGTCGCCGCCGATCAGGCGGGCGCCGGTGATATGAAGGGGTTTCAGTTCCATCCCGCGACCTTGCGTTTCCGGCGTGTGAGAATGTCGAGGCAGGCCATGCGAACGGCGACGCCCATCTCCACCTGTTCGGTGATCACCGCGCGATGAGGATCATCCGCAACGATACTGTCGATTTCCACGCCGCGGTTCATCGGGCCGGGGTGCATGACGATGGCATCTTCCTTGGCCAATTCCAGCCGCTTTGGCGTGAGGCCGTAAAGCGCGTGATATTCGCGCGCAGACGGCAGATAGGCACCGTCCATCCGCTCATTTTGCAAGCGCAGCATCATCACCACATCGGCGCCCTTTATGCCTTCGTCCATATCGGTGAAGCGGGCCACATGCATCCGGTCCAGCGCGGGCGGCAGCAAGGTGGCGGGGCCGACAATGCGCACCTCATTGCCCAGCAAGGTCAGCGCCAAAATATTGGAACGCGCCACGCGGCTGTGCAGCACATCGCCGCAAATGGCGATGGTTAACCCTTCGACCCGGCCTTTGCGGCGGCGAATGGTGAGGGCGTCTAGCAGCGCCTGCGTGGGATGTTCGTGGCGGCCATCGCCAGCATTCAGCACCGGGCAATCGACCTTGTCCGCAATCAATTGCACCGCGCCGCTGCTGGCGTGGCGAATGACAATGGCATCGGCCCGCATGGCGTTTAGCGTCATCGCCGTATCGATCAGCGTTTCGCCCTTTTTCACGCTGCTTTGCGCGGCATGCATATTCACCACATCGGCGCCCAGCCGCTTGCCTGCAATTTCAAAGCTCAGCAGCGTGCGCGTGCTGTTTTCAAAAAAGGCGTTGATGATCGTCAGCCCCGCCAGCGCATCATCATGTTTGGCAGCGCCGGAGCGGTTCATTTCCACCCAATGTTCGGCGGCATCCAACACATAGGAAATTTCCCATGGGGTCAGTTGAGCGATGCCGATCAGATGGCGATGCGGAAAGGCATCGCCGCCCGGCGGATAGTCGCTAGCGGATCGAAGATTATTGCTTGTCATTAAAGCCATGCCTTTAGGCTGTCAGAAGGGCGCCTGCAAGTGTTGCCGAATGGGTTGGATCGGGAAGCGGGTCGGCGATGAAAAACCACCAGATCAGTGCGCCGATTTGCAAAATGGCCAAGAACCACATGGTGCCCAGAAACGGTTGTTTGCGGCTTTTGTGCCGAAAGATGCGGGATGCGGCGAGCCCGCCCAAGGCCCCGCCCAGCGCCATGATGCGCAACAGGCCCCGTTCGGAAAGGCGGCTTTTATCGGCCAAGGCGCGCTGCTTATCGAGCCACATGGCAAAGAAAGCGGCGGCGCTGAAGGCACCAATCCAGATCAGAATGATATTGTTGCTCATAAAAAATCAGATCCGAACAAGGGCGTCTATCGCGCCCTGAAGAATGAAGGCGGCGGCGGCGCTATCGACCCGCTCGGCCCGCTTGGCGCGGCTGACATCGGCGGCAATCATTGCGCGCTCGACCGCGGCGGTGGACCAGCGCTCGTCCCACATTAAAATCGGCAGCCCCAGAGTTTCGCAGTTTTTCGCAAAAGTGCGGGTGCTTTGGGTGCGGCTGCTGTCGCTGCCATCCATATTCAGCGGCAAACCGATGACCAGACCGATAATCTGTTCCTGGGCGATCCGTTCACGCAAAATGGCCAGATCGACGGTGAATTTTTTGCGGATGATTGTTTTATCCGGCGTGGCGAAGGACCAGCCTGCATCGCAAAAGGCGATCCCGATGGTTTTGGTGCCCACATCCAGCGCGGCGAGGCGGCCCGCATCGGGCAGGGCATCGCGAAATTCCATGGCCGAGGAGGTGATCATTGTGCGGTCGCCTTGCGCATCGGGCGCGCTTTGCTGGATTTTGACGGAGCGTTTTTCATGAAGGTTTCGAGGCGGCGCAGATTGTCCGCCCGCAAATTCGACCAAAACATCGTCATATCATAAACATGATAATTATTGCCCGGCAGCACATAGCCCGCGACAACATAATTTTTCACCACATTGGCTTCACCGACCATCAACAAGCCGCGATCCCCATCGCAGCGGGCACCAATGGCGCCGACAAAAAGCTGGCCGGAACGAAAATCCTGACTGGGCTTGAGCGTGCCGATATTTTGATCGGCAGCGGCGCTGGTGTTGGGAGTGCCGGTGATCGGATTGCTGCATAGCATGGCAGACCCCTGACGTGGCTGACCATCAAAGCCGATGCTGCTGTCATAAGCTTCGATCACCATGGCGGGATCCGCTGGTTCCGCAAAAGTGAGATAGCTGATGATACAGCCTTTTTCTTCGGGCGTCTGGCAGGCAGGCAGGCCCAGTTGCGCAAGATCATGGGTCAGGCTGATCGGCCAGCCGATAATATAGGCGGCAACGATCCGTTTGGCGAGCGGGGTGCCAGCAATGCGCTTGTGCAGCAAATTGGTCAGATGCAGCGCGCCCTGACTATGGCCCGCCAAAATGATCGGCTTATGGGGATCGACATTGGCGAGAAAAGCATCAAAGGCCTGTTCAATATCCAAATAGGCTGCGGCGATGGCTTTATTGGCGTTGATACGATCCGTCGCAAGGAAAGCGCCCAAAGTGGCTTGACGATAGCGCGGCGCCCACAGTTCGCCTGCATCAGCAAAGGCGCTGGCCATGCCGCGTACGAACAAATTGGCGCGGTGATCGGCATCCCGATCGGCCAGCGGCGCATTCCAATTGGATCGGCTATAATAGCTGGTTGGATGGACAAAGAAAATCGCGGCAGGCCCGATAGCGCGCTTTTCTGGTTCGGCAGTAATGGGGGTGGATGCGATGGCTGTGGTCGATAGGCCAGCGGCGTTGGCTGCGCTTGTGGTGGCGGCATCGGATGCCGCGGCGCTGGTGCCATGATCGGGCGCGGCGGCGTCTGCGGCATCGCCTTCTGCTTCGGCGGGGATGGGCCGCCAATCGGCTGGATTATCAGCCATACCGGGCCGCGCTAGCCACATGATCGCATTGTCATAGGCATTGGGCTTGGGTGCCGGGGGCGCGACATAATCTGCGCTGGGCACAAAGGCGGTGCGGGCAATCCAAGCAGGGAACAGCTGATAAGCGATAGCCGCACCCAGGATCAGGAAGATAATCGCGGCGATCAGATAAAGGAATTTGCGGGCCAAGGGGCGCTCCAACTGCAAGGCGGTTTCCGCTCTCTAGACGGGGAGAGTGCGCAAAGTCGAGAGACTGCGAGTGAGGGCGGGCGGCTTTGTCGGCGGGGCGATGGCAGGGCGCGCCATGGCGGCGGCGATATTGGGGCTTGATCGGGCATAGAGAAATGTTTGATGACAGGAATATGAGCAGCCAAGATCCTGATGTTCGCCTCGATTCTGCGCCGGTTTCTTCACAGGGAGAGGCCCCAGGCATAATATCCGCCCGGATCGATGGCGCGGATGAGCCATGGACGCTTCGCCCTTGGTTGATGGCCGGGATTTGCACCGTGGCGGGTCTGTTGTTTCACCTGTTCACGCAAGATCAGCGCGGCGCATCCTCTCCATCTTTGAATTTTGGCTTGGCGGCATTGGTGGCGGTAAGCAGCCTGAGCTTTGTGCTGGGCGTGGAGCGCCGGCGCTGGCAGTGGGCGGCGCTGTTTTCTGCTTTTTGGGGCCTCGTCATCGGGCTGATCGCATGGCGAATGGCGCATTATGCCAGCAGCGGCGACCTATGGGGATGGCCGTTATTGTCGGGCATTTTGGCGGTGCTGATCGCAACGCCATTTTTCCAAACCCGGCGCGATGTGGCCGCGAACGGCCGCCAATGGCGTTTGTGGCAATTGCCCTATGCGCGGTTGCATGATCATGCGTGGACGGATGCCGTCATTGGCGCTGCGGCGTTGATTTTTTCGGGCATCAGCCTGCTGTTGATGCTGTTGATCGGCGGCATGTTTGGCTTGATCGACATTGATGTGATCAGCGATTTGCTGGAGGAAAGCTGGTTCCGATGGATGCTCGCAGGGGCATCCTTTGGCGGCGCGGTTGGTTTGCTGCGCGAGCGCGACCGGCTGGTTTCGGTGATGCAGCGATTGGTGATGGTGGTGCTGTCGATCTTGGTGCCGGTGTTGGCCGTGGCGGTGGCGCTTTTTCTGATTTCGCTGATCGGCACCGGGCTGGCGCCCTTGTGGGAATCGGGCTTTTCCGCGAGCATATTGCTGCTGTTAACGGCGGCGGCTTCTGTGCTGCTGGCCAATGCTGTGTTGGGCAACCGGCTGGCTGAGCGATCCGGCAATCGACTGCTGCATATGGGCGCGGTGGTGCTGACCGTGGCGGTGCTGCCGATGAGCGCGATTGCGGCGTCGGCCATGGCCCTGCGCGTTGGCCAATATGGCTGGACGCCGGAGCGCTTGTGGGGCGCAATCGCAGTGGTGGTGGCCCTATCCTATGGTCTGGCGGGCTGCTGGGCTGCGCTGCAGGGCTATCGGGCGCGCGCAGCAAGAGCGGATGGTTTTGCGGAAATATTGCGGCCTTTGCAACAGAAATTGGCGATTGGGGTGATGGTGTTGGCGGCCTTGCTGGCGCTGCCGATTGCGGATTTTGGTGCGATCTCGGCGCATGATCAAGTCGCGCGGTTGAAGAGTGGCCGGGTCAGTGCAGAAGATTTTGATTGGCGTGCGATGGCTTTTCAATATGGGCCGGCGGGCCGACGGTCGCTGGAGGGATTGGCGGCATCGGGCCATCAAGAATGGACCAAATTGGCCAAAACAGCGCTGGCATCCAAAGACAGTTGGGGCGCCAGCGCGGATATTCAGGCGGCGATCGCGGTGCCGATAGAGCAGCGCTTGCGGGTGATGCCGGATGGCGCCAGCTTGCCGCAGGATGCGCGCACAATCCTTCAGGAAGGCCAGTGCCAATCGGCCTATATGTGTGTGGTTTATGTGATGGGGCCGCAGCATATCATTTTGATTTCCCAGCGGCGGCCAAATCATTATCCCGATCAGACGGAATTGATGAAATCGGCCGACGGAAAATGGAAAAACCCGCCCTTTTATCCATCAGCACGCATGATTCCGGATCTGAAAACAGCCGATGTGGTTTTGGAAACAAAGGAGCGCCGCCGTTTGATTGTGGGCGATATGGCGCAGGATTGGCTGAACTGATAGAGATGGATAAAATTTGGGGCGATCAGCGTGGCCCCGCTTGCATCGAAGGTTGAAGCGCGCCTGTCAGAATGCTAGCTGGCACGCTATCTCCCGCAAAGGCAGGACCAAATGGCAATCGATCAGGCAAGCGTGAAAAAAATAGCATCGCTTTCGCGCATCGCAATCAGCGATGAAGAAGCGGCAGCGATGGAACAGGAATTGAACACCATTATTGGTTGGGTGAACCAATTGACCGAAGTGGATGTGACGGGTGTGGAGCCGATGACGGCGGTGATTCCCAATGAATTGCGCTTGCGCGATGATGTGGTGAATGATGATCCGCTGACCGGTGGCAATCGCCGTGATGATATATTGGCCAATGCGCCTGAGCCGCAGCACGGCTTTTTCGGTGTGCCGAAGGTAATCGAATAATGACCGAACTTACGAATTTGACTGTCGCCGAACTGCGCGATGGGCACCGCAATGGTGATTTTTCCGCTGTTGAAGTGGCAGAGGCATTTAACGCCAATATTGCTGCGGCGTCGAAGCTGAATGCTTTCATCAGCGAAACGCCGGAACTGGCATTGGCGGCGGCGAAGCAGGCCGATGCCGACCGCAGCGCGGGCACGCTGAAGCCGCTGTCGGGCGTGCCGATGGGCATGAAGGATTTGTTCGCGACCAAGGGCGTGCAGACATCCGCCGCCAGCAAAATGCTGGAAGGCTTTGTTCCGCCTTATGAATCCACTGTCAGCCAAAAGCTGTGGGATGCGGGCGCGGGCCTGCTCGGCAAGCTGAATCTGGATCAGTTCGCTATGGGATCGTCCAACGAAACCAGCTATTTCGGCAACGTAATTTCGCCATGGCGGCGCGAGGGCAGCGATGCGGGGATTACGCCGGGTGGTTCGTCGGGCGGATCGGGCGCAGCCGTGGCAGCGCGGCTTTGCCCCGCAGCAACCGGCACCGATACCGGCGGTTCGATCCGCCAGCCAGCGGCCTTTAACGGCATTGCAGGCATTAAGCCGACCTATGGTCGCTGCTCGCGCTGGGGCGTGGTCGCCTTTGCTTCGTCGCTGGATCAGGCCGGGCCGATGGCGCGCAGCGTCAAGGATTGTGCCATATTGCTGGAAAATATGGCGGGATTTGATCCCAAGGATGCGACCAGCCTCAATCTGCCCGTGCCCAATTGGGAAGCCGCTCTATCCAGTGATTTGAAGGGCAAGCGCGTTGGTATTCCCAAAGAATATCGCGTCGAAGGCCTGGATCCGGCGATTGACGCTCTGTGGGAACAGGGCATGGCGATGTTGCAAGATGCGGGCGCTGAGCTGGTGAATATCAGCCTGCCGCATACAAAATATGCGCTCGCTGCTTATTATATCATTGCCCCAGCCGAGGCATCATCCAACCTCGCCCGCTATGATGGTGTGCGCTATGGTCTGCGTGATTTGCCGGATGGTGCAGGCTTGCAGGATATGTATGCCGCGACCCGGGCCGCTGGCTTTGGACCGGAAGTGAAGCGCCGGATCATGATCGGCACCTATGTGCTGTCGGCTGGTTTTTATGATGCCTATTTCACGCAGGCACAGAAGGTTCGCACGCTGATTGCACAGGATTTCGCCAAGGCTTTCGAGCAATGCGACCTGATCCTGACGCCGACCACGCCATCATCCGCCTTTGCGCTGGGCGAAATGCAGGCGGATCCGCTGGAAATGTATCTGAACGATGCTTTGGCCGTGCCAGCCAGCCTTGCGGGCTTGCCAGCGATGGCGGTGCCTGCTGCCCTTGATCAGAAGGGCTTGCCACTTAGCTTGCAGATCATCGGCAAAGCCTTTGATGAGCAAGCTGTTTTAAATGCCGGTCTGGCGTTGGAGCAACGATTGGGCTTCCACGCGCAACCGGCGAAATGGTGGTAAGAATGAACCTCATCACGGCGGCTGAATGGATTGCATGGGCCGGCGTGGTGATTCCTCTGGCTGCGTTGGCATGGTCTGCGGTATTTTATACATTGGCTCGCAGACGCGAAACGCAGCATGAGGAATATCAAAGGTTTTTTCAGATCATGGACCATTTGGGCAGCCAGGACGGAAGCCTTTCGGCAAAAATGGCGGCGGCTTATGAATTGCGCAAATATCGCGACTATGCCGAGGTGATCATCAATATTTGCGAAAAGGCCGATTTCGACGGCGCGGACGGGCAGATGTTGAAAGACGAAATGCTGGCGACCGCAGCTTATTTGAAAGCATAAAAATGACTGAGACTAGCTATCGAATTCAGGGCGAAACAGGTGAGTGGGAGGTCGTGATCGGCCTGGAAGTCCACGCGCAAGTCTCGTCAAATGCCAAGCTTTTTTCCGGCGCTGCCACGGCGTTCGGTGCGGAACCGAATACGCAGGTCAGCCTGATTGATGCGGCGATGCCGGGGATGCTGCCTGTGCCCAATATGGAGTGCATCCGGCAAGCGGTGCGCACCGGCATGGCGATTGATGCCCAGATCAACAGCTGGTCGCGCTTTGACCGCAAAAATTATTTCTATGCCGATCTGCCGCAAGGGTATCAGATTTCCCAGCTTTATCATCCACTTGTGGGTGAAGGTTCGCTAAAGATCGAAGCGGATGAGAAGGCTGGTATCGCTGCCGATAAGGTTATCGGTGTAGAGCGGATCCATGTGGAACAGGATGCCGGCAAGCTGATGCATGATCAGCATCCGACGATGAGCTATGTGGATTTGAACCGCAGCGGCGTGGCGCTGATGGAGATTGTCTCAAAGCCCGATATGGCGTCGCCCGCCGAGGCTGGCGCTTATTTGCGCAAGCTGCGAGCGATCCTGCGCTATGTTGGCTCATGCGATGGCAATATGGAAGAAGGCTCGATGCGAGCCGACGTCAATGTTTCTGTCCGCAAGCCGGGCGATCCACTGGGCACTCGCACAGAAACGAAAAATGTGAACAGCGTTCGCTTCGTGATGCAAGCCATTGAACATGAAGCGAAACGTCAGGTTGAGGAGCTGGAATCTGGCGGCACGGTGGTGCAGGAAACGCGCCTGTTCAATCCCGATAATGGCACCACGCGGACGATGCGGAGCAAGGAAGATGCGCATGATTATCGCTATTTCCCGGACCCCGATCTGTTGCCGCTGATTTTGGATGAAGCCTTTATTGCGGCCTGCCGCGACAGCTTGCCGGAGCTGCCGGATGCGAAGCGGGCACGCTATATCGGCCTTGGCGTTTCGGCCTATAATGCTGATGTGCTGACGGCTGAGGTGGAAAATGCCCGCTGGTTTGATGCCTTGTTGGAAAAGGGCGTGGCCCCAGCGGCAGCGGCCAATTGGGTTTCCAGCGAATTGTTCGGCGCGCTCAACCGTTTGGGCCGCTCGATTGCCGATAGCCCCATCTCGACCGACCAAGCAGCGGAATTGCTCAGTCTGGTCGCTGATGGTACAATTTCTGGCAGTATCGCGAAGCAAGTCTTTGAGATTATGCTGGAAACAGGCGAGGGCGCAGCCAAGATCGTGGACGAAAAGGGTCTGAAGCAAAATAGCGATACCGGCGCGATTGAAGCCGAAATCGCCAAGGTGCTGGCGGCCAATGGCGATAAGGTTGATCAATATAAGGCGGGCAAAGAAGCTTTGTTCGGTTTCTTTGTGGGTCAAACCATGAAGGCGATGCAGGGCAAGGCCAATCCGAAAGTGGTCAATGATCTGTTGAAAAAGGCGCTCGCCTGAAAGGATGGGTGCCCAAATAGCAGGTGACAAACCTAGCTTTGGTGAAGAGCGAATTAGGAAAAAGGCGGCACGGCGATTGCCGCCTTTTTCGTTTATGAATTTCTATATTGTTTAGAGAATAAGGCCCGTGCAATGGCTGGGTTCATGGGAAATAAGGAGCCATTTTATATGACATCATCGGTCAAGGGCAAAATGGGCGAAGCGGTGGCTTTGATCGGCAGCATTGCCTTGGCGGCTAGCCCTGTTGTTGCAGCGGAACAAAACTATGATTGGGTGCTGCGCATCAATCAAGACCGTGTGTCAGACGCGGTGCTTAGCTATGAAATTGCGGACACAGATGCGCAAATGCTGATGCTGAGCTGCGAGGAGGGAGGGCAGCGTATTTTTGTCGGATCCAACCATCTGCCCTCTGGCGCACAACAATTGCAGGTTGCGGCGGCTGGGATCGGCCAAATGATCAATGGCCAAAGCCGATATGTGGCGGAAGTGGATGAAAATTATTTCACCTCGGTGTCGCTGGACGATGCGCTGCCGATTTTTGGCGCGTTGGCCCGCAGCGACACATGGACGATGGCGTCAGGAAGCAAGCAATGGACGCTGACGAGCAACCCGCAGGGGCGCACGAAGATTGGCGAGTTTCTGAGGTTTTGTCGCGGTTAAGGGCCGCTGCACGGCGCATGACGAGGGCAGGGCGCTGCAATGATGCGAACCTTAGTCGGGTAGCTCATCCGGGCTGAAGCCCGGCCCAATCTCATCGTCACCGCCCGGTTTATCTGGCATTTCCAGCGGCTGGCCATCCGGCTTTTCAATCGGTCTAGGCGGGGCTGGGGGCTTAGGCTGGGCTGGATGTTCGGGCGGGGCCTTGGGCGTGATAATGTCGGGATCCGCTGCCTGTGAGGCATTGGGGTTCTGGGCCATGATATACTCCTTTGGATAAAACGCCTTCACGACGAAAAACGGGCGCGGAGCAGCATAGTTGCAGGCCAATGGGCCTTAGCGGCCAATTCATCTATTCGGTTGAGATGCGATCTTATCTGACTTGCTCTCATCCATACGTCTGCTATAGCCCCGCGCGGTCCGCATGAGCATGCGCGCTTTAGCGCATGGCTTCGTGCATATGGCTGTTGGCTCGCGCGGGCGTGGCGGAATTGGTAGACGCGCTGGTTTTAGGTACCAGTATCGTAAGATGTGGGGGTTCGAGTCCCTTCGCCCGCACCAACATATAAGAGGCGAGCCTAGGCCGTGGAATTGGGAACCTGGTTTCACAGGCAGGTTCTTCGACATGAGATTTTGAGCAAGGACATGATCAAGGCAATGAAGACCGTCGAAACGCTGAGCGAAGGCCTGAAACGCGAATATAGCCTGACCATCCCCGCTGCCGGTATCGAAGCCCGCGTGGATGAGGAAGTGAAGGCCGTTGCACCACAGGTTCGTATGCCGGGCTTCCGCCCTGGCAAAGTGCCCGCCAATCTGATCCGCAAAATGCATGGCCCCGCCATGCAGGCCGATGCGCTGAACAAAGCCATCGATCAGGGTGTGCGCGATCTGATCACCGAACAAAAGCTGCGTCCGGCGATTCAGCCCGGCGTGACGCTGGCGGATGGTTATGAGCATGGCAAAGACGCGGAAGTCACCGTGGCTTTGGAAGTGCTGCCGGAAATCGCCACTCCTTCGGTGGAAGGCTTGAAGCTGGAGCGCCTGATGGTGCCCGCTGATGATGCCGCCGTGATGAGCAAGATCGAAGAATTTGCTGCGCAGATGAAGCGTTTTGATGAAGCGCCGAAATCGAAGAAGGCCGCAAGCGGCGATCAGGTGATCATTGATTTTGCTGGTAGCGTAGACGGCGTAGCCTTTGATGGCGGCACCGGCGAAGATATGGCTGTGGAAATCGGCGCGGGTCAATTGATCCCCGGCTTTGAAGATCAGCTGATCGGTGTGAAGCTTGGCGATGAAAAGACGCTGGATGTGACCTTCCCGGAAGATTATCCGGTCGAGACGCTGAAGGGCAAGCCTGCGCAATTCGCGATCACGGTGAAGGAAATCAAGATTCCTGCTGAGACGGCGATTGATGATGAATTCGCGAAGTCGCTGGGCCTTGAAAGCCTCGACAAGCTGAAAGAAATCATGAAGGATCAGATCGAGCAGGAATTGAATGGCCTGACCCGCACCTTCATGAAGCGCAAGCTGCTGGATCAACTGGCCGACGCACATGATTTTGAAGTTCCGCCATCGATGGTGGAAGCGGAATTCAATCAAATTTGGGCACAGCTGCTTCAGGAAGCGGCGCGCGAAGAGGATGCGGAAGCAGCGCAAGCGGATCTGGAAAAGGATCGCGAAGATTATCGCGCTATCGCCGTTCGCCGCGTGCGCTTGGGTCTGTTGCTGTCGGAAATTGGCCAAGCCAATGATGTGCAGGTCGATCAGCAGGAAATGCAGCGTCTTGTGATGCAGGCTGCGCAGCAATATCGCCCCGAAGATCGCCAGCGTTTTGTGGAATATATCCAGCAGGATGCTTTGGCAGCGGCACAGCTTCGTGCGCCTCTTTATGAGGATAAGGTCGTCGATTTCCTGTTTGAAAAGGCAGAAATCACCGATCGCGAAGTGACGCGCGACGTTTTGGAAGCAGCGATTGAGGATGAGGACGGTCACGTCCATGGTCCCGATTGTGGCCATGATCATGCTGCTGAAGAAAAGCCCGCGAAAAAAGCACCAGCGAAAAAAGCTGCAGCGAAAAAAGCGGATGTGAAAACCGACGAAGCAGCAGCCGACACAGCTGAAGCCACGAAGGACGCTCCGGCGAAGAAGGCTCCTGCCAAAAAGGCTGCGGCCAAGAAAGACGGCGAAGCCAAGGCTGAGCCAGCGAAAAAGCCAGCGGCGAAAAAGGCTCCAGCGAAGAAATAATCTTCGCTGCGTTGAAACGCTGAAAATAAGGGCCGGGGAAGCATTGCTTCTCTGGCCCTTTTTCTTTGGGGTCGCTTGGGCCTGTGAACCGAGAGAAAACGGCCAGCGGCGTGTTTTTGAGTGGGGCTTGGGTTTTAGTGGGGGGTTTGCCTTTAGGGGTTTGGGCTTTGGCCCTGAGGAAAAGCCCCGTATATCTGGCGTGCGTGCCGTTATAGGGGCGCGATGTGGCGATAGTGCCAGCAGAATATTGCTGCCGCGCCGCGATGCGGGCGCCAGCGATCCCCGATCAGGCGCGTGGCTTTTTCTGCCGGGCGCTCCGTCAAGCCCGCAATTCGTCCGACGGATTCTTGAATGGCCAGATCACCGGCTGGCCAAATATCTGGACGAGCTTCGGCAAAGAGCAGATAAATTTCAGCGCTCCAGCGACCGATGCCGCGTATCTGGGTGAGCAGCGTGATCGCCTCTTCATTGTCCTTTGGCAGAGACGCAAAATCAATCGCGCCGCTGACCACCAATTCCGCCAGACTGCGGGCATAGCTTTGCTTTTGCGCTGAGAGGCCGCAGGCGCGCAAAGCTTCCGCAGTGGAGGCCAATATGGCATCTGGGGCGCAATCCTCGCCATAGGCGGCTTGCAGCTTGTTCCACACGCTATTGGCTGCAGCGATGCTGACCTGTTGGCCAACAATGGTTTTGAACATGGTGCGATAGCCGGGGGGCTGGATGCGCGGAGCCGGATAGCCAGCCGCATCCAGCGCAGCGGCGAAACGATCATCCGATGCGGCGATAAAATCCAAGGCGGATTTGAGGGCATCGGCCGTATTTGGCATCTGCATGTTCTCTCTTTGTTTCAAATTGCTGAATAGCAATGCTTGATTTGATTTGCAACGCACGACATATGGCTGCTGGTATAAAAGGATGAGGACTGAAATGGCCAAGCTGATTGTTGTGACGCGTGATGGTTCGGAACATGAAATCGAAGGCGATACCAGCCTGACGATTATGGAAAATATTCGCGATGCCGGTTTTGACGAATTGCTGGCTCTTTGTGGCGGTTGCTGTTCTTGTGCGACCTGCCATGTGCATGTGGAGGCCGCGGATGCGACGACTCTGCCAGCAATGAGCGAAGACGAGAATGATCTTCTCGATTCCACCTCTACCCGTGACGGTGCGTCGCGCCTGTCTTGCCAGATTCCTTTCAGTGATGCGCTGGATGGCATTCGCGTGCGGATCGCTGAAGAAGATTAATCCATGAGGCCGCATGGCCCTGAGGATGCGATGATAAGAAAAAGGCTCTTTCTACCGGGTTGGAAAGAGCCTTTTTCTTTATCTGTTGGTGAAGGGAGCCTCAGGCTGAAGTGGCAACCGCATAAAGGGCGATAGCAGCGGCATTGGAGATATTCAGGCTTTCCATACGCTCTGACATCGGCAGCTTGGCCAGCACATCGCAATGTTCCATCACATTGTGTCGCAGTCCGTCCCCTTCTGAACCAAGCACCAGCGCGACCTTGCTGCCATCAAGGGTTGCGCCGAGGCTTTTGTCAGCGTCGCCGTCCAGCGCGATGCGCCAATATTGCGCTTCGGCGATTTCTTCCAGCGCGCGGGAGAGGTTGACCACCCGCACCCATGGCACGGTTTCAAGAGCGCCGCAGGCCGCCCGCGCGATCACGCCGCTTTCGGGCGGGCTGTGACGATCCTGTGTGATGACAGCGGCAGCATCAAAGGCTGCGGCGGAGCGCAGCACGGCGCCGATATTATGCGGATCGGTTACCTGATCCAGAATGACAAGCGGGCGGTTGCTATTGTTCAGCGCCTCTAGCTGCAAAATATCGCCAAGAAAATGATGGTCGAGGGGATCAACCTCGATCACCACGCCTTGATGCGGCGAATCTTTGGCGACCAGGCGGGCCAGATCCGTAACTTCCGCAAAGGAAATAGGAATATCGGGCGGAACATCCATCTGAGCGAGCGCTTCGCGCGTGCCCCAGATTCGTTTTACGCGGCGATCAGGATTGGCGAGGGCAGCCAAAACGGCGTGCCGGCCCCAGAAACGAGTGACTTGGCCCTTGAGGTTTTTGCCCTCAGGACGGCGATGTCGAGAAAATTGTCGCATATCAATGCTTCTTTTCCACAACCGGCATTGACAGACAAGTCTGGGCACGCCATTAGCCCGTCACCCGCAGGGCACCATGGACAGGTGGCCGAGTGGTTAAAGGCAGCAGACTGTAAATCTGCCCGGTTTTCCGTACGCTGGTTCGAATCCAGCCCTGTCCACCAGTGCCTTGCGGCATATGTTTCAACACATATGCCGCAAGGACTGAAAACCAAAATTTCTACCGATATTCCTATCTCTCTATATTGATGCGGCCCGTGTTTCAGCCTGCTTCAACTTAGAAGTATCTAGAGTTGCTGCCCGCTGCTCATGTGGGGTCCATATATTCGCGGCGCATAGGAAGCAGAGCTGCTTCTGAAACCATTTCTTTCGGATTCGTTGAGCGCTTCTCTCAGCCGGATAATTTTTGTTGCGTGGTGACAATTATTTCGGCGCACAGGATGAGGCCAGCCATGCTCGACCTGCCCATGGGTGTTTTCTATAGCAGCCCAGCCATGATAAATATATTCTACGAAAATCTAGCCAGCCGGGCTCATGGTCACATGTTTGCCGGAGACATGCGTTTTGCTAGCGATGATTGATGTGATGCATGGTGTGGCGGGTTTTCTGGTCGGAATTCTGGTGGGGCTGACCGGGGTTGGCGGCGGTTCGGTGATGACGCCGCTGTTGGTGCTGATATTTGGCGTGAACCCCAAGACAGCGGTGGGCACGGATTTATTGTTTGCCGCGCTAACAAAGATGGTGGGCACCAGTGTTCATGGCTGGCGCGATACGGTGGATTGGCATATTTTTCGTCGTCTGGCGATTGGGTCGCTGCCAGCGGCGGCTCTGTCGGTGATGGCGCTGCAATGGTTTGGCGAGATCGGAAGCCGCGCGGAACATGTGATTATGATGTTTTTGGGCTGCATGTTGGTTGTCACCGCCTTTGCCGCTTTTTTTCAGCGCCGGTTGATGGCCTTTGCTCACGCCCATGATGGCATGGATGATCAACAAGCGTTGATCCCCACTATCCTGCTGGGCGTGGTGATCGGCATTGCGGTATCTATTTCTTCGGTGGGGGCTGGCGCTATTGGCATGACGGCCTTGCTGATGCTTTATCCCAAATTGCCAATCTCGCGCATTGTCGGCACGGATATCGCCCATGCCGTGCCGTTGGCGCTGCTGGCGGGGGCGGGCCATTGGATATATGGCGATGTCGATCTGGGGCTGTTGGTTAGTCTGCTGATTGGTTCTATCCCCGGTGTGATTCTTGGCAGCCTGTTATCCAGTCGAGCGCCGGAGCATTTTCTGCGCCCGGCCTTGGCGGCGATCCTGTTGTTTGTCGGCGTGAAAATGCTGATGGGGTGAGGCCCAGATTTAGGGATATATTTTGGCATGATGCCTTCATTTTTGTTCGCGCTTACCGCCTTTGCATTTGTGTCATCCATCACCCCGGGGCCGAACAATGTGATGCTGATGGCCTCTGGCGCCAATTTCGGCCTAAAGCGCACCATTCCCCATGCCTTGGGGATCACCATCGGCTTTTCGGTGATGATCTTGCTGGTGGGGCTGGGCGTGATGGCATTATTCGATCGCTGGCCAGCGCTGAATATGGCGCTGAAAGGGATCAGCATCGCCTATCTTTTATGGCTGGCGTGGAAAATCGCCAATGCCGCTGGGCCATCCCAAGGTGGAGATAGTCTGGGACGACCGATGACATTTTTTGAAGCCGCCCTGTTCCAATGGGTTAATCCCAAGGCATGGACGATGATTCTTTCCGCCATCGCCCTTTATGCGCCGGATCGCAGCATGGCGGCGGTTCTGATCATTGCGAGCATATTCGGATTGGTGAATTTGCCGACAGTTAGCCTGTGGGCGATTATGGGGCAGGGGATGCAGGTTTGGCTTTCCACCCCAGGCCGCCTGCGTGCATTTAATTGGACGATGGCGGGCTTATTGCTGGCGTCACTGGCGCTGATGATCTGAGCAGATGTGATGGATGAGGCTGGCCGTTCAGCAGTCGATCCGGCCATAGCGGGCGACGGCATGGCCAGAGCGCAATTGCTCGCAGCTTAAATCCATATCCCCAACGGTGCAGCGCGCGATACTGCGGCCATAATGATCCACATCTTGCTGGGTGCAGCGCAGTGCGCCGCGCGAGACGATCTGCTGGAGATGCGCTTTGGCGGCATAAGGATCGCCCGGCGTGCAATCGCGGCCTTGGCGGCAATGGCCGGGCATTTCGGGCGTGTCTATGCCCGCCAGCCTGATGCGAATCTCGCCGCAGCGCAATGTGTCTCCATCGACGACATGGGGGCTGGGGCAAGGCAAGTCGATGGAATCTGCGTGCTCGGAGCGGGATGCAGGGGCGGGTTGGGACGGAAGATGGGGCTCCATCAGATCTGCTATGAACGGCGGGAGTTCGGCGGCGGCGACTAAATATAGGATCAGGCTGGCAGCGGCGGCGCCCAGCATTTTGGCCAGTGGAGAGGTGCGTTTTGATCGGCGACGCGGCGCGCTTTTCCTGCGAGACGACATGAAATTTCCAGATGAATGATGGATGATCGGGCCGCTGAACAGCCCGTTTTTTCCGCGCCCCTAAGCAAGCGGAGGCGCAAGAGTGTGAAGGAGAGGGAAGAGCGGTTTATTGATCGATGATGATGGTGGCGGGGTGGTGCTTTGCCATATGATCTTTGACGATCTTGAGATTGCGGCTGTTGGAGCGATAAACCATGTCGAAAGCATCGCCGATAAAGGGAATGGCGCCGAGCGCCGTGTCGATGCCGATATGCGCCATCATGCGGGCGAGTTTCCATTTAGGCAGGCCCAGATTGCGCGCTTCCCATACCAGATAGCTGCCGATGGCCGCTGCAATAAAATCGCCGATTATGGGAACGAGGCCGATAATTGCATCCAGCCCCACAGCGCGGTTGAAGCCCGGCAGGGTGAAGCTGCGTTCCAGCAGAAATTCCAGCATTTCCAGCCTTTGCATGATGGCGGCTGGATCATTTTTATTCTGGATCAATGCATCAAACATCATATCGGGGCTGGGCGGCGTTTGGGCCATGCGCTCAATCTTTCTTCAGGCTTTCTTCAGGCTTTCTTCAGGCGCGGCGGGGAGAGGCCGCACCGCCTTAATTGGGGGTAGCGATCAGCCGGTTCAATGGGTGGTGGGCGCGGCTGTTGGGCCGAAGCCCTGTGAGGCGCAGGGATGTGACAGACCAGCGCAGGGGCACGGCGAGCGGGATGAAGGCGGCATATTGCATCATTTGCGCTTCGGTTTCCGCGATCAATTCCAGCCGCTGGCCATTGTCGATATGGGCATTGGCTTTATCGATCTGGGCGGCAAGGCTTTCGCTGCACAAAGTGTCGGCGCGGCAATTGAGGCGCCGGATCGGCCATATGGCATCATCATTGGGTGCCACTTCATCAATCAGACGCAAATCTGCCGGCGCATCAAGGCCGACCCGGACGGCCTTCACATCGGCGCGTGCGAGATCGGCGGCGATATAGGCAAAGAGGATCAGCGAGCCGGGACCATCGGGCAGGGCGATCCGCAAAGGTGCCATGCTGTGGCCATCTGCTTTCCATTGGCTGATCAATTGACGAGTGCCTGACAGGCGCGATTCTTCTTCCTCGGTCGTCCATGTGGGGACAGGCGCCGTCGTCAGGGCACTGCGGCCGGTTGCAGCTGGGCGCAGGCCAGATTGCGGCAGCCAATCGGAGAGGTCAAAAGCCTTGATCAATCGGTCGGCGCGAATGAGACTGGCCAGCGCAGCCCGGTGGGCGGGTTCGGCCAGAAAACCATCATCATTGGCAAAGGCGAGGCCGAACAATCCGGCGACCGGATCAATCAGCAAACGGTTGCGGGCAATGCCGGATGATTGGAAATAGGGCAGGGTGGCATAGCTGCCGCCAAGCACTGCATCCGCATAGCCATTTTTGAAGCGGGCCAGCGCGCGCGGGGCGGTGGTGGCGATCATATCGACGGAACGGGCCGGATCATTGGCCCGTGCTTCGGCGGCCTCTGTATCTTCCGCCAGCGGATCCGCGATTGGCGTGAAGCGCAGCATATTGCCGCGCGGATGGACCCGCATCGGCCCCCAGCCACGATCCCAATCCGATCCGGGGGCGGCGATGGCCATGGCGGGCTGGGCCAATAATTCTAAAATAAAGGGTTGAGGCACAGAGAGGCGGATTTCAATCACGCTGTCTGTCATCGCATGGATATTTTCCACCTCAACAAAATCTTCGCGCAGGGGATGGCGGCTACGAGGAGCCAGATAGGATTTCAGTGCTGCGGCGACCTGCTGAGCGGTCACTTTTTTTCCATTGGGCCATTTTGCCTCGCGGATGCGGAAAATATAGCTGCGGCCATCGGCGGTTACCGTCCAGCGTTCGGCAAGGCCCGGCTCTATCTGGCCCTCGCCATCAAAGCTGACGAGCCCCTGCGCTGTTGCGTCCAGCAACACCATCGTCGCGCTGGACACTTTGCCTTTGGCAAGATTGGCGCTTTTTTCCACTTCGCCAATGGCGGCCACACGCACCGGGCCGCCTTCATCATAGGCCGAGCAACTGCCGACAAGCAAAAGCAAGGCGGTGGCACTGGCAAATGGATAAAGAATGCGGCGTTGAGCGGCCTTGGCCAAGGATAGCAATGGATGTTTCCCTTCAGGCGCAATCATAGATGGGCCGTGACCAAAGCTCTAGCGGAGATTTGATCGAGACAAAGACGCATTATTTCCCTGAAACCCCGATATAACAAGCAGATGGATATATTAGGGAATGCGTGAATTCGGGATTTTTAATAGGAAATATCCACCGCGAGACGCAGGCTGCGTGGGCGGAGCGGCGTGGTGAAGCCCTGAGAGAAATCGTTGAAAGGCGTGCCCAGTGCGAAACGGTTGCCACGAACATCGAGGGGATTGGTGAGAGTTAGCGACAGGCCGCGATGCTCATCACCATAGCGCAGAGCCAATCCGCTATCGAGATAATTGCCCTGTGCTTCCCCCAGAATTGGCCCGATACCAAGGCGTGATGGCCCGATATATTGCGCCCATCCATTGATGCGCAGATCGCGGCGGCCCAGCGGCACGGCATAGGTGGCCGATGTGCGCAACATATAGCGGGCGACATTGGGAATTTGGCCCAATCGTTCGGGCGCAAGACTGCTCGCATGGCCATTGCCGCCAGCCCCGCCCAGCGGACGGATTTGGCTTTGCACCCGGCTATGATTATAAAGGCCGCCTGCTTCCAGTGTTAGTTCTGGCGTGGCCCGATAGATGATGGAAGCCGATAGGCTGGTGATACGGCCATCGCCGATATTTTCGGTGGAGGGAAAGCCGGATGCATCGATATAATCGGCTTGAATATCGCGCCAATGGCTGTGGGAGAGCGACAAGGACGCCTGCACAGGCGCGCGGTGATGATCCGCAAAGCGCACCCCTGCTTCCCATGTTTTCACCCGATCATGCTGGAAACGGCGGACATAATCGTCTGATATGGCGAGTCCACCCGGACGGAAGCCTTGCCCATAGCTGGCATAAAAACGAAGATTTTCGGTGGCAGAATAGAGTAGGGATGCGGCCGGAAGAATATCGGTTTGCTTGCGGTTGGCGGTGATGCCGCGCCATGCCATGGCCGATAATATGGGCGCCGCAACATCTTTACCTTCCCCGCTCAACCGGCTGTGCGAAAGGCGTATGCCGCCGGTTGCGATCAGCCGGGGCGTGATGGCGGCGGTGATCGTGCCATAGCCGGTAAATTCCTGCACATGATTGCTGACACCAGTGCGCGGCAAGCGGAGCGCAAGCATCCGGTCTTCGCGGCGCTGCTCTGCGCGATTATCGATATAGCTTAATCCGGCGACCCAGCCCAATCCATCGAAAAATGGCCGGGATAAACGCGTTTCGCTGACCCACATGCGCGTATCATTATGCTGGTTCATTGCACGGGGCGTCGCTGTGGTGAGGCTGGCGTCAAAGCGTTCCGATAATTTGTGCCGGATATAGGCGTTGCTGCTTTGCAGTTCCAGATCACCCAATTCGCGGGTCAGAACCAGACTGGCCATCGCATAGCGTGCCGAAGCAGGCTGAACGACAAAGGATTTGCGCGACAAATCATCCGATCCGCGATCCGCATATTGCGCATCATCGGATTGGATATGTTGATAAATACCGCCGACATCGATGGTGAATTTTTCGGAAGGTTGCAGGCGCAAACTGGCGCGTGTGCCGCGCACGCGGGTGCGGTTCACATCCTTTTGGCCGAGCAAGGGATTATCAATATAGCCGCCGTCAGAGATCATATAGCCCACAAGACGCAAAGCATGGCCGCCGCCATGATGATTTTGTGCGATGGGCATGTTGATGATGGCAGCAATATCGCCGCCGGGCTGGCCATGTTGGGTGAGGCTGACCCCTGCGATGGCCTGATATTCGCTGACGTCTGGATTCGGCGCGCGGGGCACCAGCCTTATGATGCCGCCCAGCGATCCGGCGCCATAAAGCGTGCCTTGCGGTCCCTCTACCACCTCCACCCCATCCAGATCATAAAGGCGCAGATCGGGATCGGGTGCATTATAGCTAAGGCGAATATCGCCCAGATATTGCCCGACAGTGGATTGTGTGGGGCCGGTGAAGCTGGAATCGGCGATACCGCGAATGAACAATTTGTTGCGGCCCGCGCCCAAATGGGTGGAGGATAATGTTCCGGCATGGCGCAGAAGGCTTTCGGTGCCACGCTCGCCGCCGAAGCTCAATTGCTCATGGCCGATCAAAGTTGCGGTGCCGGCATAATGGCTGGCGGGCAGATCGGCTTTGCTGGCGGTCACGATAATATCGTCGGCCGGATCCGCTACCTGATGACGAACCGCGGCATTGCGCGATGCGGGGGGATGGCCGCGGCCCTTCTTCTGTCGAGACTGGGCGCGCGAGGCAGGCTCAATGCGCCAACTGGTGGCGGTGAGGCGAACCGCCCGTGCCCCCGTGCGGCTGAGCAGGCGAGCGAGCGCACGATCCACGCTCATGCGCCCATTTACGGGCCGCACCTCAATGGTCCATAGGCCTGCTTCCGCGACGCTGATGCTGATATCCCCCTGCTTTGAGAGCGCGGCGATATTGGCCGAGAGAGGGCCGCCGGGAATCTGAAAATTGCGTGTTTCTTGAGCCGCCGCTGGCGCAGCGATCGGCACACTCATCACAATCAGGGCAGCGAAGCGGCGCATGAATGTTATCGCGATAGCATCCAGCCCCGGCCCGTTTTCAGCATTCGGGTGCCAGATAAGGTCGCCAGATCCTCTATGGTGCGCTGGCCATCGGGATCAATGGTGAGAGCGCCGCGAAAGGGCAGATCTGCGGCATCAGCCGAAACACTGATGTCCATGCCGGTGGCGCGATGCAGATCCGCGATGACCACCGAGAGCGGGGCACCATTATAGACGAGCAGCCCATTGCGCCATCCCCCCACAGTGGCGATATCGACAGGCTCAGCCTTGGGTTTTGTTGTGCGATTATCGGCGGCCTTCACAGCTTGGCCAGCCTGCATCCGCACATTGTCGCTATCCGGATTAAAAACAACCAATCCTTCGGACACCGAAACGGATGTGGCATCATCTGTGCGCAAGACATTGAAAGCCGTGCCCAAATCGATAATCCGCGCGCCACCTGATTCCACCTCAAAAGGGGAGTTTTTCTGGTGGATGATATGAAACATGGCCTCTCCGCTTGCCAAGTGGGCATAGCGTGGGCGGCGATCATCCAGTTCCAAAAGACTGCTGCCGTTCAGATCTATGCGCGATCCATCGGCCAATGTGATGCTTTTTGACTGGCCTGCGCTGGTCTCGATCCGGCGTATATCGCCGCCGAACAAGCCCCCAGCATAAGGCAATGCGATTGCCGCTACCAGCGCCGCCGCGATGGCGCCGCCGAACCAGCGGCGAGACGCGCGCCTGCGGCTATCAGTTGCGGGCGTGTCAGCCGCGATATGATCGTCATTGGCCGCAATTGGGGGCAGAGGGATGGGCGCGGGTGCGGGTGTGGATGCAAGGTCTGACAAAATATCATCCATCGCCGCCACAAAATCATAAGCGGCGCTATTTTCCGGGGCCTCTTCCAACCATGTTGTGAAGCCATCCCAATTTGAAAAACCGGGATCACGTTGCTGGATCATCCAGCCGATGGCGGCGCTTTCGCGTGCCGCTTCAGTGGGCGATAGCGCATGGAGGGCGCGCGATTTATTGGGCATCAAACTGCCTCCTTATGGCAGCGATTGCAGCATATACTTTGCGCAGATCAGCCTCGACCGTGCTCAGGCTGATCGCCATTTCGGCAGCAATATCTTTTTGAGGTATCGCATCAAAGCGAAAACGATAGAAAATGCGGGCGGGGCGGGCGCCGACCGCAGCGATGGCATTTTGCAGTTGGGCAAGCTGTTGTTGAGCGATCACCTGATTCTCGGCGCTTGCCTCCGTCACGCTCCGCAATTCACCCCATGCCGTATCGCGTAATTCCCGTTGGCGATTGGAGCGATAGCGATCCAGCATCAGATTGTTGGCAGCGCGCATCACATAAGAGAGCGGGTCTGCAATATCGTCGCTTTCCCGTTGGCTGAGCCGTAGCCACAGTTCCTGAAATAAATCTTCGGCTGCATCGGCAGCGCCGCGCAGGCGCAGAAAGTGCAAAATTCGGGGGCGGTGAGCCAATAAGACGCCAGCTATGCCTGATTTTTCCTGAGGATCAGAGGGGGCATCAGTCATGGAATTATTGCTTTGCATCCCAATGATTCTGGCGAACCGATCCGGCCGCTCGCGCAGCGAATAGTTCGCTCGATATGGTGAGCCTTTGGCAACTGCCGCGCCCACATATAACGTTGCGTGGCAGCGGCGCAACCGCACATGTCGGGCGCGTGCAAAGCATAGGGCGGCAGCGCCCACCACATGGCCGTTATCGGCCTTTGGGATGAGCGCTGCCGCCGCCATGATTTTTACAAGCCCAGACGCAGGCTGGCGCGCACCGCCCAAGCGGTGTGGCCCTGCTGTTCTTCAGCGGAAAGTTCACCGCCAAATTGGAATGCGCTGTTCCCAGCGACGCCGCGCAGGCGGCCAATCCAGCCCGATGTGCGCTGATCCGGGGTCAGCTCAAAAGGATTGCCTCCTTCGAAAGAGGCCGTGGTGGTGCCGAGTGAGCCGCTCACGATTTCACGGCGACCCGCTTCCAGTTCAAAGCGGGTGAAACCGTCGTAAATATCATTGCCACCAAATTGCATGCCCAATGCGACGGTGCCGCTGACCGCCAGTTCATCACTGTCGCGCGCGCTGACGGCGAGGTCGAGCGCCTTACCGCCACCGGTTTCCTGATAGGCATCTTCCGACAGTTTATAATAATCGACCGACAGGGCGGGGCGAATGGTCAGCCCACCAGCGCGGGCGTCATAGGCCACGCCGCCTGATGCGGAGTAAAGCGTGGCGTTCCACTTGCCCTTCATCGTTTTATCTTTGGCCTCGGCCCCTTCAACGGCATTGAAGATACGCGTTCCGCGCAGGCTGATCGGCGCGCCAGAGACACGGGCATGGGCGAGGAAGCCATTGCTGGCCAAGCGCCAATGCAGCGCGCCTTCCCACTGATTGGTGGAAACTTCATTGCTGTTGGCGCCATTGCCATCCTTGCCGCCCAAAAAGGCGACGGCGCCGCCGAAATTACCAGCGTTGGTTTTGATTTCAGCGCCCAGTGAAATACCCCAGCCGCTGACATCATAGCCGGCTGTGTCGCCGATGCTCTTGGACGTGCCCCAAACCGCCTGATTCACGAACCAGCCCCATTTGCCTTCATCCTTATAAGGCGCCGTGGGATCCATCAGCCAGCGGGACAGAGCGCGCGAGCCGGAGGTGACCGTTTCAAACACGCCACCTTCATGTTCCGGCAGCATCTGGCCGATGCTGTTGCGGAAAGTTTCGCCATCGCGGATCGACAAAATTGTGCCTTCCACCAAGCTATCGCCCGCAGCGGCATCGATAATGGCATCAAAAGCCGATGATTCTGAACGGTTCAGGCCAAGTTCGCCGGTGGATTTGCGGGCAACATCGACGGTGATTTGCGTGGCGCTTTGGCTGAGCGTGCCCTTATAGAGAAAGGGCAGCAGATCCGATGTGGTTGCCAAATTGTCGCCGCCCGTGATCGACCCCGCGGACAGCACGACATGCTGACCTTCACCATCCTTGATATTGCTCATTTGCAGGATCAAGCGGCTGTTCTCATCGAAGCTGGCGTCACCGGCGACCACCAAGCTCGTGCCCGATGGGCCGCCCAGCGTCACGCCCAGTCCGCCACCGTTGGTGACAGAGAGCGAGGCGATATTCGCTTCGCCCAGCACATTAAAGACACCGCCGCTTACAGTGGCGGCAAGATTATCGGAATTGGTCAAAGTGCCTGAGAAAATGGCTTTGTCATTGATGGTCAAAACATCATTGCCGCCGCCAAAATCCGCTTCGCCGCTGAACTGCGATGTGCCGCTGAGGGTGACATTGTCATTGCCCGCGCCGAAGTTGAGCCCGCCTTCATATATACCATCGCCTGACAGTTTCAGGCTGTTGTCGCCCGCACCGAAAAAGCTGTCGCCCTTGACGATGCCGTCGGCAATATCCAGCACATCATTGCCGTTGCCGAAGCGAATGTCGCCGATGATGGTGGGAGCCTTTTTGTCGCTGGCCACGGCTGTTTGCTTGATCGTGGCGCCGCCATTGTTGGCTGAAAGATCAATGGCGATATTGCGATCCGATTCGCCCGGCGCGCCAGTTGCGCTGATCGTGCCGCTATTTTCTACCAGCGAGACATTGCCAGATGTATCGCGAATGGCGGTGGCGCTGCCATTCTCGCCGCCGGTTGTTGCCGTGATGGAGCCGCCATTTTTAATGGTGGAGACATCTGCACCAGCCTCAATTAAAATGGCAGTGGCGTTGGCATCGGCGGATTTGCCGCCAGTGATGGCTTCAATCTTCCCATTGTTGCGAATTTCGGGCAGGGTTGCACCAGCGCCAATGCGGATTGCGGTGGCAGCATGATCAAGCGACAGGGCGCCGATGGTGCCATTGTTGCCAATGCCGCCCGCAACGGTGACATTTCCGCCCAAGCCGCCAATCTGCATTCCGGTGGCGCTAACGCCCGTATAGACGCCGCTTCCGGCAATAATACCGTCATTGACGATACCCATGCCAGTGCCGGTGCCAGCGACAGCGCCGATTTGGATGTCGTTCGTGTCTGATCCGATCCGAACGGCGGGCGCGCTGCCGAAAGAGCGAACGGCTGAGCTGCCTTCTTTGCTGTCTTCAATGCCATCGGCATCTTCGTCATTGTTGTTGGGATCAGAATCTTTGGGCGGAACAGCAAAAATAATGCCGCCGTCGACATTGCCTTCTACGGAGAGAGCGGGGCCTCCTTGTAGCAGATCATCATTGTCGAGCTTGGAAGGATCGGCGGGTGCCTTGGTATAGCGATAGCCGGTGGAGGTTATTGAACCCTGCACCTCCAATGCGCCGCTGACATTGCCACCAACAACGGCAGCTTGCGCATTTTCGCCCGTGGCAGTGATAGAGCCAGCCAAGCGGACATCGCCGTTCACATCATCCAGCGCGACGCCAACCGCATTGTCGCCGACCACATTGATCGTGCCATCATTAACAAATTTGCCGTTCAGCGGCCCGCCAAGCCGAATGCCAGCGCTGTCATTGCCTTGGATCTGGATCGAGCCGCTGTTGGTGATATTGCCGTTAAACGTGCCGCCAGTGGAAATACCGGTGCGATTGTTGCCGACAGCAAAGGGGCCGTCCAGATCGCCATCATTATCACTATCGGATGGAGTATAGCTTTCATCGATGATGATTTTGCCGCTGGAGCCATTGGTGATCGAGCCTGTGATGCCATTTTCTGCATGGATACCGGTGCTGCCGTCAACGTTGGTGATCTGAATGGTGCCTTCATTCACAACATCATTGTCGCTGTCGATCGTAACGGCGGTGCCACCAGTGGGCTTCACCGAACCGGCGCTGCTGATTTTGACATCGTCTGCGGCGCCACCATTGACAGTGGAGGTCTTGACCGGCGTGGTGGTTGCCGAACCGATCACGGTTTCGGCGTAGGCGGGCAGCGCCATCAGGGTCATCAGGCAGGTGGAAGCCAGCAAAGTGTTGCGCATCAAAAAAACCTCTTAAGATCACAATCGGATGAGTCCGGGATGATCACAAGACGAAGCCGATGATGCGCGGCCTTATAAAATTATCACGGGGTTTAGATATTGGCGGCCAAAAGCCAGTCGTGAAATAATTTCACCGCAGGTTGGCGCAGCGCGCGGGGGCGGCAGACGAACCAATAGCTATAGGCGCTGTCGACATCATAATCGAACAGGCGGGTGAGGCGGTCGTCTTGTGCATCGCCAAAATGTTGGCCCAGCATGAAGGCGACGCCAATGCCTTGCGCCGCGGCTTCCAGCATCAGCGGGCCGCTATCAAAATAATCGGTTCCGGCTGGCTCCAGATAGGGCATGCCGATGGCGTTGCGCCATTCCCGGAAGGTTTCGGGCATTTCGCGGTGCAGCAAAATGGTGGTCCGCTGCAATTGCTCGGGCACGGTGATAGGGCGGCCCTGATCCGTTAGTGCGCGCGATGCGATCGGGAAAATCTTATCCTGATCCAGCCGTGCGGCATAAAGGGCGGGGTCGATGGATTTGGCCAGCGCGATGGCGGCATCAATCCCATCGCCCAGACGCGTCTCGGCATGGGACATGGTATCGATATCGATATGAAGTTCCGGGTGGCGCGCGCGCAAGTCTGGCAGATGGGGAAATAAACGCTGCTGAGCAAAGAGCGGCAATAGGTTCAGCCGCAGGCGCAACTTGGCATCTGGGCTTCCCACCTTAGAAATGGCCGCGCGCAATTCATCCAAAATCGGGGATAAATCTTCCTGAAGGGATCGGCCAGCTTCGGTCAGGCTCAGCCCGTGATGGTGCCGATTAAAGAGTAAACGACCGACGCTATGTTCCAAAGTTTGGATACGGCGAGATAGGGCAGGCATGGACAGGCCAAGCTCGGTAGCGGCCGCTTTCACGGTGCCATGACGAGCCACTTCCAGAAAGGCTTCCATGCTGCTGATCGGGGGTAATCGGGCCATGACCTATGCGCCTATGCTTGCTTCATCGCCAAAGAACAAGTGTCATATATTGCTCGCTTTGCGCAAAGCGACTGGCTGCATGATGGCCAAACATTAGAGAAACCCCCTCGTAAAGCTGGAATTTTTTCCTAATCTTCTTCCCAACGATAATCTGACTTTTCATTTTCGCGGGAGGCAAGCCTTGGCCGAAGAAGCGGGTAAAGACAAAGACGTAAAGTTGCAGGTCGCCAATGCACGGGCCGAAGAAAGTGGCGGCGGTTTTGCGCGTATTCCGCGCTCTGTGATGGCGGAATTGGGGCTGGCCGAGGGCGATGCGGTGCAGATCAGCGGCAAACGGCAGACCGTTTCGCGCGTGATGGCGCCTTATGATGAAGATGAAGGGCTGGCGGTGATTCGGCTTGATGGCCTGCAGCGTGCCAATGCGGGCGCCAATGCGGGCGATCAGGTAATATTGACGCGGGTAGAGATGCGCGCTGCGATTCGCGTGACCTTTGCTCCGGCACAGGAAAATCTGCGGCTGCAAGGCTCGGCTGTTGGATTGAAGCGCAGTTTTTTCGGGCGACCTTTGGTCGCGGGCGATACGGTGGCGACGACGGGCCAACAGCGCCTGCCTTCCGGCGATATGCCGCCGCAACTGCGGCAAATGCTGAACGCCCCTGCTTATGCCTTGGCCGAAGTGCGGCTGATGGTGGTTTCGGCAGCGCCCAAGGGTGTGGTTTATATCGATGAAAACACCGAAGTAGAACTGCTGCCCGAATATCGCGAGCCGCAGGATGCGCGGCGCACAGACGTGACCTATGATGATCTGGGTGGCTTGGGTGAGACCATCGACCAATTGCGCGAGATGGTGGAATTGCCGCTGCGTTATCCCGAATTATTCCTGCGCCTTGGAGTTGATCCGCCGCGCGGGGTGTTGCTGCATGGGCCGCCGGGAACAGGGAAAACGCGGTTGGCCCGGGCGGTTGCGAATGAAAGCGATGCGCAGTTTTTCTTGATCAATGGCCCGGAAATCATGGGCAGTGCCTATGGCGAAAGCGAAGGGCGGTTGCGCGAGATTTTTGAACAGGCGGCGAAAGCCGCGCCATCCATTTTGTTTATCGACGAGATTGACAGTATCGCGCCCAAGCGCGGGCAGGTGCAGGGAGAAGCGGAAAAACGCATTGTCGCCCAACTGCTGACCTTGATGGATGGGCTGGAGCCGCGCACCAATTTGGTGGTGGTCGCGGCCACCAATCGGCCCGAGGCGCTGGATGAAGCGCTGCGCCGGCCGGGCCGTTTTGACCGGGAAATCGTGATCGGGGTGCCCGATGAAAGCGGCCGACGCGAGATTTTGGGCATTCACACTCGCGGTATGCCGCTGGCCGAAGATGTCGATCTGGCGGAACTTTCGCGCACCACCTTTGGCTTTGTGGGTGCGGATCTGGCGGCTTTGACGCGCGAGGCGGCGATTGATGCGGTGCGCCGCATGATGCCGCGCATCAACCTGAATGAAGGCACGATTCCGCCGGATGTTCTGGAAGATTTGCGGGTTACGCGCGGCGATTTCCTGAATGCGCTGAAGCGGGTGCAGCCATCGGCCATGCGTGAGGTGATGGTGCAGGCGCCGAAAACCCGGTGGAGCGATATTGGTGGGTTGGACGCCGCGCGCGATAAGATGATCGAAGGTATTGAGCTGCCGTTAAAGCGGCCCGATGCGTTTCGCCGATTGGGCATTCGCCCGGCCAAAGGCTTTTTGCTTTATGGACCGCCGGGCACCGGCAAAACCTTGCTGGCCAAAGCGGCGGCGCGGGAAGCTGATGCCAATTTCATTTCGATCAAATCCTCGGACCTTTTGTCCAAATGGTATGGCGAAAGCGAGCAGCAGATTGCCCGGCTTTTTGCGCGCGCGAGGGCGGTTGCACCCACCATCATCTTTATCGATGAACTGGATAGTCTGGTGCCAGCGCGCGGATCGGGTGCATCGGGTGAACCGCAGGTGACAGAGCGGGTGGTGAACACCATTTTGGCCGAAATGGACGGGATCGAGGAAATGCAGGCGGTGGTGGTGATTGGCGCCACCAATCGGCCCAATTTGATCGATCCGGCGCTGTTGCGGCCGGGCCGCTTGGATGAGCTAATCTATGTTTCCGTGCCAGATGCCGAGGGGCGCAGGCATATATTGGATATTCACACCAAGGCGATGCCGCTGGCACCGGATGTGGATTTGAAGGATTTGGCTGATCGTGCGGAACGTTTCACCGGCGCAGATTTAGAGGATCTGGTGCGCCGGGCCGGATTGGCAGCGCTGAAACGATCGCTGGATAGCGATGTGGTGACCGCAGCCGATTTTGAAGCGGCCTTGAAGGATACGCGCGCCTCTGTGACGGAGGCGATGGAGCGGGATTATGAAAAAATTCAAGGCGAGATTAAGCAAAATGCGATGAGTGTTGATCCCATCGGCTTTTTCGGGCCGGGCATGTTAAAGCCCGTGCGCGAACGCAAACATGAAAGCGATGGCTGAGCTTTGCGATCTTGCCTCTTAATAATCTTAGCAAGGGATTATCCTGACAGAAAAGAAAAGGGGGCTGCGCCAAGCGGAATGGCGCAGCCCCTTTTTTGATCTTGGCGTTCTTCGTGATCCGTTCAGCTTTGCATTTCAGGAAGTTTCAATGCGGACCACCCCCAGATGATGAGAATCACGAGGATCAGGGCCATTAAGCTGAAGGCCACGCCATCATGCCAATTGTAGAGCATCACCCCGATGGCCGGGGATATGATATAGGCAGAGCCGTTGATCGAGGCGGTCATGCCAGCGACCGCACCTTGATGCCGTCGCGGCACGGCGAGAGAGGCGCCTGCTGTAAAGCCGGGGCGATAGAGGCCAAAGCCCAGTGAAGCGAGGGCGAAGGTGATGGCGATGCTGTGCATATCATTGGCAAAAGCGACGCCGATGACACCGGCTGCGGCCAAACCGGAACCGACGAGCACTGCTGACCGCGCCGACATGTTGAGAAGGGGGATAATCCCCCATTGGGCGAGTAGGGTCGCAAAGGCACCCGCCATCAGCACAACGCCGGTCATGGCCGCGCCTTCATCAGGATTGGTGCGCAGGTGGAGCCGATCCAAAATGAGAAAGCCGATAATGCCCAGCACCATGGCCTGAGCCTGACCACCCAGAAATCCCGCCATAAACCATGGCTTGATATGGCTGTCTGTCCAGCGCAGCGCGCCGCTTTGCTGCGACGTGTCTGCTGACGGACCTTCCAGAGTTTCCGCGGTTTCCTCTTCATCTTGGGTTGGTTCGGGAGAGCCGCCGGACAGGGGGTAGGGAGCGACAGCGCCGCGTGCGGCAAAGCGGGGCATATCATTGGGCAGACGCCAGCGGATACAGATGAGAACGATCAGGCCAAAAACGGCGAAGCTGATCATGGGACCAGCCAAGCCGAAAATCGGAAGAATCAGAAAGGGAGCGATGGCGGGGCCGATAACGGTGCCGAGACCGAAGGAGGAGGAGACGAGGGACAGGGCCTGCGTGCGTTCTTCCGGTGCGGTGCGCGCGGCAACATAGGCCTGCACAGCGGGCGGAGCCGCCGAGCCAAGGCCGCCATAAAGGCTGCGCGCGGCAGCGAAGAGGATGAAGGTCAGGCCCCCCGCCAGCCAGCCTGACAGGCCCAGCCACAGAATGAAGCCGCATAGCGCCATCGAGCTGATAAAGCCGATGATACCTAATGACATCAATACTTTACGACCGCGCTTGTCAGACATGCGAGCCCATCCGGGGGCGGTAAACACCCACAGAAGCGCAGACCAGCTGAACGCCAGACTGACCCATACATCCGGAATTTTTAGCTTGGCACCTAGCGCAGGAAGGATGGATTGCATCGCCGTATTGCCAGCCGCCGCGACCAGCATCACGGCAAAAAGAACGGCCATACGATCTTTCGGAATACCTTTATTATATTCTACCATGCTCGCCGATTATTCTCCCATTTTCTTATCATTTAGGGAACCAAAGTAGCGGTCATTGCACTTGTGTCTAGGTGACGAACAGACTCTTTTCTTGCGCGGGGGCCATGATTTTGCCAACTCCTGATAAATCGATCATGAAGCGAAAGAGATTATGACCAATCCAAGGGCGCAGGTTCAAGACAATCTGTCGGCTATGTCGCTGCGACCCAAGGGGTGGCTCAAGCGCAAATTGGGGCCTTGGGGCATGTTTGTGCGGGGCTTTATCAAGCATCCCGTCATGGTTGGTTCGATTGTGCCGTCTTCATCGGTGCTGATCCGCCATATGCTGGAGCCGGTGGACTGGGCGAATACCAAATTGTTCGTGGAATATGGTCCGGGCGTGGGAACATTTTGTCGCCCCGTGCTGGAACGACTGCCCGGCGATGCAAAATTGATCGCTATTGATACGAATCCGGATTTCATCGATTATTTGCAGGATGAAATTCGCGATAGCCGTTTTTCTGCTGTGCTGGGATCGGCCGCCGATGTGGAGCGCATCATTGCCGAGCATGGCTTTGAAAAGGCGGATTATATTCTTTCAGGTTTGCCATTTTCGACGCTGCCGGAAGGGGTAGGGCCAGCGATTGCAGCTGCCACGCATCGGGCTTTGCGATCTGGCGGCGCTTTTCTTGTTTATCAATTTCGTGCAAAAGCGCGGGACTTTCTGGCGCCCCATTTCCGCCGGATCGACAAGGATTTTGAGTGGGTGAATGTGCCGCCCTGTTTTTTATTCTGGGGCTGGAAGGATTAACGCCGATCCCGATAAGGATTTTCGCCAAGGCCGAAGTTAAGCCGCCGCGAAACCGTATAATCCATCACACTGACGATCATGAAGGATAGCAGCCAGCGCAGGCGGGTGAGCAGGCCAGCGCGGCTGCGATGAAGTTCGGGCGTGATAATATCGGATTCGATGGTAACATTATGGATCAGGCGGCGCATGTTGGCGGCAAAATCATGATCGACGACGCGCAGCATGATTTCCACATTCAGAAACAGGCTGCGGACATCGAAATTGGCGCTGCCGACATAAGTGATGTCATCGATCACGATCAATTTCATATGAAAGGGGTTGCGGCTATATTCGGCGATGCGGGCACCACGCTTTAGCAGATAGCCATAAAGCAAGCGCGATGCGCCAATGGTGGCGGCATTGTCGCTTTTCCCGGCCATGATGAAATGGGCGCTGCCGGTGCGGGCGATATGACCAAGCCGCCGCAACATGCCCTGACCGGGTGAGAAATAGGCCATCGCCATATCAATGGTGCGGGCTTGCAACACATCCCGCTTTAAGGCCCGCGCCCATGGCGACAATCTTTCCGTTGGTCCGCCGATCAGCCAAGAAACCTTGCTTCGGCTTATCGGCCAGCGCCGGATCAGGCGACGTAGCTTCAGAATTTTTCCATCATCATGGCTGGTATAGGCATAAAGCTGTTCGCACCATTTGCGCACGCGGATCACCGAGGGGCCGGTAACGACGACACCAAGATCAAGCCAGCGATCAGCGCTGTGATCGTTCAAATAGCTGTGGGCGATGTTGAAACCGCCAGTCATCACAATTTCATTGTCGATCAGGATCAATTTTTGGTGATTGCGGATAAGATAAGAGGATCGCCAGCGTTTGGAGAAAAAGCAGAGGCTGGCCCCTGCGGCGCGCAAGGGCTCGTAAAAGCTGGCGGACAGGGTGGAGGAGCCAAAACGGTCTAATATGATGCGCAGGCGAACGCCTCTGGCCGCAGCCGCCATCAAGGCAGCTTGCACTTGTTGGCCCGCCTCATCATTGGCGAAAATATACATGATCAGATCGATGCTGCGCTGCGCGCCATTCAGCAGCGTCAGCAGCTTGTGCAACCTCTCACTGCCGCTGGTGATGATATCGATTTGATGGCCTGAAATATCCATGGCCGTAAATGATGGAGGCCCGCTGATTGACGGTGCATCTTGAGGCTCAGATATCATGGCGCGATCATAAGCGGGCAAAGCCATATCGCAAGTGGTTAGCAAAGATAACAAAGCTGCTTGCGCTAAGCGAGGCTTTGGCTGATTTACCGCTTAAGGAATACAGCGTTTTCTTGACATTTCGTCCGCCCTCTGATAGCGCGCAGCGCTTGCCGCCGTGCCCTTTTTTCGGGGATGGCATATCCCGCGCATAAGGAATTCATATGGCCCGCGTTACCGTCGAGGATTGTGTCGACAAAGTTTCCAACCGTTTCGACTTGGTCCTATTGTCTGCGCACCGCGCGCGCGAAATCTCGGGTGGTTCGGAACTGACCGTAGATCGCGACCGTGATAAAAATCCGGTTGTCGCATTGCGTGAGATTGCTGAACAGACGATTGTGCCCAAGGATTTGGAGTTTTCGCTGGTCGGTTCGATGCAGAAGGTGGTCATCGATGATGACGACACGCCTGATGAAATCAGCTCGATTGCGCGCTCTGCAGAGGCCTTGCGTCTGACGGCTGCTGCGCCGCCGCGCAGCCCCGCAAGCAGCGGACCAGATTTCGAATAATCCATCGCCACAAAGCGATAAGAGGATCAGATAAAAGGGGCCGCAGCATAAGCGCTGCGGCTCCTTTTTCTTTTATCCACAATGCTTTAGGCGAGATTAGTCGAGCCAAATTTTGCTAAACTAGGCCATTTAGCGGCGCAATCCGAATGGCACCGCTGGCCAGCATGGGATCCAAAATACGCTGGATGCGCGGCGCTCGTTCGGATTCTGCGGCGATATTATAGACGCTGTTGGCCACGACATCGGCAAGTTGCACCCCATCGCTGCGCCTGCTGTCGGCCATGGTGGCGCGGCCCCATTGGCCTAGACCGGCTTGAATATCGGCCTGAATGCCGGACAATATGCGGGCGTCATAGCGGCCCTCGTCGATGATCACATCGGTGCAGACACCGCCTGTTTCCGGCAACCAATTGCCGACCGCGAGGTTGAGGAGCGCCGTATAATAAGCAAGGTCGCTTTGCGATTTGGGCGGCCGAGCGAGATGATTTTGTTCACCTTGCTGGCGGCCCATTGCAAAATTTGCGCGGGTGGCAACGGAAACCCAAGCCCGGCCGCCGGCGCGATCAAATAATTCCAGCAAAAAGGCGCGCTCAACCAAAGAGATGCGGCTGCCCTTTAATTCGCCGCGAAGGCCGGTGATGCCGCGAAAGCGAGCATGAATGGCGGCAACAGCTTCGGGATCCAGCCGGATCGCAGCGAAGGTCATAGCTCCGGCATTCAGGCCGCCGGATTCGTCGCAATATATGGTCATGGAAAAGAGACTGGCTGTTATCCGCCGGTCTGCAAGGGATTTTTCTTCTGTGAGAAATTTCTTTGTCGGATCAGCGCAGAGGGCAGGGAAAGCGCTTTTCCATATAACGCTCAAGGGCGAAGGAAATGGATAGGCGCGGGCGAAGCGCGGCTGGAAAGCTGCGCAAATGGGCAAGCCATTCTTCTGGCTCCATCTCGCCGCTTTCAGGCGGGCAGCTTCGGCGGGGCTGACCAGCTTTGCGCTGGGCATCGTTGCGCGCCTTATAGCTGAGGGCGGCATCAATCACTTCGGCTTTTAGGCGATGAGCGTCTGGCGCGGCCATAGCAAGCGGGCCAAGCGTGATCAGCCGATCAGCGCGGATCAGAAAATCTTCTATGCTGCCCGATGGTGCCGCATGGGCCGGTGCTGTCAACGCGATAGAGAAAGTGGCTATTAAGCCATAAGCGGCGCGTGAGATAGTGCGCGCGCCGGGCAGCGATCCGGGCCGCGATCCGGCTCGGCTCACCGGCATGACGCCAAGGGGCGCGGACCAGATCGGACCGCGCCCCTGTTGGAGCTAAAATAAAGGCGCTGACGTATATCAGGCACCCTGCGGGGTGGTTCCGCTGAAGGGCCGGGGCTTGCGCTTAATCTGGGGCAGCGAACCGGCATGGCCGTGGATCGGTGGAACGGCATTGCCGCCATCCTGATTGCGGCCAATATCCTCGCCATTGATGACGCGGCGCGATTCCTCGCCAGACAAGGTTTCATATTCCAGCAGCGCGCCTGCCAGCAAATGCAGTTGATCGAGATTGTCGGTCAGCACTTGCCGCGCCCGAGCTTCGCCTTCCTCGACCAGACGGCGCACTTCATCGTCGATCAAGCGCGCGGTGTCTTCCGACATATTCTGCGCGCGCGAGACGCTGTGGCCAAGGAAGACTTCATCCTGATTGTCGCGATAGCGCAGCCAGCCCAAGCGTTCGGACATGCCATATTCCATCACCATGGAACGGGCCATGTCGGTCGCCTGCTGAATATCATTGGACGCGCCGGTGTTCAGCTCGTCATTGCCATAGATGAGCTGTTCCGCGATGCGGCCACCAAAGCAGAGCGCCAAACGGGCCTTCATCTGCTTCATGCTCATCGAGTAACGATCCCGTTCGGGCAGATTCCATGTCACGCCCAGCGCACGGCCGCGCGGGATGATGGTGACTTTGTGAAGCGGATCATTATGCTCGACATGAATGGAAACCAGAGCGTGGCCAGCCTCGTGATAAGCGGTGGATTTCTTCTCATCCTCGGTCATCGCCATGGAGCGACGCTCTGCCCCCATCATCACCTTATCTTTCGCTTCCTCAAATTCATCAGAGGCGATCAGGCGTTTGCCTTTGCGGGCGGCTAGCAGGGCAGCTTCATTGGCCAGATTGGCCAGATCCGCGCCCGAGAAACCGGGTGTTCCGCGCGCGACGCGGCGCAGATCAACATCCGGTGCCAATGGTTTTTTCTTGGTGTGCACTTCCAGAATTTTCAGGCGGCCCTCAATATCCGGGCGCGGCACCACAACCTGACGGTCGAAGCGACCGGGACGCAGCAGAGCCGGATCCAGCACATCAGGACGGTTGGTGGCGGCAACGATGATGATGCCTTCATTCGCCTCAAAACCATCCATTTCGACCAGCAATTGGTTCAGCGTCTGTTCGCGTTCATCATTGCCATTGCCCAGACCTGCACCGCGATGGCGACCGACGGCGTCGATCTCGTCGATAAAGACGATGCAAGGGGCATTGCGCTTGGCCTGTTCAAACATATCGCGCACGCGGCTGGCACCAACGCCGACAAACATTTCGACAAAGTCGGAACCGGAAATGGTGAAGAAGGGCACGCCCGCTTCGCCCGCAATGGCGCGCGCGAGCAAGGTTTTACCGGTGCCGGGCGAACCGACCAGCAAAGCGCCCTTGGGGATTTGTCCGCCAAGGCGAGAAAATTTCGTGGGGTCTTTCAGGAATTCGACGATTTCTTCTAGCTCTTCGCGCGCTTCATCAATGCCAGCGACATCGTCAAAGGTGACGCGGCCTTCCTTTTGGGTGAGCATTTTGGCTCGGCTTTTGCCGAAGCCCATCGCGCCGCCACCGCCGCTGTTTTTCTGAACCTGACGGAAGACGAAAAAGCCAACCGCAAGGATCAGCAGGAAGGGCAGGGCCTGAACGAGGATATACATCCACAAATTGGGTTGCTCAGCAGGTTTGCCATCATATTTCACGCCGCGTTCGTTCAGCAGTTTCAACAGTTCCGGATCGCGGACGATATTGGCCGTGAAGCGATCACCATTGGCCAGCACGCCAGCCACGCGATCTTCGGAAATGGAAACCTCTTTAACCTGACCTTCTTCGACCTTGGCGCGAAATTCGGAATAGGCCAGAGGAGCGCCAGCCGGTTGATTTCCGCCGCCAAAAAGTGAGGCGACGAGGAATACGGCCAGTAAAATGCCGCTCCACACCATCACACTTTTCATCCAGGGATTTCCCTGAGGTTCTTTATCATCCTGCATGCAGAATCTTTCCAAAAATTTCGCGCACTTGCGCTTCTTTGCCTTAAGATAGGGCTATTAGGCCAAATAACAATGCGTCGCTTAGCGCGTTTTTGCCGATTTTCGGCACGGCGCAGCGGAAATTCGCCAGCTATGGGCTTGGTTGGGTATCGGATCGATGATCAGCGATCCGACCATCGCACGCTGCCGGCTCTGCATCGCCGTGATGATCGAAAGCATAGCCGATCCGCGAATGGTCAAATCCGGATCATGCAGGCGCAGACGCCGGGTCAGGATGCGGCGAAAAATTTCCGCAGGATAGGCGCAGTCATATAGAAGATCGCGATTGGTGGGATCTGGCCATGCGGCAATAGCGGTGTCGACTGCCCAATCCAGTGCCTCGTCCGCTTCGGCAAGCCAGGATGCGGATTTGGCGGCGGACAGAGGGTCTATAATTTGCTGCCCTTTTAGCGCGGTTCGCAAGCGGGCGCGGTCGAAGCGATGATCCTGATTGGATGGATCTTCCACGAAAGATATGTTGGCATCCAGCGCAATTTGCAGCAATTCGCTGCGCCGCCAATCCAGCAGGGGACGCAGAATATGGCCGTTGCGGCGGCGAATGCCTGACAGACCGGAAATACCGCTGCTGCGGTTGAGGCGCATCAACAATGTTTCCAGCTGATCATCGGCATGATGCGCTGTGACGATATCATCCACTTCGGTATCGCTTCGCCATTTTTCCAGCAGGCGGTAACGCTCGGCCCGGGCCGAAGCTTGAAGCGATCCTGCGATCGGCTGGGCGGGGCATAAGATGTGATGCGGAAGGCCCAACTGCGCGCAATAGGCGGCGACCATAGCGGCTTCATCGGCTGAATTTGTGCGAAGGCCATGGTCTACGGTCGCAGCGCTGACCTGATCGGGCAACAGTTGCGCCATCAGCCAGACAAGCGCCATGCTATCCGGTCCGCCAGACACAGCGATGCCATAGCGGCGCTGCCGCCAATCTGCACCCACCGCTTGTTCTAGACTGGCGGCAAGGCGCAGAGACAGTTCGGACTTAACAGCCGGCTTTGGATTTTTCGGCGTTGGCATCGTTGCGGACATCCTGCGGCATGGTGGCGCCATAGACATCTTCTAGTTCCTGAAACGCTTTGCAGGCATCGGCCTTGCGATTAAGCCGTTGCAGCGAAACGCCCATATACATCAGGCTATGCGGCGCGCGGGCGCCTTGCGGGCGGTCTTTATAATTGTTGTAAAAGGCCACAGCGGCAAGACTGGGTTTGCCTTCATCCAAATAGGCGCGGCCCAGCAGATTTTGCGCAAAGCTGGCCATCCGGTGCCTTGGCCATTTGGCGACCACTTCCTTCAGCTGGGTTTGCGCTTCGGGATAAAATTTGGCTTCCCACAAACGATAGCCATAGGTGTAGGCGTCATCCACCTCATTTCCGGTAACGGGGACATCCACTTTTTTCACCAGCGCCAGCCGCTCTGCCTCGGCGTTGCTTGCCGGTTTTGTCGCAGGCTTTGTAGCGGATTGCGCGCCAGTCGCGGGAGTTGGTGTGGGCGTGGTGACGCCTGCGTCGGATGGTGCAGCCGTCAGGCGACCGCTCATTTCGGCCTTATAGGCGGCGAAAGCGGTTTCCAACTCACGCAATTTGAAAGCATTTTGTTCGGTCTGGCCGGTGAGCGCTTGAAGCTGAGATTCCAGTGCGTCAACGCGCGTGGTCAGTTCAATCAAGGGCGTGTTGGCGGTGTTTTGGGGGGCAGGCTGACCATTTTGTGATCCAATTTCGCCTTCAAAAAAAGCAGGCGCACCGCCGGGAAAGACACTGCGCTGCACGGCGCGCATTTCACGTTCCAGCTTATCGACCCGTTTTTCCACGACGTTGCTCTGCGCCGATGCGGTGGGGGATGCCGCGGCCATCAAGGCGATAGATGCCGCGCCGAAATAGAGGAAAGATTGCTTGATCATAGGACCTCAAGACCCCGAATTGGAAAAAATGAATATGCCATCCATAGAGCCGCCGCGCCGCTCTGTGCAAATGCCTTTCATCCCGCGCAGATCACGGCTGACCGGCATTTTGGGGCTGATGATCCCAATAGTAGGCCATCGCCCTGTGGGCGGAGCAGCGTGAATGAAGCGACGTGAGGAGGCTGGCGCAGGGGGCGCACCGCTAACGGCGGGCGCCTGAGGTTGCGGGATTGGTTGCGGCGGCGATAGGGGGGGCGGCAGGAGTAGGGCCAGCGCCATTGCTATCGGCCTTTGCAACCAGATCGGGAATTTTCAGCGAGATATTTTTCACCAAAATATCGGCGGGGCCCAAAGAGCCGATATCGCGATTGCCGACGGTGATCCGCAAGGCCTGCGGGCGGCTGGTGCGCAGCGTATAGCCTTCGATATATTCTGGCGGCAGTTGAAAGCTCTCGCCGGTTTTCAGGGTGCGGCTGTCGCGGGCCTTGCCGGACATATCATCAAAGCCGATCCAAACTTCTGTCGCGGCATCGGTTGCGGTGAGAATGACGGGCGCATCGGCACCAATGGGTTGAGCGGGAGTGGCCGCTTGCTTTGGCGCAGCGGTGGCAGCCGGAGCGGTTGCTTCATCAGCATCGCGCATTTGGGCTGAGAGGAGCGCATCGTCAGGCTCGATAGAGATAAAGCGCCACACGCCATAGCCCGATGCCAGCAGCAAGGTGATGATGGCGGCCGTTAAAGCCAGACGCTTCGGCGGCAAGCGGGCCGGGTCGGTTGGCTCATAGGCTTCATAGAGTGGGCGCGCCGAATATTGATCTTCGTCCAACTCGCGGCGGACGGCAGCGGCAATTTCTGTTTCAGGAAGATTAATAGCGCGGGCATAGGCACGGGCAAAGCCAGTGACATAGGTGCGGCCGGGCAGCTCAGAAAATTGCGATTCTTCGACAGCGCGCAAATGGCGCTGGGTGATGCGGGTGCGTTGCGCCACATCGGCAAGGGATAAACCCGCCGCTTCGCGTGCAGCACGAAGCCGATCCCCTGTCCTCACGATCGCCTGTTCGCCCGCGGCGGCGATCTCCTCATCTGCCATATTGATCTCCGTGCCGGGAAACGTTCACCTGACGCCCATATTGCTATCATGTTCATCGCATTGCCGGGCGGGAAAAGTCAAATGATGATCATAGTTCAGCGCAGATCATTTTAGGATAAATGAACATTGAAGTTCAGACGCTTAGCCAAAGGTTAAGCGCCTGAACAGAAATCATGTCACAGCACATATTTGCTGAGATCGGTATCCTGCACCACATCCGCCAGCTGACGGTTCACATAAGCAGCGTCCACATCCACCGTAACACCCGCCATATCTTCGGCGTTGAAGCTGACCTCTTCCAGCAAGCGCTCCATGATGGTTTGCAAGCGGCGCGCGCCGATATTTTCGACCTTTTCGTTCACTTCGGCGGCCAGTTTGGCGATTTGTGCGATGGCGTCGGGCTGGAAATTCAGCTGCACACCCTCAGTCGCGATCAGCGCCGCATATTGTTCCGGCAGGCCCGCCTTGGTATCGGTAAGGATGCGAATGAAATCGGCTTCGGTCAGCGCCGTTAATTCCACGCGAATGGGCAGGCGTCCCTGAAGTTCTGGCAGCAGGTCGCTGGGTTTGGCGACATGAAAGGCACCGGATGCGATAAACAGCACATGATCGGTTTTCATCGGGCCATATTTGGTGGCGACCGTCGTGCCTTCGATCAGCGGCAACAGATCGCGCTGAACCCCTTCACGGCTGACAGACGCGCTGCGCCCATCCGATACGACAATTTTATCGATTTCATCGAGAAAGACGATGCCATTGGCTTCGGCATCGGCCAGCGCGACACGGGCGACATCATCCTGATCCAGCCTTTTATCCTGTTCTTCCTCGATCAGGCGCTTCCAAGCTTCGGTGACGTTCATTTTGCGTTTCTTGCGCGGCGCATTGCCCATCGCCTTGCCCAGCATATCGCCCAGATTGATCATGCCAATGCCGCCGGGTTGGCCGGGAATGTCCAATGGCATGTGGGGCGTGTCGGCCACCTCTATCTCCACCTCGCTTTCGGCGAGATGGCCGGATTCGAAGCGCTGGCGGAAGCTGGCGCGGGTGGCTTCGCTGGCACCTTTGCCGGTTAAGGCATCGAGCAGCCGTTCCAGTGCGGCCTCTTCAGCAGGCCCGCGCACGGCTTCACGGCGCCTTTCTCTTTCCAGACGCACCGATTCTTCCACCAGATCACGCGCAATTTGTTCCACATCGCGGCCAACATAGCCGACTTCAGTAAATTTCGTTGCTTCCACCTTGATAAAGGGGGCATCGGCAAGCTTGGCCAGTCGGCGTGAAATTTCGGTTTTGCCGCAACCGGTTGGGCCGATCATCAAGATATTTTTGGGATGCACTTCATCGCGCAGATCGCTGTGCAATTGCTGACGGCGCCAGCGGTTGCGCATCGCAACCGCGACCGCGCGCTTGGCGTCACTCTGGCCGATGATGTGATTATCCAGCGCCGCGACAATCGCTTTTGGGGTGAGTTCCTTGCTCATTTTAAGCCTTAACCTCTATCATTTCCTGAGTGAATTGATCGTTGGTGTAGACGCAGATGTCGGCGGCCACCTCCATTGCTTTGCGGACCAAAATCTCCGGATCCTTTTCATAATCCACCAGCGCGCGGGCCGCGGAGAGGGCATAATTTCCGCCTGAGCCAATGGCCGCTATGCCGCCCAGCGGTTCTAACACATCGCCATTGCCGGTGATCACCAATGTCACCTCTTTATCGGCGACGATCATCATCGCTTCCAAATTGCGTAAATATTTATCGGTGCGCCAATCCTTGGCCAGTTCCACCGCAGCGCGCAGCAATTGGCCATTATGCCGTTCCAGCTTGGCTTCCAGCCGTTCAAACAGGGTGAAGGCATCAGCGGTCGCCCCAGCGAACCCGCCGATCACGCTGCCATCGTGCAGGCGGCGGACTTTGCGGGCGTTGGGTTTCATCACCGTTTGCCCCATGGATACCTGACCGTCGCCAATGATGACGACTTTCTGGGCATTGCGGGCGGAGAGGATTGTCGTTCCGTGCCAGGGAGAGGCACTATTCTCATGCATTTGGGTCATAGCGGCGATATGGGAGATGGCTGGGCGGCTCGCAAGGGGGATCAGGCTAGGCCTTTGCTCTTGCGTTCGAGAACATAGAGCGGTGCGTCAGGATAGAGCGGCGGCGGTGGGCCAGCAGAGAAGGGCGCGGGCATCTGGCGCCAGATGCAATTGCTCTCCATCCAATATCAGGGCAGCGCCATGCATCGGCAACGCCTCTTCACCGATCCGGCAACCATGGGTGAAAGGAAAGAGCAGCGCCGGGCCAGCTTGGGTCACGAATGTGGTAGCGGTGGTGGCGCTGCTCATTGATGATCCCGATATATGCATCAGGCTGAAATGCGGGCTATCGACCAATAGCTGTGTTTCACTAGGCTGCATTCGGCAGCGATGTTGGGCGGCTAGCGGCGTGCGACAAGCGGCTGACACGGCTTTGTCCAGATCCAAAGGGCGGCCCCGTGCATAATCGAAAAGGCGATAGGTGCAATCGATATTCTGCTGAATTTCAAGGATAATAAGTCCTGATCCAAGGGCATGGATCGTACCCGCGGGGTTGAAGATGACATCATCCGCCATAACGGTTCGCCAATCGACTAGATCGACGATAGAGCCATCTTGCGCGGTGCGGCTCAATTTCCTGAGCGAGCAAGGCCGGGTGAGGCCCGCACCAACTTTCGCGTCGGGAAGGGCGCCGAGGATCAGCCAGCATTCATCCTTGCCGCGGGCCAGACCCGCAGACCGCGCCGCCTGATCATCGGGATGCACCTGCACGGACAGTGGTTCTGAAGTGAATAAAATTTTGAGCATGATCGGGAAATCCGGATCATCGGGATGTTCAAACCAGATCTCCCCAATGCATCGCCCTTGATGATCGCCATAAATTTCAGAAATATCACTCCGGCCCCACGGTTTTTCCAGCATCTTCATGGTCAGCCGCTTTGCCATGTGATCAGTGCGGCTTGCGATCAGGCCAGCAGCGGTCGGCCGGGATGGTGGGGTGGTGCATGCGGGATTGTCCTTTGCTCAAGCAATGGGCTGGGGCAGCAGCCTATATGTGCCGTGTAATATGAAGGTCTGGCAATCAAAAAAGCGGCAAGGCGCTTTGCGCTTGCGACCTATAACGGATATGCGGCAAGCAGGCTGAGTTTCTGAGCATAGGCATGAGGTGGCATGGCCTCGCATGTCTATACGCTGGATGAAGGGACGGGGTGAAAGGGATGGTTGAGTGCCGCAGCGAGTAACAGATGATAGCGCCGGGCGGCGTGTGCTGATCACTGGGACAGCCGGATTTATTGGCTTTCATTTATCAAAAATGCTGTTGAATGAAGGCTTTGTTGTCCATGGCTTAGACGGCATGACAGATTATTATGATGTGCAGCTGAAACGCAGGCGTCATCAAATGTTGTTGCAACATGCCCATTTCACCGCGACAGAAGCCATGCTGGAAGATAGCGAAGCCGTGGCGCGGGCGATGGATGAGGCCAGACCCGATATCATCATTCATTTGGCGGCACAGGCGGGCGTCCGCTATAGTTTGGAAGAACCGTGCACCTATGTTGATAGCAATATCGTGGGCAGTTTCACGATATTGGAAGCCGCGCGGCAGGCCGGTGTGCAGCATCTTTTGATGGCCTCTACCTCATCTGTTTATGGCGCCAATGAATTGATGCCCTTTGTTGAAACACATGCGACGGCTCACCCCGTAAGCCTTTATGCGGCAACAAAATTAGCCAATGAAGCGATGGCGCATAGCTATGCTCATTTGCATCATATTCCCACCACCATGTTCCGCTTCTTCACTGTCTATGGCCCTTGGGGGCGACCGGATTTGGCCTTGTATAAATTTGTCTCGGCCATTTTGAATGGGCAGCCGATTGATATTTATAACAATGGCCAAATGGCCCGCGATTTTACCTATATTGGCGACTTGGTGCGGGCGATCCGCCTGTTGATAGATGTGCCGCCTGTGCCGGTCGCTGAACGAGCTGAAAGCATTGAGGGGGATAGTCTTTCGCCCGCAGCGCCGTGGCGGACGGTGAATATCGGCAATGGCCAGCCTGTCGCACTGCTTGATTTCATAACCGCGATTGAAGACGCTTTGGACCGCCCGGCGCGCCGCAATTATATGCCGATGCAAGCGGGTGATGTGGCGGTGACATGGGCGGATTGCACTTTGCTGGAACGGCTGACTGGCTATCGGCCGCAAACAGACATTGCTGTTGGGGTGAATGAGTTTGTAAGATGGTATAAGGAATATTACGATAAATGAACTGATTAGAGATTGTATCTAATCTAAAATGTGAAAGGATTGGGGGATCCTATGAGCATAAAAAATAGGGAGAGGCTGCGTATTCTATCGGTTTTCGGCACGCGCCCGGAAGCGATAAAAATGGCGCCCTTGGTCAAGGCATTGGCAGCGGCACCGGATATGGATGCGCGCATCTGTGTGACCGGGCAGCATCGGCAAATGCTGGATCAGGTGATGGCGCTATTTGATATTCAGCCCGATTATGATCTGGATATTATGAAATCCGGACAGGATTTGACTGATGTGATGGGGGCGGTTCTGGATGGATTGCGACCTATCTTGTCGGCTTATCAGCCGGATATGCTGCTTGTTCATGGGGATACCGGCACCAGTTTTGCGGCAAGCTTAGCGGCCTATTATGCGCAAATTCCGGTCGGCCATATCGAGGCGGGACTGCGAACCGGTGATATTTGGTCGCCCTGGCCTGAGGAAGGGAACCGGCGGCTGACGGGCAGTCTTGCGGCCCTACATTTCGCACCTACTGCTGGCGCTAAAGCGAATTTGCTGCGCGAAAACATAAAGGAGGATCAGATCATCGTCACCGGCAATACGGTGATTGATGCGCTGTTAGAGGTAAAAGCCAGCCTCTCGGCCGACGTGGCACTGTCGCAATCTATGGCGCGGCGTTTCGCGCTGGATCCGGATAAGCGCATGATCTTGGTGACGGGGCATCGGCGGGAAAGCTTTGGTGACGGATTTGAACGTATTTGCCGGGCACTTAAAGACATTGCAGACCGGCCCGATGTGGAGATTGTCTATCCGGTGCATCTCAATCCCCGCGTGAAAGGGCCGGTGGAGGCTGCGCTGGGCGGCCATGCTCAGGTGCATTTACTGCCGCCGCAGGATTATCTGCCCTTTGTCTATTTAATGACCAAGGCGCATGTGATTCTGACGGATTCGGGCGGCATTCAGGAAGAGGCCCCATCCTTGGGGAAGCCTGTGTTGGTGATGCGGGATCGAACAGAGCGGCCAGAGGCGATTGCCGCTGGAACGGTGAGGCTGGTTGGAACGGAGCGTGCCGATATTGTCGCGCATGTCACGCAGTTGCTGGATGATCAGGCCGCTTATGACGCGATGCGTTTTGCCCATAACCCCTATGGTGATGGCCATTCATCAGCCAGAATTGTCGAGGCGATCCGGCAATGGTGGCAAAAAGAAGGAATGGCAGATCCGTCGCAGCGAGCATATGCTTTATTCGACGGGTGAGCTACGGGTAGACTTGCGCGCCTTGGGGCTGGATTATGGCCAGCTTAAGGAGTGTGGTGGATGCGATTCCCTTTCGACAATCTGTTTTTCCGCGAAATGGAAGGTTTTTACGCGCCCGCAGAGCCGGAGCGACCCTCTGCGCCGAAACTGCTGGCGTTTAATCACGCGCTAGCGGCGGATCTGGGGCTGATCCTTGAGAAGGGGGGGGAGGCTGAATTGGCAGCCCTATTTTCTGGCGCGATTTTGCCGGAAGGGGCAGAGCCATTGGCTTTCGCCTATGCAGGGCATCAATTCGGTCATTTTTCGCCGCAACTGGGCGATGGGCGCGCGCTTCTGTTGGGAGAAATTGTCACCCCGGCTGGGCAACGTTTTGATGTGCAACTGAAAGGATCGGGGCGCACCGCCTTTTCGCGCAATGGCGATGGCAAAGCGGCGATTGGCCCAGTGTTGCGGGAATATCTGATTTCGGAAAGCATGGCGAAAATGGGGATTGCCACGACGCGGGCTTTGGCCGCTGTGGCGACCGGAGACCGGGTCCAGCGGGAACGGGCGCATCCGGGCGCCGTGTTAACCCGGATCGCGGCGAGCCATATTCGCATCGGCACATTTCAATATTTCGCCGCCCATCATGGTGAGGCGCCTGTCAGCCAATTGGTGCGTCACGCGATTGCCCGCCATTATCCTGAGATTGCGGCTGAGAAAAATCCCGCTTTGGCCTTGCTGGATCGCGTGATCGATCGGCAAGCGAAGCTGGTCGCGGACTGGATGGGGGTAGGCTTTGTTCATGGGGTGATGAACACCGACAATATGAGCATCAGCGGAGAGACGATTGACTATGGCCCCTGCGCCTTCATGGATCGTTTCCGCATGAATTCTGTATTCAGCTCGATCGATAGGAATGGGCGCTATGCTTATGGAAAACAGCCGCATATTCTTCACTGGAATATGGCGCGCTTAGCCGAAGCCTTATTGCCATCCATCCATGCGGTGGATGAAAAAGATGTCGAAAAAGCGAAGCAATTGATCGCGGAGGTTCCTGCGCGTTTTCAAGAGCAGTGGGAAAAAAATCTGCGGGCGAAATTGGGATTGGGTGTCGCGCAAGAGGGGGACGGAGCGTTGTTTGACGCGATGTTTGCGATGATGGAAGCAGAAAATGCAGATTTTACCGGCTTTTTCCGCGGCCTTGCCGTGCATCTTCGCGAAGGCGATCATGCGTTTCAGCGTTCCGGGGCGCCTATGGACGAGGCTGCTTGGGGTGAATGGCGCGTGCAATGGCTAGCTCGGCTGGATGCTGAATATGGCGAGGGCCAGCGTTTGGCCCGTGCAGAGGCGATGGATCAGGTGAACCCCCTGTATATCCCGCGCAATCATCTTGTTGAATCCGCGCTCGAAAAAGCCGAAGCGAGCGACATGGGGCGTTGGGAACGGCTGCTGAGCATTGTTTGCGATCCCTATGTTCAACGTGAAGGTTTAGAGGAGTTTGCTCTGCCGGATGGCTTGGATGCGCCAGCTTATCGAACCTTTTGCGGAACCTAGGCCGAGGGTGGAGGTTCTCTCCGAAGCGAGGGTTGAGACAGGACAGCATCTTGGAACGCAGTTCAGGGCGTATAGAAATCTATTGCTTGCGATGGGCTGTGGCTCCAACATTGAAATTGGCCAGACGGAAAGGGTGACGTCATTTTAATGCTATTGGCTAAGGCGAGAGCTGGGCATGGAGCGATGGCAGCGGCGAAGTGGGGGCTGATTTTATCCGCTTCGGTTCCTGTATTGGCATTGTCTTTGAGCGTGGAGGCGCAGGCGCAACAAGCGGAGGGCACGCTTTCGTCGATTCCGACATCTGTGGAGCAAGGTGCACCAGAAAAGCCTGTCGACAGCCGAATGATCGCGGCTCCCACGCCGCCGCCTCCAGAGGTGATGCTGCCGATTGTCGAGCCGATCATTGATGATGTGGAGTTTCGCCGCACCATACCGAAAATTCCCGCCGAGGATGATGTCGAGCTTGACCGTCCGCTGGAAAGTATCGCCGAATTTGAACGGCGCCAGCGCATGGAGGCGCTGGCGGCTGAGCAAGAGCAAGTGGCTGCCAAGGGAGAGGGCGATGAAAGTGGCGGAGGGGGCGCGGCGATCGATGGTGTTCACGCTGCCGCGGTGGATGACGCCCAAGCCATCGCCACAGGCGCGGACTTGATCGGTGATACCGAACTGGTTCAACCCTTGCCGCCGCTCGATACATTTGATGTGGCTCCGGTGATCTTTGCGGAAGCAGAGGATGAGGATCGCAACCGCGAAGTGCGCTACAAAGTGGTCGTCACTGGTGTTGCGGATGCAAAGCAATCCAGCGAAATCTCGATGATGGGCCTGTTTAAGGAATTGTCCGCCCTGCATGATGGCAAGGGCAAGGCCGATAATGTGGCGATGCTGCGCGCGCGATTGAATGCGGATGGCGAACTGGTTCAGCGGATCATGGCCTCCGAAGGCTATTATGATGCGCTGGTTAACACACGGATGGAAAGGCAGGGCGGAACGGAGCCGATGAATGCGACCATCCATGTCGTGCCGGGCATACGCTATAGCTTTTCCGATATTCAAATCGAGGCAGAGCCAACCATCCCGGTGGGATTGATCGAGGCGAACTTCCCGCTGAAAATTGGTGAACCCATCGTCGCTGAGCGGGTGCAGGGTGCCGAGGCCGGCATTGCGCTGAAGCTGCCTGAAGAAGGCTATCCTTTTGCCGAAGTGGGCCAGCGGGACATTCTGCTGGATGGCGCAACCGGCGAGGGTGCCTATAAGCTGCCGATTAAAATTGGCCCACGGGCGCGCTTTGGTCGCATGGAGACGACAGGCGATTTAGCAGTAGACGCGGATCATGTGGCGCTGCTCGCCCGGTTTGAGCCGGGCGATTTATATGACAGTCGCAAGGTCGATGATTTGCGGCAGGCGCTGGTGGCTACGGGCTTATTATCCAATGTGGCGGCGGAGCCCATTGCTTCGGGTGAACTGGCCGAGGATGGCACGGAATTGGTGACCATGATGGTCACCCAGCAGGCTGGCCCGCCGCGCACCATCGCTGCGAGCCTTGGCTATGGCACCGGCGAAGGCATAAGATTGCAGGGGGGCTGGACGCATCGCAACATGTTCCCACCGGAAGGGGCCTTGATCGTCAGCGGCGTTGCGGGCACGAAAGAGCAGCGGCTGGGTGTCACGATGCGGCGCAGCAATGCCGGGCGGCGTGACCGCACATTTGAGATTGTGGCTGAAGTGCTGCGCAGCAATTATGATGCGTTTGAAGCGGTAACGGGCCGTTTGGGCTTTCGCGTCAGCCGGGATAGCACGCCTTTATGGCAAAAGAAGCTGACCTATGCTTTTGGCGCTGATTTGCTGGCGACGCGGGAAGATGATTATTATTTCGCCACGGGAGCGCGGTCTAAGGATTTTTACACGATTTTGGGTCTGACGGGACAGTTGGGCATTGATCGATCCGATGATCTTTTGAATCCGACCAAAGGCTTTCGTCTGACGGCTTTGGTGCAGCCGGAAGGCTCGCTTTCCGGCAGTTTCACACCCTATGCGCGCGGGCTGATTGATGGCAGTGCTTATTATCCCGTGATGGACAATTTGGTGATAGCGGGCCGTATTCGTATCGGCAGCATCATGGGGGCAGAGCGCGAAAAACTGGCTCCATCTCGCCGCTTCTATGCCGGTGGTGGCGGATCGGTGCGGGGCTTTGGCTATCAACAATTGGGTCCGAAAGATCCCAATAATGATCCCATTGGTGGTCGTAGCCTGAATGAGGCCGCCGTGGAGGCGCGTTATCGCTTTGGTAGCTTCGGCATTGTTGGATTTGTCGATGCCGGGCAAGTCTATCGCAGTAGCACGCCCGATTTTTCGGATATGCGCTATGGCGTCGGGCTTGGCGGCCGTTTCTATACCAATTTCGGGCCGATGCGGCTGGATGTGGCTACCCCGCTTCAGCGCGAACCGGGTGAAAGCCGAGTGAGTGTGTATATCTCTATCGGACAGGCTTTCTGATGAGCGAGCAAGAGCAGAATAATGGCTTGAGTGCCGCGTCGGAACATGTCGAACCCGAAGGCGCTGTGCAGCGCGATGGACGAGATGAAAAGCGCCGCGCCGCGTCGTGGGGATGGAAAATAGCCCGTGGCTTGGGCATCACTTTGGCCGGACTGATCGCTTTGATCGCGTTGCTGGTGGTGGGGCTGAACAGCGATGCTGGTCGCCGATTTGTGATTACACAGATCGAAAAAATCGAATTTGAAAATGGCATGAAGATCGACATTGGTCGATTGGATGGGTCGCTTTATGGCGCGATGGTGTTGCGCGAATTGAAATTGAGCGATCCCAAGGGCGTATTTTTATCGTCGCCTGAGGTTCGGGTGGATTGGCGTCCCTTTTCCTATTTACGCAATCATTTGGATATTCGATCCGCAACGGCGGAAACGATCCGGCTGGATCGGATGCCGGAGTTTAAACCGACCGCCGATACGGATGAGCCTTTGCTGCCGGATCTTGATATCGACATCGGCACCTTGCAGGTGGATCGCTTCATCATTGGCAAAGCGATTACCGGCGAGCAGCGCGAATTATCGCTGGCCGGGAAGGTTGAGATTGCCGATGGCCGTGCCAAAATATCAGCTGATGCCAATAGTATAGGTGCCATTAAGGGCGATCAGTTGAAGTTGGTTTTGGATGCCGTGCCCGAAGCCAATCGCTTGATCATGAAAATGGATTTGCAAGCGCCAGCCGATGGTGTTGTGGCTGCCATGGCGGGCTTGAACGCACCAATGGCGGTGCAATTGGACGGTCGCGGTGATTGGAAGGCCTGGGATGGCGCTTTTACCGCACGGCTGGGTGCGCAGCCCTTGGCGGACCTGACACTGAGTGCGCGTGACGGCCTATTTGCAACCAAAGGCACGGCGGATATCGGGCTGGTAGCGCCGCCAGCGATGAAGGATTTGCTGGCGCCGGTGATCCAGATCGACCTTTCTGCCAAGCTGCAAGAGCGCAAGGCGGAACTGGCTGGGCGTCTGGGATCAGATGCCTTTCGCCTGAATGTGAATGGCGGCGTGGATCTGGGCGAAAATCGCTATGAGGCGCTGAGCCTTGCTATGGTGCTGCTAAAGCCCAGTGCTTTGGCGCCGCAGGTGCGGGGCGACGGCATTCGGCTGAACGCCAAGCTGGATGGCGCCTTTGCCATGCCGTTGGTGGATTATCAGGCCCATGCCAACCGCCTGATGGTGAATGACATTGTGATTGAGACATTGTCTTTGGCGGGCAAGGCGCGGGTGGACGCCGATCAGATATTGGTGCCGGTGGCGGGGCGTGCCGCTGCTATCCGTGGGCTGGATGTGGCGGCTGGCGGCAAGTTGGAGGCTATCCGGCTGGACGGTGATCTGGCCTATAAGGATGGCCGCTTGCTGAGCGACAATATGCGGCTGCGTTCGCCCCGTATCGATGCGCGTGCTATCTTGGTCGTGGATCTGAATAAGGCGATTTATACCGGCGCGATTGATGGAAAGATCAATGGTTATCAAATTGATAGCGTTGGAATTTTCAATATTGATACGGATGTGGACCTGAAAAGCGCGGCCAATGGCGGCTTTGAACTGGCGGGTCAGGTGCGGGCCCGATCGACGCGTTTGCTTAACAGCGGGGTCGAGGATTTTCTGGGCGGGCAGGCCGCGGCATCCAGCGCGGTGCGCTATGGAACGGATGGCATAGTGCGCTTTTCCAACTTGCGGCTGACGGCCCCGAAATTGCGCGTAACGGGTGGGCAGGGCAGCTATGCACCCAATGGGCAATTGGCCCTAACAGCGCAGGCGCAAAGCGTTGATTATGGCCCCTTGGCGGTGGAAGTCACCGGAACGCTGACCGATCCGCGCGCTATTTTGCGGGCCGAAAAACCGGGTCTGGGCATTGGCCTTGCCAATTTGGAAGCGCGGGTCACCGGCGCGCAGGGCGGCTATCATCTGTCGGCGATAGGCGAGAGCGATTATGGACCGCTGTCAGCTGAAGTGCTGTTGCTGATGCAAAGCGGCCCGTTGACGATTGATATTGAGCGGGCCGATCTGGCGGGCTTGGGCTTTAGCGGACGGCTGGTGCAAAATGCTGCTGGTCCGTTTGAGGGGCAGCTTGATGCCGATGGTCAGGGCTTGGGCGGTGTCGTGCGCCTTTCGGCGGATGGCGCCTATCAGGCGGTGAAGGCGAATATTCGCGCCAACCATATTGCGATGCCCGGGGCGGCCAATTTGTCCATCGGATCAGCCATTATCGATGCGGATGCGACGCTGTTTGAACAGCCCCATATAGTGGCGGATGTTCAGATCGCGGATATGCGTTTTCAAAGCTATCATATCGCTGTGGGCCGCGCGAAAGTGGATTATCGCGGCGGCCAAGGCAAGGCGCAGACCATGTTGGAAGGCAAGAGCGGCGTGCCATTTCGTATCGCCGCCAATGCTGATCTGACACCAGAATTATGGCGCATCGCCTTGAATGGCCGCGCCAGCGGGATCAGTTTCCGAACAGATAATCCCGCGCGCATCCGCCTTTCCAAGGCCGGATATGAATTGCTGCCGACAACGGTGGATCTGGGGCGCGGCAGCAAGGCGCGGATAGCGGGTCGCTATGGCGATGATGGGATGATGCTGCAAAGCCGGTTGGATCGAGTTAATATGGCGCTGCTGAACGGTCTGATGCCCGATATGGGGCTGGGCGGCAGAGCGACAGGCAGCGTGGACATCGTGCAGGCCGGTGCCAATGCGGTGCCAACGGGGGATATCCGGCTGACCATTTCGGACTTCACCCGCACCACCGCTGCGGCGGTCAGCCAGCCAGTGGATGTGAATATTGTGGGGCAATTGGCGACGGATGGCGGCGATATGCGCGCCGTCATGCGCAAACGCGGGACGGTGGTTGGCCGTTTGCAGGCCGGTCTGCGCCCGCTGGGCAGTGGCAGTGATTGGGCGAGCCGCCTGATGACGGCGCCGCTCAGTGGCGGTTTCCGTTACAATGGCCCCGCCGAAACGCTCTATAGCTTTTTTGGACCAGCGCAGCAGTCGGTGAGCGGGCCGATTGCGGTGGCGGCTGATTTCAGCTGTGTGCTGGGCAACCCCTGCCTGGAAGGCATGGTGCATGGTAAGGATATGATTTATGAAAATCAGATCTTCGGCACGCGCTTAACGGATATGGCCGTAACGGGCCGCTTCAATGGCGACCGTTTGTTGATCGAAAAGATGACTGCGACGGCGGGTGACGGGGATATTGCGGCATCGGGCTATATCAGTCTGGCGTCCGCTCAGGGCTATCCCATGAGCATATCTGCCAAGCTGAACAATGCGCGGCTGGCCCGCAGCGACAATTTGGCAGCGCGGGCGACCGGTGATTTGCAGCTGACCAAATCGGTGGGGCAGACGGCGATTATTTCCGGTGATCTGCGCATTCCAGAGGCGCGCTATAAATATGTGCGCGAAGGGGCGGCGGTTGTGCCCAGCCTTAGCGGTGTGCGGCGTAAGCCAGCTCCGGGCCGGGCACGGGTGACGGGTGAGCGTTTGGCCGATGTTGGCGGCAGCCTGTTTGACCTGATCCGTCTGGACATTCGCCTGCGCGCTGGAGAGCAAATCTATGTCAGCGGCATGGGGCTGGAATCCGAATGGAAGGCGGATATTCGCTTACAGGGCACGACGGATGTCCCGCGTGTGAATGGCGAGGTGGAATTGGTTCGGGGCACTTTGGGCTTTGCGGGCCGGTCTTTCAAATTGGAGGAAGGCCGGATCAGCTTTCCAACGGCCAATGCCTATGATCCGGCGATCCGCTTGGTCGCGACGGAAACCATTGAGACGGTGGATGTCACCCTGACGGTGACAGGGCGAGCACAAAATCCCCAAATCGCATTTAGCAGCACGCCGGGCTTGCCGCAGGATGAGATCGTCTCTCGTATCTTGTTTGGCGATAGCATCACCGATTTGTCGCCCATTCAAGCGGTGCAATTGGCGGCTTCCCTCAACAGCTTGCGCGGCGGTGGTGGCGGGCTGAATCCGCTTGGCACTTTGCAATCGGCGGCGGGGATCGACCGTCTGCGCGTGCTCGGCGCTGATGATACAGAGGGGCGCGGCACTGCGATTGCGGCTGGGCAATATATCTCGAAGGATATTTATCTGGAGGTCATCACCGATGGTCGGGGCTATACGGCGACGCAGCTGGAAATCAGTCTGACCAAGGCTTTATCGATCCTCAGCCAAGCGGGCGGATCGGGGCAGACCAATTTCAGCGTTCGCTATCGCAAGGATTATTGATGATGCGATCTTCTCCCTGCGACTTGAAGCCTTTGTTGCTGGTGCCCGCTTTTTTAACTGCGCTTGCGGCCTGTTCGAAGCAGCCGAGCTTTGACGAGCGTTATGAGAAGGCGAGCGCGGAAATTGACGCGCGGGTTAAGGCGCTGGACGCTGCGGTGATGGAAGCGGAGGCGACAGACAAGGGCGTCAACGGCGCTAACGGCGCTCAGAGGGCTAAGGGCGAGGCCGATGCAAAGGCGCCACCGATCAAGTTCAGCTTGCCAGTGCAGGGGATGCTGGCTAAGGAGGCCGGGTCATCTGGGGAGTAGCCAGCCGCCTTTTTCAAAAGGCGGGCCATTGTGTCAACATACTCGGTCGAGAGGCCGTGGTGCAGTGGAAGCGGATCGATCCGCTTGGGCGAGACCAATGACATCATCCTTTCTGTCCGGGCTGGGCGGCGAGGAGCGATGTCTATTGGTTTATCTGCCGCCCGGCCCGGGAATGATTTCATGGAAGCTTTTTTAACGTCAACCGCCATCGTCAGTTTGGCGGAGATTGGTGACAAAACTCAGCTTTTGGCCATTTTATTGGCGACCCGCTTCAAAAAACCAATGCCGATTATTTTGGGCATATTATTTGCGACCATCGCCAATCACGCGTTGGCGGCGCTGCTGGGTGTGAAGGCGGCTTATTTGCTAGATAGTCTGTGGTTTCGCTATGCCATTGGCGCGGCCTTTGTGGCGATGGCGGCGTGGACATTGATCCCGGACACGTTCGACGATGATGATGCGCCCAAAAATCGCTGGGGGGCTTTTCTGACGACTTTGGTGGCCTTTTTTCTGGTGGAGATGGGCGATAAAACCCAAGTGGCAACCATTGCGCTGGGTGCCCAATATCAGGATTTGGTGATGGTCACGGCGGGCACGACTTTGGGCATGATGATCGCCAATGTTCCGGCAATTTTTCTGGGGCATGAATTGTTGAAGCGGGTTAATCTGGATACGGTGCGCCGCGTCGCAGCTGGATTATTCCTGATCATCGGCCTTTGGGTGATTGCGGAAACCGCTGGTTTGATTGGCTAATCAGCGGTTGGGTTCAGGCCGATAAAAAGAGAAAAATATTATGACCTATATCTATCTAACGATTGCAATTTTGGCCGAGGTGATTGGCACCGCTGCGTTGAAATCGTCTGATGGATTTAGCCGTCTTGGCCCGTCTTTGGTGACCGCAGCGGGATATGGGATTGCTTTTTACTTCCTGTCTCTCACGCTGCGGTCGCTGCCCATTGGCATCGCCTATGCGATATGGTCGGGGGTTGGCATTGTGTTGATATCCGCGGTTGCATGGCTGTTTTTGGGCCAGAAACTGGATATGCCTGCGATACTGGGCATGTGCCTGATTGTTGCCGGTGTGGTTGTGATCAACCTATTTTCTAACGTCAGTGCCCATTGATCATCCGTTAGCGGCTTTAGAGGCAATGGCGGCTGGCCTTATCGCGCAGCGGCATCGCTACCGGACATGCTTTTCATATAGGCGATGATATCGGCGCGATCGAGCGGATCTGCGACGCCAGCAAAATTCATGCTGGTGCCCGGCACCATTTGTTTGGGATTGCGGATCCAGCGATCCAGATTTTCATCATCCCATCGGCCACCGGCGTCGCGCAGTGCGGCGGTATAGCCAAAGCGATGGCTGAGCGATGCGAAGGGCGCGTTTTGAAAGCCATATAAATTGGGGCCGCCCAGATCGGAACCATTTTTCTTGATGCGGTGGCAGGCGGCGCATTGGCCGAATTTTCGGGCGCCAATTTCGGCGTCCGCTACCGCCATGAGGCTTGCCAGATTGGGGGTCGGCCCGGCCAGCGCCAATCTTTCCTGTCGCCGATCATCGGTGCATGCGGAAAGCGCAAAGGCGAGCAACAGTCCCGTGGCCATGGCGGCTGAGGCCCGCAAAGGGTGAGGCCGGAACTGGCGGAAAGCAAAAATCATGCGCTGGCTATGGGCCGGCGGGCGCTCTTGTGAAAGCGGGCAATTTGCCTCAGGGGGTGGCTGGCCGTCGTTCCCGATTTTGATGCGTTCCCTTCGCTGGTGCATAAACCCAGCCTATGGTTGGACGAATTATGTCTTGCTTTGCAAGTGATGGGGAAGGGGCCACGAGATGCCGCATATTGGGGATCGAGGCGTGCAGATCGATTTGCGGAAAGATATGGATATTTAAGTGGCTGTTTTCAGGTCTATTTTATCAGGCGGAAGCTTTTATGACCGCCTGATTGCCGGATTGGGTGCGCTGGTTGCCATTGCGGTGACGGCGGCGGTTTGCGCGTTCGTGCCGACAGATATGCACGACCTGCCTTTCATCGTGGCGCCGCTGGGGGCGTCTGCCGTGTTGGTTTTTGCCGTGCCTGCCAGTCCCTTGGCGCAGCCTTGGCCGGTGATCGGCGGCAATGTCATTTCAACGCTGGTTGGCGTGCAGATTTATCATCTGATACCGAATATCTATGTTGCGGCTGGCACCGCTGTGGGCGCGGCGATCATCTTAATGTCGCTGCTGCGCTGTCTGCACCCGCCGGGCGGTGCAGCGGCACTGACCGCTGTTATCGGCAGCCAAGGGGTGCATGAGGCGGGTTATGCCTTTGCCTTCATGCCAGTGGCGATCAATTCCATGTTGCTCGTGGCGCTGGCGATCCTGTTTCACAAGATGACGGAGCATAGCTATCCCCACCGCGCGGCGATCCTGCCGAAGACGCCGGTGGAACCCTATTTCAATATGTCAGACATTGATGCTGCGATTGAGGATATGCACGATAGTTTTGATATTAGCCGCGAGGATATTGAAGCGTTGATGCGTTTTGCCGAGCGCCATGCCGTAGAGCGACGGGGTGTGCGTTAAGGTCTTGAGGATATTTCGGCTGACGAAACAGTCTGCCTAGGCAATATCGGATAGGATATTCTACGCCCTTTCTTTCGGAACATCATGCCTGCCGAGCCGTTGCTTAAGAGCCCCTTGATTGGCGCCATGCCTTCCATCGGGGCTCTTTTGCGAAGGAGATGGATGATGGATAGCCAAATGACCGGATATGGGGCCAATCGCTTAATCGCATCGGACCGGGTCGAGGGAACGCTGGTTTATAATATACAGCGACAAAAATTAGGCTCCATCGCGCATATCATGATCGACAAGAAGTCCGGCCGCAGCGAATATGCGGTCATGGAATTTGGCGGCATTTTGGGGCTTGGCACGGATCATTATCCTATCCCTTGGGATATGCTGAGCTATGATGTGGAGCAGGGCGGCTATGTGGTGGATATTGACAAGCAGCGGCTGACCGACGCGCCCCGCCATGCGACCGAAGAGACGCCGGAATATACGGATGAATATGGCCGAACCATTTATGGCTATTATGGGATCAGCTATCCGCTGATCTGAGGGCGCACTACACTCTTCTTTCTGATCAGGCCCGGCTATTCGTCTTGATCCTGTTACAAGGCTGGCCTTGGCTTTGGCGGGGCGCTATTCCTTTGTTTTGCCGTGCTGTCAGGACGGTGTGAGGCTTTGCTCCCATAGAAAAGGATTTGCCGACTTGCGCCTTAGTCGATTTACCGTGCTGGCTTTGTGTCTGATCGCTGCCATTGCTTTTGGCGTGGCACTGGCTTGGCGCCCCGGCCTTTGGCCATGGTTCGTGATCGCCAGCCTGTTATCGATTTTGGGCCTGTTTGATTTGATGCAGACGCGCCATGCGGTTCGCCGCAATTATCCGGTGATCGGTAATGTACGGTGGCTTATTGAATGGATCCGGCCGGAAATCAGGCAATATTTGATTGAAAGCGATCAAGAGCAAACGCCCTTTTCCCGTAGCCAGCGTTCCCTTGTCTATGCCCGCGCCAAAAGCGAAAGCAGCGAAAGAGCCTTTGGCACGCAATTGAATGTTTATAGCGATGGCTATGAATTTATGGCGCCTTCCATCCGGCCGGTGCCGATTGCGGATCCGGCTGAGTTTCGCGTTATCATTGGTGGTGATCAATGTGCCCAACCCTATTCCGCCTCGCTGTTTAATATTTCAGCGATGAGCTTTGGCTCGCTCAGCGCCAATGCCGTGAGGGCGCTGAACCGCGGCGCAAAAATGGGCGGTTTTTATCAGGATAGCGGGGAAGGCGGCATCAGCGATTATCATCGCGAGCATGGCGGCGATCTGGTGTGGGAAATTGGCAGCGGTTATTTCGGTTGCCGCACCAAGGACGGGGTCTTTGATCCGGATCGCTTCGCTGCCCAAGCGACGGCACCGCAGGTGAAGATGATTGAGATCAAGCTGAGCCAAGGCGCCAAGCCGGGCCATGGCGGCATATTGCCCGGCACCAAAGTAACCCCGGAAATTGCGGCGGTGCGCGGTGTGGCTGTGGGGCAGGATTGTGTCTCTCCATCCGCGCATACCGCCTTTACCACACCGATTGAGATGATGGAGTTTATTGCCGATTTGCGCCGTCTTTCGGGTGGAAAGCCGGTTGGGTTTAAGCTGTGTGTGGGCCATCCTTGGGAATTTATGGCCATTGTCAAAGCGATGCTGGAAACCGGCATCAGGCCAGATTTCATCGTGGTCGACGGGGCCGAGGGGGGCACTGGCGCAGCGCCGCTGGAATTTTCCAATCATCTGGGCCTGCCCCTGCGTGAGGGTTTATTATTTGTTCACAATGTGTTGGTTGGCGTGGGATTGCGGGATCAGATACGCATTGGCGCTGCCGGCAAGGTGGTGAGCGCTTTTGATATTGCCAGCCTGATGGCCATTGGCGCAGATTGGACCAATGCCGCGCGCGGCTTTATGTTTGCGATTGGGTGCATTCAATCGCTGAGCTGCAACACCAATCGCTGCCCGGTGGGCGTGGCCACGCAAGATGCGGCGCGCCAAAGGGCGCTGGTGGTGCCCGATAAGGCCGATCGGGTGCATCAGTTTCACCACAACAGCCTCCATGCGCTGGCAGAGATGCTGGCCGCCGCTGGGATTGCCTGCCCCAGCGATATTGGGCCGCATCATCTGGTGCGACGGGTGAGCGAGACGGAAATTCGCTTATTCTCTCAAATGCATGTGTTCTTGAAGACTGGCGAATTGCTGGATGGAGCGCAGGATCGGGATTTTTACGGCGCAGCGTGGAAAATGGCCGATGCGCACAGTTTTGAACCAACCGCCGCACAGCAAGCCTTTGTTGGAGGATCGCAACGCTGACAATCCGGCGACCTCAGCCGGATGATGGTGATTGCCTGATCGAGATTTAGCGAGGTTTTAAAGGGCTGCGAACAATGCCAATATCACGCCAATGGCGACCAGCATCAGCCCGATGATTTCAGGCCAGCGCACGACATCGCGCAAATAGAAGCGCGCAAAGATGATCGTGAAAACCACTTCGACCTGACCGACGATGCGCACCAGCGCAGCCGGGGCAGCGGCAAAGCCGATATACCAGCAGGCAGAGCCAAGCGCCGAGAGCAGCCCCACCTGTCCGGAGGTGCGATAGCTGCTCCAGACGCCGGGGAGGGCGTCACGATCACGCCACGCCATCCAGCCGAGATGCAGCGCGCTTTGCAGGGCCATCACCACCACCAGTGTCACCAGCGCCGATCCGATGAGGCCGACGCTGGATATTTCGGCAGTTGCCAGCTTTACCGCAATGGCTGCGCAGGCAAACATCGCCCCAGCGCCAAGGCCGCACAGTGCGGCTGGCTGCCTTAAGGATTGCCATAGCTGGCGGGATCCAAGCCCTTGCCCCGCCAAGGCGAGTGTCAGAACGCCCGCGACCCCGATGAGGATGCCCGCCCATGCCAATAATGGCAGATGTTCATTCAGGAAAATGGCGGTGACCAGCGCGGCTTGAATAGCCTCTGTTTTGGAAAAGGCGGTTCCCACGACAAAGCCGCGATGCCCGAAAGACATGATCAACAAAATGGTGCCAGCCATTTGGGTGAGCGCCCCGATGGTGGAGAAGAGATAAAAATCACCCGTGAAGCTTGGGACGGATGTGCCGTTCATCGTCAGCCATAGGGCCGCCATGAAAAAGGCGAAGGGCAGACCATATAGATAGCGCACCAACCCGGCTGCGCTGACGCTGAGTTCGGCCCGCAACCTTTGTTGCAGCGCGGTGCGCCATGCTTGCAGCAGACCGCCTAGCAGCGATGCAGGAAGCCAGATGATGTTCATGCCGGGCAGCGCCGCATGGTTTCACTGTTGGTCTGGAACCCCAGCCTTTGCGATATCATGCGTCTTTCCCTTGCATAGAATCACCGGTTGCGCCGGCAGTAATTATTTAATTAGCTTGCTAAGCAAATTAATGCGCTGGTGCAAGATCAAGCCGCTTGAAACAGTGGCGCGCCATCACGAAAGAAGGCGCCTTGCGGCTGGGAGCTTACCGAGCATTTACGAAAATTATATCCAATATTGAGCCTTATGATCGTGCGATGCTCCGAATTGCTTGCGACCAATGTCTTGAAAAGCCTTGCCCGATCTCGAACATCCAGCTTATAAGTTAGCTATCTAAGTATTTTCGCTTTGAGGCTAGGCATTTCGATGACAGTGGCAAATCCGCGCACGCTTTATGATAAAATTTGGGACGCGCACGCCGTGGCGGACGATGATGGGGAAACATTGCTCTATATCGACCTGCATCTGCTGCACGAGGTCACGTCGCCGCAAGCTTTCGCTGGCTTGGATGCAGCGGGTCTGCCAGTGCGCCGTCCCGAACTGACGCTGGCTTTATCCGATCATAATGTGCCAACCGAAGGGCAGGCGGCCGGGCCTGCAGGCGTTCGCGATCCTGCGGCGCGGGCGCAGTTGGAAATGCTGGTGGAAAATACCCGCCGTTTCGGGGTGGAGAATTTCCCGATGGGCGATCCGCGCGGCGGCATTGTCCATGTGGTCGGCCCGGAGCAGGGGCGTTCGCAACCGGGCATGACCATTGTTTGCGGGGATAGCCACAGCTCCACCCATGGCGCTTTTGGTGCTTTGGCCTTTGGTATTGGCACATCCGAGGTGGAGCATGTGCTGGCAACCCAGACCGTTCGCCAGCGCAAATCTAAAAATATGCGGGTGCTGGTGGATGGCGAATTGGCTGCTCATGTTTCCGCCAAAGATCTGGCTTTGCACCTGCTGGGCATCATCGGGGTGGATGGTGCGACGGGGCATGTGATCGAATATTGCGGCGCGGCTATCCGCGCGCTCAGCATGGAAGGGCGGATGACCCTGTGCAATTTGAGCATCGAAATGGGCGCGCGGGCCGGGCTGATTGCGCCCGATGAGGTAACCTATGCTTATGTGAAAGGGCGGCCCGCCGCACCACAGGGGGAGGCATGGGATCAGGCCGTGGCGCGCTGGCGCAGCCTGCCTTCCGATGCGGGGGCGTCTTATGATCGCGAAGTGTCGCTTGATGCCGCGAGTGTCGCGCCGATGGTGAGCTGGGGAACCAACCCGTCGCAGGTGGTTGCCATTCATGGTCATATTCCGATGGCAGAGGCGCTGCCGGATGATGAAGCCCGCGCCACGGCGGCCCGCGCCTTGGCCTATATGGATTTGCAGGCGGGCGCGCCCATCGCGGGGACGCGGCTGGACCGGGTGTTTATTGGCAGTTGCACCAACAGCCGGATTGAAGATTTGCGGATCGCTGCGGATATTGTGAAGGGACGGCAGATTGCGCCGCATGTGCGCGCTATGGTCGTGCCGGGTTCGGGGTTGGTGAAAAGACAGGCTGAGGCCGAAGGGATCGACCAGATTTTGCAGGCCGCAGGCTTTGATTGGCGCGAGCCGGGCTGTTCTATGTGTGTCGGCATGAACGCGGATAAATTGCAGCCGGGTGAGCGTTGTGCCGCCACTTCCAACCGCAATTTTGAAAATCGACAGGGGCGGGGCGGGCGCACCCATTTGATGAGCCCGGCCTTGGCCGCGGCCAGCGCGATTGCGGGCTATATTACCGATCCCGCCAGCCTTGCTCAACTGCCCGGCTGACGGGAATTATGCCCTGCCCCGTTTGCCGGGGCAGGGCTTGGCCCGCCATGATGGTGGTAGGGAAATGGGCGGAGAGGTATCTTCCGCCTGAAGCTGCTTTCAGCTTCAAGGAGCAGCTTTAGATTAGCGCGCGCGCTTCATAATCCGTGATCGCGGCTTCATGGCGCAGGGTGCGGGTGATATCGTCCAGCCCCTCCATCAGCGTGTGGCGATCATCGGGATCGATATCGAAGGGGATGATCTCGCCAGATGCTAAGCGGATTTGCTGCGCCTCTAGATCAACCGTAATGGGCGCATATTGCGATAAAGCCATCTCAGCGCGCAAGCGTTCGCAAAGATCATCCGCCAGACGAATCAGCAGCAGGCCATTTTTTCGCGCATTGTTTGAAAAAATATCGCCAAAGCTGGGCGCGATAACACAGGCTATTCCGAAATCGGTCAGCGCCCAAACGGCATGTTCGCGGGACGAGCCGCATCCGAAATTGCGATCAGCAATTAAAATCCGCGCCTTGCGGCAGGCTTCGCTGTTGAGGATGAAATCCGCACGATCCGTGCCATCGTCATGATAGCGCATTTCCTGAAACAGATGTTTTCCAAGGCCGTTCCGGGTGAGCGCTTGCATATATTTGGCCGGAATGACCATATCTGTATCGATGTTGGCGATGGCGAGTGGAGCGGCAACGGCCGTCAGTTGGGTAAATTTTTGCATATATCTATTCCAATAACTTAGTATGCTAAGTAAGCTGGTGGACCGCTTTTGTCTACTGCTATCAAAGAGCCAAAGCCTGTTGCGGCCCGAGTCATTGGACTCTAGGGGTTGAGGGGAGGGGAAGAGACTTGATAAAAAACAACCAGAAACTTCGGCATCCGGCGGATTATTATACGGACCCGACAAATAGTATTGGCTATCTGGCGCGCATTGTTTTTCGGTCCTTCTCTACCCTGCTGGAACGAGGAACGCTGACCCATTCGGTGTCCGCGGGTCAATGGCGGTTTCTGCGGCAGTTGTGGCGCGAAGATGGAATCACCCAGCGCGAATTGAGCAAGCGTGTGGGGATGCGTGAGCCGACGACTGTGGTGGCGCTGAAAGGCTTGGAAAAAGCGGGCTTTATCACCCGCAAGAAAACCAATGAAGATCGCCGGAAAACATTCATATATCTGACGCCGCACGCCAAGGAATTGGAATTGATCCTCGCGCCGATGAACGCCGAAGTGCATGAAATTGCAACGCGCGGCATGAGCAATGATGAGGTAGAAAGCTTGCAGGCCTTGATGCGGCGGGTGATCGACAATCTGGCCGATGAAACGGAAAAATTGACGGTGGTGTCAGATATCAAGGCCTGACACCACCAAGGGGCTTGCACCACTTCCGATTGATAGCTTAGGAGGCTAATCATTATATCGGGAGGGTAGATTGACAAAAATTGCGGTCATAGTGGGAAGCACGAGAGAAGGCTCCTTTAACCGGAAGCTTGGTGATTTGGCGATCCGTGCGCTTGAAGTACAGGGTGCCAAGGTCACCCATGTGGATTTGGCACAATTTGATTTGCCGCTCTATTCGGCCGCGCTTGAGGCGGATAATTTTCCTGCCGATGCCGAGCGGCTCAAGACTTTATTTGCCGAGCAGGATGGGCTGCTGTTTGTCACCCCGGAATATAATGGCTCCATCACGCCGCTGCTGAAAAATGCGATCGACTGGGCTTCGCGCCCCACCGGCAGCGAATCACTGGTGGCGCTAGCAGCCTATCGCGGCAAGGTCAGCGCTGTGATGTCGGCATCGCTCAGTCCCTTTGGTGGTATTCGTGCGGCGACGCATTTGCGGCAGATTCTCTCCACCGTTCAAAGCCTGGTTATTCCGGAACAGGTGCTGATTCCCGCTGCACATACGGCATTTGACGAGGATGGAAATCTGGTCGACGCGCTGCCGGCATCACTGATCGAGATGACAGCGGCTCGCATGGTTGCGGTTACCCGCGCGCTTGCGGCCTAAGGATCCGACGGCGGCGAGATTTTTGCGTTAATCGACCGCGCGAATTGACACGGCGTTACAATTGGTACGGCGTTATAGGCGCGCGGCGGCTTTTTGATAAGCTGGGCTAGGGTCGGCTGGACTATGGTTTTCCATATTATCGCCCCAGTCGGCCTCAAGCATTTGCATCAGGGCTGACAATTGCTCAGCCCCAAGCTTTTCGGCGATTTGACCGGTTAACGCATCCATCGCTTGCTGCGCATCATGCCGCATCCTTGCGCCCGCTTCGGTAAGCGACAAGATCATGTGTCGGCGATCGTCAGGGTCGGGGGTGAGGCGAACGATATCCATTTTAACCATCTGGTTGATGGTGTTGTGGATGGCTTGTCGTGAAAGGCCTAAATTGCGCGCAATATCGGATGGTCGGGTGATATTGCTGACGATATTGGTCATGATCATTGACTGGGGTCGGCTGATATCTGGCCATCCACGATTGTGAAGGCGCGCTTGCAATCCTTCGTCTAGCCAGCAAAAGCGCTGAAATAAGGCGATAATAAGCTGTTGCGTGGACATGGGTGGCGAACGATATACCTCAGCGGGAAGGCAATATGCCGACTGCCCTAAGTTAGCGGAGCGATGAGGTCGAAGCAAGCAAAGCGGCGTTGCCAAAATAAAATGCTTAGTTTACTATCTATATTGGGGAGTGCAAAGAGGTGGGCGCTATGGACGGTTTAATGCAAAATGTTCCGCTGACGGTTGATCGGATCATCGATCATGCCGCAGCATGGCATGGCGAGCGCGACGTGGTATCGCGTGACGCTGATGGTGTCGTCACGCGGACCAATTATGCCGATATCCATCGCGATGCGAAGCGCGTTTCCAATGCTCTGGCCGCAGAAGGGATGAAGCCGGGCGACCGGGTTGCCAGCATGGGCTGGAACAGCGGACGCCATTTGGCGGCATGGTATGGCGCTGCCGGAATGGGCGTGGTGCTGCACACGCTGAACCCGCGCCTGTTTGTGGAGCAGATCGCCTATATCGCCAATCATGCCAATGATCGTTTGCTGATTGCCGACCTTGCTACGGCTGAGTTGTTGGAAGAGTTGCTGCCGCAAGTGCCCAGCATTGAAAAGGTGATTTTCTTTTGCGATCAGGCCTCACTGCCTAAGACGAGCTTTGCCGCCGTCGCTTTTGATGATTGGATTGCCGATCATTCGGATGAATATATCTGGGGCGATTTTGATGAAAATTCGGCTTGCGGATTGTGTTACACCTCTGGCACAACGGGCAATCCTAAGGGTGTGCTTTATTCGCACCGATCCAATTATATTCATGCTTTGATGACCTTGCAACGCGATGCGTTGGGGTTGTCGGCTCGTGATACGGTGTTGTTGATTGTGCCAATGTATCATGCCAACGCTTGGGGCGTTGTCTATTCCGCGCCCGCGGTTGGCGCCAAGCTGGTGTTGCCGGGCCAGCGGATGGATGGCGAATCCATTTATAATCTGATCGAGCAGGAAGGCGTAACCTATAGCGCCGCCGTACCAACTGTGTGGCAGATGCTGCTGCAATATATGCAGGAAAATGGCAAACGCTTCACTACGCTGGAGCGGGTGACGATCGGCGGCTCTGCTTGCCCCGAATCCATCGTCCGCACTTTTCGCGATGATTATGGTGTTGATGTTATTCAGGGGTGGGGGATGACGGAAACGTCGCCGCTGGGGACTGTCGCTGTGCCCAATGCTGCGGTAGCGGCCATGCCCGATGATGCGCAAATGGCCTATAAGCTGAAGCAGGGGCGGCTGCTGTGCGGCTTGGATATGAAGCTGGTCGATGATGCGGGCGAACGCCTGCCACATGATGGAAAGACCCCGGGCCGCCTGATGATTAAAGGCCCCACAATTGCCCGCGGTTATTTCGGCGGTGATGGCGGCGATGTGCTGGATGATGAGGGCTTTTTCGATACGGGCGATGTCAGCACCATCGATGCGCAAGGCTATATGCAAATCACTGATCGCGCCAAGGATGTGGTGAAATCTGGCGGCGAGTGGATCAGCTCGATTGAGATTGAAAATATCGCTGTGGGTCATCAGGCTGTGGCGCTTGCCGCCGTGGTCGGCATTGCGCATCCTAAATGGGATGAGCGCCCGATATTGCTGTGCCAATTGAAAGATGGCGCGTCGGCTACCGCTGATGAAATCAAAGCCTATTTGGATGGCAAGATCGCCAAATGGTGGATGCCGGATGATGTGTTGTTTGTAGCGGATATCCCGCTTGGTCCAACTGGAAAAATCGACAAAAAAGCGATCCGCGCCGGGCTAGATGGCTATAAACTGCCGTTTGAAGCAACCCGCTAAATTATAGATAAGCAGGAGAAATGATGATGAATCCCAATGGGAATGAAGGGCTGGACGCGCAATTTGTCGGGTTGGTATCGCCAACGGCGCCGCGCATTCAGGCGGGCGGCCATCCATGCCAAGGTATTTATTGGACGAAATCGGGCACCCGCCCGAAAGTTGCGATTATCGCGACCCATTATAATGTTGATTTTTCAGAACATTATATTGCGCCATATTTTGCGCGTCAGGGCTTTGGTTTCCTAGGTTGGAACACCCGCTATCGCGGCATGGAAGATCAATTCCTGTTGGAACATGCCATTTTGGATATTGGCGTGGGCATGAAGTGGCTGAAAGAAGTTGCTGGTGTCGAGCAGATTGTGATCCTTGGCAATTCCGGCGGCGGCTCGCTGATGGGGGCTTATCAGGCAGAAGCCATCGCGCCGACGCTGACGGACCGTTTGTCCTCCGCTGGGCAGGATGCACTGGCGCAATTGGTGAAGGGCGATCTGTACATCAGCTTTAACGCCCATCAGGGCCGCCCTGAAGTGTTGACCGATTGGCTGGATGCATCGGTGATCGATGAAAATGATCCCGTGGCCACCGATCCGGAACTGGATCCGTTCAATCCTGATAATGGCCCACCATATTCGGCTGAATTCATTGTTAAATATCGTGCGGCACAGCGGGCGCGTAACCAGCGCATCACCGATTGGGCCAAGGCCGAACTGAAGCGTTTGAATGATGCTGGCATTCCGGATCGCATTTTCCCCTTGTTCCGCGTGTGGGGCGATATTCGCTGCGTCGATCCTACGATTGATCCATCAGATCGTCAGCCCAATCTTTGCTATCGCGGCGTTCCGGCTATCGCCAATCGCACGCCTAGCATCGGCCGTGCCAATACGATCAAGACCTGGTTGAATATGTGGAGCCTTGAAACCTCCCCATGCCAAGGCCAGCCACATCTGGCCAAGCATGTGACGCCATCATTGGTGGTGCAGGGCACGGCGGATACCGGCGTATTCCCAAGCGACGCACAAAAAATCTTTGATTTCCTTGGATCCAAGGACAAGCGTCTGGAACTGATCCCGGGTGCGCATTATTTCGAAGATTCCATCGAAGAGCGCCAAAATGCAGCCGATCTGGTCGGCGCATGGATCCGCGAGAAGCTTTGACGTGGCAGGGGATGCTGTGATCGTCGAGGGATTGCGCAACGCCGGTCTGGTGGGCGAGGGTGATGTCACCCTTGAACCGCTGACCGGCGGCGTCTCGTGCGACGTTTGGAAGGTAGAAACACCCGGCGGGCCGATTGTTGTCAAGCGGCCCTTGGCTCAGCTGCGTGTCGCCGCTGAATGGTTGGCGCCTGTGGAACGGGGCGAGGCCGAGGTTCGCTGGCTTCGGCGCGCGCGCGGGGTCGATGCCCGTATCGCGCCAGAGGTTTTGGCCCAATTGCCTGATGATCATGCCTTTGCGATGCGTTTTCTGCCCGGATGCCCGGTGTGGAAGGATGAGCTGACCGAAGGCCGGGTGGATGTGGATTTTGCCGCAGCTGTTGGCCGATCCATGGGCGCGGTGCATGCTGCGACTGCTAACAGCGATGCCGACCGGGAAGCCTTTCCAAATGATGACATGTTTCGCGCTCTGCGGGTGGATCCATTCCTGCTCTATGTAGCAGAAAAGGATAGCGAATTATCGCCAATCCTGTTGGCGCTAGCCGAGGATTTATCGTCGCGGAAAACGGCGCTGGTTCATGGCGACGTTAGCCCGAAAAACATTCTCGTCAGCGCTGATGGCCCAGTATTTCTGGATGCGGAATGCGCCGTCTATGGCGATCCCGCCTTCGACCTTGCTTTTTGCATCACCCATTTGCTGTTGAAAGCGGTGTGGCTGAACGATGCCCGGCTATCGGAATCGGCGGCCGCGCTGGTCGCCGCCTATGTGCCCAGCGTGGACTGGGAAGCCTCTGCGGACCTGCTGGAGCGGGCCGGAAAATTGACAGCAGCCTTGCTGCTGGCACGGGTGGAGGGGAAGTCCCCCGCGCCCTATCTTACCAATGATGAACATAAGCGCATTGTGCGCGATCAGGCCCGTGCGCTGTTATTGGCGCCAGCTTCGATCGACACCCTTGTTGCTTCATGGAAAAGGATTATTGCATGACTTCGCGTATCGCCGCCGTTTCTGGTCGCCAGCTTTGGGATTCACGGGGGCGGCCCACTGTTGAGGCCGAAGTGACCTTGGAATCCGGTGCTATTGGCCGGGCTATTGCGCCGGCTGGGGCATCGCGCGGTGCGCATGAAGCCATTGATCTGCGTGATGGTGGGGCTGAATTTGGTGGCTTTGGTGTCAACGCCGCTGTTGCTGGCATCGGCGCTGAAATCAACGGAGCATTGGTGGGCGTGGATGCACGCGATCAGGCCGCTGTCGATAAAATCCTCTGCGAGTTGGATGGCACGGACAATAAGGCGCGGTTGGGCGGAAATGCCGTGGTTGCTGTGTCGATGGCGGTGCTCCACGCTGCCGCTGCCGAAGCGGGCCAGCCGCTGTGGCGTTATTTGGCGCAAGACCAAAAAGTCCGTATTCCTCTGCCAGAAATTCAGATTTTTGGTGGCGGGGCTCATGCTGGCCGCCGCACCGATGTGCAGGATTTCATGGTCATGTGCCCCCGCGCTGGCAGCTTCCGCCGCGCTTTGGAAATCACCGAGGAAGTCTATCGCGCTGCAGGCACTTTGATGGAAGCCAAAGGCCCGCTGACCGGCGTGGCCGATGAAGGCGGCTGGTGGCCCAATTTCTCGTCCAACGAAGATGCGCTGGATACGCTGACCAAGGCGATTGAAGCCAGCGGCCACCGTGCAGGCGAAGATGTGTTCATCTCGCTGGATATTGCGGCCAATGAATTGGGCGATGCCGATGGCTATCGTCTGGCGTTGGATGATCGCCGCCTTTCTGGCGAAGAAATGGGCGCGCGCATCATCGAATGGGCCAAGCGTTATCCGATCCTTTCGATCGAAGATCCCGCTGGTCAGGATGATTGGGCGACCATGGCTGCGGTAACCGCTGCAATCGGGGATCGGGTGCAGATCATCGGCGATGACGTGTTGGTGACGGACGCGCGGCGCGTTGAACGGGCAGCCGAAGCGGCTGTTTGCAATGCGGCGCTGATCAAGGTGAACCAAGTGGGCACCGTGACCGAAGCGAAGGCTGCGCTTGATGCTGCGGTCACTCGTGGTTGGGGCGCCATTGTTTCGGCGCGCTCAGGCGAAAGCGAAGATGTCACGATCTCGCATCTGTCCACCGGCTGGGATGCCGGTCAGCTTAAAGTGGGCAGCTTTACCCGGTCGGAGCGCATGGCGAAATGGAATGAGATGCTGCGCATTGAAGAGCTGATGGGCGCCGATGCGGAATTCGCTGGCTTCTCGGCCTTCACGACGACGATTGCGTCCGCCTACGCATGATGTTTTTCCACGCTCAGCTCCGTTTCGGCCCGCACCACTATGGGGCAGTCCGGAGCCGGGCGTGGACGGACGTATATTTGCGATATTGAAATGATTTTATCAGGCAAGCCATTGGCAAGCCGCCCTTTTCTTAGGTGTTTTCATGACTCTTCCCATTGTTTTGATGACGGGCCAATTGTTGACCGATGCCGTCTGGCAGCCACTGCTGGACGCCTGGCCTGATCGCGATATCATCATCGCGGACAATCAAAGCGATGACCGTATGGAAGATTTTGCGCAGCGCTTGCTGGATGCAGCGCCGCCAAAATTTGCTTTGGTGGGCCATGCGATGGGCGGCTTTGTGGCCTTTGATGTGCTGCGCCGGGCACCAGAGCGGGTCGCCAAGCTGGCGCTGATTTCGACGCTGGCATCCGCTGACGGTCCAGCGCAGACGGCGCGACGTCAAGGCTATATTGATCTGGTCGAAAGTGGCCATTTTGATCGGGTGGTGGAAGAGCGCATCCCCATTTTATTCCCGGAAGAGCGTCGCGATGATGAGCGTTTGCTCACGATTGCACGGCAGATGGCAGCGGATACGGGCGCCGAAACATTTCTGGCGCAGCAGCGGGCGATCATGGCCCGTATCGATAGTCGCCCGCGTCTGCATGAAATCTCCATTCCCACGCTGCTGATTTGGGGCGAGCAAGATGGCATCACCAGTCGTGCTCATCATGATGAAATTGCAGCGGAAATTTCAGGATCGCGTCTGGCGACAGTGCCGGGGGCAGGGCATTTGCCAACCATCGAGGCTCCCGAAATCGTCATTCCAATGCTGGCTGAATTTCTGGATAGCTGATCTTCCCATGTCGCGACGAGATAGGAAGATGCTGCTGCGTTGATGGATGCAGCGCGGGATGTTGATGCCTTTGTTCGGTATCGGCTTTTCGTGAGGTCGCTTTTGATGCTAAGGACGCGTCATCTTGCGGACTTGGCCTTATCGCCTTGGCGCCATTTAACATAATTAGGTGATTAATCCATGAAGCAACCTGTTGCGGACCAAAGTCTGGATCAATTGTTCCGCAGCGCGCGGTCTTATAATGGCTATCTGGATAAGCCGGTATCGGAAGCGCAGCTTCGCGGCATTTGGGATCTGATGAAATATGGTCCCACCAGTGCCAACAGCCTGCCAGCGCGGATCATCTGGTGCGTATCCGAAGAGGCGAAGGGGCAACTGGCTGCAATGGTGGCACCGGGGAATGTCGCAAAAATTCACAGTGCACCCGTGACCGCGATTATCGGTATGGACCATGAATTTTACGAGCATCTGCCTGAATTGTTGCCACATGCCGATGCGCGCAGCTGGTTTGTGGGCAAGGAAGAATTGGTCCGCACCACCGCTTTTCGCAATTCCAGCCTGCAAGGCGGGTATTTTCTGTTGGCGGCACGGGCACTTGGGCTAGATACAGGCCCAATGTCTGGTTTTGATCATGACGCTGTTGATCGGCATTTTTTCGCCGATCAGCCGAGCGTGAAGAGCAATTTTATCGCGACCCTTGGCTATGGCGACCCAGCCAGCATTTTTGATCGCAGCCCGCGCCCCGATTTTGAACGGTTTAACCGGCTGGCCTGAGTGATCGGGCGGAAAATAGTTTTCCGCCTTTTGTCGCCGCTTGCTTCATCTATGGCGCTTAACTTCTGGCTGGGCGCCCCGTGGAATCGCGCAGCACCAGTTCTGAAGAACTGGTCGCGTGATAAGAGGAAACCAGCCTGTCTTCTGGCGTTCGCAGCCGATCCATAAACCAAAGGGCGCAGCTGGTAGCGAGGGATTGGATCGGCGGGCGAATGACGGTGATCGGAGGTTGCCACCATTCGCACCAATTGGGATCGCCAAAGCCGATCACGGACATTTGACCCGGAATATCCACCTTGGCCCGTCGCAACGACGCAATCATGCCCATGGTGACATGCGCCGATCCTGAAAGGATGGCGGTTGGGTGATCGGCAATGGATAGCATTTCGTTAATGGCGCGTTCGCCCCACGTGGCAGTGGGCGTATCGAGAAACACGGACAGATCGGAAAGGGGCAGGTCGCGCTTGCGATAGGCTTCCTGCACACCCCGCAAACGCCGCCGGCCCGTCGATAGGCGGTCTGACGCAGCGACATAGGCAATGCGGCGATGGCCCAGATCCAACAAATGGTTTGTCGCCCGTTCCATGGCGTCGCCATCATCAATGCCAAACCAAAGATCATCCGGCCCCGATGCATAGCGTAGCAACTGCACATGCTGCACTTGCCGCAGCAGCGCGATACTCTCTCTTTTCATGTCGGCGCTGGGAACCAAAATAATGCCGGCAACGCGCGCACCGACAAAGTCGTGAATGTGGCGCATTTCGGTTTCTGGGTCGTCGCCGGTTATCGATAGCACAATTCGATAGCCCTGACGGTCGCAACTTTGCGACAAGGCTTGTGCGATAGAAGCGAAAAAATCATTTTGAATATCCGGCAAGATCAGGCCGATAAGGTTGCTGGAACCGCCGCGCATCATGCGAGCAGCCATATTGCCAACATAGCCGAGTTCCTCGGCAGCAGCGCGCACGGCCAGTTTGGTTTTCTCGCTGATCCGGGGGTCTCCCGACAACGCTCTTCCGATAGTAGACACTGAAAAACCAAGCTTTATTGCAATATCTTTAGTGGTAACCATGCGCGACCTATTCTCATCCTCCCGTGGCGAAAAAATGAAGCCTGGTCCGGCCTTTTACTGGAAGCCGGAGCATCATTTCATCGTCCCGCATTTTTGCGTTGTCCATCATAGGCACATGGGCAGGGCAGGTGCAACCAGCTGCTATCATCCGGTAGTTGCGCATAAGCATGTTTGTGCTATCGATTGCTCAAATGAACAATTGATGGAGAGTGAGATGATTCGCACGATCAACCATGTGATATTCCGCCACGAAGGCGACATGGAGGAGATTAAGCGCTTCTTCGGTGATTTTGGCATGTTCGTTTCCCACGAGGACGAAAAGCGAGTCTATTTTCGGGGGTATGAAAGCCGTCCCTTTATTTATGTCGCGGAACGCGGTCCGCGCAGCTTTGCTAGCATCGGATATGAAGTTGAAAGCGAAGAGGCGCTGGAGGCGCTGGCCAAGCGCTTTGATGCCCCGATTCTGGACGGTGCCACCCCATGGGGCGGCAAGCAGATCAATGTTCGCGATGCCGATGGCAATGATATCGAGCTGGTTTATGGCATTCAGCAACTCGATCCAATTCCCCTGCCACGCGAAGCGGTGCCGCTAAATACTGGCAATCTGGTGCAGCGTCGCGGCCGTTTCCCTATTTTTGAACGCGGGCCATCGCCGGTGCTGCGTTTGGCCCATGTCGTTCAGAACACGCCCAATCCGGGGCGTTTGATGGATTGGTATGTCGATAATCTGGGCGCCTTTATTTCCGATGAAATTCTGGCTGGCGAAGTGCGCAGTGGTGCGTTTATTCGCTTCCCACGCGGTTCGGAATATGTCGATCACCATAGTGTCGCGGTGTTCCATGGTCCGGCCAATACGGTGCAGCATAGCTGCTTTGAAACCATTGACGTCGATGCCGTTCATATCGGCCATCAGCATCTGTTGGACAAAGGCTATCGCCCGGCATGGGGCGTTCTGCGTCACGCCGTTGGCGGCGCGCTTTCCGATTATTGGTATGATCCGTCCGATTTCCGCGTTGAGCATGTGACGGACAGTGATCTGCTAAACGATGAATATCCCACTGGATATCATCAGCGCAGCCCAGCGGTTGGGATGCAGTGGGGCGGCGATATGCCGGACCATTTCCGCGACTGATCAGGGGCCATATCCGGAGGCTAAGGGCCTCCGGATGCTTGGGAAATTTACTATGCCAAAGACCGAAGACGCTGCATTTGAACGCGGCATGGCGATGCGCAAGCGTATCGCGGGTCCTGTCACGCGCCCCGGGGGCCTTGATGAGGATCTTTACGATCTGATCATTCGCTATGCTTTTGGCGATGTGTGGAGCCGTCCGGGCCTGGATATTGATATGCGCCGGATGTTAACGCTGTCGATGACGCTGGCTGGCGGGCATTTGGATGAGTTTAAACTGCATCTGCGTTTTGCGCTCGTCAATGGTGTGGAGCGTGATGTGATCAAGGAATTGATCCTGCACAGCGCTGTCTATTGCGGCATTCCTGCTGCGCTTGGGGCCTTTCGGGCCGCGAACGAAATCTATGCCGAGCTTGATAACGCTGACGCCTGACGGCGTCAGTCGGCTCTCGCACCCCAGAGACGGAATAAATTGATGCAAAGCTCTAACTTGGCCGAATGGAAATCCGGCTGGCCGGTCGTGCTTGTCGGCGTCGCTGGTGCTGCGACATCGTCGATCCAGACAGTGGCACTGAGCCTGATTATTCCGTCTCTTTCGGCGGAGCTGGGATGGTCGCGAGCGGCCATTTCTGTCAGCTTTACGATCACGACCCTAGGGGCTTTGCTGCTGAGCCCTTTGGTCGGGGCGCTGCTCGATCGGGTCGGAACCCGGCGCGTTGCGATTGTCGGGCTGTTGTTGAAAGCGATTGCACTGGCAACAGTGTCGCTAACAACATCGCAGATTTGGACATGGTATCTGGCGTGGACATTTGTGGCGATTGCCGCGCCGCTGGCCAGTTTGGTGGTTTGGACGAAAGCGGTTGCTGGGCGCTTTTCTAAGCAGCGCGGCCTTGCCCTTGCCGTCACGATGACGGGGCTACCCATTGCCAATATCGTGTTTACCTTTGCGGCCTCGGTCACGATGGCCTCGATGGGCTGGCGTGCGGTTTATCCGGTGCTGGCTGTCTCGGCGCTATGCGTTGTGTTGCCGCTGGCGCTGATCTTCCTTTATGATCAACGCGACCTGCTGCGCCGTCAGGCCCAGCAGGCGGGCGAGGTCGTGCAGGCTGCGATCCCAAAAGTGATGGGCCATGGCGCGGAAGTGCGCGATGCATTGCGCGATCGGCGCTTGTGGCAAATTCTAATCCCGGGATTTTTCGTGTCCATGTCGCTTGGCGGTTTGATGGTGCATTTGCCGTCGATGGTTCGTGATGTGGGGGCGACGCCAGCTGAAGCGGCGACGGTTTTTGCACTGGCTTTCGGTCCCTTCGCTTTTGCCGGACGGGTGGCGACAGGCGTGTTGCTGGATCGCCTGCACGCGCCCTTTGTGGCCGGGGCGGCGTTCATCTTGCCAGCGCTGGCCGCGACCATCTTTTACTTTGCCAATGGCGATATGGCTTGGCTGGTCGCGGCAGGGGCGCTCGCTGGATGTGCGCTGGGCGCTGAACTGGAAGGCATTGCCTATTTGATCAGCATCTATTTCGGACAGAAAAATTACGGTTTTCTCTATGGCATCGGCTTTGGATTTTATTCCATCGGCTTTGGCCTAGGACCTGTTGTTGCCGGATATATTTACGACAGTTCGGGCAGCTACGCCCCCTATTTTGTGATGGTGGCGTCGGTGCTGCTGGTGGCCGTGCCTTTCATTATATTTCTGGGCCGTTACCCAGACTGGAAAGATGCTTCGGAATAAGCATTAAAGCACTGATTTAACAAATAATTCTTTAATTATGTCGTCTATTTATAGGCGCTGTATAACCATGGGAGGTTACCAAGATGAAGACAATGAAAATGACCCTGCGGGCGGGTATCGCCATTGCAGGAATGGCTATTGCCATGCCCGCTGCGGCGCAAGGGGGCGCTACGGCAGCCGAGGACGGCGCCAGCGAGCAATTTTCCGGCATTCAGGATATTGTTGTCACCGCACGTAAGCGTTCGGAAAGCGTTCAGGACGTGCCGGTCGCTATCACCGCAGTAAGCGGCGATCAGATGGTGGAGCGTTCGGTGAAAGATATCACTGACATCGCCGCCTCGACCCCCAGCTTCTATACACAGGTTTCTAGCGGCGACCCTTCGGCGCTGCTGATTTCGATGCGCGGTCAATCATCCACTGATGCGTTGATGACACTCGACAGCCCCGTTGGCGTTTATCTGGACGGCGTCTATCTGCCACGCCAGATCGGTCTGCGTTCGGCCATGGTCGATATTGAGCGGGTGGAAGTGCTGCGTGGTCCACAGGGCACATTGTTTGGCAAGAACACGACCGGCGGTGCCGTCAGCATCACCTCGCGTCAGCCAGATATGCGCGAAGTCGGCGGCTTTGCTAGCATGATCTTGGGCGAGCATGGTCGCATGGAAGCGACTGGCGCCCTGAACGTGCCGTTGATCGAAGATGTGCTGGCTGTGCGCGGCGTGGTGCAATATTCGGCCGTCAACGGTTATGGCAAAAATCTGCGCGGTGAGCGGATCGGCGGCGATGTTTCCAAATCAGGCCGCCTGAATGTCGCTTTCACCCCAACGGACCGTTTGAAAATCAACCTTTCCGGTGATTATCAAAAGATTGATGGCGATGGCATCATCACCCGTCTGGCATGGATCAATCCGTTGAATCCGGATGCGGATTCGCCGTTTAAAGCTCCAACAGGTGTGCTGAACTCTATCCTGCAATCGCAAGGGCTGGATCACACCGATCCCGTTCTGCGTCAGCAGGTCTATGAACAGCTGGAAAGCGCGTTGATCGGCAATGGTGCGTTCCACGATGCGCCGACATCGTCGAACCAGTTCAATAAATATAAGGGCTATGGCGTCTCGGGCACCATCGCTTATGACATCAGTGATTATCTGAGCATAAAATCGATCACCGCCAAGCGTTGGGCTGATCGTGACAGTGCGGTCGATTTCGATGGCACGCCATTCGTGCTCTTCGAACCGCGTTACATGACCAAATCGGAAGTGTTCAGCCAGGAAGTGCAACTGCTGTCCGATCCGGCTGAGCGCTTTTCTTGGATCCTTGGCGGTTATTATTCCAAGGAAACCGGCAATGAATTTACCCAGACCACCACATTGCCATCGCCGACCAAGCTTAATCCGGGCATCTCGGATGGTGACGTCACCAACAAGAGCCTCGCCTTTTTCGGGCAGGGGAACTATCGCCTGACCGATACCGTGCGGATCACGGCGGGTCTGCGCTGGACGGAAGAGACCAAATCTTTGCTGACACGCAATCGCACGGGCCTTGGCGCCGCGACGGTTTGCAACATTCCAACTGGCATCTTGAATGATCCCACAAGCGGGATTTGCGAAGGCTATCTGTCGGATACATATTCGGATTGGTCTTATCTGCTGAGCGCCGACTGGAAGCCTAGCAACACGGCTCTTTTCTACGCAAAAACCTCACGCGGATTTAAGGGCGGTGGGCAGAATATCCGTGGTCAGGCAACCGGTATTGAAAGCTTCAACCCGTTCAAGCCCGAAACGGTGACCGATTATGAAATCGGTACCAAGCTCGATCTGCTGGATCGTCGTCTGCGCTTCAACCTCGCTGCCTATCATGCCATTTATGATGATATTCAGCGCAGCACCAGCGTGTTGCTGCCATCGGGTGGCGCCAGCACCTTGGTAACCAACGCCGCTCGTGCGACGATCAATGGTATCGAACTGGAAGTCACGGCGCGCCCGACTGATGCACTGACACTCAATGTCAATGCAGGCTTCACTGATGCAAGCTATGATCGCTTTGTCGATAATATTATCGGCGACCGTAGCGATGAAGGCTTCCCAGTTCCGCGTTGGACGGTCGCTAGCAATATTGTTTATGATCTGCCGACATCGGTCGGGGATCTGAAATTTGTTGCCAGCTATAATTGGCGCAGCGCCACGCAGCTTCGTCCATCGGCCATTGCCATCGATTCGTTGACGCAGAAGGCCTTTGGCTTGGTGGATGCGCGGATTAACCTGCACATTGATGCCATTGATGCGGATGTAGCCTTGTTCGGCAAGAACTTGTTTAACAAGGATTATATTGTCGGCGGTGTGGATATGGACCGCGCGCTGGGCTTCAATATTGCCAACGTCGGCACGCCGCGGGTTCTGGGCGTGGAACTGCGCAAAAGCTTTGGCAGCCGTTAATTGACTAGGGATGCTATCGATAGCCGACTGGCTGAAGATAGCATCCCGACCATCCTCTTCATGTGGAGATTGATATGAGTTTCGCACTTTGCGTTCTGGAAAAAAATGGCCAGCAAATCCCATCGGTCAAAATTGGTGAACAATTTTGGGCGCTGAATGATGTTGCGCCGGGCTTGATCTCTAAACCGGAAGAAGGTTTGCTGGAATTGCTGCCCAATTGGGACGATAGCTTCGCGAAGCTGGAAAAGGCCGTTGCAGAATTTGACGGTGCATCCAAAGCTACGCTGGCGCCGGGTGTGGATGGCGCGCGTTATGACTTGCTCGTCACCAACCCAAAGAAGATCATTTGCGCTGGCATGAACTATTATTGCCATCTGCGCAAAGACGCCAAGCGCGAGATCAAGAAAGAGGATTATGATTGCCTCTTTTTCTTGAAGGGTTCCGATCAGCAACTGGCAGCCGACCGTGATATTCCGTTCCCAAGCCACACAGTGAAATATGACTGGGAAGTCGAAATCGTCATTGTGATCGGTAAGGAAGGTCGCAATATCAAGGCCGCCGATGCTGCGCAGCATATTGCTGGCTATGCGGTTGGCAATGATCTGTCGGCGCGCGATTGGCAGTTTAACCCACGCCACATCCGCCAATTCGATCTGGTGGCTGGCAAGGCATTTGACAATGCGGCGCCGGTCGGCCCGTGGATGGTTCCTGCCAAATTTGTCGACATTGAAAATATGTGGCTGAAACTGTGGGTCAATGATGAGTTGAAGCAGGATTCCACGACCAAGGAAATGATCTGGACCGTTGGTGAACTGATCGAATCCTATAGCTCGCATAGCACTTTGCGCCCCGGCGATCTGTTGTTCACTGGCGCGCCCGCGGGTGTTGGCATGGCCACCGATACCTATCTGAAGCCCGGTGACGTGATGGTTGCTGAGGTTGAAGGCCTTGGCCGCCTGGAAACACGGCTGCAGGCTGACTGACAATGATGAAGAGGGGCGGGCGCATCGTGGCCGCCCCTTTTTCTTTGCCGGATTGAGTTGCATGACTTGGCCATGGCTGCGCTTTTTCCAGTTGGCCTGCCTGCGATCCGCTCCATTTCATCCCATATCCATCGAATATTTGATGGGACGCGATGATGATAGCGGAATGGCAGCGGGAACCGAGCGATAAGGATTGAAATTCCAGATCATTGATGACGATTTTCTGGTGACCAATGCGGCGCCTGTGGTAGAGCGTTCAAAGGTTGGTGCGTGCAACGCGGTTCTCGTCAAGGTCAATCAGGCCGGATCAGTGAACGCAGCAAATGCGGTGTTGAACACTGCGAACGCGCGAGACTGTGCGGCGATGAAATCGGCGCGCTCGGGAGAGACCGAGGATCTAATGATTGTCCATCTTGCTGTGGGCTGGAATGCCCGCCAGTGGAATATGGGCTGTTGGCGCGTTCGGAACGCATAGCCAAATGGAATGACTTGCTGCGAATAGGGGAAGCAATGAGCGCTGATAATAAATTTAATCGGGTTGCGGCTTTCGGGCCTGCTGTGATTGTGAGCTTACGTCCATGAAGGCGGTTCTTCATTATCGCGCGAGCCCTGGCTTTCGCGCCTCGTTGGCCGAGATTTCTGATGGACTGGACATCGTCGTTGTCGATGAAGAAAGCCCGGATTTCGCACGCGAAATCGCCGATGCGGAAATCCTGCTGCATGTGTTGAAACCTGTGACGCGCGACATGATCGCCGGTGCCCCCAAGTTGAAGCTGATCCAGAAGATTGGCGTGGGTGTGAACACCATCGATTTGGAAGCGGCGCGGGAGCATGGCGTTTCGGTCGCCAATATGCCGGGCACCAACAGCCAGGCGGTTGCCGAATTGGCCGTGGGTTTGATGCTATCTGTTCTACGCCGCATCCCTGCTTTGGATGCGCTGACGAAGGAAGCCGCCCAATGGGCGCCGGAGCCTGCTTTGCTGGATATGATGGGCGAAGTATGCGGCCGTAAAATTGGCTTTTTGGGTTTTGGCGAAGTGCCCCGCCGTATCGCGCCTGTGGTGGCTGCATTGGGCGGGGAGGTGATTTTTCACGATCCTTTCGCCAAGGAAGCAACGCTGGGCCGATCTGTCGATCTGGAAAGCTTGTTTGCGGAAAGCGATATTTTGTCGCTGCATGTGCCGTTGACGGATGGCACGCGTGAAATCGTGAATGCCGATCGTTTGGCGACGATGCGCCCCGGCGCGATCATCATTAACACCGCGCGCGGTGAATTGATTGATGAGGCAGCGCTTTATGATGCGATTGCGTCAGGCCATTTGCGCGGTGCTGGTCTGGATGTGTTTGCGGTGGAGCCTGTGCTGGCCGACAATAAGCTGCTGACCCTGCCGCAAATTGTGGCGACGCCGCATCTGGCATGGCTGACCCCTGAAACACTGGCCCGTAGCATGGCTGTGGCAAGCGAAAATTGCCGCCGCATCGGCAGCGGCGAAGCCTTGCTGCATCAAGTGGTGTAAATAGAAGATGACGATGGATAATTTGACAACAATTCCTGCCCTCGCACGCCATTTTGCAGCCGCTACGCCGGATAATCCTGCTTTTATTTTTAACGATCAGACGATCAGCTTTTCTGCTTTTGAAGCGCGTTGCCGCCAAACGGCCGCGGCGCTGAGCGCGGCTGGCGTGGGTGAGGGCAGCCGGGTGGCATGGCTGTCGAAAAATGATGTTGCCGGATTTGAACTGTGGCTTGGTGCCAATATGCTTGGCGCGACCTTTGTTCCGCTGAACTGGCGACTGGCCCCGGACGAACTGCGCTTCATCATTGATGACGCACAGGCCCCGATCCTATTTGCTTCGCACGAATATGAAGCGGTGGCGCAACAGGCCAGCGAAGGGCTGGATGTTCGTGTGATCGTGCTGAGCGAGGGTGCGGACTGGCTGGAAGCTGTGGAGCCTTTGGCGCAAGCCCCCCATGTGGGCGATCCCGAAGATATTTCGTTGCAGCTTTATACCTCGGGAACCACGGGCAAACCCAAGGGTGCCATGCTTAGCCACCGCGCCCTGATTGGCGCACGGCCGCTATGGCGCGATATTGATTGGTATCATTGGAACGATAAGGACGCCGGTTTGCTGGCCATGCCGATGTTCCACATTGGCGGCATGGGCTGGGCGTTGATGGCCTTTGATTCCGGTAAGCCCAATATCATTCTGCCGGAATTTGATGTAGAGAAAATCCTGACGCTGATCGAGCAAAAGGCTTTCAGCAAAACCTTTGTTGTGCCGGCAGCGTTGCAATTGCTGCTGGATCATCCGCGGGCAGAGACTATCGATTTTAGCTGCCTGAGAACGGTGCTTTACGGCGCCAGCCCCATGCCGATGGCGGTGTTGGAAAAGGCGATGGAGCGGCTCGATAGCGATTTTTGCCAGCAATATGGCATGACGGAAACCTGCGGCACGGTGGTGGCATTGGCCCCCAAAGATCATGTTGCGGGCAATCCGCGCCTGACCTCGGCAGGGCAGCCGCTGCCCGGCGTGGAACTGGAAATTCGCGATCCTTCCGGGGCACCGGTGGCAGCAGGCGAAACGGGGCAAATTGCCATTCGCTCGATGCTCAATCTCAGCGGCTATTGGCGCCGCCCGGATGCCAATGCCGAAGCGATTGACAGCGAAGGCTGGCTGTTGACCGGCGATGCCGGTTATCTGGACGAGGAAGGCTATTTGTTCGTGCGCGACCGGCTGAATGATATGATCATCAGCGGCGGCGAAAATGTCTATCCTGCCGAGGTGGAATCCGTCTTGTCGCGCCATCCTGCGATCAGTGAAGCGGCGATTGTCGGCACGCCTGACGAACGCTGGGGCGAAGCGGTGACGGCGGTGGTCGTGCTGCGGGATGAGAGCGTGGCCGATCAAGACATCATGGTCTGGATGCGCGGACAGATTGCGGCTTATAAAATTCCCAAGAAAATCGTGCGCGTCAGCGAAATGCCGCGCAATGCGGGCGGCAAGATTTTGCGCCGTCAAATCCGGGATAATTTGGCCGGATAAGAGAGTGACTGGCTCTGGCGGCTTTCATTGGAAGGTCGCCAGAGTTTCCCATATGGAATTTAGGCTGCACTTTGGGATGACAGGGGCGGCCGACGGGGAGGGGCAGGGCCATTTCTACGGATGCCAGCCGACAGCAAGAGCGTTTAGACAACAGCCTTATATTCGGAAAAATATAGTGATGATAACCGCTTAGCTTGCAGTAAGCAGCGGCTGACGTGTCTGCTCAGCTTGAGAAGCCAGCCGGGTTTCTAAGCCTGAATATTCGCTATATAGTGAGAAATGCTATCGCTTGCATGGGATCGGCGGAAATAGCAGCCGATGGGGCGTTGGGAATATTATAGAAGAGCGGAGGGAAGGGCGACTATTGATGTGTCGCGCCTTCCCCCTTTTGGAGTTCAAGCTGGCAGTGGCTTCGTATAAAGCTCTACCGGGCCGGGATATTCGCGGCCATCATCCAGGCCCTTGCCCACTTCCCGATCTACCAATGTGTTGACCATGGCGTTCAAGCGCAGGATATTTTTGCGCTGGGCGGGATCATAAGCCAGATTGGTGATCTCATTCGGATCAGCCAGCGTATCATAAAGCTCCAGATCATTATTCTTTGAGAGCTCATCCCAATTGCGTGGCTGGTGGTGATGGGCTGGCGCGAAATAGCGCGCGAATTTCCAGCGACCGTCATGAATGCCGCGGTGGAGGCGGCGATAGTTCATGTCAAAGCGTTCGGAAAAGTCCGCATTGGGGCCTTTGCCCGCGACAGGTTCCCAACCATAGCCAACAGCATAGTTGAACAGATGGCCGCGAATATCGCGTTCGGTCCGTGCATTGGGTTCCTTGAGCAGCGGCGACACATCAACGCCGTGCAGGGCTGGATAGGTCTTTTTCCGCCAATCCGCATCCTTGCCGCTGAAGGAGAGCAGGGTGGGCGCAATATCCAAAGAGCTCATCAGGCGATCTGTGCGCTGGCCGCCGGCCACTTCGGGATGAACGATGATCATCGGCACGTTGGTTTCTTCGCGATAGACGGTTCCGCCTTTCTGGCGCATCCCATGGGCGCCAGCGCGTTCGCCATGATCGGCGGTATAGATGATGATCGTATTTTCCATCTGTCCGCTGGCTTCCAGCGACCACAGAAGTTGATTGATCCGACGATCAACGTCGCGGATGCAATTATAATAATAATTTCGGAAACGGCGCCATGATGCTTCATCGGGCAGGGGCAATTGACCGAAAGTGCGATCATTGCTGGCTGCCATACCGCGATGGGCTTCCGGCTTGGTGCTCAGATCATCCTTATAAAAGCTTTCCGGCATGTCGAAGCCATTGTCTTCGGCATAAAGCGGATCGCCCGGCTCGGGGCGCAGCGGCGCGAGCAGATAAGGATGGGCACGGGTTTCGGTCTGCTTTCCAGTGGCATCATAAAACATGATGTCATGCGGGTTGATCAGGCCGACAACCATGAACCAAGGCTTGCCCCCGGCTTTATCTTTTTCTTTGAAATCCAGTATGCTGCGTGCGGCATCGCCCGCAATATAATGATCATGACGATAGCCATCCCAAGTCAGGCCAACAGCTTCGCCATCAAAATTATAATCATCAAAGCCATAGATTTCCATGGCATTTTCGCTGGCTGGATAGATTAGGCCAGAGACCTGATTCCAGTCACGCTTTTCGTTGATCGGGGAAAGATGCCACTTTCCCTTATAGCTGGTGTAATAGCCAGCCTCGCGCATCATATCGCCCAAAGTCGGCATATCCACCGGCAGATAGGGATCGGTTTCGCCGCTGGAGTTCAGATAGACACCGGTGTGCTGGGTATGCTGACCGGTGAATATCGTGGAACGCGAAGGGCTGCACGGGGTGGTATGGACATGATAATTATCGATCGTCAGGCCGCGCGCCATTAATTCGCGGTGGCCCGGCAATTTCTCCATCAATCCTTTCGGAAAGCTGGCGAAAGATTGCTCTTGATCGGTAACGATCATCAGTATGTTGAGCGGCTTCTTATTGGCGGCAGGGGTTTTAGCCCCTGCCACACCTGAAGCTGCCAGCACGCCTGCGCTGCCCATTCCGCCTACGAAAGTGCGGCGGCCAACAGTCCATACCATCTTGGATCCTTCCCGTTTATACTTTGATGCTCATGATTGTCTTAGAAGCGAGCAACCGCTTCCAAGGTCACCATGCGCGGAGCGTTGATCATCACCACATGGCTGCCCTTGCCAAGGAATGGGGTGTTGATCGTCTGGCTATAGGTTTCCTTGTTGGTCAGGTTGCGACCAACAACGGCCAGTTCCCAAGCACCATCTTCCTTGCGAAGGGCAAGGCGCGCATCAACCTTGGCATAGCCAGCCTGCGAGTTCAGCGGGCTCATGTCGCCCTGCATATAAGAACGCGAGGTATAGTCGGTCGAGCCGCGTGCCGTGACAATCAAATCGTCGCTGACCGGAACATCGAACTGGACATAGGCTGCGCCTTTCCATTCCGGTGCACGGGTCAGGCGAACACCCTTGAGGTTGTTCGTGGCGGCCGAGCAGGTCACTGGGGCATCATGGAGGCATGAACCACCGGGATAGTCGTTATATTTCGCATCCAGATAAGCGCCGGTCACGCCGAGGTTGACGATCGAGCTGGGGCGATAGCGTGCCTCAACTTCGATACCCTTGGCGGTTGCTTTGGCAGCATTGCCGGTGATGAAGGCGGTGCCATCAAAGGACGAAACCTGCAGATTGTCGAAGCGGGTGCGGAACAGGGCGATGTCCAGATCCAACTTGCGATCGAACAGGCGCATCTTGGTGCCGAGTTCCCATGCCTTTGCGCGCTCGTCTTCGAAATCGAAGCTCGTGCCGTTCACACGCATGTTATAACCAAGCGTTGCGTCGTTAGACAGGAAGCCGCCGCCCTTGGTGCCGGTTGCATAGCTGATATAGGCCGAAATATCGCGGTCAAATTCGTAGCGCATACGCATCGAATAATCCCACAGCTTTTCGGTGCGCTTGCCGGAGATGTCGAAATCTTCGTTGCTCGCTGCTAGATTGGTACCATCATTGGTGCTGATGGCCCGCGCGCGCTTCTTTTCATAGCTATAACGGACGCTACCGCTGAACGATAATGCGTCGGTCAGTTCAGCTTCCAGAATTGCGAAGGGTGACAGCGACCAGCTGCTTTGGGTGAACGCACGCGAACCTTCAGCCTGCGCGATCATCGGGGCGCTCGGGTTGATCGCCTGAACAGCATCATTGATCAGATCGCCATTATAATTGACGAGTTGAAGAATATCCAGATCGGCATCGGTGTAGGTAGCACCGAAGGCCAAATTCACACCGCTGGTGATATCGCGCGAAACGCGAACTTCCTGGAAGAATTGGCTGCTGTTTTCAGCTTGCAGCGTGTGTAGCAAGTTGATCGGGCCAGGAATGGTGTTGAAGGTGCGCTCGGAATCCACTTCATTATAAGCGGTGATCGAAGTGATCGACCAGTCACCGGGCGTCCAATTGATGGTCATCGCACCCGTTTTGGATTTGGTGACATCATATTCTTCCGGAGCACCGCGGCTATAACGCGTGAACTTCGAACGGTTTTCTGTGTCATAGTTGCCCATGGCGGCGCCAATGACCTGCGCTGCGGCGCTGGTGCCGATTTGGCTGAATACAGCATTGGAACCATTGACTTTGTTGCGGAAGCCTTCAGCCTTGAACAGCACTTCGAAATTGTCGGTGGGTTCCCACAGCAATTGCGCGCGACCCGATTTATAATTCGAGCCATTGTCATATTTGCCGGTCAGCTCATTCTTCATATAGCCATCGGCTTCGCCCGCAGCTGCGGCAAGACGGAAGCTGAGCGTATCGGTGATCGGGCCGGAAATGAAACCGCTGACATTGGCGCCGCCTTGGGCGACTTCGGTGCTGCCGCGCAGTTCGGCTTCGAAGCTGCGGGTTGGGCGGCGCGTGACCATGCTGATCGCACCTGCGTTGGTGTTCTTACCGAACAGCGCACCCTGTGGACCACGCACAACTTCGATGCGATCCACATCGAGGAAGGGCACCTGCAGCGAGCGAGCGCGGCTGGAATAAACGCCGTCTACGAACAGGCCAACGGATTGTTCAAACGCCAGATTGTTGGCGCCCGAGCCAAGGCCGCGGATGGTGATGGCATAGTTGCCATTGGTGTTGTCGATCTGAAGATTTGGCACTGATGCCTGAAGATCTGTGAACAGGCGCTGGCCTTGCTGTGCAATGGCATCGCCGGTTACGACGCCAACCGAAATTGGCACTTCCTGGAGCGTTTGTGCACGGCCAGATGCGGTGACGATGATTTCGTCATAAGCACCATTGTCCGACGTATCGGCAGCATTGGCCATCGCCGCTTGAGCGAAAGCCATCATCAAGGTGCCGGTGGCAAGCGCCGTCATGGCGCGATATTGAGTTGTCATCCCTAAAAGTCCTCCCATGCTCGAGGCCGCACTTCGGGGGCGCGGCCATCCCGAAGCCCAATGCGGCATCGTCCATAATGTATCGGCTGATATATTTTGTGGCGGACTAAATCAATAGGGTTCTAAGTAATTTCGGAAACTTGCATAAGTAGCTATAAAAAATGACAAAAAAATGAACATTGATTAATTATTCCGATCTGCCCTAGGTTCGTTATCGATAAAAATATGATGGGTTAGAGGGTTTTGATGATGAGAATGGATTCGATCCGAGCGGCTGTCGCGCCGCCGGGGAGACATGCTGTTACCAATGCGTCGCGAAAAGGAGATGAATCCCGGCTACGGATTTTGGAGGCGGCGCTGGTTGAATTCGGCGCTGGGGGATATCGTTCCACCACAACACGCAGCATCGCTGATCGAGCCAAGACAACGCTTCCGCCGCTCAACTATTATTTCGGAAGCAAGGAAGGCCTTTATCGGGCTTGTGCTGAAGAAATTGTGTTGCGTTATAGCGAGATCACCAACGACGCGGTCAGCGGAGCGACGCAGATTATTCAATCGGTGTCATCGCCTGAAACGGCGCGATCTGCGCTGAAAACGCTGGTGGCTGCATCCGTGCGATTGATCATCGGTAGCCCTGTTTTTATATTGGGCAATGGCATTATTGCACGGGAATTGTCGGAGCCGGGGCCAGCCTTTGATATTTTTTATGAGCAATTGTGGCTGCCGGGCATCGAGCGCAATGCGAAGCTGATATCCCGGATTAAGGGTGAAGTGGATGTTTCCGCAGAATCGCGTCTGCAATCCATCCTTTTGATATCCAGCCTGCCTTCATTCCATGCCCGCCGCAGGGTGGCGCAAAAAGCCATGCAATGGTCTGGAATCGGGGAGAGTGAACTCAATCTGCTTATTGAGGTGTTGCATCGGCAGATCGACCAGATTTAGCAAATATCCGATGATATGAGGGCGCGGATGCCGCGTCGACGAGAAGCCCGGGATTATGGCATGCATATGGCATCCGCAAATCCCGGGTTCGTTTTTAGGTTTTGGTTTAGCCCAACTCGGTTGAACCCAACTTAGTTTAGCTCAGTTCTGCGCGAACCAGGGCGGCGCCATCAACCATGGCTTTCAGCTTGGCCTGCGAATGTTCACGGCTGTGATATTTCATGCCGCAATCGGGCGCGATCCACAGACGCTCAGCGTCAATATAACGCAGGGCGTGGCGGATGCGTTCAGCCACCACTTCGGGGGTTTCGACTTCGGGAATGGATAGATCCAACACGCCATACATGATGGTTTTTGTTGGCAATTCCGCCAAAATGGCCGGATCAAGCCCCGGTTGGGCTGCCTCGATGGAAATCACATCGATCGACGAGGCCTCCAGTTCGGCAAGGAAGTCATAAGCCTTGGGCTTTGGTCCGCGAGCGCCGGCGCCATGATGCACCATCGCATAGCCAAAGCAGATGTGCAGTGCGGTTATCCCATCGACACCATCCAGCGCCCGGTTGATCGATTCCAGTGCATAGGCATCGGCTTCATTGGCGCGGGCCTGAAGATAAGGCTCGTCCAATTGCACAATATCGACACCGGCGGCGAACAGATCCTTAATTTCTGCATTGACGGCATCGGCATAATCCATCGCCAGCGATTTGGCATCGGGATAATAGCCGTTTTCGGCTTGTTGGGTCATGGTGAAAGGACCGGGGAGGGTGAGCTTGACCGGCTTGGTGGAATGGGTGCGAAGAAAGGCGGCATCCTGTGCCTCAATCGGCGCAACGCGGCGGATCGGGCCGGAAACGAGCGGAACCGGATTGGCGTTGCCGGTGCGATCAATGGCGGTGCCATGCTTTTCGCGATCAATGCCGGACAAAGCGGTCGCCAAACGGTTCGAATAGCTTTCGCGGCGCATTTCGCCATCGCCAACAATATCAATGCCCAATATTTCCTGATCGCGGATGGCCATCAATGTTGCGGCTTCCTGCGCATCGGCCAGCCATGGTTCAGGGATACGCCACAGCGTTTCAGCGCGAACGCGCGGCGGCAGGCTGGCGTTCAGACGCTCACGATCAATCAGCCAATCAGGCTGGGGATAGCTTCCGACAATCGTCGTAGGCAATAAGGGAAGTTTCAACATGGCCGGTCCTCTTGATTTTAAGCTGGTCATCTATTTGCTTAGTATCCTATCCAACTCAAGACAAACAAAGGTCAGGGAGAGAAAAATGATTGATCTGGAGGCGATTCAGACATTAGCCGATATTCCGGGCGCACAAGCGCGCAAGCGAGGGGATGCTATTGCCATAAAATATGGTGATCGCGAAACCAGCTACGCAGAATTGAACCGCCGGTCGAATCGGATCGCCCATGCGCTGCTGGCATCCGCCATTGCCCCCGGCGACCGCGTTTCGGTGCTGACCAAAAATCATGATGGCTGGGCGCCGTTGTTTTTCGGCACGGCGCTGGCGCGGGCTTGTCTAGCGCCGGTAAATTGCCGTCTTGCTGCAAGCGAAATCGCGTTCATTCTGGAAGATGCTGCGCCAAAATTCCTCTTTGTTGGTGAAGATTTTTTTGATCTGGCATTGAATGCAGTGGCGGACCTTGCTCATCCGCCGCAGCTGATCGCTTTATATGGCGATCATCCAAGCTATGTTAGTTTAGATGATTGGCTGGGGACGGCTGGCGAGGATGCACCAGCGGACCGGCCGTTGCTGAGCGATGATGTGTTGCAACTTTATACCAGCGGCACCACCGGGCGGCCCAAGGGCGTGGTGTTGGCCCATCAAAATTACCGCAGCTTCATGGAAATGGCGACCGAGATTGATGGTTTCGCCTATGGTGAAGATGAAACCATCATGATCGTGATGCCGATGTTTCATGTGGCGGGCACCAATGTCAGCTTTTCAGGATTGGCGCAGGGCGGGCGCTTGTTGATCGTGAAAGATTTTGCGGCGGATGAAGCGATCCGCTTGATGCAGGAGGAGCAGGTGGCCCATGCCTTCCTCGCTCCCGCCATGATCCAGATGATGTTGCAGCAACCCACTGCCAGCGCAGGGGATTATTCGGCGCTGCGCACTATCGCTTATGGTGCATCGCCCATTGCAGAGGATGTGCTGCGCCGCGCCCGCGCGACCTTTGGCTGCGGGTTTGTGCAATTTTATGGGATGACGGAAAGCTCCGGTGGTGGATCATCGCTGTCGCCGTCGGCGCATGATCTACCCGGAAAACTGACCTCTTGCGGCATCCCTTGGCCGCAAACGGAAATGGCCATTTTTGATGAGCAGGGCCAGCCACTTGGTGATGGCGAGATAGGCGAAATCGTCATTCGCGGCCATTTGGTGATGAAGCAATATTGGAACCGGCCAGAAGCGACTGCGGATACGGTGACGGACGGATGGCTGCGAACCGGAGACGTTGGCTATCGCGATGCCGATGGCTATTATTTCGTTCATGACCGGATCAAGGATATGATCGTTTCCGGCGGCGAAAATGTGTATCCGGCAGAGGTGGAGAGCGCGATCATGGGTTGCCCCGGCGTTGCGGAGGTTGCCGTGATCGGGGTTCCGGACGAGAAATGGGGGGAGGCGGTGAAGGCGCTTGTCGTGCCTTTGGCTGGCGCGACACTCGATGAAGCGGCGATCATTGCATGGGCCCGGGCCCGCATCGCTATCTTTAAGGCCCCGAAAAGCGTCGATATTATTGCAGCTTTGCCGCGCAATCCGTCTGGCAAAGTGCTGCGCCGTGAATTGCGTGCGCCCTATTGGGAAGGCCGTGAACGCGCGGTGGGATAAAGAGGGCTGCATCAAAATGGGGTCCGGCGCTTGGCACCGGACCCCACATGATATTCAATAATTTGTTGCGGCGTTAAGCAGCCTTGCGGCCCAGAATAAGGCCTTCGCGCTTGGTGCCATCCGCTTGAACGGGATCATGGGCGACATCGTCTTCGGTGAAGCCATCCTTGGTCCACGCTGCAAATTCAAGGCAGACACCATCGGGATCAAAGAAATAGACGGAGCGGACATAAACATCATCCGTCACTTCCGAAGCGGTTTGGGTTTCCGAATGATCGTGATTCAGGATCGGGGTTACATCAATGCCTTTGTCAACAAGGCGCTGATAATATTCTTCAAATTGCTCGGCGCGGATGTTGATCGCAATATGGTTCATCGAACCATGGGCCGACATGAAGTTACCGCGCGTTGGCAGAGCGGACGGTGCTGCAATACCGGGCGATGCTTCCGGTGCGTTGGGGAACCAGAAGAAGGCTAGGCTGTCGCCATTGCCAATATCGAAGAAGAAATGCTGTCCACGGCCGCCGGGCAGATCCAGCGTTTTGATCAGGGGCATACCCAGCGTATCACGATAAAATTCAACCGTGCGCGCCATATCCTTGCAGACCAATGCGAGGTGGTTAACGCCGAGGAAATCAAATTCCTTATTGGTGGTAGCCATGATATTTTCCTTTGTCACAGATTAAAGGGAGGAGATGGAAGGGCGTGATTGAACGCGGTTATACCAGCGCTGGATATTGACGAGGGCAGGGTCGATTGGCTGCCCCACTGTTGCGCCAAATTCTAAAAATGCGAAAAGCAAGATATCCGCCAAGGTAAAGCGGGCGCCAGCGAGATAGTCACGATCGGCCATTTGCTGATCCAGCCATTGCAGACCGTCTTGCGCACAGGCCTTTAAGCCAGCTGCCGCTTCCGGAAGGCAGCGCATCCGCGATTCAAACAGCGGGAGTCCTTCGGCAAAGCGAAAACCATTGGCCATCGGCTCGCAAATATTCAGATCCGCCCGGCGCGTCCACATCCGTGTTTCCGCGCGCTCTTCAGCGGTTGTTCCGATCAAGCTATTTTCTGGAAAACGCTCATCAAGATATTCACAGATAGCGGTGATTTCTGTCAAAACTGACCCATCATCCAGTTCCAATGCGGGAGTCTGGCCGGTGGGATTTACGGAAATATTATAAGGTGCACGGCGATTTTCGCCGCCACGCAGATCCACCATGATCTGGGGCAGTTCAATCTTTTTTTCTGCCATGAACAAAGCCACAACACGAGGGTTGGGGCCAGCGCTCGTATAAAATTTCATTCCATCCTCCGTCACTATTCTATTTAGCAAAGGCCCCGACAACCGTCAATCTAATTGACGGTTGTCGGGGCTGTAGCTGCTTATTCCGAACGAGAGCGCGGCGCGCTGAGGAAGTCAGCGGCGTCAAAGCCTTCTGGTGCGGCAACTTCGACGATGGGATCTTCGCGTGCGTCAAATTCCATTCGCAGCGCGCGGGTAATCACGGCGTGCATATCGTAAAGGCAGGTGATGTAGGTGAATTCGAAAATTTGCTCGTCATCCCAAAAGCTTTTGAGCTTATCGAAAACAGCCAAAGGAACGCGGCCACCTGCCTGACTGAGGCAATCGGCATAGGCCAGAACGGCGCGCTCTTGATCATTGTAGCAGTCGGCAACTTGCCAATGAGCGATGGCGGCAATTTTCTCTTCGCTGACACCAAGGCCGCGCAGCGACTTACAATGCTGAGAGAAAACAAACTGGCTGCCCTTCACCCATCCGGCGCGGGTCTGACCCAATTCGCGCAGCACTGGATCAATCTTGCGATCAGGATGGCGATAAACAGCAAAGCCATCGACGGCATGTTTGAAAATATCGGGAGCGAGGGCAAAGACGGTCCACCAGTCGCCGGGCGTGCCGGTTGCTGTGCCGGGTTCGGCCACGGGGTCGCGATCACCGAACAAGCGATCATAATAAGCGGTGACGACTTTGTCTGTGACTTCGGAACGAGGAACCTGACGTAAAACTGGCATAGTGGTTATCCTTCGATATTCGATTATTGGCGAAACTGGGCAACATGGGCGGAATCGAAATATTCATCGAGCCGCGTGATTTTGCCATCTTTCACTTTGCACACAATTGCGCAGGGCAGGCGAACAGCGCCATCATCATGAACCCGGCGCCCGGTCAGCACATGTTGCTGCACAAAGCCGCCGGGAAAGCAGACGAGCTGCCGATCCGCATAGGCGCGATCTTTTATCCGGGCGACCATGCCGGTCAGTGTTTGGGCGGTTTGATCGGGCGTGACGATGGTCTCGTCTGTATTATGCCAGATTTCCGCATCCGAATGAAAGGTGGCACGCATCGTTTCGATATCGCCTTGTTCAATTGCATCGAAAAATCGCTGCGCCATAACGCGAATATTTTCTTCACTATCAGTCACTTATACCTCTCCCATTATCCTGTTTTCAGGCTTGGTCTGCAAAATCCTTATCAAGATGGCGTGTCATCGCAAATTGTGCGATGCCAGCGGCGATGGCCACGGGGATGATCGCCATCAGCGCCCAGCGCAGGCTTTCGTCGCCATATTCGGGCTTCAGCCAATCGCTGATTATGCCGACGAATAAGGGGCCGAGGCCAAGGCCGATAATGTTGAACATCAGCATCAAAACGGCTGCTGCGGTGGCGCGCGAGCGTGGCGGGGTCAAATTCTGAACCAGCGCCAAGGCTGGGGCAATATAAACGATGCAAGCGGCCATGGGCACCAGCATCAGAGCCAGCGAGACTTGCCAGCTATCGACCAGAAGCGCAGCGATGAAGGTGGGAACCAGCACAGCCGAGGCCAGCGCCGGAATGCTGCCATAGACGCGCGGCGATTTGCGCGCTGCCCGGCTGACCAGCCAACCGCCCGCCAGCGTGCCTCCGCCAAAGGTCAGCCCAGCCACCGGAGCAAACCAAGTGGACAGGGCGGAAAGCGGCATGCCCTGTGTGCGCATCAGAAAGGCGGGGATCCAGTTAAGCATACCATAGCTGACAAAGGCCGCCATGGCGCTGCTGATCATCACAAGGCGCAGCGAGCGGCGCTGACCATAGAGGGCAATCGTCTGGCCGATGGACATGGCCTTATCATCTTGCTTTTGCACATCCATCTGGCCGCGCTTGGGTTCACGCACCAGCCAGATCAACAGGGGAGCAACAATCACGCCGATTGCGCCGATCAACAAAAAGGCGCCGCGCCAGCCAATGGTGGATGCTGCCCAGCCGCCAAAGGCCGCGCCGACGAACACGCCAAAAGGGCCGTTCAGGGTAAATAGGCCGACGACCATTGGGCGCTGAGAGGCCGGGAAATAATCGGCCAACACCGAAAGAGAAGGCGCTGTGCCGCCGGATTCCCCTGCGCCAACGCCAAAGCGCATCGCTGCAAGTTGCCAGAAGTTGGATACCATGCCGCAGGCCGCGGTGAAGCCGCTCCACACCAAGCAGGCTGTGCCGATCAGCTTGATTCGATTCCAGCGATCCGCCAGCATCGCGACGGGCACACCCATCGCCGCATAAAAGAGAGCGAAAGCAAGGCCGGTCAGCAAACCAAATTGTGTGTCGCTAAATTGCATTTCTGCGCGGATCGGTTCAACCAACACGGACAGAAGCTGGCGATCAACAAAGTTGATGGTGCCGACAAGAAACAGCATTCCAAGCGCCATATTGCGACGAAACGCGAGGCCCGGTTCGGGGGTTGCGCCATCAATGGCGTTGGTTTGCGACATAATTTCCTCGGATAAATGCGATCTTTTAAGGGAAAATGCTTAGCTATTTAAGCTTATCTGTCAATCGGCTTAACGGTTTCCGAATAGGAAAATGCCCCATGCGCTTGGCTGGGGCTTTTGGCCGGTGACGCGATGCCTGCGCCAAAACGCCGATCATGGGCGGCGCTTTTCAATGCGTTGGATAAGAAAACGGCCCGGTTTTTACACCGGGCCGTTAAAATTTATGGCTTAGAAGCTGGCACCAAGGGTGAGCCCGAAGGTCCGTGGTGCGCCATAGAAGCGCTGGTTGAAATACTCGCCCGTTGGCGTGTAGGCCGCGACATAGGTTTTGTTGGTCAGGTTTTTACCCCACAGCATCGCCCGGAAGCGAGCATCGTCGCTTTCCCAGCCGATGGAACCATCGACCAGCACGAAATCGCCGGTTTTGCCGCCAATGTCATTGGCGACCGTCGAATAGAAGCTGCTGCGATAGAGAGCCGATGCGCGGAAGGACAAGCTGCCAGCATCACCTAGCGGCACAATATATTCCGCCGAACCTTGCGTCTGCCATTTCGGAGCGCGGACCAGCTTATTGCCGGTGTGATCGACATCGACCAGATATTCGCCGTTTGGCAATCCCGTATCGGCATCCATCACAACCGTAACGCCTCCACATGTTGAGACAGGCATGGTCGTTTCCGCTGATGGGCCATCAATGTCGGCGCAGAAGTCGGTATACTTGGCGTCGAGATAACCAATGTTGGCCGACAGACGAAGGTTCTGCGTCGGCTTCAGCGTCGCTTCCAGTTCCAGACCCTTGGTGGTCGCGGCCCCGATATTCAACTGAGCAGTTTCCTGTCCGGATGCCACCTGCTCGCTGGGATAGAAGACACCAAATTCCAACTGCTTGAACTTGGTGACAAAGCCGGTGAGGTTCAGGCGCAGCAGGCGATCAAAGAAATCACCCTTGATACCAGCTTCAAACAGTTCCGACGTATTGTCTTTGGTGGGTCCCGCGGTTGAAGGAGTCGCCGAGCGCGCACCAAAGCCGCCGCCCTTATAGCCTTGGCTATAACCACCATAGAGCATGACATCATCGGTCAGGCGATAGTCGATACCACCTTTGAACGAGGTGCGGCTGCGATCATAGCCGAGCTTGAAAGCCTTTCCAGCGAGGAGATTGGCGTTGGCGACCTCTTCCATCTCCGCCAGCGATTTCACGACAGAGCGATCTGTGAAAAAGGCTGGCAGATCCTGAACACCAATGGGATCGCGGAAATAATCTTTCGATTCCCAGCTCTGGCGCACGCCGAAAGTCACATTCAGACGATCTGTTATGCCGTAAATGGCCTGACCGAAGAGGGCCTTGGCGGTATTGTCTTGCGCGACGAAATCTTGGCTGCCCTGCAATGGGCCACCTGCCAAGGCTGGCAGGGTTGGGAATGCCTGCGCCATTTCAAAGCTTTGCTTCAGATAATAGCCGCCAAACACCAAGCTCAGCCGCGCCAGTGCATCGTCGCGATCCGAAAAATCGGATTGCAGGCGCAATTCCTGGCTGAACTGGCGATGCGATTGAACGCGGAAAGTTGGGAAGAAGAACTCCTCTGATTGATCATAATCGCTATCGTTGAAATCATCCGTTTCAATATAGCCCGTGATCGATTTGACCTGCCATGAACCCAGATTCAGGCCGATGTTGCTGATCAGGCCGAATTGATCCATGTCGTGATTTCCGGGGAAATCGCGGCCAATGGTGAAGGCGCCATCATTAGGTTCTTTGAATTTAAAAACCGTCCACAGCAATTTCTTCTCATCATGATCGGTATCACCGCCGGGCGCGCTGGAGCGGTCGCGGACGAGAAAGCCCTTCACATTGATATCCAGATTGTCGGTCGGCGTGAACACGACGGTTCCGCGGAGGCTCAAACGATCCTGACCGCCAATTTTCTGGCCATTGACGCGATTGGTGAAGAAACCATCATAGGTTTCCTTGCTGATCACAAAGCGGGTCGCCAGCACATCCTCGATCAGCGGCATATCGACAGCGGCGCGGGCATCCATGCGGCCATAATTGCCAACGGTGATTTCCGTTTGTACGCCCCAGTCACGACCGGGGTTTTTGGTGTGAGCTGAAAGGCCGCCAGCCAAAGAGTTTTTTCCAAAAGAGGTGCCCTGCGGGCCGCGCAACACTTCGATGCGATCCAGATCAAATGTATCGAGCATGGTGGCGACGGGGCGGGTCACGAAGACGCCGTCGATAGAAATGCCGACGGGGCTTTCTTCGGTCGATTCAACGCCCTGTGCGCCGAGGCCACGAATGTAAATGGCGGCAGAATTGGAGAATGTCGCAACAGGCTGGATCGAGATATTGGGTGTGGAAGGCGCCAAATCGGTGATATCGCGCGCGGCGATTTTGGTCAGCGCTTCCCCGCCAAATGCCGAAATTGCCTGCGGCACATCCTGCAAGGATTCGTTGCGAAAACGTGCGGTGACGACAATATCGTCGCTAAATGCGCTGGTTGCTGTGTCGGAATCGGCGCTATCTTGCGCCATTGCTGGCGCTGCGGTGCCGGCTACGGCCATGGCTGCCACGCTGGACAGCAGAATCTGATCGAGTAATTTCAACTGTAAACCCTCCCATTTGGATATAAGTCGACGCCAAAGCGGCCCCTTAAGCCGACCCGTCAATCTCATTGACCCTTAGCATACTAATTGATCTAAGCTTGTCTAGATTTTGGATGAAAGGATTCGTAACAGTGGCAGAAAAGCAACAGGGGCAAGCTCCAGCAGAATTGGCGAGCCGCTATCTGGCGACGGTGGAATTTGAAGTAGGCGGTGGTCTGATCGGCATTGGCGCTTCGCCTTTTGGTGATATGCGCATGGGTTATATCACTGGCGGGCGAATTTATGGCCCGGATATCAATGGTATCGTGTTGCCCGGCGGTGGCAATTGGTCGCGTGGCGGACGATTGGGTGAGGATAGCTCGGTCGGCACTTTTGATGCACGGGCTGTGTGGAAAATGGACGATGGTGAGTTGGTCTATGTCACCTATACCGGGCGCACGAACATCCCCGATGCGGCACGCGCCACTTTCGCAGATCCTTCGGTGCCGGATGCCGGGCCTTCGGAATATTATCTGCGAATCGCACCCTTGTTTGAAACCAAAAGCGAAAAATATGGCTGGCTGAATGGTGTTGTTGCCATTGGTGTGGGCGAGCGGACCGATTTTGGTGTGCGTCATATCTTCTATCAGGTGCTGTAACGATGATAGATTTGCATTATTGCGCCACGCCAAATGGCCAGAAAATTTCCATCATGTTGGAAGAGATTGGCGCCGAATATCGGGTCATTTCCTATGATATTTTTAACGGCGATCAGTTGAGCGCTGAATTTGGACGGATCAATCCCAATCACAAGCTGCCTGCCATCGTGGATCATGATCCGGCAGGCGGCGGCGAGCCTATAACTGTGTTCGAATCTGGCGCAATTTTGCAATATCTTGCTGAAAAAAGCGGGCAGTTTCTGCCTGCATCCGGCGCGGCGCGGGCCTCCACCTTGTCATGGTTGACATGGCAAGTGGCGGGGCTGGGGCCCATGGGCGGGCAGGCCAGTCACTTTTTGCGCTATGCGCCCGCGGGGCAGGATTATGCTATCGCCCGCTATACGAAAGAGGTGCTGCGATTGCATAATGTGCTGGAAAAGCGGCTGGAGCAAAGCCCTTATGTCGCTGGCGAAACCTATAGCATTGCGGATATGGCGATCTGGCCCAGCCACGCCTCGGCGGTCGCCATGGGCCGGGGGTTGGATGAATGGCCAGCCATCAAATCTTGGTTTGAACGGGTGCGCGCGCGACCTGCGGTAGAACGCTCCACCCAGCGTCCGGATTTGGCGGCACCCGCGAAATATGTTGGCCGTCACCAAAAGCTGGATGACAAAGAATGGTCCAACATGTTCGGCGACGCGAACCACGCCGCCGTAACCAAGTCTGAAACCAAAGATTGATTTTAGCGGGGGGCGTGCTGCCGGTCGCCCCATAGAATGGCGCGGTGCTCATCGGTAAAGCCGGTGAGCCCGCCCTCTATCGTTTCGGCGCGTGCGGTGCCGACTTTCAGGCCTTCTGCGACAGCCGGGCGTTGCAGCATGGCGCTGGCCCAGCGCTCGACATGGGGATAATCGCCCGGCTTGTTGGCGGTTTGACTGCGCACATAGGGCAGGGTGGCCATGTCTGCGATGCTATAATCGGCGCCAGCCAGCCATTCGGTTTCGCCAAGGCGCTTGTTGAGCACCATCATCAGCCGATCCACTTCCCGGCTGTAACGGCCAATCGCATAGTCATGCCGTTCCTGCGCATAATGGCTGAAATGGGCGGATTGCCCAAACATGGGGCCAATGCCCGACAGCTGAAACATCAGCCATTGCCAGCATATCGCCCGATCAATCGGATTCTTCGGCAGAAAGGATCCGGTTTTTTCCGCCAAATATAGCAGGATCGCCCCGCTTTCCCACAAGGTGAAACCGGGGCCATCCGGGCCGTCATCATCGACGATGACGGGCGTTTTATTATTGGGGTTGAGCGCCAGAAAGGCGGGGGTCAATTGATCCCCCGCCAGAATATCGATTGGCTTTAATTCCCATTCCAGCCCCATTTCGTTTAGCGCTATCGCAATTTTGCGGGCGTTGGGCGTGGGGCCACCATAAAGCTGGATCATGATGCAGCGCCATCCCGGCCAAGCCAGCGTTTCAGCACAGCTTCGCCATCCTGCCCGACCTGTTGCGGGGCGGGACGACGGATGCTGCCGGGTGTGGAAGAGAGTTTGGGAAACACCCCTTGCATGGTGACATCGCCCAGCTTGTCATCCTTCACCGTCACCAAAGCATCGCGCGCCGCGAAATGCGGATCCGCCATCATATCTTCGGCGTCAAAGATGCGCCCCGCCGGAACGCTGGCCTCGATCATCTTCGCTTCCAATTCGGCCACGGTCATTGTGCGTGTCCAAGCGCTGATGATTTCATCCAATTCTTCCAGATGCGCGCCCCGCGCCAAATGGGTGGCATAGCGTTCATTGGTTGCCAGCTCCGGCTGGCCCATAGCGGCGGCGAGCCTACCGAACACAGCATCCTGATTGGCGCCGATCAGATATTCGCCATCGCTACAAGGATAGACGTTGGAAGGTGCGATGCCGGGCAGGGTGGAGCCGGTGCGGCTGCGCTTGGTGCCGCTGGCGGAATAATCGGCGACGGTCGATTCCATCACTTGCAATACCGCTTCATAAAGAGCGGAATCGACGATCTGGCCTTCACCCGTTTTGCTGCGATGGTGCAGCGCGGCCAGTGCGCCAAGGCAACCATAGGTGGCGGCTAGCGTATCGCCAATCGAAACACCCATGCGGGCAGGCGGCAAATCCGGATAGCCAACGATGGCGCGCCAGCCGCCCATGGCTTCGCCAATGCCGCCGAAACCCGCGCGCGACGAATAGGGGCCGGTTTGGCCATAGCCCGATACGCGCACGACGATCAGGCCGGGGTTGGTTTTGCGCAAATCCGCCGGATCGAGATTCCATTTTTCCAATGTGCCGGGGCGGAAATTTTCAATCAAAATATCAGCTTGGGCGATCAATTCGCGCGCCAATTGCTGGCCTTCTTCGGAACGCAAATCCACCGCGACGCTCTGCTTGTTGCGGGCGATGACGCGCCACCAGCTGGGCTTATCGCCCTGACCCCAATGCCGCATAGGATCACCGGTTACGGGTGGTTCCAGTTTCACGATCTCGGCGCCCATATCGCCGAGCAATTGGCCGCAAAATGGTCCGGCAATCAGCTGGCCCATTTCAACAACTTTAATACCTTCCAGCGCTCCCCCGCTGCCGTGAACTTCTGTCATGTCATTCCTCATTGGATCCGGGCCTGAAAAACAGCGCCTCTCTCATTGGACCTTATACTTAGAATACTATCTAATTTTCAACCTGCAAAATCCGCTAATCTTGCACCAATGCTTTAGAGGAACATGCTGGGCATGAAAAAGGCCGGCTCATCAGGATGAACCGGCCTTTTTCATTATGTTGAACGCCTGAGCGGCGCTTCGCCCTTAGCCAGCGATCCGTTCGCGCGTTTCTTGGGCTTGGCGCATGATATTGGCCACCAGATCGGCGCAGGTTGGGATGTCATGGATCAGGGCCTGGCTTTGGCCGCTGGTCCAGATACCGCCATCCATATCACCATTGAGCAACACATTTTCACGGGCGCGGGCACCCGCCATCAGGTGGCGCACATCTTCAAAGGTGGCGTCTGGATTGCGCTGAATTTCGGCGACTTCCATCGACACAGCATTTTTCGCGACGCGCGCCGTGTTGCGCAGCGAGCGACCGACCAAGACGGTGTCTGTTTCGGTGTTGTCGACAATTTTCTGCTTCAAATTGGGGTGAAGCTTGGCTTCGACGGTGGCGCAAAAGCGCGTGCCCATATTCACAGCGTCTGCACCAAGGGCCAGCGCCGCGACCAAGCCGCGTCCGTCAGCCATGCCGCCCGATGCGATAATGGGCGTGTCAGGAAGCGCATCCACCGTGGCGGGCAGCAGCACAACCAAGCCGACATCATCTTCGCCGGGGTGGCCCGCGCATTCAAAACCATCGATGCTGATCACATCCACACCCTTGCGTACCGCCGAGACGGAATGGCGCACCGATGTGCATTTGTGGATCACCTTCACGCCATTTTCTTTGAAGCGGGGCAAGTGATCGGTGGGCGCACGACCGGCGGTTTCCACGATTTTGATCCCGCTGGCGATGATCGCTTCGCGATAATCATCATAGGGGATGGGGTTGATCGACGGCAGCAGTGTGAGGTTCACGCCAAAGGGGCGATCGGTCAGCGCGCGCGTTTTTTCAATTTCGTCGAGCAAATCCTGGCCGGTAGGGAACATATGAGCCGTGATAAAGCCCAGCGCGCCAGCATTGGCGACGGATGCGACCAATTCGCCATAGCCGACGCCGGTCATGCCACCCATCAGGATCGGCGTCTCAATATCAAACATTTCTGTGATGCGGGTCTTAAATGCCATCCATATTCCCCTAAAATTCTTGCTGTCTTACGGACTCAGCCTGCTTGTTGAAGTTCGTTGAGCAACCGAGGTAGCGAACAGCGTTTAGTATGGCAAGACAGGGATGTCGTTTCTGCGACTGGTAGAGCAATTTTCTGTTTTAAGGGTGGAATAGCTTCGCTGCTAAACAGCGTTTGGCATCTTGCCTAGCCGTTGGCGCGAACTATGATATGGGGCATGGCAGTATCGCTTTCATCAGAGCAGGTCGACGAAGTGCGTGACCGCATCCGGCAAATTGCGGAGCGGCAAATGGCGGATCGCGGTGTGGCACAAGTGTCGCTTCGGTCGGTCGCGGCAGAGATGGGTTGGACGGCAGCGTCGCTCTATCGCTATTTTCGCAACAAGGCCGAGCTGATCGTGGCGACGCGCGCCGCGGCTTATGAACGCTTTTCCGATGGGATGGAGGCGGCCTATCATAGCACTGATGATTTATGGGATCGTTCCCGCGCTATCGGCGAAGCCTATGTCAATTTCGCCTTTCGGGAGCCGGCTGCCTATAAGCTGATTTTCGCTTATGAGCAGGAAACGGAAGCCACGAAAACAGAGGCGCTGCGTCAGGCTGAGCTGCGGTCCCAATTGATGCTGACAAATTATGTTGCCGATATGGTGGATGGCGGCTTGCTGGAAGGCGATGCGGAGCAGATCGCCCATGTTTATTGGGCGGCGCTACACGGGCTGATTGTGTTGAAAATGGCCAATAAGTTGAACAGCGCGGTGAGATTTGAAGATATTCGTAAAGCTTCCACGCGCTTAATCACCAGAGGCGCGGCAGGAAGCGCGAAGCGCGATGCTGGCGAGAGTGAACGCTAAGTCTTGCTGGTAGGGCCTTGGCCTAGAGATTTGATAAACGGCCCATTATCCATTTTTTGAGGGCTTGGCAGAAGCTGTCCCGCGAGCTGAATCTATCCCGCCCTTCAGTGCTTTTGGGCGCTGTAAAGGGCGGGATGAGATCAAGCTTTATGGGCTTGATTATTCGGCCGCTGCGGCCTGATCCGCGGCCGCTTCGGCCTGTGGTGCAGCGTCATTATTGGCTGCCATTTCGGCCAGCGCTGCTTTGAATTGATCTGCCGTGAAGCTGGTCGACAGGCCATGGGCTGCTTGGAAAAATGCCGCCTTGGGCAGGCGGACATCGCCTTCTGCGGTGGTCAGAACGACGGCATCGGCTTCCACGGTTTTGATCGTGCCCAAGGTTGCGGATCCGTTCAGTGCATGCACTGTGGCGCCGGGCTGCAGGGCTTCATTCAGCGCGGCTTCAGCAGCAGCCTTTTGCTGCGCGATGCCAGCGGCCAATTGCTCAACGGTAAGGCCCAGTGCGGTGCCGGCATCAGTGGTGCCGAAGGATGAAATAGGCATCGCAATTTGTGCATCGCCAAATGCGATCACGGCATTGGTGCCGTCATTGCTGACCACTTTGCCGATTTCGGCGCCAGCGGAATCAAACACCATGGTGCCAACGTCCAGATTGACGGCGGCAGGTGCAGCGGCGGGGGTCTGTGCTTGCGCGGTCAACGCTGCAGCAGGTGTCATCGAAAAGGTCAGTGCCGCTGCATAGATTGCAAATTTCTTCACAGTATCAATTCTCCGTGGAAGCTGTGGTGTAAAAGAAAACAGGTGTAGGTGGCACAAACGCGCTTTTCCTACCCAAGTTGGTTGGTTTGTGGCGTTTATCGGACCAACGGTTTGATCGTCGCAGCAGAAAATGCTGCGGAAAAGCCTGTTTAATCGCTGCGAACAAAAAGGAATTTTCGGCGTTGGAAATGCGAATATATGGCGGCGCTGTTCATTCTTTATAAAAAAGAAATGGGGGAAGGAAGGGACGAGTTTTCAGCGGCTTGTGCCAAGGTTTGACTATCCAGTTCCGCCAGAAATGCCGCAACCGCGCGATGCAGCATGGCGGTCAGCCCACAAGAGGATTGCAAGATGCATTGGCCGCAATCTGCCGGATTAAGGCTTGGCTCTGCCAAACGCACAATGGCGCCCAAGGTGATTCCAGAGGCGGGGCGGTTTAAGCGAAAACCGCCATTGCGGCCCCTGATCGTTTCCAAATAGCCAGCATTGGCCAGCATATTGACCACTTTCATCGCATTGTTGCGTGGGATGTGATGATCTGCGGCGACTTGAGCGATTGAGAGCAGCGTTTCATCCTGTTGCGCCGAAAGGGCAGCGTGCAACATGATGCGCAAAGCATAATCAGTGTGAGCCGTTAGCCGCATGGAAATCGCTTATCTATCATGCATTCATCTTGCATCTTATTTGCGCGCAAGTATAGATGCATCCAATTCGCATCTTTAAAGGATTTTTTATGGCCGCTCCCCTCTCCGAACAAGTGATTGCCCTCGTGAAATCAACGGCTCCTGCTCTTCAGGCGCATGGAGAAGCGATCACCACCCGCATGTATGAGCGGTTGTTCGTAAATGATGATGTGCGCGATATGTTTGATCGTGCCGCGCAAGATTCGGGTGAACAGCCGCGCCGTTTGGCCGCCGCTATTTTGGGCTATGCGCAAAATGTCGACAAGCTTCAGAATTTGACTCCGGTTGTCGAGCGCATGGTTCAGCGCCATATCGAAACGGGCGTGAGAGCGGAGCATTATCCGCTGGTTGCGGATGCGCTGCTGCCCGCCATCCGTGATATTTTGGGTGACGCGGCGACCGATGAAGTGCTGGCCGCTTGGGGCGAAGCCTATTGGTTCTTAGCTGATATTCTGATCGCCAAAGAAGAAGAGGCTTATGCGCTGCAACCAGCCTGATCGGTTCGCATAGGTTCTGATCCAAGCTATTCCCTCTATCATCCCCCGCATAGGGCAGGGGGTGATGGAAGGGGGTGGGCGGCGAGGCAAAGGGCGGTTAAAGTGTTTCGCTGACAATGCCAGCATCACGCAATGCGTCAATTTCCGGATCACTCAAGCCCAGCCGCCGCGACAGAATGGCACGTGTGTCTTCCCCGGATCGCGGCGGCGCGCGTCGATAATCGGCTGGTGTTTTCGATAATTTGGCGGGATAGCCGATCACCTGAACTGGCGTGCCATCGGATCGCTTCATTTGATGCAGCAGTTCGCGCTCTGCGACATGGGGGTCGGCCAATATTTCGGGGATTTCATTCACTTTTCCGCCCGGAAGCTTTTTGGCCAGCATCGCTTTGATCAGATCATCAGCCTTCCACTGGGCAATGGCGGGGCGCATTTCCGCCAGCAAGGCATCGCGATATGGGCTGCGCCCGCCATTGTTGGCAAAGCGTGGATCTTCTGGCAAATCCGGGCGGCCAATGAGCGCGCAGAAATCACGAAACTGCCGATCATTGCCCAAGGCCACCAAAATGTCGCCATCGGCACAGGAAAAATCCTGATAAGGCACGGTGTTGGGATGTTGATTGCCCAATCGACCCGGGACCATACCACCATTGATATAGTTAGACCCCTGATTGGCGAGCAAAGACAATTGGGTATCCAGCAAAGCGCAATCAATATGCTGGCCTTCGCCGGTGCGTTCGCGATGGTGCAGCGCTGCGAGAATAGAGGTGGCGGCATAAAGGCCGGTGGTGAGATCACAAATGGGGATGCCGACCTTCATCGGACCGCCACCGGGATGATCATCAGCATGGCCGGTGATGCTCATCAGCCCGCTCATCCCCTGGATCAGGAAATCATAGCCGCCCTGATCCTTATAGGGGCCGCTTTGACCAAAGCCGGTGACCGAGCAATAGATTAGGCGCGGGTTGCGGGCGGATAAGGCGGCATAGTCCAGCCCATATTTGGCCAGTCCGCCCACACGGAAATTCTCGATCAAAATATCGCTTTGACCCGCCATCTGGCGCACCAACTGAGCGCCCTGCGGATGGGCCAGATCAATGGCGATGGATTCCTTGTTGCGGTTGGCGCATAGATAATAGGCGCTGTCTTGCGATCCATCGGCAAGAAAGGGCGGGCCCCAGCGGCGGGTGTCATCGCCTTGGCCGGGCTGCTCGACCTTGATTACCTCTGCGCCCAAATCCCCCAAAATCTGCGATGACCATGGCCCCGCCAACACGCGCGAAAGATCCAAAACCTTGATACCAGCAAGCGGACCAGAGCGAGAAGGGGAGGACATGGCGGCTCCTTGCGAGGGGGGATAGCTGGGCGGTGGTCAATCACCCATACGCAGCTTTGTCCACGGGGGTGCGATGACGAGACTAGGCGCAGCGCGCAAAGGCTTCTAATATTGATTGGGTTGTCATTGATAGGAACTGGCTATCATGGATTTGCGCCAATTGCGCTATTTCATCACGCTGGCGGAGACGCTGAATTTTCATCGCGCTGCCGAACGGCTGAATATGAGCCAGCCGCCACTAACGGTTGCGATCCGCAAATTGGAAGAAAGCCTGGGCGTTCGGCTGTTTGAACGTGGCGCGCGGGGGGTGCGGCTGACGGATGCCGGGCTTGCAGCCTTGCGGCCTGCGCGCGCGGCGCTGGAGCAAGCACAATTGGTGCGTGAAGCCGCGAAGAGCAGCCAATTGGGCGAGGCTGGAACTTTGCGGGTCGGCTTTGTGGGGTCGGCCATCATTGATGCACTGCCCCGCATTATTCCGGCTTTTCGGGCGCGCTATCCCAAGGTTGATCTGCGATTGGAAGAGCGCACCAGCGCGTCCATTGCGCTTGCGCTGGCAGAAAGGCAGATTGATATTGGCTTTGTGCGAATGCCCTTGATGCAGCCCGGCGACCTGCATTTTGATCTGGTGGAACGAGACGCGTTGGTGGTCGCCCTGCGCCATGATCATCGCTTGGCAGCACGCACCCATGTGGCTTTATCGGAGCTGGAGGCAGAGCCTTTGATCCAGCATAGCAAGGTCAGTGTGCTGCGTTCCGTGGTGATGCTGGCTTGCCAACAGGCGGGTTTTAGCCCACGGATCGCGCAGGATGCGACGCAGGTGCAAACGATCCTCAGCTTGGTGCAATCGGGCCTAGGCATTGCTTTGGTGCCAGCGCGGATGGTGCGAATTGCGCCGGCCGATATACGTTTGTTGGCGCTGGCCGAGCCGCCCCGCATTGAAATGGCGCTGGCGTCGCGGCCCGATAGCGATGCCATTGCCCGCAACTTTTTATCTGTTGCATTGGAGCATCGCGATATCGGCGCTGATAGCGAATGAATATCATTGCTGCGCCGATAAATATTTGAATCGGGGGGCGTCTCGTTCCATTCTGCCTGCGTAATGGGCCATCCTAACGGGCCATCCGACATTTTGGGAGCGATGCGGTGTTTGACAATTTATCGCTGGCACAAGTGCCGGCAGAGGATGAGGCGCTGCGCCCAGCCATTCGCGCTTTGGCCGAACAAGCCGCGACGGCGGCAAGCGCGGATATACGCTCCCGGTCATGGTCGGGCTTTTCGCGTGAGTTTTCACAATTGTTGGGCAGCCGCGGTTTTGTCGGCCTGACGCTGCCAAAACAATATGGTGGCGCTGAAAAAGGCGCTTTCGCGCGCTTTGTGGTGGTGGAGGAATTGCTGGCTGTTGGCGCCCCCGTGGCTGCCCATTGGATTGCCGATCGTCAAAGCGCGCCGCTGATCCTGCACTATGGCACCGAAGCGCAGCGGGAATATTTCCTGCCACGCATTTGTCGGGGGGAATTGGTTTTTTGCATTGGCATGAGCGAGCCGGGCTCTGGTTCTGATCTGGCCAGCGTGCGCAGCCGGGCAGAGCGCACGGACAAGGGCTGGCGGCTCAATGGTCAGAAAATCTGGACGACCAATGGCGCGCATGGCGATTATATGATCGCCTTGCTGCGCACATCTGGCACGGTGGATGATCGTCAAAAAGGATTGTCGCAACTGATCGTAGATCTCAAGGCGCCGGGCGTGACAGTGCGTCCGATCACGGATCTGACGGGTGACGCTCATTTCGCAGAGATATTTTTCGATGATGTGGAATTGCCGGAAGACGCCTTGATCGGTGAGGAGGGGCAGGGGTGGCAGCAGGTCACCGCGGAGCTTGCCTTTGAACGCAGCGGGCCAGAGCGTATTTATTCCAGTGTGGTGTTGTTGGATGCGTGGATCAAACATCTGCAGATGGTGGGCCGGGATGATAGCGCGACCTTGGCCTTGGTGGGTGATTTTACCGCAAGGCTAGGGGTTTTGCGCGCCATGTCTTTGGCTTGCACGGCACGGTTGGCACGCGGTGAAAGCCCTGTTGTCGAAGCCTCTCTGGTAAAAGATTTAGGCACCAGTTTTGAGCAGGAATTGCCCGTGGCGATTGGTGATAATCTGGCATCTTATCCGGAAGAAGCGATTGGCGCCGAACTGTATCAAACCCTGCTTTATGTCACCCATATTGCGCCCAGCTTCTCGCTGCGCGGCGGCACGCGGGAAATTCTTCGCGGCATTATCGCCCGCGGCATGGGTTTAAGATGAGGGTGGGGGATAAGGATATGGGCAAAGATATGAACGAATTTCTCGAACCTTTCCAGCGCTTGCTTGAGCAATTATTTACCCCGGAAACGGTCCGCGCCGTGGAACAGGGCGGCCCGGTGGATCCGCTGTGGCAGGACATTAGCTCTTCTGGCTTTTTGGATGCATTGGTGCCGGAACAACAGGGGGGTGCGGGGCTGACGCTTGCTGACGTGCAGCCGCTTTGGCAGGCGCTGGGCTATCATGCATCGCCTTTGCCAGTGGGAGAGACGATGATCGCCCGCGCGCTGCTGGCCGCCGCGGGCGCGGCCATTCCCGATGGGCCGATTGCACTGGCGACTGGCGCCCGGGGGCGCGCTGTGCCTTATGCACTGATCGTGCAGCATGTGCTGATGGAGTTGGATGGTCAGCTTATTTTAGAGAGTGCAACCTATGATGATATTGGCGTGCCGGGTAGCCTTGCGGCGGTTCGGCTTCAGCCGATCGGCGCTCAAGCAGGCTATGGTTCGGCCGAGGTGATAGGCACGGCTGATCAGGGAGCACTGCATTATTTGTCTGCGACCCTGCGGGCGTCGCTGATCGCGGGCGCGGGCCAGCGGTTAACCGAAATGACGGCGGCTTATGCCAATGAGCGGGTGCAATTTGGCAAGCCTATTGGCCGCCAACAGGCGCTGCAGCAGAATATGGCCGTGATGGCCGAAGATATGGTCGCCTCGCGCATGGCCGCTGAACTGGCCTGTGCCGGGGCGATGCCGCCAACGCTGGCTGCCGCAGCCACGGCAAAATCCATCACCAGCCGTGCCGCGGCCCGGATCGCGGCGACCGCTCATGCCGTTCATGGGGCGATAGGCATCAGCGAGCAATATGATCTGCAACTGTTCACGCGCCGATTGCACGAATGGCGCCTGGCAGATGGTTCGGAAAGTTATTGGAACCGATTGCTAGGCCAACAGCGATTAAAATCATCGAGCGGCAGTGTTGATTTCGTTAGGAAATCCTTGCCATTTTAGATTTTGGCTAGGGAAGAATTGGTCGATTTTTCGGATAAAAAGGCCCGGAAGGGCTGAACCGCGCAGAAATCTCTAAACATCGCTTGTCAGAAGCGGAAGTCACTGTTAGAGGCGCCTTCATTGCCGCTTTAGCTCAGTTGGTAGAGCACATCATTCGTAATGATGGGGTCAGGTGTTCGAGTCACCTAAGCGGCACCATTTTCCCCAAATATCAATTAGAGATTAAGTTTTAGCACGCGATAAAGCGCGGTTTTGTGCTGGATTCTGCGTTTCTTTCTGATTTCTTGTCTTCCTAATAACCAGTTAACTATAGTTGTAAGGGGCTTTTGCACTTCTGATTTGCACAGTTGGGGCCATGGCTGGCCGGACATGGATTGCGTCTCTCAGGGCGAATGGGGCGATACTTGGCCTATGCTCTGCGATTTTCCTGCCCAATTTGGCTGTAGCGCAAGCGCAAATATCTGGCTCGACGGTGGCAGCCCGATCAGCGCCTATCTCCGCATCCGCTGCTGGCGAAAATTGCTCGCTTCATGTTCCCGATCGCGCATCGCTGAGCCGCGAACGGCTGGTGCTCAATGGGGCGCCTAGTGCGTTGGAGCGCATTCGCATGGAGCAGAAGAAAGCGGAAACTGCTGCCTCTCAAGCGGAAGCCAAGCCACAGCTACAATCGATCTTGATGCGTTCGCTAGCCAATCGGCCAGTGGCAGCATCCATGGCGCCTGCCAGCCGGGGGGCTTTGTCTCTCGGCGAAGTGAAGCCTCAGCCGGTCGAAGAGGGGTGCAAGGCCGATGATCTTCGCGGCTTTGCTGATGCTTTTCGTGCGGATCGGGCCGATTTGCTGGATCATATGGGAACGCGGCCAATCTTGGTCCGCCGAACCGCCTTTGATCAGCGGTGGGAGCGCGTTCGCCGTGCACCATCGGCGGCGTTGATGCGCAGCGCTCTGCAACAAAGCGGTGTCGTCGAAGGCATGGATAAGCGAGAGCTTCTGGCCCGCGTGAACCGGTGGGTGAACCAGAAAATTGCCTATCAAAGCGATGACCGCAATTATGGCGAACGCGATTATTGGGCCAGCGCGTCGGAAACTTTGCAACGGCTAAGCGGCGATTGCGAGGATTATGCCATTCTGAAAATGCATATGTTGCAAGCGGCGGGCATCAGCGCGGATCGCATCAAGCTGATGTTGTTGCGGGATCTGGCCGGAAACAGGGATCATGCCTTTCTGGTGGTATCCATGCCCGGCGGAGATCAGGTGCTGGATAATATGGCCGACCATATTTATGCCGCCAGCGCAGCCATTGCGGTACGCCCAGTTTTGTCGTTTAGCGAAAATCGTCGCTGGGTTCATGCGTTTCGCGATCAGCCGCAGCGAGAGGCTGCGTTTGAAGCTGTGCCTGCCGCCGCGACCCTGTAATTTACCAAATCGGGCTCTTGCGCGGGGGCGGCATCGTGCGTCAGCGCTCTGTGAGCGCCGAGCCGGAGACTTTGAGTACGGGCTTCAGCAAATAGGTGAGGATCGATTTTTTCCCGGTGAGGATTTCCACATCGCATAGCATACCGGGTGTGATTGGCAGGCGGCGGCCAGCATTTTCCAGATAGCTTTTGTCTGTTTCCACGACGACGGTGAAATAGGCCTGACGCTCCACCTCATCATAAATACTGTCCGCGGAGACGCGCACGACGCGCCCTTTCAGGCCGCCATAGACGGAAAAATCATAAGCGGTGACTTTGACATTGGCCGGATCGCCCACCTTCAAGAAAGCGATGTCGCGCGGGGTAACGCGCGTTTCGATCAGCAATTTGTCGCCCAGCGGCACAATTTGCAAAATCTGTTCCCCGGCATTCACAAATCCGCCAACGGTGTTGACCAGCAGGTCATTCACCACGCCGCGCGCTGGTGCGCGAATTTCCGATCGTGCGACGCGGCCTTCCGCGCCCCGGATGGATTCTTTGTTGACGGCCATCTTGGTGGTCAGCTGGCTGCGCTCATTCAGCGCCTCTTGCTGAAAATCAAAGCGGGCGCGGGAAACTTCGGCGCGGGCTTCACGCACGGCTGCCTCGGATCGGGAAATGGCCTGGCGCGCCGCGGCCAACCTGCCTTGCAGGTCGACCACTTCCCTTTGCGCGGTCATCAATTCGGTTTGCGGAATAACGGATTTCGCGGCCAATGGTGCTAGCATAGCGACCTGTTGTTGCGCGATCCTTAGGCTGCCTTCCAGCGATGAAGCGGTGGCGCGGGCTTCGCCAATATCCCGCTGGCGTTGATCGACGGAAGCGGTGAGCGCTGCCAATTGGCTTTGCAAGGCCGAACGCCTTACATCCGCCAGCCTGCGCTCATCGCCGCAATTTTCGCCGACACAGCCTTCGCCGCCGCCCGCTTCGCTTGCCAGTCGGGCCGCACGCTGGCTTAAAAGCTCATTCTCGGTTTCCAACTGGCCCAGTTCTGATTGCGAAGACGTATTGTCCAGTCGCACCAGAAGCTGCCCCTTTTTCACCGTCTGGCCGGTGCGAACAAGTATTTCCTTGATCGTCGAAGGTTCAGCGGATTGGATGATCTGCACCTTGGTGGAGGGGATAACGCGGCCCTGACCACGGGTGACTTCATCCACTTTCGCAAAGCTCGCCCATAGCAGAAAAAGCGCAAAGCCCGCGGCGGCGGCTAAGGTGATCTGTTCGGCACCGCGCAACCGTTGCCAATATGTTAGGAAGGATTGCACCATGTCATTCGCTCTTGATTAAAAGGTCACCGCTATCGCTTTGCTCGTCATGAAGGCGCGAGGCATGGGCACGGTTTTTTGTTGGGTCTGGGATATTGGGTGTCCATCCCTTGGTAGTATCTATGCGGCCGCCAACATCATTGTCGCTGCGATGATCGGTGGGATCGCGGGGAGGCGGCTGAGCAGAAAAACCCTCCGCCTGCGCTAGGGCAGGATTGATTGCACCGCCGCGAAACAGCGTATCAAAAGCGGGGATGGCTTCCCGGCCAACATAGTGATCGGCAAAGGCTTTCGGGCGGCCCCAATGGCCGGGCCAGCGATAAAATATATGGGCGCCAATTTGTTCGATCTTTGTTAGTTTTGGGGCCCAATAAGGCAGCACATAATTGGCATGATAATGGGTTGCCATGCCCACTTTCTTGTCCACCTGACCGGCCAAGGCAGCACGCGCAATCTCATTGGAGCGGCGCCACAATGTTGCAGAGGGCTTTCGGGCCAAAGAGCCATCACAAGCGAAGCTGAATTGGCAACCGGGCCGGTCACTGCCCTGATAAATGACCGAGCAGATGCTATCGGGATAGGCAGGGTGCCGCATCCGGTTGATAATCACCTGCGCAACGGCGGATTTCCCAGCGTCGCTTTCTGTGGCGGCTTCATAATAAATGGCTTGGGTGAGGCAGCGTTCAGCGTTTGCGGCTTGGGCTGCGTTCAAGCGCGGCAGTTGGAAGGGGCGGGCGGCTTCTATAGGCATGGAAGAGATTGGCAATAAAGCGTTGCGGCTCACGGCATCGTCGCCTTCCACAGCCGCCGCCACAATATCGCTATCGGTTTCAGAAATAAGCTGGGCAATCGCTTCTTGCTCCATTTCCTTTTCCGTCATGCCATCGGGGAGCGCGTCGTTTTCACGCGAAAAGACATCCGCAAAATAGGGCTGACTATTCTGCATAGCTGCCGCCGCGATGGTCACCATAGCAACCGCGCAAAGACCCCAAATCATCGGCCGCGCCAGCCGCCGACTATCCGCTGCCTGATCGACATAGATTGGCTGTGCAGGATCAATCAGGGTAGGATGGTCGGTCACCGTGGCCCATCCTTGGGCATGGAGCGCGCCAAAATTTCGGCCCGTGGTCCATCTGCAACAATGCGCCCCTGATCAATGACGATGATCCGATCGCAAATATGCAAAATGGCCTCACGATGCGTCGCGATGACGACCGTTTGCGCCTTACCCAGCATTTTTTCCAAAGCGCGCACGAAATTGCGTTCGCTTTGCGTATCCATGGCGCCCGTTGGTTCATCCAGAAACAGTAGCTTGGAGGGCGAGGCGAGGGCACGAGCGATGGTCAGGAAGCTGCGTTGGCCGCCCGATAATTGGTTGCCACGCTCGCCCGTCACCCGGTCCAGACCGGTTTCGTCCCGGCCCATAAATTGATCTGCGCCAATATCCTGCAACACGCGCAGCAAATCGGCATCACTGATACCGGGGGCGCAAAATTGCAGATTTTGTTTGATAGAGCCGCTGAACAACACGCTATCTTGGCCCACAAAGCGCATTTGAGAGCGCAGATAGATGGGCGAATATTGCCGGCTATCCAAGCCATCAATATAGATATTGCCTTCTTCTGGCGGATAAATGCCGCAGAGTAGGCGGCCTAAGGTGGATTTTCCAGACGCCACACGGCCAACAATGGCGACTTTTTCGCCGGGTTGGATTTTCAGGTCGATGTTGGTGAGCGATTTGGCGGCGGCGCCGGGATAAGCGAAGGACAGATGCTCAACAGCCACCACGCCATCGCTGATTTCCAGATCCAGCGTGCTGCTGCCCATCCGGCGCTCATCATCAGCCTCTGTCATTTGCTGGATGCTGTTCATGGTGGTGATGGCTTGCCGACCACGGGTCATCAAAAAGGCCAGCTGGCCAACAGGGGCCATAGACCGGCCCGCCAACATGACGATGGCAATGATCGCCCCCATGCTGATGGTCCCGGCATCAAACAGGTAAAAACCGCCGATGACCAATGACAGGCTGGTGAATTGTTGGCCCACTGTGGCCAAATTGACGGCCACTGTGCTGATCCGTTTCAGCGAGATTTGGGTGCGGGCGCTGGCATCCGCCATGCGGCGCCATTGACCCAATATTTGCCCTTCCGCCGCGCAGGATTTCACGGTTTCCGTGCCGCCAATGGCTTCCACCAACATGCTATGCTGGATGCTGGAATCGGCTTGAGCGTCCAAGGTGGCGGCCAACATGCGGCGCTGAAGAAAATAGCCGGCAATGGCCATGGTGGTGATGATCGCGAGCGGAATGAGCGCGAGCCACCCGGCCAGAAAAGCAATCATCGCCAAGAATAGAAACAAGAACATCACGTCGACGATCAAGACGATGGTCGTTGATCCGAAAAAGTCGCGCACCGTTTCAAATTCCGACACACGCTTGGCCAGCATACCGGTGCTGCCGCGCCGATCCGCCATCGGAATGTTGAGAACTTTGGAAAAAATCTTTTCCGAAAGCTTGATATCCAATTCTTTGCTTAGGTCATCGAGCAAGGTGGATCGCGCGATGCGCAAGGTAAATTCCACCGTAAACGCCAATATTGCCCCGATGGCCAAAACCCACAGGCTGGACACCGCCTTATTGGGTATGACGCGATCATAAACATTCATGGTGAACAAGGGCAGGGCAAAGCCCAGCAAATTGATCATCAAGGCCGCGCCGAGAACGGGATAGAAGGAACGGCGAATGCGATAAAGCTCGCTCCAAAACCAATGGCGTTTGGCGGCCTCATCCCATGGGCGCTGCTCGGATTGAATGGCCGTGGTGTCGGCCGAAACGGCAAGTGCTTGGCCACCATATTGCGCTTCGGCATCGGCCTCTGAAATCCATAGGGGGTCTGCCCGCCCGGGCACCCACATCAGATATTGGCCTTCTTTTTCTTCCAGAAGAACTGCGCAATAGCCGTCTTTTTTCAGAATGATCGCAGGCAGCTTGCGGGCAAATTGCCTCAGCTTGCGGGTGTAGATGCGATCATTGTTGATGAAGCAGAGGTCCAGAGCGGATTCTGCTTGATGAAAAGGCAGATGCCCCTGTTCATCGCGCGCAAGGGAAGACAGCGCAGCGCGCTGAAAATTCTGGCCGAAATGCTGAGCGACGAAATGAATGCAGGCGATCAAAGGATCGCCTGCATCATCGTCGGCCATATTGGCCAGCGAGGAGATTTCTCGCATCATATTCATAATATCTGCCAATTAGGGCAATAATCCTTTACAGCGGGTTACGACGACGCTGTAATTCTGCCGGTGCAGGTGGTCCAAATTTCACATCTTCACGGGCATAGACGCGTCGGCTGGCAGGTGCGCTTAAATCAAAGGCATCTAGCAAGCTGTTGGTCGCTGCCAATAGTTGATAATGAGCAAATATTTCAGAGAAGCGTGCTATTTCTGCCCGCACTTGCACATTGAAGCGCGTGTTTTGCGCATCCAGCACATCCAGCAAGGATCGCCGCCCTACTGAAAACTGATCGCGATATGAAAGCAGCAACTCATCTGTTGTTGCGCTTTGCTCGGTCAATTCGCGGAAAACATTGGTCTGCGTGTTTTTGCTATTCCAAGCGCTGCGGACATCCGATTCCGCTTCGCGCATCACCTGATGCATGCGGAAACGGCTCTCGCTCGCGCGGCGGACATATTCTTGATATTTGGCGCGATTGATGCCGCCATCAAAAATGGCCCAACGCATCACGGCCTTGGCCTGCAAGTCGTTGGTTTCGCCGCGATACATGTCGATATCATCGCCGATACGGCCAGTCAGTTCCAAGCCGATGGTTGGGGCGAGATCACCCTTATTCTTCGCCGCGTCGGCATTGGCGGCATCGACATCGGCGATGGCTTCTAAAACCTTTGGATGGCGCGTGCGCGTTAGCCCGATGGCATCATTCAGGTTTCCGGGAAGCTTTTCAGCGAACAAAGGCGGCAGTTGCACATCCTGAACTTCCAGGCCGCTAAGAGCCAGCAATTCAATCTTGGCGGTTTCCAACGCTTCAAATGCTTCGCTGAGGCGGACGGATGCCGATTTGGCACGCTCTTGTGCCTGCTGCAAATCGGCGACACTGATCGACCCCGCCTGCACACCACCAGCCAGATCTTGCACCAAACTATTGTGGAAGGTCAGATTGTCTTCAGCGGCAGCAACCACCCGCTGTTGTAACAAGACATCCAGATATTGGCGCGACGTTTGCAGCGCGACAAATTCAGCGCGCTCCAACACCCGCAAAGCGGCGCCGTCAACGCGCGCAGCCTGCCGAGTTTTTTCACCGCGACGGCGGCCAAAATCGATCAACGTCTGCTCCGCCCGGATTTGGGCTTCCAGCGGATACATTTCTTTGTTTGCGATATTCTGCGCTCGTCGCGTGTTGTTTTCCAATCGGCGCACGCCTGCTGAGGCTTCCAGCGTGACACGGGGCATATACAGGCCTTTCGCCTGCTCCAGTTCAAACTCAATGGCCTGTTTGTTCATTTCGGCCTGATGAATTTGGGGATTGGTGTCAATCGCGACAGCAATCACCTCTTTCAGCGACATGGGTTGGGCAGCGGCGGGCGATGCAGCCAGAGCCAAGGCGAGGGCAGATGCAATCTGCGTTCCGAACAATGCGAGTTTCATCAATTTACCCCCGTCTCATTAACGCGTACTTCTACGCGGCGATTGGCGGGCGTGCGCTCACCATCAATTGTCTGAACGCGAAGCTCTGCCTCACCCTTGCCAGACGCGGAAATATTCGCCGCGGAAATGCCAGCAGCGGTCATCAAATCTGCGACGGCTTGAGCACGGCGCATCGACAATTTGTCATTGTAAAGGTTGGAACCGGCGCGATCTGTGTGGCCGACAACGGTGAAATGGCGCCAGCCGCAGCGTTGCTGATTGGCTGCCATAAAGGTTGCGGATTCCTGCGCATCTGCTGATGGGACCACGGAATCAAAATCAAAGAAGAAGGTTGCGGCCACTTCTGGTGGGCAAGTGTCAGCAGGCGGCGGTGGCGGTGGAGGAGGGGGCGCAACCACGGGTGCTGCGGGCTGGCGCGGTGCATTCATCATGCCATAGGCAAAGTCACAGCGGCGCAGACTGTCTTCATCGCGGGTGCCTGATTTCAAGAAGCCCAGCGCAATGCCGCATTGCACCTTGGTGTCAGACGCCCAATTATGAACAGCGCTATTCTGGCTGATCACATTGGGATCAGTCGAAACGGTGAGCGCAGCATTATAGCGCGACTGCACTTCGTTTCTCAGGTCCGATCCTGATCGCTCGGCCAGTGCCTGCGCAGAAACGATCTGCGGCGCCGCAAATGCCAGCATAGCGGCGGCACCTCTCATCCATTTTGCTCTTTTCGATAACATTATATTGCCCCTTATTATTTCGTTTTTCCAACTGAGCTTTTATGCGGGCGTGATCTGGTTCAGGTCATGCTCGATGCTTGGCGCATGATGAACCATGCCGCCGTCCAATGGGATTTGCTGATCCAACAGGCTCGCCAAATCGGCGGTTTTTGTGCCGTCGCCGCTGGTGTCGGTGGTTCCATCGCCGACCATGGAGTCGATCAGATCATCAACGGCCGTTTCGCCCGTCAATTCCTGTAACACCTCATCGGCCGTGCCGGGATCGCTCGGCGTCGCTTCCGCGATGACCTCGGCTGGCATCGCCATCAAGGCATCCATCACACCGAAACCGGCCTCTGCACCAACATCGAACAGCGCGTCTGATCCACCATTGTCGTTTGAAGCATCTGCCGGTTCCGCCGCCTGCGGTTTATCCGCTGCCGGATTATCCACAAATTCTTCATCATCATTGACGATGGAGGATTGCGAAGCATCCGATGCGGCTTCGCTGGAGCCTTCGGCTGCCACGGATTGTGAAACCTCTTCCACGGGCGCAGCATCCTGATCGGCCAAGATCAGTTGATCGGGCGTGAACATCAAAGGTGCTGCCGATGGCTGTTCATGCGCAGCGGCTGGCGTCGCGACATCATCCGACACCAAGGTCATCGCCGCCACTGCAGCCACCATCGCGGCATTCTGCCCACTGCGATCGGCAAGCGCCTCGCTGTCATTGACCGCCATTCTGGCCAAGCTGCCATTGCTGATCAGCGTGTTCAGATTGTTGATATTGGTCACGCCGCTCAGCTCGATCAACAGATCATTGGCAGCATTCGGGCTGTTTCCAACCTGCTGGTAAATGAAGGTCCGTCCATTGGCCTGAAACGCAACGGTCGTTCCGGCATCACCAAGATCATTGCGCTGCAGATAATCCATCACCGCCGCTAATTGAGCATCGTCGGAGATGGAGATCGCCGAGTTGCTGGTATCTGAGGACGAGAAGGAAATTATCCCGTTACTGATCTTATGTGATTTAACAAATACGCCAGTCGTCGTCTGTAACTGGCTGTTGGTGCCGTCCACAAGGCCGGATGTATCGGCGGCTACTATCGGTGTTCCATCCAGATCAAGCACATCGCCTTCATTAATTTTGAAATCGGTGATGCGATCATAACCAACAATCGTACCAGCTGTGCCGCTTCCACCCAGCTGGACATGGCTGTCCCCAGCTTCAAACACAAAAGTATCTGCGCCGGAACCGCCGCTTAAGATGTCAGCACCCTTGCCGCCGGTTATGAGATCATCGCCTTCCTGACCATAGATGATATCATCGCCACTGCCGCCGTTGATGACATCATGGCCGCCCGTGCGCCCACTTTCCTGTGCTAGTTCGGCATGGTTGGCGCGAATATAAGCCAGCGTATCAGCGCGGGTCCAGTTTTGCGACGGCGTTGCTTCCAACATCTGGAACACGCGCCATCCTGATCCTGCAGGCAGGTCCAATCCTTTGGCGGCTGCCAGATGGTCGGTAAAGGGCGCATCGCCAAAGATCAGATCATTTCCAGCACCACCGGAAATATTATCACTGCCCGCCGCAGCAAGATCGGTTGATCCACCCAAATTGCCGATGGCATTTGCCAGATCTTCTGCGGTGTGGGCGTTGGTTGCTTTGCCGCCAACACCCTCAATCAGGCCGAGAATTTCTAATGATGTCGCACGAACGATGCTGTTGAGGCGGATATAGCCTGCAGCGGTAGTTTGCGTGGTTTGAAATTCAATATAATCAATGAATTTTCCTTCTTGTGCAGGAATGTCACGATTATTTGAATTATTACTACTAAATGATTCTGATTTTATTTCTGAGGTTCCATCAGTATAATGGATTTTATATTGAATTGTCGTTGAACTGTTTCCAAATTCACGGAAATCAACACGAACTGAGGTTACGGGAATGCCGTTGAAACCGCCGGTGGTATAACTGCCAGTATCCCCATCATAATCAGAACCAAAGCCGAAATCGAAGCGCAAGACTTCGCCTACATCGAGACCATCGCCGTTAACGCCGAAGCCCACATGGGAATAAGGCCACGAATCAGTGGTTCGCTCATATACGCTTCTCAAGTTGTTGCTATTCGGCGTTGCAGTCGTAGACCAGCCGGAAACCTGAGCAATATCGGTGTTTGTACTATTTTCCCGAGCATGTAAAATATAAGCGTCTGGATTCCCCGAAATATTGCCATTGGCATCATAGCTGCGATTGCCGCTATAATTGATGCGAATGGGGGTATCGCTCAGGGCAATTCCGATGGTGTCGATGCTCCAGCCTTTATCGATCAGATTTTGAACATCGTTGGTACTATCGGTCGTACCAAACATTTCATTGATCGCGCGGGTCATATGCGCCAACTGTTCCTGTCCGCCCGTGCTGCCATTGTCCCACATGGTCGGGGCGCCATCGGAAATGAACAGAACCTTGTTGATATCCGCATCGGGAATAGGCCCCGTGTTGTTATCGGTGGATGTGATCCAGCTTAACGCCTTGACCAGCGCATCTTCATAATTGGTGCCACCCTCATCTTCCATCGCATCGACGGCATTTTTCGCCGCCTGAATCCGGTCGGCATTGTCCACACCGTTTAGAACGATATCAAATGTGCCTAAAGACCTAGCCGTGCTGTCAAAGTCAACGAGGTGAACTCTGACTTGCGAAGCTCCGGAAGTGCTCAGGGAATCCAGCAGACTGTTCACGGCATTCTTCAACGCATCCATCCGCGAAATTTGCTGTCCACCAAATGGAATTTTAGTCGTCATGCTGCCAGAACTGTCTAGCACCAGCATGATATTCGCGGTCTGTCCGGGGGTGATCGTCACAGAACCGGGATCGCCGATCAGCACGTCATCACCCGCGCCGCCGTTCACCGGTCCATCAACTGGACCGCCGGGCACCGTATGATCAGGGGTGCTGCCGGTTTCATCATCGTCTCCAGATCCCACGATGAGCGTGTCAGGCGCGTTTTTGATGGAGATTGTGTGCGTGTCTGTCGCCACATCGCCGTCTTGATCTGTCGCTTTTAGCGTGAAATTGATATTGGTGTCCGACGTTACGCGTTGATTGGCGTCAAAAGTCCATGTTCCGTCCTGATCCAATGTCAACGTGCCTTTTCCTGGCACGTCGATTTGATATTGGCCACCGCTCAGGGTGAAGGTCTGTTCCGGCCCTCCATCAATGGATATCGTAAATTGCGATGGCAGAACGCCATCCGCGCCTGGGGTCATCGACCATGTGCCAGCGATCGGTGCAGCAGCTTCGTCAACAAGCGTTGCGCCCGTGATTTCCACAGCCGGAATATCATCAACGATACGAACTGATAAGGTGCTAGAAGTTGTATCTCCATCGGTATCAGTCAGTGAGACGAGGAAGTTTTCGTACAGGCTATTGTTGCTTTCGGCCGTATCCACGTCATGCGTGGCCGCGCTATTCAACGTATAGCTATAGCTGACTTCTCCGGTTGAGGGGTTGTAGCTTAGAATTTTTAGCGTGTTATTAAGGCCGGAGTTGATGGTGCTTGCTGTGAAGATGCCGTTCGCGATCACCTGAGTGTTGCCGATAGACAGGTTGGCAACACCATCAGGCGCTGAAATGTTGAAGGTTCCGTTGACCGTCAGCGGCTCTTTGGTCGTGTCCGATCCTGTGGGCAGGTCATCTTCATATACCGTCACATCACCGCCATCCACATATGGTGTGAGGTTTGTGATCTCCACGCCTTCACCGTTGGAAATGGTTATAGAGAAATCACCTGTCACAGGATCGCCGTCGGAATCGGTCAGGGTGAGGGTGAAGTCGATTGTTTCTTCAACCGATGTTGTCGTTACGCCAACGTCGGTGAGGTTCATCTTGCCGCTACCAGTTTGGCAGTAGGCATCAATCCAGTCGATAAACTTGCCCGAAGGCGCTTGCAGCGACACGGTTCCTCCGCCGTTCGCTGTCTGATGATCAAAGGTGCCATCGGTATAATGCACCACGAACTGGACTTTATCCGCTGATCCGAAGGACGACAGGTTGAAGTTCGCATAGCTGACTTCTGGAAGCGTGATGGCTGGAGGGGTGTAGCCGCCCGGTCCGTCAAAATCGGTAGTCGGTGATCCAAAGTCAAAGCGCATGAACTCGCCTTGGTCAAAATTATTATTCTGGATACCCCAACCGCTAGTTGAGCCATTGACCTTAGCCTGGGTCAGCCCAGATGGATTGATGGTGCCGCTGTTATACCAATCATTAGCGTTGAATCCGCCGCTGGTTTGCCAGCCGGCCACGACCGCGACATGGCCCCCATTTCCAGATAGAACTTGATATTGGGTGGGGCCCGACCCGAATGCTGACGAACCGCTGATCGGCGTATTGACCGTGTCACCATCGAGGGGGGCGATCAGGTCAAAACTATATTGGTTCGTTGTGAGGTCAACAGTCAGGGTGAATACCGCCGTGTCTGTACCAGCATCATAGATGCCATTGCCATCGGTATCGGCATAGGCTGTCAGCACATTACCCGATTGATGAGTCACCAGATTATGTCCACCGGACGTCATCCCGCTCACGTCGGCCGTGATGGTCGCCACCAGCGGGTCGTCGGCGCCAACTACGACAGGGATGTCGCCGGTGATCGGGCTCGTTGACGGGTTATTGGACGTGGCACCGCCAACTATGGTGCCAAGGGTAGGCATATCATCATTGAAGGTGATGGTGAGGATGTTACCGGGCACGACCGAGCCATCGGCATCGGTGATGCTGTAGGACAATGTCGTGGTTGCATCATTTTCACCATTGCCCGCAGCGTGCATCACATTGGTGAGCAAGGTTAGTTTATAGGCACCGGTGGCTTTGTCGGTAATCTCGATTTGGAACAATGGCGTTCCATCTCGTGCGCCGCCCACCACTGTTGCCGTCAGAATATTGCCGTTAACCTCATAGCTGACCTGCTCGGTGCCTACAGTTTTGGTGGTGCCGTCGTTGTCAGCAAAGCTGAACCCATTGGCGCCTGCGCCGTCAAGGCCGACGGAGCCACCCAATGTACCAGAGAATGTGGCCGGACCATTGAAGGAGCCGCTCGCTGGATTGCCGTTAGTCAGACCATCATCATCAACTGTAGCTGTGGCCGATCCGGCCACGGGCGCATGGCCGTCAGCGATGTTGATTGTCAAGCTATCCGACGTTGTATCTCCGTCACCATCGACGGCTGATAGGGTGAAGGTCGCAGACGGATTTTGGGTGTTATCCTGATTGCCCGCCGCTAGGAAAGTGAAGCTGCCATCTGCATTGACGGTCAGCGTTCCTGTCGACTGAGTGATCGACACCGAGCTTCCGCTTGTCAGCGACAGCGTCTCTTCGCCAGTGCCAAACTGAACCGTCACGGATGTCACGCCATCGGCGCCAGCATCCAGCGACCAGTTTCCAGTGACGGCGGGGCCGCCCTCGGTCGCGCTGGTCGGCGTGTCAGAGATGCTCAGTGTTGGGACATCGTCGACAATGTCGATGGAGAATGCTCCATCAGCGGTGGTGCCGTCGCTGTCGGTGACGGTGAAACCGATGCCTGACAATATGAGGCTGTCCTCGGTGCCTGCTGTCTGCTGATCGACGGCCTGCGATAGGGTGGCGCTATAGTTGTAGGTGACTTCGCTCGCGCCGGGACCGGCGGTTGCGCCGGTCAGGCTGATGCGGATGACTTCGCTGCCTGCGACGGAGCCGACGAGATCGGCGCCATCCTTGGCAAAGGTCACGGCAACGCCGCCGACTGTCAACTGGCCGTCGAGCGCAGCGCTGTAGTTTAGGACCAGTGAACCGTTGAGGGTTGCGGGAACGTCGCTACCAAAATCGACGACGACGGAGCCGGTATCGCTGGCGCTGTTTGTCGAGGTGACTTCGCCTGGAAGGCCATCGTCGGCATTGGCGCCGGGAAGCCCGTCTTCATCGAGCGTCAGATTGCTGGGAGTACCGATCTGCGGCGCCGAATCTGCTGCCAGGGTGATGGTGACAGTGGCGGTCGAGGTGTCGCCGTCGCCATCAGTGATGGTGTAGGTGAAAGTGTCGGTGCCTTCTTTGCTGGGGGTCGGCGTATAGGTGAAGGTGCCATCGCCATTATAGACGACGCTGCCTTTGGTGGGGGCGTCGCCCAAGGCAACACCTGTAACCAGATCAACGCTATCAGCGCCGCTGGTATCATTGTCGAAGACATCGATGGTGAC
>DASSAA010000003.1:0-178933 GCA_035685745.1 Sphingopyxis sp. | reverse complement strand
AGCCACAATGGAGGCCGAGGCACGCGAACATATCGAAGCCTTGGTATCGGCCTCGGTCGCCGAAGCCAGCAAAGAAGGCGATGTGAACCCCCAAATTTTGATCAAGTCGGGAAAACCCGCCGAAGTGGTCCGCAGCGTTATAGCATCCAACGAAGACGTCGCGGCGCTCGTTCTGGGCACCGCGCCATCGGGCGCGCCGGGGCCATTGGTCGCGCATTTCACCGGACTGGACGCGGGCAATCTGCCCTGCCCCGTCATGGTTATTCCCGGCGGTATCGATATCGAACGTCTTGATGCGCTAAGCTGATACTATCGTCCGGCCACTAAGCATGAACCACGCCATTGTCTTCACGGGCGGACCCGGGGCAGGAAAAACCAGCCTGATAGCCGAACTGGCTCGGCGCGGCTATGCGCATATGCCCGAGGCGGGCCGCGCTATCATTCAAAGCCAAATGGCCATCGGCGGCGATGCGCTGCCATGGAGTGATCGCCGCTTATTTTCCGAATGGATGTTGTGCTGGGATTTGCGATCCTATCAGACCGCTTGTTCCATGAACGGCCCTGTCATGATGGATCGCGGACTTGGGGATGTGATCGGATATTTGACGCTGTGCGGCTTGGCTGTGCCGGACCATTTCTGGCGCGCAGCCAAAGAATATCGCTATTATGATACGGTGTTTTTGGCTCCATTTTGGCCAGAGATTTTCACCCAAGATCAGGAACGCAAACAAAATTTGGCCGAAGCCAAAACAACGGCAGAAGTGATGGAGGATATTTATCTCCAACTGGGTTACCGCGTCGTGACCATGCCATTTGCCAGCGTTACGGAACGGGCGGATCTAATCTTGCGGCAATTGGCACCGCATTTTCGGACATCATCCGCCTCGCTCTAATCAACTTCTCAACGCCATTGCTGGGCAACAAATCAGCGCTTGCGCCCTTGGTGGCGGATATTTTTGGGTCGGCCACGTGGCCCCACCAAATGTTTGCCCTTGGCGTCCTTTCGTCCCCCACCATCGCGGCGGATTTCGCGGCGCGGGCCGCGGCGTTGAGGCTGGCCCGCTTCGGGGGCATCGGGCAATTCAAAGCGCAAACCGCCGCTGATCGGATTGGCTTCCACCAACCGCAGGTCCAGCCGCTGCCCCACCCAATAGCTGACGCGGCCCAATTCGCTGTCCAGCGTGCGGGCGGCTTCGTCATAATGGAAACGTTCGCGCCCCAGCGTGGACACCGGCACCAAACCGTCGCCGCCCAAGCCGTCAACCGTCGCGAAAAAGCCGAAATTCTGAACGCCCGTTATCCGCGCGGCGACAATTTCGCCCACTTTGGTGGCCAGCCATGCCGCCACATAGCGGTCAATGGTTTCGCGCTCTGCGTCCATCGCGCGGCGTTCCAAGCGGCTGATCACCTCACCGATATGGGCCAAGCCCTTGCGGTCTTGTTCGCCCAATCCGGTGCGCTCGGGCAAGCCCTTGGGTTTGTGCGGCACATCTAGACGATAGGCATCAACCAAGCTGCGATGCACGATCAAGTCGGCATAGCGGCGAATGGGCGATGTGAAATGCCCATAGCTGCCCAAGGACAAGCCAAAATGCCCTGCGTTCACTGGCCCATAATAGGCCTGTGTTTGGGTGCGCAGGATCGCCTCCATCACTTCTTGCGCATTGTCTTGGCCCTGAAAGGCGTCGATAATATGGTTAAAGGTGGCGGGCGTAATCACCTGCCCCAGCGCGAAACTTTGGCCGAAAGTTTCCAGATAATCCTTCAGACTAAGCAGTTTTTCACGGCTAGGCACTTCATGGACGCGGTACATGACGGGGGCCTTTTTGGCCTCCAATGCCTTGGCCGCCGCGACATTGGCCGCGATCATATAATCTTCGATCAAACGGTGCGCATCCAACCGTTCGCGCACGCGAATTTCCACGATATTGCCCTGCTCGTCCAGTATGACCTGTCGTTCGGGCAAGTCCAAATTCAGCGGCTTGCGGGCATCGCGGGCTTTGGCCAGTGCCAGCCAGCAACCCCACAAATCCTTTAAAGTCGGCAGAACATCCACGTCCCACCCGTCATCGGCTTGGTCCGCATCATAGGCCGCCTGCGCCCGTTCATAGGCGATATTGGCGCGCAATTTCACCAAGGCGCGGGTAAAGCGCCATGATGTCACCTTGCCATGTTTGTCGATGACCAAATGGCACGCCATGGCGGCGCGATCTTCGCCCCGTTTCAAAGAACAGACGCCCGACGACAAAATATGCGGCAACATCGGCACGACTTGATCGGGGAAATAGACGCTGTTGCCGCGCCGCCGTGCTTCGCGGTCCAGCGCACCGTCGCTGCGCACATAATAGCTAACGTCCGCAATCGCCACAATCGCCTTCCAGCCGCCCGCATTGCCCGCGTCATCATCCGGCGCGGCCCAAACGGCGTCGTCATGGTCGCGTGCATCAGCAGGGTCGATCGCCAAAATCGGCAAATGGCGCAAATCTTCACGGCCATCGCTGGTCAGCGGCAGCTGGCTGGCTTTCTCTGCCTCTGCAATGACTTCATCGCTGAAGATATGCGGAATTTCATGCTTGGCGATGGCAATCATGCTGAGCGAACGCGGCGCGAACGGGTCGCCCAGCACGTCCAGCACTTTGGCCTTGATGTTGCTGCCACGGCCCGACAATTCTGCCCGCACCAAATCGCCAATTTGGGCATCGCCCATATCAGAAATCGGGTGGTCAAAACGGGCGCGTTTGTCGGCGGGGCGTAGCCAGTTCATCACCTTGCCGCCCGGCCCCTGATCTGAAACCAACACGCCAATGATCGTCTCACCGCCCGCCTGCAACCGCTTCATGGGGTGCGCGATATGACCTTGGCCGCGCTCCTCTGTGCGGGCCAAAATCCGGTCACCCACGCCCAGCGCATCCCGGCGTCCCTTTTCCATCACCCGCACGCGCGGCGGCGGATTGGGGCTTTCCCAACGGTCAGGCACGGCCCAAAGCGCATCGCCTTCAATTGCAGCCACGCGCAGCACCGCCACCCGGGGAAGGCCGCCATGCTTATGAAAAGCCCGCCCCGGAGCCGCATCGACCAGCCCCTCGTCCGTCATATCTTTCAGCAAGGCTTTCAGCGCAATTTTCTCTGCGCCGCGCAGGCCGAAATATTTGGCGATCTCTCGCTTGCCCACCGCAATTGTGCTTTCCTCGATAAATTTGAGGATATCTTCCCGACCGGGAAGGCCAGCAGGTTTCGGTTTCTTGGGGCTGTTTTTCAAATTAATATGTCCGTCCGATCAGCACGCGCTCAACCGCTGCCGCGCCCGTAAAGAAACAATTTCCGTCTACCGGAGCCGCGTCAAGCGGGGCGTTGCGCATTGTCAGCTTATAATCTTTCAGCTGCTCTACGATCTGCTCCAATGTGCCACCCGTTGGGCGAGACCATTGCACTTCCACCCAACCAGCATTTTTATTGCTGTCCGCAAAATGGGCTGCCAGCCCATCCTTGTCCATGATATCCCGGCGGATATTGGCTTCCAAGCGATCCTTCGCCTGCTGGAAAAGCTGCGTCTGAATATCCACCAATGTGCTGACGAGGCCATCCAGAAATGGCTGCTTTTCTAGAAAAGCGGTGTTCAGCTTGCCATCATCCTTATAGAGTTGATCGCGGCGGATCATCGCCACCTTGCCTGCCGCCATATCCCGCGGCCCAATTTCCAAGATGATCGGCGCGCCCTTTTTCACCCAACTCCAACGCTTGGTTTGCGCTTTCACAGCGGATGCATCCAGCAGCACGCGCACCGGCTCGCGAAACGCATCCAGCGCCTTGATCTGCTTTTCCAGCGCCCGGCAATAATCCAACACGGCCTGATCTTCGTCATTATCGCGCAGCATTGGCACGATCACAATTTGGTGCGGCGCAACGCGCGGTGGGCAGCGCAGCCCATCATCATCACCATGGGTCATGATCAGACCGCCAATCATGCGGGTGGAAACGCCCCAGCTGGTGGTGTGACACAATGTATGGCTGCCATCTTTATCATGGTAACGGATGCCAGCCGCCTCGGCAAAACCCGTGCCCAAATAATGGGATGTTCCGGCTTGCAAGGCTTTGCCATCCTGCATCATGGCCTCAATGCTATAGGTGGCGACCGCACCGGGGAAGCGCTCATGCTCTGGTTTTTCGCCCGCAACCACGGGCATCGCCAAGACCTCTTCCGCAAAGCTGCGATACATTTCCAAGGCGCGCAGCGTCTCCACCATCGCGTCATCGCGATCAGCATGGGCAGTATGGCCTTCCTGCCATAAAAACTCGCTGGTGCGCAAAAACATGCGGGTGCGCATTTCCCATCGCACCACATTGGCCCATTGGTTGACCTTCAGCGGCAATTCGCGCCAACTTTGCACCCAGCGGCTCATGGCCGAACCGATCACCGTTTCCGATGTCGGGCGCACGATCAAAGGCTCTTCCAGCTTCGCATCGGGATCCGGCATCAAGCCGCCCTTGCCATCTGCGATCAGGCGATGGTGGGTAACAACCGCCATTTCTTTTGCAAAACCATCAACATGATCGGCTTCTTTGGCAAAATAGGATAGGGGGATGAACAGCGGGAAATAGCAATTCTGAACACCGGCATCTTTAATATCCGCATCCATCAGCTTTTGAATGCGCTCCCAAATGCCATAGCCCCATGGCTTAATCACCATACAGCCGCGAACACCCGATTCCTCGGCCATATCCGCTTCGGAAATAACATCCTGATACCAAGCCGCAAAATCAGCCTGCCGCGTGACGCTCAACGCATGTTTACCCATTATCGATCCGATTTCTTGTCATGATGAGGCTCAGCGCCTCGTTATTTCTTTGCTGCCAATGCCGCTTTTAATTCAGCCACTTCACGCTTCAATGCCGCAATCTGCTCATCTTTTGATCGGGCACCGCCCATCATGCCCGGCATGAAAGCGCCCGCAGCCTGCTGGAATATTTCCAGATTCCGGCGCGCAATTTCTGCAAAGGGATTATCGCCCAATGCCCCATCAAAAGCACTGCGAATTTCCTGCTGATTTTTGTGAAACGCCATCATCGACTGTTCCAGATAATCCGGCACCATCGATTGCATCTTATCGCCATACATGCCGATCAAATGACGCAGAAAATTCACTGGCAGCAAGGTTTCCCCGCGCGTTTCAGTTTCCATAATAATCTGGGTCAGCACATTATGGGTAATATCGGCGCCCGATTTGGCGTCAATCACCTGAAACTCACGCCCTTCGCGCACCATGATCCCCAGATCATCCAAGGTGATGTAACAACTGCGCTGGGTGTCATAAAGTCGGCGATTGGCATATTTTTTAATGATAACGACATCGCCATCGGCTGCTGCCTTCGTTCTCGCCATGCCCCTATCGCTCCATTTGCACGCCCCCGCACCACACAGCGCGGGCTGAATCAAGCCTTCCACATTGCCGTAGCATCAATCTATCCTGCACCGCAACATAACAGCCGCACCATCATTGCCAAAGCCGTTCAAATCGCTGCCCTAAACCCGTGAGCAACTCATATTGAGAAAGGCCGGAACGCGCAGCCGTTGCCGCCAAATCATAATCAAGGCTGATCCAGTCCCCTTCCACTATTCCCGGAGCATCGGTGACATCAAAGGCGATCAAATCCATCGACACCCGGCCCACACCAGTCAAAATATGGCCGCCCCACTGTCCGCTGATTTTTCCGGCATGGCAGCGCAAATAACCATCGGCATAGCCCATATTGATCACCGCAATGCGGCTTTCTCGCTGGCTCACCCAAGTGCAGCCATAGCCTACCGTCTCGCCTTCCGGCACATCGCGTATCTGCAAGATGCGCGCTTCTGGAAACACTGTCTGCTGAATATGGCCCCCAGCGCTGGGGTGCGCAATGCCACCATAAAGGGCAATGCCGGGCCGGGTCAGATCAAAATGATAGGCGCTGCCAAGACATATTCCTGCACTATTCGCAAGGCTATAGCGCTCGGCCTTCACATGGTCACACACATGCTGGAAAGCCGCCAATTGCCGGGCGCTCACAGCCTCATCCTCATCCGCAGACGACAGGTGGCTAAGAAGGTTAACGATTTTTAGCCCATTGGCAGCCCCTGCTACCACCTCTGCCACCCGAAGGCCCAGCCGGTTCATGCCCGTGTCAACCATCACGTCACAGGGCTGGCCTTCCCCCACTGCACGCCAACGCGCAACTTGCTCCACGCTGTTGAGCACCGGACGAGCCGGCAGCATTTTGGCTGCAACGACATCTTCCGCTCCGACCCCATGCAGAACGGAAAGCTCTACACCCGACGGCAAGGGCATTAGCGCAGCGGCTTCGCGCCAATTGGAAACAAAGAAATGGCGACACCCAGCGGCAGCAAGCCGCTGCACCGCCTCACGCGCGCCAAGACCATAAGCATCCGCCTTCACCGCGGCCCCGCACGCCGCAGGCCCGCTGGCCTCATCCAGCCATCGCCAATTCGAAACAAGAGCATCAGCAGCAATGCGAAGGCGAAGCGGTGAAGATATGTCCAGCATCCGCTGCACCTAAACGCCTTTCGCCTTCACGCCAATGGCTGTTCGCCATTCCGAGCGAATGGAAAAGACTGATACTGATGCTCCGGATCAGTGACTATCTTTAGTTTCGACCTGCGATAGCATTGGGATCGGTCCAGCCTTGCAAATAGCTGAGGTAAAAGCCGCCGAACAAAAGGGTCGCAACAATCGTTGTCTGGAGCACAGCGCGCCAAGGCCGAAAGCTAATCGGTGCGCCCGGTTCCTGCCCCGCGATCAACGGCTCCGCATCATCCGCCGCACGGCGGCCATGAAAGGGCAGCACGAAAAATGCGCTGACCGACCAGACCAATGCATAAATCGCGAGCATGGACGTCCAAGACATTGTTAAACCTCCACAATCAAAACATCAGTGACAGGTTTCTTGCCCGTCCAATAATTCGCCACCCGGCGCACGCCAAGGCGAATTGCCTCCTTGCGGGCTTCCATATCGCGGGCGGGTTTATCGGCGGCGGCTTGTGCCGCATCATTTAACTCTTCCAGAAACTCCGCACGATCATCCTCTACCGGCACACCCCGATATTGAATGCGTGTGCCCGCTGAGCGGCCCTTCCGCAGCGCCACCGCTACAGAAATATGACCATGCAAAGCCAGCTTCCGCCGTTCACCAATGCTTTCGCCATCTGCTGGCAGGATCACATCGCCATCCAATATCAACCGCCCAGAACGCACTTGGTCGATAATCGCGCCGCCCGGCGTGGACAAGCGCACCAAATCGCCATTTTTCTGAGTCAGCGCATGGGGTACGCCGCATGTCAGCGCGAAACGCGCCTGTTCTTGCATATGCCGCAATTCGCCATGCACCGGCAGTAGCATTTTCGGCCGCAGCCAGCCATAAAGCGCCGCCAATTCTGGCTGGCCGGGATGGCCGCTCACATGGATATGCGCTTGCTTTTCCGTCACTGTCAGAATGTTTTTCGCGGCCAATTGGTTCATGATCTTGCCAATGGCCAGTTCATTTCCCGGAATTTGTTTGGACGAAAAAGCAACGGTGTCACCAGCTTCCAACTTGATCTGGTGACTGTCCGACGCGATCCGCGCCAAGGCCGCTCGCGCTTCGCCCTGCCCACCGGTCGCCACAATCATCACCTCATGTCGCGGCAGACGCATGGCTTCTTCAAAATTCACCGTATCGGGAAAATCTTTCAGATAGCCACAAGAACGGGCGACGCCCAATATCCGGTCAAGCGACCGACCAGCAACGCATAATTTGCGGCCACTGGCCTTCGCCACTTCACCCAAAGTGTGCAACCGCGCCGCATTGGAAGCAAAGGTCGTGACCAACACCCGGCCCCGTGCATTGCCCACAGCCTCCATCAGGCCGCCCTGCACACTGCCTTCGCTACCCGACGCTTCCGTGTTGAAAACATTGGTCGAATCGCAAACGAGCACGTCAACGCCTTCATCGCCAATGGCCTTCAATACATCGGCCGTCGCGGGCGTTCCCAGCACCGGTGTCTCGTCCAACTTCCAGTCGCCGGTGTGAAACACACGGCCATAGGGCGTATCGAGAACAATAGCGCTCATTTCCAATATACTATGAGCCAGCGGTACCATGCGAATGCCAAAAGGGCCGATTTCAAAACGGCTGTCGATATCCATCACCCGCAGGTCGACGTCTTTTTCTAGCCCTTCTTCGATCAGCTTATGTTTAATCAGCCCCGCCGTGAAGCGATTGGCATAAAGCGGCACACCCAGATCGGCGGCCAGATAAGGGATGGCACCAATATGATCTTCATGCCCATGGGTCAGCACAATGCCCAGCAAATCTTCGCGGCGTTCTTCGATGAACTCCAGATCGGGCATCACAATATCAACGCCGGGATATTCCTCACCGCCAAAGCTGATGCCAAGGTCGATCATCAGCCATTTGCCATCGCAGCCATAAAGATTGGCATTCATGCCAATCTCACCTGATCCACCAAGGGCCAGAAACAGCAATTCATTTTTGGGTTTGGTCACGCCGCATCTCGCTTGGCGTAAAGATGCATCAAGCCATTCAGCGTCAGATCCGGTTCGATCCGATCAAATAACCCTGTCTGCTGATCAAAAAGAACAGCCAGTCCGCCCGTTGCAATCACCGTTAACGGCTTGCCAATTTCCATCTTCATCCGCGAAATTAAACCTTCAATCATGGACACATAGCCCCAATAAATACCAATCAGCATCTGGCTTTCCGTTGTTCGGCCAATCACGCTGGGCCCCTCAGGCGCTTCAATAGCAATTCGCGGCAATTTTGCCGCCGCGGCGACCAGCGCCTCTAACGATAAATTGACACCCGGCGCGATGATGCCGCCCATATAAGCGCCATCTGCGCCGATATGATCCAGCGTGGTCGCCGTGCCAAAGCTAATCACCAGCTTATCCATCGCAGGAACCAGAGCCTGCGCCGAGATAGCGTTCACGGCGCGATCCGCGCCCACCGATTGCGGTTCATCGACTTTCAGCGCGATGCCCCAGCCCACCGTATCACGTCCCGCGATCAGCGGCTCAACATCAAAATATTTTTGCGAAAGCAGCCGCAGATTGTGCAAAGCGCGCGGCACCACGGTGGAGATAATCACCGCCTTCACTGCCGCGCGATCCAATTTTTCAATCCGCATCAGCTGATCCAGCCACACAACATATTCATCCGCCGTGCGCCGATCATCCGTCGCGATGCGCCAACGAGCTAGCATTTCAGCGCCTTGAAACAGCGCAAATTTCGCGTTGGTATTGCCAACATCAATCGCCAGCAGCACGTCTACGTCCCCAATCCCAATCCGCGGTGCAATTCCACATCACCCGCATGTATTTCCAAAATCTCGTTGCCGCGTTTCAGACGCAGCGCGCCATCTGCGGTTAGCCCATCGAACAAGCCGTCAATCGCCTGCTCACTCACCCGCAGCGGGGTGCCAATGGGATGGGCCAGCGCCGACCATTGCTGGATGATAGCGCCAACACCTTCATGCCGCCAGCGGCCTATCTCGTCCTGCATGGCGATGGCAAGCGCCTGCGCGAAGTGATCGCGTGAGACATTCAAACCATAATCTGCGAAACAGGCCGTTTTTCGATCCGGCATATCTGGTGAACTCACAAGGTTCACACCCATGCCGATCACCACCATATTGCCGCTACGCTCCAGCAAGATGCCAGAACATTTCGCGCCATCGAGCAACAGATCATTGGGCCATTTGATGATCAGCGGCAGATCAGGCACCAGCGCCGTTGCCGCTTTCACCAAAGCAACAGCAGAGGCCAGAGCCAAGGTCGCCGGAATGGGATCACCCGCTTGCAATTGCACCGCAACCGAGCCCATGAAATTACCGTGGCCATCCCCCCAAGCCCGGCCCAATCGGCCACGCCCAGCGGTTTGACGATCGGCGACGAGCCAATGCCCGTCGCCGATATATTCCTGTCTGGCTAGGCGCCCCAGCAGATCGGCACTGGTCGATCCGGTCTGCTCGACATACTCTATGGGCGGTATCAGAACAGCACCGCTGCTGCACTAGCCGTGGCTACACCCAAAACCGGAATGAACACATAGCCAATCACCGATAGCCACAAAGCGCTGGCCGTCAGCATGGCATTGTCCATCACAGAGCCCTGACCGGTGATTTCCACATCCGACTTATCATCGAAATACATCGTCTTGATCACTGCGATATAATAGAATGCGCCGATCACCGAAGCCGCGATGCCTGCCACTGCCAGCGGCACAAGGCCCGCATTTACAGCCGCTTCAAACACCAGAAACTTTGGCCAGAAACCAAAGAGAGGCGGAATGCCAGCAAGGCTGAACAGAAAGACCGCCAGCGCTGCCGCCAAGCCAGGGCGGCGTTCTGACAATCCGGCCAAAGCTGGAATGCTTTCCACCCGATTGCCATCAGAATCCGTCAGTTGCAGCACCACCAAAAAGGCGCCCAGCGTCGTCACCACATAGACCAGCAGATAGAATAGGATCGCTTCCACCCCAGCCTGCGTTCCCGTGGCCAAGCCGATCAGCATGAAGCCGACGTTATTGATCGAAGAATAGGCAAGCAGGCGCTTGATATTTTTCTGACCAATGGCGCCCACCGCACCCAATATGATCGATGCCAGCGCCAAGAAGATCACAATTTGCTGCCATGCCCCCATCGCGGGGCCCATCGCATCAATCGCCACCCGGGTCATCAAGGCCATGGCCGCCACTTTGGGCGCGCTAGCGAAGAATGTGGTCACCGGAGTGGGGGCACCTTCATAAACATCTGGCGTCCACATATGGAAAGGCACAGCACTGATTTTGAACGCCAAACCAGACAGAACGAAAATCAGACCAAAGATTTCCCCGATGGAAATATCACTGCTCAGCGCCGCGCCAATATCCGCAAATTGCGTCGAGCCAGTAAAGCCATAGAGCAGCGACACGCCGTAAAGCAGCATGCCGGAAGCCAAAGCGCCCAACACAAAATATTTCAGCCCTGCTTCGCTGGAGCGATCATCGCTGCGCATGAAGCTGGCCAAAACATAGGCCGCAAGGCTGTTCAATTCCAAGCCGATATAAAGGGTCATCATATCGCGCGATGCGACCATGATCCCCATGCCCAGCGCCGCCAAGACGATCAACACGGGATATTCCCCGCGCATCTCCGCCTTAAAGAAACGCGGCGCAATCATGATGCAAACAAAGCTGGCACCATAAATTAAATATTTGGCAAAGTTACCGAAATTATCGATGCCAATGGTTCCGGAAAAGGCCGTAGCATTGGTGCCATACACCGCAGCCACCGCAGAGATAGCGGCCGCCAAGGTCACCAACGCGCTGATCTGATAGGCCCCCACCCGGCGATCACCCAAAAAGGTGCCGATCATCAGCGTGACCATCGCGCCAACCGCCAGAATAATTTCCGGCATCACAAGGAACAGATCGCTCATCATTCAGCTCCCTGCACTGGCGCAGCGATCTGAGCGGTCGCCGTTTCCAAATTCACCTGCGGCATCGCCAGCTGCGCATCGCCAGCAGGCTTGGCTTCCGCCAAGCGTTCGACCACTGCCGCCACATCATCGCGGATCGGGGCAAGGAAATTTTCGGGATAAATACCCATCCACAAAGCCACTGCCGCCAGCGGAACCATGATGGCCCATTCGCGAGCATTCAGATCCGTCATCGCCTTCACATCGTCCTTGGTCAGATCGCCGAACACCACACGGCGATAGAGATAAAGCATATAGGCGGCACCCAAGATGATACCGGTGGCGCATATCAAAGCGACAATGCTGGATGCCTCATAGACGCCCAGCAGGCTGAGGAACTCGCCCACGAAGCCACTGGTGCCCGGCAGGCCGATCGATGCCATGGTAAACAGCAGGAAGAACACAGCATAAGCCGGCATATTCTGTGCCAGACCGCCATAGCGGTTGATTTCCCGCGTATGCAGTCGATCATAAATCACGCCAACACAGAAGAAGAGCGCCGCCGATACCACACCATGGCTCAGCATGATGATCATCGCGCCTTCCAAACCCTGTTGGTTGAATGCGAAAAGGCCCGCTGTCACAATCGCCATATGCGCAACCGAAGAATAAGCGATCAGCTTTTTCATGTCGCTCTGCACGAAGGCCACCAGACTGGTATATACCACCGCAATCATCGACAGGATGAATACCAGCCACATCAGATCCGCTGACGCATCCGGGAACATCGGCATCAGGAAGCGGATGAAGCCATAGCTACCCATTTTCAGCAACACGCCAGCCAAGATCATCGACCCTGCGGTTGGTGCCTGCACGTGCGCATCCGGCAACCAAGTGTGCACCGGAAACATTGGCATCTTGACGGCAAGGCTAGCAAAAAACGCAAGCCAAAGCCAAAATTGCATATCCTTCGGGAAATCATGGTTCAGCAACACCGTGATATCCGACGTGCCTGCACTGTGGATCATCGCGATGATCGCGATCAGCATCAGCACCGAACCAAGCAGCGTATAAAGGAAGAATTTGAATGCCGCATATTTGCGGTTGTCGCCGCCCCAGATGCCGATGATGAAATACATCGGGATCAAGGCCGCTTCAAAGAAGATATAGAATAGGATCAGATCCTGCGCAGCGAACACGCCGATGACAATGGTTTCCATCAGCAGGAACATCGCCATAAACAGGCCGACCTGCTTTTTCACCGCTTGCCAGCTGGCCAAGATGCACAGCGGCATCAAAAAGACGCTGAGCAAGATCAGCATCAAAGCGATGCCGTCAATGCCCAAGGCATATTGGAAACGACCGAAAATATCGGCCCGCTCCACAAATTGCCACTGCGCGCCGCCGACCTCGAAGCGGGCCCAAAGAAGCAGCCCCAAGATGAAATTGACCAGCGTGGCGCCCAGCGCGACGAAACGCGCCAGACGATCACCAGAAAACACACACAGGATGGCGGCGATCGCGGGGATCGCCAGCATCAGCGAAAGGATACCCATAGAAGCGCTCACAGGAATTTCACCATTGCCCAAGTGGCGAGCCCGACAAGGCCGAGCAGCATCACAAAAGCATATCCATAAACATAACCCGACTGTAGTCGGACGGCGAGACGCGAGCCACCAGCAACCAGCGATGCAACCCCATTGGGGCCGAAGCGATCAATGATGCCGACATCACCGCGCTGCCAGAAGAACCGGCCCAACGCAAAGGCAGGCTTGACGAAAATCTTGTCATAAAGTTCGTCAAAATACCATTTGTTGAACAGGAACTGATGGAGCGGGCGGAAGCTGGCCACAAAACGCGCCGGGATCGATGGATCACGCAAATAGCTGTTCCAAGCCAGCAACAGACCGATGAGCATCACTGCAAATGGCGACAATTTGACCCACATCGGAACTTCATGCGCCGCGTGCATCAACTGTTTGTTAAACGCCAAGCTGCCTGCCCAGAAGCTGGCTCCATCTTCCGGCCCGACAAAAGCGTGCTGGAAAATAAAGCCTGCCACCACAGCGCCAATCGAAAGCACCACCAAAGGCACCAGCATCGGCATCGGGCTTTCGTGCGGCTGATAGCCTGCCGTGCCATCGCTGCTTTTCGCAGCCACAGGCGCATGGCCTGCACCATGATCATCATGCACAGCATGTTGAATATGCTCGCTCTGTTCCCAGCGCGGCTTGCCATGGAATGTCAGGAAGATCAGGCGCCAGCTATAGAAGCTGGTGAGCAGAGCGGCAAAAATACCGACCCAAAATGCCATGGTGCCCAGACCACCCGCGGCGAAGGCCGATTCCAGAATGGCATCCTTGGAATAGAAGCCCGCGAAACCGACGATGCCATAAATGCCAACACCGGTAATCGCCAAAGTGCCCAGCATCATCGCCCAATAGGTCAGCGGAATCCGTTTACGCAGGCCGCCATAATAGCGCATATCCTGTTCGTGATGCATCGCGTGGATCACCGAACCGGCACCAAGGAACAATAGGGCCTTAAAGAAAGCGTGCGTGAACAGGTGGAACATCGCCGCGCCATAAGCGCCAACCCCAGCAGCAAAAAACATATAGCCCAGCTGCGAGCAGGTTGAATAAGCGATCACCCGCTTAATATCCCATTGGGTGGTGCCAACGGTGGCCGCAAACAAGCAGGTCGCTGCGCCCACGACGGTGACAACCGCCAAGGCAATCGGCGCCGCTTCAAACATTGGCGACAAGCGGCATACCATGAACACACCCGCCGTCACCATTGTCGCGGCATGGATCAGCGCCGACACTGGGGTCGGGCCTTCCATCGCGTCTGGCAACCAAGTGTGCAGACCCAGCTGGGCCGATTTGCCCATCGCGCCGATAAACAGCAGCAGGCAAAGCACCGTCATCGTATCCAGGCGCATGCCCAAAAAGCCGATGGTCGAGCCAGCCATGCCCGGCGCCGCTTCCAAAATTTCGGGAATCGAAACGGTGCCAAACACCAGGAAGGTTCCAAAGATGCCGACCATGAAGCCCAAGTCACCAACCCGGTTGACGATGAAAGCCTTCATCGCGGCGGCGTTGGCGCTTTGCTTCTTATACCAGAAACCGATCAGCAGATAAGAAGCCAGACCGACGCCTTCCCAGCCAAAGAACATTTGCACCAGATTGTCTGCCGTCACCAGCATCAACATCGCAAAGGTAAAGAGGCATAGATAGGAGAAGAAGCGCGACTGGTCTGGATCCTCGCTCATATAGCTCCAGCTATAGAGGTGAACGAGGGCCGAAACCGTGGTGATCACCACCAGCATCACCGCCGTCAGCGTATCGACCTTCAAATCCCAGTTAAAGCTGAGCGAGCCGGATTGTACCCACTGCAACACGGTCACGACACCGGCTTCGCCCGTGCCATTCAGAAAGGAGATGAAAATCGGCCAACTTAAAGCGCAGCTGATAAACAGAGCGCCGGTGGTTAAGATTTTCGCACTTGTCTGGCCAATGGCGCGATGGCCCAGTCCAGCAACGAGCGCCGCGAGCAGCGGCAGAAATACGATCGCCTGTATCACCGGCTTATCCCTTCATCCGGTTGGCATCGTCAACGGCAATGGTGCCGCGGCCGCGGAAGTAGATCACAAGAATCGCCAGACCAATGGCCGCTTCACCAGCCGCCACAGTCAGCACGAACATCGCAAACACCTGACCAACCATGTCACCAAGCGCCGCCGAAAAGGCGACAAGATTGATATTCACAGCCAGCAGGATCAATTCCACCGCCATCAGGATGACGATGATATTCTTGCGGTTAATGAAAATGCCAAGCACCCCGAGCGTAAACAGCACGGCCGATACGGCAAGATAATGACCTACGGAAATCACAGCTCGACCCCCTGCCCCACGGGCTGATCCACAAGGCGCGTCGCATCCTGTGGACGACGACGAACCTGATCGGCGATAACCTGACGGCGAACACCGCTGCGACGACGATGGGTGAGAACAATCGCACCGATCATCGCAACCAGCAGGATTAAGCCCGCCGCTTCAAACAGGAAAACATAGCGCGTAAACAACAGCGCGCCGATCTGCTCGATATTGGAAGCATTATCCACCGTCGGCGCTGCGCGCGCGGCCAGATCAATCGCCCCAGCATTCCAAGCCCCGGCAGCGAAGATCAACTCCGCCACCAATATGAGGGCGACGAGCGCCCCCAGCGGCAGATAGCGCACAAAGCTGGCCCGCAATTCAGCGAAATCAATGTTCAGCATCATCACGACGAACAGGAACAGCACGGCGACTGCGCCAACATAGACGATCACCAACAGCATCGCGATAAATTCCGCGCCTGCCAGGATCATCAATCCCGCAGCATTGAAAAATGCCAGGATCAACCACATCACACTATGCACCGGGTTGCGCGCCAAAATCACCATGGCGGCAGCACCGATGCAGATCGTTGCGAAGATATAAAAGGCAATTATTTGAATCATATGCCTGCCCCCTAGCGATAGGCTGCGTCCGCGGCAATATTTGCCGCGATCGCGCTTTCCCATTTGTCGCCATTGGCGAGCAGTTTGGCCTTGTCATACAGCAGCTCTTCGCGGGTTTCGGTGGCGAATTCGAAATTCGGCCCTTCCACAATCGCGTCTACCGGACAGGCTTCCTGACAAAAACCGCAATAAATGCACTTTGTCATATCGATATCATAGCGCGTGGTGCGCCGTGACCCATCATCGCGCGGCTCGGCCTCAATCGTGATGGCCTGCGCAGGGCATACGGCCTCGCACAATTTGCACGCGATACAGCGCTCTTCGCCATTGGGATAACGGCGCAGTGCATGTTCACCACGGAAACGCGGCGACAGCGGGTTTTTCTCAAACGGATAGTTAATCGTCGCTTTTGGCTTGAAGAAATATTTCAGCGTGAGGGCATGCGCCTTCACAAATTCCCAAAGCGTAAAGCTTTTGACGAGATGACCAACGTAACTCATGAATACCTCGTCAGCATCAGATAGCCGGAAACCAGCACCACAAAGATCAACGACAGCGGCAGGAAGATTTTCCAGCCCAGACGCATCAACTGGTCATAGCGATAACGGGGAACCGTTGCCTTCACCCAGCTGAAGACGAAGAAGAAGAACAGGATCTTCAGCGCCAGCCAGACAAAGCCCGGAACCATATAAAGCGGCGCCCAATCAAGCGGCGGCAACCAGCCACCCCAGAAAAGGATCGCGTTCAAAGCACACATCAAAATGACGTTGGCATATTCACCCAGCCAGAAAAGCGCGAAGCTCATCGACGAATATTCGGTTTGATATCCAGCGACCAGCTCGCTTTCGGCTTCGGTCAAGTCAAAGGGCGCACGCGCCGTTTCGGCCAGCGCTGTGATCAAAAACATGATCGCCAGCGGGAACAGCAACAGGTTGAAACCAAAAGCATTTACAATGCCAAGTCCATGGCCCTGCTGTGCTTTCACGATCTCGTTCATGTTGAAACTGTCAGCGAAGAGAATGACACCGATCAAGATGAAGCCCATCGAAACTTCATAGGAAATCATCTGAGCCGAAGCCCGCAGCGCCGAGAAAAAGGGATATTTGGAGTTGGAAGACCAACCCGCCAAAATCACCCCATAAACGCCCAGCGAACTGACCGCCAAAATATAAAGCAGACCGATATTAATATCAGCCAATACCGCGCCAGAGTTAAAGGGGATCACTGCCCACGCCAGCAACGCCACCGTGAAGGTGATGATCGGCGCGATCAGGAACAGACCGCGGTTGGCTGAGGATGGAATGATGGTTTCCTGCAAGAAAACCTTCAAACCGTCGGCAAAGCTTTGCAGCAAACCAAAAGGTCCAACGACGTTGGGACCACGGCGCAGCGCCATGGAGGCCCAAATCTTGCGGTCTGCATAAATGATCATCGCCACCGTCAGCATCAGCGGCAAAGCAATTAGCAAAATGCTCGCTACAGTGGCGACACCCCACGCCCATTCATAGGACAGGCCGAGGCTTTGAAAAAACTCGGTCATTCTGCGGCCTCCGCAAAATCGATGCCATGGATCAACTCATCCGAGCAGCGCTGCATCGTTTCCGATGCGCGGCAAATGGCGTTGGTCAGATAAAAATCCTTGATCGGCGTGCCCATTTCGCGCGCTTCGGGATTGGACGGCAGATTGGGAACAACCCAACCATAGTCGGCCAATCCTTCGGTGCCCAAAGCAGGAACCGCAGCAATCATCGCGGCGCGGCATCCTTCAAAGCTATCAAAGCCCAGCGAAACATTCAGCGCATCGGCAAGAGCACGGAAAATGCTCCAATCCTCACGCGCATCGCCCGGTGCAAACACCGCTTTCTCGCTGCGCTGGACCCGGCCTTCGGTGTTCACCGTGGTAAAGGCTTTTTCCGTCCATGCCGCTGCTGGCAAAATGATATCGGCCGCGTGAGCGCCCTTATCGCCATGATGACCAACATAGACTTTCAGCGTATCAGCAAAATTATCGAAATTCACCTCATCCGCGCCCAGAAAGAATCCAAGCTTCGGCTTGGCCGCGGCAATATCATTGATGCCGCCGGGCTGCGCATAATCCAGCATCAGCGCGCCCATGCGAGCGGCTGAGAAATGCACCACATTATAGCCATTCCAGCCGGGCTTGACCGCGCCGACCTTCTCAGCCAGCGCCAGCGAAGCACCATGAACGCCGTCAATCGAAAGACCGCCACCGCCAGCGATGATCATCGGCCGTTCTGCCGCCGTCAGCGCATCCAGCACCGCTTGCGGCAAATTCGCCACCAGCGAGGCATCATTGCCCAGCCATTCGACCTTATAGCTCAAATCCATTTCCGGACCGATGCCATAGACTTTGGCGCCCTTCTTCCACACAGCCTTACGGATGCGGGTGTTGATGAGCGGCGCTTCCCAGCGCAAATTCGATCCAATCAACAGGATCACATCGGCATTTTCCGCCTCTGCTATGCTGGTGTTGAAATTCACTGCCGACAGGCTGGTGACATCATATTTCAAGCCCGTCTGCCGGCCTTCCAGCAAGGAAGAGCCCATGGCATTAACCAGCGCCTTGGCCGCAAACATGGTTTCGCAATCGACGAGATCACCCGCAACCGCTGCCACCGACGATCCAGCGTTCACCGCCGCAATCGCCGCAAAAGCTTCGTTCCAGCTGGCCTCGACCAATTGGCCATCCTTGCGGATGAATGGACGATCGAGTCGACGGCGGATCAAGCCATCAACATGGTGGCGCGTTTTGTCACTAGCCCATTCTTCATTCACATCGTCATTCACCCGCGGCAATACCCGCAGCACCTGACGGCCCCGGCTATCGATGCGCACATTGGTGCCGACAGCGTCCATCATGTCGATGCCCAGCGTCTTGGTCAGTTCCCACGGACGCGCTTCAAAGGCATAAGGCTTGGAGGTCAACGCACCAACAGGGCAAAGATCGATCACATTGCCGCTCAGCTCGCTGCTCACGGCGCGTTCCAAATAGCTGGTGATCTGCATATTTTCGCCGCGATAGATGGCGCCGATGTCTTCGACACCCGCCACTTCTTCAGCGAAGCGAACACAGCGTGTGCACTGGATGCAACGGGTCATCACCGTTTTCACGATGGGGCCCATATATTTTTCGGTCACAGCGCGCTTATTTTCATCATAGCGCGATGCACCACGACCATAAGCAACCGATTGATCCTGCAAATCACATTCACCGCCCTGATCGCAAATCGGGCAATCGAGCGGATGGTTGATGAGCAGAAATTCCATCACCCCTTCCCGCGCCTTTTTCACCATCGGGCTGTCGGTCTTGATCACCTGTCCTTCGGCAGCGGGCAGAGCGCAGCTCGCCTGCGGCTTTGGTGGGCCGGGCGACACTTCGACCAAGCACATGCGGCAATTTCCTGCAATGCTCAGCCGTTCATGATAACAGAAACGAGGAATTTCTTTCCCCGCCATTTCGCAAGCCTGAAGAACCGTGGCGCCCTGCGGCACGTCCAATTCTTGGCCATCTACGGTGACTTTAACCATTATTGTGCGGCCTCCATCATGCCGCCATTTTCGCGAATACGGCGTTCCATTTCAGGGCGGAAGTGGCGGATCAGCCCCTGGATCGGCCATGCCGCTGCGTCGCCAAGCGCGCAAATCGTGTGGCCTTCCACCTGCTTCGTCACGTCAAACAATGTGTCAATTTCTTCGATCTGGGCGTCGCCGGTGCGCATCCGCTCCATCACGCGCCACATCCAGCCCGTGCCTTCACGGCATGGCGTGCATTGGCCGCAGCTTTCATGCTTATAAAAATAGCTTATCCGGCTGATGGCCTGCACGATATCCGTGCTTTTATCCATCACGATCACGCCAGCAGTGCCAAGGCCGGAGCCCACATCTTTCAGCCCGTCAAAATCCATCGGGCAATCGATGATGTCCTTCGCCGGAACCAGCGGCACCGATGATCCGCCGGGGATCACAGCCAATAAATTATCCCAGCCGCCACGAATGCCGCCGCAATGTTTTTCGATCAATTCGCGAAAGCTGATGCTCATCGCTTCTTCGACAACACAGGGTGTGTTCACATGGCCGCTGATCTGAAACAGCTTGGTGCCCTTGTTATTATCCCGGCCAATGGAGGAAAACCAGCTCGCGCTGCGCCGCAAAATCGTCGGCACAACAGCGATGGATTCCACATTGTTGACCGTTGTCGGGCAACCATAAAGGCCTGCGCCCGCTGGAAAAGGCGGCTTCAAGCGCGGCTGGCCCTTTTTGCCCTCTAGGCTTTCGATCATCGCCGTTTCTTCACCGCAAATATAGGCGCCCGCGCCGCGGTGAACAAACACATCAAAATCATAGCCCGATCCGGCGGCATTTTTGCCCAGAAACCCGGCGTCATAAGCTTCTTGCACAGCGGCAAACAGCGTCTCTGCCTCGCGGATAAACTCACCGCGAATATAGATATAAGCTGCGCGCGCGCGCATTGCGAAACCGGCAACCAACGCCCCTTCGATCAGCTTATGCGGATCATGGCGGATGATTTCCCGATCCTTGCAAGAGCCCGGCTCGGATTCATCGGCGTTGATCACCAGAAAGCTGGGGCGATCCGCGCGCGGTTCCTTGGGCATGAAGCTCCACTTCAAACCCGTTGGGAAGCCAGCACCGCCGCGCCCGCGCAGGCCCGATGCCTTAATTTCTTCAATGATCGCATCCTGTCCGCGCGCGATCAAATCCTTCGTATTGTCCCAATCACCACGCGCCTGCGCAGCGCTGAGGTTCCATGGCTGAAAGCCATAGAGGTTGGTAAAGATACGATCCTTATCGGCTAGCATCGCTTACCATTCCTTCCGATAATCATGATTGGCGCTGACCATTTCCTTCAGCGTCGTTGGCCCGCCTTCCGGATCGCTGGTGTGGCGGCCCGGATTTTGCGTGCCTGCCTTTGGCTGACGCCCAGCGGCCAATTCATCCAGAACATGGGTCATGCTGTCATAATCCAAATCTTCGAAATTATCGTCGTTGATCTGAACCACAGGTGCGTTGGTGCAATTGCCGATACACTCAATCTCTGTCAGCGTGAACAGGCCGTCAGGTGTCGTCTTTCCCTTGACCATGCCGCGATTTTTGCAAGCGGCCATCACATCATCGGATCCACGCAGCAGGCAGGGCGTGGTGCCACAAATCTGCACATGAAAGCGGCCCACTGGCACCATATTATACATGGTATAGAAGGTGACGACTTCATAGGCTCGGATGAAAGGCATATCGAGTTGAGCGGCGACATATTCGATCACCGGCACAGGCAACCAGCCCTGCGTCTGCGTTTCCGCACCAACCTGACGCTGGGCCAGATCAAGCAAGGGCATCACAGCCGAACGCTGACGTCCGGCAGGGTAACGAGCGATCACCTGCTTGGCCTTTTCGGCATTCTCTGCTGTCCAGGCAAAATTGCCCCAGCGAGCGCGCACTTCGGCTTCGTCAAGGATTTGGGGTGCGTCGGCCATTAGCGGTCAAGCTCCACGCGCGACATCATGTCGCCTTCACAAGGGTTGATCGAAATCGCCATCAAGGGCGTCATGAAAAAAGGAATCATCGGTCAGACTCCCCAAAGACGACGTCGATGGCACTGAGAATGGCTGTGGTATCCGCCAGCATATGGCCGCGCGACATCATGTCCATTGCCTGAAGATGACTAAATGCGGTGGGGCGGATTTTGCAGCGATAGGGTTTATTGCTGCCATCGCTGACCAGATAAACGCCAAACTCACCCTTCGGGCTTTCCGTGGCGACATAGACTTCGCCAGCCGGAACGTGAAAACCCTCGGTATAAAGTTTGAAGTGATGGATCAGACTTTCCATCGATTGCTTCATCTCGCCCCGTTTTGGCGGCACGACCTTGCGATCATTGCTGGCAACGGGACCCGATGGCATTTCATTCAGGCACTGTTTGATGATGCGCGCCGATTGATACACTTCCTGAACACGCACCATGAAGCGATCATAGCAATCGCCCTTGGTACCGACCGGAATGTCAAAATCCATCTTCGCATAAACATCATAGGGCTGCGATTTCCGCAAATCCCAAGCGAGGCCACTGGCCCGGATCATCGGGCCAGAAAAGCCCCACGCCAGCGCATCTTCCTTGCTAACGACAGAAATATCCACGTTACGCTGTTTGAAGATGCGATTATCCATCACCAGATTCATCGCATCGCCGAACAATTTGGGCAGACGGGTTTCAACCCAGTCACCAATATCCGCCAGCAATTTTTCCGGCACATCCTGATGAACACCGCCGGGACGGAAATAGGCGCTGTGCATACGCGCGCCTGAGGCCCGTTCAAAGAAGTTCAGGCAATCTTCGCGCAGTTCAAACACCCACAGGTTCGGTGTCATCGCACCAACGTCCATGACGTGCGCACCGATATTCAGCATGTGGTTACAAATGCGGGTCAATTCCGCGAATAACACCCGCAGATATTGGCCGCGCGCTGGCACTTCCAGATCCAGCAACTTCTCAATTGCCAGCACATAGCTATGCTCCATGCCCAAGGGCGAGCAATAGTCCAGCCGGTCAAAATAAGGCAGCGCCTGCAAATAGGTTTTATGCTCGATCAGCTTTTCGGTGCCGCGATGCAGCAGGCCGACATGCGGATCGACGCGCTCGATAATTTCGCCGTCCAACTCCAGCACCAAACGCAGCACGCCATGGGCCGCGGGATGCTGAGGGCCAAAGTTCAGCGTATAATTGCTAACCGCAAGATCGCCCGGCGTCGCGCCATGATCGATCGGATAGCCTTCGAACATATCGCCGCCATGATGGTGGACATTTTGCCTATCCGTCATGCCTTGCCTCCTTTGTCGTCGGCTTTCTTGACGCCTTCAGCCGACAGCGGGCTGGGTGCGCCTTTTCCAGCGCCCTCGCCGGTGCCGCCAGCCTTTTCATCGCCCGGCAGCACATAATCTGCGCCCTCCCAAGGCGACATAAAGTCAAAGCTGCGAAAATCCTGAGCCAGTCGAACGGGTTCATAAATCACCCGCTTCTCTTCCTCGGAATAGCGCATTTCTGTATAGCCGGTCAGCGGGAAATCCTTGCGCTGCGGATGTCCTTCAAAGCCATAGTCCGTCAAAATACGGCGCAAGTCGGGGTTGCCCGCAAATAGCACGCCATACATGTCGAACACTTCGCGTTCGAGCCAACCAGCCACAGGCCAAATATAGACCACCGTCGGCACAGGAGTCGCCTCATCGGTGCTGACACGCACACGAAGCCGATGATTGCGTGTGACAGACAGTAAATGATAAACGATTTCGAAACGCTCAACGCGGTCCAGATAGTCCACACCCGCAATTTCCATCAATTGCTGATATTCCATCCGATCGCGCAGGGCGACCATCACACCACCAAGCGCATCGCGCTTCACCGTGATGCTATCTTCATCGACCGCATGGCTATAATCGATCAGATCAGCGCCTAGAGCGGCCGCCAATTCTGCTGCAATCCCGTCGCGGGGAGCAATGAGGGGAGCATGGTGAGCCATTAGCGTTCAATCGTCCCAACGCGGCGGATTTTCCGCTGCAATTGCATCACGCCATAAAGCAGGGCTTCGGCTGTTGGCGGGCAACCCGGCACATAAATGTCCACCGGCACGATGCGGTCACAGCCCCGCACCACCGAATAGCTATAATGATAATAGCCGCCGCCATTGGCGCAGCTGCCCATCGAAATCACATATTTCGGATTGGACATCTGATCATATACGCGCCGCAGCGCTGGCGCCATTTTGTTGCACAATGTGCCTGCGACGATCATCACGTCAGATTGGCGTGGTGATGCGCGCGGCGCAGCGCCGAAACGCTCCATATCATAGCGCGGCATGTTTACATGGATCATCTCGACCGCGCAGCATGCAAGGCCAAAGGTCATCCACCACAGCGAACCAGTGCGCGCCCAGGTAAATAAATCTTCCGTCGAGGTGACAAGGAAACCCTTGTCATTCACTTCTGCGTTCAGATCGTCGAAAAAACCCTGCTCAGGCGCAGAGCCCGGCGCGACCGGCATTTGGCCGGGGGTAAGGATGGATGTGTTGGTCATTCCCAGTCCAACGCCCCTTTCTTCCATTCATAAATGAAGCCGACGGTCAAAATGCCGAGGAACACCATCATGGCGCCCCAGCCCGACCAGCCAATCACGTCCAGGCTCACCGCCCAAGGGAAGAGAAAGGCCGCTTCGAGATCGAATACGATAAACAGGATAGCAACGAGATAAAAGCGAACATCAAATTGGCTTCGCGCATCTTCAAATGCGGGAAAGCCACACTCATATTCCGTCAGCTTTTCGGGGTCCGGCTGATGAGATCCGGTCAGCTTTGCCACACCGATCGGCAGAAAGACAAATGCCGTCGATAGGGCGAGAGCAATGACCAGAAAGATCAGAATCGGCAGATAGTGCGTCAGATCGACCATGGAAACTCGCAGTCAAGTTTGTGCAATCATTGGGTGCTTTTTGCGACCCGTTTGGGGGCGCTTTAGGCCAGCAACGCCCGCGCCGCAAGCGTCACGGCCATGATTTTATTATCCGCGCGCTCTAGCTGGCTTTATCGATCCTCTAAAATGGCATTTATAAGAGCAATGCGAACTAAGCATTTGATTCTCGGTTAGCGGTAGCGATCATCACGACATGCCTCATGACAGAGGCAGATAGGCAGCAAGCAGGCTATGATGCCGAGAAAATGAAAAGAAGCTGAGAGTCGATCGCTTCACCCCAGCCGCAATGCGGCTCAACGGGCGCCAACCAATTGATTTCATCCTTTACGGCCCCAACGAAAGGCTATTTCCTTGCGCGCCTTCATTTCCGTTGTAAGCCTTCCCTCTCCCCTGCGTAGAAAGATATATATGTCATTTCTTAAAACTCGTTTTGGCTTTAAAACGCGCCTTGGCCTTTTCCTGTCTGTTGGCACATTGATGGCTGCAACAGCTGCTCCTGCTCATGCAGAGCTGGTCAGCGCCGCAAATCCCAAAGCGATCTTCGCCATTGCCAAGGCGGAAGGCTATGCCCCTGAAATGCTAGAGAATAAAGGATCCGCACCATCCTTCCGAATGAAGGTCAATGACGCCAATAGCTTGGTTTTGTTCATGAACTGCGATGACAATCACGCCAATTGCAAAACGCTCCAATTTTACATTGGATATAGCGCGTCAGATGCCGTCAACGCAGGAAGGGTCAACGACTGGAACAGGGAAAAGCGATTTTCCCGCGCCTATATTGATAGCAGCGGCGATCCAGTGATGGAAATGGATCTGGATCTGGATTTCGCGGGGTTGCCGCGCGAAAATGTGACCGAGGCCTTCAACCTATGGGCTGCGCTGACCAGCAGCTTCTCTTCTTTCATATTCCAGGAAGCCGGCGCAGAAGATAGCGCTGAATCCCCCAAGGCTTATGCTGATGAGGCTATGGCTGCGGAAAAATAACAGCCATCCGTATATAAGAATAAAGGCCGACCACCATCCTAAATAGGATCCGTCGTCGGCCCATAAAATCTTCATATCACGCCCAATAACGCGATAACTCAATCGGCTCAGGCGTTGCGCAGCGCACCTGCGATCAGCTTTTGCAGCTTGCTATGAACCGCGCCACTGCCCGCGATAACCTCTGCTCGCTCCACAGCTCGGTCGCCGCCACGAAAGTCACTCACGAATCCACCGGCTTCACGCACCAGCAACATCCCTGCCGCAACATCCCAGATTTTCAGGTCGCTTTCCCAAAATCCATCAAAGCGGCCCGATGCCACCCATGCCAGATCTAGGCTTGCCGCACCAAAACGGCGAAGACCTGCCACTTCAGGAGCCACGGCCCCGAAAATGCGGCCCCATTGCCCCAAATCGCCGTGCCCCATGAACGGAATTCCGGTCGCGATAAGGCATTCATGCAGATGACGGCGGGAAGCCACGCGCAAGCGGCGATCATGCAGCCATGCACCGCGTCCACGCTCTGCCCAATAGCTTTCGTCGGTGATCGGCTGATAGATAAGGGCGGAGGTAATATCGCCCCAGCCACCGCCGGGCTTGGGTTCCTGAACGGCAATCGAAATGGCAAATTGCGGAATAGCGTGAAGGAAATTGGTGGTGCCATCAAGCGGATCAACGATGAAGCGCGGCTTGCCCGGATCCCCCTCAATCTCGCCAGCCTCTTCCATCAGAAAGCCCCAGCCGGGCCGCGCATAGCCCAATTCTTCATACAGGGTGCGTTCAGCAGCCTGATCTGCTTTGCTCACAAAATCTGCTGGGCCTTTTTGCGACACCTGCAAATGCTCAATTTCGCCAAAATCCCGGCGCAATTTGGCGCCTGCTTTGCGCGCCGCGCGTTCCATGACGGTAATGATGCCGGAAATGGCCATGATGATTCCACTAGCTTGAGAGATAAAAGGCCGCCATCCCGCTCGTCTGGCAACCACTCGGCCCCTGTGCTCCGCTTCTATTTCGCGTGTAACATAAAGGTCGACCGAAGAAAAACAGCCCAACAACCATCCCATCAGGGCCGGAACATAATCGCTCCGTCAAAAAGCCGATGGCGGGGTGGAGCCGCTAAAACATGGCCCATGATAAACTAGAAAAAGCGCGCCAGCTTATCATGGGCGAAAAATTCTTAATCAGCGCGGCGCACATATTCGCGGTCAGCGACATTCACCACGATGCGCGTTCCACTGGCGATATGCGGCGGAACCATCACACGCACGCCATTGTCCAAAACTGCTGGCTTATAGGAAGAGGATGCCGTCTGCCCCTTCACCACCGCATCAGCTTCGACAATGGTGGCTTCAATCTGTTCGGGCAATTCCACCGAAATGGGGCGTTCTTCCCAAAGCTCCAGAACCACATCCATGCCATCCTGCAAGAAATCAGCGGCCTCACCCACGATATCCTTGGCGATGGTGATTTGCTCATAGCTATCTTTATCCATGAAAACGAGATCCTCGCCTTCTGCGTAAAGATATTGGAAATCCTTGGTATCGAGGCGAATTTTTTCAACCGTGTCGGCGCTACGGAAGCGCACATTGGTTTTGCGGCCATCGATGAGATTTTTCATCTCGACCTGCATATAGGCACCGCCCTTGCCCGGTTGGGTGTGTTGAATCTTGGCAACTTTCCAAAGGCCAGCTTCATATTCCAGAATATTACCAGGACGGATTTCAACGCCAGATATTTTCATCGCGCACACTCACTCGAACAAAAATGGAAAGAGCCGCCGGCACGCAGTGCGGCCGGTTCAGTGGCGCGCATTTACCCGTCATCGCGCCAAAACGCAAGGTGGCAGCCCGACATTCCATCCGGACCGCACCTTGGTGAAAAGCCTTCAATCAGCCAGCGAGCCTTATCCCGCCCGCAGGGGGGAAGCGGCCATCAAATCGGTCAGCGCCTTCACGGCGGCGGCGGGGCCATCCTCATGATTCCAAACACCGCCCGATACAGCGAGAAAGTCCGCCCCCGCTTCAATCAGGTCATTGGCATTATCCACTGTTATGCCGCCAATGGCGACACAGGGTAGCTCAAACAAGCCTTGCCACCATGTCAGCAATTCGGGGTCAGCAATATGCTCCACTGCCTTGGTTGTGGTTGGGAAAAATGCCCCGAACGCGACATAGTCGGCACCCGCCTCCCCCGCATCCATCGCCAGATGACGGCTATTATGACAGGTCACGCCGATTTGCGCTTCCGGCCCCAAAACCTGGCGTGCTTCACGCGGATCACCATCGCCTTGGCCCAAATGCACCCCGTCGGCGCCCAGCCTTTTGGCCAGCGCAACATCATCATTCACGATGAAAGCCACCTCACGTTCGGCACAAATGGCTTGCAGGGGCGCAGCGAGATTAGCCGCTTCATGTTGGCTGATATTCTTCACGCGAAATTGAAAAGCGGCAACGGGCCCGGCATCTAGCGCGGCAACAAGCTGCTTGGGAAAATCTCCACTCACATCAAGTGGCGAGATCAGGTAAAGTTGGCAAAAATCTGTGGTCATATTTCGTTCATAGCCAAGGCAGGAAAATCCGCCAATGCTGAAAACCGCTCGACTTCTTTTCCTAATCGCGCTGATCCCTGCGCCCATGATGCTCAGTGCATGCACCGCCAGTCGTCCGTCCGCACCGAAAGCTGCGCCGATCATGCCAACGGGCGATCACATCGCCATTGGTCAGCGCGCTTATGTCGATGGCCCAATCGTGGAGCCGGTGAAAATTCTGGAAGATAGCCGCTGCCCCAGCAATGTTTCATGTATTTGGGCGGGCCGCTTGCGCGTGGCCATGCTTTGGCACCGGCCAAACGGGAATTCCATGCCCTTTATCGCGGAGCTGGGCACCCCCGTTCATATCGCGGATGGCAGCTTCCAACTGATCCGGGCTAGCCCCGCGCCCAGCGACAGCGGGGCCACCATCGCTCCGGCTGATTACCGCTTTCACTTCCGTTTTGACGGTGGCTATTGATACGAAAAGCAACGAAAAAGCACCGCCAACCTCAAGGTCAGCGGCGCCTTTTCATGCGGCATATCGCTGCGTGATTTACGCAATCGATGCCGCGTAGATTTCATCAATCGCGCTTGAAAGCGATGCATCAAATTCATCATCGCTCAGTTGCACTCGCAAATCTTCCAACAGCGCACGGCTGAAGCTGGCGATCATGCCGCGATTGGCGGCAAGCTTTTCACAAGCATCCGGGCGCGAATATCCGCCCGATAGCGCCACAACGCGCAACACTTTGGGATGATCGACCAAGGGCGCGAACAGATTATTCTCAACCGGGATCGAAATTTTCAGCATAACAGGTTCGCCGGTCCAGCTATCCAGTGCAGCCAGAATTTCCGTCAGCAAAATGCGATCAGCAGCATCCCGTTCGGGGCTTTTGATGTTCACTTCTGGCTCAATCATCGGCACCAGCCCATGCGATGCGATGCGCGCGGCTTCGGCGAATTGCTGTTCCACAATCGCCTTAATGCCCGCTTCATTGGCCAGATTAACGACGCTGCGCATCTTGGTGCCAAACACACCCTTGGCCACCGAACGCTTGCACAATTCGTCCAGCGTCGGATTGGCTTTCATCAGTTGCACGCCATTCACTTCATCTTCCAAGCCTTTATCGACCTTGATGAAGGGCACAACCCCGCGTTCCCACAACAGCGTGGGCACAGGCTTGCCATTGGCTTCGCCATCCATCGTGCGCTCAAACAGAATAGCGCCAATCACCTTGTCGCCGTTAAAGCATGGCGCAGTCACGATGCGGCTACGCATCTGATGGATCAGGCCAAACATTTCCTCTTCATTAGAATAGGCATCTTCTTCAACGCCATAGCCTTTCAGCGCCTTGGGCGTAGAACCGCCAGACTGGTCAAGCGCAGCAATAAAGCCTTTGCCCGATTTAATCTTTTCCATCATTTCAGCATGAGGGGTTGTCATAACGTCTCCGTGGCTTTGCAAATATATCTGTTAACTGGCGCATAGCGAGACTGCCCATTCTATGCAATCCGATGGGCTGCGCCTTCGCCGCGCTTATTCGGTGTTCAGTATGGCTGGCACATCATAGGCCAGCCCCTCCCTTTAAGCTTTCAACGCATCCACGCCGGGCAACGGCTTGCCTTCCATCCATTCCAGAAAGGCGCCGCCAGCGGTGGATACAAAGCTGAATTTGTCAGCAACCCCGGCATGGTTCAGCGCGGCAACCGTATCGCCGCCGCCAGCAACCGAGGTCAGCGATCCATCAACCGTCAATGCCGCGGCTGTCTTGGCCAGAGCCACCGTCGCGGTGTCAAATGGCGGGGTTTCAAACGCGCCAAGCGGGCCGTTCCACACCAAGGTGCGGCAATTTTTAATGGCATCGCCCAAGGCTTCGACCGCAGCGGGGCCAACGTCGAGGATCATTTCATCCGCCGCCACCTCATGCACATTCACCGTGCGCGTTGGCGGGTTGGGCGCGAATTCTTTTGAAACCACCACATCATAGGGCAGATGGATGGTGCAACCTGCGGCGTCTGCACTATCAAAAATGGTGTTGGCGGTATCGATCAAATCATGTTCGCACAGCGACTTGCCGACATTCACGCCGCGTGCGGCAAGGAAAGTATTGGCCATGCCGCCGCCAATGATCAGATGATCGACTTTGCTGACCAGATTGCGCAGCACGTCAATCTTTGACGATACTTTTGCGCCGCCAACCACAGCCGCCACCGGATGGACGGGTTCGCCCAATGCCGCATCCAAAGCCTTGAGTTCCGCTTCCATCGCGCGGCCAGCATAAGCGGGCAGACGGCGCGCAATGCCTTCGGTCGAGCCATGGGCACGGTGTGCCGCCGAAAAAGCGTCATTCACATAAAGATCACCGATTTCAGCCAAGGCGTCTGCAAAAGCAGGATCATTGGCTTCTTCGCCCGGATTGAAGCGCGTATTTTCCATAATCGCAACATCACCTGCGGCCAGAACCGCAACACCAGCTTTCGCGCCTTCCCCAACACATTCGGGAATGAACATCACATTATGGCCCAGCACATCTTCGACACCGCCGACAACCAAGCTGAGCGATTGTTTCGGGTCTTTTGCGCCCTTTGGGCGACCGAAATGCGCCAACAACAGGACGATAGCACCCTTATCGGCCAGTTCCTTGATCGTTGGCATCGCTGCACGGATGCGGGTATCGTCCGCGACCGCTCCGTCGTTCATCGGCACGTTCAGATCCACGCGCACCAACACGCGCTTTCCATGCACATCACCAATGTCGTCGAGGGTCTTAAAGCTAGCCATGATATTGATCCGTTTTCAAAGAAACCAAAGCAGGTCCTGATATAACGCTGCCCTCCGGCACTCAAAAGAGCATCGAAGGGCAGCGCCGATAATCTTTGCCGATCTTAGATCAGCTTGGCGATCACACCTGCGGTGTCGACCATGCGGTTCGAGAAGCCCCACTCATTGTCATACCAGCTGAGCACGCGAACCAGCTTGCCTTCCAGCACCGACGTTTCGAGGCTGTCGACAGTCGACGAAGCTGGGCAATGGTTATAATCGATCGAAACCAGCGGTTCGTCCGAAAATGCGAGCACGCCCTTCATCGCGCCTTCCGAAGCATCCTTCAGCAGCTTGTTCACTTCTTCCACGCTCGTGTCACGTGCTGGCGTGAAGGTCAGATCGACGAGGCTGACGTTCGGAGTGGGAACGCGAATGGCCGAACCATCCAGCTTGCCCTTCAGTTCCGGCAACACTTCGCCAACCGCGCGGGCTGCACCGGTGGTGGTTGGGATCATCGACATGCCAGCAGCGCGGGCGCGGCGCATATCGGTGTGGATCTGATCAAGGATTTTCTGATCATTGGTATAAGCATGAACGGTGGTCATCAGGCCGCGCTCGATGCCGATGGCATCGTTCAGCACCTTGGCAACGGGAGCCAAGCAGTTGGTGGTGCAGGATGCGTTGGATACGATGGTGTGTTCACCGGTCAGCTTGTCATGGTTCACACCATAAACAACCGTCAGATCCACGCCCTTGGCAGGCGCCGAGATCAGCACGCGCTTGGCGCCAGCGGTCAGATGCTTGCCTGCGCTTTCGCGGTCAGCGAAAAAGCCGGTGCATTCCAGAGCAATATCCACGCCCAATTCCGCATGGGGCAGATTGGCGGGATCACGCTCTGCGGTGACGCGGATTTGCTTGCCATTGATCGTCAGCACATCACCTTCGGCTGAAACGTCGCCGGGGAATGCGCCATGAACGCTATCGCGCTTGAACAGCAGCGCATTGGCTTTCGCATCAGCCAGATCGTTGATCGCGACCAGTTCCAGACCGCAATCGGGGCGTTCCAAAATTGCGCGTGCGACCAGACGACCAATGCGGCCAAAACCGTTAATTGCGACTTTTACTGCCATTTCGATAAAATCCTTTCACTGAGGGAGGGTTGGACCAAAGGCCGGCTGATTATGCGCCGACCTTCGCCAGAATTTGCGGAACAATTCCATCAACCGTCAGACCGAAATGACGGTAAAGATCGTCAATCGGGGCCGAAGCGCCAAAGCTGTCAATGCCGAAGCGCAGACCATCACGGCCCGTATAGCGTTCCCAACCAAAGGTCGTGCCCGCTTCGATCGATACGATCAGCGCGTCACGCGGCAGGATATCGGCTTGATAGGCACCATCTTGTTCGTCGAACAATTCGGTCGATACCATAGACACCACATCCGCGCCAATGCCAGCGGCTTCCAACTTCTCTGCGACTTCGCGGGCCAGCGACACTTCCGAACCCGTTCCAAGCAACACGACCTTGCGGTCTGCGCCAGCGGCCTTCACGCGGTATGCCCCCTTGGCCGACAGGTTGACGCTGGCGTCATCGCGGAACGCAGGCAGGTTTTGACGGGTCAAAGCCAGCAAGGTCGGACGATCTTTTTGTTCCAGCGCAATGGCCCAGCATTCGGCGGTTTCCACCGCATCGGCGGGACGCATCACCAACAGGTTCGGCATCGCACGCAGTGATTGGATATGCTCGATGGGCTGGTGGGTTGGGCCATCTTCGCCCAAGCCGATGCTGTCATGCGTCATCACATAGACAACGCGCTGCTGCTGCAATGCCGACAAACGGATCGCACCACGGCAATAGTCGGAGAACACAAGGAAAGTGCCGCCATATGGAATGATACCGCCATGCAGGGCCATACCGTTCATCGCCGCCGACATACCAAATTCGCGAATGCCATAATAGACATAGCGGCCCGAATAATCATCCTTGCTGAATGGCGTGGTTGATTTGGTTTTAGTGTTGTTCGAACCGGTCAAATCGGCGCTGCCGCCAATCATCGATGCGATATCGGCGGTCAATGCCCCCAGCGCATTTTCCGATGCTTTGCGCGTTGCCACATTGGGCTTGTTCGCGGTGATATCCGCCAGATACGCCTTGAAATTTTCGCCCGGGCTAACATCGCCGGCAAGCTGCGCTTCAAAGGCCGCCTTTTGGTCAGCCGACGCCAAACGGGCTTTCCATTCAGCGTGCGCCGCTTTGCCGCGTTCACCAAAGCCAGCCCAAGCGGCCTGCACATCCGCAGGCACCACAAAGGCTTCGGACGTCCAACCCAATTCGCTGCGTGTTGCCGCGATTTCATCGGCGCCCAAAGGCGCGCCGTGGGTTGCCGACGTGCCCTGCTTGTTGGGCGAGCCATAGCCGATAACCGTGCGGCAGGCGACCAACGACGGGCGCGGATCCGCCAAAGCTTCATCAATCGCGCGGCGAATGTCCGCAGCGTCATGACCATCGCAGGCCACAACATGCCAATTGGTGGCGCGGTAACGGGCTTGCACATCTTCGCTGGTCGACAAATCGGTCGAACCATCAATGGTGATGCGGTTATCGTCCCACAGCACGATCAAGCGGCCAAGGCCAAGGTGACCTGCCAGACCAATGGCTTCGTGGTTGATGCCCTCCATCAAGCAGCCATCGCCCGCGATCACCCATGTGCGGTGATCCACCAGATCATCGCCATAGCTGGCGTTCAAATGCCGTTCGGCCATCGCCATGCCAACAGCGGTGGCAATGCCCTGCCCTAATGGACCGGTGGTGGTTTCCACACCTTCCAGCTCAAAATTTTCGGGATGGCCCGCGCAAGGGCTGTTAATTTGGCGGAAGTTTTTAATGTCTTCGATGGTCGGGCGCGCATAGCCCGCCAGATGCAATGTGGCATAGGCCAGCATTGAACCATGGCCCGCCGACAAAACGAATCGGTCGCGATCAGCCCATTTGGGTTCGCTGGGATCAAATTTCAGATAATCAGAATATAGCACAGTCGCGACATCGGCCATGCCCATCGGCATACCGGGATGGCCACTATTGGCGGCTTGTACGGCGTCCATAGCAAGCGCGCGGATAGCGTTTGCAAGCTGGCGTTCGGGCAGTGTCATTGATTCCCCCGGTCATAGCTGGGCTGCATGAAGGCGCCGCTCGGGACGGCACCCGTTGGTTGCGACAGCCCTTTGGCGCGATGGCAGCAGGAGTCAACCGCTTGTGGCATAAAAAGCCTGTATTCTGCCACATTCCTGTCATTGCTAAGGCGCGAAGTCACTGCTAGGCCGAAAAAATGGAACTCGCCCCCGATGAATCCATCCTGGCCATTGGCCGGATTGAACATGCGCTTGGACGCATTGAAAACGCATTATCCCTTGTGCTGAGTCGCGCGCCCGAACTGCCGCTTGGTATCGCAGACGCGCGCGGATCCGCCGCACCATCCCCAGAGGATCACGCTCTACTTCGTCAAGAAGTGATTGCGGTGATCCAGGAATTGGACCGCTTGATATCGGAGGCTGATCATGGCTGATGTACGCTTGAGCATTGCTGGCCGTTTTTACGACGTCAATTGTTCTGATGGGCAAGAAGAGCGATTGATCAGCCTTGGCTCTGTGGTCGATGAGAAAGCCCGCAAAATTGTGGGCACGACCGAGGTGCGGCAATTTCTCTATGCCGCCTTGGTGCTGGCGGATGACCTGCAAGAGGCCCGATCCACCACACCCAAAGCCGATCCCGAAAAAGACGCGCTTCGTGCGGAAGCCATTGCAAGCAAAGCGCGTGAACAGGAATTGATGGCGGCGCTGGCGGAAGCCGAAAAGCAGGTAAAAGCGCTGGAATTGGTGAAGGCAGAGCAGCGCGAGTGGCTCGAAAAGGCCGTCGAGGCCGCGGAAGCTGCCGCAGCGCAACAAGCCTCTCTCGCGAACCACTCCTCTCAACAGGCCTCCTCCCAACATAGCAGCGCACTAGCGCAAATTGCAGATCGCATCGAAAAGCTTGCTGATCAGTTTGAACAACTCACCTGAGCTGCGCTTCGGGTCTTATTTCGACTGCCCCTGACCGTTTAAGGGCTTGAGCGAAGCGCCTATCCTTCCTACATAAGTCGCGGCGGGAACTGCCCGGCACGCGCCGTTGTGAAAATCCCTGAGGCGATACATCTATCCAAGGGAGCTATCCCTGCCCGGACCCTGGTCCGACGCACATGGCCCCCACCTGACGTTACTGGCGTCAGAGGATCTTCCGGAAAACGACCCATGGTGGTCCCGCCAACCCCTTGCAGCATCCAGCACAATAATGATCGAACAGCCCTAGACAGACGCAAGGCAAACTTTCACAGACAAGATATGACCGGATCCAGCGATCTTCGCGCCATCAAAGCGCAGATGCGCGCGAAACTGCGCTTTCGTCGGCGCCATTTTTCAGCCAATCTGGACGCTATGGCGGCCCTTGCGGCTTTTCGTTCGCTGCCAGAAGCTTTGGACGATCTGTTTCGTCGCGGCACGCCGATCGTCAGCGGCTATGCGTCGGTTGGCGGTGAGCCAGATATTTTGCCTCTTCTCACCAGCTATGTAGACGCCGATCATATCGCCCTACCCTTCCACGCACAGCGCGATGAACATCTCAGCTTTCGGCTGTGGAGACCAGACCAGCCGCTTGAGCATGGCCCATGGCGCACCCCGCAACCACTGGCTCAAAACAGCCCAGCCACGCCCGATATTATCCTGTGCCCCTTGCTCGGCTTTGATCGCTATGGCGGCAGATTGGGTCAGGGCGGCGGCCATTATGATCGATATTTTTCAAAACACCCCAATGCCTTACGGATCGGAATTGCATGGTCCGTTCAAGAGGTGGATCACGCCCCGCTTGAACCGACCGATATGGCGCTAGACGCCATTCTGACCGAACAGGAAATGATATTTTACGGAAAGCGTCTCCATGAAGCCTGACCATCATGACAACCCACAGCCAAGTTGGCGCAAGCCAGCCGGAATGTTCCTCATCCTGCTGCTCATCGCCCTTTGGGCCTTCGCCATTGGCAGCCTGTCTCCTTGGGTGGGGCGTTGGCCGATATTAGCGCAAGCTTTATTCTACCTCATCACCGGGGTCATTTGGATCACACCGCTTAAGCCCTTGTTGCGCTGGATGGAATTGGGCCGCTGGCGCACATGATGCGCCACCCTCTCCCGCCGCCATTCTGCAAGGCAAGCACAATGGCGGCCCGCTAAAAGAAGGATGCAAGAGCATATTGGGCGCGCCAACCGATAGCGCGCGACATGATCGTTAATATTTTATTACATGCACGTTCTAAATGGAATGCACAGCCTATTTGCGCTCTTGGCGCCACCCTGTTCAGGATCAGGAATGGCGCGAGTGACGGGACTCGAACCCGCGACCTCCGGCGTGACAGGCCGGCGCTCTAACCAACTGAGCTACACCCGCTTTCGCGTGCTGAGAGGGCCCTAAGCGGCTGCACTATTTCTGTCAACGATCCTTTTACATTTTCCAGAAAAATAACTGATTATGATGAACTTAGCGGTAAAATTATCGCCCAAGCCAATAAAGGCAGTCAATTTTTGCATAATATGCATAAAAGATCGCCTCTCTGCCGGAACAGAAGATCATTGCTCATCAGAAATGTGAAATGTCGAAGCTATGGCGCCACCCCGATCAATATCAGGAGTGGCGCGAGTGACGGGACTCGAACCCGCGACCTCCGGCGTGACAGGCCGGCGCTCTAACCAACTGAGCTACACCCGCTTTCGCGTGGTGAAGGCGCCTCTAAGCGGACCGTCCTCACCTGTCAACTCTCACTTTGATAAATCCGTCTCATCACTATGGTTGCGCCCAATATCTGCACCCGTCAAAGTCCCCCGCTCAAAAAGAAAACCGGCAAAGTCCGGCGTTCCGGTAGAGCGAAGAATCGTCTGGAATATCAATAATAAGGGCACCGCCAACAGGGCACCAGCGGTGCCCCACACCCAGCTCCAAAAGCTGAGAGACACCAGAATAAGCAAGGGATTGATCGTCAGCCGACGGCCCAATATCACCGGAGTTAAGATATTGGCCTCGACCGTGTGAACGATAATGAAGATCAAGGCTGGCATCAAAGCATAGCCCACAGCGTCAAATGTCATCAGACCGCCAAGGCCCAAGAGAATCGATGCAACAATCGGCCCAAAATAGGGCACGAAATTGCACAGCATCACAATCCCGCCCCACATGAAGGGGGATGGCATGCCAAGCATCCACAACAGCAAAGCCATACTCAGGCCCAGCACGCCGTTGATGATGGTGATGGTTGCCAGATAATTGGCTGTGACGTCCACCACATCCTGAATGACGCGCGCCGTCTGCATGGCACTATCGAAACTGCCCCTGCGGCGGATCGCCCGCTTGCGCAGGCGCGTCCACCCAGCCAGAAAAAAGAAAATCACCAATATGGCAAAAAATAATCTGATCGCCGCCGATGGTGCCGCCGACAAAAAATAATCCACGACCGAGGTTGGTGCGGTTGCCGCAACAGCCTGTGCGGTGGCCTCTGTCTCGACAGCGATGGAAGTTAAAGTTCGATCAATAAATTCTTGTAATGAAGCATAGAAATCAATCAGCGGCGCCAAATTACGTTGAATACGCGGCACCGTGTTGGGGATCAGCGCAAACCAACTGCTGGCCGGTATCACAATCACGGCCAGAGCGATGTTCATCAAAACCAAAAAGGCTAAGGTCGATAAGAAAGCCGCAACAGCAGATGGAAATCTGCGCCTTTCCAGCCATTCCAAAAGCGGAACCAAAGCGATGGAGATCACCAAGGCTGCGGTCAACGGCATGAAAAATTCCATGCCCGCCTGCAGCGCAAAAGGCAGGCCCAGAAAAAAGGCCGCCCCCACGATCAAGGCAAGCGCTGCCAGCAAACGATCCCGGCGCAGGTCATCATCCTCTATCCGCGCGAAATGCGCCTCTCGCCTTTGGGGATATCCGCCCTCTTCCTGCTCGCCCAATTAGCCGCTCCTCATGCCCTATCAGCAAGCGCTTCATAGGACTGGAAGCGAGATGGTGCCAGTGAATGAAGAAAGATCAGCTCACACCAGGGAAGGACTGATTTCAGCTGTGGAAAAGCTGGACAGGCTTTTCGAGCAATGCTTTTACGGCTTGCACAAAATTCGCCGCATCCCATCCATCAATTACCCTATGGTCACAACTGATCGATAGGTTCATCACCTTCGCCTTGCGAATGTCTTCGACGCCATAGGCATTTTGCGAAAAAACGGCCCGCTCCATGATTTTATTCGGGCCAATGATGGCCACTTCCGGGCGGTTGATGACGGGGGTGGTGGAAATACCGCCCAGCGGGCCAAGCGAGGTTAGAGTTAAGGTTCCGCCATTTAATTCCCGCGGCGTAATTTTTCCGTTCCGCGCCGCCTCTGATAAGCGCTTCACTTCATTGGCCAACTGCCAGATGTTCAAGCTCTGGGCATCCCGGATCACGGGCACCATCAAGCCGGATTGGGTTTGCGTCGCTATGCCCAAATGAACGGCACCATATTGGGTCACAACGCCAGCCTCATCATCATAGCGCGCATTGATCATTGGAAAGTCCGGCAAAGCGCGGCACAGGGCGGCAATCAACAGCGGCAGCACCGTCAGCTTCGGCCGCTCGCCGCGCGTATCATTAAGATCGCCGCGCAAAGCCTCCAATGCGGTTACATCGATTTCTTCAACATAGGTGAAATGCGGAATGGCACGCTTTGCAGCTGCCATATTTTCCGCAATTTTCCGGCGCAATCCAACAATTTTAATCTGCTGATCCGGCTTCAGCGCCACCCCTTGCGGCGAAAGATAGCCTTGCCCAGCATGATAGCGCAAAAAGGCATCAAGATCGGCATGGCGTATTCGATCACCCTCCGTGATCACATCCGCCAAATCTATGCCCATATCCCGCGCCCGAGCACGAACCGCTGGTGATGCCAATATCGGCCGGGGCTGGCCCTGAGGGCTGGCGTCTTGTTCCGCCGAAGCTGACGTGCCAGCACTCACAGGCGCAGGCGAAGGCTCAACAAGATCTGGCGATATCCCCGCTCCCACCTCCCTTGCGCTCGCCGCTGATGCAGGTTCGATTATCAGCGAATGATCGGCATCCGTGCGACCTTCGACTTCACTCTCCGTTTCTATAATCGCCAAGGGGGCGCCAATCGCGACCATATCCCCAACAGCGCCAGCCAATTTCACCACCACCCCGGCAACCGGCGATTCCATTTCAACCGTCGCCTTGTCCGTCATCATATCCGCAAGCGGCGCATCTTCCTTTATCCGGTCACCAACCGCAACGTGCCACGCCACAATCTCCGCTTCGGCGATACCCTCACCAATATCAGGAAGGCGAAAGGAATAGAGCGACATAAGCTTAATCCTTCAGAATTTTTTTAAGAGCGGTGGCGATGCGCACGGGTCCGGGGAAATAGGCCCATTCCAGACTATGGGGGTAAGGTGTATCAAAGCCGGTGACCCGCTCAATCGGCGCCTCCAGATGATAAAAACAGCGCTCCTGCACCAAGGCTGACAGTTCAGCGCCAAAGCCTGATGTGCGGGTTGCTTCATGGATGATGAGGCAACGTCCTGTTTTCTGAACCGATTTTTCAATCGCTTCCATGTCTAGCGGCAATAAGGATCGCAGGTCTAAAATCTCGGCATCAATGCCCGTTTCAGCAACTATTGTTTTGGTAACATGCACCATGGTTCCATAGACCAGCACGGTCACCGCTTCACCCGCGCGGATCAACTGCGCTTTGCCCAGATCAATACGATAATAATCCGCTGGAACATCGCTTTCCGCATGACGCGCCCAAGGCTCGACAGGGCGATCATAATAGCCGCTAAATGGCCCATTATAAATGCGTTTTGGTTCCAGAAAAACCACCGGATCATTATCTTCAATCGCCGCGATCAGCAGACCTTTCGCATCATAAGGCGTCGATGGAATCACGGTTTTCACACCACAAATATGCGTCATAATGCTTTCAGGTGACTGGCTGTGGGTTTGCCCACCAAAGATGCCGCCTCCAAAGGGCGTCCGTACCGTCATCGGGCAGATGAAATCAGCCGCGGAGCGATAGCGCAAGCGCGCAGCCTCGCTTACCAACTGATCCAAGCCCGGATAAATATAATCGGCGAACTGGATTTCCGGCACCGGCCTCAGCCCATAAGCCCCCATGCCAATGGCCACGCCGATAATGCCGCATTCATTGATTGGCGTGTCAAAAACTCGATTGGTGCCATGTCTGGCCTGAAGGCCAGCCGTCGCCCGAAAAACACCGCCAAAATAGCCAACATCTTCACCCATCACGATCACATCCGCATCGCGGGCCAACATAATATCCAGCGCATCGTTAATCGCCTCGATCATGTTCATTTTTCGGGTGACGACTGCGCTCATTCCGGTTTCCAATTCGGCCCGAATTTTGCTTCCTGTTCGGTCAACATCTGATCGCGCTGTTCTTTCAGATGCCATGGCAATTCCTCGAACACATCATCAAACATTGTTTCAAACGGATGCTGCAAACCATGACCCAAAATACCAAGCTTTTCTGATTGCTTCTGGGTCACTTTTACCAAATCTTCTAATTCAGCGCGCAGGTTTTCGTGCCTCTCTTCATTCCAAATGCCTTGCCGCTCCATATGGTTTCGCAAGCGATCAATCGGGTCGCCCAGCGGCCATGAGGATGCCTCCGCTGCTGCCCGATAAGCACCTGGATCATCCGATGTGCTATGCCCTTCGGACCGATAGGTGAAATGCTCAATCAATGTCGGCCCCATATTGGCTCGTGCCCGATCGGCTGCCCATTGGGTGGCGGCATAAACGGCCAGCGCATCATTGCCATCCACTCTTAGTCCAGCGATGCCATAGCCAACAGCGCGCGCCGCGAAGGTCGTTCGCTCACCTCCAGCAAATCCTGAGAAGCTTGATATAGCCCATTGATTATTAACAACATTAAAAATAACCGGCGCATTATAAACTGTCGCGAATATCAAAGCGGAATGGAAATCACCTTCTGCTGATGACCCTTCGCCGCACCAGGCCGATGCGATGCGGCTGTCTCCTCGCACAGCCGATGCCATGGCCCAGCCCACCGCTTGGGGATATTGTGTCGCCAAATTGCCAGAGATGCTGAAAAAACCATAATCGGGCGCCGAATACATCACTGGCAGTTGCCGGCCCAAAAGATGATCACCCCGATTGGAATAAATCTGGTTCATCATCTGAACCATCGGATAATCTCTTGCGATCAAAATGCCTTGCTGCCGATAGCTGGGAAAGCACATATCGCGGCGATCCAACGCCATTGTTGATGCAATGCTGACGGCTTCTTCACCCGTAGCTTTCATATAAAAGCTGGTTTTGCCCTGCCGCTGGGCGCGGAACATCCGGTTATCAAACGCTCGGAGCAACATCATTGACCGCAGCATTTTCATCAAAGCATCGTTGCCGATGCGTGGATTCCAAGAGCCTAAGGCCTGTCCATCCCAGTCAAGCACACGGATCAGACCATAGGCCAGATCGCGCATACCCTTGGGAGCCGCGCCCTCTGCTGGCTTGGGCAGACTGTCCACGGCTGGAATATCAATATCACCAAAATCGGGGGTATCGCCGGGGCGATAAGGCGGTTCAGGAACATGCAAGGCCAGAGGCGGCAAATTGCGAACCGGAAAAGGCGGATCAGGCGACCTTTCTGTCATGGCTCCACTCCCAAGCGAATCATCGCTAGTATTTATATATCAACACTATGACATTTTATTACTCAACTTCAAGCCATTCCCTATAGGGTGTCAGATCGCCACTGGCGCGGGAATATGCGCCATGGGATGATAGGATTCGACCTCGAAATCACTGAACTCGTAAGAGAAAATATCAGGTGCCTGCCGCTTTAATTTCAGCTTGGGCGCGCCGGAGGGCGATCGGCTCAACTGCTCGGTCACCAATGCCTCGTGATTGAGATATAAATGCACGTCGCCGCCTGTCCAAATCAATTCATGCGCATGAAGCCCGCATTGGTCCGCAATCATGCGGGTCAGCAGCGCAGCTTCAAACACGTTAAACGCAAAGCCCAGCCCCAGATCGCAAGAGCGTTGAAACAACATGCAGGAAAGACCGCCATCGCTCCGCACATGGAATTGATAGGTCATATGACAGGGCGGAAGTGCCATTTGATCGAGATCTGCGACGTTCCAACCAGTAAAAATATGACGGCGCGATCCCGGATTGGTTTTGAGATTGTGAATCAGCTCGGCGATTTGATTATGGCCCTGTGCGGCGCGGCGATATAGGCCGGCTCCAGCCTCTTCATAGCGAGGCCAATTCACCCATTGATAGCCATAGACCGGCCCCAAGCCCCCCCAAGCGTCAGCAAATTCCGCGTCTTCGATGATCCTGCGTTCAAAATCTTCCAACGCCATGGCGTCGCCACTTTGCTGACAATAGGTCTGATGCGGCCATTCCGACCAAATCCGAACCCCTTGCTGCAACAAAGGACGAATATTGGTGTTGCCGCTTAGAAACCACAGCATTTCACGCACGGCCGTTTTCCAAAAAACCCTTTTGGTGGTCAGCAAGGGAACAGCATCATCCAGCAGAGAAAAACGCAGCGTCTCACCAAATAAAGATCGTGTCCCCACACCGGTGCGATCCATGCGTTCGTCACCCTCGGTCCAAATCCGGCGCATCAGTTCCAGATATTGATCTTCATAATGGACCGGATTCGCCAAGGACATTCTCCTTAAAACACGCCTCAATCAGGCATTTATGATCCATTAGGCCCGCCGCGAAAATCGCGCCATAGCCAATTGGGTTACCATAGAGCAAATCCGCTTAGCTTGGCGAGGCTTTGCCACCCAGCACCGGAGACGGCCCACAATATAAGAGAAAAGCATAGCGCAGCAGACGAGTGGTGGTCCCCGCCGCCCTTCTGACTTTTTCTTGTGAAGTGATCTCCTTCAACCCATCCACCCTGCCAGCCAGCGCAGATATTAATGCCGCCAAATGCCTTCTGTGCCATGATAAAGATCAGTCGTCAGGATATTCCTCAATCTTCATAGCTGGCAAAGGCTTTCCCATCATGCATATTCACAATGCCTCTACTCAGAAACTGGCAATTGGGATGGCAGCTCTTGCTGGATTTACAGATGCACTGGGCTTCTTGGTTGTCGGCCGCTTCTTTGTCTCCTTCATGAGCGGAAACTCCACCCTTTTTGCTGTTGGTATCATTCACAACCCGCTAAAACTGGTCGCCGCGACGCCCTTGGCCGTCATTCTGCTCTTCGTTATCGGCGTGATGCTGGGGCGAACCATCCGCCATTTCAATTCTGCTCGCCCGTCCGCCTCTGTTCTGTTCTTCATGGCGGCCTGCTTGACCATCGCTGCGGCTGCTGCGGTGGCGCAAATGACCATCATCGCGGTATCCATGATGGCAATTGCTATGGGCGCGGCCAATAATGTGTTTGTTCGGGAAGGCGAGGTCAGCATCGGCGTCACTTATATGACCGGCACGCTGGTGAAATTTGGTCAGCGATTGGCTGGCAAGTTGCTGGGTGAACCGGACAATCAATGGCGCCCCTATTTAAGGCTGTGGCTCGGACTTTTATCGGGCGCCAGCCTCGGCGCCGCGGCCCATGCTTGGCAGGGGCAATATGCCATCTGGCTGGCCGCAATATTTTGCATCATCCTAGCGATTGCGGCCCTGAAGCACGACCATATCAATCTGAACATCGATCTTGATTGATCGCAAAGGCCGAACATAGCCGCCCATCAAGACTAGGCTTATCCCCCCACAAAAATGCGTTCCACCATAATTTTTTGAACACCTCTTTTGGAGTGGAAAGCGGAATGGCGCTTTAGCGCTGGTGTGAATTCAATGCTGCTCTAGATATATAAAATTGGATTGGCATTCCGTCAATTTTTACGAATGACGACCCCGCATAATCTGGTTGCGCAGTGTCTGTTACGAACTGCTCAATCTTACAATTTCTGATCAATCGCGGACTCAGGGGCCGTCCTCTCGCACGGAGTTCGAGCCTAGAATATAATCGAAACTGTCATCCATCACCCTAAGATATTGGGCTTCAGGCTTGTCAGAAAGCAACATGGAAACGCCAGCGCTGGTAATCGACAATGCGGCACCGAAGAACATTCCTAAAAGAAAAGGGCGTCGTTTACTCACTATTTTCATAAACGAGAATCCCACCAATTTTTCCGGTCTCTACGATTGAGTCGCAACTAGCCCTCAGGAAGAAAGCCCAGCGCGGCTAGCTGGCACGATACGAACTGAGGGCAGCACAAGCAACACGGCCCGCAAGCCACCGCCTAGGCAAAGGCGGCCATGCAACGGAAATTAAGATAGCGGCAGGGCCGTGATAGACAATCTCAATATATTCATCGTTCTGAAATTTATTCGCGATTATCGCCGTCTGAATGGCATTTAGTCTCACAGATGTGATCTACGTCACAGACCAATCAAAATTCATCTCTATGAAAACATCGCTGCAGACAGATTTTATACTTCAAACACCTTGGGGAAGAGCGATGAATAAGCTAAAATATATTTCTTCTATTTCAAGCATAGCACTTTTATCAGTATACTCTCAATCAGCCATTGGGCAAACTACCTATGATATCAGCCAAGACACCCAGATATCAAATGCACAGGCAGCAGCCAATAACGCTCAGGCCGCAGCCAACAATGCACAAAACACTGCAAATGGCGCGCAAACTGACGCCACGCAGGCCCTAGCGAACGCAGCAGGTGCACAAACTACGGCCAATAACGCCCAAACTGCAGCCGGCAACGCACAGGCCACTGCGAACAATGCGCAGACCGCAGCGAATAATGCACAAAATACGGCAAATGGCGCGCAAACCGATGCTACACAAGCCCTGGCAGACGCAGCAGGTGCACAAACTGCAGCCAGCAACGCGCAGACTACTGCAAATGACGCTCAAACTGACGCTACACAAGCCCTAGCGGACGCAGCAGCTGCACAAACCACGGCCAATAACGCCCAAACTGCAGCCGGCAACGCACAGACCGCTGCGAACAATGCGCAGACCGCAGCGAATAATGCACAAAATACGGCAAATGGTGCGCAAACCGATGCTACACAAGCCCTAGCAGACGCGGCAGGTGCACAAACTACGGCCAATAATGCCCAAACTGCAGCCAGCAACGCGCAGACTACTGCAAATGACGCTCAAACTGACGCTACACAAGCCCTAGCGGACGCGGCAGGTGCACAAACCACGGCCAATAACGCCCAAACTGCAGCCGGCAACGCACAGACCGCTGCGAACAATGCGCAGACCGCAGCGAACAATGCACAGACAACCGCAAATGGCGCGCAAAATGACGCCACGCAGGCCCTAGCAGACGCGGCTGCAGCTCAGTCTACCGCAGATCAAGGCATCATCAATGCCGCCGGTGCTCAGGCAACGGCCGATCAAGCCATCATCGATGCTGCTGGCGCTCAAGCAACCGCAGATCAAGGCATCATCAATGCCGCCGGTGCTCAAGCAACGGCCGATCAAGCCATCATCGATGCTGCTGGCGCTCAAGCAACCGCAGATCAAGGCATCATCAATGCCGCCGGTGCTCAGGCAACGGCCGATCAAGCCATCATCAATGCTGCTGGTGCTCAAGCAACCGCGGATCAAGGCATCATCAATGCCGCCGGCGCTCAGGCAACGGCCGATCAAGCCATGATCAATGCTGCTGGCGCTCAAGCAACCGCGGATCAAGGCATCATCAATGCTGCAGCCGCTCAAGCAACGGCTGACACAGCAATCGACTATAATATTGCGCTTGGTCAGGCAACCGCAGCGGCTTTAGGCGGCGGAGCATTATATGATGTCACCGACGGCAGCATATCGGCGCCAACCTATTCCGTTCAAGGATCAGCCTTCAACGATGTCGGCAGTGCGATTGCAGCAATTGACAGCACATTGACCCAACATGGGGGCCGGATCGCCAATCTTGAAACCACCGTTGTAGATCTGTCGCAACAAATGGAACTTCAAAATCGTCGTGCAAATGGCGGTGTTGCTGCAGCAATCGCTCTGGGCGGCGCGATGATCGTTCCAGACAGCAGCGTTTCGGTGAACTTCAACCTGGCCACCTATCGCGGCGAACAGGGCTTTGCCGGAAATATCACTTTCCGGGCTTCAGAACGGGTCTATTTCAACGGCGGCTTTGCTGGCTCAACCGTTCGCGGTTCGACCGGTGGGCGCGTTGGTGTAGCCTTCGGCTTCTAATTCTCCCTCACCATAACAAAGTGGGCGGCGAAACAAAATGTTTCGTCGCCCACTTTCGTCTTCCATTTCGTTTATTGCTGTGCCGAAGGGATGCCTGCGCATGACCTCCAGCGCAGACCATGCCTGAGCAAAGGTAGAGGCCATAACCAAACCTCGTAAAGCTGGCATAAAATGGCCGTCATTCCGCGCAGCTGGTTACCATTGCAACCTATATAGACCCTATATGAGAACGAACGGCTTTTGCATCACATGTTCGCGTCATGTTCTGCATTTTCGCGTACAAAGCCAATTGGCCTGAACCATCAAAAACTATGCAATTTCAAGGATTTGATGGTGGGCGCGACAGGGATTGAACCTGTGACCCCACCCGTGTGAAGGGTGTGCTCTACCGCTGAGCTACGCGCCCATCCGTTGCCTGTTCAGCCGGTCCATAGAGGAAAGTTCGACCGCTCATCACGAATGCTCAGGCGAGCCATAGCGGCTATGCTGCTGATTGCAACGCCCTATTTTCAAAAACCGTCATTTCCCAAAAAAAATCGGGCCACAGCTTGCGCCATGGCCCGACCTTTATTCAAAGCAGAAGCAATCAAACTTAGTTGACGGCGTCCTTAAGCGCCTTACCAGCCTTGAATTTTGGCTGGTTGGAGGCTTCGATGGTCATCGTTTCACCGGTGCGTGGGTTGCGGCCGGTCGACGCCTTGCGCTGGGTCACAGCAAAGGTGCCAAAGCCAACCAAGCGGACTTCGTCGCCATTCTTCAGCGAAGAAGTGATCGCCTCAAACACAGCTTCCACAGCCTTGCCGGCATCGCCCTTGGTCAGGCCGCTTGATTCAGCGACAGCGGCGATCAGATCTTGTTTGTTCATGCCTAAGGAACCCCTGCATTGGTTAGATAAGTGATTCATGGACGAGCCATGGAGCACTCACTAACGCCGTTTCACTTGGCCTTGTCAAAAGAAAAAACGGTGAAAACGACGAATAAAGGCGCTTTTTGCGACCAATGTCCGTCGTTTTTCGTTCCCGAGCCATTCTTAACCATCTCTGCGCGTCAATGCCGGATGAACGACTCCCCGTCCCGCGCCACGCCCGGAACAGGGGAAGCCGCCAATTCGTCCGCTTCCGTCCATTCAATTGGCGCCAAAGGGCTGACGAGCGCGGCCTCTAAAACTTCATCGACATGGGACACTGGGATAATCGTTAAGCTTTCAGTAACCTTAGCGGGAATGTCAGCGAGATCCTTCTCATTTTCCTCGGGGATGAACACGGTGGTGATACCGCCCCGCAGCGCAGCCAGCAATTTCTCTTTCAAGCCGCCAATGGCGAGCACGCGTCCCCGCAGCGTCACTTCGCCTGTCATGGCGACATCGCTACGAACGGCCACGCCAGTGAGCGTCGATACCATCGCCGTCACCATGCCGATGCCGGCCGATGGACCATCTTTGGGCACCGCGCCTTCGGGCAAGTGGATATGAATATCCTTGCGCGCAAACAGGCTGGGCTTGATACCATAAGCCGGTGCACGGGCCTTCACAAAGGACAGCGCCGCCTGCACCGATTCCTGCATCACATCGCCAAGCTTACCAGTCGTCCGGATCTGACCCTTGCCGGCCACCGTCACAGCTTCAATCGCCAGCAGCTCGCCGCCTACTTCAGTCCAAGCCAAGCCCGTCACCGCGCCAACCTGATCTTCGCGATCTGAAACACCGTGGCGGAATTTTCGAATGCCCGCAAATTCAGACAGATTGTCCGGCGTCACAACGATATTCGTCGCCTTGCCTTCCAAAATTTTGCGCAACGCCTTGCGCGCGAGGCGCGCGATTTCGCGTTCCAGCGTTCGCACGCCCGCTTCGCGCGTATAATAACGGATCAGGTCACGCAGACCCTCCTCGGTCAGCTCAAACTCGCCCTTTTTCAGGCCGTGCATCTCAATCTGTTTGTCGATCAAGTGGCGCTTGGCAATCTCGACCTTCTCATCTTCCGTATAGCCTTCCAGACGAATGATTTCCATCCGGTCCAGCAGCGGCTGAGGCAGATTCAATGAATTGGCCGTGGTCACAAACATCACGTCTGAAAGATCGATGTCAATTTCCAGATAATGATCTTGGAACTTTGTATTCTGTTCTGGATCCAGAACTTCCAGCAAGGCCGATGCCGGATCGCCGCGAAAATCCTGACCCATTTTGTCAATCTCATCGAGCAGGATCATCGGGTTCATCGTCCCGGCTTTTTTCAGGTTGCTGACCAGCTTGCCCGGCATGGATCCGATATAGGTGCGGCGATGACCCCGGATTTCCGATTCATCGCGCACACCGCCCAGCGATTGGCGCACAAATTCGCGGCCAGTTGCCTTGGCAATGCTGCGCCCCAAAGAGGTTTTCCCCACACCGGGAGGACCAACGAGGCACAGGATCGGCCCCTTCAGCTTATTGGTGCGCGCCTGAACGGCGAGATATTCGACAATCCGGTCCTTCACCTTTTCCAGCGCATAATGATCATCATCCAAAACGGCCTGTGCTTTGGCGATATCTTTCTTTAGCTTCGATTTTTTGCCCCATGGCAGGCCGGTCAGCGTATCAAGATAATTGCGCACAACCGTAGCTTCAGCGGACATGGGAGCCATGCTGCGCAGCTTTTTCATTTCGGCCTGCGCCTTGGCTTTCGCTTCCTTGGAAAGCTTCAACTCGTCAATCTTGGCTTGCAACTCGGCAAGCTCGTCGCCGCCTTCGCCATTATCATTGCCCAATTCGCGCTGAATGGCTTTGAGTTGCTCGTTCAAATAATATTCGCGCTGGCTCTTTTCCATCTGGCGCTTCACACGGCCGCGAATTTTCTTTTCGACCTGCAACACGCCCAATTCGCCTTCCATGAAGGCAAACACCATTTCAAGACGCTTCGACGGTGTTTTCTCGACCAGCAGCGCTTGTCGATCAGCCACTTTAATATTTAAATTTCCAGCCACGCTATCGGCCAGCCGTGAAGCATCATCAATTTCGGCCAACTGAGTTGCCGCATCTGCAGGCATTTTCTTGTTGAGCTTGGCATAGGCTTCGAACTGCTCGACCACGGTGCGCATCAAAGCTGCGGTAGCGTCAGCATCCTCACCTTCTTCTTCCACAGCCTCAACGACAGCCATCACAGATTTTTCTTCGGCTTTCAGCTCCGTCAGCCGAGCTCGGCTCTTGCCTTCCACCAGCACCCGCACCGTGCCATCAGGCAGTTTCAGCAATTGGAGAACGTTGGCAATAACGCCAACATCATAAAGATCGTCGCGAACAGGGTCATCCTGGCTCGGATCCAACTGAGCGACGAGGAAAATTTCCTTATCACTCTCCATCGCGACTTCCAGCGCCGCAACCGAACGATCACGACCGACAAAAAGTGGCACGATCATGTGTGGAAACACCACAATGTCACGGAGGGGCAGAAGTGGAAAAATTTGCGTCATTACGGCTCCTGAGGCGGGCGCCACCTTGGCACGCCGCCCATCATCAAAGGATTTATACGCCAATATGGCGCACCTTGCGCATTGTTCAATAACAGCGTCGGCACAAAAAGGCCGCGCAGTTGATGTCAGAACGGCAGTTTAAAGCCCGGTGGAAGCGGCAAACCGCTGGTCATGCGGCCCATTTCATCATTGCTTGCCGCATCGGCTTTTTCACGCGCATCATTGAAAGCAGCCGCGAGCAAATCTTCCAGCATTTGCTTTTCGGTCAGCACCATCAGACTGTCATCAATGGCAATCGCTTTAATGCGGCCTTTGGCGCTCGCACGAATTTTCACCAAGCCGCCGCCAGAAACACCCTCAATCTCGATCGTATCGAGCTTGGCCTGCGCTTCCTGCATCTGGGCTTGAACGGTTGCGGCTGCTTCTTGAGCAGCCTTCATCATTTCTTCAATCGATTTCATGGATTTATCCTATGCCCATTGTCGTCAGCCTGTTCAAGACTTGCATCCGGAAAGGCCGCAAAAGCAGCTTTTACGACGGGCAGTTCCATAATGCGCGCTTGATGATCCGCCTGATTTTTCAATTCCATATCCCGCATACTGGGGCGCCCCGGCTTATCATCCACCCCAACCTGCCAGCGACTGCCGGTCAATTCAAACAAGGCCTCGCTCAACCGCCGCGGGAATTCTGAATCCAACATTTCGGCTGATTCATATACGATCAAGCCCGGCTCCAATGTGCTCAGGCGCACATTATCATGCACTTGTCCCGCCAAAGTATGGCGTCCATTCACCTCCAACAATTGGTGAATTTGCATGATCGTCAGCGGCTCTGCTGAGATGATTTGCGCCGCAGGCTGAGGCTCTGCATCTGACACAAGCTCAGGAGCAAGCGAAAGAGCGGCTGCGGGTGCCTCCACCACATCATCCGTTGCTTCATCTTCCCAGGGTGGAGTTTGCGAAGAAGATGGGCGCGCGAGCCCCGAGGCTTGGCTATCCGCTTGCGTCGCCCCAACCTCATCTGTGGACATGGGTGCACGGACGTCCGCTGCCGGGGCCTCAGCCACAACAGCCGACGCTGTGACTGGCTGGCCCTCCCTCGGCCCACGGCTTACCGACGCAGGAACGAATGCGAACTGGCCTGCATCCAGTGCCCCAAAATTCGCCTGCCCCAGCAATTTCGCCAGCGCTCCGGGGTCTGGCATGGCCGCGGCATATGTTACACGCAACAGCAACATTTCCAGATGTTCCAGCGGATTGTTCGCCCGCAACACCTCGTCATGCCCTTTCAGAAGCAATTGCCACAATCGGTTCAGCGGCGCGAAGCCCATCGCGCCAGCCCAATGCTGGATACGCTCCCGATCCGATTGCACCATCGCTGGATCATCATAGCGCGACAATTTCGTCAGTGTCACACTATGGGTCAAATCCATCAGGCCGCGCACAAGAGCCAGTGGCTCGATACCCAGCGCATATTGATTGCGCACCAGATCAATCGCACCGCCCGCATCGCCTTCCAGCACGGTCGCCAAAAGATTGGCAATCGTGCTGCGATCCGAAAGCCCCAACATCTCGCGCACCTGATCGGCACCGACCAAATTATCCCCGTCCAGATCGGCATGGGCAATGGCCTGATCCAAGATCGATAACCCATCACGCACCGAACCTTCAGCCGCATGAGCAATCAACCATATGGCCGCCGGATCCGCCTGAACGTCCTCTTTCTCCAAAATGGCTTCAAAATGCGCAAACAACATATCCGGCGTGATGCGCCGCAGGTCGAAACGCTGGCAACGCGACAGCACCGTCACTGGCACTTTGTTCACCTCTGTGGTGGCAAACAGGAATTTCACATGGGCTGGCGGCTCCTCCAGCGTCTTCAGCAAAGCGTTAAACGCGTTGCGCGAAAGCATATGCACTTCGTCGATAATATAGATTTTATAACGCGCCGACACCGCCGCATAGCGCACCGCTTCGATAATTTCGCGCACATCATCGACGCCAGTATTGGAGGCCGCATCCATTTCGATCACATCGATATGGCGGCCTTCCGTGATCGCGCGGCAGGGTTCGCAAACACCGCAGGGATCTATCGTCGGCCCGCCCTGCCCATCCACGCCAATGCAGTTCAGCGCCTTTGCGATCAGTCGCGCCGTCGATGTCTTCCCGACACCGCGCACCCCGGTCATTAAAAAGGCATGGGCCAGCCGATCGCGCGCAATGGCATTGCCCAGCGTGCGCACCATGGCATCCTGCCCGATCAGTTCGACAAAGGTCTGGGGACGATATTTGCGGGCCAACACCCGATAGGGGCCGGCAGAGGCCGAAGCTTGGGGCTGCGCAGGCTCATCAAGGCCCAGCGCGTTCATCGGCATATCATCATCCACGGAATCGCTCATGCGCCCGTATGTAAGCCGCGCGCCGCTTCTTGTCGAAGGGGATTTCGGCCATCAGGCAGAAGATCAGGATATCAAGATTGGGGTGGGAGCCGGAACGACCCGTAGCGAATTCGTTACGGCTGCTTCCTTCCGGACCTGACCGGGTTGGCGAAGACTACGTCCGCCCGACTCCCGCCGCGCATATGGCGGGGCTTTCAGCAAATAGCAAGCGTGGCCGATGAAACTTCCTTCATCCTCGCTGCATATTGCGGCTTTCCGCGGGAATCTGCACCACAAGCCCATCCAAATCTTCGGTTAAGATGATCTGACAGGCCAATCGACTGGTCCGCCGAGCGCCTGCCGCGAGATCCAGCATATCTTCTTCCATCTCGCTCGCAGGCGGCAGCCGCGAAAAATCATCCTTATCAACAAGGACATGGCAAGTAGAGCAAGCCATTTGCCCTTCACAGGTCCCCTCCAGCGGCATCATATGTTGCTGCGCTATATCCAGCAGAATATCGCCTGCCGCAGCCTCGGCTTCGGTGCGCCCCTGCCCATCGGCATGAAGAAAAACCACCCGCATTTAATTCACTCCCTGCAGCGCTGCCGCCTGTTGGATCATTTCCAGCCCCGCTCGCAAGTCCGCCTCTGTTGTATAGCGTCCCCAGCCAAGCCGGATGGAAGAGCGGGCATTTTGCTCACTCACCCCCATGGCGCGCAACACATGGCTGACCTTGCCGGAACCACTGCCGCAGGCGCTGCCCAGCGAAAAAGCCACTTGGCGCGCATCAGACATTAAGCGCAGGCCATTCACCCCTTCGCGCCGGATGTTCATATTGCCAAAATAGCGCTGATCCTGCGCACCATTGATTTGCCAGCCCGGCAGCATGGAACATGCAACATCCCATAAATGGGCTACATGCGCCGCATCGGCCTCCATATTTTCTACCGCGAGAGCCGCCGCCGCGCCAAAACCCGCGCATAAGGCTGGCGAAACTGTGCCTGATCGCATTCCCTGTTCCTGCGCCCCGCCCAGCATCAGCGGCGGCAAATCCACACCATCACGCACCCACAAAGCACCCACGCCCTTTGGACCGTGAATCTTATGCGCGGAAATGGCGATCAGATCTGGCCCCTCTGGTATAGCTATGCGGCCATAAGCCTGCACCGCATCACAAAGCATCAAACTATTTTTGGCGTGCGCCGCCGCAGCATAGTCGGCCACGGGTTGAATGGTGCCCACCTCATTGTTCACCAGCATCATTGCCACCACGGCATTTTCCGGGATCAGCGCCCCTTCCACTGCCAGCGCAAGTCCATCGGATCCAACCGGCAGAATATCGGCCTTTAACGCTTCCAAACATTGCAATGTCGCGGCATGTTCAATCGCCAGCCCTGCGACACCGCCGGGCTTAATTTGCGCCCCGCAAAACAACGCCCAGTTCAATGCCTCGGTCGCGCCCGATGTGAAATAGACGCGCCCGCCACTGGGCAGCAAGGCGGCCACCTGATCGCGCGCCACCTCCACTGCGGCCGCCGCCGCGCGCCCAGCCCGATGCGTGCTGGAGGGATTGGCAAAACTTGCCACATCGTCGGCCCCGCCAAGCCAGCGCGACATGGCGTCGCGCGCTTCCGGCGCCAAGGGCGTTGTCGCCTGATAATCAAGGTAGATCATAGGAAAGCCATCTGCCTTTTTATCACCCGCAAGTCGAGAGGCGAGTCGATCGAACGTCACGAAGCGCCAAGGCTGTTGCAAGTGATTCGCAAAACTTGCTTTTTGACAAGAGGATTCTGTATAGGCTGTTTTTTGCTTATGATCCCGCGCGTCATACGCCGCGAGAATAGCAGCATCTTCAGCGAAGGTAAAACATGCCCGACGTCATTTTCCCCGGCCCCGAGGGCCGCATCGAAGGCCGTTTCTCTCCTCCGCCGCGTCCCCGTGCACCGATTGCGCTGATCCTTCATCCCCATCCGCAAGGTGGCGGCACGATGAATGAGCGCATCACCCAAGCTTTGTATAAAAGCTTTGTTGCGCGCGGATTCGGCGTTTTGCGCTTTAACTTTCGCGGCGTCGGCCGCAGCCAAGGCACGTTCGACAATGGCATTGGTGAATTAAGCGACGCAGCATCCGCTCTGGATTGGTTCCAGTCGGTTCATCCTGAGGCACAGACCACATGGGTTGCAGGGTTCAGCTTTGGTGCATGGATTGCCATGCAATTGCTGATGCGCCGTCCAGAGGTGCGCGGATTTATTTCCGTAGCGCCCCCCGCCAATATGTATGATTTCAGCTTTCTGGCCCCCTGCCCAGCATCCGGTATTTTGGTGGCAGGCTGCAACGATGAAATCGTGCCGCCCAGCGCCGTGCAAAAGCTGGTGGACAAGTTGCGCACCCAAAAGGGCATCACCATCCATCATGATGAAATCCCCCGTGCCAATCACTTCTTCGAGCATGAATTGGAACCGCTGATGAAAAGCGTGAACAATTATCTCGATATGCGTCTGGCTCCGGATTCCCCTATCCGCTGATGCTTTTGCATATTTTGTGTTTTTCAGAAAAAGGGCTGCTTCGGCGGCCCTTTTACTTAAAGTTGACCCGCCACCGGCATCATCCAGATCGCCACATTGGCGAAAACCACCAGCGCCGCGATCACCATCAGAAACGCATGTTTGCGATCCCCACGCCAATGCGCCAGCGCCGCGCCGCCCAAAAGTATAAATCCGCCAAGCATCGCGACCGAAAGTAAGACATCATCCATAAAAATGTTCCTAAGGCCCGTTTCGGCTCAGGTAAACCATAGTGCAGACAAGGCGGAGAGAAAATAGCCGCAGCTTATAGCCTTTCAGGGCCTGATAGACTAAAGGGCCCCAATTGATTCCCTATATCCTTGCAGGAGGCGCTCGATGCGCATCGCCATTGCATCCGATCATGCTGCGATAGAATTGAAATCCATTCTTGTGGAATGGCTTTCGTCTCAAGGTCATGAGGTGGATGATTTGGGCCCAAATGGCCCCGATAGCGTCGACTATCCTGATTATGGCTATAAGCTGGCCCACGCCATCGCCAATGGGCAGGCGGATCGCGGCGTTGCTCTTTGCGGTTCAGGCATTGGTATATCCATCGCCGTCAATCGCAATCCGGCCTGCCGCTGCGCCTTGGTTGGCGAGCCTTTGTCTGCCCGGCTTTCGCGCGAACATAATGATGCCAATGTCATCGCTATGGGCGCCCGGTTGACGGGTGTTGATATGGCCAAGGCCTGCCTTGATGCATTTTTAACCACCGACTTTGGCGGCGACCGGCATGCACGCCGCGTTGCCAAGCTTTCCCTCCCCGCCTGATTTAGGAAGAACGGCCGATGACCACCGATATTTCTGCAACACCCATCCGCTCGGCAGGATTTTTCTCTGATGGCGTGGATGCATCCGATCCTGCCGTGGCCGGCGCCATGGCGCGGGAACTTGAGCGCGAACAATATCAGATTGAATTGATCGCCTCGGAAAATATCGTCTCCCAAGCCGTGCTGGATGCCCAAGGCAGCGTCTTTACCAATAAATATGCCGAAGGCTATCCGGGCCGCCGCTATTATCAGGGCTGCGGCCCTTCCGATGAAGTGGAACAGCTTGCGATTGATCGCGCCAAGCAATTGTTCGATTGCGGCTATATCAACGTTCAGCCCCACTCCGGCGCACAGGCCAATGGCGCCGTGATGCTGGCACTGACCAAGCCAGGCGACACCATTTTGGGCATGAGCCTCGATGCTGGCGGTCACTTGACCCATGGTGCCAAACCAGCTCTTTCGGGCAAATGGTATAATGCCGTGCAATATGGTGTGCGCGCCGACGATCATCTGGTTGATTTCGATCAGGTCGAAGCTCTCGCAAAAGAACATAAACCCAAGCTGATCATCGCTGGTGGCTCCGCCTATCCGCGCACATTGGATTTTGCTCGCTTCCGGGCGATTGCCGATGAAGTTGGCGCTTTGTTGATGGTCGATATGGCCCATTTCGCGGGTCTGGTTGCTGGCGGCGCCCATATCTCGCCGCTGCCCTATGCCGATATCGTCACCACAACGACGCACAAAACGCTGCGCGGTCCACGCGGCGGCATGATCCTGACCAATGACGAAGCGATTTCCAAGAAAATCAATTCGGCGGTCTTCCCCGGTTTGCAAGGCGGCCCACTGATGCATGTGATCGCTGCCAAGGCGGTGGCTTTCGGCGAAGCACTGCGCCCTGAATTTAAGGATTATGCCAAAGCGACTATCGCCAATGCGCAGGCTTTGGCCAACCGTCTGAAAGCGCGCGGCGCAGATATTGTGGCTGGCGGCACCGATACGCATCTGGCCCTTGTTGATCTGCGCCCCTTGGGCATCACGGGCCGGGATGCGGATGAAGCGCTGGAGCGCAGCGCCATCACCTGCAACAAAAATGGCATCCCCTTCGATCCGCTGCCACCAATCAAAACCAGCGGCATTCGCGTGGGTTCGCCTGCTGGCACGACGCGCGGTTTCGGTATCGCTGAGTTCGAGCAAATTGGCGATATGGTGGCCGATGTGCTCGATGCGCTGCGCAGCAAGGGCGAGCAAGGCGACCCTGCAGTCGAAGCTGATGTTCGCGCCCGTGTCCGCACCCTGTGCGAACGCTTCCCTATCTATCAGGGATAATTCCATCATGGCCCGCCCCAACCCCGAAGAGCCGACCTTGTTCGAACGAACGATCGAAGAAGCCAAGGCGATCGGGCGGCAGGGGCTGGCCCATCCTTCCGCGAAGCCGGTTCTGATCGGCTGCGCGATTGGTGCCATGGCCGGGGCGCTGCTGCCTTTGCTCAATTGGCCCCTCGGCCTGCTGGCGGGCGGAGTTATCGCATTGATTTTTCAGGCGAAACCATAATGCGCTGCCCCTATTGCGGTCATGAAGATAGCCAAGTGAAGGATAGCCGCCCGACCGAAGATGGCGCGGCCATCCGGCGACGGCGGCAATGTGAAGATTGCGGCGCCCGCTTTACCACCTTCGAGCGTATTCAATTGCGCGAAGTGAATGTGATCAAGGCGGGCGGCGGACGCGAAACTTTTGACCGCGAGAAATTGTTACGCAGCGTTACAATTGCCTGCCGTAAGCGCCCCGTGGAAAGCGCACGGATCGAGCGGATGGTGTCGGGCATTCAACGGCAGCTGGAAACATCCGGTGAAAATGAAGTCGCAGCGCAGCAAATTGGTGCGATGGTGATGGAAGCCCTAAAGGGTGTCGACAATGTCGCCTATATCCGCTTCGCCAGCGTCTATCGCGATTTCACCGAAGCGCGTGATTTTGAAGAATTTGCTTCGACGATAACCGAAGCTGTGCAGAAAAAGCCCTGACACTCGCTATGCCCGAAATGGAAACATCGCCTTCCGTGCCATCCATCGCGATGGCACCCCCACCCGTGATCATCTTGGTGCGCCCGCAATTGGGAGAAAATATCGGCAAGGCGGCCCGCGCCATGCTGAATTTCGGCCTCACCGATTTGCGCCTTGTCGCTCCCCGCGATGGCTGGCCCAACCCCAGCGCTGGCCCCGCCGCGGCCGGCGCCGATCTGGTGCTAGCAGAAGCGCAAGTCTTTGATAGCTTGGCCGAAGCCGCTGCGGATTGCACCCATATCTATGCCACCACGGTTCGCCGCCGCGGCGTAACCAAGCCGGTGTTAACGCCCGATGCCGCCGCGCATCAAGTTCATGCCACAGCGGGGCGCAGTGCTTTCGTATTCGGGCCGGAACGCTCCGGCCTTGGCACCGATGATGTGTCCTTGGCTCACAGCATCATCACTGTGCCGATCAATCCCGAATTTGGCTCACTCAATCTGGCTCAGGCGGTGATCCTGCTGGCCTATGAATGGTCGAAAGGGCAGCAATTGGCCAGTCCGCCACAATTGCCGCTTGATCCACCCGCGCCCCATGATGAATTGGAAGAATTGATCCGCCATCTGGTGCGCGATCTGGAACCGAAAAACTATTTCTTCCCCGCTGCCCGCACCACCGCGACCATGCGAACCTTGCGCACCGCCATGGCCAAGACCGGCTGGTCCAGCAATGAAGTGCGCATGTTTCACGGGGTGATTGCGGCGCTCAGCCAACCATTGCGAGAAAAGCGCGAAGGATAAGGAATCGGATTTGCGCAGCGCGGCTTTATCAACCCGCGCGGCCATGATCCCAGCGGGTCAGTTCATAAGCGATGGATTGCTCCACCAACTCTTCCCACACAGCGCGGATGCGCGCTTCTTCCAAGCCCAGTGCAGCGGCAGCCGCGCCTGCATTATCAATCACCTGTGCCTTGCGCGCTTCGTCACGCACCGCGCCGCGATCCATTTTGATCCGCGCAGCGGCATCCATATAAGCAAATCGGCGGACCAGCAGAGCCACCAAGTCTCGATCCACCTGATCGACACCGGCGCGCACCTCTGCCATATTTTCACATTGCTCGGGAAGCTTAGGTTCAGTCATAGCCGCCCTGTAACCGCAGCCGCCCCGCCTGTCGAGAAGCTCTGTAACGCTTGACTTAACCGGCAGCCTTGTTTAAGCGCGCGCCATTCGCAATGGACCCCGCATCCCGGTGAAGCGGCGGTCGCATAGGTGAGGCATATCGCCTTCCTATGGTGCGACCCGGGACCTCAAGCCGAAATTTTTCGGCAACAGCAAATTGGAGACATTATGTCAAAGCGTCAGGGCGCCAAGTATAAACTCGACCGTCGGATGGGTGAAAACATCTGGGGTCGCCCCAAAAGCCCAGTAAATCGTCGTGAATATGGCCCCGGCCAGCACGGCCAGCGCCGCAAGGGCAAGGTTTCCGATTATGGCCTGCAGCTTCGCGCCAAGCAGAAGCTCAAGGGCTATTATGGTGACATCACCGAAAAGCAGTTCAAGCGCAGCTATTTCGAAGCATCGCGCATGAAGGGCGACACCAGCCAGAATCTGATTGGTCGTCTTGAGCGCCGTTTGGATGCCGTTGTTTATCGCGCGAAATTCACCCCCACCATTTTCTCGGCGCGCCAGTTGGTTAGCCATGGTCACGTCTATGTAAATGGTGTGAAGTGCAACATTGCCAGCCGTCTGGTGCAGCCAGGTGATGAAATCACCTTGGGCAAAAAGGCGCAGGAAATGGCGCTTGTTGCTGAAGCACAGACCATGCCAGAGCGTGATCTGCCTGAATATATCAGCGTTGACGGCACCAAGGCCACCTATGTTCGCGTTCCAACGCTGGACGAAGTGCCTTATCCCGTGAAGATGGAACCCAATCTGGTCGTCGAATTCTATTCGCGTTAATAGACCCGATCTTTCCACTGGAAATCGAAAGGCGGCTCGGCAACGGGCCGCCTTTTTCTTTGGCTTCTCATCTCAGAACAAGATGCGGCGCGGTTCCATTTTGATATGATCACAAGGTCAGTCAGGACCATCGCAGGGCCCTTTTGCTAAGTTAAGTGATCTTGTTGGGTTGCGATTTGGCTATGCTGCTGTCACAATGTAGCAAAACTCCAATGAACCTAAGGATAGCTCATGCTCCGTCACACCGCAGCCTCATTAGCTCTCGCGGCCATGCTCGTCGTTGCAGGTTGTAACGGCACAGATGCAGCGAAAAATGGGGATGTGGAAAAGATCAGCATCCCTGATGTCAACATTCCCGAAATTTCGCTGCAAACGATGCAGGATATGGTCACCCGCCTTGCGTCTGATGCCTTTGAAGGGCGCGCTCCCGGCACCATCGGCGAAGAAAAAACCGTATCGCTGCTAATCGACCGTTTCCGCAAAGCTGGGCTTCAGCCGGGCAATAATGGCAAGTGGACACAGGATGTGCCGCTGGTGGAAATCACGGCGCGCAATGTCTCTCCGCTGCTGTTCACCGGCGGAAAAGAAGCGCTGTCGCTGGAATTTGGATCAGATTTCGTTGCAGGCAGCTATCGCATCACGCCCAATAGCGAGGTGAAAGATAGCGAGGTTGTGTTTGTCGGCTATGGCATTAATGCGCCGGAAAAAGGATGGAATGATTATGCTGGGCAGGATGTCCGCGGAAAAACCGTTGTCATCCTGATCAATGACCCAGATTGGCAATCCAAGGAACCACGCGGCGAATTTAATGGCCGCGCGATGACCTATTATGGACGCTGGACCTATAAATATGAAGAAGCCGCCCGTCAGGGTGCCGCCGCCGCGATCATCGTTCATGATAGCGAGCCTGCGGCCTATGGCTGGAATGTGGTGGAATCGGGCTGGACGGGAACCCAATATCTGGCCGACAGCGCCGATAATGGCGCCGATCAAACCGTCGCCAATGGCTGGATGCAATTTGCCAAGGCCCAGCAGCTTTTCGCCTCAGCTGGCCAAGATTTCAACGCCTTACGCGAAGCCGCCAAGAAAAAGGGATTTAAGCCCGTTCCCCTGAATGGCATCAAAGCATCGCTCAGCTTTGAAAATACAATATCCCGCAAAAAATCGCGCAATGTGATCGGTATTTTGCCCGGCACCAAGCGCGCGGACGAATATGTGCTTTACACCGCCCATTGGGATCATCTGGGCAAATGCACGCCCGTCGATGGCGATGGCATTTGCAATGGCGCCATTGACAATGCCACCGGCACAGCTGCGCTGGTCGCGCTGGCAGAAGCCAATAAGAAAGCAGGCGCAGCAGATCGCAGCATCGTCTTTCTTGCCGTTACCGCCGAGGAATCCGGCCTGCTCGGTTCCAAATATTATGCCGAAAACCCCATCTTCCCACTCGCCCAAACCGTGGGCGGCGTAAATATGGATGCCCTTTCCGGTGCTGGCCCGGCAAAGGATATTGTCGTCATCGGCCGCGGGAAATCGGAATTGGAAGCCTATTTGGAAAAAGCTGTGCGGATGGAAAATCGCACCATCGTGGATGAACCCAGCCCGGAAAAAGGCTTTTACTATCGCTCCGATCATTTCAGCTTCGCCAAGCTCGGCGTTCCGATGATCTATTTTGATGGCGGCGAAAATCTGCTGAACGGCGGCACCGCTGCTGGCAAGGCTTGGGCCGATAATTATACCGCCCATCATTATCATGCCCCGTCGGATGATGTTCAAGTGATCACCAGCTGGGATGGCATTATGGCAGATCTGCGCCTTTATTATGCCGTCGGCCGGATGCTGGCGATGACACAGGCTTGGCCCAATTGGCTGCAAGGTGATGAGTTCCGCAAAGCCCGCGACGATAGCCGCGCAGCCGCGCAGACCACCCCACCCGCTGCCCAATAACAGCTGCCATTTCTAGAATAAGAGGTAGATCATGTCGTTAAAGATGGCGGCTGAATGGGCGCCGCATGAAGCTGTGTGGATCGGCTTTCCGCATATGGAACAGGAATGGTCGGGCCATATTGATGCGGCGCGCTGCGACCTTGCGGCTTTTGCCAATGCGGTTCATGACGGCGGACGCGGCGAACAGGTAAAACTGGTGGTGAATGATGCCGCACAGGCGGATCTGGCTGCAGGGATGGTGGAGAGCGGGGTTCAGATCATCATCCAGCCGCTGGGCGATATTTGGCTGCGCGATACCGCCCCCATCATTGCGGGGCGCGGTGATCAGCGCCGTGCCCGAAACTTTCAGTTCAACTGGTGGGGCGAGAAATTCATCATGCCCGGCGATTTGGAAATCGGCGGCCTTTTGGCCCAGATGACGGGCTTTCCAGTGGATGAACTGGACTGGATTTTGGAAGGTGGCGGCATTGATGTGGATGGCACCGGCCTGTGCGTCACCACCGAAGAATGTTTGCTCAACCCCAATCGCAACCCCTCGTTAAGCCGTGCTGATATCGAAGCTTATTTGCATCAGTCCTTGGGCGTAGACCGCACCCTCTGGCTGGGCGACGGGCTTGTCGGCGACCATACGGATGGCCATGTCGATAATCTGGCCCGCTTTGTTGGCGAAGGGCTGCTGGCCCTATCTATCCCTGCCGACAAAGATGATCCCAATGCCGCCATATATTCCGACGCCCGCGCGCGAACCAAAGCCTTTGGCGGCATCGAAATCTTTGACCTGCCATCACCGGGTCGCGTGGAAATTGACGGTGAATTGGTTGCTGCCAGCTATATGAACTTCTATATCGGCAACAGCGTTGTGGTGATGCCCACCTATGGCGCACCCAATGACGAGCCTGCGCTGGCGGCGCTGGCACAAGCCTTTCCGGATCGCCGCATGGTCGGCATTCCGGCCCTTGGAATTATCGCTGGCGGCGGCAGTTTTCACTGCTCCAGCCAGCAAATCCCCCTTTGAGGTTGACTATGCCCCGCACCATCACCGTCGCCGCTCTGCAACTCCCCCTTCCGGGCCCTCTTGCGGCCAATCTGGATGCCGTCACCGCGCTGATCGAAGAAGCGGCAGCGAAAGGCGCCCAAATCATATTGCCGCCCGAAATTTTTGAAGGCCCCTATTTCTGTCAGGTTGAGGAAGAAGAGCTCTTCGCAATCGCCCAACCGATGGAGACGCATCCAGCGGTGGTCGCGATGCAGGATTTGGCCAGAAAATTGCAGGTCGCTATTCCTACCAGCTTTTTCGAACGCGACGGCCATCATTATTATAACAGCCTCGCCATGGTCGGACCGGATGGCCAGATTATGGGGCGTTATCGCAAAAGCCATATTCCCGATGGGCCTGGCTATGAGGAAAAATATTATTTCCGGCCCGGCAACAGTGGTTTCAAAATATGGGATGTTTTTGGCACGCGCATTGGCGTGGGCATTTGCTGGGATCAATGGTATCCTGAATGCGCGCGTATCATGGCATTGATGGGCGCAGAATTGCTGCTCTATCCCACGGCCATTGGCTCAGAGCCTTATGATGCCGATCTGGATACCAGTCGCATGTGGCAGCGCGCCATGCAGGGTCATGCCGTTTCCAATTGTATGCCGGTGATTGCTGCCAATCGCATAGGGGCGGAAGGAAGCGCCACTTATTATGGCCACAGCTTCATCAGCGATGAATGGGGCGATTTGACGCAAGAATTTGGCGCCAGCGAAAGCGGTGTGCTGATCCAGACATTGGATCTGGATCGCGCAGCCAAGCATCGCGCTGGCATGGGCTTTTTCCGAGACCGCCGGCCTGAACTTTATGGCCGCCTGACGGAAGATATCTGAGCTGCTGTTATCAGCGCTCCGTCCATCGTCCGCCGTTCAACACCCAACCGCAAAACAGAAAAAGAAAAGGGCGAGGATTTTCATATCCCGCCCTTTTCGCATTTTGAAGCCATCACAATCAGACCCTATCGTCTGAAACTGGGCCGCCGTTTCGCCGGGCCAGCTTGACCAGCAGTGCGTTCACGGAACACCACCCGCCCCTTGGTCAGATCATAGGGTGTCATTTCCACATGAACCCGATCGCCGACGACAGAACGAATGCGGAATTTACGCATCTTCCCAGCGGTATAGGCAATAATCTTATGATCATTGTCTAAAATGATGGAAAAACGTCCATCGGGAAGAATTTCTTCCACGAAACCTTCCATCGTAAGCAATTCTTCTTTTGCCAATTATCAAATTCCATTTTGCTTGCGCCACATTCTAACGAGCGCCTCTGCTCCCGTCCGAATGCCGGCGATAATATTTTACGCCATCAGCCTGAGCCGAGTGTTTTTCTATCCCCAGCCTCCCCCATCACATGGTGGCGGACGGCGCGGCGGCGGGGGATAACACCCCCGCATCTGATAGGCCTTGAAGCTTATGCCACGATCCGTTGCTGCTTTTTCACCTCGCGCCCTGTCACCCGCGCCGGGTGCAATGGGCGATATACGGCATGAATCGACGAACCTGTGGGCTTACTGCGCAAATAGGTTTCCAAGGAATCGTCCAGCGCATCCAACCAACGGGTGTGATGCGGCACCGCCGAAGTTCCGGTTAATACCGAACGATAGCAACGGTTGCGATAGCCCATGATATCGGCCTTTTTATCCTTTTTCCATTGCAGGAAAATGCGGTTCACCGCGTCAATATCAAAGGCGGGATAATCTGTCTGAGCGATCAAACGCTCGATATAGGCGCCCTGATATTCATAGGCGTCTGCATCATCCTGAATGGCTTCTTCCTTTTCGCGCCAATGCTGGTTGGCCGCCTCCATTTCCGGACGCGAAGGCATGGCAACACGGCCCATAATCATATCGCGGGTGACCCAAGCCTGCGCATCGAACATGTTAAAGCTATACCAAAGATCCTGCATACCCAGATAAAAGAGCTGCGGATTGGGCGTGAAAGCCACGCCTTCATAAAGGTTCAGCGGCCACAAGCGGTTGCTGGTTTTCAAGCGCAGTTCATCGGCCAGAAAGGGGAAGTCATGACGATATCCGGTGCAAAGAATGATCGCATCCACATGGCGACTGCTGCCATCCTTGAAATGCGCCACATTCCCATCAACACGGGTCAACAGTGGCTTTTCTGTCCAATTCTTTGGCCAGTCATAGCCCATCGCATTGGTGCGGTAACTGGTCGTGATCGACTTTGCGCCATATTTATAGCATTGCGATCCAATATCTTCGGCGGAATAGCTGGAACCGATGATCAGCACATCCTTGCCGCGAAACTCTGCCGCATCGCGAAAATCATGCGCATGAAGGATGCGTCCGGGGAAATGATCAAAGCCTTCAAATTCCGGCATATAGGGCGTGGAGAAATGCCCCGTCGCCACAATGACATGATCAAATTCTTCCGAGCTCAACCGGTCCGCCGTATAATCCATTGCGGATAAGGTGAAGGTCCGGTTTTTTTCATCAAAGGTCACCGATTTCACCGCCGTATTAAAGCGGATATAATCGCGAACACCTGCCTTGCGAACACGGCCTTGGATATAGTCCCATAGCACTTCGCGTGGCGGATAAGAGGATATCGGGCGCTTAAAATGCTCATCAAAGCTATAGTCAGCGAATTCCAGACATTCCTTTGGCCCGTTTGACCAAAGATAACGATACATGCTGCCATGCACCTGTTCGCCATTTTCATCGACCCCGGTGCGCCATGTGTAATTCCACATTCCGCCCCAATCCTTCTGCTTTTCAAAGCAGACAATCTCTGGAATGTCGGCGCCCTTTTCCTTGGCAGACTGAAAAGCCCGCAACTGCGCCAAACCGGAAGGACCCGCCCCAATGATAGCGATACGTTTTTGTTTAGACATAAATAACCTGCACATATGAATGGAAAGCGCGTGGCCGCGCGTCATTCGCGGCGCACGCTCACGTCAAAAAAATGATTTTTCGGATTTAGAGGAGGGACGGAGGAACACAGCGCTGGCGGCTGGTCGCAACTCTCAAATTCCCGGCCCGAAGAGCCAAAAGTGCAAGGGAGCAATCAGGTAGATAGTCCGGATTATGAAATGAGACGATCGCGCCTCGAGATTTCGAAAAAATAATATTATCCGGAGCAAAAATTTTATCTTGTTTTTTGATTGAGTTCATTATTGAATTTCATTCAACCCCATGCTGTTTCGGATGAGGCCTATATAGAGCATTGCTCATAAAATTGCAAATTTCTAAATTTTTCCGTGCCATAATATTGATATTTCGCACCCTCAATGCGGGCTATTCTGTTGCTGGATTGAGCGCAGAAAATAAGGCCCTGCAAGCAAAAAGGGGCACCTCCCAAAGGAAGCACCCCCAAACGGCATCAGCAGCCGCAAAATCACGTCACTAGGCCGATACAGGCCCAATCATTCTATCCTAAAGCCGCAGTTCAGCCTTAGCCAATATCCCGCGCTGGATCTCATTCGCTCCGGCATAAATGCTGCTGGCCCGTTCATTCAGATAATGAAGCGGTGCAATCGCCTGCCATATCTCCCCAGTGCAATAATCATTGCTTTGATAACCGGGGATCGGTCCGCCGGGCATCGCAACGCCCGGCTGAAACGCCCGAGCCAATGGCCCGGCCGCGTCAAGCGCCAATTCCGTCACCCGTTGCTGCAACTCGGTTCCGATGATCTTCATCATCGACGCATCCGCACCCGTCGGTGCGCCTTCGGATAAGCGAGACAAAATATCGGTTTCCAACCGTGTCAAAATATCACAAGCAATGCGTGCTTCCGCCAATTTAATATTTAACAAGTCACGAGCAGGCCCGCTCGGCTGATCGGCCATATTGTCGGCAAGCTGATCCAACTGAATGGCAATGGCAGGCGCATAAGCGCTACCGCCTCGTTCAAACTCCAACAGATATTTCGCCACCGTCCAACCATCATCAATTTGGCCAAGAACATTGGCGACAGGCACCCGAACATTATCAAAAAATATCTGATTTTGGATATGTTCGCCGGATGCCATGATGATAGGCTGAACCTCTATCCCCGGTGATGCCATATCGATCAACAGAAAGGTAATCCCCTGCTGCTTTCGTGCAGCTTTTGAGGTGCGCACAAGGCAGAAAACCCAATTGGCCACATTGGCATGGGTGGTCCAGATTTTGGAGCCTGTGCAAATGAAATCATCACCGTCGCGCTCTGCCTTCATTTGCAGAGCGGCCAAATCAGAACCCGCCTCTGGTTCCGAATAGCCCTGACACCAGACATGCTCACCGCTTAGCATCCGCGGCAGAAAATAATCTTTCTGCGCGTCGGTGCCGAAGCCGATAATAGCCGGGCCACACATTTTAATGCCCATCGGCGATAAGGGTGGTGCACCAGCCCTGATATGCTCGCTGGCAAAAATATGGTGCTGCAACAAGCTCCAATCGCAGCCCCCATAGGCCACCGGCCAGGCCGGTGCGGCCCAACCCTTAGCGTGCAGCCTTTTCTGCCAGGCCAATTGTGCTTCATGGTCAGCGTAAACGCTGGTCATCAACTGTCCGGCCCGGCGTAACTCCGGTGTCAGTTCCGCATCGAAAAAAGCCCGCACCTCATCGCGAAATGCACGGTCAGCATCGGTCAATTGCATCGCCTTATCCTGCTGCCTTGGGAATGAAAAGCGCCTTCGGCCGCGTAAATTCCAACAATCCCGGCAAGCCATTTTCCTGACCAAAGCCTGATTGTTTGGCACCTGCCAAGGGGGTGAAGGGCGTCGATTGCAGATTTTGGTTGATCCAAACGGTGCCCGTATCCAGCCGATGGGCGATGGCCGTCGCAGCGTCGACATCGGCGGACCACACGGCGCCAGCCAATCCATATTCGCTGTCATTCGCGCGGGCGATCACATCATCCACATCATCAAATTTCAGCAGCGGCAACACAGGCCCAAAGGCTTCTTCCACCACAACCCGGCTATCCTCAGGCGGATTATCTACTAGCGTCAGCGGAATGAAATATCCCTCGCTTGGCACGGGTCCGCCTTCCAACAAGGTCAGGCCATTCGCCTTCGCATCGTCGAGCAAGGCACGAACACGGCGATATTGCGGCTCATTCTGGATCGGGCCGTAACGATTGCCCTGCTGGGCGCCGTCGCCTACGGGCAGATCTTTCGCCAATTGATGCAGCTTATCGCGCAACTGATCATAAATATCGGCGTGGATATAAAGACGCTTGGTCGCCACGCAGACTTGCGCCGTATTGTGAAAGGCGCCCTCAAAAATCTGTGCTGCAACGGCATCTACGTCCACATCCGGCAACACGATGGCCGCATCATTGCCGCCCAATTCCAACGTGATCCGCTTCAAATCCTTCGAAGCTGCTTCCATCACGCGGCGTCCCGTAGCGGTGGATCCGGTGAAGCTGATTTTTGTAAAGCCGGGATGCGCCGTCATCAGTGGCCCAAGCGCATCGCCGCCAGTGATGATGTTGAACACTCCCGCCGGGAAAATATCACGCACCAATTCACCAATCCTCAATGCGCAGAGCGGGGTGAAAGGCGATGGTTTCAACACCAGCGTGTTGCCAGCCAGCAAGGATGGGCCAATTTTCCACGAAGCGAGCAGCACGGGAAAATTCCACGGCACAATGGCGCACACCACGCCAAGGGGAACATGATGCACCTCGATCCGGCGACTGTCCGAATCCTCTGTCACATCGACCGGAATATCCAGCATCGCTGTCGCCTTCAGCCACATGGCCGAACCCAATATTTCGGCTTTGGCACCCGGCAAAGGACGCCCCTGCTCTTGCACGAAGAGCGCCGCCAGTTCATCCGCATGAGCTTCAATGGCTTCGGCAGCGGCCACAAGGCAGGCCTTGCGCTGGGCAAGTGGCGTATCCCGCCATGCTGGAAAAGCCCGCTCCGCAGCGGCTACGGCCTGATCAAGATCGGATGCCGACGCGTCTGGCGCTGTCGCAAAAACCTTACCCGTCGCAGGATTTTTCACGTCTATAGTGGCTGCTGTTTCGACGGCACGGCCATCAATAAGCATCGCAAAACTCTCACGCACTCGCCTCTTCCCTTCATTGCCTAGCAACTCTATCCGGATAGATCGGAGTTGCTGCTGGTTGCTTGCATTTTAAACTAATTGCATTAGATAAATGTGCAATATAAATTATCAGAAGATGGAGAAGATGATGGGCGAGATCCGTGGTGGATGCAATTGCGGGGCGGTGCGTTATGAACTGGCCCGGCCGGCGATCATGGTCGCCGTCTGTCATTGCCGCAATTGTCGTCGCCAATCGGGCAGCGCCTTTTCTGTCAATATGATCGTACCGATGCAGGCCATGGCCCTGACTGGTGATCTCACCACCTATGAAGATCATGATACGGAAAGTGGCCGCCCCGTATTGCGGCAATTTTGCAGTGGCTGCGGCACCCCCCTCTGCTCCCTGTCGGCCAATTCACCGGGGCTGGCCATTATCAAAGTGGGCACAGCCGACGAGCCAGAGCATTTTGTGCCAACAATGCATATTTGGACCTCTACCGCGCTGCCCTGGGTGAGCCTTGATGCCAGCCTGCCCCACTTCCCTAAAAACCCTCAATGAGTGTGAACCCTATGACGATTATGGAACGCCCCCTCGCTGGCCTACGGGTCGTGGATTTAATCTCTGGCCCCCTTGCTCCACTCGACTCAATCACGCGCTATCTGGCGGAGTTGGGGGCTAGGGTCGATCATATCGAAGACACGCCAAACGCATCGCATAATATAAGTCATATCGGCAAAATCTGCCATCCGCAGCCTGTGACTTCCGCGATGCTCCACGCTGCCGATATTATCGTTACGACCGCAGAGCATCCGCTAAACTATGACGCGCTTTCCGCCGCCAATCCCGCTTTGATCGTGATGGAGGTCAGTGGCTTTGGGAAGGATAACAGCTTCAGCGGATGGAAAACGAGTGAAGGCGTGTTGATGGCGATGTCCGGCAGCCTGTCTCGATCGGGTATCAGCGGCCGCGCGCCCCTAATGCCGCCCGGCACTCTGGCTTGGAACTGCGCAGCCGTTCAGGCCGCCTATCTTCTGCTGGCTAGCCATTATAAAGCATTGCGCACTGGCCAAGGCGATTTCATCGACTTTTCAGCGCTCGACGGCGCCATGCAAGCGCTGGATCCCGGCTATGGCATCAACGGCAGCGCGACCATGGGCCGTCCACTGCACTTGCTTCCCAGAGATCGCCCCGCCAAAGGCACCCAATATCCGATCTTCCCCTGCGCGGACGGGCGCGTAAGAATTTGCCTGCTGGCGCCGCGCCAGTGGCAGGGCATGTTGCGCTGGATGGGCGAACCCGAAGCCTTCATGGGTCCGGAATTCACCAAAATCAGCGCTCGCCAGCAATCAGAGGAATTGCTTATTGCCCTCGCCGCTTTTTTTGCCACCCGCACAAGAGCAGAGCTGGAGGCAGAGGCTCAGGCCCATGGCGTGCCCCTCGCTGGCTTGGCAAGCTTCCGGGAATTTGCCGCCAGCGATCAATTGTTGGCGCGAAACGCCCTGACCCAGATCGAAACATCTGATCAAACGCTCAAAACCGTGCCCAATGGTGTGCTGACCATCAACGGCGAACGAATGGGGCCTCAAAGTGCGGCGGATCTCACCGCGAGCGACCATCATCCCGCTACCGTGCAAAATGCCAGCGCAAGCCTCGGTGGTGAAGATATCGCCCTTCCTTTTGATGGCATCAAAGTGCTGGATCTTGGCGTTATCGTTGTGGGCGCTGAGGCAGGCCGAATGCTCGCGGACGGCGGTGCCGATGTGATCAAAATTGAAAGCGCAGCTTTCCCGGATGGCTCGCGCCAATCCCACTTGCCCTATGGGCTTTCTGCCAGCTTTGCCGCCGGCCATCGCGGAAAGCGCAGCTTGGGCCTTGATCTGCGGCACGAGCAGGGCCGTGCGCTCTTCCTCAACTTGGTCGCGGAAGCGGATATTCTTCTTTCCAACTTCAAGCCCGGCACGCTGGAATCGCTGGGCTTTGGCATCGAAGTTTTGCAAGCTGTAAACCCCAGCTTGATCATGACAGACAGTTCCGCCTTTGGCTCAACCGGGCCTTGGGCACGGCGGATGGGATATGGCCCCTTGGTGCGCGCCGCATCTGGCCTAACCGAAATGTGGCGCTATCCCGATGATCCGGAAAGCTTCAGCGACGCCGTTACCGTCTATCCCGATCATGTCGCTGGCCGTGTCAGCGCAATGGGAACAGTTGCGCTGTTGATCCAGCGTCTCCGGACAGGCCTTGGCGGCACCGCCAGCGTTTCTCAGGCGGAAGTCATGCTATCGCACTTTGCGGATTTGTTGGACGATGACAAAGCAGAAGCGCCTGAAACAGACACACGCATCATAGCCGCGCTGGGTGATGATGAATGGTGCGTCGTCTCCATCTCCGCCGAAGAAGAACCACTGCTTAGCGCGTTGTTGGGCGACCAGTCACTAGAGCAATGGATCGCGGCCCGCTCACCGATGGATGCCGCCACCGCCCTTCAAGCGCAGGGCATAGCAGCAGCGCCGATGCTGCGCATCGCGGAGCTTCCAGATTTTCTCTATTGCCGCGAACGGGGCAGTTTCCGGGTCGATCCCCACCCCTATCTGCCTGAACCCGTGACATCAGAAAAAAGCGCAGCGAAATACCGCAATATGGCGCCTCCAGCGATAACCCCTGCGCCTTTAAGCGGTGAACATACGCTTGAGATTATGGAAGATTGGCTAAACCAAAGCAGCACCGATGTGCAATCTTTGCTGGAAGCCGCTGTCCTCCAGCCAACTGCGACGGAAACGCTCGATAAAATAGCGAATTTTCTAAACACCCAAGCAGCGGAATAACATTCAAGCCTGTAAAGAGGGGCAGAAGCACAATGCCTCTGCCCCTCTTTAATAGCTCTGAAATGATAAGAAAAAGCAGCGTTCAAACTGCGCCGCTCTTTTGCCCCCGGATCATTTGCGCGTCGGAGAAACGATAAAGCGCGTCGCCCCAATTGTCCCATCAAATGGGAAAGGAGACGAAACACCGCCGAGCACAGCAGTCCCCGGATCCGATCCGATATCAAATGTTTCGTTGCCCGAAAAAATGAAAACAGACAGCGGCCCTTCAAATATTTTTGAAGCAATGTCCCGGCCATTCACGCGCAGAACTGCGGCAGCTTTTTCAGGCCCCATTCTATCAAATCGCAGCCCAATTTCCGATTTTCCAGTCATTGCTTCCGTTCCAGACAGCGTCGATAAAGCGCCATCCATCGTCCGCAACGCCAAGATCGGCACACCATTTTGCAGATAAAGACCTAGCCCCCCAAATCGGCCACCCATTGCCATTAGGGTGCCATTTCCACTCGCACCAGGCTCCACCGCCATCGCCATCTCAAAACTATGGGTATGGATTGGCGGCGCTAAAGCTTCAGGAACGCGATCAACCTTTCCTTGATATTGAAAGACTCCTTCCCGCTGCAACAACTTCTGCTCCGCCCGCTGCGCCATCAGCCGCTGCGCTGACCCTGTGTTGGTCAGCGGATAGACATTATATTTGCGTGCTTCCTCTGCGAAGGCCCGCTGCAATTCCGCCAATTTTTCAGGATATTCAGCGGCCAGATCCCGCGTCTCATTCACATCGCGGCGCAGATTAAACAGCTGCCACCCGTCATTATTGATCGCTGGCTGCTTGCTGAAATCCCAGGTTTTCAATCGATGGGGAACCACCGCTTTCCAGCCATCCGCCCAGATGGCGCGGTTGCCATACATTTCATAATATTGAACCTTCTTGGCATCCGCAGCCTTCGCATCGTCAAAACTATAAGCAAGGGAGGTGCCGCTGATCCGTTGTTGCGGCAGACCATTGACGATCGCAGCTGGCTTAATCTGGGCCGCTTCCAACAATGTCGGCATCACATCGCTGATATGCGCATATTGCTGCCGTATTTGCCCACGGGCGCTAATGCCTTGCGGCCAAGAGATAATCAGGGGAACGCGCGTTCCGCCTTCATATGCGGTTTGCTTATAATAGCGAAATGGCGTGTCCCCCGCGGCGGCCCAGCCCATGGGATAGAGCGGATAAGTGCCCGCACGGCCCCACTCATCCAAATGCGCCAGATTTTCCGCCACGGTGGCAAAGCGGCCATTGGCCATATATTGCTCACTAAACGTGCCCGCCAATGAACCTTCGGCGCTAGCGCCATTGTCCGACGTCACGACGATGATACTATTCTCCAGCTCTCCGCTGGCTTCCAGCGCATCCAATATACGTCCAAATTCATGATCGGCATGCGCAAGCTGGGCTGCAAAGGCTTCCATCGCCCGCGCATAAAGCTTTTTCTCATCAGCCGATAAATCCGCCCATGCCGCCATGCCTTCCGGGCGATCCGGCAAGGTAACATGGGCCGGAACAAGGCCTTGCGCCTTTTGGCGCGCAAGAATGCGTTCCCGCGCGACATCCCAACCCTCATCGAAACGCCCGCGATAGCGCGCCAACCAATCATCCGGCGCATGATGCGGCGAATGCGCCGCGCCTGTTGCCCAGTAAAGCAGGAAGGGAGCGCGATCCACACCCGCAGCCTGCCGGGCGCCAATCATCTGAATGGCCTGATCCGCCATATCGCTGCTCAGATGATAGGTTGGATCACTGGGCAGCGTTTTGGGGCTATGATCGGCCCACAGCAACGGCGAAAAATTATCCGCGTCATAGGATAAAAAGCCATAAAAACGATCAAAGCCCTGCCCACTTGGCCAATAGGTGAAGGGCCCGGCTGCCGAAGCGTCGCTCGGCGGCAAATGATCCCATTTTCCTATGGCATAGGTGCGATAGCCCGCCTGACGGAAATTTTCTGCAATCGTTCCCGCGCTGCGCGGGATCAAGGCATCCTGTCCGGGAAAGCCAATCGCCATCGCGGAATGGCCGCCGATATGCACTTCATGGGAATTGCGCCCGGTCAGCAAAGAGGCGCGACTGGCTGAACAAATGGGCGTGGAGTGATAATTGGCATAGCGCAGCCCCTTGGCCGCTATCCGATCAATATTAGGGGTCTCAACCAAACCACCAAAGGCAGACAATTGCCCAAAACCAACATCATCGATCATCCAGATTACTATATTTGGCGCACCTTGGCGGGCAGCTGGCCGGCTTATCGTCCCTTCCGTCGATTGCTCAATCGTCTCCGCAACAATCGGCTGTGATGGCGTTTTGGCCGCCAATGGAATGGCCAATGCCGCCGCAGCTACGCCGATCATCGACGCAGAAACATAGAGAGCACCCAGTGTGAAGCTGCCTGCTTTCATGCGATGGGAAGCGGCAATAAAACCGCTTCCCTTCAGATATTCAGCCATCAGAATTTAAATGCTGCTTCAATGAAAACCTCACGCGGATTATCAATGAACGCCGACATATCGGCCAACACGCCCGGCGTGCCTGCAACCTGACTGCCTGTTCCCGTGCCGCCTGTTGATGGAATATCATTGGCAGCTGTCACCACCAATTTGTTGGTCAGGTTACGCCCGATCAGGGCCAAGGACCAACGATTATCCGGTGCATTCAACCGCAAGGCGGCATCCAGCTTGGCATAAGCATTTTGCACGCCATCAGGCCGCAACGTGTCGGTGAAATTATACTTGCCGCTATAGCTGACATCACTGGACATGTTCAACGACCAGCCCGAGCTGTTCAGTGGCATATCATAGCTTGCGCCGATCCGGCCTGCAAAGCGCGGAGCCTTGGGCGGCGTGCGGCCATGATAATTTTGGCTGGTAAAGTCTGAACTGCTGTTCAACGGATCATTGGGGAGCAGATTGCAACCAGCCACCGCCGTCTGTCCGCCATAGCATTCTCCGACATAATTTTTATATTTCGCATCGTTAAAGGCTGCGGCGCCGCGCAGGGTGAAGCCGCCAGAGCGCCAGTTGAAATCCGCTTCCACGCCCTGCACCCGCAAGGTACCGGCATTATCCACCGTCATACCCACGGTGACAGGATCAAAATTCTGCACCTGCAGATCCAGATAGTCATAAAGATAAGCCGTCGCGTTCAGCGCCAGTGATCCGCCCAACAATACAGCGCGTGCGCCAATTTCACCGCCGCGCGCCCGTTCAGCGTCATATTGACCATTTGAAACGCGCACGGCATTCGTCACGCCCGAAGTAAGCGTTTGAGAAATATTAAATCCGCCAGATTTAAAACCTTCCTTATAGGCGGCGTAAAAGGTCAGATCGCGGTTTGGCTTGTAACGCAATGTAGCCTGAGGCGACAAATTCGTTTCACGATAACGATCATCGACACGAATGCCTCCGGGGAACATGCCCGCAAAATTCTGATGCGCGTCCAGCGATTGTTGATAGCTGTTGCGCGCTTCATAACTCCAACGCGCCCCACCAGCCAATTCGATCCGATCCGTTAAATTGGCCGTCACCTCACCAAAGGCAGACATGGAATTTCCTGAAAACCCATTGTCGCGCTTGAAGGCAACATAGGTTTTCTCAACAGGGTCCATCATCACCGGTGCAATATAGGCATCTGTGTTGAAGATAAATTTGTTGCTGGAAACGAAGAGGCCAAACAACATATTCACGGAACCATCAAATTTCGATTGGAAACGTAACTCTTCCGAAGTTTGGCGATAATCCGCCAATTGCGAAAAACCCGTGGGATAGGCTTCGCCCGACACATTGTTCAAATCGGTTTGCTTGAAACGATAATAGGAAGTGATCGAAGAAATATCAAAGACTTCGGTATCCAGCGTCGCGGTCAAAATCCCATAGCCCGAGCGGAGATGAGAATACATCTGTCCATTGCGCGCATAACGATAATTGGCCCGCGCAACCTCGATAGGAATCGACGCACTATCAGAGCGGCCATTCACACTGCAATCTGCATTCGGGCTTGGAGCCACACCATTGACTGATGCTGGCGTTGTCCGTCCGCCGCCGCAAATCCGCTCCACCAAGTCGGTCGGGCCATTGTCTTTCTGATCCGTATAGCCGGTTTTCAATTGCAGGGTCAGATTGGGTGCAGCATCCCATTCAATCGTGGCCCGGCCGCTATAGGTTTCCCCGCCGCCACGATATTTGCTGTTGCGATGCCGCTCCATCCCTAGCGGATCAAGATAGGTTTTCGCCGCTGTGTTGGTGAAGGCGCCTTCGCTGTCTGAAACGCGGAAGGCCAGACGTGCGCGCAGCGTGTCAGACAAGGGGCCTGAAATATAGCCCTCACCATATTTTTCTTTGGCTTCAATTCCATAACCAGCCTTAAAGCCCGCTTCAAAGAAATCACGCGGGCTATTGCTGGTGACAGAAATCAAACCACCCGTGGCATTTTTGCCAAAGAACAGCGCCTGCGGACCCTTCAGCACTTCCACGCGTTGCACATCATATTGACTAAGGCTGATTTCCCGGCCGCGGCTCATCGGCATACCATCGACCACAAAGGAAACCGACTGATCAAAGCCGGCGCTCAGGGCCGTGGAACCAACCCCGCGCAGAAAAATGCTGGCAGACGATCCTGATGCAGCCTTGCCCGCAACCATCGTTGGCACCAGCGAGGCCATATCGGAAAATTCGGTAACTGCATAAGCATCAAGTGCTGCACCGCCAAGCGCGGTGATCGCTACCGGCGCGTCGATCAAACGCTCATCACGGCGCCGCGCGGTAACGATAATCTCGCCTTCTACAGGTGCTCGGATGAAATCTTCATTGGCATGAACGGCTTCTGGCGCAGCATCTTGGCCATAAGCGGGGAAGGCCATAGTGGCGATAACGGATGCCAAGCAGGCGCGGCGGAAAGCGCGAATTGAAGCAGTGCGGTCCATGACATTTCCTCTCTGGATAGGTGGGCCATCAACTGCGGCCTTCCATCCAACCTATTATCATTAGATTTAATGTCAATGGATAAATTTAATGGCGTAAGGTTATCAAGTTACGCCACTATAGCTTTGATTCAACGTTCTATTTAGAAATCAAAGAGCCTCTGAAAGCGCCAATCTCTTTTGTACGAATGCAATAATTCCATCGTTAAATACATCATTTCTATCCCCGGCAACCATATGGCCGGCCCCCTCAACATCTAGCAATTCGAGTCGGGGCAGCCCTTGTCGAAACGCCTCGATGCTTTCATCACTCACCACATCGCTCGCCATGCCGCGCACCAACAACACCGGCAAATCGGGCAATTGCTCTAATGTTTTTGCAGCCTCTTGAACGATGTGATGAAGTGTTCCGGGATGATCCGCCACAATCAAAGGATCCCAATGCCAGCGCAGCCGCCCATCCGAACGAATGCGCAAATTCTTCATCAAGCCCTGATGATCCTTGGCCACTTTACGCTGCGGATTATAGGCTGCCACCGCCGCGGCGGCTTCATCCAGATTGGCAAAACCATCAGGATATCCTTGCATGAAAGCGATAATCCGGCTGATCCCCCGCGGATCCGGTTGCGGCACGATATCAACCAGCACCAGACCCGCCGGGCGCAAGCCCTGATGAATGCTGACGATAGAGGTCGCACCGCCCAGCGATGCGCCGACCAGAAAATAGGGCGCTTTCAATTCCGATGTGATCAAAGCCAGATCCGCAGCCCGGTCCGTCAATTGATAGGCACCATCCGCCGACCAATCACTTTCCCCATGGCCGCGTGCATCAAAGCTGATGACCTGCAACCCTTCTTCCACCAGACGCTCCGCCGCCCGGCTCCAGCTATGCCGTGTCTGTCCGCCCCCATGAAGCAGGATCACCGCGGGCGCCTTTTCATTCCCGCCATGATCCGCCACCAGTCGCAGGCCATCTTGGGTCTGATATATTCTTTTTTTCCAACTGGTCATACGCCCCTGATCCTTTCATGCTTGCCAAAACATTGGGCACAGCTTTATCTAACGACAATAGTTTATGGGTAAGAGGGTATAGAATGCATTTTGAATTTCAAGACAAGCATGTGCTGATCACGGGTGGGTCGCAAGGAATCGGCTTGGGCATTGCCGAGGCATTTCGGCAGAGCGGCGCCCATGTGATCATCACGGGAACGCGTGATCAAGCCACGGATTATCAAGATGATCTTTCGCCTTTCACCTATATTCAGGCGCGCTTGGATCAACCAGAAGAGCGGACCAAGCTGGTGCAGTCCGTCGGCCCGATTGATATTTTGATCAACAATGCCGGCCAATCCCATAGCGATGAATATTCCATGACTGGCTATGCTCAGGTCATGGAAGTCAATCTGAACGCTGCGGTTGAGCTTTGCTACCTCTTCCACCCCGCCTTAAAGGAACGCGGCGGCTGCATCGTTAATGTGGGATCCTGCGCCAGCTTTATCGCCATCGGTTATGCGCCTGCCTACACCGCCAGCAAAACGGGATTGTTGGGCTTCACCCGTGCGGTGGCCGATCAATGGGCGCGCGATGGGGTGCGCGTAAATCTGGTTGCGCCCGGCTTCATTGAAACGCGGATGACCGCCGGTGTTCGCGGCGATGAACGCAAATCCTCCAACTTGCTACGTGCCATCCCTTTAAAGCGTTTCGGCACTCCGCCCGAAGTGGCTTCGGCTGTTCAGTTTTTGGCGTCCCCCCTCGCCGCTTACATCACCGGGCAAAGCATTGTTGTCGATGGTGGCCTGATGCTGCGATGAAAATGCCCTTTCAGACTAGCCCTCTGGCTCTTGGGCTGTCATGAACAGCCCAGAAAAGGGGATTTCTCGTGGCACGTCCGTCTAAGCCGCTGATCACGCGCAATAATGCAGCAGAAGCAGCACTCGAAGTTATTGATGAACATGGGCTGGAGGCTCTCAGCCTCAGTCTGGTGGCCAAAAAGCTCGGTGTCAGCCCACCGTCGCTCTACCATCATTTCAAAGATAAAGCCGAATTGCTGCAGGAAGTGGTGCGCGGTCTGTTGGTGCGAATGCCCAATACGGACCCCAGCATCCAGACCTTTGAAGAGCGTATCATTGCACGGGCCGTTGCAACGCGGCGCAACCTGCTGGATCATCCCAATGCCGCACCGCTGATTTTGCGCTATTTCCCGCGCCATATGCTGTTGGCCGCCTATAACCGCGCGGCTGCGGAAGAACCCTATCCTTGTGAAGTGCAAATGACGGTGATCGATGCCGTTGAAAAATACACTTATGGCACCGCTTTGTTCGAAGCGTCGGCACGATCACGCGGCATTCCTCCCATGCCGGAGGTGAATGAAGAAAAATATCCCGATCTGACGCGTGCGATCAAAAGCAATATTTTTTCTGACGAAGAAATGTTCATCGAATCTTTGCGGATGATGCTTGCCGGGGTGCGCGTCAGGGTGGCCACGAAAACGCTCGGCCAGCCGCTTGATCAGCCTGCCCCGATCACGGCATAGGATCACAAAAAACTCAGCCAGACGGGCGTAGCTCCTCGCCAAGCCCGTCTGGATAGAATTCCATCCGCTCAGGCCATCATGGAATCTCATTGCCAAATATCGCCGAACTAACCGTCGGCGCACCGGGGCCACCCGCCAACAAACATAGCTTTGCGCCGGAAACGGGATTGCTTGACTCTCCCCGCAACTGCTTGACCGTTTCATAAGCTGTGCCGATGCCGTGGATGAAGCCTTGGGCGAAATTTCCGCCGCCAGTGTTTACGGGCAGCTTGCCCGTCGGCGCGATCAAATTTTCAAACCGCACCACTTCGGCCACATTTTCATAAGTGCAAAAACCATGATCGATCAGCGATGCAATGCCTTGAGCGCTGAAATTCTCATAAAGTTGCACCACATCAATATCGGCGGGAGACAGGCCAGTTTCTCGATATAATCGCCGCGCAATCGGGCGAAAACCCGCTGTCGGATAAAGCGCCTCATCATCATTTTCCAGCAAGTCGCCCCAGCCTTTTTCCGTTCCGCTTGCACAGCCGAGCAAATAAATGGGCGGCCGCTTCATATCGCGCGCGCGTTCGGCGGAAACCATCAAAAAGGCTGCCGCACCATCATTTTCACGGCTGCAGTCAAATAAGCGAAACGGCTCGGCGATCCAGCGGGCTGTGCGAAACGCTTCCACATCCAAATCCCTGTCAAAAGCCACGGCTTCTGGATTTCGCGCCCCATGATAATAGGATGCTCGCACCAATTCTTCGGCGGCCGAACGCGGCACACCATGATGATCATAAAGGCGATTGGCCCGGATCGCACAGCTTTGTGCTGGCGCGACGATACCGGCGGCCAGCATATGATCATTCAAATGGTGGGCCATCACCGCAGCAGAAAGGCGGCCGCTGGCTCCTTCCACTAAGGCGCGAAACAGGATCACGGCGCTCGCTTGCCCTGAAAGGATCGCCGCCGCCGCAAGGCCGAATGCCCCGGCGATGCCGCCGCCGCCACCGCCCCAGACGGCGCTGGACCATTTCAGTTCCTTGGTGCCCAGCGCTGGCATCAGCCGCACCGGTTCATTCTTATCATCGCCATAGGATACGAAGCCGTCGACATCCGCCGGATCAAAGCCTGCATCCTCGCAAGCCGCCCGGATTGCTTCAGCCAGCACGCTTTGCTCTGGCAAAGGCGATGTGCCTCTTTTATATTGCCGCATTCCGATACCGGCGACCGCAGTGGTTCCATAAAGCGGGTGCATCAACTGCGCCTCCAGATCAAAGTGGGGATATCACGCTCACCAACGCGCGTGGTGCCGGGCTGACCCACCACCATTTCACCAATCACCGGATCAATCTGATCGGGATCTTCCAGCCGGCCCAGCAGGCGCACATCGCTGCCATCAATGGTCACAACGATCGTCACAAAGGGCAGGTCGATATTTTCGGTGAAACCAAAGCGGTGCCAAGTGCGCGTCCATGAAAATATGGTTCCGGCCTTTTCACACTCCAGCCAATCTATCCGATCACTGCCACATTTCCCGCAACGGCTCAGCGCGGGCCATTGCCAAGCATCGCACACACCGCATCGCGGCAGCAGCAAGCGCCCCTCTGCCAAAGCATTCCAATAGGGTGCATCCGCACCGTCATTACCATTCATCATTCAGATAAAACCTGCCATTCAAGCGGCAATGTATCGATCGCCATGACCGTGCCGATCCGGAAATCATGGGCTCTATTCGGCGTCGCTCCGAAAGCCGGAATGCGCTTCACCCATTCTTCCGTTAAAATTTTCAACTCTGCCCGCCCCAGCACATGACCGATGCACAGATGCGGACCCGATGAGAAAGTCAGATGCGCGCTTTTCTTGCGATCCAAATCCAGAAAATTGGGGTCAGTAAATTTCACTGGATCCCGGCTACCAAGGCATAGGATGTTCAAGATCATCTCGCCTTCACGCAGCTGAGCATCGCCGATCTGATGATCTTTCACGATCAACCGGGGCGTGTTGACCACGCCAAACAAGCGCACCGCTTCATCCACAAATGCCGGAATCAGCGATAGGTCAGCCGCCAAGCGCGCCTGCACATCCGGCATTTGGGCCAATTGCTGGAAAGCAAAGCCGGTAACATTGGTCACCGTATCCATGCCGCCCAGAAACAGCACAAATGCCATGGCCAATATCTCATCATCGTTCATCACCCGGCCGCCAATGTCGACGGTGATGAAATGCGACATCAGCTTATCATCCGGCTCTTGCCGCTTCTGCTCGATCAGTGCTTTCATCTCTGCTTGGATCAGGCCACTGAGGCGCCCCATTTCCACCGCATCATTTTGCGACGAGAAAAAGGCTTCCGCGAGCAACCGAAAATCATGAAGGCGGTCGAGGTCCATCCCCATCAATTCCATGAAAACGCTGACAGGAAAGATTTTGGCAACCTCGATCTGGAAATCGCATGCGCCCTTCGCCGCAACGCCATCCACCAATTTCTGCGCCCATTTGCGGATCAGCGGTTCGATGGCCTTAATCGCAACGGGGCCAAACATCGGCGCCATCGCCCTGCGATAGGGCAGATTTTCTGGTGGATCGAGGCTTAGCGGAATGAAGAATGGCGGGTTTTCAACGCGCGGAATCTGCATTTCCCGCACCGAGAAATGTTCCACATCCTGCACAATCTGGCTGATCGTTTGAAAGCTTTTTGCAATCCAATGCCCGCCATTCATGCGGGTCCAGAAAATATCAGGAGCCTTTTCCAGCGCAGCGGCATAGCTGCCCTGCACATCTTCGCTGATGCGGTGATCCCCATAAATATCGAAATCGAAAATCAGGAAATCAGGAATATGATCCGGTGCCAGGCTGATCGCGGCCAAGCTGGCCCCGCTCAACGGACCCGCTCCATATGCTCATGCGCACCCGCATATATTTCCCTCACCGCAGGCTTGGATAATTTTCCTGTTGCCAAGCGAGGGAGCGGCTCCGCAGAAAAGGCCACATAGCGCGGCACTTTATAGTTGGAGAGATTCCCATCACAGTGGGCGATCAGCGCCGCCACATCCACCTCGGCTGGTCCATGATAGACGATGAACGGCGTCTCCCCAAATTTGGGATCCGGCGCCGCAATGGCCAGCGCTTCCGCAACCCCCGGAAATTCGCACACCACCCGTTCCACTTCAGCAGCAGAGATATTCAATCCACCCGAAATGATCAGATCCTTTTTGCGATCTACAAAAGTCAGCAAACCCTGCGCATCCATCGACCCTAAATCGCCCGAATAAAGCCAACCGCCGCGTATCGCCTGCGCTGTTTCTTCGGGGTTACGCCAATATTCCAGCATCATACCGGGCGATCGCATGACAATTTCGCCAATCTCATCTGGCGCGCAATCGCTATCATCTGCACGCACCACGCGAACCTCCATGAAAATGCCGCCCCAGCCGCATTTTTCGGGTTCCTCCATGGCCAGATGCTCCGGCATCATCGTTGCATTGCCACCCACTTCCGTCTGACCATAGATTTGACGGATGGTGATGCCTTTGCTTTGCCAAACATCCAAAAGCTGGCGGCTGACCCGCGCGCCCCCAGCCGTTGCCAGCCGGATCGACGTCAAATCAGCGTCTGCAAAGCCGGGGCTGGCTGCAATCGCTTCAAAAAAAGTCGGCACGGCGCCAAAGCAATTGATTTTTTCCTCTTGGATCAATTGCAGTATCGCGTCTGGCGCAAATATTGGCTCCATGAAAATGGTGCAGCCTTGGGTGCTATAATGCATCAGTTGCACAAAGCCCGCCGACGTGTTGAGCGGCGCCAAGCTGATTACCCGCGCACCGGGCGATGAAGATGTTTCTTCCAACGCCCAGCAAGCGGCATAGGCCGTCATCGAACGATTGGTATATACCACGCCCTTGGGCTTGGCGGTCGATCCGCTGGTCGCGATAATCACCACCGGCGCATCGGGATCAGGATCATGGGCGACCATCGCTGCCTCGCCGCTACGCAAGGCTTCAATTTCAGCCATCGGGCGCGCATCCAACCCAGCCTCTGCCATTGCCTGACCAAAGTCGGGGGCGGTAAAAGCGAAGCGCGGTTCTGTTGTTTCCACTAGCTCGCGGATTTCCCGCGCCGTATAGCGAAAATTCACCGGGTTAACGATGCCGCCGGCCCGAATGATCCCCATGATTAGCGCGCAATAGGCCAGACTATTGGTCGAGCAAATGGCCACCCGATCACCGGGCTGAAGGCCGTCAGCCTCTAACTTCGCAGCGATCCGATCAGACCATGATTGATAATCGCTATAGCTCAGATGATCTCCACCCAAAACCACCGCCGATTGGTGGGGCCTCATGCGTCCCCACCAAGCCATTGCACTAGATAATGTCTGCGCCATTCAGTTTCTCTCTCCCCTTATCGGTGCAATATTTTTTACATCAGGGCTTCAATTGCTTCGTAAAAGTGGATGATATTGGCCTCTAGCCCGCAATAAATGGCCTCTTGCGGCACACCAGCTTCCAGCCCTTCCTGGCTGATCTGGGCAGCCCGAAAATCTTCATTGCCGAACACGTTGAGGATCAGTTCATAAGAACGCGCGAACACCTCTTGCGCTTTGGGTGTGGTCGCGGGGCCGGGTGTGAGCATGAAATATTCCACCACCGTGCGGTTCGCATCACGCGGCACGAGCAGCATCACGCTGGTGTAATATTGGCTGGTGATCACCACAGAATTGGGAAATGCCGTATAAGCATGAGTCACCAGCTTGTGGACATTTTCCGTCGGGTCCACATCCAGCATTTCAGGAACATAGCCAATGCGCCCTGAGACCTGACGGATATTGGCGCCAAATTGATCAACAATATTCGGCGCATCCTGAAAGCGATCGCCAATGGAAGCCGCGTGCAAGCGCTGGACATGATAGCCCTCCAAAAATGGCTCCAGCACCAGCTTCCAATTGGCCTTCAAATCAAAGCTCTTGCGCCCATAGACATGCGCTTCCGCAAGGCCCAGCGCAGCAAAATCATCCGCGACCTGCTGAGACAATTGCGACCAATCTGCTGCAACATCACGGTTTAACTGAACATAAACAATGCCGCCCCATTCGCGGACCTCCAGCTCAACCAGCCCGCGCTCTTTCTTATCCAACCCTTGAAAGGCTTCGCTGCGCGAAACACCGATCAACTTGCCATCAATGCCATAGGTCCAGGCATGATAGGGGCAGGTCATGCGCGCTTGCTTATGAACGGCGCAATCCTCGATGATTTTCGAGCCCTTATGCTGGCAGGCATTGATAAAGGCTTTAATCTCGCCATCTTTGGTGCGTGCGATCAGCAAAGGCATGCCATAGCTGTCATTGGCCACAACGCTGCCCGGCTCCAATAGCGCTGAAACCGTGACCGGCACCGGATAGCGACGAAAAATCTTCTCTTGCTCCAGATCGAAGCGCTCACGACTGGTGAAAATATGATTGGGCCGGGTCGCGCCAAAAGGCACCACGACCGCATCCTTTTCCGCAGGAATTTTGCGAATAGCCTCTATCTGGCTCGGGGTCAGATCGGCCAATGTGGTAATTTTACGAGCAGCCTGCGCGCCCTGTGCCGTTTCGGTCATGTTCAGGTCCCTCTCTGAAATTATTGCATCAACCCTATTCAGCCCTTTACCTAATAGCAATAGTTTTTTATGACATCTTTATCGGCGCACAAAGATCGTTTCAAAAATTAAAAATAAATTTTAATATCAAAGGGATGAGGACATGTTCTTCGATTATATCATCTGCGGTGCGGGCGCGGCTGGCTGCGTTCTTGCTTATCGCCTGAGTGAAAATCCCGCGATCCATGTCGCGCTCATCGAAGCTGGCCCGCGGGATCGCCACCCCTTCATATCCATGCCCAAGGGGCTCGCCAAAGTGATGCAAGACCCCAAGCATTTGTGGGTGCATATGAGCGAGCCAGAGGCCTCTACCGCAAACCAATCAGAAGCCTGGGTGCGCGGGCGCGTGCTTGGCGGATCTTCCTCGATCAATGGCATGATGTATGTGCGCGGCCAACCCGCCGATTTCGATGCCATCGCCGATCAATCGAGCGAGGATTGGGGCTGGGAACATATTGGCGCCGCCTATCGCGCGATCGAAAATCACGAACTGGGCCGAGCAGAAACAAGAGGCGATGCCGGGCCGCTCAAAATCTCTATGCCCACCCAACATCTTCCGATCAGCGATGCGCAAATCGCAGCGGGCGAGGCGATGGGCTGGACGAAAAAGACGGATATTAACGATCCCGATGATCAAATCGCTATCGGCTATGCCCCGCGAACCATTTTTCGCGGCAAAAGACAAAGTGCGGCGCAAGCCTTTCTGCGCCCTGCAGAGCGCCGCCCCAATCTCACCATTCTGACAGAACGCACCGTCGACCATGTCATTTTCGACGGCAAACGAGCAACAGGCGTCAAAACCCTCCACCATGGCAAGGCCGAAGCAATTTATGCCGCACATGAGGTTATTCTGTGCGGCGGCGCGATGGCCAGCCCCGCCATTTTGGAACGTTCCGGAATCGGCGATCAAGACCGTCTCGCCTCCCTTGGTATCCCAACCATTCATCACAATCCCGAGGTTGGCGAAGGCCTGATCGAGCATCGCGGCATCATCATGCAATGGCAGCTCACCAAAGAAAGCCTATCTCAAAACCGCACCTTCGGCGGGTGGCGTCTGCTGCTGGCCGCGGCTCGCTATTATCTGACCGGCGATGGTCCGATGTCAGCCGCAGCTTATGAAATCGGCGGCTGGTTCAAAACCCGGCCCGGCCTCAACCGCCCTGATGCCCAAATGCTGATTGCCCCCTTCAGCTTTGATATGGCCACACAGCGCAGCGCGCTGGAAAAGCATTCCGGCATGAATGCGGTGATCTATCCCCTGCGCCCAACTTCACGCGGCAGCATCCATATCTCCACACGCGATCCAGACATCGCCGCCAGCTTCCGTCCCAACTATCGCTCCACCCCTGAGGACCGCGCCGCCATGATAGGCGCTGTGCGGGTGATGAGAGATTATGCTGCGCAGGCACCCTTGGCACAGATGATAGCAAAAGAAACATTGCCCGGCCCAGCCTTCTCCAGCGACGATGAGATTTTGGCCGCCTATGATCAATTTGGCACCTGCGGCTATCATGCTGTGGGCAGTTGCCGCATGGGCAAGGATGCGGCATCGGTCGTTGACCCAGCGCTGAAGGTGCGCGGGGTTTCGGGCCTGCGGATTATGGATACGTCGATCATGCCAGCCATTCCATCCGGCAACACCAATGGACCAACCATGGCGATGGCTTGGCGCGCCGCCGATATCATTCTGCGCGACACTCCCCAACAGAAAGCATCGTAAATGCGTGATGAACTAAAACATAGCCTTATGGCACAATTGGATCGGGCCAAGGATTCAGACGATATCTGGTCTTTATTGGTCAGTGCTGGCGTTCTTGGCCTGCCTTTCAAAGAAGAATATGGTGGATCGGGACTGGATCCGGTCTTAGGTTTCACGGTTTTAGAAGTGCTCGGCCCGCGTGCGATCGCCAGCCCCTATCTGGAAAGCATTTTGCTCGCCGGAACGCTGCTACAACGAAGCGAAGGAAATGCCGCCGCCTTTTGGTTGCCGCAATTGGCATTGGGCAAGGCAAAGCTGGCACTGGCTTGGCTTGATGGCAAGCAAGCTGCGCAGGCTGTGAAAAATGGTGACGATTGGATTTTGTCTGGCAGCAAAAATATAGTGATTGGCGGACATGACGCCGATGCTATCATCATCACTGTCACCGCTCAGAAGAACGGCCCTAACGAGGAGGTCACAGCCTTTTTATTGCCGCGAGAGGCGATTCCGCTGACCAGCTATCCCACGATCGACGGCCGCCATGCAGCGGATCTTCATCTGGATGGCATAACCGTGCCAGACAGCGCCCGCCTCGCCATTTCTGGAGATGACATCGCCGAAACATTGGATCTCGGCGCTGCCGCCGTCGCGTCTGAAAGTGCAGCGATTATGGCACAGCTTGTCAGCAGCACCCGTGATTATTGTGTTCAGCGAAAGCAATTTGATCAAAGCCTGTCCCAATTTCAGGTGGTTCAGCATCGTCTCGCCGACATGCTCATTCAGGCCCGCCGCGCCGATGCCGCAGCAAAGCTCGCCGCTGAAGCTCTGTCTCTGCCGCCGTCCGCCCGCGCCAAAACCATTAGCGCCGCAAAAGTCACCATCGCCGATGCCGGACGGTTCGTCGGCCAAAATGCAGTCCAACTCCATGGCGGCATGGGGATGACGGAAGCATTGCCAATATCCGCCCTGTTCAAACGCCTGACCATTATCGAAGGCGAATTTGGAACCAGAGACGAGCATCTCGCCCGCTATATGGGTTTGTAACCCAACCCCTTCACATCATCCTGCCTCAAACGGCTGCGCCTGTGGAAAACAAAAATCCATGGCCAGCCGATAGGATGCCAGCGCGCTTCACGCTAAGGGCTAGCGGCATGGCAGCGTCAATCTCAGCCTTATCGCGGGGCCATTTGCCATTTCACATGCCCTCTTGAACCTTATTACGAAATCCATAGATATCCCATATTATGCAACACAAAGATTCGACGAGAAACTTGGGGGATAAGCCGGACGGCACAACACCCTTGATCGGCAGCGCACATTTCGCACCGGGCGATATTGTGCGTCACCGGATGTTCGATTTTCGCGGCGTCGTCTTCGATGTGGACCCTGTGTTTAACAACAGCGACGATTGGTATGATTCCATTCCGGAAGCCATTCGGCCTTCCAAAGATCAGCCCTATTATCATTTGCTCGCCGAAAATGATGACAGCAGCTATGTCGCCTATGTCAGCCAACAAAATCTCATTGGTGACAGCGATGGCGGCCCCGTCGATCACCCCCAGATTGACATGATGTTTGATGGCTTGGCCAAGGGGCGTTATCAGGTGCGACCGATTATGCGCCATTAAGGCGCTGATCGTTACCGCTCCCGCCTTGATGGCGCACAACAGCACATATGTTCGTTACAAAAAAGCGCCTCAGCCCTGCTGATCGCGCTTTTTTTCATCCTGAGCCACATGCTTGCCCAGCCCAGCCCAGCGCTTAAGCTTTAATCTTCCATCCCGATTTCATCAGCGCATAACTGATCAGCGCTAGCAGCAAATTGGCCGCAACCAACACCGTCACCGCTATGCCGATGGGATGCGCTATGCTGCTATCCACCGTGCCCGTGAACGCATAGCGAAAGCCCATGATTGCATAATAAACCGGATTGATATGGGCAATTTGCTGAAACCAGCCAGCCAGACTCTCGATAGAATAAAAGGTGCCGGAAAGCAGCGCCAGCGGCGTGACAATAAAATTGGTCACCGCTGCGGCATGATCAAATTTCTCAGCCCAGATAGAGGTAATCAGCCCCAGAAAGCCCAGCATCGCTGATCCTAACACCGCGAACAGCACCAAAGCCCCCCAATGCACGGGCATCACATGAACGCCAGGCCACAGCAGCATGGCAACCCAAAGCGCCGCGCCCACCAGCAGAGCTCGCGTCACAGCCGCGCCCACCAGAGCGATAATCAATTCACCTAGCCCAATGGGCGGCATCAAATAATCAACAATCGTGCCCTGAATTTTTCCGACCAACAGCGAAAAACTGCTGTTGGCGAAACTATTCTGTAGCATCGCCATCATAATCAGGCCGGGCGCAATGAAATCGGGAAAAGGAACGCCGATCACCTGCCGCCCCTTCCCGCCCAAAGCCACGGTAAAGATCACCAGAAACAGCAGCGTCGTAATCGCCGGGGCCCAAATTGTTTGCAAATGGACCTTGAAAAACCGTTTGACCTCCTTGACATAGAGAGCTTGCACCCCCGGAAGGTTAAAGGATCGGATTTGCGGCACACCGGGTTCGGCGAAAGGAAAGGCCGAATCGCTTTGGCCTGTGCCGACAGTCGCAATTTTAGGCTGGTTGTTCATAGCAATCTCGCCTATCGCCTCCCGAACCTTACCGCAAGTCAGGCTGCTCTTTGTCGCTGGCATATGTCAGAAACAAAGTGTTTGCTGCGTGGAAAGACAAGGAACTATTTATGTCATGGACCGATGAGCGCATCGAACTTTTGCGCGGCATGTGGGAAAAAGGCTTAACTGCCAGCCAGATCGCAGAGGAATTGGGCGGTGTCAGCCGCAACGCGGTGATTGGCAAAGCCCACCGTCTGGGCCTGAAATCGCGTCCGTCGCCGGTCAAATCAGCCAATAAGGCCAAGGCAACGAAACCAGCCGCCGCGCCAAAGGCTGCGCCGCCTGCTGCACCCGCCACGGAAGCCGCACCGGCTGCCCCAGCGGCTCCCGCCACGCGCGCTGCTGCGCCTGCCGCATCACGCGCCGCAGCAGTCCAGCCGAAAGCCGACACGCGCCCTGCAGCCCCCGCGCCTGCTGCTGCGACGACTCCACCCGTTACAGCCGAAGGCGCCGCACCAGCGGAAGAACCCGCCAAGCCAGAAGGCCCGCGCATCGTTTCGATCGGCCCTGGCGGTTTCATCCGTCAAGGCCCCGGCGATCAGCAAGCGCCGATCCCGCCCGCTCCGCCGCGCCGCTTGGTCCCTGCCAAGCCAAGCCCGGAAATGGCGGATAAAACCAGCCTGCTGGATCTGAATGATCGCATCTGCCGTTGGCCCATGGGTCACCCCGGCGAACCAGATTTTCACTTTTGCGGCGAAGCGGTTAATCCGGGCTTTCCTTATTGCGTGGAACATTGCGGCCGGGCTTATCAGGCGCAATTGCCGCGCGGCACCCGCCGTCCGCCACCGCCTGCGCCCTTTGGTGGGCCTCGCGTCCGTTGAGTTCGCAGCCAGAAAGCAAGCCACCCATGCGGGAGTTTGGCGCCAATTTCGCTTTCGCTCGCGCGCTGGGCCTGCAAATGGTCGAGCGCGCGGATGGGCGCTGCGTCATGGCGATTGATATCAATGTCGAGCAGCATTTCAGCCCGCAACATGCTGCCCATGGCGGCGTAGCCTATTCCTTGGCAGATACAGCGATGGGCGGTGCGCTCACCTCCATCCTGCCCGCCGACAAATGGTGCGCAACGCTGGAAATGAAATTCAACTATCATGTGCGTGTCTCGGAAGGTCGGCTGACCTGCGAGGCCATCGTCCTGCACAGCGGCAAACGTATCGCCAATGTCGAGGCGAAATTATATCAACATGATCGGTTGGTCAGCAGCGCGGATGGGCATTTTGTTATTTTCGCCGCTCCGACGGAAGCCGCCTGAACAACATCCTCAGTATATTAAATGCGATTCAGAAACGGCGCTGGTTCCTAAAGAGGCCAGCGCCGTTTCTCGTCGTATGAGAATTAGCTATAACTGGTTTTTAGAAGCGCATGCTCAAAGTTCCGCGCACCGAATGGGTGCGGAAATTGGGGTTGCTGCGCTTCATATCAACTGCAACCGCATCGGTGCCGAGATTGTCGAGCAAGCCATCCGCCGCGCGAACGACATATTCGTCATTCTTCACATCGGTATACAGATATTCCAGACCCAGCGCCAAATTGCTCGCCAGCATCACTTCCGCGCCGCCACCAGCAGACCAGCCCCAAGCATTGCTTTTGCCGGAATCGGTAAAGGCTGCACCATCACGGGAGGTGGCAAAGCTGTTTTTCAAACGTGCATAGGCACCGCCACCGGTCACATAGAAAAGCGCACCGCCGCCGGGCGTATAACCTGCCCGCAGGCGCGCACCGGCATTCCATTTCGCCTTGCGGCTCATCATCACATAATCATCGCCAACAAAAGCGCTGACATCATCGCGGCTTTCATTGCGGCCTGCTTCAATCAAAGCACCGATCACGAAATTGCCTGAGCGCTTATCCATGCCAAGGCGGGCATAATATTCTGCGCCATCCTTATCATTGGCGCAGCCAAGCTCTGCCGCACCCTTGGCCGCACCATTGCAAAAGCCGGGTTTAATCACGCTCTCGTCAGAGGGATCAATAAAATTATCGCCAAATTGGCCATCCGTGCCATTGCCAAAAAGCAGCGATTCCCCGCGATCATTGGGTTGCAGCGATTTACCGCCGACGATGGAAATATAACCACCGTTAAAATGATCGGCCTTATCCTGCGATTGCGCAAAGGCTGGCACGGCCAAGACCGTCGCGGCTGTCGCGGCGAGGAGAGCTGGGAATTTCATTATTTTCTCCATTGTTATGACTGGTTTGTCGGCAGCGCAACGCGCCTTTTCCGATCGAAGTTCCCGCTTGATGCCGCAAAACACCCAACTGCGTCTTATTTACAACACGGCCCGTCCCTACAGTCCGACCTCCTTGTCAAAGCCTTCGCCAACATCAACGCCCTGCCTGGTCGAAACCGGCTCGTTACCGGCGCAGACGCTCGTTTCTTCCTTCAGAAGCGGCCTTGCATTCTGCCTTTCTCCGCCCCTATATCAAAGCCTATGGATCCTGATTTGTTCGCCGCCCCCCAGACCCCCGAAGATTATGGTGCTTCGCAAATTGAGGTGCTGGAAGGGCTGGAGCCTGTGCGCCGCCGCCCCGGCATGTATATTGGCGGCATTGATGAACGCGCGCTGCATCATCTGGCCGCCGAAGTGCTGGACAACAGCATGGACGAAGCGGTCGCGGGCCATGCCAATCGGATCGAAATTACGCTAGACGTTGGCAACCGCCTGACCATTACCGACAATGGCCGCGGTATTCCCACGGATCCCCACCCCAAATATCCGGGCCAGTCGGCGCTGGAGGTGATTTTAACCACCTTACACTCTGGCGGAAAATTTGATGGCAAAGCCTATGCCACGTCAGGCGGGCTACACGGTGTGGGCATCAGCGTCGTCAACGCCCTGTCGTCCGATACGGTGGTGGAAGTTGCGCGCAGCAAAATTCTTTATCGCCAGAAATTTTCCTGCGGCGTGGCGCTGGGCCCGCTGGAGGAAGTGGGCGCGGCCCCCAATCGCCGCGGCACCTCTGTCAGCTTTGTGCCGGATGCTAGCATCTTCGGTGACCATAACCGCTTTCACCCGGCCCGCCTGCACCGCCTCGCCCGCTCCAAAGCCTATCTTTATGCGGGCGTCGAAATTCGCTGGAAATGCGCACCAGAGCTAATCGGCGATGATACACCAGCCGAAGCAGTGTTCCAATTTCCCGGCGGGCTGGCCGATCATCTGAAAGAACAATTGGGCAGCCGCGAATGCGCCGCCGCAGAGCCTTTTGTTGGCCGACAGGATTTCCCGGATGACCAAGGCCGCGCGGAATGGGCCATCGCTTGGCCGATCTGGTCAGATGGCAGCTATAGCTATTATTGCAACACCATCCCCACTCCGGCGGGTGGCACGCATGAAACCGGCCTTCGCGCCGCGCTCACCAAAGGCTTGCGCGCTTTTGGTGAACTAATTGGCCTGAAAAAAGCCGCGCAGATCACCGCCGACGATATTTTCAACGGCGGTGAAATGATGCTGTCAGTCTTTATCCGCGATCCCCAATTTCAAAGCCAAACCAAGGATCGCTTAACCAGCGCCGATGCCGCACGCCTGACAGAAAATGCCATCCGGGATCATTTTGATCATTATCTGTCGATCAATATGGATCGCGGTCGTTCGATATTGGGCCTGATCCTCGACCGGATGGACGAGCGGCTGAAGCGCAAGGCCGAACGCGACATCAAGCGCAAAACAGCGACCAGCGCGCGCAAATTGCGCCTGCCGGGGAAACTCACCGATTGCTCAGACAATGGTCCCGAGGGAACAGAATTGTTCATCGTGGAAGGCGACAGCGCCGGCGGCAGCGCAAAACAGGCACGCAACCGCAAGACACAGGCCATTTTGCCCATTCGCGGAAAAATCCTCAATGTCGCCAGCGCCAGCGCCGATAAAATTCGCGCCAATCAGGAAATTGCCGATCTGGCCTTGGCGCTGGGCTGCGGGATGCGAAAAGAGTGCGATGCGGACCGGCTGCGCTATGAACGCATCATCATCATGACCGACGCCGATGTCGATGGCGCCCATATCGCCACGCTGCTGATGACTTTCTTCTTTCAAGAAATGCCCGATATTGTCCGGCGCGGGCATATTTATCTGGCACAGCCGCCACTCTATCGCCTGACTTCCGGCGCGAAATCAGCCTATGCGCGGGATGATGCCCATCGGGCCGAATTGGAACGCACGCTGTTTAAAGGCAAAAAGGTTGAGGTCGGCCGCTTTAAAGGTCTTGGCGAAATGAATGCCAATCAACTGAAAGAAACCACCATGGACCCGGAAACGCGTTCTATGTTGCGCGTGACTTTGCCTCAGGAATATGAAGAACGGCATCAGGTGAAAAATCTGGTGGATCGCCTGATGGGCAAGCATCCCGAACATCGCTTCCAGTTCATTCAGGCCAACGCCGCGTCGCTTGATGATGCGGCGATTGACGCCTGATCCGCCATCCGCCTTTCGCCCTTCCCTGCGCGCCGATCAATCTAAGGCGAATATGGCGGGCCATTTGATGGCTGCCTTCATTCTGCGGTAAGCGCGGCCACCAATGCCTTCACCTTGGCTTGTCGCCATTGCGGCAAGGGGGCCACCAACCAATATCCCTTATCATGCGCCACGGGTTCGCCCAGTTGCACAACATGACCCGCAGCCAAATCGGCGCCCGCCAGCAGGGCTGGAACAAAAGCTGTTCCCAAGCCATTTGCGGCAGCATCAATGGCAAGGCCCGCATCGTCCAGCCGCAGCAAGGCATCGCTATCATTGTCTGGGCACCCCGGCCAACTCACCGGCGAAATCGCAGCACCTTCGCTCGGTGCCGTCACCTGCACTATCGCCTGCTCGCCTAGGCTTACGCCTTCATGATCGCCGGCCCCATCGGTCCATAAAATGGCCAGATCCAGATTGGCCTCGGTAAAATCAACGCCGCCGTCGGCGCTTACCAATGTAAAGCGAACATCCGGGGCCTGTTCCCGATAACGGGCCAAGCGCGGAGCCAGCCATTTCGCCGTCAGGTCGCGCGGCGCAGCAATCGTCAAGGATTGCGAGCTTTGCCCGGCCTGCATCGCCCGCACACTTTCTTCAAACTGCAAAAATCCCTGACGCAGCGCATCCAGCCCCGCATCGGCCTCGCCCGTCAGTTCCAGCCCCTTGGGGGTGCGGCGAAACAAAACCACCCCCAGCATATCTTCCAAAGCGCGGATTTGTTGGCCCACCGCTGCGGGGGTAACGGCCAGTTCATCCGCTGCCCGGGTGAAGCTCAGGTGACGGGCCGCCGCATCAAAAACACGCAGCGCATTCAAAGGAAGATGGGTTCTTTTCATTCTGTTGTCGCCGGTGATGTTAAAAGAAAATGGGGAATGGCCACCAGCATTTCTGTGCCGTCCGCCAATATCATCACATAGCTGCCTTCCATGGCGCCTTCCGCCGTGGCCAGAGGGCAGCCAGACACATAGTCATAAGAAGCGCCCGGCATGATCAGCGGCTGTTCCCCCACAACGCCTTCGCCCTCCACCTCGCTCAATCGGCCCTCGCCATCGGTAATCAACCAATGACGACTGATCAATTGAACGGCCTGATCCCCATGATTTTCCAAACGGATATGATAAGCCCAAAACCAGCGGTGCATGCGCGGGTGGGATTGTTCCGGCAAATAGCTCACTGACACCCGCACGGTGACGGGGCCGGTGATCGCTGAATAAGGGAAAAGCGCTTGGATCATGATGGTGCAAGCCTCGGCTAAAGGCCGACGCGCGTCAATGCCTGCTCGATATCGGCAATCACGTCACGCGGGTCTTCCAACCCAATGTTAATCCGCAACATGCCTTCCACCACGCCCATGTCCGCGCGATTTTCCGCACTCACGCTATAATGGGTGGTAGAGGATGGATGGCAGCATAGGCTACGCGCATCGCCGATATTGTTGCTGATATCGACCAGTTCCAATCCGTTCAGAAATGCCATGGCCCGCTCGCGCCCACCGTCCAGCACAAAAGAAAAAATCGGCCCACACATGGCCATTTGTTTTTGAGCCAGATCATATTGCGGATGGCTTTGCAGGCCGGGATGCAGGATGCGCGCTACCCGATGTTCAATCGCGCGGCCAACCGCCAAAGCATTGTCTGACTGGCGGCGCGCCCGCAGATCCAACGTCTCCAGCCCCTTCAACACCACCCAAGCGTTGAATGGCGAAAGATTGGGGCCGGTATTGCGCTGAAAAGGCAGCAAAAGATCGTTGATGAATTGCGCACTGCCGCACACGGCCCCAGCGAGCACGCGGCCCTGCCCTTCCATAAGCTTGGTCGCGGAATAGGCCACCACATCCGCACCAAAATCCATCGGCTTCTGGATCACGCTGGTGCAAAAAGCATTGTCTACCACGGTGGTGATCCCATGGGCTTTGGCCAGCGCGCAGATATGCCCCATGTCGACAATATCCATCGTGGGATTGGCGGGGGTTTCAAAGAAAAACACCTTGGTGTTGGGTTTGATCGCGCGCTCCCAAGCATCATTGTCGCGCCCATCCACAACGGTCGTTTCAATGCCGAAACGGGGCAGCAAATTGTCGACCAGCCAGCGGCAGCTACCAAAAGCCGCCTTGGCCGCCACCAGATGATCGCCCACGGAAAGTTGGCACAGCAAGGCTGCGGTCATCGCCGCCATGCCGGTGGCCTGCACCCGGCAGGCCTCTGCCCCTTCCAACAGGGCGATGCGCTCTTCCAGCATCGCCACGGTTGGATTTTGCAGGCGGCTATAGGTCATGCCGCTATCTTCGCCAGCAAAGCGCGCCGCGACCGTTTCTGCATCATCATAGCTATAGCCAGAGGTCAGGAATAAAGCCTCCGACGTTTCACCATGCTCGCTGCGCCAGGTTCCTCCACGCACTGCCTGCGTGGCGGGGCGCCATTGCCGGGTTTTACTGCGATCGAAACCGGTTGTTTTTTTCATCTCATCTATCCGTTCAGCGCCGCAACAACCGCATCCCCCAATGCCGATGTGCCCATATCACCGCCCAAGTCCGCGCCCCGTGCGCCATCGTTGAGCACTTTGGCCACCGCCGCTTCAATTCGCGCGGCATTGGCTTCATCGCCGCCGGAATGGCGAAGCAACATGGCGAGAGACAGGATCATGGCCAAAGGATTGGCGATGCCTTTGCCAGCAATATCCGGCGCGCTGCCATGAATCGGCTCATAAAGTCCCCGCGTGCCTTCACCCAGCGAAGCCGAGGCCAGCAAACCAATGGAACCGACGCACATAGACGCCTGATCGGATAAAATGTCACCAAATAAATTGCCCGTCACCACCACGTCAAATTGGCCGGGATTGCGCACCAATTGCATGGCGGCATTGTCCACATACATGTGCGACAATTCCACATCGGGATATTCTTTCGAAACCTCGATCACCACATCACGCCACAATTGCGATGTTTCCAGCACATTGGCCTTATCCACGGAGCATAGCCGCTTGCCGCGCCCCTGCGCCGCACGAAAGGCGATATGCGCAATCCGGCGCACTTCGCTTTCGCTATAAGACATCACGTCATAGCCCTCACGCTGGCCATCTGCGGTCTGGCGCATTCCCTTTTCGCCGAAATAAACGTCACCGTTCAATTCGCGCACGATCAAAAGATCAATTTCCGACGCCACCTCTGGGCGCAACGCCGATTGATCTTCCAGACCGGCAAAAAGCTGTGCTGGACGAAGATTGGCAAACAGGCCCAATTCAGCGCGCAGACCAAGAATGGCTTGTTCTGGCCGCAAATGGCGTTTCAGATGATCGTAACGAAAATCTCCCACCGCACCAAATAGGATCGCGTCGCAGGCTTTCGCCTTCTCCAGCGTTTCGGCGGGAAGGGGGTGCCCGGTCGCAGCATAAGCGGCGCCGCCCACCAGCGCGCGGTCCAACGTCACCGGCAGTGCCAATGCCGCCATCACTTTTTCGGCTTCCGCCATAATTTCGGGTCCGATACCGTCACCGGCCAGCAAGAGAATTTTCACATCTACGCCTTTCATCTTTATCCAGCCGCTTACGAAGCGTTTGCGAGTCACGCAACCGCCCTGTTCAAACGATCGGTCAACCGCATCCGTGTTTCGAGCAAATCCCGCGCGCGGCCGACCAAAATATCGCGTGCGATAAAATGGCCGGTGATGGCCAGCGCATCGATCACATCTGTCAGAGAAGGATCCTGTCCCCGCCCCAGCAATAAGGCTGGCAAGGAAAATAGCTTCGCTTCATATCCCGCCGCCGCCGAGCGAGATACGGCACAGCCCGATTTCGGGCTAACAAAGGCCAGATCATCGGCCAGCCCGGTCACCGTGCAAACATCAAGGCTCAGCCCAAAGCCCAGCTCCGCCAGCAACAGCATCTCATAACGCGCCAGCGCCGCAGCCCATTGGCGCGCCGCAGCTGCAATATCAATCGCATCCAAAGTGGCCGATAGCGCGCCATAAAGGGCAGGATAAGATTGATTCTCCGGCAGGCTAGCGGCGGTCAAACAGGTCAGCCATTCCATCGCGGCGGTGGATAGAGGATCGGCCAACAAGGATGCCCGGCTGCTCAGCGGCTCCACTGTCAGACTGCCCAATTGATCGTCCGTGCGCGTTCGCAGATCCAGCATGATGCCATTGCCCGCCATCAGGATCGGGCGCAGCCGCCGCGAACGGCCTCCCCGCACATAGCCCGCCACCATGCCATGCTCCGCCGTCAAAGCCCGAACAATGGCCCCATGCTCCCCATGCTGCCGGACAGAGCAGATGATCGCTTCCGCGATCAGGCTGGCCAAAGCACCATCTGCGTTTGCGTGACCAAGGCGACGTCGGCGCCGCTATCGGTGACAATGCGGGTCTGCCACACGGAAAGCCGCTTTCCGGCCTTCACCACCTTTGCTTCCCCGATCAACATGCTGCCCAGCGGCGCTGCCCCCAGAAAATTGCTTTTGCTTTCGATGGTGGTCGTCATCGTCGCGCCCGCTGGCAGGGCCAGAAAGGCCCCAATCGCGCCCAAGCAATCCGCCAAGGCCATGATCGTGCCGCCATGGGCAATTTCGCCGCTGGTGCAAATTTCAGGCCTGACCAGCAAGCGCCCGGTCACCGCTTCCGCCGAGGCATCGTCAATCACGACCCCCAATGTTTTCGCCAATGGCATCATCGCGGCGAAATCCATAGTCTGCTCTCCCTAAGCCTGTGGATGGAAATAATCATAAACAGATTGAGCCACCGCAATGCTAACCCCCGGTGCCCGCTGTAATTCTGCCAAGCTGGCATTGCGCACGGCACGCGCCGTGCCAAAATGCATCAGCAACGCTTTTTTGCGCGCCGGGCCAATGCCCGGCACCTCATCCAGCGGGGATGATCCCATGGCTTTGGCACGCTTCTGCCGGTGAGCCCCAATCGCAAAGCGATGCGCCTCATCCCGCAGCCGCTGGATATAGAAAAGCACGGCATTATTGGGCGGCAAAGTAAATTCGCCGCCATCGGGCAGATAGAATGTCTCCCGACCGGCATTGCGATCTGGCCCTTTCGCCACCCCGACATAGGGCAGATCATCAATCCCCAATTCGGCAAAAACCTCGGTCACGGCGGAAACCTGCCCTTTGCCGCCATCAATCAACACCAAATCCGGCCATTCGCCCCGCGTCCGCTCGGGATCCTCCTCCAGCGCACGGGCAAAGCGACGATGAAACACCTCTCGCATCATGGCGAAATCATCACCGGGCTTGGTATCGGCCCGTTTGATGTTAAATTTGCGATAGGCCCCCTTCATCCAGCCTTCCGGCCCCGCCACCACCATTGCGCCCAGCGCATTGCTGCCCTGAATATGGCTGTTGTCATAAATTTCGATGCGTTTCGGTGCGGCGTCCAGATCAAATAGCTCCGCCAATTCGCGGCCCAATTTGGCTTGGCTGCTATTCTCGGCCAAGCGTCGATCCAATTCCTCCCCTGCATTGCGAATGGCCTGTTCCAGCAAATGCTTGCGGCTGCCGCGTTGCGGCACGCTAATCTCCACCTTGCGCCCGGCCAATTCGCTCAGCGCCTCGGCCAGCAAAGCTGCTTCGGCGGGCTCACGGTCCACCAGCACCAGTTTAGGCGGCGGCACGCCTTCGTAAAATTGCACCAGAAAACTGGCCAGCACTTCATCTTCCGGCACACCGCTCACATGCGCGGGGAAAAAACTGCGGTGTCCCCAATTTTGACCGCCACGGATGAAAAAGCCCGCCACGCAGAGCTGCCCCCCTTTGGCTGCCAGCGCAAAAATATCGGCATCGCCCAAAGCATCGGCATGGGCGGATTGTGATCCCTGCACAAAAGTCAGGGATTTCAAGCGATCTCGCAGCACCGCAGCCAGCTCAAAATCCAGATCGGCCGCTGCTTTATTCATGGCATCGCCCAATCTTTTCTGAACGGCAACCGATCGCCCTTCCAGAAAATCCTGCGCATCCTGCACCAGTTCAGCATAGGCCGCCGCATCAATCCGTCCGACACAGGGCGCGGAACAGCGGCGAATTTGATAGAGCAGGCACGGCCTTGAACGGTTGGAGAAATAGCTGTCAGTGCAACTGCGCAACAAAAAAGTTTTCTGCAACGCATTCAGCGTTTGGTTGACCGATCCCGCGCTTGCAAAAGGGCCATAATATCGCCCCTTCGCGCGCCGCGCACCACGATGTTTTTGCACCCGTGGAAAGGCATGATCATTGCGCAACAAAATAAACGGAAAGCTTTTATCGTCCCGCAACAGCACATTATAGGGCGGGCGATAGCGTTTGATCAGTTGCGCTTCCAGCAACAGCGCCTCGGCCTCGCTGGCGGTGGTGATAATCTCCATCCCCCGGGTTTGCGATACCATCCGTTTCAGGCGCTGCGGCAGCTGTGCAACCTGCGTATAGTTCACAACCCGGTTTTTGAGCGCCCGCGCCTTCCCAATATAAAGCACCTCGCCGCGACCATCGATCATGCGATAAACGCCGGGTCGGGCAGGCAATTGCTTCACAATCCCGCGAATAACCTCTATTCCACGTTCCAGATCAGGCTGATCACTGCCTTCTCCTCCACGCACCACATAAGAGGATTTTTCTTCGTTAAATCGATCAGGAAGCTTGGCGCTGGACATGCGTCCACTTTAGGCGATGCAACCGCCCACCGCTATAGCTGTGCGGCCCGACGACAGACTTTCTTTGTTTGCCGCGCCACATCTCGCCGCTCATAGGAACAGCATAAAGCACCAGCCCAAATGAAGAAAGGCGCCGCACCCTAAGGTGCAGCGCCTTTCTTCTATCTTTCGGCCAAAGGGCCTGAAACTTAATGCCGCACCGATGCGATTGCGCTATCAATCAACGCCTTATCGGCTGACGCATCATGCCTTGCCGCAATCAGCACCGCCGCAGCATCGGTTGCCGCTTTGGCAGCCGCCGCGCGAACATCCGCCAAAGCCCCAGCTTCAGCTGCTGCAATGCGATCTTCTGCCATTTGCTGGCGGCGTCCGATCAACGCCGTTGCATCCGCTTTGGCCTTTTCGATCAGACCATCCGCTTCAACACTGGCGCGGCTGCGGATATCCGCAACTTCGCGCTCGGCGCTGGCCAGCTTGGCTTCATATTCAGCCTTCAGGGCTTCTGCCTCACCGCGCAAGGTTTGGGCTTCAGAAAGCTGGCGGGAAATTTCCGCAATTTTATTATCGAGGCTAGCCGCCAGAGCCGCTGGCACTTTTTTCGCGACCATGATGGCGATCAACGCAATCATCGACAACGAAACCCAAGCGGTTGCGTCCAGACCCAATGCTAGGGGTTCGCCAGCGCCTGCAGCCAAAATAAGGGATGCATTAACCATGGATCACCGCCTTCACTGCTTGCTGAGCCGCAGCCTGATCGACGGCCACGCCCGAAAGCTTGGCAACCAGATCTCGCGCTGCATCCGCTGCGACCGATTCCACTTCTGCCATGGCAGAAGTGCGGGCCGAGGAAATTTCCTGTTCTGCTGAAGCCAGCTTCTGCGCCAGTTCAGCATCAATCACCGCAAGCCGCTTTTCCGCATCGCGTGCGGCTGCGCCCTTGGCTTCCGAAACCAGACGCTGGGCGTCCGCTCGGGCGGCGTCATTCTTTTGGCGATAGCTTTCTTCAAGCGCATCTGCCGTCGCATGGGCGGCTTTGGCAGCTGCCAGATCGTCTGCGACCTTGCGATCGCGCGCATCCACCGTCGCCTCGATCTTCGGCAACATGCCGCGACCGATCACCACATAGACGGCGGCAAAAATCACCAACAGCCAGAAAAGCTGTGAGGCAAGATACCAATTGTCAGCGGTTAGCTGGGCTATCTGAGGCATGAAAATCGAGCCTTGATGAAATGAGAGAAATCAAAGAGGAAAGCCGGCCGCCTTCAACGAGGGCAGCCGGCTAAACTCATTAAATCAGACGACGAAGATCAACAGAACTGCGACGACGAACGCCAGCAAGCCCAGAAGTTCCGCCGCGGCGAAGCCGATGAACAGACGACCCTGCTGGCCATCTGCAGCTGCTGGATTGCGCAATGCGCCTTCAAGGAAGCTGCTGAAAACATTGCCCACGCCAAGAGCCGAAATGCCGGCGCCAACGGCTGCCAGACCTGCACCGATCAGCTTTGCTGCTTCTGCGTCCATTACCTTAACTCCTTCGTATGATACTATTATTCAGATATGATTAGTGAAGATTAACCGCGTCATTGATATAAAGCGAGGTCAATAGGGCGAAAACATAAGCCTGGATAGCAGCGACCAGCAGCTCAAGCGCACTGATGCCGATCATCAGCGTGAAGCTCAGCAGCGACACGATCGAACCGAGCCACAGCGTATCCGCATTCATGCCGCCAATCACAAAGCTGGACAGAACCTTCAACAGAAGGTGACCAGCGGTCATGGCCACAAACAAACGCAGACCAAGGCTGAAAGGGCGGATCATGAACGAGATAAATTCAATCGGCACGATCAGTGGCAACATCGCCTTTGGCGTGCCCTGAGGCACAAAAAGCGAAAAGAAGTGCAGGCCATGCTTCCAGAAACCAACGACCAATACGATCGAGAAAGACAGCAGCGCCAAAACGCCGGTCACCGCAATATGGCTGGTCGCCGTAAAAGGATGAAGCCCGAAAACGCCCAGCGGCAACATGCCAACAAGGTTACAAAAAAGGATGAACATGAAAAGCGAGAAGACATAAGGCGTATAAGTGCGCCCTTCGCTGCCAATGCTCTGCGTCATCATGCTTGAAATAAATGTTGTGAAGCCTTCCACCGCAGCCTGCCACCGGCCCGGCACCAACGAACGCTTCATCCCGCCCACCATGAACACACCCAGCAGAACGGCCGCAACGGCCATCCACAAAGCACTGTTGGTGAAAAGGATTTCCTGACCACCCAATTCAAAGCCGCCGCCCATTGGCGCAACTTCAAACTGATGCATCGGATCGATCTTGCCGGATTCCGCCGCCACTCGTCACTCCACACGCAGTGCGGAGCAGCATGACACTGCACCGCCAGAAAAACCATATGCCCTCGCTATTCGCGCGGCACGGAAACCAGCCGAATGATGTTCCGAAAGGCCACGACAACCCCCAGGAACAACATGCCCAGCAAACCCCACGGGCTGGTACCGACGACCAGATCGATAAGCCAGCCAAACAGGCCGCCACCAATCAAGCCACCCAGCAATTCGGCCAGAACGCGGTTTCCAAGTCGGTAGTTGGCATCGCCATCTGCCGGCCCCTTCACCTCGGTCCGCTTCGCTTCTGCAGCTTCGGCCCGGTCCAATCGCTCCGTGAGCGAGACCAGACGCGAATCCCCTGAAGCGTGATCCGGATCGCCACCATTCCCCGTCATTCCGCGTCCCTTTCCTGAAACAGGTTCGAAAATGCCCGAACACCGCCCGCAAAAAAAGGCCCTAAAACTCGGGGAACCCTTAAGGCGCGGCCCGTTTAGGTAGGCAGCCTCCGTAAGTCAATGCTTCTACTGCTGCATATGAAAAAGCCGCCGCATCATAGGATGCAGCGGCTTTCGAATTCAACGGCGCGTGGCTTGACGTTCAATCGCGCAATTTCAAGCTAAATGCATCGCGAATCGCGCACTGGATCGCCGCTATCGCGGGTCCGCCAGCTGCCATCCGGTGCCTTATATTTTTCGCCGACCTGCGTTTTCGCAATGAGATTGCAAGCGGTCGTGAAGGCAAATTGCTCCACCGTGCTGCCCTGAGGCGCGCTCCGCGTGTACGCTGCCTTCCGTTTGATATTCAAATCATTCACCAGATCGCGCACCGCAGGGGTCGGCGGAGTGACGAATCCCAAATAACCATCCGGTTGTTCACCAATCTGCCCCGCAGCCCGTGCAGCTTCATAGGCCGGATCGCGCTGAGCCATGGCAGAGGGCACAGCAATCGCAACGCCAGCCGCCATCACAACAGCACCGGCAATCCATGCCGAGCCACGCTTCCATGGGCTTTTTGCGCCTTTGGTCATCTTCATCATCCTTATCAGAATATACCGCTATTCTGTTCAATCAGCTTCTTTGCATCACCATCGAGTTTATAGACAATTTCCTGCTCGATGCGGATGTTCAAATTAATCTCTATCGGCTTATCCGGCGCCTTGATCTGAACACAGCCCGCCAAAACTACCGCTGCCCCGGCTGCGAGCACCCATGGAGCACCCCAAGGCCGTTGCATCGCCCTTTTCTTATTCACCGTCATGGCACAGGCTCACTTGCTAAAGGCTGAACGATCATCCCCTGCTTCATCTTTCGTGCTTCCATCTCTTTTATCACTTCAGATTCGCCCTGCTGCTGAATCAGCGCAGGCAAATTCTGTTCTATCTGCACCGTGGGATCGTAAAGCCCCTTCACCGTTGTGAACAGGGTTTGAAACGGCGCGGCGACTTGCACGTTAAACACCATCGGTATGCGCGCAATTTGCCGTGTCAGGAAATTTTTTGTCGCCCCCTGACCCTGAGCGATCCCACCAAAGCGAATATCGGTCACCATCTCCCCGTCTAGCGCGCCATTAAGCACGATAGACAGATCATCATATTTCAACGCGCGCAACGCTCCAAAAGCGAAATTCGCCATCGCGCCCAAATTGCGGTTCGACAATTCACCAACATATTCCACCGTGCCGCCACCTGCGCGCGAATCGATACGCCCACCGACAACGCGGCCACCGACCCCGCCAAACTCCACCGGCAGGCTGCCATCAAACACACCAGTCACATTCAAATTTTCAAACGCAAATCGCTGGAGGAAATGGGCGGCATCAATCCCGACGAGGTCAAACGACAAATGCCGTGTCTCTTCTGCCGAAAAATTCAGCGTTGCTGGATGCATTTCCAGCTTGCCCCCGGCCAAAGGCCATTCCCCGCTTTCGATCCGCACCTGCTGATTGCCCAGCAGCGCATATTCGATCCATCCATCAAAAATGGAAATGCCGGGGTTCACCTCTTTGATATAGAGTTTTTGCTGAGGCCGTGTGCGCAGAGCGATTAAATCATCAAATATCATCGCGCCGGTCAGGCCCGTGACAGGGCCGAATGCGGCCGCCAGATTGGCATCCGCGGTAGCAAATGTGCCGCCACTGGTCACCCCAGAGGCATCCCAACGAATCTGACCCTCGCCAACAATCGCGGCGTCCACCTCGGCCACCACACCCAAAGCCAGTCGCGTCAATTGATCAGGCTGAAACCTTTCATCAAAACGCAATTCTTTCACCCGCAACTGTGCATCGCCGCCCGACCCATCGAAATGGTGAACAATATCCACATCCACGATATCACGCCCGGTCTTGCGCTCCTTCAGGGAAGCTGCGGCTGTTATTTTTCCGCCAGCAAAGCGAAGCTGCGCATCCTGCGCGATCAGCGGGAAAAACCGCACGTCAGGCTCGGCATCGGTAACAACCAACTGGCTATTCAGGCTCAAAGCCCCATCACGCCACTGCCACGCGCCATTCATCTCGGTTAAATTCAAGGGCACAGCGCCAATACGCCCCTCTGCTCCGGACAATGTTCCGGCCATGCCGCCGGGAACGGCTTTGCCTTCGATCCCTTCAGCCACAAAGGATGTAGGAACAATGACATCAGATCCAGATTGAGGATATTCTATTAGCTGAACCGCAGCATTCTGCACCGACCATTTGGCGTTGCTCAAATCATAGGAACTGTGCCCACTGTTCACCGTCACCCGATTGCCAGCGCCCCGCCCTTCCAGAGCGATGCCCGGAATATGCAACTGCCCCTTCAAGCCATCAGGACCATAGCTCAGCAAATCTCGGCCCGCCGCACTGCAAAGCTGCATTTGCGGCGCAGCGAAATTATATCCGCTCACGCTGATCTGGCGCGCACGCAGACTATGACAGCCGCCATCCAGCGCCAGCCTGCCGGATCGGCTCACTCGTCCAGCCAAGGGCAGGATCATATCCTCAATTCGGCCATCGGCGAGCGGACCTGACACACGAACCATTGTCTGAAAACGCATATCGCCATGATCGCTGCCCGTGACCGCCAGCGGTGCAAGAGCAATGCTGGCGTCGCCCGCAGCATAAGGCTCCATTTCTATCAAGCCGCTGAAGCGCGAATCTGCGCCTCTTTCCAAATCCAGCGATCCGTTGGGCAATCCTCCACCGACCAGTGACCAGCGACCAGAAGCCGTCCACGCTGCGCCTTTGGCACCCGCCTTATAAAGGATCTGACTTTGCGGCGCGCTTGTCAGCGCCGCACCAGAGGCCGTGTTTAAAGCAATATCCGTTGCGGCCAGTTGCTGGCCATGGCCGTCCCTTGCAAAGCTGATCTTTGCGGACCCATCCATTGCCGCCAATGCACCGGATAAATACTGCCCGCCTTGCTTCAAAAGCGGCTCTAGGGGTGTCGCAACGAACCCGTTGCTCGCTCGTCCAATGGACCGCCGAAGCGCTTGCGATACAGCCGCATTGGAAAATACCAACTTACCATCAAGCATTTGCTTTCCAGAGCTGATATCTCCTGCCAACTTTATGCTGAGTTGCGCAGCCGTGAATTGCGGCGATGCCACGGAGGCTATCTCGCCCCTCAGCGACACATGGGTCGCTTTGCTGCTCCCGTTAAATTCCGAGCTAAGGGCCATGGTTCGCGCCCTTACCCCCCCAGCCTGCAACATAGGTGCCGACAGTCCGAGCTTCCCGTCCCACCTGCCCGAATCTGCGGATAGGCGCGCATCAATGTCCAGCACCGGCTGCTTCAGCGCCACGCCGCCCTGCGTATCGCACTGAACCCCTGAAAAGCGCAGCGGTCCGGTTAAGCGTGGCTGCTCGCCTCTGATCGTAAGCGCGCCGTAAAAACGGCCATCCTCTGCCGCGCAGCCACCACCCTCCAGTCGCGGCATCGCCAGTGCAAGCTGCCCGTCGAACCCGTTGCGCAAAGCCCCGGCCCCACTCGCCGCCGCTCCCATCACGCCCCATGGCGTGTCAATCGTCGCCCGAGCATCCCGCATAACAAGGTTGAATTGCGGCATCTGAAATGGCTTTTTGCTTTCGGGATCAGAAAATTTATCCAATTCCCCAAAGCTTAACGAACCATCCTTATATCGCCCCTTAAGCCGAAAGCCGTCCGCTTCAATGCTCTCTATCGTCGGTCCCGCCCAGCCCCAGCTCAGCTTCACTTCCAAAATTCTAGCCGTTAAATCAGGGGCCTTAGGGTCGCCAACAACCAGATTCCTTAGCCTCTGGCTGTGCAGGCCTACCCTCTCCAGCGTATAGTGGGCGGCGATTCCGCGCTGCTCCAATTGCTGGCGAACAATATGGTCGCTAATCGCTATTCGCTCTGCCCATAGGGTTGCGCCGGCTGCAACGATAACGCCGCCTATGATCCATAAGGCACTGCGCGAACGCAAATAACTTAGCGCGCGAGAAGATCGGCTTGGCGCGGGCGCGATATCGTCATCATCATCCATCACCATCATATGCGCCCTATCGCCTCAGAACGGTCCGGAAGCCGTGCCGGATCATCGCGCTTCAAAGCCATCGCTTCCACCGGAAGCCTCCGCGCAACACGGCAAAGATTTTCCTGATCATTCACCTGATTATTCAAGGGCATTCTAAAAAGCGTCACCCAAATGATCTTATGGCCGTTGAGCTCTGGCCGCAAGGCAGCTAATCTCGCTGCATGGGGGAAAAGATACAGGACGCCAGTGCACCGGATTATGTGGGTGTGCCGGATCATGCGGGCCATCGCGCACGGTTGCGCGCGCGCCTGCTTAACGACCCGCAATCGCTCGCCGATTATGAATTGATGGAATATCTTCTGGCGCTGGCAATCCCGCGCCGTGACACCAAGCCGCTTGCCAAGCAATTACTGAGGGAATTTGGCTCCTTCGCTCAAGCCGTCAGCGCCGATGCCGAATCGCTGCGCCGGATCAAGGGTATGGGCGATGGCGCTATTGCTGCGCTGAAAATCGCTCAGGCCACCAGCCTGCATCTGTTACACGGAAAAATTCGCAACCAGCCCATCTTATCAAGCTGGGATTCTGTGCTCGACTGGCTTCGCGCCGATATGGGACCGATGGACCGCGAACGGGTCAGAGCCTTATTTCTCAATTCCCGCAACATGTTGATCCGCGATGAAATCGTCAGCGAAGGTTCTGTTGATCAAAGCGCCATCTATGTGCGCGAAATTGTCCGCCGCAGCTTGGAACTGAGCGCGGCTGCCTTAATCATTGTCCACAACCATCCCAGCGGCAATCCAGAACCCAGCCGTCAGGATATCGCGATCACACGGGATTTGGCTCAAGCGGCAGAAAAGCTGGGCATTACCCTTCATGATCATATCATCATCGGCGGGCAGGATTATCGCAGCTTTCGAACTATGGGCTTGTTATAACTCCATATTTCTCAGAAATTCTCGGGTGCTGATTAGGGGATAAGGAGCCATGATTTCAGCCCGGCGCACGCCATTTGACTTAATGTTCAAGTCACGACATCATCCCTCCATGCAGATTCGATGCGGCCTTTTTCGTTTTCGCCTCCACGGAGGCCAACTTCTCGCGGGCATTTAGCCCCGGGTTCCGGCGCCCCCGCGCTTAGAGCCCGGGGGGATAAACTGCATGTTCTCACAAACATCTTTGCGTATCATTTTTTACAAGCGCCCTATTTCGTTGCGCATTCACTCGGAAAGCCCGTTTCATGACCACCCGCAGCACAAGCCGTCGGCCGCGTATTCACATGATCGACACACAGGCAGACGCTTTAACCACCTTGGCGCTCAGCAGAGAGGATGACCTGCCCGATGTCTGCGAGATGCTGCTTGATGAAATTGGCCGGGCAACTGTCTATACAGCCAAGAAATTTCCAGCAGATGTGGTCGCCATGGGGTCCGAGGTAACCTTCGTTGACGAGACCAACGGCACGGAGCGGACGGTTTCGCTGGTTTATCCGCGCGATGCCGATATTTCTGCTGGCCGAATTTCCATCCTCACGCCGATTGGCGCTGGCCTGATTGGCCTGCAACAGGGTCAAGCCATCAACTGGCCAGACCGGGATGGGAAAAAGCGCAGCCTTTCTATCGTTCGGGTCGCTCAAAACCACAGCGAATAACAGGTCGGAAAATCGCCGACAGCCGCCAGTTTTCACCAACGGCTGTCGCTCATGCATTGGGCCAAGGCAATGAAGAGCCACACCCAATGCATGATGAGAACTAGCCGCCACTGATCAGCGAGCGCGGCTCAAAAATGCTACCAGCTCATCTTTCGATACTTGACCGGATGCATCGGCATCAGCAGCTTTGAACGCCGCCTCATTCCATGCGGTGGGGTCGCTGACAGGTTGGGGCTGCGGGCTGGCGGCGCGCAATTGCCCGATCCATGCCGCAAATTCTGCAGCATCTAAGCTGCCATTTGCATCCTTATCATGGCTCGGGAACTCCTGATCAACGATCGATCGCACTTGATCAGCCGTCGCAGGCCTTCCAGCAGAGGGGGCAGCAGGCACAGATTCTGTTTCGTTAACCGGCTTATTTTGCTCCATCGGCGGCGTCGCGGGTGATTGCGGATCACTGACTTGAGCGGCCGCCGGCATAGCAAAGGCCAGTGCAGCCATAAATATCATCGGCTTTAGCATCGTTTATTCTCCTGATGATGCGCAGCGCCTAGCCCGAAATCGGGATAGCGCTTACAGGCGCATCGGGAACAGAAGCAACGGCCTATCCACGCAAAGCGTTGCTATTTTCGCGTGATTGGCGAAACCGCTTACCGATGCTAGGGGGCGGAAACCCCACGACGCGCGTCGATTCCACGACAAGCCGCTCGCACAGGAAGGAATTTCAATGGTCCCTCGTTACGCCAGACCGGAGATGACGGCGATCTGGTCCGCCGAAAACCGTTTTCGTATCTGGTTCGAGATTGAAGCCCATGCGACCGAGGCCCTCGCCGAACTCGGCACGGTCCCCAAATCTGCGGCCAAAGCCTTGTGGGATTGGTGGGCAACCAACCCAGTGATCGATGTCGCTGCCATTGATGCGATTGAGGCCGTCACCAAACATGATGTTATCGCCTTTCTAACATGGGTGGCAGAAAATGTCGGCGAAGAAGCGCGCTTCATGCATCAGGGCATGACCTCTAGCGATGTGCTGGATACATGCTTAGCAGTGCAAATGACACAGGCTGCCGATCTGCTGCTCGCAGATCTCGACAATCTGCTCAACGCCATTCAGCGCCGCGCTATTGAGCATAAATTCACGCCAACTATTGGCCGCAGCCATGGTATTCATGCCGAGCCTGTGACCTTTGGTTTGAAACTGGCGCAGGCCTATGCCGAATTTGATCGCTGCAAAACGCGCCTGATCGCCGCCCGCGAAGATATCGCCACTTGCGCCATTTCTGGCGCTGTCGGCACCTTTGCCAATATTGATCCGCGCGTGGAAGCCTATGTCGCGGAAAAGCTGGGCCTTGCGATTGAACCCGTGTCTACACAAGTAATCCCGCGGGATCGCCACGCCATGTTCTTTGCCACGCTGGGCGTGATCGCAGGGTCCATCGAGCGGCTCGCAACCGAAGTGCGCCATTTGCAGCGCACCGAAGTGCTGGAAGCCGAGGAATATTTCTCGCCCGGCCAAAAAGGCTCGTCGGCGATGCCGCATAAGCGCAACCCGGTGCTGACGGAAAATCTCACCGGCCTTGCCCGCATCGTGCGCAGCGCCGTGACCCCAGCGCTGGAAAATATCACCCTGTGGCATGAGCGGGATATCAGCCACTCCTCGGTGGAGCGCTTTATCGGCCCCGACGCCACCATCACGCTGGATTTCGCACTCGGCCGGTTGACCGGGGTGATCGACAAATTGTTGATCTACCCAGCGCGGATGCAGAAAAATATGGATCGCATGGGCGGTCTGATCCACTCTCAGCGCGTGTTGCTGGCGCTCACACAGGCCGGTGCTAGCCGGGAAGATAGCTATAGCTTGGTCCAGCGCAACGCCATGCGGGTTTGGGAAAGTGATGGCCAGTTGGCGCTGCTCGACCTGTTGAAGGATGACGCCGATGTGACGGCCTATCTTTCAGCGGATCAACTCGCAGAGCTGTTTGATCTGGAATATCATATGAAGCATGTGAACACGATTTTCGATCGTGTTTTCCCGCAAGGCTGACATAAAGCCATAAGCATCTGATCATCAGGAAGGGAGAAGCAAGGCTCAATGGCTGCCTCCGCCCTTCCGATGATCAGAGCAGCCTGCCAGTCACGATAGGCCAATAACGACCTACTGGTAACAATTGGTGATTTGGCATAATCTTTTCAGGATTGGCTATCTCAGCCCATGCCAGGAGCAGACTTTATGAATATGCTGCGCACGATAATTTGGGTTTTGCTGACCGCTGTTCTGGTCATCTTCGCTATGGCGAATTGGAGCCCGGTAACCGTCACCGTCTGGCCCGGCGAAGTGCTGGATACCAAGCTGCCTCTGTTGATCCTAATATCCTTCCTCGTCGGCAGCCTGCCGATGTGGATCGCCCTGCGCACCACACGCTGGACCTTGAACCGCCGCCTGAATGACAGCGAACGGCAATTGGCAGACCTAAGATTGCTGATGCAGCGTCAGGCCGAAGAACAAGCGGCGGCGGCCCGTGACGCCGAATCGGCGGATCCAACGCTAACCACAGCCACGCCCTCGGCCACGCCAACAGCCGCCTCCGATACCACCCCGCCCCTCACCATGGATAAATTATGAGCTCACCCATCTATCTCGCCCTCGACACGGTTCAAATAGACGACGCGGTGGCGCTGGCGTCAAAAGTTCGCACCCATGTGGGCGGGTTGAAGCTGGGGCTCGAATTTTTCTGTGCCAATGGGCATCATGGCGTGCATGAACTGGCCAAGCTCGGCTTGCCGATCTTTCTCGATCTGAAGCTACACGATATTCCCAACACTGTGGCCAAAGCGGTAGAGGCTTTGCGGCCCTTGGAGCCAGCCGTTCTGACGGTTCATGCCGCGGGCGGCCGCGCGATGCTAGAGGCGGCCAAGGCCGCCGCCTCATCCCACACGAAGGTCGTCGCCGTCACGGTGCTCACCAGCTTGGACAAGCCCGATCTGAACGATATCGGGGTTGCAGGCGAGCCAATGGATCAGGTGGAGCGTTTGGCGCGGCTCAGCCGCGAGGCTGGTCTTGATGGCATTGTCTGTTCTGGCCGGGAGGTCGGCCACATCCACAAAATCTGGCCCGATGGCTTTTTCGTTGTGCCGGGTGTTCGCCCTTCCGATGGCCCAGCGGGCGATCAAAAGCGGGTCGTTACCCCCGCTCAGGCAAAAAGCGACGGTGCCTCCATTTTGGTGATTGGGCGCCCGATCAGTCAGGCAGTCGATCCCGATCAGGCCGCGCGAGATATTTGCGCCACCTTATAATCGCGTCCATGACGACAACCTCGGCCCCATCAGCCAGGCTCACATTTTCCATCAAGGCCCTTATCCATGCCACCGCTCGTAAAAATTTGCGGCTTATCGACATCCGCCACGATTGACGCTGCCATTGGCGCGGGCGCCAGCCATATCGGCCTTGTCCATTTTCAACCTAGCCCCCGCCATCTGTCGCTTCCTGATGCAGCCCGGCTGCGGCAATATATCGGATCGCGCGCGCGCGTCGTGCTGTTGCTGGTCGACCCAACGCCCGCTCTTTTAGCAGACGCCTTAACCAATGTTCGGCCCGACATTCTGCAATTTCATGGTGATGAAGCCCCCGAACGGCTTGCGGAAGCCCGGCGCGAATCCGGCTTGGAAATTTGGAAAGCCATCGGCCTGAAATCGCGCGATACATTGCAGGGGGCCATCCGCTATCAAGGCGCGGCGGATCTGATCCTCTATGACGCCCCGGCACAGGCCTTGCCCGGCGGCAATGGCACCCGCTTTGATTGGTCGCTGCTCCGCGGCCACCGCCATCTGATCAATTGGGGCCTTGCGGGCGGCTTGACGCCGAACAATATCGCCGATGCCATTGCCCAAACCGGCGCTCCTCTGGTGGATGTGTCATCCGGTGTTGAAAGCGCGCCGGGGGTCAAGGATATGGACAAGATCGCAGCATTGCTTAAAGCGGCAAGGCGATGAACGAGATGCATGACAAAATGACCGATACGGCGACGCCCAACAGCTTTCGCCAGCAACCCGATGCGCGCGGCCATTTCGGCCAATTTGGCGGACGCTATGTCGCTGAAACGCTGATGCCGCTGATCCTTGATCTGGAGCGCGAATATCGCGCGGCTCAGGCGGATCCCGAATTCCAGCGCGAATTTGACTATCTGCTAAAACATTATGTCGGCCGTCCCAGCCCGCTTTGGCTGGCCCAGCGGCTGACCGATGATCTGGGCGGCGCCAAAATCTATCTCAAGCGAGAAGATTTAAACCATACGGGCGCGCACAAGATCAACAATTGCATCGGCCAGATTCTTTTGGCCAAGCGCATGGGGAAACAGCGCATCATCGCCGAAACCGGTGCGGGCCAACATGGTGTTGCCACCGCCACGGTGGCCGCACTCTTCGGCTTGCCTTGCACCATTTTTATGGGCGCGGTGGACGTGGCGCGCCAGCAACCCAATGTGTTTCGCATGAAGCTGCTCGGTGCCGAAGTTGTGCCGGTGCAAAGCGGCGCCAAGACGCTGAAAGATGCGATGAATGAAGCCATGCGCTATTGGGTCGCCAATGTGCATGACACTTTCTATATTATCGGCACCGCCGCTGGCCCTCACCCTTATCCAGAGCTGGTGCGGGATTTCCAATCGGTCATCGGCACCGAAGCGCGCGAACAAATATTGGAAGCGGAAGGCCGCTTGCCCGATCTGTTGATTGCGCCGGTGGGCGGCGGATCCAATGCCATTGGCTTATTTCACCCGTTTCTGGATGATCCACAGGTGGCGATGATCGGCGTAGAGGCTGCTGGCGAAGGGCTGGATAAGCGCCATGCCGCCAGCCTAAACGGCGGCCGTCCCGGCATCTTGCACGGTAATAAAACCTATTTGTTGCAAGATGAAGATGGCCAGATCACCGATGCCCACAGCATTTCGGCTGGCCTTGATTATCCCGGCATCGGCCCAGAGCATAGCTGGCTGCATGAAATTGGCCGCGTGCGCTATATGCCGATCACGGATGACGAAGCCTTGGCGAGTTTCCAGCGTTTAACCCGCTTGGAAGGGATTATCCCCGCCCTTGAAAGCGCGCACGCCATTGCCGCCGCCGAACGCATCGCCCCGACATTGGGCAAGGATCAGACCATGATCGTCAATCTTTCCGGGCGCGGCGATAAAGATATAAATACCATCGCGGATGCACTGGGGGTAAGGATATGAGCCGCTTTTCGGCTGCCTTTGGAAAAGGCCATAGCGCGCTGGTCACCTTCATCACCGCAGGCGATGGCGATACAGACGCCATCCTTGATGCGGTTGTCGCGGGCGGCGCGGATGTGGTGGAATTGGGCATGCCCTTCACCGATCCCATGGCCGATGGCCCGGCCATTCAGGCCGCCAATTTGCGCAGCTTTGCGCGGGGCACTACCACTGCCGATGTCTTTGCGATGGCAAAGCGTTTTCGCACCCGTCATCCCGATGTGCCGCTGGTGCTGATGGGCTATGCCAATCCGATGACGATCCGCGGTGCCGACTGGTTTGCGGCGCAATGCGTCGCCAATGGGGTCGATGGCGTAATCTGCGTGGATATTCCGCCTGAGGAAGATTCAGAGCTTGGCCCTGCGCTGCGCGCTGCGGGCGTGCATGTCATCCGCCTCGCCACGCCGACCACGGACGCTGCACGCCTGCCTGCGGTGCTCGATGGCGCGGGCGGTTTTCTCTATTATGTCTCCGTCGCCGGGATCACCGGCCTGCAACAGGCCGCCCAATCCAACATTGAACAGGCTGCCAAACGCCTGAAAGCGGCGACCGATCTGCCCGTTGCGGTTGGCTTTGGTGTCCGCACCCCCGAACAGGCAGCCGCCATCGCCAGCGTCGCCGATGGCGTCATTGTGGGATCAGCCTTCATTGATCTGATCGCCGAGCATGGCGATGACGCTCCCCGCCATATCCAAAGCCTGACCAAGGCGCTAACAGATGCTATTCACCGCGCAAAGGAGACCGCCGCATGAGCTGGCTCGACCGGGTTCGTAACGCCCTTCCCTTCGCTGCAAAACGCGATACCGCCGATAATCTCTGGCACAAATGCCGCCAATGTTCGCAAATGGTGTTTGTCAAGGAATGGGAAGATAATCTGAATGTCTGCCCCCGCTGTGATCATCATGATCGCATCGGCGCGAAGCAGCGTTTTGCCCAATTGTTCGATGGCGGACATCATGATCTGATCAGCGCCCCTTCCGCGCCAGAGGATCCGCTGAAATTCCGCGACACCAAAAAATATGTCGATCGGATTAAAGCCGCTAGGGCCCAAACCGGGGATCGTGACGCCTTTCAAAACGCCTATGGCAAGATTAGCGGCCAAGATGCTGTCGTCGGTGTTCAGGATTTCGCCTTCATGGGCGGTTCCATGGGTGTTGCGGTTGGGGACGCCTTTGTCGCCGGGGTGGAGGCTGCGATCCAGCGTCGCTGTGCCTATATCGCTATCACCGCGGCGGGCGGCGCGCGTATGCAGGAAGGCACATTGTCGCTGATGCAAATGCCGCGTTCCACCGTGGCATTGGCGCGCCTGCGCCGGGCAGGCCTGCCCTATATCGTGCTGCTCACCGATCCCACCACCGGCGGCGTCACCGCCAGCTATGCCATGTTGGGCGATATACAGATCGCCGAGCCCAAGGCCCTCATCGGCTTTGCTGGCGCGCGGGTGATCGAAAATACAATTCGCGAAAAATTACCGGAAGGCTTTCAGCGGGCGGAATATCTGCTGGATCATGGCATGATCGATATGGTGGTCCATCGCCGCGATCTGCCTGAAACGCTGGGCCGCCTGATCGGCTATATGGCACCGGAAGCAGCAGCCTAAACGTTTTTTGGCCCTAGACGAACTTAAAGGCGGCGAAGGTTGTTTCGTCGCCTGTCGGCGAGCAACAAGGCACTACCCCATGGTCGATCATGCCCATTCCACCGATGCGGCTGTTCAAAAACAGCTTGATCGGCTGACCGCCCTTTCGCCGGGCCGCGATATCTTGGGGCTGGAACGGATCGCATTGCTGTGCGAACGCTTGGGCAATCCGCAACATCATCTGCCCCGCATCTTTCATGTTGCTGGCACCAATGGCAAAGGCTCCACCTGCGCCAATCTGCGGGCGATGCTGGAGGCATCTGGCCGCCGCGTCCACGCCTATAACAGCCCGCATCTGGTGCGTTTTAACGAACGCATCCGGCTCAGCGGCGAACTGATAGCCGATGACCTTCTGGCAAAGCTGCTGGAAGAGGTGCTGGACATATCGGCCGATTTGCGTGCCAGCTTTTTCGAAGTGACAACCGCTGCGGCCTTATTGGCCTTTGCCCGAACGCCCGCCGATGATGTGATCATTGAAGTGGGCCTTGGCGGGCGATTGGATGCCACCAATATCATACCGGCCCCTGCTGTCTGCGGCATCGCTTCGCTGGGGATTGATCATGAAGCCTTTCTGCTCGCGCCCGAAGCAGGCGTGCCGGAACAGCCGCTTGAACGGATCGCTTATGAAAAAAGCGGCATCATAAAATCCGGTACCCGGCTCGCAACATTGGCTTATCCACCGGCGGTTCGCGCCGTGATTGCTGCCAAAGCCGCTGCCGAAAATGTGGCTGTTTTTGCGCAAGATTTGCAATGGCGCATGGAACCGCAAGATGGCGGCTTCCTCTGGATTGATGATCAAGGCCGCCATTTTGGGCCCATTCACCCGGCCTTGGCGGGCGCTCATCAACAAGAAAATGCGGCGCTTGCCATGGCAATGCTCTATCTCGCGGATCAGCCAAGCTTTGATCCAAAGGCCGCCGCAAGCGGAATCGCCGCCACCGTCTGGCCGGGCCGCATTCAACAGCTATGCGCTGGGCCGCTCACCGATATTTTGCCGCAAGGCAGCCAGCTTTGGATTGACGGCGGCCATAATCTGGATGCCGCCCAGCAGTTGCAACGCTATCTGGCCACCAAGCTTGCCGCAGAGCAGCCGATCCATCTGGTGATGGGGATGATCGCCAATAAAGACGCGGCGGGCTTCTTGGCCCTTATCGCGCCCCATGTCAGCAGCATGGTCGCGGTGCCCATTGCCGGTCATGAGCATCACCATCCCAGCGAACTGGTGACGATGGCCAAAGCGGCTGGCATCGCTGCCGCCACCACAGCGCCGGATGTGCCCGCCGCCCTCGCCCAGACCGCTAACAAAATGGGCGAAGGCCAAGCAGGCCATGTGCTGATTGCCGGTTCGCTTTACCTTGCGGGCCTTGCGTTGGAATTCAACCAACAATATCCGCAATAACAAGCATCAGTCGGCAACTTTGGCTGGCCGCCCACGCATTGTCTTCCAGCCGTGCCGCAGCCATTCAACCAAGCATAGGATGATCGCAATCAGCCCCAAAGCCGCCGCAAAAACAAACACCGGCGCATAGCCATCGCGCGCAATTGCTTCGCCAATGGCCCCGCGCCCCAAGGCGCCGACCAGAAAGGTCAGCGACGATAAAAGCGCATATTGCACTGCGGAATAGGCTTTGGACGTGATGCTGGATAGATAGGCAACAAAGGCCGCGCCCGCGATGCCGCCCGCCAAATTCTCACCCGCAATCGCGATCAACAATCTGGCAAAGCGCTCGTCCGCTCCGAAATGAGCGGCGGCCCAGTAGAAGCCGGAAAGCTGGCCGAATATGTCAATAGCTGCGCCGCCCAATGCCAAGTCCGCATAGAGCAAATTGGTCGCCGCAGCCAATATCGCGCCCAGCAACAGCGTCAACAAGCGCCCCGCCCACACAAAGAGCAAGGCCCCCATGGTGATGCCCAGCATCGTCATGCCAACACCAAAAAACTTGCTGGCAATCGCGACCTGATCGTTGGTGTAGCCCAATTCTTGTAAATAAAATGGCAGGGCAAATGGCCCCCAGACGCTGTCGGTCAGGCGATAGGTCAGAATAATCCCCAGCGCGATCATCGCGCCCCATCTCAGGCGGCCGACAATCTCTGCCAAGGGCATCAACAGCGCCTCATAAGCATGGCTTAAAAAATTACGCAGCGCGCCCTGATGGCTCAACTTTTCTGCCACTGGCAGTCCATCCCGGCCTTGGCTCATCCCATTCAGAATCGCCGCGATAATCGCTGGCACCAACACCGTCGCGATCACGATAAATGGCCCCGTCACGCGAATGAAGGCGGTGGCATCAGGCCGCAATTCTGGCGTCGCTGTGAGCGATTGCGCCATGAAATGGATCACCGAAACAATCGCCCAAGCCCATGCAAGCCCCACAATGATGACCGCCACATTGCGGATCGCAGGTGGCAGATTCTCATGCATTTTCGCGCCCGTGCTGCCATTCGCTGCGCTCGGGCGCGGCGTATCGGGTGCCCAGAGCGTGGCCAGAACGGCGGCAAACATCGCCACACCCATCGCCAGATAGACCTGCGGCCAACCAATGCGCGCTGCCAGCACCAGCGCCAGCGCGCCGCCAACCAGTGTCGCGACACGATAGCCAAGCTGGTAAACGGCCGACATGATTTCCAGCGTCGCGCGTTCATCCGCCACATCGACGCGCCATGCATCCACCACAATATCCTGTGTGGCCGAAGCAAAAGCACATATGCCCGCAATCAAAGAGAACCAGCCCAAATAGCTGCCCGGATCCAGTCGAGAAAGAAGGATGAAGCTGCACGCCAACAGCAATTGAATCGGCAACAGCCAGCCGCGCCGCCGCCCCAAATGATGCAGCACCGGCAAAGCAATGCGATCAACCGCAGGCGACCAGAGGAATTTAAACGCATAAGCTAGGCCAATAAGGGAAAACACCCCCATGGTTTCCAGATCGACCTGCTCTTCGCCCAGCCAAGCATAGAGCGTTCCCAGCAACAACACATTGGGCAGACCTGATGAAAATCCGAAAATCAGCATGATCGCCATTTTGCGATTGCTCATAGCAGCGCGGAACAGCCGCCAGCCGCTTAACTTGCCGTTATCAGCTGCCATATCCGTTTCATCTCCCGCCACTGGCCTCTATCAGCGGGATTAGGACGCTTCGCGATCAATTGGAACGCGTAAAACATGTCCTCCCGATTTCTGCTGCATTATCTATGGGATAGTCGGTGAAAAACGAGATAGCGATATGGCAATGACATTCTCGTCTTGCTGCGACAGCAGCCGATCCTTGCCAAAGGCGCAGGCCCTCCACACCCTTGCATTTCCGCTCGCATCACCCGCTAGCGGATTTTTCACAAAATGGCATATGCTTGCCATCGACGAACCCCTCCATTTCCGGCTATGAGCAGGATAGACGCACAGCATATTTGGCTGATACCTCAGCAGAAACAGAAAGCCTCCCCAATCCGATGTCGACACGCCGTCCTCCTCGCCCGCCATCAGACAGAAGCGATCGTCGCGGAGGCCGCCCCGATGCGCCGGGAAAATCCGCCTATGGCGATGCCCGTAAATATAGCGGCGCGGATAAGCCGCGCAGCGGTCAGCGCAGCAACAATTCCGCAACGGCTCGGCCTTTTAGCGAGAAGCCCGGCGCTGGACGTTTTTCTAGCCCCCGCGGTGAGCGCACCACCTCTCCGCGCGGCGATGCGCGCCGAGCCGATGGTCCGGCTTCTTCCCGCAGCGCTGGTTCCGAACGGGGCCCAACATCGCCTGCTCGCAAAGCTGCACCGCGAAAAGCACGCGCTCCAATAGCAAGAGACGTCGACGATGAGATGGAGCGCATCGGCGAGCCTCAGCGGATCGCCAAATTGCTGGCGCGCGCTGGCGTCGGTTCACGCCGCGATATCGAGCGGATGATCGAAGAAGGCCGGATCGCCTTAAATGGAGAATTGATCCAACAACCAGCCCCCCTGCTGGCCAGTCTGGACGGGCTGACTGTCGACGGCACGCCAGTGGCCAAGCCCGTATCGACGCGCCTCTATCGTTTTTATAAACCCAATGGATGCCTTACGGCGGCGCGTGACCCCAAGGGCCGCAAAACCATCTATGATATGCTGCCCGCAGGCTTGCCCCGCCTGATGCCGGTCGGACGGCTGGATTTCAACACCGAAGGGCTGCTGCTGCTCACCAATGATGGCGAGTTTAAACGTCAGTTGGAACTTCCTTCCAGCGGTATTGAGCGCACCTATCGCGCCCGCGCTTTTGGTGACATCAGCCAAAGCCAGTTGGAAGAATTGGCGATGGGCATCGAAATTGGCGGCATACGCTATGGCAAAATCGACGCCAATCTGGAACGGCGCACGGGCCGCAATCAATGGATTGAAATGACGCTTACCGAAGGAAAGAATCGCGAAGTGCGAAATGTGTTGGAGCATCTGGGCTTGCAGGTCAGCCGTCTGATCCGCGTCCGCTATGGTGAATTTTCTATCAACGGGCTGGAAACCGGCGATGTTGATATGGTGCCACGCGATGCGCTGTTCCAATTCCGCAGGCATTTGGGCTGATGCGGATCATCGCTGGCGAATGGCGCGGCCGCAAATTGGTCGCCCCCAAAAATGACAACACGCGCCCCACCGCTGATCGCACGCGGGAGACTTTATTTTCGATGCTGGCAAGCCGTGTCGGCAGCTTCGACGGCCTCATCGTCGCGGATTTCTTTGCCGGATCGGGCGCGCTCGGCTTAGAAGCGCTTTCTCGCGGCGCCGAACAATGTTTGTTCGTCGAACAGGATCGCGATGCGCTAGACGCCTTGCGCCGCAATCTGTCATCGCTGGGCGCGGCCCCGCGAGCCGATGTGCGCGCCAGTTCGGTGATGAGCCTCGGGCCGGCGCAGCGCCGTTTCGACCTATTGTTGTTTGACGCGCCTTATGGCACCGGCGCCGCCAATGTGGCGCTGGATAAGCTCAACCGGCTTGGCTGGATCGGACCGGAAAGCCTGATTTCTATCGAAACGGGCGACAAGGAAGAGGTCGCGGTTCGCAATTTCGACGTTGAAGTGGAGCGCCGCGTTGGCAAGGCCAAGCTGACCTTGCTGCGCCCATCGGCACCCGCAGAGCCAGCTGGCCCAAGCCCATAAACCCTCAGCACGGCTGGCAGGCGGCGGCGCTAAGCCGCCGCCGTCCGCTGACGAATAACCATCAGCCCAAGCCAGCTGACCACCCCTGCCAGCGCCAGATAGAGACCAACCACCTCCGTGCCTCGCCAGTCACCCAGCGCCTGAGCAACAATCGGCGCCGCCGCACCACCCAAAATACCGCCGCCGTTAAAGGCGATCGACGTGCCAGTGTAGCGCAGATGCACCGGAAACAATTCGGTCAGCCACACGCCCAGCGGGCCATAGACCAAGCCCATAACGAACAATGCGCTGGCCAGACCCAGCCACACCAACCATAAAGAGCCAGACGCCAGCAGCGGGCCAAAGACAAAACCGATCAAAATGGTCGCGCCGCAGCCCCAAGTCAGCACCCGCTGGGCCGACGAACTATCACTTTTATAGCCCGCATAGACAATGCCCACAGCCATGAACAAAATGGCGAAAAGCTGCACAATCAGAAATTCTGTGCGATTATAGCCCAAGCTGGTTGTGCCGTGCGCCAGCGCGAAAGAGGTGGCGAGATAAAAGATCGCAAAACAGGCCACCACTGCAAAAGTGCCTGCCAGCGTCGTTACCAAATGCTGGCGTAGCAGCAAGCCGATCGGCGCACCCGGCGGCGGACCTTTTTCCAGCACTTCCGCAAAAGCAGGCGTTTCACCGATTTTCAGGCGCACCCACAGGCCAAGCCCCACAAGCACAGCGGAGAAGAGAAAGGGCACGCGCCAGCCCCATTCCATAAAATCCTTCTCGCTAAGGGTCAGGCCCAATATCAAAAACAGACCATTGGCGGCGATGAACCCCACTGGCGCGCCCAATTGCGGAAACATGCCAAAGCGCCCGCGCCAGCCTTTCGGCGCATTTTCCACCGCCAGCAAAGCGGCGCCGCCCCATTCCCCGCCAAGGCCCAGCCCTTGACCAAAGCGCAGCAGGCACAAGAGCAGCGGCGCCACCCAGCCAACCATGGCATAAGTCGGCAGGAAAGCGATCAACATGGTCGATGCCCCCATCAACATCAGCGACACAACCAATGTCGATTTCCGGCCCACCCGATCCCCGAAATGGCCGAACACCACCGCGCCAACAGGCCGCGCAAAAAAGGCCAAGGCAAAGCTCATAAAGCTAAGCATCAACTGGGCAGATGCCGATTCCGCTGGAAAAAACAGCGGCCCAAAGACCAAGGCGGCCGCCGTGCCATAAATATAGAAATCATAAAATTCGACCGCGGTCCCCACAAGACTCGCAGTCAAAACGCGGCTGTGCGTGCGATAGGGTGCGATATTCACCAAGGCGTGCCCTTCCAGAATGTTATCCCATCGCTTAGAACGACCTGAGGCGTTTCGCGCAAGCCCTTAAAAGTGCAGCCCAAGCTAGACAGCTACCGCCTTGTTCCCTAATCGTTCGCGGGTGACCCAAGATCATAACCCCCTCCCCGATCACGCGGCCCCTTCGTCCCGCGACCCCGCCTATATTCAGGGCCTGAACGGCCCACAGCGTCAGGCGGTGCTCACAACCGAAGGCCCGGTATTGATGCTGGCTGGCGCAGGCACAGGCAAGACAGCGGCCCTCACCGCAAGGCTCGCCCATATCATCGCCACACGCCGGGCTTGGCCATCCGAAATATTGGCCGTCACCTTCACCAACAAAGCCGCGCGGGAGATGCGCGAGCGGATGGCCGGGATGATTGGCGACGCGGTAGAAGGCATGCCATGGCTTGGCACCTTCCATTCCGTTGCCGCAAAAATGCTGCGCCGACATGCCGAACTTGTCGGGCTGCAAAGCAATTTCACCATCCTTGATACCGATGATCAATTGCGGGTGCTGAAACAGCTTATTCAGGCTGAAGGGCTGGATGAAAAACGCTGGCCGCCCCGCCAACTTGCGGCCCTGATAGATCGCTGGAAAAATCGCGGTTTCACTCCCGCCGATTTGGATTCGGCAGAAAATGAAAGCTTTGCCGATGGCAAGGGCCAGCATTTTTACGCGCTCTATCAAGCCCGATTGCGCACTCTCAACGCCTGCGACTTTGGCGATTTGCTGCTGCATATGTTGGTGATTTTGCGCAGCCACCGCGATGTGCTTTTCACCTATCAACAGCGCTTCAAATATATTTTGGTTGATGAATATCAAGATACCAACGCCAGCCAATATCTGTGGCTGCGACTGCTGGCGCAAAGCCACAAAAACATCTGTTGTGTCGGCGATGATGACCAGAGCATCTATAGCTGGCGCGGCGCCGAAGTGGCCAATATCCTGCGGTTTGAAAAGGATTTTCCGGGCGCTACCGTGATCAAGTTGGAGCAAAATTATCGCTCCACGCCGCAAATTCTGGCGGCCGCCTCGGCCCTGATCGCGCAAAATAGCGATCGCTTGGGGAAAACCCTGTGGACCGAACTGGAGGCAGGCGACAAATTGCGGGTTGTCGGCGTTTGGGATGGCCCCGAAGAAGCCCGCCGCATTGGCGATGAGCTGGAAAATCTTCAGCGCCAGTCGATCAGTCTGGATCGCGCCGCTATATTGGTCCGCGCCCAATTCCAAACCCGCGAATTTGAAGATCGCTTCATCTCGACCGGACTGCCCTATCGCATTGTCGGCGGTTTCCGCTTCTATGAACGGGCCGAAATTCGCGATGCCCTAGCCTATTTGCGATTGATCAATTCAGCCGCCGATGATCTGGCTTTTGAACGGATCGTCAATATGCCCAAGCGCGGACTGGGCGATAAGGCGCTGTCCCGCATCCATCAATTTTCCCGTGATCATGGCATGTCCCTATTTGATGCCGCCACCCATATCACCGAAACGACCGAGCTCACGCCGCAGGCGAGGCGGCAATTGACGCATTTCACTTCGCTCGTTCGCAACTGGCGTGAACGCAGCAGCCAATTGTCGCATTCGGAACTGGCGCAATTGATGCTGGAGGAATCCGGCTATACGGCAATGCTTCAGGCTGATCGCAGCGCAGAGAGCGCGGGCCGCCTAGAAAATCTCACCGAACTTGCCCGCGCGATGGAAGATTATGAATCGCTCGACAGCTTTTTAGAACATGTCAGTCTGGTCATGGATCGCGACAATGATGATAGCAGCGAAACCGTAACCATCATGACAATCCATGCCTCCAAAGGATTGGAATTCGATTATATTTTCTTGGCAGGTTGGGAAGAAGGTGTCTTTCCATCGCAGCGCTCCCTTGATGAAGGCGGCATCGCCAGCCTGGAAGAAGAGCGCCGCCTTGCCTATGTCGCCATCACCCGCGCGCGCCGACAAGCCACGATATACCATGCGGCCAATCGCCGAATTTATGGCCAGTGGACCAGCAGCATCCCCAGCCGTTTCATCGGCGAAATCCCCGAAGAGCATGTGGACAGCGAAAATAGCTATGGCGGCGGAGCAAGCCTATGGCGTGCCAATTGGTCGGCGCAGGATGATCCCTTCGCCCATGTTGCGGCGCATCAACCAACATCCCGCACTGCCACGCGCGGACCCGCATGGCAGCGCGCAGTCGCTCAATCCAGTAGCCACACCCGATCAACCGCTCCCAGCGAACGGTCAAAACCCGCCGCAATTGGCGCTAAGCCGCGCTCGGATCTCGCCATCGGTCAGCGCGTCTTTCACGAAAAATTCGGCTATGGGAAAATCACCGATATAGAAGGCAATAAGCTGGAAGTGGATTTTGAACATGCCGGGTCAAAACGCTTGCTCGATAGCTTCGTCAAACCCGTTTAAAGCCTTGCTGCACCAGTTTTTAATCAGCTAGCAGCTTTTTGCCTTTCCAAACGGATAGAGTCACCAATACAGCCGCTCTGACCATCCGCAACGAACAAAAAACGATGAACCGCAAGCCATGAACCAAGGCCGCATTCAAGCCATTCTTCCAACTTCGGCCTTTGTGCTGCTGTGGAGCAGCGGCGCCATATTCTCTGAATTTGGCCTGCGAAACGGATCACCCTTTGCCCTGCTGCTGCTGCGCTATGGCATCGCTATGATCCTGCTATTGGCTGCCGCCGCCTATCATCGTCAATTGATCCCAGCGGCAGGCACCCGCGGACGGGTGATGCTGATCGGGGCGCTGATCGCTGGCGGCTATACCATCTGCTATTTGCTCGCCATGACCCATGGCGTCGCACCCGGTATTTTGGCAACGATCATGGGCGTTCAGCCCATTCTCACCATCATGCTCACCGAAAAACGCGCCAGCTTCTGGCGCATCACCGGGTTGCTCTGCTCCTTTGCGGGCCTGTTTCTGATTGTGAATGACGGGCTATCCCACAGCCGGTTCGAGCTTCTCGGCCTTTTCTTTGCCTGTATGGCACTGCTAGGCATCACGCTGGGATCGATCATCCAGAAACGCGAAACACAGGCACCGTGGGTCGTGTTGCCGCTGCAATATAGCGTCGCGCTGGCGATGATCTTGGCTATCACACCCTTTGTGCCACTTGAGACGAATTGGAGCATGACGTTCATCATCTCCGGCCTGTGGCTCGGGCTGATCATATCAGTGGTCGCAACTTTCCTGCTTTACCATCTGATTTCAAAAGGAAATCTAGTGAATGTCACCAGCCTCTTCTATCTTGTTCCGGGTGTGACCGCCGCGCTTGATTGGATGATATTGGGCAATCCGATGAGCCTGCATGCCATCGGCGGGCTGGCATTGGTGATGGCTGGCTTGATATTGGTTTTTCGCAAAAGCTAGCGGACAAATAAAAAAGCGCGCCAAATTCAGCGCGCTTTTTTATCATATCTACCGGATCATATATGCAAGATTATACGCCAGTGCCCACATAGAGGAAGCTTGGGATTGGGCCATTCCAGCCCTCATCCGGTCCCTCTACCGCATTGGGATCACGGCGCTTCTCGTCGCGATCCGATTTTGATGAAGCGCCATTCTTTTTGCTTTCAGCACCAGCATCCCGCCGAGGCCGCGCATTGCCTGCGCAATCACCATCACGATTTTCTGCGTTGCTGCGCTTTGCTGCCCTTTTGCGCTCGGGCGCGGCTTTCTTTTCTGGGCTCGCTTCGCTTTCCGGAAGCGTTTTGCTGGGTGCCGCTTTGCGCTCCGGCGCTGTCCCAGCCGCTTCGCCCATCTCCATCACATCAATTTTCGTGCCGGTCAGCTTTTGAATATTATCAATAGCTTCTGTATCGGAAGGCGTCACCAAAGTGAAGGCGCGTCCCTTTGCTCCGCCTCGACCTGTGCGGCCAATGCGATGCACATAATCATCCGGATGCCAAGGCGCATCAAAGTTCATCACATGGCTTACGCCCTTCACGTCCAGCCCGCGGGCGGCAACGTCAGAGGCGACCAAAATATTCACATCACCAGACTTAAAGCGCTCCAACTCGGCCAAGCGGCTTGATTGGTCCATATCGCCATGAATTTCACCCACGCGATAGCGCGCCCGCGCCAGATAGGTCGCCAGTTCGCGCACCGTCGTCTTGCGATTGCAAAAGACGATCCCTGTCTGCACATCTTCCGTTTCCAACAGTGAGCGCAGCGTTTCGCGCTTCTTACGTTCTGCGGTGGGCACCAGAAATTGTGTGATATTGGCATTGGTCGACGCGGGACGAGAAACTTCTATCATTTTGGGATTGGATAGAAATTTATCAGCCAGCTTTTTGATCGGCGGCGGCATGGTCGCCGAAAACAACAAGGTTTGGCGATTGGCCGGCAATTTGGTGCAGATATTCTCAATATCGGGAATGAACCCCATATCCAGCATCCGGTCCGCCTCATCAATGACCAACAGATCACAGCCCGTCAGCAGGATTTTTCCACGCTCGAAAAGATCCATCAAGCGGCCCGGTGTAGCGATCAACACATCGACGCCCTTTTCCAGCGCCTTAACCTGATCACCCATCTGCACGCCGCCAATCAGCAGCGCCATCGAAAGCTTGCTGTATTTCCCGTATTTTTCAAAATTTTCAGCGACTTGAGCCGCCAATTCGCGGGTCGGCTCAAGGATCAGCGAGCGCGGCATCAAAGCGCGCGTGCGCCCTTGGGCCAAAATATCGATCATCGGCAACACAAAGGAAGCGGTTTTCCCCGTTCCTGTTTGCGCTACACCAATCAGGTCCCGCATCATCAAAACGGACGGAATCGCCTCTGCCTGAATAGGCGTCGGTTCATCATATCCCGCTTCTGTCACGGCACGCATAAGTTCGTCGGAAAGGCCGAGTTCGGCAAATTTCATAATGGCATGTGTCCGGAAAGCGGCTTAGCCTAGCCAACCCAAGCCAGCCACTGTGGCGGGCCATGGCCAAGGCCACGAAAAAAGTCAAGAAAAGGTGAAGGACCTCGGGTGCATTCCACCGAAGGATCTCGATCGCTGCGCCTTAATCCTCTTGCCGTTCCGGCACCATCAAGCGAAATTTGGCAACCTCACACCTTGCCCCTGTGCGCGCATGCAATTGATCTCGGCCTTCGCAAAGGCGGCCATCCTCATTGCCCGCCATGTAGAATCCAGCATAAAAATCAAGAGCTTGGCACCCACGATTAAGCTGCGCTCTTAACCGTTGATTTTGCCGTGTGAGGATATCGATACTATCGCGCTGCGTCGTCTGCATCCCTGTAATATCGCGCATCGAAATGCATTTCGGCCCTTTTTTCTCTTTCCAGACTATTCGGGTTTGGCGCTGTTCTGAACCTTGCGGTGATGGGGCCGCAAAATTATTGATCGTTGACCGGCGGGCAGGCACGCGGATGATGATTTGCTGCTCGATCACCACCTGCCAATAACCCGAATCAGCCTGTGTCATCACTGGCACAGCCAGTCGCAGCAGCGCCGGCGGGGCTGGCTGCGCCGCAGCTTCAGTCCCGGCAAGAGCGCCAGCGAACAACAGGATCGGCCAGATCAGCATAGGTGCAGCCACCTCCATTCATCCGCATTGGTCCAAGAAACCATCACTCATCTTAATCCACTTCGCCGCCAACGGGAGTGTTGGCAATATAAGCTCCGCTGATTTAAGGATAAGCGGTTGAACAAGAAATGAACTGATGCCGGGCCTGACGCCCCATCGCAACAATTTTTGAATGGGATCCTGCCAAATGCCGCTGCCCTCGCGCCAACATTTGCTGGAAAAACTACACCTCTTGCTGGGCGATAAAGGTTTCACCCGCGATGCGGACATCATCGCGCCCTGGCTGGTGGATTGGCGAGGCAAATATCACGGCGCCGCTGCAGCGATGCTGTCTCCTAGCTCTGTGCAGCAAGTTTCTGAAATCATGAAGCTTTGCTATGATCATCGGATCGCCATTGTGCCCCAAGGCGGCAACAGCGGCATGGTCGGTGGTGCCACGCCCGACCCCAGCGGCGAGCAATTGCTGCTAAGCCTGCGGCGAATGACGGCGCTGCGATCCATCGATGAAAAATCGATGCTCGCAACCGTCGAAGCCGGAGTAATCCTTGAAAATTTTCATCACATCGCCGCCGACCATGGAATGCGCTTCCCCCTGACTCTGGGCGGGAAAGGTTCTGCCACAATCGGCGGGCTGGTTTCCACCAATGCTGGCGGCACACAGGTTTTGCGCCATGGCACAATGCGCAGCCTAGTCGCTGGTCTGGAAGCCGTGCTGCCAAATGGGCAAATATTGGACATTCTGGCTCCCCTTAAAAAAGACAATCGCGGCTATGATCTGCGCCATTTGCTCTGTGGCGCCGAAGGCACGCTGGGGATTATTACCGCAGCGACACTGCACCTTGTTCCAGCGGCCCCAGCCCGGCAGACGGCATGGGTCGCTTTTCCCAATGTCCATCAAGCGCTTCCCTTGCTCCGTCAGCTCGATTCTGGTTTAGGAGTGGCATTGGAAGGCTTTGAAATTTTACCAGAAATATGCCTCGAAGCTGTCCTTCAATATATTCCACAGAGTCGGCGACCATTGCCGGAAAAACATCCATGGTATGCGCTGATCGAATTGGCGGGTAACGATGATGATGATTTGGCAGCACGGCTGGAACAGGCGCTGGGCGACGCCCTAGCCTCGCACCTCATCACCGATGCGGCCATCGCCAAAAATGATCAGGAATGTGACGCCTTTTGGCGATTACGCGATTCCATCTCTGCGGCATCACGGGCACAGGGTCCTGCGCTTCAACATGATATCAGCGTTCCGATTGAAAAAATGCCGGACTTTATCGAAAGCAATCCGGCCCGGCTCACAGCGCAATTTCCGGGGGTCCGCTGTCTGTCCTTTGGGCATTTGGGCGATGGCAATGTGCACCATCATGTTCAGCCCCCTATTGATGTCGATGGTGCAAATTGGCTAAAGCAACATGGTGATGCGGTCAGCCGGGCAGTCTATCGCCATGTATTGGAATGGGGCGGCTCCATTTCAGCAGAACATGGAATCGGCCAGATGAAACGGGATATATTGGCCGAATTGGATAGTCCTGCCCGGATCACCGCGCTGCGAGCGATGAAATCGGGCCTCGACCCGCATCATATTTGCAATCCCGGAAAACTCATCTGAACAAAGCTTTATGCGCAGCCTTGTCAGAAAAGCCCTGCCGCCCACTTGCGCCCGCCACTTTTGCCAAATATGGCCTAGGGAACAACATCTGCAACGGTCCATGCGGCCACTTAGTTTTCGGAGCTTGATCAATGGCCACTGCGCCCGCACCTGCAAATCTGCCTTTATTTTATCAGGACCTGCAGCCGCTCTCCAGCGTCGAACATGCCGAATGGCGTGCGCGTCCTCTAGATCGGGCCGATTTTCTGATCTCGCAACATGCCGTGCCACTGACCAGCGATGAATTTGTTGCGGCCTCGCGCTTCTATCCCATCGTCTTTTCGTCCGGTGAAAATCCTGTGCCATTGGCGCTGATGGGCCTGAACGAAGGCGTGAACACTTTCGTGGACGCAGAAGGCAAGCTGATTAACCCGGTCTATGTGCCGGCCTATATCCGCCGCTACCCCTTCTTGCTCGCGCGCCTGCGCCCTGACAGCGAAGATCTGTCGCTGTGCTTTGATCCCAAAGCCGATGCCATTGGCGCCTTTGAGGATGGCGATGCCCTGTTCGAAGATGGCAAGCCCACCGAAGCGACCAATTCCATTTTGCAATTTTGCCAAAATTTTGAAGAATCCGGCATGCGCACCAGCCAGTTCATCGAAGAACTGAAAAAAGCAGATTTGCTGATGGAAGGCGAAGTCGCGATCCAACAGGATGGCAACCCCCAGCCGTTCGTCTATCGCGGTTTCCAGATGGTCGATGAAAATAAGCTGCGCGAATTGCGCGGTGACGTTCTGCGCAAAATGACCCAAAATGGTATTTTGCCGCTGATCTTCGCTCACCTCTTTTCCTTGCAATTGATGCGCGAAATCTTCGCTGAGCAGGTCAAGGCTGGTAAAGTGCCAAACGCGCCTGCCGCTGTTGCACCAGCCGACGCAGGTTAATTTTTGATCTTTCGATAATCAGCAAGGCGGCGGGATGCATATTCCGCCGCCTTATTCTTGGACCTCAAGCTACTCTGAACAAAGCATCAGAAATCAATCGCCAAGCCCTTGGATTCCCAATCGCCATAGCGCACGGGATTACGGCCGCCCGGCTGATCTTCTGCTTTTTCGATCACTGGCTCGGCAGGTTCCGGCACGGGCGGATTGCTCCATCCCGCTGGCGGCTTAACATGATCAGGCCGCAGGGTGGCGCGCACAGTGCCGCCAATGAATTTTTTATCGCTGGTCTCATTCATAGGACCCATGACATAGGGTTTTCCAAAGGCCGCGCCAAGCATTAGCGCTCTCGCCCCTCTATATCGCCTATATAGCCAAAGCTTTCGATTGAGATACCCATCATGACCGACCAACGCCGTCCCCGCCCCCGCCGTTCTCAAGAAAGCGATCCGCCCGGCACAGCCACCCGCCGCGCCGCGCTAAAACTGGTCGATGCGATTTTGCGGCGGGGTGATCCGCTAGAGATTGCGTCTCATGCCGCCACGCAGGGCCTGTCGGCGCCTGATCGGGCTTTTGCCATTGCTATTGCCTCGGAAAGCCTGCGCTGGATGAGCGATATTGACGCACTGATTGATGGCGCAACCGAACAACAATTGCCTGATGATGTGAAAAGCCGCGCCGTGCTGCGTATCGCCTTGGCGCAGCTTTTGTCCTTGAAAAGCCCGGCCCATGCTGTTGTGGCGACGGCCCTGCCGCTGGTGATGGGCGGCCCGCGCCGCTTGGTTCACGCCCTGCTATCCCGCGCTCAAAAAGAAGAATGGACTCTGCCGGAAACGGCCAGCCTGCCAGAAGGCGTGGCCGATCGGTGGGACGCGCAATGGGGCGAGCAGATGGTCGATGCCGCAACCTCCGCATGGACCGCAGCCCCGCCCATTGATCTGAGCTTCGCGGCGGAACCAGAGGCAGCGGACTGGCCCGAATCCATCAGCCTCGCCCCCCGTCACCGCCGTTTACCGCGCGGCCGCGCTGTCGAAAGTCTGCCCGGCTTCCAAGAAGGCGGATGGTGGGTGCAGGATTTGGCAGCCAGCCTCGCCGCGCGTTTGTTAGGCGATGGCCAAGGCCGCACCGCACTGGATATATGCGCTGCTCCCGGCGGAAAAACCATGCAGCTTGCTGCCGCAGGCTGGTCTGTCGTCTCGGTCGATAGCAGTGCAAAACGGCTGGAGCGGCTGGAGGATAATCTGAAACGCACCGGCCTATCCGCACATATTGTGAAAGGGGATGCGCGCATTTGGCAGCCCCATGAAAAGGTGGACGCACTGCTTCTGGATGCGCCTTGTTCCGCCACGGGCATTTTCCGGCGCCACCCGGATGTGCTGCATCGGATCGGTCCGCGCCAAATCGCCGAAATGGCTGATCTCCAACGCGAACTTTTGGCCAAATCAGCCCATTGGGTGAAAGCCGGTGGCACGCTTATCTATGCCACCTGTTCGCTGGAACGCGCAGAGGGCGAAGATCAAATTGCCGCTTTTCTTAGCGCCAATCCCGGATGGAGCAGAGACGCCATCACCGCCGCAGAGCTTCCAGGCGGCTTGGCCCCCGATGATCTGGGTCAACTTCGCACCATGCCGCCGATGTTGGCCGAGCATGGCGGCCTTGATGGCTTTTTCATCGCCCGCCTTAAGGCACCATCCGCCGCCTAAAACCTGATTTCACGCGAAAGCATGATGTTGCGCTTGATCGCTGCCAATATGGCATCGGGCGCAACATATATAATCGGCATATATAATCAGCAGGCCGCCCACCCATTTTTCACATCGCCCCATTGGAAGAATGGATCAATTGGCTTAGGCCTTCGGCATGGCCAATGATATCATCGACGATGGAGCCGCCAGCAGCGCGCCCAAAGCCCCTTCTCCACTCGCCTTCGTCGATTTTCGATATTTATGGTTCGCCCGCTTCACCGCCGTGATGGCCACCATCGCGATGGTCGTGGTGATCGGCTATCAACTTTATGATACCGCGCGAACCGATTATGGCATGACAATCCGCGAGGCCAGCTTTCAACTGGGCTTGCTGGGATTGTTTCAATTTGTGCCGCTCGCCCTGCTAACACCTGTTGCAGGCTGGGCGGCAGACCGGTTTGAGCGGCGCAGTGTCGCCATATTTTCTAACGGCATTGATCTGTGCATTGCTGCCATCCTTGCATGGGTGACATGGAGCGATAATCTCACGCTGCCGATCCTGTTCACACTGGGGGCGCTGCACGGCGTCGCGCGGGTGTTTTCAGGCCCGGCGCTCAGCGCCATTGCGCCCAACATCGTGCCGACCGCTGCCCTGCCGCGCGCCATCGCGATGAGCAGTATTGCATGGCAATCCGGCTCGATCATCGGCCCCGCGGTCGGCGGGCTGATCTTCGCGGCCCACCCCACCTCGGTCTATATATTTTCTGCAAGCCTGCTCGCGCTTTCGGCTTTTTCACTCAGCCGGGTGCGCCCAGTCTATCCGCCGAAACATGCAACGCGCGAACATCCGGTAAAAGAAATGCTCGAAGGGCTGCGCTTCACCTGGCGGGAACGTTTTTTGCTCGGCACAATCACGCTGGATCTCTTTGCCGTCATCCTATCTGGCGCGACCGCAATGCTGCCTGTCTTTGCCCGCGACATATTGCAAACCGGATCCGAAGGATTAGGCTTTTTGCGCGCAGCGCCCGGCGTTGGCGCGGCGCTTGTCGCCGTGGGTCTCGCCATTCGTCCGATCGAACGCAATGTTGGGGTAAAAATGCTATGGGCGGTGGTATTGTTCGGTGCCGCCACCATCGCCTTCGCCTTGTCGACCCATTTTCTCTTGTCGCTGCTACTGCTCGCCATCATCGGCGCATCCGATATGTTTTCCGTGTTTGTGCGCGGCACCTTGATTCAGCTGAACACCCCGGATGCCATGCGCGGCCGGGTCAGTGCCGTGTCGGGTCTGGCAATCTCGGCGTCCAATGAATTGGGCGAAATGCGGGCAGGCTCGATGGCGGCGCTGATTGGTCCCATCGCCGCGGTCGCGGTGGGCGGCGCGGCGGCCATTGGCGTGACGGCGATTTGGGCGTGGACCTTCCCTGAACTGCGCCGTGCCAAAAGCTTTGCGCCCCAGCCCCGCTTCAGCAGCAGCGCGCCGGAAGCCGCTCCCCCTCATTCACCATAGGAGCTTCCCCTATCGCTGACTGGACTTATGGACAGTATCTTCCTGCATCGTTACAGTGTTTCCTGCCCAGCCTCCCGCGCCCTTAACTGTCGCCAGCACAGCATTAGGGGACTGGTTTTTCGTCCGCAATCGCGCGATAACCGCTTTGAACTGAAAGAAAGCGTGACCCGACCATGAAAGCCAATTCGATCCTCGACACCATCGGCAACACCCCGCATATCCGCGTGGCCAAGCTGTTTCCTGACGCGGACGTCTGGATCAAATCCGAACGCAGCAATCCCGGCGGCTCTGTCAAAGACCGGATCGGGCTGGCGATGATCGAAGCGGCGGAGGCCGAAGGCAGCCTGAAACCGGGCGGCACGATTGTGGAGCCCACATCCGGCAACACCGGCATTGGCCTTGCCATGGCCGCCGCTGTAAAAGGCTATAAGCTGATCCTTGTCATGCCAGAAAGCATGTCGTTGGAGCGCCGCCGCCTGATGCTCGCCTATGGCGCCACCTTTGATCTCACACCACGCGAAAAAGGCATGAAGGGCGCAATCGAGCGCGCCATTGAGTTGGTGGAAAGCATCCCCAATGCATGGATGCCGCAACAGTTTGAAAATGACGCGAATGTCGAAGTTCATGTGCGCACGACCGGGCCTGAAATTCTGGCAGATTTCGCAGATACGCCGATTGACGTGCTCATCACCGGCGTTGGAACCGGCGGCCATATTACAGGCGTAGCGTCATTTCTGAAACAACATTGGCCCAATTTGAAGGTCTATGCTGTCGAACCCGAAGCATCGCCGGTCATTTCCGGCGGGCAGCCCGGCCCGCATCCTATTCAGGGCATTGGCGCTGGCTTTGTGCCGCGCAATCTCCACACCGATTTGTTGGATGGCGTGATCAAGGTAGAGGCCGCGGAGTCCAAGGATTATGCGCTTCGCTCTGCGCGTGAAGAAGGCATGTTGGTTGGCATTTCATCCGGCGCGACCCTTGCCGCCATCGCGCGCAAAATCCCAGACCTTCCCGCTGGCAGCCGCATTCTTGGCTTTAACTATGATACCGGTGAGCGTTATCTGTCCGTTCCCGATTTTCTGCCGGAACTTTGACCGCCCCTGAATGGACAGCGGCTCTCTAGAGGCTTCATCGCGACCATCGCGATGGGAATGGCGAGGCTGGCTCTTTGGCCTAGCCTCGCTTTCCATCATGATCGCTGTCGTCACAGCAACGCCGCCGCTTCCATCCCCTGCTCAATCCAAAGCCGCCGCTGACTGGTTGCCTCCGCCCTCCTCGGCTGCGCCGCCTCAACCATTATCGATGGAATTGGCACCGATCAGCAAGGATGATGCGGTGGCCCAAAATGCGCAGGTCGCCATCATAACCAACGGGTTTCGGACGGCGGAACCCTTTCATTTCTCAGGCGCAGTGGATGCGCAGGCCCGCGCCACAGATTGCCTCGCCGCAGCCATGCTTTATGAAGCGGGCGATGACGCCAGAGGGCAATATGCGGTTGCCCAAGTGGTGATCAACCGTGCCCGCCATCCCGCCTTCCCACAATCCATCTGCGCAGTGGTTTTTCAAGGCTCAGAGCGCAGCACCGGCTGCCAATTCACCTTCACCTGCGATGGCGCGCTGGCGCGCCGCTATAGCGCCGCCCTATGGAATCGCGCGACAGATCGGGCCAAGCAAATGCTGGCCGGAAAAGTGGCGTCCGAAGTGGGCCTTGCTACCCATTATCACACCAATTGGGTGCGCCCTTATTGGAGCAGCGGCCTCGATAAAATTGCGGCGGTTGATACACATCTTTTTTTCCGCTGGCCCGGATATTGGGGAACAGCTGCGGCATTTCGGCGCCCGATTTCTGGTCAGGAGGCGATGATCGCCAAGCTTGCCGCAATCGCGCCAGCCCATCACGGGTTAACCCCGTTGGATAACGACCACTTACCGCTAGACGAAGATGCCGCATCGGCCGCAAAAGAGGCCCGCATATTGGCCGCCAACAGCCAGAAAAGCAGCGGCGAGACTTTCATGGTGCAATTGGATGCCCGTGCGCCAGCCGAAAGCCATCTGAACCATGCGCTTCGGCTATGTGGTCAGCGACATTATTGCAAATTTCTGGGTTGGACCAATCCGCTTTTAAAACCGCAGCATGAAGCCATGAACGATTTGCAGCGCGCCGGGATGAGCTTTTCTTATCTACGCGATGATCTGGCGCAGTTTGAAAAAGCGCTCTGGAATTGCGAGGAATTCCCGCGCGATGACAAGCGCCTGTGTATGAAGCGTTAAGGGCCTAGCGATGTGCTGCACGCGCGGCAGGGTGGCTCGTCACCGAACCATCACCCAATAGCGCGCGCTTATCACCAGAAGCGCTCCATGATGACGGTAAGATAGCTGCTATCGCGCGCGGCTGATCCGATTTCCAACACCCGTGCTGCTCACCCGAGGTTGGCTTTTTGCTGGCGCCGTCCACGTCACACGGTTGTTGGTGCCCACCACTTCAATCGCAGATCGCTCCGCCATTGCGATGGTCACAATATTGTCGGTCCCTTCGATGCTCAGCAATGTGCAGGCGCCTTTGATCTGCACCTGATTGCTGGTGCCGACTATCTCCGCTTTACCGCCACGGCAGTTCAGTTCTGTTGTTTCGCCTACGCCTTCAAGCGAGGCTTGAGCGCTCGCCGAAGCGGCACACCCCATTGCCGATGCCAATATCACCGCCGTGACCATCTTCGAAAATAAAGGGCGCATTTTCATTCACCTATTTTCCATAAGGAGAGTGATGGCTATCATCTACTTTTAGATAGAACAATGCATTTTCAGATCGATTGATCATGTTCACACGCGACAATCAAAAAGGGGCAAGGCCCGTGTTCCAACGCGCCCTCCCCCTTTTTTTCAGCATCATCCAAGCTTGGTCATGATCAGGGCCGGATCAGATATTTCTCGCCCGTTCGCTTTGCATTATAAGCCTGAAGCACATCCAGCTTCAGCGTATCCAGCAAAGATATTTCATTGGAATAATGGCTTTTGAAAGTGGTTGTCAGTTCATCGGCGACACGCTGACGCATCCGGCCCGTCACCTCTGCTCCCGCCCGCTGCAAGAATGGTGTCAGCAAAAAGCCCGATAGCGACCAGCTGAAACCAAAGCTACGGGTCAACTGGGTTGGCCCCATATCCAGCCCGCCATAAATATACATTTGTTTAAAACTGTCTGACCCATAGCGGCTATAGCTGGTCATCCGCTTCACGGCTGCCGCTTCCATCGCAGCCAAAATCTGACCGGATAATTTGCCGCCGCCAATCGCATCAAAACCAATGGTCGCGCCGGTTTCTGTCAGCGCCTCTACCAACTGCTCCATAAAATCGTCATTCTGGCTGTTCAGCACATATTGGCTGCCCAAATCCTTCAGCAGCTTCGCCTGCGCATCACTGCGCACGATATTGACCAGCGGGATTTCATCCTTGGCACAGATTTTCACCAGCATCTGGCCCAAATTGGATGCCGCCGCCGTATGAACGATGGCGCTATGGCCCTCCATTCGCATCACTTCGGTAAACGCCAAGCTGGTCAACGGATTGACGAAGCAGGATGCACCATCTTTGGGATCCACATCATCTGGCAGCACCATACACATTTGCACTGGCAAACAGCGGTATTCGGCATAAATTTCGCCGCCCAGCATCGCCACCGTCTTGCCCAGCAGGGCCTGCGCCTCAGGCGAAGAGCCCGCCTGCACGACCAAACCGCATCCTTCATTGCCAATCGGCAGGGCATCACCAATGCGCCCCTGCATCGCGCGCATCGCAGCTGCTGGCACATCGGCCACGACAGCGGGTAAGCCATTGCGCGTCTCACTGCGCGCTGTGCTCATATCCGCCGCGCCCACCAGCAATCCCAAATCGGACGGGTTAATCGGCGTGGCGAGCACCTTCACCAACACTTCATGCGGCTTGGGTTGGGGCATGGCCACCCGGTCGAAGAATAATTCCAATTGCCCCTCGGGCGTAACCAAGGTCAGCAAACGCAGATTTGTTTCCGGCAGCGCAGTCATCATCATCTCCCTATTTCAGTTTTTCTCTGCAACCAAAGTAGGGGCGCCGCCCGCCGCTTGCAATCTTTGTCTCGGGTCAGGACCTAGCTTATTCCTGACCGCGCAGATAGTCCGCCGTCAGCCGCAAGACATCCGCCGCCAATTCTTTGCGGCAGATCAAAAGATCGGGCAAATAAGGGTTGGGATTATTATAGCAAAGCTCTGATCCATCGGCGCGGCTGACGTGCAGTCCCGCTGCGAAAGCGACAGCCGCAGGCGCGCAATTATCCCATTCAAACTGGCCGCCGCTGTGCAGATAAATATCCGCTTCGCCGCGCACCACCGCCATCGCCTTCGCCCCGGCAGATCCCATAGGCACCAGCTCCGCGCCCAATGTTTCGGCCACAAACAATGCCTCAGCCGCCGGTCTTGTGCGGCTGACCAGCATTTTCAGCGGCGCTCCCAAGGCGGGCAGAGGCATGGGCGCATCACTGCATAGTATCAGATCCAGCGATGGCAGCGCCACCGCACCCAGCACAGGCTTGCCATCAATCGCCAGCGCAACATGCACGGCCCAGTCGCTGCGCCCTTCACGATATTCGCGGGTGCCATCCAAAGGATCAATGATCCACACACGGCGCGAGGTCAGCCGCTCTGCACTATCGGCGGCTTCTTCCGATAAGATCGCATCATCGGGCCGCGCAGCGCGCAATTCGTGAAGGAGCAGCGCATTGGCCGCCTTATCCCCGGCATCCCCCAAGGCTTGGCCGGTCAAAGCCCCAGCCGTGCGCAGCGACAACAAAAGCTCGCCTGCCGCCGCTGCCAAACGCTGCGCCAAGGCGGCATCGCTTTCGCCGCTGGCGAAGGCAGGCACATGGCCCGCCTTGCCTAAGCCGCTCATGCTTCCCCCAGCAGATAGGTGATGACCCGTTCCGCCGCATCCTCTGGCGTTTCCAGCGTGGTATCAATACGGATTTCGGCATCCTCCGGCGCTTCATAGGGGCTATCGATGCCGGTGAAGTTTTTCAACTCACCCTCACGGGCTTTCTTATACAGCCCTTTCACATCGCGGCTTTCCGCAACATCCAGCGGCGTATCAACGAACACCTCAATAAATTCACCCTCCGGCACCATCGCCCGCACCATATCACGCTCCGCGCGAAAGGGAGAGATGAAGGCGGTGATCACAATCAATCCGGCATCGGTCATCAACCGCGCAACCTCGCCAACGCGGCGGATATTTTCAATCCGGTCGGCATCGGTAAAGCCCAAATCCTTGTTCAAGCCATGCCGAACATTGTCGCCATCCAACAGGAAACTGTGGCGATTCATACGGTGAAGCTTTTTTTCCACCAAATTGGCGATGGTTGATTTTCCAGAACCGGAAAGGCCGGTGAACCACAGGATCGCAGGCTTTTGATTCTTGAGGTCAGCGCGCATGGCGCGGCTGATGTCGGTCGCCTGCCAATGGACATTTTGCGCACGGCGCAGGCTGAAATGCAACATGCCGGCCGCCACAGTGGCGTTCGTCATCTTATCAATCAGGATGAAACCGCCGAGCGCTTTATTATCGGCATAGGCCTCAAACACCAGCGGCTTATCCGTGGTCAACTCCAGCACGCCGATGCTGTTTAATTCCAGCGTCTTGGCCGCCAGATGGTCCAGCGTGTTAACATTCACCTCATATTTCGGAGCTTTTAAATTCACCGAAACCAGCTGGGTGCCCAGCTTCAACCAATAGGCGCGTCCCGGAATCATGGCCTCATCAGCCATCCACACCACCGTCGCCTCAAACTGATCCGCGACTTCTGGCGGCTGGTCGGCGATGGCGATCACATCCCCGCGCGAGCAATCCACTTCATCTTCAAAGGTCAGCGTCACCGATTGGCCAGCCACAGCCTCGTCCAGATCGCCAGTCAATGTTACGATACGATTGATTTTGGTGGTCTTGCCACTTGGCACCACCCGCACCTCGTCGCCGGGCGCAATCCGCCCGCTGGCGATTTGGCCCGAAAAACCACGAAAATCCAAATTGGGCCGGTTGACCCATTGCACCGGCATACGGAAAGGACGGGCTTCATCGCTGCTCGCCGCCACTTCCACATTTTCCAAATGCTCGATCAGCGCCGGGCCGCGATACCAAGGCGTATTGGCCGAAGCCGATGCGATATTATCGCCCTTAAAACCGGAAATGGGGATGGGCTGGAAATTGGTAATTCCAATTTCGCTCGCAAAGGCACGGTAAGATAAGCAGATACGATCAAAGACTTCCTTGCTATAATCCACCAAATCCATCTTGTTCACAGCCAGAACAATATGTTTGATGCCCAGCAATTGCGCCAGAAAGCTATGGCGGCGGGTTTGCGTTAGCACGCCCTTGCGCGCATCCACCAAGATGATCGCCAAATCTGCTGTCGATGCGCCGGTCACCATGTTGCGGGTATATTGCTCATGCCCCGGCGTGTCCGCGACGATGAATTTGCGCTTCTCGGTCGTGAAGAAACGATAGGCCACATCAATGGTGATACCTTGCTCCCGTTCGGCGGCCAGACCATCGACCAGCAAGGCGAAATCAATATCCTGTCCTTGAGTTCCCACGCGTTTGCTATCCGCTTCCAGCGCCGCAAGCTGATCCTCAAAGATCATTTTGCTATCATAAAGCAGACGGCCAATCAGCGTCGATTTGCCATCATCCACGCTGCCGCAGGTGATGAAACGCAGCAGACTTTTCTGCTCATGCTGCGCCAAATAGGCGTCGATATCCTCGGCGATCAGCGCGTCGGTCACATAAATCGGGTCGGACATCAGAAATAACCCTCTTGCTTCTTTTTTTCCATGGAAGCGTCGCCGCCATCCTTATCTATCAGGCGGCCCTGCCGCTCGCTGGTCGTCGTCAGCAACATTTCTTGAATAATTTCAGACAATGTCGATGCTGTGCTTTCCACTGCTCCGGTCAAGGGATAGCAGCCCAAGGTGCGAAAGCGCACCGAACGCTCCACCGGAACCTCGCCTTCTGCCAAGGGGAAGCGATCATCATCCACCATCAGTAACAGGCCATCCCGCTCCACTGTGGGGCGCGGCGCAGCGAAATAAAGCGGCACGATGGGGATATTTTCGCGCGCAATATATTGCCAAATGTCCAGCTCGGTCCAATTGCTGATCGGAAACACCCGAATGCTTTCGCCCTTGGCCTTTTTCGCATTGTAAAGATTCCACAGCTCCGGCCGCTGCTGTTTGGGATCCCAGCCATGGCTGGCCGTGCGAAAGGAAAAGATCCGCTCTTTGGCGCGGCTTTTTTCTTCATCCCGGCGCGCACCGCCAAAGGCCACGTCAAAACCATAATGGTCCAGCGCCTTTTTCAAGCCTTCGGTTTTCCACATATCCGTGTGCAGCGGACCATGATCAAACGGGTTGATCCCCCGCTCCAGCGCCTCAGCATTTTGATAGACCAGCAATTCCATGCCGCTTTCCGTCGCCATGCGATCACGCAGATCATACATGGCGCGAAACTTCCATGTTGTATCCACATGCAGCAAAGGGAAAGGCGGCGGCGACGGATAAAAAGCCTTGCGCGCAAGATGCAGCATCACGGCACTATCCTTGCCAACGCTGTACAGCATCACAGGATTGAGGGCATCCGCCATCACTTCTCGCATGATGTGGATAGATTCGGCTTCCAGCCGGTCCAAATGGGTCATGGTATCGCTCATATCCGCCGAATTGCCGCTCAACCGCCGCTCAAGCAAGCAGAATGGCCTTTCATGCCGACAAGCCTGCCTTTCACCCCTATCCACGAGGCTCCACCAGACCAAAGACACTGGCCGCCGCAGCGGCATTTCCCACTTTAGGGGATCAACAATGCATTCGATCCTTGGCTCGGCCTGTCTGCTGCCCTACATCCGATCCAAGACGCCCAAAGACAGGCGCATGATGGGAGCATGAGTGGATGGCCGGTCGCTATTTTGAACAATGGAATATCGGTGATCAGTTGAGCCATGACATTCGGCGCACCGTCACGGAAACCGATAATCTGCTGTTCACCACCATGACCCACAATCCACAGCCGCTTCATTTAGATATCGAGGCGGCAAAAGCCTCTGAATTTGGTCAGATTTTGGTCAATGGCACTTTCACTTTCAGCTTGATGGTCGGCCTGTCTGTCGGCGACACCACGCTGGGCACGCTGATCGCCAATTTGGGCTATGATAAGCTGATCATGCCCAGCCCGGTTTTCCTAGGCGATACGCTGCGCGCGGAAAGCGAAGTGATTGCGCTGAAGCAAAGCAAATCCCGCTCCAATGCTGGCATCATCACCTTTCTTCACCGCTGCCTAAACCAGCGGGATCAGTTGGTGTGCCAATGCGAACGCAGCGCGTTGATTCAGCGCGCGCCTCAAAAATAGAAAGATTTCCCTATGCGATTGCGCAGCCTGTTATTCGTGCCCGGTGATCGTCCCGAGCGTTTTGTCAAAGCCGCAGAATCCGGCGCCGATGCCATTATTTTGGATCTGGAAGATAGTGTTTCCCCCGCCCATAAAAAAAGCGCCCGCGCCGCCGTCGCCGATTATCTGGGCGGTGAGCGCAGCACCTTCACACTGGTGCGCGTGAACCCGTTGGATAGCCATTTCACCGCCGCCGATATCGCCGCCATCATCAATGCGCGGCCCGATGCCATCATGCTGCCCAAAGCAGAAGGCGCCGCCAGCATCGCCCAGCTCGACACGTTGATCCGCAACGAGGCGCAGGATGGCGCATCCATGCCCGCGATTTTGCCAATTGCCACCGAAACCCCGCAAGCCATCTTCACCCTTGGCAGCTATCGCGAAGTGCAGGATCGCTTGCTCGGCTTATCATGGGGGGCAGAGGATTTGCCAGCCTCCATCGGCGCGGCCACGGCGCGAGAGGAAGATGGCAGCTACACCGCGCCTTATCAGGTCGCCCGATCCCTGACCCTGTTTGCGGCCCATGGCGCAGGCACCGCCGCCATCGACACCGTCTTTCCAGCGATCAAGGATGTGGATGGGCTCGCCCTTTATGCCGCCCGTGCCCGCCGTGATGGTTTCAACGGTATGCTCGCCATCCACCCGTCGCAAATTGCCCCGATTAACGCCGCCTTCACCCCCAGCGAGGCGGAATTGGCGCGGGCCCATGCCATTGTGGAGGCGTTCGCCGCAAATCCCGGCGCCGGTGTGTTGCAAGTGGATGGCAAGATGATCGACGCGCCGCATCTGAAGCAAGCACGCCATATCCTGTCCCAAGCCGACTAAGAAGAGCCGCCGCCGCAAAAAATCCTTTGCTCGATCCGGCCGCGGAGAGTTTGTTTAGCGCCGTTTCTTGCGGAACCAGCGTCGTTTGAAATAGCTTTTAATCCCATGCTCCCCCGGCGTTTCAAACATAGCGTCGGGGTTGGTGGGATCCAGCAATTCATTATTGGCGATAAATTCATCCAATGGCCCGGGCTTTTCCAAATCCAGCCATTCCAAACTGCGCCCTGCTCCGCGAAACTCCTCGATCAATGTGATCAGCGATGCCCCTTCATCATAGCGTCGCGCAACCTGTTCTGCCGTGATATCCAGATGTTCTGCGATCAGAGACTCCCGGATGGCCCGGATCATAGCTGGCGTATCGGCATTGGCTGGCAAAGCCGCATCAATGGTGACATCACATTCGCTATCCAGCCCCATTGATCGATTGTTGAGATTGGATGATCCAATACGCAGCAACCGATCATCCACCACAGACACTTTGGCATGAACATAAATGGACGCACCGGCCTTGGTTCGCGGCGTATAAATACGAAAACGATTGCCATGCGGCGCTTTGGCAATTTCGCGGGCCAATAGCACGCGCGCCGCATCCATCGCCATTTGTTCTAACCAGCCATCGCCTTGCTCTGGCATCACCATGATGAATTCAGGCGGATCCTCCTCATGCAATCGCTCGGCAATGGCCGCTGCGATCTTACCGCTCGTAAAATATTGATTCTCAAAATAAATAAACGTCTTCGCGGCCTTAATCATATCAAGATAGAGCTGCTCTATCTCTCGCAGTTCGTCCATATCATCATATTCAGCGCGCGTTCGCGAAATGGCGACATCAATATTCTCAAAATCTGGTTTCAAGTCCGCAGGCCAATTTTCGCCGCGATGCTGCAATTCGGGCAAATCCCCTTTGGTCGCCCGCTGCCAACGCTGCTTGCCCAAATCCGATAAGGCGCTGCCCACCGGCCCCGCCAAGATCATCGTCACATCATGCCAAGGCTCATAGGCTTTGCCATTGGGCTCGGTCCGCCGTGGATCATCATCTTGATGATCGCGTGTATCCCAGCGCCGCGAGGCCACATCAATGCCGCCACAGACGGCCAGATGATCGTCAAAAACGGCCACTTTTTGATGATGGCTGCACCCCAATGGATGGGCGCTATCCAAGCGAAAGCGGATCGATTTTGTGACCTTCCACCGCAAAATCATCGACACAATTGCAGGCGATAGAAATTGTTTTAACCCGCCGAAATTCCAGCGCAAAATATCAATATCTCGTTCCGGCTGCTCATGGGCCAGACGCAGTAAAAAATGCCCCAGCGACTCGCCCTTGCCCTTTTCATCCGGTTTCAGCGCAATGCGGGGATCAAAATCCCAGCCGATCAACAAGATGCGCTCTTTCGCATTCTCCATCAGCCCTTCTAACAGCGCATAATAATCCGCCGCATCGACGATCACCTTCGCCTGTTCGGCTTTTTCAATCCGCCAACAATTGCGACCTTGCTGGACAATCGCCTGCCCCATCTGTTCCGACATATCGCCTCCCGCAAAGTGGCCGACGACCTTTTCTGGTCCAGCACCACCGCTTATCCTTCATTCTGCTCAACGGTCGGCAGCGGATTTAGGTTGCAGAGCAATAGCGCACATGAAAAAGCCGCCGCCTGATCGGAATCAGTATGCGGCGGCTTTTTCAATATATTGAAGCAGACCTTTTCAACTTACGACCTAAGCAGCCGGATCAGCGGCTTTTCCGGTCTAGGCCTCAAGTCCGCTCAAGGTGTTACGCCGCGTGGAATTGCTCCGGCGTCAGCGCCATCATCGTTTCGCTGCCCGCCTCAATCTTGCGGCGCAAAGCACCAACATCTGGCAGAAAACGTTCTGCGAAATAGCGCGCCGTCACCAGCTTGGCTTCGTTGAACGATGCACTTCCGCGCCCTTCGTCCAGCGCCAATTGCGCCGCCTCTGCCATGCGCACCCACATTAAGCCCAGCGCAACATGGCCCAGCATATGCATATAATGATGCGCGCCTGCGCCAATATTGTTGGGATTGGCCATGCCATTTTGCATGAACCACATGGTCGCCGCCTTCAGTTCGCCATTGGCTTTTTCTAGCTTACCCGCCAGATCGGCAATGGCAGGCTTACCCTTGGCCGCACCGCATTCTTGATCCACAATGGCGAAAAAGGCCTGAATGGCGCGACCACCATTTTGCGCCAGCTTGCGGCCCACCAAATCCATCGCTTGCACGCCATTGGCGCCTTCGTAAATCATTGTGATGCGGGCATCGCGCACATATTGGCTCATGCCCTGTTCTTCAATATATCCATGACCACCAAAGACTTGCTGGGCATTGGTCGCCACATCATAGCCCTTGTCCGTGCCATAGCCTTTGATCACCGGGGTCAGCAAGCTAACCAGATCATCCGCCATCTGCCGTTCTTCTTCGGTTTCGGCCACATCAGCAAGGTCAACATGCAAAGCGCCCCACAAGGCCAGCGCTCGCAAGCCTTCAACCATCGCCTTGCCATCCATCAACATGCGGCGGACATCGGGATGCACCAGCAGTGGATCGGCCTTTTCCTGCGGATCTTGCGGACCGGTCAACGCACGGCCCTGTCGGCGGTCTTTCGCATATTCCACGGCATTTTGATAAGCGATTTCGGCTTGAGCCAGTCCCTGCATACCCACGCCAAGGCGGGCCGCATTCATCATGATAAACATGGCAGCGAGGCCTTTATTTTCCTCGCCCACCATCCAGCCGGTGGCGCCATCATAATTCATCACACAGGTGACATTGGCACGAATGCCCATTTTATGCTCAATTGAACCGCAGCTCACCGCATTGCGTTCGCCCAGCGAGCCATCTTCGTTGATCAGGAATTTCGGCACGATAAACAGCGAAATGCCCTTCACACTATCCGGTGCATCAGGCGTTTTCGCAAGCACCAGATGGATGATATTGTCGGTCAGATCATGTTCGCCTGACGAGATGAAAATCTTGGTCCCCGTCACCGCATAGCTGCCATCGCCATTGGGCGCGGCGCGGGTGCGGATCAGGCCCAGATCGGTGCCGCAATGCGGCTCGGTCAGGTTCATCGTGCCGCCCCATTCGCCGGAAACGATCTTGGGCAGATATTTGGCCTTTAATTCATCCGATGCTTTCACGCGGATAGCGGCAGCAGCGCCCTGCGCGAGGCCGGGATACATGGTGAAAGCCTGATTGGCCGACATGCGAAATTCATCCGCCGAAAAGCCCACCACATGGGGAAGGCCTTGGCCACCAAATTCCACCGGCTGATTGAGCAAAGGCCAACCCGCGTCACAAAATTGCTGATAGGCTTCCTTAAAACCCTTTGGCGTCGAGACAGAGCCATCCTCATGCCGGGTGCAGCCTTCCTCGTCACCCGATTGGTTCAGGGGAAACAACACTTCTTCACAGAATTTCCCTGCCTCGTTCAGCACCGCTTCCACCATATCGGGTGCGGCATTATCAAAGCCATCCAAATGGGAATAATTTTCGATATGCAGAACTTCGTTCAGCAGAAAAAGATGGTCTTGAATCGGTGCGCGATAGACGGGCATAAATAACTCCTTCGGCAAAATCACCAGCGGCTTGTGGCGATATTCCGCCACCTGCCCGCCGGATATGCCGAAGGATCAAATGGTTGACGGGCCCGCCTCGGCCAATTTCACAGTTTCGATGAATCGCGTTAGCTCTTCTACAGCGCTGTCAATATCGTCCCGTTGCCTGCGTAGCAACTCAATCCGCTGTTCACATTTTTCGATGGTGACCTGTCGCTGCAAACGGCGCCCATCATCTACATCGTAAAGATCAATCATCTCGCGGATATCGGCCAGACTAAAGCCGGTGCGTTTGGCGCGCAAAATCCATGCCAGCCGGGCTCGATCGCGTTTGGAATAAATACGGGACAGGCCTTTTCGGGATGGACTGATCAAGCCTTCATCCTCATAAAAGCGCAGCGCGCGCGCCGTCACTCCGAATTCCGTGGAAAGGTCAGTGATCGAATATTGATCACGGCCCAAAAGGTCGGGCGTATCGAGATGGGCGTGGCCGTATTCTTCGGTCATAAGAAGATGCTAGTTTCCGTTAACGTGAACGTCAATCGAAACTCGCTTTCTATATTTGAACGTGCCTTTATTTTCACTTATCATTTCATTTTATATCACAACCGACGCGGATTTTCCCATCTGCACCGCGCAGCCGGACCTGCAGAGCCTCTTCCTCGCTCCAGCTGATACGATCCATCTGTGCGGCAGCCAGACGAATTTTCCCGTCGCATAAGCCGGCACAAGCGGCGGGCAAAACTTCTGGAAAATTCAGCCGATCCGATTGCGCCAACAGATCTATATCGCAGCCTTGCGCGCCATGAAACCGCATCCTCCAATGCTGCCCATTCTCTTCATCAGAGGAATTAGAGGAATTCTCTCCTGCTGAAACCCTGATCGTGCCGCCCGTCAGGCAGATACTGCGATCCGTGGCCTGCCATTCCGCAGCGAAACGCCAGCCATCCTCCTCACTGCCCACCACGCACATTCGGTCGCGTGCCTTGCCTTGCAGCCGTTCAAAAACACCCGTCGGCGGGGCAATCTCCTTGCCGAGCAAGCCTTGCGCCATGGCAGCGCGATCCAGCGCATGACCGGCCGCGTCCGATGCCGCCTCGTTGCTACAGCTGGCGACCAGCATTGCCGCCATGGCCGCCATCCCCACCTGCATCGCCGTCGCCACACGAAATGCCGTCATGGATCAAGCGCCATCAGCAATTACAGGCTCTTCATCCAGAAAAATCAGGCGGCCATCCGCTTCTAATCGGCGGTAAAAGCAGGAACGGCGACCCGTGTGGCAGGCAGGCCCTGCCGGGCGCACACGCACCAACAGCGCATCCTGATCACAATCGACCCGCATCTCGACCAAGCTCAGCCCATTGCCCGAAGTTTCGCCCTTGCGCCACATCGCCTGACGCGAACGCGACCAAAAATGCACCTGACCTGTTTCAAAGCTCAATCGTATCGCATCCGCATTCATATGCGCCACCATCAGCAAAATGCCGCTATCGGCATCTTGGACAATAGAGGTCACCAAACCCGCCTGATCAAAGCGAGGATAAAATTGCTCGGAAATATCTTGTTTCTGGTCCATAGTTCAGCTTCATAATGTAAAATTTACAGCCCTGTCATCTGCGCGACAAATTTTTTTGTGGTAAATGCATCGAAGAGGGGGGACATTTCGGCTTTGCCACCCTATATGCGCGGCAATCCCCTGTTCCCTGCCCGCTGGATTGATATGCTGACGACTCATCCTTTTGATGACGACAAGCTCCGTGAGGAGTGCGGCGTCTTTGGTATTCATGGCGCCGAAGGTGCTGCTGCTGTAGCAGCGCTTGGCCTTCATGCCTTGCAACATCGCGGCCAAGAAGCCGCTGGCATCACGGCCTTTGACGGCACAAATTTTCATACACACCGAGCGATGGGCCATGTCGCTGGCAATTTCGATCGCGATGATATCATGCGCCAGATGAACGGTTCTGCCGCCATCGGCCATGTCCGCTATTCCACCACTGGCGAAACAGCGCAGCGCAATATTCAGCCGCTTTACGCAGATCTTGCGACCGGCGGCATTGCCATTGCCCATAATGGCAATATTTCCAACGCCTCGGCGCTTCGCAAATTGCTGGTCCGCCGTGGCTCGATCTTCCAGTCCACCAGCGACACCGAAGTCATCCTGCATCTGGTGGCGACATCCACCTATCGCACCGTGCTGGATCGCATCATCGATGCCTTGCGGCAGGTCGAGGGCGCCTATGCCCTTGTTGTTCTGACGGCGGATGGCATGATCGGATGCCGCGATCCTTTGGGCATTCGCCCGCTGGTGCTGGGCAAAATCCATGGTGCGTTTTTGCTGGCATCCGAAACGGTTGCCTTTGATGTCGTCGGCGGCGAATTTATTCGCTCCGTCGAGCCGGGTGAAATGGTGATCATCCGTGATGGCCAAATCACCTCGCACCGCCCCTTTGATGCACGGGCTCCGCGCCCCTGCATTTTTGAATATGTCTATTTCTCGCGCCCCGACAGCATCGTCGATGGCACCAGCGTCTATTCTGTGCGCAAAGCCATTGGCGCAGAGCTTGCGCGTGAAAATATCGTGGATGCGGATCTGGTCATCCCGGTGCCCGATAGCGGCACGCCAGCGGCGCTGGGCTATGCGCAGGAATCCGGCATTCCTTTTGAGCTGGGGATTATTCGATCCCATTATGTAGGTCGCACCTTCATCCAGCCTAGTGAAAAAGTACGTCACCTTGGCGTGAAGCTGAAGCATAATGCCAATCGCGCGCTGATCGAAGGCAAACGCGTGGTGCTGATTGATGACAGCATCGTGCGCGGCACGACCAGCCTGAAAATCGTTCAAATGATGCGTGAAGCAGGCGCCGCTGAAGTGCATATGCGCATTGCCAGCCCGCCCACCTCGCACAGCTGCTTTTATGGCGTCGACACACCCGAACGCAGCAAATTGCTGGCGGCGCAGATGAGCGTCGAAGAAATGGCAAAATTTATTCAGGCGGACAGCCTGTCCTTCCTGACGATTGATGGACTTTATCGTGCTTTGGGCGAAATTCAGCGCGTGGACGAAAAACCGCAATATTGCGATGCATGTTTCACCGGCGACTATCCCACGGTTTTGACGGATTTTGACGATCAAGGCACGGACGATCAATTTTCTCTTCTCGCAGAAAGAATTGTCTAAGCTATGACATCGATATCTCAGGATTTGGCGGGTCAAACCGCTCTGGTGACCGGTGCCAGCCGTGGCATTGGTGAAGCCATCGCCTTTTCGCTGGCGACGCGCGGCGCGCATGTCGTGATCACAGCGCGCACAGCCGGCGGCCTTGAAGAATTGGAAGATCGCATCCATGCCGCTGGCGGCAGCGCGACCATCGCCCCACTGGACCTGACCGATGGCGATAGCATCGCCCGGCTTGCCTCTGCCCTCGCAGAACGCTGGTCCAAACTCGATATGCTGGTGCTGAACGCGGCCATGCTGGGCACGTTGACGCCCGTATCCGCCATCGACGGCAAGGAATTCAACCGCGTGTTGACGCTGAACCTGATCGCGCAGCAAGCCTTGATCGCCAATTTCGATCCCTTATTGCGCCGTGCCGATGCGGCTCGCTTGCTGGCGCTCTCCAGCAGTGTCGCCCGGAAAACAAGCGCCTATTGGGGCGCTTATGCTGCATCCAAAGCGGCGCTGGAAGCATTGGTCAACAGCTATGGCGCAGAAATGCGCAATATCTCGCCGCTGCGCACCGCTATCCTCGATCCCGGTGGCACACGCACCGCCATGCGTGCACGGGCCTATCCCGGCGAAGATCCAGCCAGCCTGAAAAGTCCTGAAGCGGTGGGCGAATATGTCGCCGATCTGATGGTCAAGGGCTTTGACAGCACGGATTATCATGCACTGCCCAAGGTGATGCCTGCCGCTGAATAAAGCGGATGGGGTCAGCAACCTCTCCTTGGGAAACAATTAAAAAAGCGCCGCAGCCCTTCAGCTAGCGGCGCTTTTTTTTACATGAGCCGATCTGATCCGCCCTTATTTGGCGGCATCACGATCCACGGCGGCCTGAACGGCCTGATAAAATCTCTGGCGCGGTTCACCCAAAGTTTCAGGATCGGTCGCCTTTGGCCAATTCCCATTGCTGGCAATCACCAGCTTGCGCGCGGGATCGATAAAAATCCCCTGTCCGAAAATGCCTTGAGCGGCATAGCTGCCATCATCATAGGTCCACCATTGATAGCCATAGCCACGGCCCTCGATATCAATCCCAGCCTTTTTCGTGGTTGCCTCCGCCACCCAGCCTTCCGGAACGACCGCCACCCCATCGGCCACGCCGCCGCCAAGCAAAAACTGACCAAATCTTGTGTAATCCCGCAGGGAAGCCGAAATGCAGCAACCGCTGATTTCATGCCCAGTTGCGCCCAACAGCCAGATCGCATCCTGCTCCATGCCATAGGGTTTCCAGACTTTTTCTGATAGATATTCGGCCAGCGTCTTGCCGGTTGCGTTGGAAACCAGCACACCAATCAAATTGGTTTCGCCGGTGTTATAAAGCCAGCGTGTGCCCGGTTCCGCTTCACGCGGCAGGTTTTTCATATAGCTGACGGTAATGTCCTCACCCGCGACCGGCTGTTGCAGGTTAAACAGCGCGACGTCGCTTTTAGGATCGGCATAATCCTCATTCCAGCGCACACCCGAAGTCATCGTCAGCAATTGGCGAACGGTAACGCCTTCATATCCCGATGATTTCAGTTCAGGGATATAATCCGTCACCAAATCATCCAGCGATCGGATCGCGCCATCCTTAATCGCAGCGCCCACCAGCGTTGACGTAAAGCTTTTGGCGACGGAAAAGCTGGTCCAGCGTTTTTCAGGCCCAAAGCCCAACGCATATTTTTCAGTTCTAATCTGGCCATCCACCATGATGATCAGTCCGGCGTGGCGTTGGCTGGTCATATAGGCATCAAGGTCCAGCCCCAGATCAAGCGCCTTTCCCTGTGCGAGCGCCGATGGCTTATCGCCCGCCTCAATCACATGAAACTGGCCGCTGGGCATGGTTTCCATCGATTGGAAGGCCTTGTCACGAACATCCTGACTCCAAAAAAGCACATTCATATCCTTTGGCATGTCTGACATATTATTTTCTGCGATAGCCTCGCCGCTTAACCCGGTTGTGACCAGCATCAGGCTGATCGCCGCCAAAATTTTTTTCATCACACCATCCTCCCTTATATATTTATCTTCGCCTTCTGCCGGGGCGCTCAGTGCCGAAATGGCCATCCTTGGCCAGATCATCCATCACCGTCGCTCAGCTGCACCTGAAACCGGCTGCGGGCCATTGGGTCATGATAGCGCTGATCCCGCAAATAATAGGCACCGCCACGCTCATCCTGCTCAATCAACGGCATCCGCGCCCAAAAAAGAAAGGCTCGTGCTTTCGGATTATTCGCAAGCCATGCAGACAATCGCGGATCGTCCATGCCGCTGGGCTTAACGATGCGATTCATCGCAACACCGTGGCCAAAGCGATAATCGCCGCGGCCCCATATGCCGTCGCCGCGCCAGAATATATCCCGTTTCCAAAAGGCCAGTGGCGGCGGGCTGGCGACCACCAAGGCCGGGCGATGGCCAGCCGCGCGCAATTGCAGCTGCGCCTCTGCCTCCGCCGATGCAGTCATCAGGCCATTACCAAGAATATAAGCGCAAATGATGCCAAAGCCGGCCCACGCCGTCCGCCGCGATGCACCGCTGCCCCGTTTTTCTTGTCTGAGAGACAGCCACATCGTCAGGCCCAGCGCAATCCACAGCCACAAATCTATGATGAACAGCGTATCGCCATAAAACCATGTGCTGGAAAATGGCTCCAGCAAGCGGATGCCATAAACATTCATCCAATCGAACAATGGATGGCTGAGGCAACCGATATAGGCGATGGCCAGCAGCCATCCCTTATGCACCGGCAAGCGCGCTGCCGGACGCTTGCCGCGCCGGGTCTGCCACTGATCGAAACCCAGCATCACCGCCCACAGCAATAAGGGCAGCAACAGCATCGCCAGCGGGCCATGGGTGATGCCGCGCCGCATCGCCAGACTTTCTATCCCATAGATCACGCAGCTCGCATCAATATCCGGCAGATTGGCCGCGATGATCACGGTCGGCATGGCGAGGCCGCTTTTCTTTTTCAGGCCCAATTGGCCCAACATCGCCCCGATCAGGCTGTGCGTCAGATTATCCATCAGGGCCGTTCAAACACAATCCACCCGCCTCTCGCAAGCCACAAAGCCTCTCTGGCCCAGATGCACCGGAGCCAAAGGCTCATGCAACGGTCCAACTCTGCCCTTTGGTCAGCAGGCTTTGCAGATCCGCTTTCTTGCCTTCACTGGCCTTCCGATTTTGCGCCACCACATCGGCTTCAAAAGTCGGCCGTGGGTCATCATAAATCACGCCAAGCGCCATCGGAAATTCGCCAAAGGGCATTTCCACCAGCATATGCGCTACACTGCGATTGGCGCTGTCATGCACCAGCACCTTTGCCGCCTGCCAATCCCCGTCCACCACATCAACCACTTCCAGCATCAGCGAGGCGGCATTCAAGGCAATGCCTTTGGTGCCTTTGGAAAATAACATAGGCTCGCCCGGCTGCAACCAAAGCTGCCGATCCTCCGCGCCTTTGGGCGCCGCAAAATCATCAAACACATCTTTGTTATACACGATGCAATTTTGGAAGATTTCCAGAAAGGCCGCTCCCTTATGGGCATGCGCCGCCTTCAACACATTCGGCAATTCCTTGGATACATCGAAACCCCGCGCCACAAATCTGGCGCCCGCGCCAAGCGCAAAGGCACAGGGTTGGGCGGGCCGATCGACGGACCCGAATGGGGTGGATGGACTGTGGGTGCCGACCCGGCTGGTGGGCGAATATTGCCCTTTGGTCAGGCCGTAAATCTCATTGTTAAACAACATGATCTGGCAATCCAAATTCCGCCGGATCACATGCATCAAATGATTTGCGCCAATGCTCAGCCCATCGCCATCGCCGGTCACAATCCAGATATCCAGTTCCGGATTGGCCAATTTCAGCCCGGTTGCAACGGCGGGCGCGCGGCCATGGATCGTATGAAAACCATAGGTTTCCATATAATATGGGAAGCGAGATGAGCATCCTATCCCACTGATAAAAACGGTATTTTCAGGCGCAACACCCAATTGGGGCATGGTGCGTTGCATCGCCTTCAAAATCGCATAATCACCACATCCGGGGCACCAGCGCACCTCTTGATCCGTTTCCCAATCCTTCAGCGTGGTGACGCGCGCGCTATTGCCTGCGGGCAAGCCTTTGATCTCGCTCATGCCCATGCCTCCTCAATAGCCGCTTCAATTTCTGCGATCCGAAAGGGTTGGCCTGAAACTTTGCTCACCGGCCGCGCATCGACAAGATATTGATCTCGCAGCAAGGTTTTCAGCTGCCCGGTGTTCATCTCTGGCACGATAATATGATCGAAACTTTTCAGCAGCGCCCCCAAATTGGACGGAAGAGGCCAGATATGCCGCAGATGCACATGGCTGACATCCTTCCCCAACGCCCTCTGCCTGCCCACCGCCTGATGAATAGGGCCAAAGGTTGACCCCCAACCCACCACGACCAAGCGGCCGCCTGCCGCCCCCAAAGCCACATCCTGATCCGCGATCTTTATGCCATCAATTTTGGCTTTGCGAATATCTGTCATCGCCTGATGATTGTCCGGCGCATAATTGATGTGGCCGCTGTTCACCTCTTTTTCGATACCGCCAATGCGGTGCATCAAATTCGGCGTTCCCGGCCTGATCCACGGCCGCGCCAACTTCTCATCCCGCCCATAGGGCTGAAGGCCACCCGCCTGCGGCGTCTTCAAAAAACTTACAGGAAAGGGCGCAAAACCCGCCATATCCGGCACCCGCCAAGGCTCCGCCGCATTGGCGATATAACCATCGGTGAGCAGCATTACCGGCGTCATATATTGGGTGGCGATGCGGCACGCCTCGATGGCGCATTCAAACGCATCGCTTGGCGAGCGTGCGGCAATCACTGGCATCGGCGCATCGCCATTGCGGCCATAAACCGCTTGATATAAATCCGATTGCTCAGTTTTGGTCGGCAATCCCGTAGACGGGCCGCCACGCTGGCTGTTGATGATGACCAGCGGCAATTCTGTCATAATCGCCAGCCCCATGGCCTCCCCCTTCAGCGCAATGCCCGGCCCTGAAGAACTGGTCACCCCCAGCGCCCCGCCATAGCTGGCACCAATCGCCGAGCAGATTGCAGCAATCTCATCTTCCGCCTGAAAGGTGGTGACGGCATATTCCTTCAGCTTCGACAGATGATGCAAGATGGCAGACGCAGGGGTAATCGGATAACCCCCGAAGAATAGCGACAATTCCGCCAATTGCGCACCCGCAACAAGGCCCAGCGCAATGGCTTCTGCGCCTGTCAGCGTGCGATATAAGCCCGGCTCTGTCGGTGCTGGTGCAATATGCTGTTGCCGCAGCGGACCTGCCAATTCCGCCGTTTCCCCAAAAGCATGGCCAGCGTTGAGCGCCGCGATATTGGCCGCCGCCAAATCCGGCAATTTTGCGAATTTCCTATTCAGCCAATCGATCAACGGCTGGCGATCCCGATCAAACATCCAAAGCGCTAGCCCCAGCGTCCACATATTCTTGCAGCGCAAAGCCTCTTTCTTGCCCAAACCAAAGGCTTTCACACTATCCAGTGTCGCTTGGCTGATATCCAATTTCAGCACTTGCCAGGGGGCAAGGCTGCCATCCTCTAGCGGGTTACTGTGATATTTTGCCTTGGTCAGATTGCGTTCGGTAAATTCGCCGACATCCGCGATAATCAGCCCACCGGGCCGCAGCGTCGCCAGATTCACTTTCAACGCAGCGGGATTCATCGCCACCAGCACATCCGGCGCATCGCCAGCGGTGTCGATGGCGCTGGATCCAAAATTGATCTGAAAAGCGGAAACACCGAATAAAGTGCCCTGAGGCGCACGAATTTCTGCTGGAAAGTCAGGGAATGTGGCCAGATCATTGCCAGCAAGCGCGGTGGATAAGGTGAATTGCCCGCCAGTCAGTTGCATGCCATCGCCAGAATCTCCGGCGAAGCGCACCACAACAGATTCGGATAATGTACCGGCTAATGTATCGGCATTGCTTATAGACTGATCCGCTTCGATATATGTCATGATCTGATCTGCCTTTCCACCTCAACCGGCGTCTCCCGTCGCCCGATGAATTGTTTCAGATAAAATGATCCCGTTCTGATACTCCGCGCATAAAAGTGGCGATCAGTTTCAAATCGCCATTGAACTTCCCTATCGATACCGCATAGCTTGCCGAAAACAAGTATGGATGGAGGATGTCACTTTGCCGAACGAAATAGCCAACGCCCCGCGCCCCGATGTTGCGGCTTTCTTAGCCTATCTGGCGGCGCAGGACGGCCCCAAGATGGACGAGATGCCGCCTGAAAACGCGCGTCAGATGATGCGCGCGATGAGCAGTCTTGGCGATCTGCCACGCGGCGATATCGCCAAAGTGGAAGATTTCGTCATTCCCGGCCCCGGCGGCGACCTTGCGCTGCGCCTATATGACAATCGGCCCGATCGTGCAGCCGGGCCTGTAATGGTATTTTTTCATGGTGGCGGCTGGGTGATCGGCGATCTGGAAACCCATGACGGCTTCTGTGCCGAAGCCGCTCGCCAGCTCGACATGCCGGTTTATGCCGTCGATTATCGCTTGGCACCAGAGCATCCCTTCCCTGCCGCACCACAGGATTGCGAAGCAGCCGCCCGTTGGATCGCCGATCATATTGCCTGCACCGGCCTTATCCTTTGCGGCGATAGCGCGGGCGGGAACCTCACCATCGTCACCGGACTGGCCCTGCGCGACAGCCCGGCGAAGGTTCCGGTTCTGGCCCTTCATCCCATCTATCCTGCTGTCACCTCCAGCACGGATTGGGAAAGCTTTCGCAGCTTTGGGGAAGGATATTTGCTCACGCAAAGCTCCATGGAGTGGTTTGGCGAACAATATGCTGCCGATCCGGCAGATCGCCGCACCTCCCCTCTGGACTTTCCAGCAGAGGGTCTGCCGCCCACATTGCTGATCACCGCCGGGCTTGACCCGCTGCGCGATCAGGGCCGGGCCTATGCCGCAAAATTGATCGCAGCAGGTGTTCCCACCACCTATCGGGAAGCCAAAGGCAATGTCCATGGCTATATAAGCCTTGGTCAGGCGATTCCTAGCAGTCTGAAAGACATCAGGGGCGCTCTGACCGCGCTGAAACATATTGTTCTGGAATTAACATCTGATGCATGAATTTGATCATCTGCCCTATCGTCCCTGCGCAGGCGTGATGCTTGTGAACCATGAAGGCCGCATCTTCATCGGCCAGCGCATGGATGATGCCAGCGAAGCGTGGCAAATGCCGCAGGGCGGGATTGACGAAGGCGAAGATGCGCAGACCGCGGCGCTGCGCGAATTGCATGAAGAAACCGGGGTTGATCCGCGCTTCGTAACCGTGGTGGCACAAAGCAAGGACGATCATCGTTATGATTTGCCGGATGAGTTAAAAGGCCGCATTTGGGGCGGAAAATATCGCGGCCAATGCCAAAGCTGGTTTCTGCTGCAGTTTAACGGGATGGATTCCGATATCAATATCGCAACCGCTCATCAGGAGTTTCGCAGCTGGCGCTGGGCTGACCCCGATCAGGTTCAGGAAACCGTGGTTCCGTTCAAGCGAGCGCTCTACAAAGCCATCCTTGCGGAATTCGCGCCCCTCATTCCCGGAAAAACAAACTCATCGCAGGCCTAGCTCAGGAATGATCAGCCATGATAGAAGAGAGCGCGACATGAATGTTGCGCTCTCTTTTCTTGTGAACGCTAGCTCTTCTCATGGCCCGCTCGCATCATCACCTCTATAATCACATGACCATGCCTCACCCCCTTCCAGCCCCCGCATCGATGCCTGCACCGCGTCCCCTGATGCTCTATGCTATCGGCTTAGGCTCCAACCGGCGCCATCCCCTCTTCGGCGATCCGCGCAATGTGCTGCTGGCGGCGCTCAACGCCTTAGAAGGCGATGATATTGAGGCGATTGACTGTAGTCCGATCATCGCGAGCGATCCGATTGGCCCATCGCTGCGCCGCTATGCCAACGCTGCGGCCCTGATCGCCTCATCCTTATCGCCGCCCGATCTGCTTCAACGCCTCAAAAGCATCGAATCTCAATTTGGTCGGCGTATCGGCCAACGCTGGTCGGCCCGCACCTTGGATCTGGATATATTGCTGTGGTCAGAGGGAAGCTGGCACGACGATCATCTCACCATCCCCCATCCCCATATGGCGGTGCGCGATTTCGTCCTCACTCCCTTGGCGCAAATCGCTCCAAAATGGCAGCATCCGGGGCTTCATCGGAACATTCGTCAAATTTTATCGCAACTTCTTCGCCGTTACCCTGTTGACCAACGGTGAAAGTCCCTCTAGTGCGCCTCTCACCACAACGGACGGCAACGCCGAACGATGACGGGCCCATAGCTCAGTCGGTAGAGCAACTGACTTTTAATCAGTAGGTCGCTGGTTCGAATCCAGCTGGGCTCACCATTGTTTTTAAATCATTTTTTCAATTGATGAAATGATTTAAGAGCAATGGCTGGGCGATTAGTTGGGAGTTTCTAAGCTCCGCTCCAACTTTTGATGGCACCGTCAGCCAGCTTGGAATCTCGGTGGAGATAGTGGGCATCAAGGATGCTTCCAACGTCTTTCATGCTGTGGCCTGTGATGGTTACGATCACTGCCTCCCGCAACAGCTAAGCGGGTCTCCGCCGGCCCCCTAAGATCATGGAACATCAGGCCGACGATGTTAGCCAGATCGCAGGCTTTGCCCCTCCAAAGCTCCCGTAATGGGAAATGCTTGTTTCCCGCGGATTTAAAGGCTGATCTGAATCTATGGCAGCAGTGGGCCAGCTACCCCGCCTTCAGGTGGTAGCGGTAAGGCTGATCGATTGAACTATGGTCGCCAATGAACTCAGCCCACACTCCCCCAGGCGTCCAAATTTTCTCCATCGCATCGCGTGCTATCTGTTCGGACACCCCAAGAACATCTCGACGATAGCGATAAAGGAACGCTGAAACGCGGGCATTAACAATACAATGTACGTGAATAGGTTCGTCGCCATGGTCACGCATGATTTTGCAAAACTGATCGAAATCGCTCTCTTGCGGAGCATTAAAGTCAACCGGAATGTGGACATATGCCATACCAAGAGCTTCTACGCTTGCAGTTTGATTAGACAAGGCGCGTTCATGAGTATGGAGGCCGAGGTTGATAACATACTTGCTGCCCAAAGCTGCAATAGCAGCTAATTGTTTTTCGCTTGGCTGTCCTGACGATGTTAGTCGCTCGTCGAAACGGAGCCAACCTAAAATATCAATTGGATCAGACATGAGCCATCCCTTATTAATTAGAGGGGTGCCCAGACGAACGGCTCCGCATTCGCGCTTCCCAGTGGTGCTCCACCTTAGCCTCGTCAGTCACGCGAACGCCCGACTTTATCAATATCATGCGTGTATTTCAACGAACTATTAAAACGCCCGTTATCGAACGCTTTGTTCCGTTATCCGCATTCCGTTTTCCACCCGAAAGCTCTCATCAAATGCTCGATCACGGCGCCCATCTGGTTACCCATGACAGCTTGCGACCCACTTGTGCTATGGAACCTTATGCCATGAAGCAATGTTCCCTAAAATTCGAACAAACAATAATCCGCTAGAATAGGATGAGACATGATACGTTCCCTAATGCTGCTGCCCGCCCTTGCCATTTTATCTGCTTGCCAATCAACGAGCGGCTCAGTGCAGCCCGATACGGGAGAGGTGCCGGCAGCCCGCGCCACCCTTACCGGTACGGCCAGCTATCGCCAGCGCATCGCCTTGCCTGATGATGCCGTGCTAAACGTCAAAATTTCTGATGTCAGCTTGGCCGACGCCCCATCTGTTACCATCGCGGAGACTGAGATCAATACAGCAGGCCGACAAGTGCCTATTGCCTTCTCGCTGGATTATGATCCGACAAAGATCATCGCCCGTAGAATCTATGCGGTATCAGCGCGCATCACGGACAGTTCCGGCAAATTATTGTGGATCACCGACACCCGGGTTGATCTGCCGCCGCTAGGAAGCCCCGCCCACTTAACGCTTGTGCAAGTGCAGCGATAATATTGCGGTAAGCCACACACTTAACCCATAAAATGCTTGATCACCGCGTCCATCAGATCATCGCGGCCTTTTGTGGATAGGCCCAGCATCTCGCGCTGGGGATAATCAACCGGTTCGGCGAAGCGATTGGCTTATCCTTTTCTCCGAACTGGGGGATGCTGGCGATCTGGCCGAGCAGGCCGACAAAGCCATGCTTCATCCGGCGATTGGCTCATGCGGATCTTGCGGAACATCGCACCGCGCCGGATCGATTGGCGCCTCGCTTTGGTCTACCCAGATCGTGATAGAGGCATCGCCCCTAACGTTCACCAAGGCAAAACAACGAACAGAACGGCCATTTTTGTTAAAAGCTAACGGAATATCATGCCCTCACGGCCTGACAGGCCTACGCCTCGAATAGCCGCTTCCATTTTTTCTAAAAACACCTGTCCTTGATGCAAAATTGCATTTTCATTGGACATTTCCTTATTTAATCAGAGAGATTTCTCAGCCAGATTTTATAGCGATATGGTAGAAAGATGGTCTTATGAAATATCTCCCCCAAGGCGCGTTTCTCGTTGCCGCCGCCGCTCTCTTTATTGCAACGCCTCGTGATGAAGCCCATGGACAAACCCAATGCCCTCAAGGCGCCACTCCCGGGAGTATGGCCTGTGGTCCGGACAATAATGGCTATGCAGGACCATCGGGGCCACAACTATACCGGAAAAGACTCGATGGATTTGGCGGATTTGCTTATAATATAGACACGGGCCAGGTGTATAAATCTTCTCAACCCGGCACCTCTATACGACGCAGCGAAGAGCGGGCCATGATTTCGTGCCGTCAACCTTTGCATGATCCGGAATGGAGCATGACTGTCAGTCCGCATCCTGATGCACAATGCGCCCCTATTTTGGCGTGGCAAAATGGATGTGCCGCTGTCACTGAGGGTCAAGTGAATGGTCAGCGTCAGTTTTTCGCGGTCAAAACAAACAGCAAATCTTCTGCTCGCACACGCAGTTTGCAGGCTTGTGAGCAAAGCGGTGCAACACAATGCACGCCCGCTCACGAGGCCCATTGCACAAAACCCGTTAACCGGATTTACGAACGATAAACGTCCCTTCTGATCGGCACAGGCTGCATCTTGATGGAGCCTGCGCCGATCAGAAATAGGAGCCCCAGTTGAACTGGATGCGCTAACGGCCTCTGCCTCATCACTTCGCCTCGGTGGTGCCCCGCCACAAGCCAGCACATCTGTAAAACTGTGCTTTCTAGGCAACTACACCTACCCTACTGCCAGCCAATCACTCGTTCAATTTATGCATCAGCGTGATTTCACGTTGGAATATCCCGAGAACCTTTATGTTGCATCAAGGCAACACCCTTGCAGCTTTGCAACTCAAAATTGATCAGCGGCCTTGTAACCGGATAAAGCAGTCCCTACCTGCCTCTTAGCGACAGCTTACCGGTTGAACGCAAAAAATATAAATATTTAATAATAAAGGCCTCCTAACTCATGAAGAAAATTGCTCTTGCTTCTGCACTTGTTGCTGTTGCTGTTGCCGCTCCTGCATCGGCTGAAGTATTCTCGGGCCCATTTGTTGGCGCACAGATCAGCCGCGATGCCTATGAAGTGAAAGCCAAGAACACCGATATCCTTATTGGTGATCTGTCGGCAGACGGCGTTAGCGCTAATGGCGTCGGCGGTGGCATCTATGCCGGTTATGACTATCCTGTTTCGAACTCGGTATTCATTGGTGTTGAAGCCAATGCCAATCTGTCGAGCGCCAGCGCATCGGCTAAATTGACTGACGGCGTTGATGCAATTGGTGGCAAGGTTCGCGCACGTGAATCTTTCGGCCTGAGCGCGCGTCTGGGTGCAATGATTTCGGACAGCACCGCACTTTATGCTCGCGGTGGTTGGCAGACGACCAAGTTCAAGCTGAGCGCATTTGACGGTGCGGACAACTTCCGCGCGAAAGACACTCAGGATGCGCTGGTTTATGGTGCAGGTCTTGAAACCCGCGTCAACAGCAACGTCTCGGTTCGCGTTGAATATCTCATCGAAGATTTCGGCAGCGCTGGCCTGAACAACAACCTGAGCACCAACGGCATCAATGTTGACAACAACAAGCTGTCGCTCGGCGTTTCCTATCGCTTCTAATCGCGATGGGTCATCGCAATATATGCGGTGATGCAAAATATTAAGATGGCCGCGTCGATATGTTCGACGCGGCTATTTTTCTGCGGATAAACGCAAAAACAATGTTTTAAACCTGCGAAGCGATCTGCTCCAACATCAGAGAGTCCAGCAGCTGAATTTCGCCATAGCAAAGCTGGATTGCGCCCGCCCGCGCCATCTCGCCCAAATGACCGTTCACAGTCTTGCGAGACATGCCGGTCATTTCTGCCAAATCCGATTGGTTGACCATCACCCGGCCATCCATTGCGCTGGATAATAAACGGGCCGCCACCCTCGCTTTGGGGGACAAAACCAGCAATTGCGCCATTGACCGCACCACCATATCCAACTGGCCATAGAGCAATTGATTGATGGCGCCAAAAATCTCTGGCTGCGTTGCTGCAATCCGCCCGATCACTTGATCATCAAGCAACAATATCTGGCTCGGCCTTCCGGCGCGCGCCGTCACAATGCGTTGGCCACCGCCCACACTGCGGGATTGGCCCAGAAAAGCGCCCTGTGGAACCAAGCCGATCAAAACGCTGCGATCGGCATCAACAGCCACCTCCAGTCGCACCACGCCTTCCAGCACAGCCGCAACGCCAGATTGCTCATCGCCCTCCCCATATATCCATTGCCCCTGATCAAATCGGCGCCTTCGTCCATGGGCCAATATCGCCGCGCGTAAATTGGGCGACAGGGCATCAAACCAAGCACTTTGAAATTGATGGTGAGGGATCATGACAAAATTGTAACGAACGTAGCAATCTTTGTCGACAGACACCTTATCCATCACTGCATAAGATGATGGGAGAATATCATGAGCATGATGGAACTAAAGCCGTTAAGCCCGCATATCGGTGCCGAAATTGTCAATGTGGATTTGAATGCGCTGAACGATTCAGATGTCGAAATTCTACGCCAAGGCCTGGCAGATCATGGCGTCTTGTTTGCGCAGAACCAGTCCTTAACACCCGAACAGCATATCGCCTTTGCCAAGCGTTGGGGACCGATTGACCTTAACAATTATTTCCCTGTCGACGGGGAATATCCCGAAATCGCTGAGGTCAAAAAATCTGAAACGCAAGAAACCAATATCGGCGGCGGCTGGCATACGGATCATAGCTATGATCAGATCCCGGCCATGGGCTCAATTCTGCTCGCGCGCGAAACCCCGCCAACCGGTGGCGACACTCTATTTTCCAGCATGACGGCAGCTTTTGACTCCCTTTCCGAAGGGATGAAGGCCACTTTGCGCACCATGAAGGCGGTTCATTCCGCCGATCATATTTATTCCACCGATGGAATTTATTCTAAAACGGATCAAGCAGATTTGCTGCGCGGCCACGATCTGAAAACCCGCGCGGTTCACCCCGTAGTGATCCGTCATCCCGTGACAGGCCGCGAAATCCTCTATGTAAACCCCGCTTTCACGCTGCATTTTGAAGGCTGGACCCGCGAAGAAAGCATGTCTCTGCTGCAATATCTGTATCAAGTCCCTCAAGATGAAGCCTTCCAATGCCGCCTACAATGGGCACCCGGATCCATCGCCATTTGGGACAATCGCTCCACCTGGCATTATGCGATGAATGACTATCACGGCCACCGCCGCCTGATGCACCGCATCACTCTTTCAGGCTGCGCCCTGCACTAAGGCGCGCGCGGGCAAAGGCATTCAGCTCACCATTTGGCGCAGCGACAGGCCCACTCCTCCGCACGTTTGAATCAAAAAAAGGAGCCCTCTGGTTGTCAGGCGGCTCCTTTTTTGATGATGCTAAATCCAGTGACTTACCATTTTACATGCAGGCCAATCGTGCCTTTAAAGGCGTGGCCGTTCCCAAAATGGTTTCAGCTCATATTGGGGCAAGCCTCGCCCAGATAGGATGTTGTGTGAGCAGGATCATAAAGCGACACCCACATTGCATAGCCAAGCCGAGGCTATCGACATATAATTTTATTTCAAAAAATAGCCGCCGCCGCTTCCACCTCGGGAAGGAACGACTCAACATAGGCTAGTCGTGCCTCTGCGGACGGCTGTGTCGTCGCGCATGCGCTTAAAACGCGCAGATCTTTCATACCCAATGATTCAAAGATAAATTGAAGATATGGCAATTGAAAATCTGGCAGACCACCCGTTTCCGTCGACGAACGGGTAAGAATAAGCTGGATTGGTCGATCCCGCAAAAGGCCGATATGCTGGCGCGTTTCGCGATCAAAACCAAATGTTCGACCGGGCTGCATCAAATTGTCCAAATATCGCTTCATTGCCCACGGCACGGAATAGTTCCACATCGGGCAAGACAAAATTATCTTGTCCGCCCGATCAAAATTTTCAATCAGCCGCTCCGTTCCCATCCATGCAAGCCGCCCTTCCTCCGTTTGTTCTTCTTGAAACAAAGGGGCAAGTTTATGAAAGGCGTGGATAGCGCCAAAATCAGGATTTGCCTGCGCATCAAACACATTCACATCATCAATTTCATGGTCAGGCTGCTGCCGGCGATAATGCTGTAAAAAAGCCTCTGCCAACTTCCCTGAATCTGATCGGTTACCTTTCGGGCTACCAGATATATGCAGTATATTCATAAATCACCTATCTTATACGGGATAGATCACGGCCTAAGCGGATCAAGATTATCAATCAGTTGGCGCAGCAATGTCTTTAACTGGTCAAGCTCCTTGTCCGGGATCGCGCACGACGCCCGGGCATGAACATCACAAATGGCCGGCAAAAGCTTTTCCTGCAGATCGCGGCCCCTCACCGTTAAAAAGACCAGCATTTCACGGCGATTGGCTGCATTGCGGCGGCGATCCACCAGCCCCTTCTTTTCCAGTCCCTGCAGGATCATTGTCAGGGTTGCCTGCGATATCCCGAGCAGGCTTGCCAAATCACTCTGACATCGACCGTCGGTCAGCCACAATTGGCGCAACACGCGCCACTGGCTGGACGTGACGCCAAGCCCAGACGTCCGGCCATCCAATTGTTGCTGGAAGGATTGGAAAGCCTGACGGACGAGGTCATGCAACTCCCCGCCCGTCGGCCTGATCGAAACCGCCATCGGCTTGCGCGTTGCAGCCAGCTTAAAAGCCCTTGGTAATTTCTAACGCAATGGTTCGAGATGGGTTAACGAAAACAGCCCAGCTTTGATCGACTAGCGGCACTCCAAAAGATTGGCTGAATGAAACTTTGTTGGTCAGATTGCGTCCAATCAAGGCAATTTCTAGATCATGAGCATCCGAAACAACGGCCAACCGAGCGTCGAACTTTGTATAGGCTGGCATGATATTATTCGGATGACGATCATCCTGATAAATAGTGGTTCCAGTATAATTTGCGGCAAACCGCCCGGTCAGATTCCAATCCGATGCAAGCGGCAGGCGCACTTCGGCATAGCTGCTCCATTTCCATTCTGGCGCGCGGGTCAGCCGGTAACCGGCCAGATTCATCGATGAACAACCGGCCGCCGCTCCATAGACGCAGGCCGCATCTGGATAATCTTTATATGTCGCATCAAGATAGGCAATTGAGCCGCCCAGCGTCAGAAATTCTGCCGCCCTGAACATCACATCGCCTTCAATCCCACGAGAGCGGGCTTCAGCTGCATTGCCTGTCGTGAAGGATGTTCCGGTAAATGAGGAAACCTGCAGATCGGTGAAGTTGGTTGAGAATGCCGCCATGTTCAGATGAAGGCGATTGTCGAGCAATCGCAGCTTTGCACCCACTTCCCAGGATTTTGCGCGTTCGGGTTCAAATTCTAATTTCCCTGTGGTGCCCATTCGGCTGTCATTGGAAACAAAGCCGCCGCCTTTCGATCCCGTCGCAAAGCTCAGATAGAATTGAGCGGTAGAATCCAGTTTATAGCTGAGCTTGGCAGAATAATCCCAAAGCCCCTCGCTGCGGGAACGAACAAACAAATAGCTTGGATAAGCCAGCACTTCCATTTCGCCCGCAACGCGCGCGCGCTTGGATTCATGATTGTAACGCAGGCTACCGCTGAATGTCAGCGCATCCGTGATATGCCAGTCAACCGCCGCGAATGGAGAAAGCGCTTCGCTGATCTGATGGAACGGTAATCGTGCCGTGCCCTGAAGCAGGGGGCCAATTGGCGGCGTTAAGATCTTATCGGCACCATTCCAATATATTTCCTGCAAGATATCCGTTTGAGCATAAAAATAGCTTCCGCCGAACACCAGATCCAACGAACCGACTGCACCTGACACGCGGACTTCCTGTGACATTTGATCGGTTTTTTCTGTGTGTATCGAGTCAGAAAATCGCACAGGACTGATATCAATGTCATTCTGGCTCTGCGCCCTTAAGCGCTGATATCCCGCGATAGAAGAGAGTTCAAATCCACCGCCCAGATCCAGCTTCGCTGCCAGGGTCAAGTTCAGATTCTTAGTGCGGCTAAATTCGGGATAGATTGAGCTTTGTGCTCGCTCATAACTGGGTCGTTCAGGCGGCCCTCCAACAGTGGCCGATGCTGCACGTATATCTTCACAAATATCGCAATCTCCAAGACCATTATAGGTTAGATTGCTGCCCTTATAGTTATTTTTAGAATATTCTGCTTTAAACAGGATCGATCCGCCACCGCCGACAGGCTCGAACAGCAATTGGCCTCGCACCCCTATATTGTTATTGCTATTGTCATCGCGCTTTGTCACGCGGTTATACATATAGCCACCTTCATGGCCGGCCTGAAAACTCAGCCGCGCGCTGAGGCTGTCTGTAAGCGGGCCTGAGATATAGCCACCGCCACCATAGCCTTGATTTTCAAATTCATAACGTCCACGCATTTGCGCTTCAAATTGCTGCGTGGGCGCGCGGCTGATGACGCTGATCGCGCCAGCGTTGGTATTTTTCCCAAATAACGCTCCCTGCGGTCCGCGCACCACCTCCACCCGGGCAACATCCATCATCGCTGTCTGCATGGAGCGCGAACGCCCCGAATAGACGCCATCGACAAAAAATCCGACCGATTGTTCAAAAGCGAGATTGCCACCGCCTGATCCGAGCCCGCGCATAGACACAACAAAATTGCCGTTGGTCTGGTCGATTTGGAGATTGGGAACGCTCGATTGCAAATCGTTGAACTGGCGAATGCCCATCGCCTCCATTCCCTCACCGCTCACCGCCGCAACCGACAGGGGCACATCCAGCAATGTCAGTTCGCGTTTCGTCGCGGTCACAATGATTTCAGAATCCCACTGCGTCGCCCCCCTATCGCTTTGGGCGTAAGCCGTTGTGGGCAAGGCCAAGCTGGCCAAAAGCATCGAACGAAACAGTGTAATCCGATTCATCTCTCTCTCCCCTTATGCGGATGCCCCTGCCCCGCCATTGGAGCGGGTTGTCACGGAGCATCCTCGTCCTTTTTCTCTCGTCATCTTGATATGCGATGCGGCGAGCTGCGGCGCGCCTCATCCGCCTTGTCAGCTCAATATGTCATCGAGTTAGGAGCCATCCCTAACAGGGCCCGCCCATGAAGTTCGGAGGCACCATCAATGTCGTAAATGATGTGATTGGACATCACATTGATATCGCGCAGATGGCGCTGCAGCGGATTGCCTCGCATATGGGCACCTGCCCCGGCTGCCTCCATCAGATTGCGAACCGCGGTGCGACACATTTCCACAGCGCTGGCAATTTGCAATCGCATGAAGCTGCGCTGCTCGAAATTCGCGGGCACCGGACCACCGGCGAGTTCTACATTGCGGTTCACCGCCGCCCGCAGCAACATTTCCGCGGTCGCAATCTGCACATTGGCATGACCGAGCCGCATCTGGGACGCCGGTCGATCCGATTGTTTATTGGCACTGCCCGGAACGATCCGCTGCTTCAACTGCTCGGTGAAGGATGCCAACGCCGCGCGAGCGATCCCAACCGCACCGATACCGGCCGTCACGCCCAAAAATGGTGTCATCGGCTGGCGATAAATGGGGTTGTCATAGAGCCGGGATCCATGCGCTATGCCGCCCCGCATATCGTTCATATTCATCGTGCGATGCTCAGGAACGAAGGCGTCGGCGATGAACAGATCGTGGCTCCCGGTGCCCTCCATCCCATCAATATGCCATGTGTCCAAAACCTGCACCTCTGTTGTTGGCAAGGCACAAAATAGAGCGCGGCGATCCGGATCATCAGCCACAGCGCAGGCCACCATGGTCCAATCTGAATTCATGACCCCGGTGCCCCATTTCCAGCGTCCGGAAATGCGATATCCTCCATCGACGGGAATGGCTTTGCCCGGCGGCGCGGTTACGCCAGGGCTGATAACATAAGGAACCTTATCGCCATCATTGGCGAAGATCTCATCCTGAAACTCTTCAGGAAATTGCGTCAGCATCCACACATGCTCAACACAAAAGGCAGCCACCCATCCGGTCGAGGCACATCCTTCTGACAGGGGAAGCATCGCATCAAGGAAACTATCCACATCAAATTCAAGCCCGCCATATTTTCGTGGCAGAAAATGATAGAAACACCCTGTGGCGCGGATCGCATTCCACACTTCTGTTACCGGGCGCCGCCCCAGCTCACATTCCGTAGCATATTGTTTCAAAAGGGGTTTCAGCGCCGACGTCCTGCGCACCAATTCCTCTGGTGTAAGCTGAGCTAGCTGCTGGCGCGACATAAAGTCATCGCCGGCAGGGATCTCGGGCTGGACGGTCGGGGGCAATTCCATATCGGCCACGGCGATTTCTCTCCTCGTCATATTATGCGAAGAGTTTGTCAGGTAGACTGACAGAGTCAATAGTATTCTAATTATTTTTTCTGAAGCGCGCTCAAGTCAGGAATTACACCCCAATCCAATGCGATAGCATCATCCAACGCGCTCAAGCGCCGCTCTCCTATTTGCGACTCGAGATGCTGGTGGAGACCGCGCATCACTTTTTCGGCAGCTTGGCGCAATGGTGCAGACTCGGGATGGAATCGGATTTTGGTGGCGCGCCTATCATCGGGATCGGGTTCAACGATCAGGATTTTGCGTTCCACCTGCGAGGCAATTAACTGGCTCATGGATTGTCGCGTAATACCCAAATTGATCGCAAGCCGGGCGGGGCGGGTCTCGCCCATGGCAATATTGGCATAAAGCATGGATTGTGTTCGGGTCGGCGTTGGCCAGCCATCACGCTTCAGATTGGATTGCAGCGCTTCATCATACCAGTAAATTGCTCGCAGCAAATGGATCATCGTCATCGGTTCACGGCGCTTTGCCTTCTTCGCTTCGCTCACCTCATTTTCCTCCCATAATCCATCAGCCTATCGTCCAGAGCATGACAGAGGGGGAAGAAAGCTTGTTATGGGTTTGGCCTTAGCGCTTGAATAGCACGCCATATCTAGCCCTCACGCCGCCGCACTTCACCGTCTGGACGGCCCGCGGTTAGAGCTTTCCTGCATCAATAGCGAGCAGCTTCTTCAGGATCGGGCGATTACAAAAACAGCAGTGAACAACAAATTTAAATATCCGGCGGGATCAAATGCGGCCACTCACTCGCGGCCGCATTCGCCTAATTATAGCAATTCAAACACATCATAGCGCACAGCACCACCGACGCTTGCTCCCATGCCTATAGCGACAATATCATTAAGCCACGCATAGCGTTCATCACCGGTCTCAAACATGGGCGTAGTGCGAAAATAAATTTCCGCTTTATCCGCATCCGTCTTCGGCCCACCGGCACGCGCATGTTTATGCGCAACCGACAAGGGCCTTAGCACCCCGCGATAAGACACATAAATCAGGGCGCCATCATGGGTTTCCAGCGTGATACGCGCATCCAGACGCAACGTATCATTATCATCAATCGTCGCCCAATCCCCTCCGCTCGGCATCACACGCCCACGTAACCGATCTCCTTCCAATTCACCGCCCGTCAGCGCGGCGATCATGCGGCGACCGAAATGCGCTTTGCCGATCTGCTGCTGCGGCTCGGTAAAATTGGCGCGATAAGAACAAAGATACCGAAAATCAGGTTGTTGCATAGCTTATCCTCTCATCGAATGTGGAATATGTGCGCGGCGGAGCAGGCTTCGCCGCGCCAAGCATTAAATTTTAAACGCCAGCGTCACACCATAGGTGCGCGGCGGGGCGTAAGGCGTCAATATCTGCCGATAAGTACCAAAATTTGTGACATTGGTTGGGACGAGCGCATCCGTTAAATTCTTGCCCCAAAGTGAAAGCTGCCACCGCTCATCCGGTCCTTCTAAAGAAAGCCGGGCATCCAGATTTTCATGGCTGGGCCAAAGCTGTTGCGGAATGTTAGACGCTTCAAAATATGCATCATCGACCCAGCTATAATCCACACGAAGCTTTGCCATCAAATCGCCGATCGGCGCCTCATATTGTCCGCCCACATTCAGCTTATGCTTGGGTGAACGGGGCAAATGGTTCCCAGTATAATTCTGACCTGGGATCGTGTATTTTGTAAATTTTGTATCCAAATAGGCATAGCTACCGTCCAATTGCAGACCAGTCATAGGCCGTGCAACAAATTCAAGCTCTGCGCCGCGGATCCGGGCTTTCGCAGCATTGCTGACGACAACACAGCAAAGCGGTATCAGCTGCGATATTTGCAGGTCAGAATATTCCGTTTGGAACAGCGCTAGATTCAGTCGAAGCTTGCGATCGAACCAATCCGTTTTAGCGCCGAGCTCATATCCCCAAGCAAATTCTGGATCATAGGGCGTGGACGCCCCATCTTCGGTGCCCGACAGGCCCTGAAATCCGCCACTTTTATAGCCTCGTGCGACCGATCCATAGATCAACGCATTATCAGCCGCTTTCCAATTCAAGGCGAAACGCGGTGTAAAAGCCTTCCAATCTTCTTTAGCGCGAACATCATAACCAACAGCGGAACCTAAGGGAGGCGGCACGCCAGGCCCATTATCTGCCTTATATCCCGCAAAGCGGCCTTTCTTCCTTTCCCATGTCATCCGGGCACCGACCGTCGCTGTCAGCATAGGAAGGATTTCATAGTCAAACTGGCCAAATATCGCAAAACTACTGGCTTTGACCGACTGTGGATAAATACCCACACCTGAAGTCAAAGGGTCAGCAAAATCCTGAATCTGCCCTTGAATCCGGTCTGTATCTTCATTCAGGTAATAAAGGCCTGTCTGCCCCTTCAGCCGTGCATCAAAGGCATCAAAAGCTAAGCGCAATTCCTGACTGAATTGACGACCTGCTTCCTGTCCAAAATCGGTCGATTCAATCTGATCAGGTGGATTCACTGGATTGCTGAAAAAAACCGTCTCAAATTCAAAGTCCACATCGCGCAGCGCCGTCAACGATGTCAGGGTACCAAAGGGCAGGTCCAAATTCATCTCCGCAGAGAAGGATTTGATGCTACGCTTGATCAGCCCATCCTTATACGCATTCACCACGCGGGGATCGGGATTGATGCCAACACAATGGACCCCACCGTTAAAATCGGCGTCGCAATTATTGTGCCGCGGATTGCCCTTTTGATCCTGATGCGAAATATCGGCCCGCAACACGATATCCAGCGTGTCTGTGGGCAAGAAACGCAGTGCAGCGCGCGCAGTCGTCAAATTTTGATCATTAACATCATTGCCGGTGCTCTCATTAAACTCATAGCCGCTGCGCTGCTTATGAGAGAAACCAACAGAGAGAAATAGATTGTCAGTCAGCGCCTTATTGCCACGCGCCACCACAGCAAGCTTGTCGTAATTGCCGTAGGTGCCTTCAAAATAAAAACTATCATCGTCGGAAGGCTTGCGGCTGATAAATTGAACGAGACCACCAATCGCATTTTTACCAAATAGCGTGCCCTGCGGCCCGCGCAGCACTTCGACCCGTTCTAGATCCAATGCATCAAGATCAGGCATGCCACCGCGACCGGCATAAACACCATCAACAAAGATGACGACCGACGGGTCCCCTCCGGCATTCTGGCTGATGCCCGGCGCGCTGCCAATGCCGCGCATTGCTAAATTGGTATTAATCGGATCAACGGCACTCACGCTAAGGCCTGGTGTCCGGGTCGCAATATCAGCAATTGTCTCAATACTGCTGCTGCGCAATTGTTCCGAACCAAATGCTGTTACGGAAACCGGCACATCCTGTAGTTTCTGCTCTTGCCTCTGTGCCGTGACAATGATGTCGCCATCCATATTATCTGACGCCTGCTGTGCAGAGGCTACGCCCGGCATCACGAAAGACGCAACACCCGCTAAAAGCCACGCAGGCGGATTCAATCTCTGTTCGCGCATATACTCTCCCAATATTTATGGCCTGTTCGTGCTTGACCGTCAGGCTTTACTTACTTAGCTATCTAAGCATATAAATGCATAGAATAGCAGAGCCTTCGACGCAAGAACGAAGCGATAAGGGAGAGTATATGACGGTAGACAGCCGAGCTATTGAGGCCTCCTCAAACATAGAAAACTCAACAGATTCGCTTCCTTCATGGCCTCGCCCTGCCTATAGCTGGTATGTTGTTGCGGTTCTGCTGCTAGCTTACACTTTGTCCTTTGTAGACCGCATGATCTTGAGCTTGCTGGTGGCACCGATTCGCGCCGCTCTTGATATATCCGATACTCAGGTCAGCCTGCTGATCGGCCTCGCATTCGCCCTTTTCTATACAATCCTTGGATTGCCTCTTGCATGGATTGCGGATCATTTTAACCGCCGCAATCTGATCCTCGCTGGCGTCGCACTATGGAGCGTGATGACTGCGGGATGCGGCTTTGCTGGCAGCTATGCCAGTCTGTTTGCCGCCCGCATGGGCGTCGGGGTTGGGGAAGCCACTTTAACGCCTGCCGCCTATTCTATGCTCAGCGATTATTTTCCGCGCGAAAAACTGGCACGAGCCATGGCAGTTTACTCCATAGGTGTGCCACTGGGCTCTGGTATTGCGCTGATATTGGGCGCCTTCATCGTTCAGGCTGTGCTCGCAGCGCCGATGGTTAACCTCCCCTATTTTGGCGCGATGGATGCTTGGCGCCTCATTTTCGTTTGGGTTGCGGCACCGGGCCTTTTGATCTTGGCATTGCTCTTCACTGTAAAAGAGCCGATGCGCCGGGGCTTGAGCGCGCCACCCACCCTAGCCTTTCAAACAGAAACCCTCCACCCCGCCCCTGCTTCGAGCCTAATGGATCATCTGCGATCTCAACGGGTTGCACTCGGCGCCCTCTTCATCGGTATGTCACTTATCGGCCTGGTAATGTATGGCGCGATTGCTTGGATTCCGACATTTTTTTCGCGCAGTTATGGCCTATCCATCGGCGAAGCTGGCTTATGGTTTGGTATCATTATGGCGATCGGCGGCACCATCGGTCTTTTAGCGGGCGGCGCACTTGCCGATCATTTATATGCCAAGGGCGTTCATGATGCGCACTTGCGGGTCATGCGCTTATCTATCCTAATCGGTGGACCGCCATGGATCGCTACGGCCTTGATGCCAAATTCCACACTCGCCCTTCTGATGCTCGCGCTCGCTTACCCCTGCATGACCATGCACGGTGTTGGCGGCGTGGCCTTGCAATTAATCACTCCCAATCAATATCGGGCTCGCATGACGGCGCTTTATTTCTTTGTCGTCAATTTGATAGGGCTTGGATTTGGCCCGCTGCTGATTGCGCTGCTAACCGATTATATATTTCAGGACGATGCATCGCTTCGCTATTCAATGGCGACCGTCGCAGCCGTCGCCCTGCCCTTAGCCGCATTGGCTTTAACATGGGGCTTCAAGAGTTTCGCCCGCGATCTTCAGCGCATGTCCGCTGAAGCAAATGCCCACTAATCATCCGCGCGCCTGCCTCATTCCACATAAACATATTCCAAAAGGATATTTACAATGAAACTCAATCGGCAATGGATCCTCCGCCAACGCCCCGATGACGATATCGGCAGCGGAGATCTGGAGTTCGTTCAAACGCCCATCCCACAGATCAGTGTCGGGCAAATGCTTATTCGAAATCTCTATCTTTCGCTTGATCCAACCAACCGCCTCTGGATGAGTGATCGTGATCAATATCTTCCGCCGGTGAAGCTAGGCCATGTCATGCGCGGCAGCACCATTGGAATTGTGGAGCAATCCCTCTCCGAAAAATTCTCGCCAGGCGATATTGTAAAACTACCCGATGGCGGATGGCAGGATTATGCTGTCGTTCGCGATCATATGGCAGAAGCTGTCGTAGAGGATCCGACAGTGCCACTGACCGCCCATTTATCCGTTCTGGGTATGACAGGGTTAACGGCCTATGGCTGCCTGCTTGATATCGGCCGACCACAGGCAGGCGAAACTGTTGTCATATCCGCGGCAGCGGGCGCGGTCGGCTCTATTGCGGGGCAAATTGCAAAGCGGCAAGGTTGCCATGTTGTTGGAATTGCCGGCGGCCCGCAAAAATGCCGTTGGCTGACAGAGGATCTGGGTTTTGACGCCGCAATTGATTATAAATCACAGGACGTCCCAACTCAGCTCGACGCCTTATGTCCGAACGGAATCGACGTTGCCTTTGAAAATGTAGGCGGCAGCATCATGGATGCTATTTTCTCTCGCCTCGCTTTACATGGCCGCATGGCTGTGTGTGGGCTAATTTCGGGCTATAATGATTCCGGTCCGCTGGCTGGCCCAACGGATTTTGGTCGCATCCTAATGAAAAGGCTTACGGTCAAAGGGTTCATCGTTATCGATTATCTGGATCGATCTGACGCAGCCTTTGCCAACCTGCGCCAATGGATCACCGGCGGCGCGCTCATATGGAAAGATCATATAATAGATGGGTTGGAAAATGCGCCAGATGCGCTGAACCTGCTTTTCAACGGAAAAAATGACGGCAAGCTGATGGTGCGCATAGCATCAGAATAAGAACGAACCATTTATAAATAAAATAATAACAAGAGATTAGAGGAGAAAGATATGATTGGAATCATTGCCATACTTACCGCCCGCGACGGCCATGGCGAACCACTGGCAACAGCTCTTCAGGAAGCTGCTCGACTGGTGCGCGCTAATGAACCGGGTTGCCTATTCTATCAAGTCACCCGTTCACGCACGGATCCCAATGTCTTTAAATTGCTGGAAGCCTATGAATCACAGGAAGCGCTGGATGCCCATCGCACCACCGCGCATTTCCCGGTTATCAGCGCGTCCTTAGCTCCGCACCTTGGGTCTGCCCCACAAGTCGAGTTTCTCGACGCTCTTGGGTAAATTCAACAGTGCCGCTCCCTGTAGCTGCACCGCCTGCAGCCAAAACCGACGCATTAAAGCTAATATTGCGGAAGAGCCGTAAAATCACCGCGCTTCTCTTTTGACAGATAAGGTCCGTGTTTTAGGGATTATCCGCGCATTTCTGCAGGCTTTAGCTATGATCCACTTTTGCGGTTTTGGCGTCACAAACTCCTAGGGGCTGGGCAAATCCTATATGATAATATCCGCCCATTCCCGCCCAACACACGGCGCGGTTTAAGATAGCGGGCCGGTTATAATCCCATTCCGATGATGATCCATGCCCTTTAGCCTATGGCCCATCATCAAAAAGGAAAGGCAGCCTGAATTGCTACAATGGCAACGGCGCAGGTGATGAAGTTCAGTGGCAAACCAACTCGAACGAAATCCATATAACGATAGCCTGCCATCTGATAGACAATCACATTGGTCTGATAACCAAAAGGTGTCGCAAATGCGGCGCTCGCCGCCATCATTACAGCCACAAGAAATGGACGCGGACTTACCGCTAGACTTTCGGCCAGCGCCACAGCAACAGGGGTAACCAGCACCGCGACGGTTGCGTTGGATAGAAGCTCCGTCAAAACCATGGTCGCAATATAAAGAACGATCAAAGCGATCAGAGGATTAAGGCCATCCACGCTTGAAATCAGGAAATGAGAGGCCTGCTCAGCAAGACCGCTTTTCTCCATCGCAATACCGATCACCACCATTCCGGCGATCAAAATTAAAATCTCGGGCTTCAGCCCGCGATAGGCTTCATCCGCGCTGATCACCCGCAACAAGATCAGCAATACCGCACCGCCCAAAGCGGTCGCGGTAATCGGGGCCACATCCAGCGCTGCAAAAGCAATGGCGCCAACAAAAACCGCAAAGGCCGTGATCGCCTTACCGCGCTGTAACGGGCGCTCCTCGGTGAACAGGCTGGCGTCACCAACCTGTGCCTCCATGCTCGCACTATGCGAAAAGTCGGCCGGATCGGGGTCATTTTCGCGTTTATCTTCGGCATGGGCGTCAAGCAGCCGTCCGCTTATCAGAAACAAATATAGCCCGCCTGCAATTGCAATCGGCAGACCGACTGGGGTAATTTCGAAAATACCGAACCGCGCTTGGCCGGCCAAGCTCGCCATGTCATCAACCAACAAATTGGTCGATGTTCCGATCAATGTGCAGCACCCCGTCAAAATCGTGATGTAAGAAAGCGGAATTAGATAGCGCTTGGGCGACTGTTTCAGGCTTAACGCTATGTCACGGATCACGGGTGCACCGAGCACGACAATGGGCGTCGAATTCAGAAAGCAAGAAACCCCGCCGATCATCGACAAAAGCAACCACATGCCCTTGCTGCCCATTCGTCGGCACAAGTCTACGCCCAACGCGATGGCGCGATCCAAAAGACCCGACAGTTCGAGTGCGTAAGCAATAACAAACAGCGAGGCGAGCGTGATAATCGCAGGGCTAGCAAAGGCGCTTTGAACCTCGACTGGGCGCACAACCCCAACCATCAACAGCGCCGCCGCCCCAGTCAATGCAACGATATCGGCTCGTACCCGGTCCCAAATCATCGCTGCAACGACGGCCACGAGCACCAATAAAGTGAAGATCTGATCGAACATCATGACCCTGGCTCCCTTGAGCGGCCTGCGTTCGTTGTCAACACCATGATCATTAATATGTTGAGTAAGAAGCCGGTAAAGAGGATGGAATGGTACGCAGAATTTGCTATTGGCATCTTCATGCGTGAACCCAGCCTCAGAAACAGCCGCCTAGTTATTGCCGGAGGATTTATTGCTGCAATCGCATTGAGCTGCGCAGGTTTTCTGCTCGGCCGTTCCACATCCCCGCGCCCGACCCCTCTGGCAGAAACCACAGCACCCGCACCCGAAACATCTGTGGTTCCGGCAGAAATCGAGGCCCCCCGTATTCTTGGCCGTGCCGACATCATCGCTCTCGCGAACCGTGCGACAGACGTCTACGCCAGCGGGATGCCACTTCCGACTGACGTCACGGCACTCGCGGGGCGACGCTTTGAACTGGCGTTACCATTTGGCTGCACGGGCATGGCGGCAGAAAAGGACGACACCCCGCTTCGCTGGCGTTACGATGCCGACAAAGAAACGCTGCGCATCCATGCAGCGCCAATATCATGGACTGCGGACGATTGGGGAATTGCCGATCAGGAAATGGCAGAAAGCCGGTTCGAGGGTTTTTGGGTCAGCCACCCCTGGACTTCTGCCGAACATTGTCCACAAGCCCGTGAGCCTTTCCCTGAGGATCAGCCGGCCATACCCGCAGAGCATAGCTTGGCAGTGGCAGAAGCCATAGCCGGAGAAGAAAAAGCACGGGATCCACGTCCTTATAAAGTGGTAACAAGATTAGCGCCGCAAAAGCTGGCGGCTGATCAAGGGTTCCGATTGCGACTTATGGGACGCATCGAACGCCTGAACAGCGGTCTGCCCGTCATCTGCAAGCAAACATCAGGCTTCGAGCAGCGCCCGGTCTGTCTGGTAAGCATTTCGCTCGATGAGGTTCGCCTTGAAAATCCAATGAAAAATGAGACACTTGGAACTTGGAGAAAGCCGGCGGGCTCCGGAACCAACGCAACCCGCCCGATGTAGCTCTATTCTTCACCTCATCATTGCCTTTATGCGTTGACCACAATCTTCAGGCGCGCGTTCCGCGTCCCGATCAACGGCTCTTTTGGGAATTCTGCACCGCCAATTTGGATGCGAAACATAGGATTTCCGTGACAGATCAGCCGACCATTTCCCGCACCGCGTTCAACAGAAACTCGTCCTGATAGTGACCTGCCGCGAAGGATAGACCAACTGGACAATCTTCCACCGTCATTAGCGGAGCAGAGACTTCCGGCAAGCGCGCTACACCGGAAAACGCGGTGAGAGTCATCGTTGGATCATAGAAGTCCATCACGGCTTCGACTGTGTTCAGGGAGCCTTTCCGGGGAGCGATCTTCGGCGTCGTGGGGAAACAGATCACTGTTTCCGGAGTAAAAAAGGTGTTGATCTGCCTAAAGAGGCTTTCGCACCTCGCCATGTTGTCGAGCGCCGCAATGCGGTCAAACTTCTGGACATTTCCGTAAGCCATCGCGAAAGTGAAGCCGAGTTCGGGCTTGCAGGCTTCGATCCAATTGCCGACCGTGCTCTGGAATTCGGCGGTTTGCAGGTCACGCAGTCCGTTCAGATTGCACAGCTTCAGTTCGCACGGCTCCCCGATAATCTCGGAAAATCTTATTGGCTCGACAGAAAGGCCCGCGCTCTCTGCTATTCGATCCAATGCGATGCCGATTTGATCTCGCACGACGGAATCTGCGATCTCCAACGCATCCTGCAAGACGAAGATGCGCCTTGGTGACAGAATCGGCGACGTGGGGCCGTTGAGCAACACGCGCATCGAGGCATCGAGCACGTCAAACCGATTTGCCAGCACGCCTACGGTGCTAACGCTTGGCTGAAACGGCAATACGCCGGCCTCGGAAATACGATGAAGGGAGGGACGCATTCCCCAAAGGCCGCACAGGCTAGCCGGGACGCGAATTGAACCACCGGAGTCCGTGCAAAGTGAAAAATCCGCCAGACCATTGGCGACCGACGCAGCGGAGCCGCTCGATGAGCCGCCGGGAACGCGATCTGGTGCTTTTGCGTTGCGAGGGGTGCCAAAATAGAAGCTCTCCCCGTCAAGGCTATATGCGAACTCGTCCGCAACGACCTTCCCGACGCACCGGGCTCCAGCGGCAAGCAGCTGATCGACACAAAGGGCGTTGTGAACCGGTGCAGGATGCGCGTCTCGCCAAGCGGGACTACCGTAGGAAGTCTTATGCCCGGCCAGATCAATGTTATCTTTCACTGTGAATCGCAGATCATCCAGCGGACCCTTGCCTAGCGGGGCGAGATCAATTTGCTCGACCAGCCCTCCGGACGGGTCTATTGAGGAGTTAAGCATACAGACTTCTCCCTAGCGCGAATCTGAGCGCCATTTCGCGTGGCTCTACACCCCCGGGTCGAGACGGTCACGCTCGTCTGTCGCAAAATTCTCAAAACCTGCGACAGCTTCAGCCTTCATATCGTCTGCGGCAAGGAACGTCATTCTTAACGATCAACGGCCGAAACGCGGTCGGATGTTGCCGTTGAGGCCTCAAGACATATCAGGCAGGCAAGGCAGAACGGCGGTTTGCTATCCACCGGCGAATGCGGTAATCAGCGGTTATGGCGGGCCATGCGGGATAGCGATGAGAACTGCTGGCAGACGGTCCTGAAGCGCACCGAGGACGAGCATCTACCGGTCCGGCCGTTTATGGGCGAGACGGTCGACAAGGTTGTTGTCCAGATCACCGAAGTCGCGAAGCGCATGGTCATGCGAAAGTCTGACCTCGGCGGCAATGGTCAGGCGAGAGCAGGCTGGACCGTTAACATCAACGACGAGTACGACTGCCCAAACTTGTTTTGGACGGTTGCGAAACCATGGCTGCCTGGGCTTGAGAAAGAGCCCTTCGTCATTCACTATCAAAACCAGGGTAAGAAAGCTGATTTCGCTCTCGCGGACGGACGAATCATCGTCGAATTCAAGCACGTTGAATCGGAGGCTAAGAAGCGCGAGGTGCTGAAGGACCTAGCAGGGTTATCAGATTTCTACAGCCGCAACGGTAACATCCGTTGTCTTCTGATGCTAATCTTCTACCGAGAGGCTGCCCGTTTCGATGCTCTTCAAATCGAGAACAACTACACGTTCCTCCACACTCGCCCCAGCGTCGTGACGCACCGGTGCTGTCAGTCGGATAGCAACTTGTCTCCGATTGGCGTGGCTTGGGCAATATCGCGAACCCGTCAGGCAACGAGGTTCTGCCACTCCGCCATGGCGGCGGAGCGGCGAGCTTTGTATGTCTGGCGGTCAACGAGATGG
>DASSAA010000002.1:0-145425 GCA_035685745.1 Sphingopyxis sp. | reverse complement strand
ATAGCTTTCGGTGTTTTGGTTGAGCTGTGCGCGCGTCGTGAGGGTTGGGCTGGCCAATACCGTGCTATATTGGCGCCATTCGTCCGTTTGATAATAGACACCCACAACAAAATCGACCGGTTCGCCCGCTGGCGATGCATAGCGAAGTTCCGCCGTTTTCGCTTCGCCGGAGAAATCACGGGTCACGTCCAATGCCGGGGCGGGATGGATCAGGCCATCATAATCGCCGCGCGTGACATAGGTTTGATGGCGATAGCCAAGAACCGCAGTCAGGATGCCATAGCCCAAATCCAAATTGGAGGTTAACGAGCCGCCATAGGTTTCGGTGTTGGCATAGGGGTCAAAAAGGCTGGCGGTTTTATAGACGTCGGTCTTGGTTTCATTGGGCAGCAAGTCCCAATTGGGGTCGCCATTGTCCAGAACATGCGGCGCGGGGCCCGCTGTTTTTTGCTTCAGCCAATCGACCACCAGCGTGCTATTGAAAGCCCCGCCCCGATCATAGGCCAGCGCACCGCGTAGCGACTTGACGTTGCTGCCGTTCAGGCGATTTCCGGTGATGACGTTGCGCGCATAGCCATTATAATCGCGGACGTTGACAGCCAGTTTTGCGGCCAAAGCGCCATCCGCGAACAGGCCGGTATTGATCTTGCCACGAACCTGCTTCAGCCCAAATGAACCAAGCGACAAGCGAACTTCGCCGCCAAAGTCATCCGTTGGGCGCGCGCTGATAATGTTGATGGTGCCGGCCAGATTATTCTTGCCGAACAACACGCCTTGTGGGCCCTTTAGGATCTCGACCCGTTCAACGTCGAACAGATCGAGCATGGTGCTGGATACAAAGGGAATGTAAACGCCATCGATGATCGTGCTGACTTTGGGATCGGCGTTGGGGTCTGGATCGGCGCTGCTCATGCCGCGAATGGAGATCATGGGAACGTTGGCGACAAGGCCTTGTGTTTGTAGCACCACATTGGGGACAACGCCGTTCAGGCTGGTAATGTTGGTGCTGCCGCTGGCTTCGACCATTTCTGCATTGAAGGCCGAAATAGCAATGGGCACGTCTTGAATGCTTTCGGAACGGCGCTGAGCCGTAACCAATATTTCACCATATAGATTGTCATGGGCAGATGTTGCAGTGGCATCTGCTGTTTGCGCATTGGCCTGTAATGGAAGGGCAGCATAATAAAAAGCTGCCGTCGACAGGCACAGATATTTTAACCTCATCAATCCTCTCCCTTATGGGCCAAAAGCAGAATCCTTGACGCTTTTACGCTGAGGTTCAGATGTAGCTTTTAGCCACAGTAAGCATTTGGGACTCGATAGATTACCAGTGATCGAACGGACCTGAGGTGTAAGGGAGTTCGAGCGTCTATACGGGTGTAGACATAGGCTTTTCTTCCGAGTCACGGGAAAGCATAATGCCTCAATTCGATACTTCAACAGCTAAGCATTGATGCCGAGCAATTTGATATGGAGTGATATATATCAATGAGTTACATCGCATTGCATGTGAGATTATAACCGGTCCTATAGAAAATTCTGTCAAAAAATTTGCTCATTTGACCGAATTGGCAAAGAAAATATTTATTTTCTGGCGGTTGATGTGACCAGTGTTCATGAATTTTATCTGTGCAATTCAGGGCGTTGAACATGCTGCGCGTTGGAATGGGGGAGAGGGTGCTGAGATGGTTTTTGCGCGCTTGATCAATGGATTGAAGCGCGCTAGCGCGACTAAGGGACTATCTGGCTCGGCCCGGGATTATATCAACCTATGGAGCCAAATCTGATTGGAACAACATGGTGAAAACGTCACTGGTAAAAATCAATTGCCTGATCCTTGCAGCGGCAACGATGGTGGGGGCGCAAGATAGCCGAGCGAATGAGCGGCAACTTCCCGGACAACTGAATAGCACAAGCCCGCTGTCGGATGATCGCCATTATGAGGTTCGCACAATCGATCTCGTCGCAGGCAAGCGTTACGCGATATCCGCCAAATCTGAGGCGTTCGACACCAAGTTGCGCGTGTCTTTTGCAGACGATAATGATGAGACCATCGCCGAAGATGATGATGGTGGTGACGGCACCAATTCCTATCTGGAAATCACGGCGGCGCGCAGCGGGAAGCACCGCATCCGCGTGACCAGCTATGACAACCGCACCGGTCCGTTTACGATTGGGCTTGAAGAATTGCGGCCTTTGCCAGCGCCAACACAGCCCAAGGCCATCGGGTCGACATCCATCACGATCAGAGAATATGCGGGCGAATTTACCGCGTCAGACGGTGAAGTTCGTGGGCGCCGGGTGGATGATTATTTGTTCCGTTTTGAGGCCGGGAAGCAAGTGTTCCTCTATATGGATCGCGAGAGCAAGGATATGGATCCTTTGCTGGAGGTTTATCTGGAAAGTCAGATGGCAAATGGTTCGCCCATTCAGCGCGATGATGATGGCGGGGACGAGTTGAACGCTTTCATTCGCTTCATCCCCGAGGTGACAGGCAATTATATCGTGCGCGCTACGGCGGCAACGAACGAAAGCGCTATGGGGCGTTATAAGCTGCGGGTTGGTCAAGAACCCTGAAGGCTGATCAGCGCGCTGACCTAAAGATTGCTCCCCTGAACCGGAAGGGCATGCGTTTTGGGTTCAGGGGAGGATATTTAAAAGGAAAGTCCGGTCGATGCTTGCCATGGGCTGAGCCTTTTGCGGCGCTTTTGAAGGCAGAAGTGCAACTTTATTGCTCTTCTCGTGCGCGAGGTGAGCCGAAAGGCGTATTTTCGATAGGCGGGCATGGATAGGCCCAGTGCCAATATATATTTTGCAGACATGGAATAAGAAACGGCTGAGATGCGTATCCTATCTATGTCACATCTTCGCCCTGCCGATATATTGAATGAGCTTACCTCTATGTGGCGCTATGCTCGATCGCTGACGCGTGATGAGCAGGCGGCGGATGATGTCGTGCAGGATGCCGTAGTTAAAGCGCTGGAGAAACGGTCTAGCTTTCGGCCGGATGGCTCTCGTCGTGGTTGGTTGTTGGCGATCGTTCATAATAGTTTCATCTCAACAAAACGCCGCGAGCGAGCGGAAAGCCAGCGCGATGCGCGCTTTGCCGATATGATGATGGATCATCTTGAGCCGGATCAGGAATATGCGGCATATCTGCATGAGGTTGCGCATGCCTTTTCGGCTTTGCCCGAGCATCAGCGGGCGGCGCTTCATCTGATCGCGGTGGAAGGGCAGAGTTATCAGGAAGCGGCGGCCATATTGGGCGTTCCTATCGGTACGATTATGTCACGGCTTAGCCGTGCACGCGCCGCGTTGAGAGAGGGGCAGGGGATAGCGCCGAAGGCATCCCGAGAGTTCAAGATCATTGGAGGGCGAGATGTCGACTGACCATATGGAAGATTTTGAAATTATCGCTTATGTCGATGGAGAACTGGATTTGCCGCGGCGCCTAGCGGTGGAGGATTATCTATCGCGTAATCCCAGCATGGCGGCCCAGGTGATGGCCGATTTTCGAACCCGTAGCGCCTTGCAGATGCTGGCAGGCCCTGAAACGATTTCGTCGCCATCCCTTTCAAATACGATAGAGACGATCCGCAAGAGCCGCCCATCCATGCCATGGCGTCGTCCGGCTTTTGGCCTTGGGATCGCCGCTGTGCTGGCTATCGCGGCTGTTGTGATCCCAATGTGGGATGGGCCATCTGCGCCGCCCTCTTATGTGGCCATGGCCATCGAATCCCATCGCGCCAATGCTGAGACGCCAAGATTTGCATCGCTGCAGCCCTTTGCCGATAGAGATCATACATTGCTGATGGCATCGCGCATTGCTGTGCCGCGTCTTCCCGACAATTGGCGTGTTACCAATGTGGAAATGCTCAATGCGGCGGCGTCGCCGACTTTGCTGATCGCGGTTCAAACGGCAGAGGGGGATGAACTGACGATATTGGCGATGCGGGGGCGTTCATCGGCGCCGAAAGATCCGGATGCGGTGCGCAGCGGCGATAAATCGGTGGCCTATTGGCGCCGAGGGGATTTTTCCTATGCCCTCACCGGCAATGGCAATCCGGCACAACTGGACGCGACTGCGGATGCTTTGGCGGAATCTTGGCGGACATGAATGGATGGGGTGAGGCAGCTACGGAATTCTGGGAAATAATTCTCAGGCTGTGACAGGGAATAAAGGCTGATCCGCAAGCGTATGCGGATTATGGCTGACCATTTATCTTCGCAACCCTTTCAACTTTATCGAGATCGCGGGCTTGCAGACGCTGCGTCTGCCTTGTCGTCAATGGGCAAGAAGGCACCGGCTTCGGCACTGCGATCCACGCCGCATATACCGCTCGGCGCTGTTATCGCAATTGTCGGTTGCGATGGCTCTGGAAAGTCAACTCTGGCTGCGGATCTTTGCGCTGCCTTGGCGGCAGACCAGCCGGTTGAAAACTTATATCTTGGTCAGGATTCAGGGAATATTTTAAGGGCTATATTGGCTATCCCACTGATCGGGGCAGCCATTGGTCGATTTCTGGTACGGAAAAGTCAGCGCGCCCATGCGGATAAAGACAAATCCGCCGCGCCAGATGGCACCATGGCGTTGGCGATCCATTTGCTATCCCGCTGGCGACGTCACAAATTTGGGCGAATGCTAAAGCGGCATCATGATGGCCACATCATCGTCGCAGACCGCTATCCACAAGCCGAGGTGGCTGGCTTTTATTTTGATGGGCCCGGTTTGGTTGCCGATGAAGATAGCAGCGCCTTTGTGCGTGCCCTGGCGGTGCGGGAGCAGCGCTTATATGAGCAGATGGCGGCCTATGTTCCGACGTTGATCATCCGCCTGCATATCGATGCTGAGAGCGCCCATGCCCGTAAGCCGGATCATAAACTGGCGATGCTGCGCGACAAGGTGCGGGTGATCCCCACGCTTCATTTCAACGCTGCGCCTATTTTGGAACTGGATGGGCGGGATAATTACCACGCGGTTCTAACGGCTGCGCTGGCAGCATCCCGGAAAGCTTTGCGGTCAGAATGCCGACCAGATGTGCCCGATTGATCGGGCACTGGGGCAGGCACAGGCACGCCTTTGCTGTGCGCCCCGCTTTCCCACCCAAGACATGACATTAAGCGCTGGAATAGGCGCACGGAGACCGAAATGTGGATGAAAATCACCAAACCCTTAGCGCCTGAATATGCCTTGCCGCTGGCTGATAGCCGGGCGGAAGAGGCAAGCGTTTCAGGCCCGGATAAAGGCGATGGGGTTCTGCACGGCGTTGTCGCTGTTGTGGGGTGTGATGGCACGGGCAAGACCAGATTAGCCCATGATTTGCTGCATATTTTGCAGCAGCGCCGACCAACCGAGCGAAAATATATGGGCCTGATTTCTGGTGAAAGCGGTGATAAAATCAAGCAATTGCCGATGGTCGGGGTGATGCTGGAGCGTTATCTCGCAGCGAAAGTGCGGCGGGCGCAGGATATGGAGAAAAAGCTTCCCGGTGCTTTCACCGGGCTTGTCATGTATCTTTTTTCATTGTGGCGGGTGCTGCACATGCACTTGCTGAAACGGAGGGCACAAAAGGGGGTGTTGATGATCGCCGAACGCTATCCGCAAGCGGAAATACCCGGCTTCCATTATGATGGCCCCGGCTTGGATGCGGATCGCAGCAAGGGATGGCTGGTGCAAAAACTAGCCCGGCATGAGCAGAAAATCTATCAGAAAATGGCGATCAACAAGCCGATGCTGATGATCCGCTTGTTGATCGATGAAGAAACGGCCTATGCTCGTAAATCCGATCATCCCCTGGCGGAGCTTCGCGATAAAATTCTTAAAATGCCCACAATCACCTATAATGGCACCCATATTGTGGAAATTGACTCGCGCTTGCCTTATGAAACAGTGTTGCAGCAAGCGCTGGATGTGATTGAAGAGGCCCTTAATCCGAAGCGCAGCGGAGCCAGCTCTTCAAGAAAGCAGCTGCGGGGCCAGCATCCGCAATTGAGCATAGTTTCTTAAATTTCTTCTACATCGCGATCCATCTTCCGCCTTTTGCAAGGAAGGGGATCGCTTTTCTGTTTCAGGTTTCTTCATGTCTTCATCTGCACTTCCACCATTGATCGCGGTTGTTGGCTGCGATGGTTCAGGAAAATCCACCATCACCGATCGGTTGCAAAACTGGCTCGCGGCTTATCACCCGACGGTGACCTGCCATTTGGGCAAGCAAAGCGGGAATATGGGCCGAGCCTTGGCCAAAATTCCGTTGATCGGACCCCGGCTGGAGCGGAGCATTCAAGCCAAAGCTAAAACAGCGCAGACCAGCGCCGGGCCCAGCCCGGTTACGGCTATTGGCATTTACGCCTTCACGCTGCGGCGAGTGAGGCGCTTCCAGCGGATGATGAAGCTACGCAGCGCTGGAAATCTGATCATTGCGGATCGTTTCCCGCAAGTCGAGGTGCCGGGGCCGATGGACGGTCCTGGCTTGGGCGCCGCCAAAAACACCGGCCTGCCAGCTTGGCTCGCACGACGGGAGCGTCGCCATTTTGAAGCTATGGTCGCGCATCAGCCCGATCTTATCTTAAGATTAAATGTCAGTCTGGATATGGCGTTCGCGCGCAAACCGGATCATGTGCGGGCCTCTCTCGCTCGCAAAATCGATGACCTATCGCGCCTTGATTTCAGTGGCGCGCCGATCGTGGAGATCAACGCTGACGATCCATTGGAACAGGTGATCGCTCATGCGAAGGCCGCGGTTTCTGATATGCTTGCGTGGCGCTATGGCTTGTCGGTCAGCGCCAATGATGCCGCCGATGCCGCGGTTGCCGCTGAAACCACGCGGACAGAATGATGGCGAACTGGTTTTCAGACGGGCCGTTTCGCGCCATTCTTCGGAATGCATCCTATCTGGCATCCAGCAAGCTGGGCGGTGCGATATTGGGCCTGATTGCCTTGTCTTTCGCGGGGCGCGGCTTGTCACCGGCCTTATTTGGCACTTTGGTGGTGGTGCAGGCTTATGCCTATGGCGTCAGCGCGCTGGTTAAATTTCAGACATGGCAATTTATCGTGCGCTTTGGCGCTCCTGCGTTGGTGCAAAAGGATATTGACCGCTTTCGTGATGTCACGGGCTTTTCCTTCGGCCTTGATTTGGCGAGCGGCGCTGTTGGGCTGGTGGCGGGGATGGCGTTGCTGCCCTTTATATCGACATGGGTCGGCATCGATGAAAAGGATCTTTATCTCGGACTGCTTTATTGCACCCTCATTCCTATCATGACCGCTGCTACGCCTACCGGCATTTTGCGGACGCTGGATCGTTTTGATCATATCGCTGTGCAGCAATTGGTGACGCCGCTGCTATGGGCGATCGGAAGCGCGATCAGCTATTTCGCGGATATGGGTTTCGCGGGCTTTGTGGTCAGCTGGTATGTCGCCGAATTAATCGGTGACTTGCTGCTTTGGTTCTTCGCCGCGCGTGAGCTTCGCCGACAAAATATTCATCATGCCTTGCGGCCCGGCCTATTTGCTCCGGCGCGCCGCATTAAAGGGGCTTGGGATTTTGTTTGGACCACCAATATTGCACATTCTATCTGGTCGGCTTGGGGGCCTGCCAGCAATGTGATTGTCGGTGGGTTGCTGGGCCCATCGGCCGCAGGATTGTTCAAAATTGCGTCCACCTTTTTCGAAGCCGCCAGCAAGCCAGCCAATTTGATGGATAAAAGCTTTTATCCAGAGATTATGCGCCTGGATCCTGCCAGCAAGCAGCCATGGCAATTGGCCGTGCGCAGTGGATTGCTGGCAGGCGGGGTGGGTTTGATGGTGCTGTTGTTGGTGGTGATCGGCGGCAAACCGCTCATTTCGTTGGCGTTCGGGTCGCGCTATGTGGAGGCATTTGATCTGCTGCAAATCATGACCGCGTCTCTCTTGGTGTCTATGATGGGGTTCCCGCTGGAATCGTTGCTTTATATGGCCGGAAAACAACGGGCGGCTTTGGTCGCAGAAGGGCTGGCGGCGCTGATCTATGGCTTGATGCTGGTCATCCTCATTCACAATTTTGGGCTGATTGGCGCAGGCTTCGCTTATGTTGGCGGCATGTGCTTGAAAGCGGGTTTCACGCTGATCCCGACCCTATCAGCCTATCGCAATCGCCATAGGCTTTCTCATTATGAAGACGCAAAATCATGAGCTTAAATCGTGAAGATCCATATTGGCCAGAGTTTCGGCCAGCCCTATGTGAGGCGCTGTTCGAGGCCGTGGAAATTGACGATGTGGTCGATCCTGAGGTCAGCTTGCCGGATCCGATTGATCTGGCCTGCACGGACGAGGAACTTCAGCGCTGTTTCGCTCTATGTCTACAATTTTGGCGACGGGGTTTCGCCCGAGAGGAGCTATTGGCTCTGGTGAAGCTGCTGCAAAAGACCGCTGATTTGGATGCAGGCCAGCGGCAGGAATATAAATTGATCCGGGCGAAATATAAACATTTGCGCTTCGCTCTGATGCTCTATAGCAAAGACCATCGGGTGCCCAAATTATTTGGCGCAACTGTGGCGATTATGGGCCATCTTCAGGATAGTTTTCGCAATGGTCAGCGCTGGCATACCCTTGCCTATGCGGCGCTGCTGCGTGCCCTATTGGTGCTGCCGATTTGGAACCATGTCCAGCGCCGGGTTGCTGCATGCTCAATGACGACGGCACCAGATTTTCTGGCCTATCGAAAGGCGGATATGGACCGCCTTCGCCATATGCTGGAGCAGCCTTTATTTACTGGCACCCAATTTCATGCGATGCGAAAAATTGTTAGCAAATTGGTGAGTTTTTACGACACGCTGCGGTCATTGGAGCCTAACGAGCATAGCTATAAAATGTCTCGCTATCTCAGTGCGATCAATGGCCTGATGGGTAGCCGTCACGATGAAATGGTAGAGCAAGCGGGCAGAGGCGAGAGGGCCTATAACAGTCTCGCTCCACTGGATGAGGATATTCGATCTCGGCTGGAGGTATTGGCTGAAGCCATGAATAGCGTATAAACTTCGTTGTTTGACCGCTTATATTGCGGTCCGCACAGACTTCTGCTCGAACCCTTCAATATAGTTGATCACCTCGTCGGTTTCCTTGTACGAGCGTTAAACTATCAAGTGACCGACACAAATTCGTTACAAGTCCAATCCGAACGACCGGAAGGCAAGAGCGATTGGGTTGAAGCGGAGGGATTATATTGCCCTGCTGTTCGAGCTTGAAGCCGCAGACAGCGAGCCGTCGCCACCCGGCTTGTCGGAATGCCAAAAACAACTTGTCGGAATGGACTGATAAAATAAGCCGCTAAGTCATTGGAAAACTTGGTGGACGCACTAGGGATCGAACCTAGGACAAGCTGATTAAGAGTCGCCAAAAAATCATTGTTTAATAACCGTATTTTCTCCCAATTCGGGGAAGATGCGCTGTGCAATATCAACAGCTTACGGACGGATTGCCAATTGGATTTAGCCGGATCGGAGGCGCAAAATGAGCGCCTTCCCGATTGGCCAACTCGTCGCCAGCCTCAAAGCGCCAAAGGTCCGCCGCAGCGGTGAACCTGTCTGGCGAAACAGCTATTATGAGGGCCAGATTGAGGGGCGCATCTGGCGTCCCTTCGCCGGTGGGAATCGGCGCGGTGCCAAACGGCGCATCGGGGCCGTGCTTAAAAGCGCTCGCGAGCTGGAGCGGCGCACACGCCTCCAGCGGCAGGCCGAAATGCCCGGCGTTCGCAATGGGGTTTTGGGCCAGATTGCGCTCGATGTGCTGGACGTGCTTTACAACCGTTTTCTGGATTATCAGACTGGGCGGCTCGATCCATCCATATCCACAATCTCGGCCGCAATCGGCCATAGCTATAATGCCGTGCACCGCGCGCTGACCAAGCTGCGCAAGCATGGCTTCCTGCATTGGGTCCGGCGCAGCCGCAAAACAGAAAATGAAGGCGCAGGCCCGCAGGTCGAGCAGATCTCCAATGCCTATGTGTTGCTGGTGCCGTCCGTCATCAAGAAGATGGTGGCGCATTTGATCGGTCGGCCGCCGTTGCCCGATGATGAAAGGCAGCGCCGTGAACAGCAGGCCAAGGATTGGCAAGACATGCTCGATAGCCTGTCGGCTGGCGAGTATCTGGAAGTGACGTGGGACGGCGATAGCACCGCTGGCGAAACCCTTGCGAGGATCGCGGCCGCCATCGACGCGCGTGATGCAAAGGAGCGCGAATCTTCCACGGTCAGAGAAACCGGGGGATTATATTAATCCATATGAGGAATGGCTTCGCCATGCGTAAAATATGACCTTGGAGCCAAACGAAATGGCAAGACCCGCATCAAGCGGAGCGACGGCAGCACCGGAGCGCGGAGCGGCTTGCGCCGCTCAGGCTGCCCAGAGGGGCAGAACGCAGGATCCGTGCCATTCTGGCGCGTTGTGGAGCTTGAAACGCTGCGCCAAGCGCATCAAATGCCGCACCGAAGGTGCCATATCCTTTGCCGATGTGATCGGCGATATGTCGGGGCGCGAGAAATCACACTCTGGTTGCACTGGAATGCACTACGCACATTGTGCTGTGAACACGCCGCTAAGCCTTGATCCTCTAGGGCGCACGGCAACTGGCCAACTGCACGAAAACCGACACATTAAGTGCGCAGGCGAGGAGGGGAGCTAACTGCCGCGCGCAGGGTTTGGGCTGGGAATGCCCTAGGGCCGCGCGTGCTGCACGCTGGCGGTCGATCAGGGATGTGGATGAGAGTGGGCTATGCCGAAATTTAACGTGCCCCAGCGGGCTTCTGTGGGTAGACTAGGGCCCATCAACTAGCGCTGATTTGGAAGGTTTTAGGCGTGGCGAGATGGCGGCGTGCCTCGGTCAAGCATAGAGCCGCGTTCCAGGGCAGTTGCTGATGATCTACTTGCCCGTATCTATAGCCGCGCAGATCTCGCGTGCAGATTGACATAATCGTTAATCGAGAGGGGGCGCTGCCCTGACCATATCAAAAAGGCCGCAGAAGCTATGTGAGCTTCTGCGGCCTTCTGCAGGCAGCTGAAGGAAGGGTTACATCTGCCTTAAACCTTTCAGATCATTCTTCCTGATCAGAAGTGCAAATTATAGCTGATGGTTACGCTTTCGATCCTGTCTTTGATCTTCCAACGGTAATCATCCATAACAGTACCGTCTTCTCGATTAAGAAAAAAGTTGCGTGAACCGAAATTATAGCGGCTGACATCCACGCCAATGGATGATTTTGGTGACACGGCGTAAGCCAATCCAGCACCGATCACATATCCGCTGCGATCACCTTTGCCGTTCGAGTATTCATTTGAGGTATCGGTTTCATTGTAATTATATTTCGCATTTGAAAAGGCGAAACCGCCCGTTGCAAACGCTGCTAGCTTGCCACTGGTAAGGCCCAGCTTCGCACGAACCGAACCCAGTGAAGTCACTTTCGTTCCCACTTCATAGGAAGGATCCTCAGGCATATATTCAGCATAGCTATTAACTTTGCCGAATTGAGCTTCAGCGAGAATACCTGCCAAGAGGGGGCCTGAGGCATAGTCGTATCCGGCCTTCAAACCGACCTGAACGCCGGTGTCCTTTTGTGATGAATTCCGGGCGTCCCAGTACCAACCATCAAGGTCAGAGTGCTTGGATTCTATTTGCGAGGCACCGATTTGCACACCCACATAAGGGCCTGCGAATGGAGAGCTGTCTTGAGCAAAAGCTGAAGGAGCGGCGAGCAATGTTGCAGCCGCCGTAGCGAGAATGATTTTTCTTTTCATAGCAATCCCCTTTTATTATGCATTTTATTTGCCTCTATTCGTGTCGTTTCATGAAAGTGTCAATTGATTCTTAATGTTCTTATTTTTGTAAGTAAAAACATGAACATATTTCCGTCACCAATCACCACCTCGATCGCGTCCTTGGCGTTATTGGTGCCGCCGGCAGTATAACGCACGCGTACCTGTTCCTGATCGAAAGGCGGCGAAGATCATGTGTACATCAGAGTGATCGTTGATCGAGAGGATGAACTGACCTTTGATCCCGGCCAGCGCTGCCGCGAAGATCCCCAGCCCATAATCCTTCTCATTTCCACAAGAAGGCGGATCCAGATAAAAAAAAGCGGGCGAAAGTTTCCTCTCGCTCGCTCCTATATTGGCTTCATATCAACTGAAGTAGGTCAGCTCACCCTGAATAATCAACGCCTGTTTTTTTCTAGCAAGGCCTGTTGGATTGCTACGGCATCTTTGACTGTGACAGGCAGATTCCCTGATGCATCACGGATTTCAGTTTCGTCACCGCTAACTTTAGCGGCCTTCCAGGCTATGACATACAGAGAGAATGCATAGCGGTCAGATGGAGAAAGGCTCTTTGCCAGTTCAATCGTCGAGGATAAGTTCAAAAAATCAACATCGGCGATTTTGGTCTGGTATGCAGCTGCATTGCCAGAATGATCCGCAGCATTTTCTACCGTTTGAGATGCTATGTCGTTACTGGTTGGGCTATCCCCACATCCGGCCAAAGCCATAGCTGCAGTTATCGTGATAAGCAAAGTACGCATAAATTATCTCCCCTGACGTCAGTCTTTGACGATGGAAGGGGGAGGGTCAAGGCGCAGGCTTACGTTTCAAACCGGTGACCACACTCAAGTCGCGCCGATCATCAACCGGAATAGGCGTGCTTCCACTGCTCGTCAGGCGTCGCTTGGGGGTTTGTGGGGGTTATGGAAATGTATCGCCCACCAGCGGCCCTGTGAGGGCAGAATAGGGCCTATGTCCCGGCACAATTGCGGCGGGTTGTGGACGGGCCGAAACGTCATCGCGCCTCGGCCCGCTAGTGGATCAGTCGCTAATCACCAGCTCGCCCGCATCTTTGGCGTGGGCCGTGCCGCCCACGGTATAGCGCACCCGCACCGGCTCCTGATCGAAACCGGAGAAGATCTCGCGCACATCGGGATGATCGTTGATGCTCATGATGAACCGGCCTTTGATCCCGGCCAGTGCCGCCGCCATCTCGGCGAAGTCATCACGGCTGAAGATCCCCGGGCCATAGTCCTTCTCGTTTCCGTAATAGGGCGGATCCAGATAAAAAAGCGTGGCTGGCCGATCCCAGCGGGCGATGAAGGCGCGCCAGTCCAGCCGCTCGATGATCACGCCGGTCATCCGCTCGTGCAGATCCTCCAGCATCGGCACCAGCTTGGCGATATCGAACCGCCCGCCCAGACCGGGCGCGACGCCAAAGGTGCGGGCACCCGCCACCTTGCCGCCAAACGCCAGCCGTTGCAGATAGAGGAACCGCGCCGCCCGCTGCATATCGGTCAGCGTCGATGGATCCTGCTGCGACAGCTTCAGGAAATTGGCCCGGCTGCTGATCTGCCACCGGCACATCTCGATAAACGGCAGATAATGATGCTGCACCACGCGGAACAGGGTGGCGACATCCTCGCTGATATCGTTGATCACTTCGCATTTCGGCCGCATATCGCGGCGCAGGAATACCCCGCCCATGCCGACAAACACCTCGGCATAAGTCTGATGATCGATGGCGTTGATGCGGCCCACCAAATGCTTGGCAAGATTGCGCTTGCCGCCCAGATAGGGTGCGACGGGCCGCGCCGGGGAGACGGCTTCAAGATTGTTCATGCTGGCTTGCTTCCTTTGCAATGTTCTCTAAATGTTCCGCTCGCTCGGCTGAGCAGGGCGGGACGATTCGCCGCGGCAGATCGCGCGGCAGATTGCGGCAAGGAAGTTTTGCCGGGGGCAGGGCGCGGCAACGCCCTATCCCCCCGCCCAGATCGGGCAGGGAAGGAATATCAGGCGGGCGGCAGGCTAGCGGGTTGGGGTGTGCTGAAGCGGATGATTTCATCACCAGCCCAGTCGTTCACTTCGGCCATGCGCGCCATCAGCGGCTCGATCTCATTGCCGAAAAACACTTCCGCCGCCGTGCGCACATCGCCAAAGCCGCCATTATTTTGCGGGATCACGCCTAGCAGCTGGGGCGGCACGCGGTGCGCGGCCAGCACGTCATCGCGCGTCACATTTTTGATGTTCAGAAATTCGTCCTTGGCCGCCACTTCGGATAGCGGGATGACCTGCACACCATCCTTCTTGCCGCCGGGCACATGCAGGAACAAATTCTTGAAATTGCCCTGACCGCGCGATTCCCGAAACGCTTCACGAATTTGCCCTACATCACTATCATCCATCGCCGTTTCGGAGAGATAAAAGATAAAGCCAGCGTGCGCGCCATTCAGATAATAGCGGCGGCGAAACAGCGTGGCATTTTCATTGAGCAACAGCGATTGCAGCGCCGCCAGATATTCCGGCTTGCCATATAGCTCTTGGCTCACATCATGCTCGATCAGGTGACAGATGCTGCCCGCCTCAAATTCATGGGGCTGATGATATTTTTCGACAAACCAATAGGATCCGCCTTTCCCGCGCCGCGTGTTGATCGCAAGGCTGTTGGCATAATGGGCGGTGCGGCCAAAGCGGTTCGGAATATCTTCCAGATAGGCATTGCCCATGACAAGGAAATCCAGCGCGAACTTGCCAAATTCCGCCGCGCTCAACTGCGGGTGCGGCTGAAAATGCTTCACCAGCAAATTGCGCTTCACGCGGATGGCGCTGCCATGATGGGCGCTGGCCTGTAGCAGCTGCGCCAGCGTCTTGGGCGCGATGGGCGGTTCATACCAGCGGCCATTCCAACTGCATTCGATATAACCCATTAACTCGCGCCGGTTCACAACGCTCACAGCATCATCAAAGGCAAAGGCGCTCACGCCAGCGCGGGCGGCATCGGTCATCGGTTAATCTCCACAGTGGATTTCTTGGATCCGCCATCATTGGCGTCGAGCGGTTCGCAACTCAGGGCGTGGAGCAGCGCCCACGCCATATCGCCATGCCCGGTGGCAGCGGATCGCCGCGCCACATAGGTCATCTGGCCGCCGCCTCTGGTCAGTTGGGGATGGATCGACATCAGCGCTTGCGCCAGATCGGTCCAGCCCGCGTCAAATTCGATGCGCCCGCGTGTGAAGACGTTTTTGGCCTTCAGCACCATTTCGGATTTAATGTGCGCCGAATAGTTGATGCGGCGCGCACGCGGGAAGAATTTGACCACCAGCTGGAACACGGCGCTGCCCATACCGGTGCCGTCGATGGCGATTTCCGTCACATTGTAACGGCTCATCAGTTTGCGGATTTCCTTGGCCTGCGCTTCATAATCCTTGCCGCGCCATGCCAGCTTTTCCAGCACCCGGAATTTGCCGCCGGGCTTGGTGGGCGGGGCGACGACAATCGCGCTGGCGCTATCGCCATCTTCGCTTTCGGCGGGATCATAGCCGATCCACACTTCGCCATTGCCATAGGGGCGCAGGCCATAGGGCTGATAATCTTTCCAGACATCCCAGCTATCCACCATCGCCGGGCGGATCATCGCCATGGGAAAGCTGGATTGGCTGTCGTCGACAAATTCGCACATGAACAAATTGGCGAACTGATCGACCGAATAACGGAATTGCAGATCCTCAAGGTCAAACAGGTCGCAGCCTGCCGCCTCGGCATCCTTGATGGAAACGAAATGGCGCCAGATACGATCCTCGCCCAGCTGGCCGTCCTTCAGCGCCTTGTGGCTGATGTCGATCTTGACCCGTTCATTCTTGGGCCGCCCCTCATTAAACCATTCACCGGACCATTTTTTATAGGCTTCATGGTTGATCGTGCTGGGCGTCGAGAAATAGGTGATGTGATAGAATTTCTGCGCGGCCATGGCGCTGGCAACGGTGTCGATCTGGTCAAAGCCGTGGATCCAGAACACTTCGTCGATATAGACATCGCCGTGATAGCTTTGGGCGGTGCGGTAATTGGTGCCCAGAAAATACATGGTGAACGGCTCAAGCACATTGCCATCCGCATCTTCCCCGCGCGAGATGGTCAGATGCTCGCCCTTCAGGTCGATTTCCAGCACCTTCAGCACGAACTGCCAGATATAGGATCGAAAGTTATTGGCCTGCGCCCGGCTGGCGGAAATGAATATCTGATTGTTGCCAGTCTCCAGCCCGCGCACCAGCGCCTCCAGCGCGAACCAAAAGGTGGCACCGATCTGGCGGGATTTCAGCAGGAAGCGCGTTTTGCGCGATAGGTTGCTCCACCATTTTTCCTGATAGCCAAAGGCCATATCCAGCATGGCTTCGCGCAGCTTGGCGGCATCTTCCGGCGTGATCAGGTTTTTGGGTTTGCGCTTGCGCTCACCCTTATTCCGACTGCCGATATTGGGGTTCAGATCGCCTTCATGGCCGCCTTCCTCGCCATAGCGGCGCACACGGGCCATGCGCTCGATCTGGCGGCCGAGCAGGTCGATTTCTTTGAAGTCGGTGCCCGATTTCTTGTCTTTGAAGATCAGTTGGTTCAGCCGCATCTCGCAGCTATCCTCAATCCGGCGGATCACCGGATCCTCATCCCATTTGTCGCGGGTTTTCCATGCGCCCACCGTGTTGGCGGATAGGCCCAATTCCTTCGCAATCTCGGCCACATCCCAGCCGCGCCAATAATAAGCGCGCGCCAGCCGCCGCGCATCATAGGGGATGATGGCGGGGATCGGCACAACAGGGGTCGGGGCGTCGGGAGATCGAACCATGGTCGGGGCACCATGCGCGCGCGATGCGCCGCTGGCCCGCGCGCCCATTTGTGGTGCGCAGCGCCACAAATAGCAGCCGTTGAGAAAAGGTGCGGCGGCGCGCTTGATGGCACCACACGCTCAACAGCATATCAATCCGACAGGAGCCGCCTTCATGGCACGAACCAAGTTTTTCCGCGTCGCAGTCGAGGGGCCAACCGTCGATGGTCGCAAGATCGAGCGCGCGCATATCGAGCAGATGGCCGCCAGCTATGATCCCGCCACCTATACGGCGCGGATCAATTGCGAGCATCTGCGCGGCTATTCGCCCAATCCGCCGTTCAACGCTTATGGGTCGGTCGCCGAACTAAAGACGGAAGAAATCACGATCAAGCTGGGCGGCAAGGATCAAAAGCGGTTGGCGCTGCTCGCCAGTTTCGATGTCAATGATCAGGCCAAGGAACTGACGGCCGCAGATCAGAAGATCTTCTCCAGCGTCGAGATCCAGCCCAATTTTTCAGAAACGAATAAAGCCTATCTGGTCGGCATCGCCTTCACCGACAGCCCGGCTTCACTGGCAACCGAGGCGCTGAAATTCTCCACCCGCGAGGATGCCAAAAAAGAGCATCTGCTGGGCGTGGAAGACAGCGGCTTCACCATTGAATTTGCCGATGACGGCGGCAGCGCGGATGAACTGGCACAGGCAGGCAGCTTTCTGAAGAAGCTTTTCTCCGGCCTGATCGCGGGTGGTGCGGGCGATCCCGTCATCACGCCGCCCAATGAGCCAACACCCGCCGCGCCAGCCGATCAGTTCACCCAACTGGCAGGCGCGATGGGGGAAGGTTTTGAAAAGCTCACCAGCGCCTTCAGCGCGGCGACGGCCAAACAAGATGCCCGCATCGCCAAGCTGTCGCAGGATCTGACCAAGCTGACCGCCGATCTGGAAGCAAAGCCGGATCGCCGCAACCATAGCGCGCGCCCAGCGGCCACCGGCGGCGGTGATCGCATCTTGGCCGATTGCTGATCGCCATCCCCCTCCATCCGCCCAAAAAACAAATATTCGGAGCGTAAATCATGCAGGAAAACACCCGCATCCTCTTCAACGATTTTCTTGATCGTCAGGCGGAACTCAACAGCATCGCGGATCCATCGACGAAATTTAACGTCGATCCCAGCATCCAGCAAAAGCTGATCGACAAGCGTCAGGAATCGAGCGATTTCCTTTCGCGCATCAACATCCTTCCCGTTTCGGAAATGAAGGGCGCGCTGCTTGGCCTTGGCATCGGCGGTCCCTTGGTATCGAACACGGACACCAGCGGTTCGGGCACGCGCAAAACGGTCTCGCCCAGCAATATGGACGAAGTGTTTTACGAGTGCGTCCAGAACAACAGCGACACCCATATTCGCTATGCGCTGCTCGATGCCTGGGCGAAGTTCCCGGATTTCCAAACGCGGATCCAAAACCAGATCACCAAGCGTCAGGCGCTCGATAATATCTTGGTCGGCTTTAACGGCACATCGGCCGCCGCCACCAGCAATCCCGTTACCAATCCAGATCGATCCGATGTCAATATCGGCTGGCTGCAGAAAATGCGCAACGACAAGCCTGCTCATGTGATGGATGAAGGCACGGCAGTGGCGGGCAAGCTCACCTATGGGCCGGGCGGCGATTATGCCACGCTCGATGCGCTGGTCTATGATGCCATCAATGGCGTGCTGCCCAGCTGGGCGCGCGGCGATACCGAACTTGTCGTCATGACCAGCCATGATCTGTTGAATGATAAATATTTCCCGCTGATCAATGAAGATCGCGATCCCAGCGAGCAGCTGGCCCGCGATATCATCATGTCCAGCAAACGGCTGGGCGGGAAACAGGCAGCGGATGTGCCCTTCATGCCGCAGGGCACGATTTTCATCACCCGTTATGACAATCTGTCGATCTATGAGCAGGAAGGCAAGCGCCGCCGCCACATCAAGGATGTGCCTGAAAGCGACCGGATCGAAGATTATCAATCGTCCAACGATGCCTATGTCGTGGAAGATTATGACTTCGCGCTGCTGATCGAAAATATCGAATTTGCAGAGGCTCCAGCTGGCGGTGGCGGCGGATAACCCTTTTCCCCACCTTGGGGCGGCCCGGTGCCGCCCCGCATTGTCTCAACCATGAAGGATCCGCTATGTCGCTCGCTGCCAAACTGAAAATGAAGAAAATGCAGGCGCTGCAAGCCGCCTCTGCCGCCGCTACGATCCAGCGCGCACAGGCGGCTGAAGCGGCGAAGCAAAAGCGCGATGCCCGGCTGCGCCAGCCCTTTGATCAGGATCAGGGGCTGATGCCGGAATCGCCCCCACCGGTGCTGGGCAGCGGCAGCCCTGCGGCGCTGCTGAAACAGGAAAAGCTAGCCCGCCTCGCTATCGAGCGCGATGGCCATGCTGGCCTCGCGCCAGAGCGCAGCGCGGATGGCGAAGGCGCTAGCGAATATGATCTGTTGCTGGCCTCGCTGGGCGAGGATGAAGCCGCGCTCAAATCCCTTCAGGGCGTCGAGCGCAAAGAAAATACCAAGCGCGGCCTGATCGGCAAATATGATGCCCATGTCGATGCCACACTGTCGGCCGCCATCGACAGCGGCAAAGGCGTGCAGGATGAGATTGTCGCCATGATGATGATCTGGCGCTTTGACATTGGCGACTTTGATCGTGGCCTCGATATCGCCGAACATATGCTGCGCCATGGCCTGCGCCTGCCAGCGATTAAGAATTTTGCCCGTTCGCCCGCCACGATCATTTGCGAAAATACCGCCGAAGCGGGCCTGCAAGCGATCAGCGCCAATCTGGATTTTGATGTCGCGGTGCTTCAGCGCGCGGCCCAGCTGACGGCGGATTATGATATGCCCGATCAGGTGCGGGCGAAGATGGAAAAGGCCATCGCGCTGCATCTGATCCGCCGGGCCGAAGCCGCTGATGATAATCCCGAAAGCATCAGTGCAGGCGCACCCCATGCCGCCCGCACACAAGCGCTGGAACATCTGCGCCGCGCGCTGGTGCTGGATAAAAAAAGCGGCGTGAAGAAACAGATCGAGCGAGTGGAAAGCTGGCTGAAGAAACATGCCAGCCCCGCTGACGAAACAGCTGCTGATGCGGATCCCGAAAATGATCCCGACGCGGACCCCGATACGGATCCCGACAGCTAGGGTGGATTGAGGTTCAGGAAATGGCGTGACGAAAATGGTGGGTTTTTGTGACCCGGAGCGCAGCGTACATCGGTACGTGAGCACCGGAAGCGCAAAGAGCCGCCATTTGCAGGCCGCCAGAACTGAAGATCAACCCGCCCGAAGAAGTGCCCCCGGCGCCGGGGGGCGGTGAAGGGGCAGGGCCGGGCATTTGCCCAAGCCCGATCCCCTGATCCCCACCCCCCACTTTTTTCAAAGGGAAAATGATGTCCGCCTTTATCAGCTCCCCCGCGCCCGCCGTGACCGCACCCGGCAAAATGCTCCTATGCGGTCCCTTTTGGCCGGATCTGGATATCAACCATTTCCGGTCCAGCGAGCGGATCGGGGCCAGCAATATCCCAGACCAGCGCATCGAAACCGCGCTGATCGAGGCGGTGATGATCGCCGATGGCGATCTGGCGGAGTGGCGCGATTCCCAAATGGCCGAAGGCTTTGCCGTGCTGGACGATGTGCCATCCCGCCAGATCGGCGGTCAGCATCGCTTGGCCCTGTTGTGGCGACAGGCCGTCTATGGCCATGCCACCGCCGATCTGATCGAAACGCACCGCGATATCACCGCCACCGGGACCGGCCAGTCGCGCGGCGATGATATGCAAAGCCGCGCCGATGACCACCGCCGCACCGCCATCCATGCCATCCGCGCGATCAAGGGCAAGGATCGCACCACGGTAGAGCTTATCTAATGACTGCCACCTTCACCGCCGCCGCGCTGCAAGGCGAAACGCTGGATGAGCTTTGCTGGCGCGTGCTGGGCCAAACAGAATTTGTCGTGGAACAAGCGCTGGAGCTGAACCGCGATCTGGCGGGGCAGGGGCCACATCTGCGCGAAGGCCAGATCATCACCCTGCCTGCGCGCCTGCCAGATAGCGTGCCCGAAGTTAAAATTGTCCAGCTGTGGGGGCCGCAATGAAAAAGCTGAACAGTCTGCGCGAATGCCTAACAGCCGCGCTGCCAGAACTGGCCCGCAATCCCGATGCGCTGGCCATTTATGCCGATGATGGCACCATCGCCACCCGCGATGGCCCAAACTACGGCTTTGAAATGCGCTACACCGCCACGGTGACTTTGCTGGATTGCAATTATGCGCCGGCACAAATTTTCTTGCCCATTGTGATCTGGCTGCGCGAGCATCAGCGCGAGGTGATCCAAAACCACCAGACCGGCACCGAACGGATCCGTTTCGATGTGCAGCCGGTTGATCATGCTGCCGTTGATGTGGAAATCAAATTGCCGCTATCCGAAGCACTGGATGTGCTGCCGGATGGGCAGGGCGGCTATGATATCGGCCATCGGGCCGAGCCGCCACTTGTTGGCTATGAAGCGCTGACAGATCCCGCCACGCTGCTGCGCCAGATCTGGGGGCAGGCGGAAAAGCTGCCGCCCGAATTTTGGACCGGCTATAGGGACGATTAATCATGGCCGGTGTCGATAGCGGCTTTGCCGAGCTGGAAGATTTTGTCGGCTCTATGTTGCTGTCGCTGGAAGGCGCACAGCAAAAGAAGCTGCTCGGCCAGATCAGCCAGACCATGCGGCGCAGCCACCAGCGGCGCATCGCATCCCAGACCAATCCCGATGGATCCAAATTTGCCAAGCGCAAGCCGCCAAAGGCAGATCGGCAGCAGGCCAGCCATGCCAAGAAATTCCTCTATCCCGCTGGCGGCTTCGGCCCGCCGCGCCTCGTGGTGATGAAAAGCTGGAAGAAAATGGGCGATGATAAATTCATCGGCTTTGATCGCAGGGCAGGCGGGATGCGCACCTTTGTGCGATCCAAGATCATCAAAAACCTGCCATCGGATGCAGGCGGCAGCGAAGGCGGGGGCGGCGATGGCGGCAGAGGCAAAGGCCGCTCGATCCGGCGCGGGGCGATGTTCCGCAAGATCCGCACAGGCCGTTATCTGCGCGCGGGCCAAGCGCCCGATGAAGCATGGATCGGCTTTGTCGGCCTGCTCGGCCAGATCGCCAGCGTCCACCAATATGGCCTGAAGGATAAGCCCGGCCCCTTCGCCGAAGCGGTCGATTATCCCCAGCGTGAACTGCTCGGCCTATCCGAAAAAGACCGCGACGATCTGATGGATGCGGTCATCGAACATTTGATGGCGTGATTTTTATTTCATATGTATCTGTTAAAAAACGATAATGAGCAAATCATGCAAATTTGAATAAATTATGATATTAGCAATTTATCAAGTGTTATATGTTTTGTAATAGGCCGATGGCGAAGGTTGTGGAGTGACGGAAATGGATAGGGAAGCAGGCCCAGAGCCACTTGAATATCGCTTTTCGATTGATGCTTTCACGCCTGAAACCATCCCTATGGAGCGTTTGGCGAAGTATCTTGCGGCGTTGGCCAAACTATATGGGCATACTGATCGCACCCATTTTAGTGGCATCAGCAAAGGTAGCGCCGTTGTGCGCACGAAAATTGAAGCAACTGAGGTTCCCAAAGTGGAAGCCCGTTTGAATGATGTCCGTATCGGTAGCGGTGTCAAAGAAGCTATGACTGGGAAGCAAGAGCTGGAAGATTTGCTCGCGAACGATAATGCCGTTGGAATACTGACTGTTGCAGGGTCTGATCGGGTTGTATTGCCTTTTCAGGGACGAAACCGGATCAAGCCCTTGGTTTTGCCACCGTTTCGCGAAGACACTTCGGTCGATGGGAAGCTAGTTTCGATTGGCGGGCGTGATCGTTCGGCTCATGCTATTTTGCAGGATGGCAGTGTCACACACAGCGGCATTACTATGCCACGTGATATGGCTAGAGATCTTGCGCCGCTATTATATGGGCCTACACTTCGATTGTTCGGCAACGGTCGGTTTGAACGCCAAGAGGATGGCGTTTGGAAAATGACAGAATTCAAAGTTTCGCGATATGAAACGTTGAAAGATGAACCAGTCTCTTCTGTTCTGACGGCAATCAGAACTATCGCTGATAATGGTTTGATGCACGGTGATGCCTATCATTCTGTGGCCGGATTACAGGATGAAGATGGGGAGAGGGGTTCGTGATTGTTGCTGTTGATAGCTCAACTTTGACCTTAATGATAAATCCATCAGCGAGGCCTCCTATCGACCCCTCTACAGGTCTACCGTTGCTATATGCAAAGGAACGTGTTGAGACCTTGATTGCCGGTCTTAGCCCGGATGATACATTGATTGTCGGCACTCCAGTTTTGGCGGAAATCATTGTGCAGGCGGGAATTGCTGCGACAGATATAATAAGCATGATTGATGAGATGGCCCGCGTAAAGATAGTGCCCTTTGATCGCCGAGCAGCATTTGAAGTTGCATTTATGACTAGTGCGGCAATCGCTAACGGCGATAAAAAAGCCGGGGTTGATCAACCATGGGCAAAAGTAAAATATGACCGCCAGATTATAGCCATCGCACGCGTTGCAGGGGCAACGAAATTATATACTGATGACATAAAAATGGCTCAATTTTCTGAGAAAACGGGATTGGATACGTTCAGCACATGGGAATTGGAAATCCCAGAGCAAGTTGAAACACTATTCTCTCGCGCGGGTGTAAGCATTGATCACAGCGATAGCGATCTATCGAACGTTGTGGCACTTCCTGACCGGAAATCTGAATCCTGATTATTCCTCAGCCTTATCCTGCGCCGCAATTGCCACCGCGCGTTGCAGGGTGATCAGCGTGGCGCGGATGATACCGCTGGTGGCGTAAAGCTCGGCGAGGCTGCCCAGCGCCTGCGCGCCGGTCATGCTGCCATCAGCGCCCCGCTGGGCGGGTGGCAGCGGCGGCGGCGGGGTTAGCAGATGGGGCGGGATCTTCGCCATTGGCGTTGGCAGTGGCACGGTCGAGGAGGCGCAGCCCATCAGCGTCAACGCAAGTATCGCGATAGATAGGGCGGTCAATGATTTGCGAGCTTTCACGGATGATCTCCCGATGGATGGTGTCGCGCTGTTGATCTGTCACCAGCTGGGCGGCGGCCAGCTGATCGATGGCATCGCTTTTGCGCTGGATATCGGCTTCGGCTTTGCGCAGCTGCTTGGCATATTGGGCCTCGGCGGCGGCGCGGCCCGCGTTCTTGCCCTCACTATAGATTTTGAGCGCGCCCAAAAGCAGGGCGGCGGCGATAAGCAGTGCGCTCCTCCAGCCTGTCACAGCAGCAATCCCTTAAAATAGGCGCGGCGCGTATAGGTCAGCACATCCTTGCGCAGCCGCCCTTCGCGATAGCTCACATGGATCCAGCCGCTGTTGGGCTGGCCCTGCACATAATTTTCAAGGATCAGCTGATCGAAGGGCAGATGATCGCGGATCCAGCAAGCGACATGATAATTGTCCACGCCGCGCACTTCAAAATCCGCGGCCTCGCCCTTGGCATGTTGGCTACCGATGCTCGATCCCACCGCAAGGCACAGTTCGGGGCTACGAAAGCCGGACGAGATCATCACCGGCTTGCCAAAATGCGCCCGCACCGGCTCCAGCACGCGGTGACAGAGCGTGGCCATGGCGGCGATCTGCACGGTGCTGGGCACATTGCGGATCCCGCGCCGCGTGGCGGTGTCGCTGCGGGTAAATTCGGGCAGCGTGAAATGGGGGGATAGCTTGCCGGTCATGGGCCTTTCCCTTCATCATGCTCGCATTTGATCAGGCAAACAGCGGCATGGCCGGAAATGATGAAGAAAGTGATGGTCAGCAAAGCGCTGGCCACGGCGGCGACGATCATCCAGTCGGTCATGGTTCAATCCCCAATTTCTTGCGAATGATGGCCTGCAGGCCGTTGAGCAGGAACCCAAAGCCCAGCCCGCCCAGCGCAATCGACATCAGGATGGCGGCGACAATCGGCACTTCCCAATAGAGCGCGCCAGCAAGGCTGACGGTGGCGAAGCAGGGCAGGGCGGCAATTTCTGACCAGATCATCCAGCGCCTTCGCCGTTTCCACAGCGCAAGCTCCATCGGATCTGTCGGCACGGTAGTGGCCACATTCCATAGATCACGCGCCAGTCGCGCGCAGACAGCGCAAAGCGCGGCGAAAAGGCAGGCCATCCATGCGATGGCTGTATCGAGGTGCTCTAACATGCGGCCAGCTTTGCGCGGGCGGGCGGGCGATCCCAGCGGCGGCATTTGTGGTGCTGAGTGCCACAAAGGCGCGCAGGTGCGCGGGCGGGGCAGATCGGGCCAGATGCCCTTATGTCAAACAACTTCACCGCCATTGATATCAGCAAGCTGCCATCGCCCGATCTGATCGAGACGCTGAGCTATGAACAAATATTGGCTGAAGCCATCGCGGCGGTGCGCATCCTGATCCCCGATTTTGCGGCGCGGGAAAGCGATCCTGCCACCGTGATTTTGCAGACCATGGCTTATCGCGAAATGCTGCTGCGCCAGCGGGTCAATGATGCCGGGCGTTCGGTGATGGTGGCCCATGCCATGGGCGCGGATCTGGACAATCTGGCAGCGCTCTTTGCGGTGCCGCGCCTGCTGTTGGTGGCGGCTGATCCCGATAATGATATCGCCGAAGTCTGGGAAAGTGACGAGGATTTCCGGCGCAGGATCGTGCTGGCACCCGAAAGCTATTCCGTCGCGGGGCCGGAAGGGGCCTATATTTATCATGCCCTGTCGGCAGATCCGCGCGTGCTCGATGCCAGCGCCATATCGACAGTGCCAGGACAAGTCATTGTTACCATATTATCGCGCACCGGCGATGGCAGCGCGCCCGCCGATCTGGTCGATATTGTGCGCGATTATCTGTCCGCCGAAACCCGCCGCCCGCTGACCGATCATGTGCTGGTGCAATCAGCCACGATCATCAACTTTGCGGTCGAGGCCGAACTGACCACCTTCAGCGGCCCGGATGCCGCCTTGGTGGTGGCAGAGGCATATCGGCGCTTGGCCGAATATCTGGCCGCCAGTTTTCGGATGGGCCGCGATATCACCATATCCGGCTTGCATAAGGCGCTGCATAGCGAGGGCGTCCAAAATGTGCGGCTGATCAGCCCCGCTGCCGATCTGGCCATTGATCGGATCGAGGCGGCCCATTGCACCGGCATTGATATCCGCCATGCGGGCATCGGCGAATGAGCATTCACTGGTCCCCGCCTTTGGTGCCGCCCAATGCCCCGCTGCTAGAGCAGGCGCTGGATGAAGCCACCAAGCGCATCCTTGATATCAACACCAATTTGCGCCGCTTCTGGTCGGCCGATGATTGCCCAGCGGATCTGTTGCCATGGCTGGCGTGGCAGCTGTCGCTAGACAATTGGTCATCCGATTGGCCGCTATCGATTAAGCGCAACCGGATCCGGCAGGCGATCTATGTCGCGCGCCGCAAGGGCACGGCGGAAAGTGTGCGCCTTGTCGTCGAAAGCTTTGGCGGCGGCGTGGCGATCCGCGAATGGTGGCAACAGGATCCACCGGGCGCGCCCTATACTTTCGATCTGACCTTAAATCTGGATCAGGCAGGCGCGCCATCTTCGGCGGAATTTGTCGATAGCGTGATGGAGGAAGTGCGGCGCACCAAGCCCGTCACCCGTCATTTCACTTTCACACAGGGGCTGAAGGGCGTGGGCCAGATCGGCCTGATCGGCGCGGCGCGCGCTGCCCTCTATGCCCGGCTCTCGCTTGATGCCGAACCCGTCCCGCCGCCGCTGTCACTGGCCCATAGTGACGGATCCTTTTTTGCCGATGGCAGCGGCTATTCGCAGCCCCAATTGGATTAAGATGATGTCTGAAACCACCCCTGATATTGCCGCCCTTTTTGCCACCGTTTTCCGCGATTTTGTCGATGATGGCGTGATCGCATCCGGCGTTTACCAGCCAGAAAAAACGCTGCTGCGCCAGCTGGGCATTGCCATTGCCGATGCGCTTGCGGAAAAGGCCAGCAAGGATCTGGCCACGGCAGCGGCGGCAGGGCTGCTATCGCCCCAGTTGGCGGCGAAGCTGGCGGGCATTGCCGATGAAGCCAATAAATATGTGCATCCGACCACTGATGGCAGCCGCCATCTGCCGGTCACGGGCGCGGGCGATACGGCGCGCTGGCTGAAGTCCGGTGCAGCGGCTGGTGCCATGGCGCAATGGGCGGTGATCAGCAAAGCCGATATCGGGCTGGGGCAGGCGGATAATACGCCCGATGCGCTGAAGCCGGTTTCCAATGCCACCCAAGCTGCGCTGAACGCCAAAGAGGATAAATCCGGCAAGGGCGCGGCGGGCGGCTATGCCAGCCTTGACGCAGGCGGGAAGATCCCATCCTCTCAATTGCCGCCGATTGCAATCTCCGAGCCTTTTGTGGTGGCGAGCCAAGCTGCGATGCTGGCGCTGGTCGCGCAGACGGGCGATTTTGCTATCCGCACCGATGTCAGCCGCACCTATATTTTGCGAGAAGAACCAGCATCTGCGCTGGTCAATTGGGTTGAGATGGCCACGCCTGCGCAGGGCGTGATGGCGGTGAATGATAAGCCCGGCCCCAATGTGGATATCAGCAAGGCGGATGTCGGGCTGGGCCAAGCCGATAATACGCCGGATGCCGAAAAGCCGGTCAGCAATCCCCAGCAACAGGCGCTGGACGCCAAAGCCGATAAGGCGGTGAAAATCAGCGCTGGCGAGGGCCTGTCTGGCGGCGGCGATCTCAGCGCCAATCGTGCCCTGTCGCTGAGCGCAGACGCACTTGCCGCGCTGACAAAGGCGAATAGCGCAGTGCAGCCCGATGATCTGGGCGATCTGGCCGATGTGGATTTTCCCGCCTCTCCCGGTGGCCGCGTCCTGAATGATTTGGGAGAATGGGTGCTGCCCGGCACACCGCCTGAAGGCGGCGGCGGCAGCGGCGGACAAATCCAGTTTGATATGTTCAAGACCAGCGGAACTTACACCAAGCCGGAATGGGCCAAGACGATTGAAGTCTATGCCGTTGGCGGCGGGGGCGGCGGTGGAGGTGGGGCGGCTGTCAGCGAAGTGGATGCGCCTTTGGTCGCTTATGGTGGCGGGGGCGGTGGCGGCGGTGGCCTCAATATCATCACCTTGGATGTCAATGATGTAGGTTTGAATGTGACCGTCAGCGTAGGATCAGGTGGGTCAGGTGGGGCAACTGTTCGTAATCCCGGAACATCGGCTACATTGATAGAAGGTAAAAACGGTGCAAATGGCGGCCATTCATCATTCGGCACTTATGTTTATGCAACGGGAGGGTGGGGCGGATTAGGCGGAACTTCAAGCGGCGGTATCGGAGGTGCAGGGGGTGGTGCTAGATATTCCAGCACCTCGATGAATTTTCGCTGTCCTTATATTGGGGGGGATGGGGCCTCTGCTTCCTTAGCGTCGAATTTAGAACAACCTGCCTGGGGTGTCCTCGGTGCCCCCGGCGGCGGTGCGGGTGGTTCCGTCTTCCACGATGAAGCTAACCCTATGGGGCGCTGGGGTAGGGGGTCCTTTGCGAACCGATCGTCGTGGGGGGCTTATAACGCATTCCCAGCCGCGCCGGGCAGCGAAGGCGTCGATGCTAGCGCCCCGTCAAACTCAATGTCAGGAAATGAATGGCGACCCGGTATCGCCAGCGGCGGCGGAAGCGCGCGAACGGGCGGAACAGCAAGCCAGACAGCAGGCAGCGGCGCAGCGTCTTTCGGCGGCGCTGGCGGAGGTGGTGGGGGTGCAATCGGCAGGAGGATCATCAGTGGAACGGCTCTTGCTGGAACATCTGGTTCTGGCGGGCGGGGCGGTGCTGGCCATGTTCTCGTGATCACAAGGGGGTGATGCCATGGACTATCTGATCATCAAAAGTGGCGTTGTGACCAATATCGTTGTCGCTGATGCCGACTTCGCTGCGCAGCAAGGCTGGCATCCGGCGCCTGACGGCGTGGGCATTGGCTGGATCCAAGAGCGCACGGGCAGCTTCAGCCCGCCGCCGGAAGCGCCGCCGCCGCCGCTGAGCGAGATACGCGCATCGATGCGCCGCCTGTCGCGGATGGAATTTAAGCTGATGTTGCGCGGGCTGGGCCACACAGAAGAGCAAGTAACCGAAGCCTTTGCGGCAATTGCGGATCCAGAGCTGCGCTATCTGGTTGATCTGGCGTGGCGCGAGGCGAGTTATTTCCGGCGCTCTGATGCGCTGATCGATCCTGCCGCAGCAGCGCTGGGGATGGAACCCGAAGATACGGATGCGGCGTGGCTGGCCTTTGCCGCCCGCCTGCCGCCGAGTGAGGATTAATCATGGCCCAAACAATCATCATCACGGCGGCGGGCCGGGCGGCGTTGGTGCATGCCGCCAATATCGGCACCAACGCCGTTCAGATTAACCAGATCGGCCTATCGGATCAGGCGATCACGCCCACGCCGGGCGCAGTCGATCTGCCCGGCGAGCATCGCCGCCTGTCCACTATCGCGGGCACTATGGTGGCGGCGGATACCATCCATATGATGATCCGCGATGAAAGCGCGGCCAGCTACACCGTGCGCAGCTTCGCGCTTTATCTGGCCGATGGCACCTTATTTGGCATCTATGGCCAGCCTGCGGTGCTGGTGGAAAAATCCCAGCAATCCACCGTGTTGCTAGCGGTCGATATTCAATTTGCCGATATCGATGCCGATCAGATCATCTTTGGCGATACCAATTTTCTGATTCCGCCCGCGACCGAAGATGTGCAGGGCGTGATCGAGATTGCGACCTTTGCGGAGGCGCAGGAGGGCAGCGACCATAGCCGGGCGCTGACGCCCGCCGCTGCGCGGCAAGCTTTGCTCAGCTGGCTGTTGGCGCAGGATGGGGCGGGCAGCGGGATCGATGCCGATCTGCTCGATGGGCAGCATGCCAGCGCTTTCCTTCAGGCGGCGCTGTTCACCGGCGCGCAGATCATGTCGCGGCTGGTGACGGTGGATGGCGCAGGCAGCGGCTTGGATGCGGATCTGCTGGATGGTCAGCACGCCAGCGCCTTCCTTCAGGCCTCGCAATTTACCAGCGCCCAGATCCTCGCCATGTTGCTAGGCGTCGATGGGGCAGGCAGCGGGATTGATGCGGATCTGCTCGATGGGCAGCATGGCAATTATTATGCCGATGTGATTGCCCGGCTGGGCTACACGCCGCTGAACATCCTTGCCTATACCGCCGCCGATATCATCGCCAAGCTGCTGGGGGTCGATGGCGCGGGCAGCGGCTTGGATGCCGATCTGCTCGATGGTCAGCAGGGCAGCTGGTATAGCGACATCATTGGGCGGCTGGGCTTCACGCCCGCAAACAAGGCAGGCGATACCTTCAGCGGCGCGATCCGCCGCGATGCCCGCTTTTATCTGGATCTGCTATCGGGCAATCCGACGATCAATCTCGATGCCAGTGATTATCTTCGCTATGATCGCGCCACGGATGATCTGGTGCTGGTGATCGGCGGCATCGTTAATCGCATCGTGCATCTGGGCAATGATGGCGCGGGCAGCGGTGTCGATGCGGATATGCTGGATGGCCAGCATGGCAGCAGCTTCCTTCAGGCTTCGCAATTTACCGGCGCGCAGATCCTTGCCTTGCTGCTGGCGGTGGATGGTGCAGGCAGCGGGCTGGATGCGGATCTGCTCGATGGTCAGCAGGGCAGCTGGTATAGCAATATCCCGGCGCGGCTGGGCTACACGCCGCTAAACGCGCTGCTCTACACCGCCGCCGATGTCCTTTCCAAATTGCGCACTGTTGATGGCGCAGGTAGCGGGCTGGATGCGGATCTGCTCGATGGGCATGACGGCGCCAGCTATGATCGCATTGTCTCGATGGATCTACGGCAAAACGGCGGATATATCATCTTTGCCAGCGGCTATAAGCGCTGCTGGGGCCGGGCCACGGCCAATGGCAACGCCAGCACCACCATCACCTATCCGATCAGCTTTACCGAATATAGCAACGCCAGCTTTTCGGCCGCGCGCACATCATCCAATGCGCAGGATAATGATCCGCAAGTTTATGCCTGCGGCCTCAGCAATTGCACCGTTTATTCCGCCAGCGACAATGGTCTTTACGGCTTTTGGCGTGCTGAAGGACGATAAGATGACCCTATATTTTAGCCCATCCGCCACCGCTTTTTATGATGCCGCCCAGCCACGGCCAGATGATGCGATTCCGATATCGCGTGAACGGCTAGGCCAGCTGATGGATGAGCAAGCCGAAGGCCGCATTATCACCAGCGATGCGCGGGGCCAGCCCATCGCCGTGACGCCGCCGCCGCCCAGCGCGGCCGAGGCAGCGGCGCGGCTGCGGGCAGAGCGGGATCGGCGCTTGGCCGCCAGCGATTATAGCCAGTTTCCCGATTATCCAATCACCCCCGATCAGCGCCGCGCATGGGCCACCTATCGCCAAGCCCTGCGGGATCTGCCCACCACCATCACCAATCCGGCTGACATCGCGTGGCCGGTGCCACCTGAAGGATAAGATATGACCTTGAAAACCCAAATTGGCCGCTTTGACGCCAAGACAGCCAGCGTTGCCGTCACCTTCACGCAGGGGCGGGTTGTGCATAAGCGCAGCGTCAATGCCGTGCTGGATGCCAAGGGCCGCTATGATAAGGATGCGACCGAACAGCGGGTGGCCGATGTCGCCAATGGGGTGGCGCACAAGATCGCCATTGGCGCCATCACCCCGGCGCCAGCCGAAGATCCTGCGCCTGAAAGCCCCGCCGCCTAAATCTGGCATTTGTGGTGCGCAGCGCCACAAACAGCGATGCTATAATGATTGTCTCCATGGCCCCAATCTGCGGCCATGGAAGATGATGATATCAATGGCCTGATCGGCGACCTGATCCGCTTTGGCGTGATCCACTCGGTGGATCTGGCCAATGGCGTGGCGGTCGTTGAGGCGGGCGATATCCTCACACCGGCGATGCCATGGACTGAACAGGCTGGCAGCTTTCGCACATGGCGGCCGCCCAGCGTTGGCGAGCAAGTGATCTTGCTGTGCCCAGAGGGCGATATTGAAGGCGGCGTGATATTGCGCGGCCTATTTTCCAACAGCTTTCCCGCGCCCGCAAATGATGAATATCAGCATCTTTATGGGGCCGATGGGCTGATCATCACCCTAACCGGCGATGGCCTTGCCATCACCGCGCCCGGCGGCGCTGCGATCACGGCGGATGTCACCATCACCGGCAATCTGGATGTTAGCGGCACCATCACCGCCAGCGAGGATGTGGTAGGCGGCGGCATCAGCCTGAAGGATCATAAGCATGGCGGCGTGCAGGCAGGCACGGCCATCACCGGCGGCCCGCAATGACCATGGATCAACATACAGGCGCGCCGATCAGCGGTGATGCCGATATCGCCCAAAGCATTGGCCGGATCCTGACCACGCCCATGGGCAGCCGCGTGATGCGGCGCAGCTTTGGATCGCGCCTTTTCGATTTGCAGGATGTGCCGCTGACCCCGCGCACCGCCATTCTTTGGGTGGCGGCCACCGCTGGCGCGCTGCGCCGCTGGGAAGATCGCGTCGCAGTGGAGCGGGTTAGCGTGGAGCAGGCCGATCAGCCGGGCCGCGTGCAGATCCACATCACCGGCCACCGCACCGATATCCCCGGCAATCCGCCCCTCAATTTGACCACCATCATTTAATCGAAAGGCCCAGACCATGGCTGCATATCATCACGGCATCCGCATCAATGAAATCACCACCGGCACAAGGCCGATGACCGATATTTCCAGCGCGGTGATCGGGCTGGTCGCGATTTCCGACGATGCCGAAGATACGGTTTTCCCGCTGGATACCCCAGTGCTGATCACCAATTTAACCGAAGCCATTGGCAAGGCGGGCGTGGCGGGCACGTTGGCCCCCAGTCTGAAGGCCATCGCCGATCAGGTGATTGCCCCGGTGATTGTCGTGCGCGTGGAAGAAGGCGCGGATGATGACGCGACCGAAGATAATATCATCGGCACCACATTGGCCAGCGGCGCGCGCACCGGCCTGCAGGCGATGTTGGTGGCGGAGGCCTATACCGGCCAGCGCCCGCGCATTTTGGGTGTGCCCGGATATGATAGCAAGGCTGTGGCAACCGAGCTGGCGACCGTCGCCCAGCAGCTGCGCGCCTTTGCCTATGCCCGCACCATCGGCAACAGCATCGCCGAACTATCCGCCTATCGCGAAGATTTTTCCGCGCGGGAACTGATGCTGATCGATGGCGAATTTACCGACTTCGCCGGATCCGCCATCGCCCGCGCTTTGGGCCTGCGCGCCAAGATCGATATGCAGATCGGCTGGCACAAGACGATTTCCAATGTTGGCATCAATGGCGTCACGGGCGTGGAGACACCGCGCAGCTTCTCTGTTCTTTCCAGCGATGTCACCGATGCCAGCCTGCTGAATGATGCGGATATCACGGTGCTGGCGCGCCGCGATGGCTATCGCTTCTGGGGCAACCACACCTGCAGCGATGAGCCGATGTTCGGCTTTGAAAGCGCTGTGCGCACATCCCATGCGCTGCAGGATATCATCGCTGAAGGGCTGGTCTGGGCGATTGATAAGCCGATCACGACGCATCTGATCCGCGATATCGTCGAAACGGTGAACGCCAAGTTCCGCAGCCTGAAGGCCCAAGGGCTGATCATCGGGGCCGAAGCATGGTTTGATCCAGCGGCGAACCCTGCAGAGGCGCTGGCGGCAGGCAAGATCATGATTGATTATGAATATACGCCCTGCGCCCCAGCGGAAAGCCTGACGATCAATCAGCGCATCACCGATAAATTCTATGGGTCGATTGCCGATAGCCTCTGAGCTGCCGGCCAGCGCGCATCCCCCTTCATTCTCGGAGTAATCAGCCATGGCACTGCCCAGCAAACTCAAAAATATGACCCTGTTTAACGATGGCCAAGACTATCTCGGAATCGCATCGGAAGTCACGATCCCAACGCTCGCCCGCACCTTCGAAGATTATCGCGGCGCGGGCATGGATGCCCCGATGCAGATCGATATGGGCGGCAACGTCATTGAATGCGAATGGAAGGTTGGCGGCCATGTCGATCAGATATTCGCCCAATTTGGCACGGTCACGCATGACGGCGTGCAGCTGCGTTTTGTCGGTGCCTATCAGGATGATAGCACTGGCCGCTATAAATCGGTCGAGATCGCCATGCGCGGGCGGCATCAGGAAATTGCCCCCGGCACCGGCAAGCCCGGCGACGATACCGAGCAAACGGTCAAGACGATCTGCAGCTATTATAAGCTGACGGTGGATGGCCGTGACCTGATCGAAAAGGACGAGGCAAATATGACGTTTATCGTCAACGGTATCGACCGGCTGGCCGAACAGCGCGCCGCGCTCGGCTATTGATCCAGAGCATTTCTTCAGCCTGTCCGAGCCGAAAAACCGACTCCCACTTTTTCTGACAGGCTGAACCCAAGCTTCGCCCCAGCGTGCAATTGAGCGGACGCGCTGGGGCGGGGAACCTGATCCGCTCAACATAGGATATCCCCATGACCGATAAAACCGCTCCCGCCGCTGCATCGAGCAAGGCCGAAACGATAGATCTGGCAGAGCCGATCATCCGCGGCGAAACGAGCATCGAGCAGCTGACGATCCGCAAGCCCAAGGCAGGTGAACTGCGCGGCCTGTCGATCCAAGAATTGATGAATGGCCGCGTGACATCCACGCTCGATCTGTTGCCGCGCGTAACTCAGCCGCCCATCAGCCAAGCCGAAGCCGATAATATGTCCACGGAAGATGTGGCGTCTTGTGCAGGGGCGATCATCGGTTTTTTTCTGACATCGGCGGACAAGGAGAAGATGAAAGCGATGCAGACGCGCTGATCGCGGACATCGCCTTTATCTTTCACTGGCCGCTGGCCGATCTGCTCGCAATGGATCTGCATGATTTGATCCACTGGCACCGCCTTGCCGTCGAACGCTGGAACAAGGTCAACGAGGTTAAGAAATGAGCAAGGATCTGCGCCTGCGGGTGATGATGACGGGAACAGACAATCTGTCCGGCCCGCTCAAAAATATCGTGGGCGCCAGCCAGATGGGCAAGGCGGCGGTCGAGGGGCTGCGCGAAGAGGTGGTCAAGCTGACCAGCCAGCAACGGCAAGTGCGCGCCTTTGGCACGTTAAAGCGCGAAGTGACCGAAGCGCGCACCGCCATGGACGCGGCAAAGGAAAAGGCCAGCGCGCTGGGCCGCGAACTGGCGAAAACGGAAAAGCCCACCAAGGCGCTGAAGGCAGAATTTGAACGGGCGCGCCGTGCGGCCAAATCACTGGAAGATGCCTATCACAGCAAATCCAAACGGCTGAATGCGACGCGCAGCGAATTGGCGGCGGCAGGAATCGCAACCAAAAATTTGGCGGCCCATGAACGCGATCTGGCAAAGCGGGCGAAGGAAGCCACTGACGCGCTCGCCAAGCAGCAAAAACAGGCCGAGCGCTTGCAGGCGATCCACGCCAAGGGCCAAAGCTATCAGGATAAGGGCGCGGATCTGCGCTCGTCCGGCACCAGCAATGTGATGACCGGCGTCGCCATGGCTGCGCCTATGGTGCTGGCGGCGCGCGATGCCATCACCATGGAAAGCGCCATGGCCGATGTGCGCAAGGTGGTGGATTTTGAAAGCCCCCAACAATTTGCGCAAATGTCCGATGATCTGGTCACGCTATCGATGAAGATCCCGATGGCGGCGGACGGCTTGGCCCAGATCGTGGCCGAGGCGGGCCGCGCTGGGGTGGCGCGCGAAGATCTGCTGATCTTTGCCGAAGATGCCGCCAAAATGGGCGTGGCTTTTGACACCACCGCCGAAGAGGCGGGCGCAATGATGGCCAAATGGCGCACCGCTTTCAGCATGGGGCAGGATGATGTGCGCGGCCTATCGGATAAGATCAACGCACTGACCAACACCTATGGCGGCAATGTCGCCGCTGTATCGGGCATGGTGACGCGCATCGGCGCGCTGGGCGGCGTTTCTGGCGTGGCAGCGGATGAGATTGCGGCCATCGGCCAAGTGATGTCCAGCGTGGGCGTTGGCGAGGAAATGGCCGCCACCGGCATCAAGAATTTCATGTTGGCGATGACCAAAGGGGCCAAGGCGACCAAGGCGCAGAAAAAAGCCTTCTCTGAATTGGGCCTCGATTCCGTGCGCGTCGCGGAGAATATGCATAAAAATGCTGGCGGCACGATTGACGATCTTTTGCGGCGGGTAGCCAAACTGCCTGAAGCGCAGCGATCAGCCCAGCTCACCGCCCTATTCGGATCGGAAAGCGTGGGCGCCATCGCCCCAATGCTAACCAATTTGGATCAGCTGCAAAAGAACTTCGCGCTGATTGGCGATAGCAGCCGATATGCCGGATCCATGAACAAGGAATTTCTGTCGGCGATCAACAAGACAGAAGGGGCGCTGGGCCTTGCCAAAAATTCGGCCAAGGCGATCAACATCGAGCTGGGCAATATGTTGCTGCCGATCATCACCGAAGGATCGCGCCGCTTTGTCGAAATCGCGGGCAGCGTGCGCGGCTGGATCAAGGAAAATCCCGGCCTCTCGCAAGGGCTGATGCTGGTCTATGGATCCGTGACGGGGCTTGTCCTGGGGATGGGAGCGCTGAAGATCGGGCTGGGCCTATTGCTGGGGCCATTTGGTGCGGTGTTTAAGCTGGTCGCGGCAAATGGGCCGATGTTGCTGACGATCTTTGGTTGGATCAAGGGCGGCGCGATTGCACTCGCAGCGGCTTTGGGTCTGCCCGTGTGGGCTGTTGGGGCAATTGCGGTGGCTCTCGGAGCGCTAGGATATTTAGTCTATAAACATTGGGATACCATCAGTAGCGGTTTCATGTCGGGTGTTGAAAGCGTCAAAGGGTTTCTGGTCGGCCTGCCAGACTGGTTAAAAAATCTCGGCTCCATGATGATGCAGGGCCTTCTGGCGATGCTTAGCCCATCCATACTTGCGAACCGCATGGTGGAAATTGCCAAGAGCGGTATCACTGCATTTAAGAATTACTTTGGTATTAAGTCCCCATCGCGATTGATGATCGGAATGGGTGGCTTTCTGACCGAAGGTCTCGCGCGCGGAATTGATGGTGGCCGAAGCGCTCCGATCCGCGCGGCTCGCGTGATGGCTGCTGGTGTCGCCGGAGCAAGTCTCACAACAGCCAGTTTCGTTTCGTCAACTGAGCCTGCGCGATTGGCTTCAGTTCCGCAAATGATCACGCCATCGGCGGGCACAGCTGCAACGGCAGGCGGTGCAGTTACGATTGGCAGCATGACATTCCACATCACGGCTGCGCCGGGCCAAAGCCCACAGGATATCGCCGCTGCTGTGGAGGCTATGTTCCGCGCAGAGACTGCGAAGGCCGCCGCCGCCAGCCGCTCTTCTTATCGGGATGATTAAGCAATGATGATGGCGCTGGACATGTTCGTCTTTGAAATCGGTTCGCTGCCTTATCAGCAGCTGGCGCAGGCGTGGGAATGGCGCTTTGCCCAATCCGAACGCTTTGGTGCGCGCCCGGCTTCGCAATATATCGGGCAGGGGGCGGAGACGATCAGCCTGACCGGCGCGCTTTATCCCGGTGAGCGCATCGGCAGCTGGTCGGCGCTGCAAACCATCCGCGACATGGCGGATCGCGGCGATGCTTACACGCTCACCAGCGGCGGCGGCGCGGTGCTGGGCGATTTCTATATTCGCAAGCTGGATCTTAATCAGGAACTGTTTTTCGTCGATGGCGTGGCCCGCAAGGGCGACTTCAGCTTGCAGCTGGAGCGCGCGGAATGAACGCGCCATGGTGGGAAAGGGCGGCTACGGCCGCCGCCGCTGATGCCGCAAATCCCGCGCCGGAATCGCAGGCGAATATTTCAGCCGGCACAACATCTGCCAGCGCCCGGCAAATGCCGATTGCGGCATGGCGGGTCACGCTAAACGGGCTGGATCTGACATCGGCTATGGCCCCGCGCCTGATCAGCCTGTCGATCAGCGAGAAGCGCGGCGATGAAGCCGATCAGCTGGATATTGTGCTGCATGATGTGGATGGCGCGCTGGATATCCCGCCCAAGGGCGCGGTGCTGCGGGTCCATCTGGGCTGGCGGCAGGGCAGCGCTTTGCCGGTCGGTTTAATCGACAAGGGCAGTTTCAAGGTGGACGAAGCCAGCTGGCGCGGCCCGCCAGATCAAATCACGATCCGCGCCAGATCGGCGGATATGACGGACGGTTTCCGGGTGCGACAGGATCGCAGCTTTATCGGCCAGACGGTGCTGGATATCATCCGCGCTATTGCGGCGGATAATGGGCTGATTGCCACGGTGGATGCCGCGCTGGGTGCAAAGATCATTCCCGCGCTGGGCAGCGGCGCCAAATCCGATGCCGCCTTGCTGCGGGCGCTGGGAAAGCGTTTTGATGCCGTTGCCACGGTCAAGGCTGGGGAGCTGATCTTTGGCCCCATTGGCAATGGCGCGGCGCCCCATGGCGAAAGCCTGCCCGGCCACATCATCGCGCGCAGCCAGACGGTGGATGTGGATTATAGCCGCATCGATCAAAATGATCGCAGCGGGGTCAGCGCCAGCTGGCACGACAAAAGCACCGGCAAGCGCAAAACCGTGAAGGCGGCAGCGGGCCGAACGGGGCCGGATGGCACACCGCCGCAGGGCAAGGCCAAGCGTCTGCGCAAAGTCTATGCCAGCGAAGCCGCCGCCAAGCAGGCCGCCGACGCGGAAAACAGCCGCCTTGCCCGCACCAAAGCCAAATGCACGATCAAGCTGGCCTATGGCCGCCCAGACATCTTCCCCCAGCGCCCGATCACGCTGGCGGGTTTCAAGCCAGAAATTGACGCCGCCCGCTGGATCGTTTCCGAATGCAGCCATAATATGGACGGCAGCGGCGGATTGCAGAGCAGCCTGACGCTAGAGGCTACGGGGTGACGGGCATAAATGGCCAATTTCTGTCAAAGATGTGGCCATATTAGCCATTCACAATGATGCCGCCGTTCGGATGCAATACCTGTCCTGACATGTAGCTAGCGTCTTCACACGCTAGAAATAGAAAGGATGGAGCCACTTCATTCGGTTGCCCAGGTCGGCCCATCGGTGTGTCCTCGCCGAAATGTTTCAGCTTTTCGGGGCTTGCGCCTCCACACGGATTAAGGGGCGTCCAGATCGGCCCTGGCGCAACGGCATTGACCCGAATTCCATCGCCAACAAGGTTCTCAGAAAGGGAGCGAGTAAAGGCCGTGATTGCACCCTTGGTACTGGAATAATCTAGCAGTTCCTTTGACCCCTTATACATCGTTACGGACGTGCAGTTTATAATCGTACTGCCAGATTTAAGATGGGGCCGCGCCGCTTGGGTTAGGAAAAACATGCTGTAGATGTTGGTTTGAAATGTGCGGCGCAGCTGTTCCTCGGTGATGTCGGTAATATCCTTATCGGGATGCTGCTCGCCTGCATTGTTGACCAATATGTCGATGCGCCCAAATTTTTCCATCGTGTCATGGACGATCTTCTCGCACATCTTGGATACGCCAACATCCGCTTTAATGGCGATGGATTGGCGGCCTTCCGCCTCGACAATTTTTTGGGTTTCCAATGCGTCGTCATCTTCCATCAGATAAACGATAACGATGTCTGCCCCTTCGCGGGCATAAAGGGCCGCCACGGCTCGACCGATACCACTATCTGCCCCGGTGATAATGGCGACTTTGTCCTTCAGCCTACCAGAACCCGAATAACGAGGTTCCCATTCCGGTTTTGGATGAAGCTTGCTTTCCTTCCCAGGCAGCTTGTCTTCGTGGATCATCTTGTCGGTCTTGGCCATCGCACTTCTCCTTCATTCAGCAACCATTCCAAGCCAGACATTGTTCATTCTGCTGCGCCCAACTGCCGCCCCAGCCCGACATGCCGTGGCACATTCGGAACTGGTAGAGCGCGGGGGCGTTAGCTTCTCATGTTGTCCCATGAACCTGAATGCGACGCGGAGACACTTGCTCCTGCGCTTCCAGACACCTTAATCGGTGAGGCAATCGCTCTACTAAAAGACGCTGAGCGAGCAGGCTTGAGACTGGCGACGGCGGAAAGCTGCACCGGTGGTTTGCTCTCGTCGCTGCTGACGGATGTTGAGGGCACAAGCCATGTTTTTGATCGCGGCTTCGTAACTTACAGCAAGCGGTCCAAATGTGATTTGCTGGGCGTGCCAGCGGAAATGATCCGTCTGCATGGCGCTGTCAGTGAGGAAGTCGCAAGAGCAATGGCATGGGGAGCCTTGCGTCGATCAGACGCAACCATTGCTTTTGCAATTACTGGTTTCACGGGCAGGGGTGGTCCCACCGAAGAGGCTGGTCTTGTGCACGTGGCCTGCGCCACAGAAGGCGGCTATAGTGATCATAAGCAATACCGCTTTGGCGATATTGGCCGAGGGGCGACTAGGCTCGCAGCATTGCAGGCAGCAATCCATCACTTACGCGTAGCTGTTCGGCATTTGGACTTGCGCCCTAAATTACACCCAGCGGGGGCAGTGTAAGATGATGTCACCGACGCCAGATGGTATCAGTGCGGATGCGCTACATGTGCAAAAGGGATATGCCAATCCGCTGCCCTTGGTTCTGTTGACTATGCTGATGATCGCTGGGCTTATGGGTTTGATGGGCGGTAATCCATCACCCAAACAATGGGTTGAAAACCAAAATCTGAAATTTTCCATTCACAGCCCCACTATTGTTCGCAGTGGCTTGGCTTTTGAGACCCAATTTACCGTGCATGCGAAGCGACCCATTCATCAATTGTCGCTGAGCATTTCTGATGGATTGTGGCAGGATATGACTATCAACACCATGATCCCTAGCGCGGCAGAGGAAACAAATCGTGATGGGGCGCACCATTTTACTTTCTCCGATCTTCCGTCAGGGGGGCAGTTTCAATTCAAAGTTGATGGCCAGATAAATCCCCCACTCATCGGAAAGGTGCGTGGACCGATCATAGTGTGGGACGGTCCGGCAAAAATCGCGGAAATTGATTTTCAAACAATGGTATTGCCCTGATGGATATTATTCTGCGCGCAACTGTCATGTTCTTTATCATGTATCTGCTATTGCGGTTGCTAGGTAAGCGAGAACTGACGCAGGTTACCCCATTCGAATTGGTTCTGCTGATCGTAATGGGCGACCTTGTTCAGCAAGGCATTACGCACAATGATTTAAGTCTGACCGGCTCAACCCTTGCAATCAGTACCATCGCTTTCTGGGCGTTGGCATTAAGCTGGATTACCTATCTTTCCCCTTGGGCCGAACGATTGTTGGATGGGGTGCCGCGGGTCCTAATTCAAAATGGCCAGATCGTATCACCGAATATGCGGCGGGACCGCATTACGCGGACAGAGTTGGAAACAGAGATGAGAATGGCTGGCATCGCCAAAATTTCTGATGTGGCTTATGCCATCATGGAACCTCATGGAAAAATCAGTTTCATTCGAGCCGATGGGGATCAATCATCGTCGCTTGAAAAAGACGATGACGCCGCATTTTCATGAATGTTTGAAGCTGGTTCTTAGACTTACTATTCATTTCTGAAGTTAACTATCTTTAAAAAAAGTCAATTCATCGCGCGGGAAGATTTCAACATTTTTTGAAATTGGCTCAAATGCTGGTGTTTCTAGATAATTATTGATTTTTCCGAATGTTAAGCTAGTTCTTTCCTATTATTTCGAAGGAACAAGCGGTGGCGGTCTCCGTTGATCTTATGTCCGCTTTTGGGCAAATGATGAAGGAGAATGGACATGGGAAATCAAAACCAAACCAATAATCCCAATCAAAATGGACAGCAGCCTGATAAGCGTCAGCAGTCTGACGAAACAAAGTCGCAGATGGATCAGGCAAACCAGCAGAGCTCACAAAATCGCTCGCAGGAACAAGCTGAAAATTCCAACCGCGAAAATCAGAATCGTGACAATCAAAACCGATAAGGTGATTGCACGAAGTTGATAACCAAAGAGGACCGCGTCATATGACGCGGCCCTTTTTATTCAAAAACTAAAAACCGAATTTTTAATTATGGCTCCTTAAATCGATTGCTTCATCTATTATCGCACCCCAAGCTCGTGGCGGTATCGGTCAAAGCAGCGCTCTCCACAGCGTAGCCGGATCAGGGCGCCTTCCGCGATGGCCTGTGCTCTTGCGGGGTCCTCTTCGATTGCAGGCAAAATCACTTCTCTATTCCAATCGGCGCTATGCTTGATATCCAAATGAGCGTGCAGGTCGAAATAGCGCCGTTGATGAGCATTCAAACCTATTCGCTTCAGTCCTTTCGCAACCAGTATAGCGCGGGTCGGAGCGGTCAGCTCAATAGCGCCCAGCGCGCCGACGCTATGCCAGGCATATCGCCGCGTGGTGGCCATAGCGGTCATGGCATTGGCCAATGCCAGACTTTCCCAAACGGTGGTTTCGATGGAGACGTCGACCTTCAAAGCATCGGACACAGTCTCCAACATGGGGCCATGCATACCTTCTTCGCGACCGCGACCCATTTCATCCCAATAATTGCGCGCCATTTCCAACTTGGGACGCAGCGGAAGCTTCACTTGGGTCATCGCGACCAAATCGTCAAACCCCGCTTCACCCGCTGCTTCTTGTTCCATGAACCATCGGAGGTCATTAAAATCCGCCGCCTCGGCCAACCAGTTAAACAGACGATCATTCTGTCCGGGGCCGCTGTTTTTTAGTTCTTCGAACCAAGATATAAAACGAGTTGGGTGCGAGGGCGCGCTTGCCGCTTGTTCAAATATCTCCTGACGTAGCTCTTCGATGAATCCGCCTTCTAGCCGCAGCATCCGCTGATCATGTTCCATCGAACGCTGCCAGTCTCGATCTGGCAAGCTGGGCGCTAAGCGAATGCTATTCCATTTGGCTAATCCTTGCTGGAACAGGTCCGTTAAAAACTGAGAGCTGCGGGGGCGATATTTCACATTTACTGCCATCATGCATCCCTTTCTGTTTCCTATGGTAAACAGACGCTAGAGAGCGTTCTACGTTCCGAGGCTTGTCTTATAATATGCACAGAATGAATAAATTCCTGCGCTAGCAGACGGGCAACTTTCAACCATGCTCTACGTCTATGATGGCGTGGATTATCGGCGCTATCCTATTGCTTTTGGACATTTTCGGCATGTCTGGCACAGATGATGATGAAACATCCAACACGCCTCGTCCTAGCGAAGCGACAGAGTCTGCAAAGCCACCTGTCGAAGTAACATCGCGTCAGTTGGCGAGCGATTTTGATGATAATGAAGTGGCGGCGAAGCCCAAATATGATGGCAACACTTTGATTGTCAGAGGCACAGTTCAATCCATTTCTCTCGATTTCATGGATGATCCGGTGGTGATACTGGATGGACTAAATCAGTTTTCCAATGTCCATGTATCATTCGGAAAAAGCCATGTGGAACAAACATCTGCGCTGAAAAAGGGCCAGACGCTGACGGTCACATGCAAGGAAATTGGCGAGGCGCTTGGATCGCCTATGCTTTCCAAATGTGAAATCTAATAAGAAAGGGGCCTCTCGCAGGCCCCTTTTTCTATGGGCGTTATATTTTCCGCACAATCGCCACGACGCGACCGATCAGGTGCAGTTCGCCATCATAGGCCATTTCTTCAGGGACTGACGGATTATCAGACAAGAGTTTGACGCCATTTTTCCATGGTCGAAGGCGTTTGATCATGCCTGCGCCATGGATCGAGAAGGCCCATATATAATCAGCCATGGTAAGGCTTTGTTTTGATGCATCAATCAGTAGCAAGTCTGAGTTCATCAGGGTTGGCGCCATGCTGTCGCCAATGCCTTGTGCGAAAAACATCTGATCAGGATTCGCGCTGGTATATTGGCGCAACCAATCGCGATTAAATTCCCGGATCTGCGTGGTAACAGGAACATCTAAATAGGTTGTCCCCATGCCAAAACTCAAATCGATTTCACGAATTAATACTAGATTTGAGTGAGGGCGTTCTCTCAACCCAGTGGCAGATATCGTGCTACCATCCATCCCAGCTTCGGCGATATCCGAGGCCATCCCTTCACCGCGTAGCCATGACAATTCGACGCCAAGTTTTTCTGCGATATCGGGCAACAGGCGGGAGCGTTGAGTTTTCCCAGTCAGAATGAGGCTGATCGTTCCCTGCGTAACGCCGAGCGCTTCAGCCAGTTGATCTTGCGTTACCCCGATTTCATCCATCCGGGCACGAAGCCTTTTTGCTGTCTCAGATTGCTTTGGGACCATGGCGCTATGCATAGCTGAATAATTTTCTCATATGATATGAGTTTGCTATTGATCTAATAATAGTTTCCTCATATTCATATCTGCATGAAACAGATTTCACGATATGAAGCGCTGGTAGAAGCGGTAAGGATCGTCGGATCGCAGCAAGGCCTTGCGGATCTGATCGGCGTGTCGCAATCCACGGTAAGCCGCATTCTAAAGCAACTTCGGCAGCTGCCTGCTGAGCATGTGCTACCTGTTGAAAAGGCAACCGGCGTATCCCGTCACTTGCTGCGCCCGGATATCTATCCGCGTGAAATTGATCTGGCACCGCCTCCCTCCGCCTATGGTGAACCCTATGTCGAATGCGGCCCCATCCTATCGGCCCGCGTCCTTGCCGGACACGACAAACGGCCCCGCAATTTGTCGGGGCAGGGCGCAGCATGAATATGAAGCGCACCCGCCTGCATACGATCCCCAATGGGCTGACGCCCACCGAGCGTGAAATCATGCAGCGCTGGGATGATGGCATGACGATCGAGCAGATCGCGGCCACCACATCCTATCGGGAAATATATGTGCGCAAGGTTCTGCACACATTCAGCGATAGCTTGGAAGATCTGGCAGCTGAACGGCACGTGCGCAGCGCCAGCGATCAACTGCTGGCAGCGATCCAGACCTATCAGCGCAATCGCTATCAACCCATCGAGCAGGGGCGAGCAGCATGACGCTGGAGCGCCTGCCTGTGACTTTTGAAAATGCGATGGGCGATATCGCTAGGCGGCTCGGCTGGGATGGCTGCGCTGCTGTGCTCGGAAAATCGGAAACGCAGCTGCGTAAGATGGGCACGCCAGATACGGATCGGGAATTGTCCATCCGCGATGCTGTGCGCCTAGATGCTGCCTATCGCCGCGCTGGGGGCGAGGGCGCCCCTCTACTCGAATGCTATGCGCTGAAACTGGATATGCAGGTGGCCCATGCTGGCGTCTGCCCAGAGGCGATGTTGGTGGGCGCGCAAGGCGCCGCGAAAGAAAGCGGCGAGGCGATTGCCGCCGTGCTGGCGCTGGTCAGCAACCCTGAGGATCGCAAGGCGCAAAAGGCTGCGCTGAAGGAAGTGGAAGAGGCCATTTCCGATTTATCCCGCATCGCGACCCGCATCGGCATCACCCTTTCCCAAGGAAAAATACGCTCATGAACATGCACATAGGAAATATCATGTCGGCCAAAAATAGCACGCAAGCGGTCATCGGTTCAGGAGCGTATAAGCCCTTTGGCAAAGCGCCAGCGGTCAATTGCCCAGCTTGTGGATCCAAGGCGCTAACGCGCAGCAGCGAAGAAATTACGCCCACCTATCGCCGCCTCTATATGGCCTGCACCGATCTGCATTGCGCCATGACCTTCACGTCAAGCTTGGCTTTTGAAAGCATCTTGTCGCCCAGCGGCGTCAGCGCCGAATTCCGTCCGGCGCAGGTGAAAGATGAAAAGGCCCCCGGCAGCGACTTTGGCCAATTGTCCATTCTCGATCTGCTGCCGCCCACCATCGAAAATTAAACGAAAAGAGGGGATATTATCATGCGCTTTTTGCTTTCACTTTTCCCAGTCAGCCGCCGCGAAGCCAACAAGGCCGCTGAAGTGCTGGACACCATGAGCTTTGCGGAGCTGCTGAAGGGCATGTTGATCACCGCCGTCGGCTTCATCTCCATCCCTGTGCTGCTGCTGTTGATACAGGCGCCGGGGCTAGGGGCATGACCACCCTACATCGCATCACCCAAGCCAATGTCGGCCGCGCCATCAAGGCGGTGCAGGCGCAGGGCCTGAAAGTGATCAAAACCGAGATCGCGCCAGATGGCACAATCCGGCTGACTCATAGCGAAGCCCTTGCCGGACAGGATAACTGGGCAGATTGGAAGAGCCATCGCCATGAAAATTAGACTGAAAGGGCTGAACCGCGTCCGCAGGAAGTTGGCCGACGGTAGCGTCACGACCTATTATTATGCATGGAAAGGTGGCCCGCGCCTTAGCGGTTCGCCGGGATCCGCAGAGTTCATCGCTGATTATAATGCGGCGGTCGCTGAAGCGGCCGCAGATCGCCGCGACAGGCATCGTAAAGATTGGCTGCGAACGGTCATTGATGATTATCTGAATTCAGCGGAATATAGGGCGTTGGCGGATCGAACGCGCAAAGATTATGCCGTCCATGCCCGTCATATCGATCAAGAATTTGGCGATATGCCGATCAAGCTGTTGCAGGATCGACGCGCGCGGGGAGAGTTTCTCGCATGGCGAGATAGAATGGCCGTGAAATCGCGGCGCAACGCAGATTATCGCTTCGCCATATTGGCGCGGATTATCTCATGGGGCTTCAATCGCGGGCTTGTGCCGTGCAACCCATGCGAACGGCCCGGAAAGCTATACCGCTCAAATCGCAAAGATAAGATCTGGCAGGCTGAGGATGAAGCCGCTTTTTACGATAAAGCGCCGGCTCATTTGCACTTGGCCCTCACACTCGCTTTGTGGACGGGGCAGCGGCAGGGTGATTTGCTCGCCCTGACATGGCGCGATTATGATGGGAAATATATCCGGCTGACCCAGCAGAAAACTGGCGCGCGGGTCATCATTCCTGTGGGCCAGCCACTGCGAACCGCATTGGATGCATGCCGCGCGGGGCAGGTTGCGGAGCGAGCACGCCATATCTTGCAAACCGTTCATGGCCAGCCATGGACCAGCGATGGCTTCCGCACATCGTGGCGCAAGGCTTGCGATCGAGCCAGCATTACTGGCCTAACGTTCCATGATCTCAGAGGCACGGCGGTCACCCGTTTGGCCATCGCAGGATGCAGTGAAGCAGAGATTGTGACGATCACCGGCCACAGCATGAAAGACGTCGGCAGTATCCTCGACGCCAGCTACCTGCACCGAGATTCCCAGCTCGCGCAAAGCGCCATCGAAAAGCTGGAGCGGAGCCTTAAAGCTCCCAACTGACCGCCCAAACGCCGCCACTAGTTCTTATCAATTTCAGAAAATATCGTTATAAAACAATGGTGGACGCACTAGGGATCGAACCTAGGACAAGCTGATTAAGAGTCAGCTGCTCTACCAACTGAGCTATGCGTCCACTGCCGTTTTTAACAGCTTTTTCCGAAGCGTTGGTGATATTCCGCTGCCGGTGAAGGCGCCTCTAACAGTGACTTTCCGTCATGGCAATGACTTTGTTTAACTTTTTTATTCCATAGCGAAAAAAAATGGCGAGGAGAGTGTGGTGCGCGCTTATGTGTCATCATGACCGCACTCTTTGATGCTCAAGTGTCCGTTGGGTTGAGGTTGAGGGACGCGGCATTTTTCCATGCAGCATAGCTGCGGTCCATTCGCTCACTGATGCTGCCGCCCCAGCTGGCCTCAAGGGATTCCAGCGCGGTCATCGCTTTTTCGCGATCATAAAGGAAAGTGAAAATATCCTTCGCAATGGGAGCCGCGGTACGCGAACCGCCCATGCCATGTTCGATAATGACGGACGCCGCATAGCGTGGATTTTCTACTGGCGCGAAGCAGATGAACAGGCCGTGATCGCGATATTTCCACGCGCCGCTTTGACCGCGGGATCCGGATGAGAGACCTCGGACCTGTGCCGTTCCGGTTTTTCCGGCCATGGTAATGCCATCCAGCGGCAAGCGGCTGCGTGCCCCCGTTCCGGCGCCATTGACCACGCGGTTCATACCCGCTCGGGCTACCGCTAGCGATTCCTCCTTAAAGGGCAGCGGCTTATTTTCGAATTCACGATTGATGAGGCGAGGGTAAAGCTGGACGCCAGATGCCATGCGGGCGGTCATCACCGCCAATTGCAACGGATTGGCGAGGACATAGCCTTGGCCGATAACGGCATTGAGAGAATCCGATGCGGACCATTTCTGGTTGAAGCGCTTCATTTTCCATGCGCTGTCGGGAATAGTGCCATAGCGCTGGTTGCTACCTGCGAGTTGATATTCCTCGCCCAGGCCCAGCAGGCGTGCGACGGGCGCAATGGCGTCATAGCCCAGCTGATGGCCCAACCAGTAAAAATAGCTGTTGCAGCTTTTTTCGATCGCGGTTGGCATATCAATGCTGCCATGATTGCCCATACAACGGAAAAAACGGTTTCCAAGCCGATAGCCGCCGCCGCAATTGTGTCGCTGACCGGGATCTATGCCAGCCTCAATGGCGGCAATGATGGCCATCGGCTTCAACGTGGAGCCAGGCGGATAAAGGCCCCTTGTGGCTTTGTTGATCAAAGGCTGATGATCATCGCCCATCAACCATTTATATTCATTGCTGCTAATCCCATCTGAAAAGCTGTTGGGATCAAAGCTGGGCATGGAAACAAAGGATAAAATATCGCCATTGGTGCAATCGATGACGACGGCCGCACCGGATTCCGTTCCCATGCGCCGCGCGGCATATTCCTGTAGATCGGCATCAATGGTCAGGTGAACCGTCTTGCCTTGCTGATCCTGCTGAGTGCTGAGTTCACGCACAACCTTGCCGCGCGCTGTCACTTCCACCCGCTTTGCGCCGGGCTTGCCTTTCAGCATCGGCTCAAAATATTTCTCGAGCCCGTCTTTGCCGATCTTGAAGCCGGGTGTGATATAAAGCGGGTCACGCGCTTGCTTATATTCTTCGGCATTGGGCGTGCCGACATAGCCGATCAAATGGCCAACCGCCGCCCCGGCGGGATAGCTGCGGGCAAAGCCGCGTTGCGGTGCGATGCCCGGAAGGTCTGGCAAGCGCACTAGGATTGAGGAATAATCTTCCTCGCTGAGATATTCCTTCACTGCGACGGGCTGGAAACCGGATGCCTGATTGAGGTCGCGGTTGATCCGTTCCATCTGATCACCGTCCAGTCGCAATAGGGTTTGCAGGCGGCCCAGCACTAAATCGCGTTTCTGTAGCCGATCAGGGATGATATCAACACGTAGCGACACCCGATTATCCGCCAAAGGCTTGCCGTTGCGGTCGACAATCCAGCCGCGACGCGGCGGAACCATGGTTAGATTGATCCGATTGCTATCGGATTGCAGGACATAACGATCATTCTCGACCACCGCGACATAAGCAAGGCGGGCCGCCAATGCGGTGCCGAGCAGAGCTTGCCCGCCACCGATCACCAGTGACCGGCGCGTAAAGGTGAAGCCCCGGGATGCTTCGGTTATCGGGGATTTTTTGCGGATCATGCTAATATGTTTCGATAGGACATTATCGCCGTTTCAAACGAAATCGGTCGAATGATCCTACAAGGCGCATAAAAATAGGAAAAAGCAAGATGGATGCGATGATTTGCGGCGCCACAATCATCGCCATCCGGCCCCATTCGGCGTGTGGGTGACTGAATTTGGCGGATAGTGTTTGGATCAGCGCGATGCAAATCGCGGCAATCAACCAATCATGCCAAAAGGTCCGCCACAATATCTTTTGTGACAGATAATGGATGAGGATGCTGGTGATCGTCCACAGGAAGATTGCGGTGCCAATTGGTGCACCACTGAACAGATCATCTGCCAGTCCCAGCGGCAAGCCAATCCAGACGGGCCACATTTCCGTTCGCAGCAATTGCCAACTCAGAAATATCAGCAGGCCCATCGGCGGCAGCACCGGAGAGCTTGCGATAAGCGGCAGCATGGTGGGCAGGGCAGACGCAAAAATAACCGTGATGACAGGAATAGAATGGGTGCGCCAATAGGGGGCAGGCTCACCAATATCGGGTCGATGTTCTGTCACGGCGCTGCTTCGGGTCGCGGTGCAGAGGGATCGGCATCGGGAATGGACTGCGCCTCAATATTGCTGGCTGTATAAGGCCGCAACACCGATACGGCGTCCACCTTGGCAGGGTCTGCCAGCGGGCGGGCCACAGCGCCATCATCTTTCCGCCGCATCACAATAGCGACCGGTATGTTGGGCGGATACATGCCGCCGGTGCCAGACGTTACCAAAATGTCGCCGGGCCGGAAAGGATTGTTGGCGACATTCAAGGTGCGCACTTCCAGATCGCCGCTGCCATTGCCGGATAGCTGGGCAGGCAAGCCATCGCGCGCGCGCCGTACCGGCACGACATTGTCCACGTCGCTGAGCAACAAGACTTGCGACACAGAAGGTCCTGAAACGAGGATTCGCCCGATCAGCCCATCTGCCGCGCGAACAGGCTGGCCCGCAGCCGCGCCCATGTTGCGCCCGATGCTGAGCAGGGCCAGCCTTTTGGTGCTGGTGGAATTGGATGTCAGCAAATAGCCGGAAGCGATGCTCATCTTATCCGTTTCCTGCAGCTTCAACAGGCCCTTCAGCTGCCGGTTTTCTTCCTGCATCGCGCTGGTGGCGACCAGTTGGCGGCGGGCATCGGCCAATTCTTTGCGCAAGCGGCGGTTTTGATTTCCGGCCTGCACATAGGCGGATACCGTGTCATCGACGCCGGATAGGGATCCCATCATCTGGCGGGATACCCGCGCGACGGGCGCTGTTGCTTCATGCACAGCAATACGCAATGTGGCGAACCCCACCGGATCCGCCACAGAGAGCACCGCCAGAAGCAGCCCGGCCACAGCTCCTGTCACAGCAATGACATAAGCTATGAACAGGCTGAGCTGGGCCTTTCTAGATTGCCCTGAGCGATGATGTGCCGGGCTTGCCACGACGTTCCTTTACGTCAGGCTTGCTGAAGCACGCCGCGAAATGCTGGGTCTTCCAAGGCGCGTCCCGTGCCAATCGCAACGCAGGTCAAAGGATCTTCCGCTACGGTGACGGGCAGGCCGGTCGCATCGCGAAGCAGTTCATCCAGTTCGCGGATCAGCGCGCCGCCACCCGTCAGCACAATGCCTTGATCGACAATGTCGGCGGCCAGTTCCGGCGCGGTATTTTCCAGCGCAACCCGCACACCCTCCACGATGGTGCCGATGGGTTCGGCCAGCGCTTCGGCGATTTGCGCTTGATTGATAGAAATTTCCTTGGGTACGCCATTGACCAGATCGCGGCCCTTGATGTGGATCGTCAAGCCGATGCCATCATCCGGCACACGGGCAATACCATAATCTTTCTTGATCCGTTCTGCCGTCGATTCACCAATTAACAAATTATGATGTCGGCGCACATAAGAAACGATCGCTTCGTCCATCTTGTCACCGCCCGCCCGCACCGAGGTGGTATAAGCCAGGCCGCGCAGGCTGAGAACGGCGACTTCCGTGGTGCCGCCACCAATATCGACGACCATTGAGCCGATAGGCTCGGTCACGGGCATGTCCGCGCCAATCGCCGCCGCCATGGGTTCTTCGATCAGATAGACTTCGCTGGCCCCGGCATTGGATGCGGCATCGCGAATGGCCCGGCGTTCAACACTGGTGGAGCCGGAGGGCACGCAAATGACGATTTCCGGGCTACGAAAAGCGTTGGGCTTGCCGCCATGAACCTTGGTGATGAAATGTTTGATCATCTGTTCGGCGACGTCAATATCGGCGATCACACCATCGCGCAGGGGGCGAATAGCCTCGATACTGGCGGGGGTTTTGCCCATCATCAGCTTGGCGTCATCACCAACAGCCTTCACGCGCCGGTGCCCATTCAGTGTTTCCATAGCGACGACCGACGGCTCGTTCAGCACAATGCCTTTACCGCGCACATAAACCACGGTGTTGGCGGTGCCCAAGTCGATTGCCATGTCTTGAGAGTTGAATTTTAACCAGCGCGAAAAGAAGGACATCAATACAGCTTCCTGTCATCCGAAGCGGCAGCGCCGGGCGGGCCACCAAACCAAGTGTGAAATTGACGCAACATCACCCGATAGCAAGCCTTTGTTGTGGCAATATTTCACCACCATCGCAAGGATCGACGAAAAAGGAAATATGCTGGACCGGATGGGTCGCGATTTCCGTTCGACTGCGCTAGGTGAAAGCCTATGTCAATACGCCGTCTCCCCGAAATGCTCGTTAACCGGATCGCTGCCGGTGAAGTGGTCGAAAGACCAGCCGCAGCGCTGAAAGAACTTCTTGAAAACGCCATAGATGCTGGCGCGAATCGAATATCGATGCGAATCAGCGAGGGGGGCCTCGCTCGCCTTGAAATCGAAGATAATGGCTGCGGCATGACGCCGGCCGAAATGGCTTTGGCACTGGAACGCCATGCGACATCAAAATTGCCTGATGATGCGATTGAAGATGTGGCCACCTTGGGATTTCGTGGAGAGGCCTTGCCTTCCATTGCCAGCGTCGCCCGGATGACACTGGAAAGCCGGGTTGCTGGCGCCGATGGTTGGCGACGGGTAGTGGATAATGGCGTGGTGGTGAGTGAGGGGCCTGCCGCTTTGGCGCCGGGCACAAGGGTGGTGGTCGAGGATATTTTTTCCCGCATTCCGGCGCGGCGAAAATTCATGCGCACGCCCCGCAGCGAATATGCCGCCTGCCTTGATGTGGTGCGCCGCTTGGCCATGGCGCGGCCAGATATTGCGTTTCAGTTGGAGCATGATGGACGCCGCGTGTTGGATGTGCAGGGCGATCAGGATCAATTGAGCCGCGTTGCGGCGCTGACCCACCGCGATCTTGCTAGCAACAGCATCGGCGTGGATCTGGCGCGGGGGGACGTTTATCTGGGCGGTGTGATCAGCTTGCCGACTTACAATCGCGGTGTTGCGGATCATCAATATCTGTTCGTGAACGGGCGTCCGGTTAAGGATCGCTTGTTGGTGGGCGCCTTGCGCGCGGCCTATGCGGATCTGCTCGCGCGGGATCGGCACCCGGTGGTGGCGCTGTTTCTGGATGTTCCGCCGCGCGAGGTGGACGTGAATGTGCATCCGGCCAAAACAGAGGTGCGCTTTCGTGATCCCCAGTTGATCCGGGGCTTGATCGTCGGCGGCCTGCGTCGATCATTGGATGAACATGGCTTTCGCGCGGTTCAGCGCCCGGCAGAGGCCGCCCTGGCCGCTTGGCAGCAGGAACCTGTGGCGCCGGATAATCGCCAATCTGGATTGTTTTTCGCGCCGTCTGGCGGGGCCATATCCTCTTCACCCAGCTCCACCTTTGGAGAAGCCACACATCCGTCCGCAGCCTCGCCCTTATTTGGCACGCCGGAAGCGGGCACGCATCAAGCCTATGTTTATGATCGGGCGACCAGCTTCACTGGCGCACCGGCGCCCTTATCCGGAAGGGCCGAAGAAGCGCAGGCAGAGGTGCCGGAAAGCGAAAGCCATCCCTTGGGGGTCGCGCGCGGCCAGATTGCGCGCACCTATATTGTGGCCGAGGCAGAGGATGGCTTGGTGATCGTGGACCAACATGCCGCCCATGAACGGCTGGTGCTGGAACAGTTGAAGCGCGGCATGGATGGGCAAGCCATCGCGGCGCAAGGCTTGCTGTTGCCAGAGGTGGTGGAATTGGATGAACCTGCCTGCGACCGGCTGGAGGCTGCTTCTGCGCAGCTGCGGGAACTTGGCGTAGAGCTAGAGCGCTTTGGTCCGGCGGCGGTGATGGTGCGGGGCACGCCAGCGATGCTGGGTGCGGTTGATAGCCAGAAATTGGTCGCAGATATTGCAGACGATTTGGCTGGTTATGATGCGGCGCTGGGTCTTTCTGAGCGGGTGGAGCTGGTCGCCGCGACGATGGCTTGCCATGGCTCCGTGCGTGCCGGGCGTGTTTTAAGTGTTGCCGAAATGAACGCTTTGCTCAGGCAGATGGAAGTGACGCCGCATAGCGGTCAATGCAATCATGGACGCCCAACCTGGGTCAAACTGGCCATGGGGGATGTGGAGCGTCTGTTCGGCCGGAAATGAGCAATATCGGCAGCTAGAGCCAGTGCAAAGCTTAACGCCTGATGAAAATCGGTCACACTTATTGCAGATTTTTGATTTTCTTTCATGCCCCGCATGGAACCATTGAATGCGAAAAGGGTCTGGATAAACGTCGGCAATGGCATGTGATGAGGCGTAATAGAACGGAATTGCTTGAATTTTCGATCCATTATCAAATAATCCGCGCACGAGGCGAACAGGGACTTAAGAGAAATGATATGGTTCTGCGGCATCTCTAATGTTGTAATATCAACACAGATTTTGTCGAAGCTATGCGCTTTTCGTCACAGCTGTTGACAGAGCAGCTCTCAAAATAGCATTTAGCGCCCAGTAAATCTAAGGAAGGGATTTTCTATGTTGAAAACTACTGTTGCAACGTTGGTCCTCGCGACCGCTGCACTCGCCACCAGCGCGAACGCTCAAGAAGGTCGTTGGCAGGGCCCTTACATCGGTGCCCATGGCGCCTATGGCGACGGCAAGGTTCAAGATGTGGACAATGCTAGCGCTGCCAAGCAGGATATCGATGGCTGGCTGGGCGGCATTCAGGCTGGTTACAACCGCCAGAATGGCAACTTCGTCTATGGTATCGAAGCCGATGTGACCTTCGGTAAGAACGAAAAGAAGTGGTTGGATCGCGATACTTTCGCAAACCGTTACAGCGCATATTATGGCCGTGACAGCATCCGTACCTCGGGCACGCTGCGCGCGCGCGCTGGTTATGGCGGCGAAAAGGCTCTGGTCTATCTGACCGGTGGTCTCGCCATTGCTGATACCAAGCATGGCATTGGTTGCGACGGCGCGCTGAACACTGCTGCAATTGGTCGTTGCAGCACCCTGAATGCGAATAGCGCATTCTACAACGAAGCCAGCAAAACCCGCATCGGTTATGTCCTCGGCGGCGGTGTTGAAGTTGCTGTGAACGACAATATCAGCATCAAGGGCGAATATAACTACGTCGATTATGGCAAGAAGACTGTCAACATCGATGACCCCCTGTGGAATACGGATCCAAACTTCACGGGCGACCGTAATTTTGACCTCAGCACCAACCTCTATAAGGTTGGCGTGAACTTCCGCTTCTGATCTAGCGGATTTTCCTCGGAAACAAGATGGGCTGCGCTTCGTATGGAGCGCAGCCCATTTTATATAATGTCTCTATTTCTGGCCTATATTTCTGAGATGATAACCACGCGGCCCGTTGCTTCAGGCCATTTTGATCCCGGCGCGATCCCGCTCGACCACAGCCGTGGCCCGCTTGGATAGGATGTTGGTCGGTGTGCTGACCTTATCGACCACCATGAAATGGGTTTGCCAGGCATCGCGGTTCACATCGCAAAGTACATAGCCGCGCTGATCATTGGCAAATTTCAGTTCGGGATTGCGGGCCAGCCAGGCATCGGTGCCTGCGCGCTTGTCGCTGCCATCGCCGCCGCTGGAGATAGAGGTGGCGACACATTCGGCGCCGACGATCTTGTCTTTATAGACCAAGTCACCGCAGAAATTCTGATGCTCGTCCCCGGTAAGAACCACCATATTGTTCAGCCCGGCCATGCGCTGCAGCATTCGTTCGCGCGGGGCTTCATAGCCAGCCCAGCTATCGAGATTGAGGATTTTTTCCTTCTCATCCGCAAAGCGTCGGCGATCAAGCGACATCATCGTCACTTGCTGGGCCAGTGCATTCCATGTCGCGCCGCCTTTGGCCAGATTGCGGCCTAGCCAATCCTCCTGCGCCTTGCCCAACACCTGCGCATTTTTCGCAAACACTTCTGGGCAGGCGGGCTTGAACCCATCCTCGCAGGGCTGATCATCGCGATATTGGCGGGTATCCAGCAATTGCATCGCCATCAAATCGCCCACCCGAAATTCGCGGTTCAACGCCACCATGCCATTGCGGGGCAATAAAGCGCGGCGAACAGGCATATGCTCATACCAAGCTTGCATCGCGGCCTGTTTCTTAAGCGCGAACACTTCCGGCGGAGCGGCGTCCGGATCATTGCCGGGCAGGCCGAATTTCCAATTGTGGATATCCGAAACCCAGTCATTCACAATTTCATGATCATCGAAGCTGGAGAGAAAGGCATGGACAGAGCGCGCGGCCTGCAAATCCACATCGGTTAACTGCTGAGAATAAGCGAGGCGAAATTCATTCACATCATGCAAGGATCGATAGGCATGTTTGCGAACGGGCCGGGCAGGTAAGCCATCGCTGAACACATAGTCACTGCTATATTCATAAATGAAATCGCCATAATGATAAACGAAGGCCAGATCCTCCTTCGCCAAATGGCGATAGGCACCGAAATAGCCCGCCTCATAATGTTGGCAGCCTGCCACACCGAATTTCACCGCATCCACCTTGGCTCCCGCGGCAGGCAAGGTGCGGGCGCGGCCATGCAGGCTGCGTTCGCCAGCAGCCGTAAAGCGATAATGATAGGGGCGGTTGGGTTGTAAGCCGTGCAATTCCACATGCACGCTATGCGCCAACTCCGGGCGCGCCAATGTCGTGCCTTGTGCGACAATATTTCGGAAGCTGCCGTCGGTCGCCACTTCCCACTCAACCGGCACGTTCACGCGCGGCATACCGCCATGAAGCGCGAGCGGCTCTGGCGCCAGCCTTGTCCAGATTACAAAGCCGTCACTGGCCGGATCACCGGCGGCGACACCCAATTGGAAAGGATAATCTCGCAGCATCCCCTGCGCCCGCACAATCGCAGGGGCAGCGAGACCCGCCAAGGCTGCGGTGGCAAGGAAGTTACGGCGATTGAACATGCAAACCAGCTCCGGCGGAAAGAATCACAATTTTCATCCATAGACCGATATATGTGACATCTTAAAAACATCGCTTCTATGGGCCAAGCCGCAGAGCCGTTGAGAATGATCATGAACAGAAAAGGGCTGCCTCATCATGTGATGAAAGGCAGCCCTTGAATGAATATCATGGCGGCCGGACAATATCGCAGCCATGAACTTTCTTCAGCAGTGAAGGATCAGCTGTGAAGGAAGTGCATCACGTCGCCGTCTTGCACAATATAGGCTTTTCCTTCGGCCCGCAGCTTACCCGCTTCGCGGGCCCGCGCTTCGCCGCCCAGTGTCACATAATCGTCAAACGCAATGGTTTCTGCGCGGATAAAGCCTTTTTGGAAATCCGAATGGATTTCGCCTGCGGCTTCAGGTGCTGATGCGCCCTTATGGACTGTCCATGCCCGCGCTTCTTTCGGGCCGACGGTGAAAAATGTCTGCAATTGCAGCAGTTCATAGCCAGCGCGGATCACACGCACCAGCCCGGCTTCGTTCAGCCCCATTTCTTCTAGGAACATCACCCGCTCATCCGCTTCCATCGCCACCAACTCGCTTTCAATCGCAGCGGAAACGATCACGGCCTGTGCGCCTTCGGCTTTCGCCCGGGCAAAAACAGCCTCACTCAGCGCATTACCATTGGCGGCCGAGCTTTCTTCGACGTTGCACACATAAAGCACGGGCTTGGACGTCAGCAGTTGCGCTTGGCGCAGCAAGCGCGCTTCTTCATCGTCTTGCGGCACGGTCAAGCGCGCGGGCTTGCCTTCGCGCAGCAATTCCAGCGTGCGGGAAAGGACGGAAACCAACGCTTTGGCTTCCTTGTCGCCGCCATTGGCTTTTTTCTGCAGAGCAGGGACGCGCTTTTCCAAGCTTTCCAGATCCGACAATAGCAGTTCGGTATCCACCGTATCCGCATCGGCGACCGGGTCGACCTTATTTTCGACATGCTGAATATCATCATCCTCGAAGCAGCGCAGCACATGAACAATGGCGTCTACTTCACGGATATTGCCCAGAAACTGATTTCCCAGCCCTTCGCCTTTGGAGGCGCCGCGCACAAGGCCAGCGATGTCGACAAAGGCAAGCTGGGTTGGAATGGTTTTCTGGCTGCCAGCGATCTGGGCGAGCTGGTCTAGGCGCTCGTCAGGAACGGAGACATTGCCGACATTGGGCTCGATAGTGCAAAAAGGATAATTGGCTGCCTGTGCTGCCTGCGTTTCCGTCAGCGCGTTAAACAGGGTGGACTTGCCAACATTCGGCAGCCCGACGATGCCACATTTAAAACCCATATTTCGTCCGATCGATTTGGTGAGAGGCCCGCCCTTAGCCGTTGGGCGGTGTGAATTCCAGATGCCATTTGTGTGGCCTTAAGTGCAGGCCTGAGATCCAGCGTGGTTGGTGCTGTTAGCACCTTAAGGGGCGATAGTGCCGCGCGGCTTAATAGGTTAATCCTGCAAGCGCAGGGCAAGATCGCTTTGAAAGCGCACATCATTGCCATCCGCTAGCCAGCCCGCCTCTGCTGCGATGGCGCCAAGCAGGTCGGTCAGCGGTTCTATCTCGCTTTTGTGGAAATTGCCCAGCACATGGCCTGTGACGCGTTCTTTCTGGCCCGGATGGCCGATGCCCAGCCGTATACGACGAAAATTCTCGCCAATATGCTGGATCATGCTGCGAATGCCATTATGCCCGGCTGCGCCGCCGCCATGTTTGACCTTCACCTTCATCGGCAACAGATCAAGCTCGTCGTAAAAAACGGTTACATCTTCAGGGGTTAATTTATAGAAATCCAGTGCGGCACGAACGCTGCGCCCGCTTTCGTTCATGAAAGTGGCGGGCTTCAACAGCAAAATACGCTGAGCGCCAATGCGACCTTCTTGGATCCAGCCCTGAAATTTTTTCGCAGGTGAAGAAAAATGATAGGATTCGGCGATAACGTCTGCGGCCATGAAGCCGATATTATGACGATGCATCGCATATTGGCCCCCGGGATTCCCAAGGCCGACCCACAATTGCATAGACATATTTTACTGCTCCGCAGGGCCTGAAAATAGCTGGCCCTTTCCCCATGGCTTATAGCGCAGGGAAAGGGCCGAATGCCAAAATTAAGCTTCTGCTTCGTCTTCCTTGGTGGTGTCGCCGTCTTCAGACTTCAACGCCGATGGAGCAACGATGGTAGCAATGGTGAAGTCACGATCGGTGATCGCGCTTTCCACGCCTTCAGGCAGGTTGACCATGCTGATGTGGATGGAGTCACCAACTTCATAGCCGGTAACGTCGATCACAATCTGATCTGGGATGCTGCTGGCATCAACGATCAGTTCCAGTTCGTGACGAACCACGTTCAGCACGCCGCCACGCTTCAGGCCAGGCGATGCTTCTTCGTTTTCAAACAGAACAGGGACAGCAACCTGAAGGGTCGCATTTTTGGCGATGCGCAGAAAGTCCACATGGATCGGACGATCTTTAACCGGATGGAAAGCCACATCCTTGGGCAGGGTGCGAACTTTTTTGCCATCAACGTCGATCATCACGACCGAGTTAAAGAAAACGCCGGTCATCAACTGCTTCATCAGCAGCTTTTCTTCAACGTGGATGATCTGCGGCTCTTCTTTGCCGCCATAAATAACAGCCGGTACTCGGCCATTGCGACGCAATTCACGCGAGGCTCCCTTGCCAGCGCGCTCACGCGTCTCTGCTGTCAGCGTCAGCTGATCGCTCATATTCATTCTCCGAGCTTGTCTCTACACAGTCCGCCACGCCTCCAGGGATGACCATGGCGGAAGGCGCGCGGATAACGGCAAATTCACAAAATTGCAAGTCTATCGCGTGAGTTGCTCTTGAAGACTAGGCCGCGCCTGATCGTTACTGCAAGCGCTGCACCTGATAGCCTTTTTTTTGCAACAGGGAAGGCAGGCCCTGATCCCCCACCATATGGCCGGCGCCAACCGCGATCAACAATGTTGGGCCGCGGCTCATTTGGGCGTCCACCCAGTCAGCCCATTGCAAATTTCGATCTAGGATCAGGGTTTTATAAGCAGGCTCGATATTTTCGACATCTTCGTTGACGCGTTGTTCCAACCCTATCAGATCGCCGCGCGCCCATGAGGAGAGCAGGGCATCAATATCTTTAGCAGTCGAGCCGGCCTTTTGCAGCGCTTGGGCGAGCAGCATTTTCTGGCTGCTTTCATCCAAGGTTTCAAACATCATCAATTGATTTCTGGCATTTTCGAGACCGATGATCTTTTTGTCGTGCGATTTAAAATAGCGCGTCAGTCCTGCTTCGACACCAAATTCGGCTTTCAGCCGCGCATCACGGGCCGCTTTCTGGCCCATCATCAACAGTATTGCCCAATCATCCAGATTGTCGGCAAAGAGGGTGCGTGTTGCCTTGGGCATGGCATGAAAGGCGGCAAGGTCCGAAGGCGAAAGGCGCTGTTCCAGAGCGATTGGGGTAGAGCGCGGGGCGAGTTCATTGAAAATCGCGCCTGCTTTGGCTGATTCCGCTGGAGACAATTCCAGCACCAATGTTTCCGCCTCATCCATCGCTTTCGTGATCGCTTGATCTTGCCATAACATATTGCGGGGAAGGGCGTGCATCGAGCCCAACAGATAGATTTTTGTCTCGCCACTTGTCACCAGCCACAAGGCAGGATGAGCGGTTTGTTGTTTTCCAAAGTAGCTGCCATAGTCGAAGAATAAGGCTGCCCATAGCAGGGCCACGGATAGCAGGGCGGCGGACATCGCCGCGATAATTTTATTTCGCGCCTTCATCACATATGGCCTGCCTGATCCTGAACAATCATCTCTGCGGCATTAAACACCGCCTTCTGGGGCTTCAATCGGCTAGGCGCTCGACGGTCAAGCCGCGCTGAGCCAGATAATATTGCACATTGCGATCCCCGCTTAAATGGCCAGCACCAACGGCGACAAATTGCGCGCCGGGCCGCTCAAGCCGCGCTTGCAGTTGCTCGGCCCAATTTTCATTGCGTTGATAGAGTAAGGCTTCTGCCAATTGTGGTGATGATTGCAGCGCCGCATTCATCATCTCGCCCAAGGCATCGGCCTCGCCGCCCAGCCAATAGCTCACTAGCTTATCGAACATGGCGGTTGTTTCCGCGTGTAGTTTAACACTGTCGTTAAGATATTGGATTTGCGCAGCATCAGAAATTTTTGCAAAAATTCCCAATTGCTGGTCCAGTGTTTCTAGAGCCTCGACCGGTTTGCCGCTCCCCTTCGCCAACATAGTCAGGCGCGCCTCCACCCCTCGAGCGGGATTATATCCAGCCTGCAAAGCAGGCAGCATCGAAAGATTGGTCGCGGCATACCATGGCTGAAACCGATCAAATGCAGCAGCAGGAATGGTATAAAAGGCCAGCGCTGCATGATAGGCGGCGCGGTCTTCGGGTTGCAGACGGTCTGATAAGGGTTTGGCATCGCTTGAGGTTGCGTGCTGCATCAGCTTGGCCTGCATCGCGCCTGCATTTTCGGGGATAATAGTTTCCAGCACCAGCGTATGGGCGTCATCAAAGGCCTGCCTGATGGTGGGGGTTAGCCATGGCACGCCGTCGCGCAGAGCATGAATGGAGCCAAATAAATAGATGATGCTATCGTCATCTTTCAGCACCCAAAGCGCCGGCCCCGGCGTCGATAGCGCCGCAGCATCTTCGCGCTGATCCAAAGCGATCGTGGCAGAAGCCGCGGTGGGATAGGCGGGACTGAGGCCCAGAAAACAGGCTGCGGTAAGCAGTAGGCTAGCAGAAGCGGATTTGAACGCATGTTTCATCTTCGCTATCCTTAAGCTTTGCAAAGGCAATGTAAATCAACTGTAGAAAATCGCGTTTAGACCGTTTTGCGGCGGGCTGGATCTAGGCTGCCCCCTTGACCATGCGGCCTTGCTGCGCCAATGCGCAAGCGACTTTTTTGCACCTGCGAAGGGGAATGGGCCGTGGCGAATGCCGAAGCCAAGCAACCGCTGAGTTTTCAGGATATGATCCTGACCCTGCATGCCTATTGGGCAGAGCGGGGATGCGCGATTTTGCAACCATATGATATGCGCGTTGGCGCAGGAACTTTCCATCCGGCGACCACGCTGCGCAGTCTGGGGCCAGAGCCTTGGAATGTGGCTTATGTTCAGCCTAGCCGCCGCCCAACCGATGGGCGTTATGGCGAAAACCCCAATCGCCTGCAGCATTATTACCAATATCAGGTCATTCTGAAACCATCGCCTGCCGATTTGCAGGAGCAATATCTGGGCAGTCTTGCGGCAATTGGTATTGATCCGATGCTGCATGATATCCGCTTTGTTGAGGATGATTGGGAATCGCCGACCTTGGGTGCTTGGGGGCTGGGCTGGGAAGTCTGGTGCGATGGTATGGAGGTGACGCAATTCACCTATTTCCAGCAGATGGGCGGCTTTGATTGCAAACCCGTCGCGGGTGAGCTGACCTATGGGTTGGAGCGGCTCGCTATGTATATCCAGAATGTCGACAATGTTTATGATCTGCGCTTTTCCGATCCAGTCGGCGATGTCGCAGGGCTGAGCTATGGCGATGTGTATCTGGAAAATGAACGGCAATTTTCGAAATGGAATTTCGAGGTTGCGGATACAGACAGTTTGTTTGCCGGTTTTCGTGCCGCTGAAGCTGAGTGCCAGCGTGCGATTGCCGCAGGCGTTCCTTTAGCTGCCTATGATCAGGCGATTGAGGCCAGTCACTTGTTCAACCTGTTGCAGGCGCGCGGCGTTATCAGCGTGCAGCAGCGGGCCAATTATATGGCCCGTGTTCGTGATCTAGCGAAGGGCAGTTGCAAGGCCTGGATTGATAGCCAATCTGATGTTTGGACCGCGAAATATCCGGGGTGGACGCTATGAGCGACATGAGCGCCAAATTGGCTACCGATGGTAGCGCAAACACCGCCGATTTCCTGCTGGAATTGCGCAGCGAAGAAATCCCCGCACGGATGCAGGCGGCGGCTCGCGCCGAACTGGAAAAATTATTCCGCGCGCAAATGGCCACTGCCGGGCTTGAAGTGGGCGATCTTTGCATCTGGTCCACACCGCGCCGCTTGGCGCTGCTTGCCAAAAACCTAGCCCTTTCCACCGCCGCTGTTAGCGAAGAGGTTAAAGGGCCGCGCAGCAGTGCGCCGCCTCAGGCGCTTGAAGGCTTTTTGCGCAAAACCGGGCTGACGCAGGATCAATTGGAAGACCGGGATGGTATTTGGTTCGCCGTTATCAACAAGCCGGGGCGAGAAACGAAAGAGGTGCTCGCTGCAGCGATCCCGGCTATTATTCGCGCCTTTACATGGCCAAAGTCGATGCGCTGGGGCAAAGCCAGCACCAGCAGTGAAAGCCTGCGTTGGGTGCGGCCTCTCTCTGGCATTGTTGCGCTATTCGGCGACGATGTCGTCGCATGTGAGATTGCGGGCATAGCTTCGGGCCGGACCACGCGCGGCCACCGTTTTCATGCGCCCAGTGAAATTTCCATCGCCAATCCTGCCGACTATGCCACCAAATTGCGCACCGCCTTTGTGTTGATCGATCAGGAAGAACGGCAGCAGATTATTCGTGATGGTGCCGTTCAGGCCGCTTCCGAAGCCGGTTTGACACTGGTTGAAGATGAAGGGTTGGTGATTGAAAATGCGGGGCTGACGGAGTGGCCGGTGCCGCTGCTGGGCCGTTTTGACGAAGCGTTTCTCGCCGTGCCGGCGGAGGTGATCCAGCTTTCAGCGCGCGTGAACCAGAAATATTTCGTGGTCCATGATGCGCAGGGCCAATTGGCCGATGCCTTTGTGTGCACCGCCAATATTGCGGCCCATGATGGCGGCAAGGAAATTGTCGCGGGGAACGAGAAAGTGTTGGCGGCGCGCCTCGCCGACGCACGTTTCTTTTGGGAGCAAGATCAACGCCAGACGCTGGCCGATCATGCCCAGAAGCTCGGCAACATCACTTTCCATGAAAAATTGGGCTCGGTCGCCGATAAAGTATCCCGCGTCGCCGATTTGGCCGAATGGCTGGCAATAGAGATTGTGCCAGATTGTGATCCTGCGCTGGCTCGGCAGGCGGCTTCGCTCGCCAAGGCTGATCTGGTCACGGAAATGGTCGGTGAGTTTCCCGAGCTACAAGGGCTGATGGGCGGATATTATGCCCGCGCTGAAGGCTTGCCGGAAGCCGTCGCCGATGCCGTGCGGGATCATTATAAACCGATGGGGCAGGGTGATGAAGTGCCGACGGCGCCTGTCACCGTGGCGCTGGCGCTGGCCGATAAGCTGGATACGCTGGTCAGCTTTTTCATCATTCAGGAACGGCCAACCGGATCGCGCGATCCTTTTGCGCTACGCCGCGCGGCGCTGGGCATCATCGAATTGCTGCTGAAAAATCAGCTGCGCATGGATATTGGCCAAGCGGCAGAAAAGGTCGGCGATCTGCTTGCCAGCCAAATGCAAAGCAGGCTGGATGCCCCTGCTTTTGAGGCTTGGGTTCAGGATCATCTGGGTGCGGAACTTCGGCTCGCTGTACCGGCCTTTCTGGTCGATCGGCTGAAAGTTCAGCAACGCGAAGCTGGTGTGCGTCATGATTTGATTGATGCCGTTTTCGGATCGGCCACCTGCAAAGACGATATATTGGGCAATCTGGCCCGCGTAAAAGCGTTGCAAAGCTTTATGGCAAGCGACGATGGCGCCAATTTGCTGGCGGGTTACAAGCGCGCGGCCAATATTTTGAAGCAGGCTGGCGAAATCAATGATGCCTCTGCGGCCAATGCGCCAACGCCCACCGATGCTCAGCTTGCTGATGCGCTGGCACCTGCGGAGCCAGCGGCGCATCAGGCGATTGCCGATGAACGCTTTGGTGATGCCATGGCTGTTTTGGCAAGTTTGCGGGCACCGATTGATGCATTTTTTGACGATGTGATGGTCAATGATCCGGATAGCGCAGTTCGTGCCTATCGCCTTGGTTTGCTTGTCCGTTTCCGGGCAGCGGTGCAGGGCGTGGCGGATTTTTCCAAGATCGAAGGCTAAACTTGGTCAGCCCCTTTTGGGGTGCAGCAGAAAATTAGCTCGACCAAGTGGAATAGCATAACTATTGCCCGCGAAAGGTCCGAATAGGACAGCAGGAGAGTGACATGACGACGATGGTGCATTTGTTCGGCGGATCCGCCACTACAGCCGAACGTGCGAAGGAATTGCTGGGCGGCAAGGGAAGCAACCTTGCTGAAATGGCGTCTATCGGCCTGCCAGTGCCTCCGGGCTTTACGATCACCACCGAAGTCTGCACCGCTTATTATGCTGAAGGGGAGAAATTCCCTGATGGTCTGGCAGAAGAGGTGGTGAGCGGCATTGCGCATATCGAAGCCATCACGGGCAAGACTTTTGGCGATGCAGCGGATCCCTTGCTGGTGTCTGTGCGCTCTGGTGCGCGGGTGTCCATGCCGGGCATGATGGACACGGTTCTGAATCTGGGCCTGAATGATGAAACGGTGAAAGGTCTGGCGGCCGCATCGGGCGATGCGCGTTTCGCTTGGGACAGCTATCGCCGCTTCATTCAAATGTATGCCGATGTCGTCATGGGTCTTGACCATGCCGAATTTGAAGAGGCGCTTGAAATCGCCAAGGAAGACAAAGGCTTCTTCCTTGATACGGAAATGACAGCGGAAGATTGGCAGACGCTGGTTGCCGAATATCAGGCCATTGTAGCGCGCGAAACCGGTGCGCCTTTTCCACAAGCGCCGCGCGATCAACTATGGGGCGCGATTGGCGCCGTGTTTGAAAGCTGGGAAAGCGACCGCGCCAAAGTCTATCGCCGTCTTAACAGCATCCCCGCTGAATGGGGCACGGCTGTCAATGTGCAGGCCATGGTTTTCGGAAATATGGGCGAAACCTCGGCTACCGGCGTGGCCTTTACCCGCGATCCGGCCACCGGCGAGCGCGCTTGGTATGGCGAATGGCTGATTAATGCGCAGGGTGAAGATGTTGTGGCGGGAATCCGCACACCGCAATATCTCACCAAAGCTGCCCGTGAGCGCGCTGGTGCCAAGCCTTTGTCGATGGAAGAGGCGATGCCCGAAACCTTTACCGAACTCGGTAATGTGTTCGACACGCTAGAAAATCACTATCGCGACATGCAGGATATTGAGTTCACCGTGGAGCGCGGTGTTCTCTGGATGCTGCAAACGCGCAGCGGCAAGCGCACTGCCAAAGCTGCGCTCAAAATCGCTGTCGATATGGCCGCCGAAGGGCTGATTAGCGAAGAAGAAGCGGTGCTTCGGGTTGATCCGGGTGCGCTGGATCAGCTTTTGCACCCCACGCTGGACCCCAAGGCCGCACGCGATGTGCTGACCAAGGGTCTGCCCGCCAGCCCCGGCGCCGCATCAGGCAAGATCATGTTTGACGCCGATAGCGCAGAGCAGGCTGCCGCCAGAGGCGAGGCTGTTATTCTGGTGCGGGTGGAAACATCGCCCGAAGATATTCATGGGATGCACGCTGCCAAGGGTATTTTAACCGCCCGTGGCGGTATGACGAGCCACGCCGCCGTTGTCGCGCGCGGCATGGGCCGCCCCTGTGTTTCCGGCGCTGGCGGGCTGAGCATCGACAATGTGGCCCGTATCTTGCGTGTTGGTGGCCGTGAACTGCGCGAGGGCGAGGTCATCACCCTTGATGGCGGCACTGGCGAAGTGATGGCGGGCGAGGTGCCAACTTTGCTGCCCGAACTGGTTGGTGATTTTGGCACGCTGATGGCGTGGGCGGATAAGGTGCGCCGCATGAAGGTGCGCACCAACGCTGAAACGCCTGCGGATGCACAGGTCGCGCGCGATTTCGGCGCGGAAGGCATCGGCCTTTGCCGCACGGAACATATGTTCTTTGATGCCGCACGCATCACAGCGGTGCGCGAGATGATCTTGGCGGATAGCGAAGAGGGGCGCCGCGCTGCGCTGGATAAGTTGCTGCCAGAACAGCGAGCAGATTTCGCCGCTATTTTCCGGGTGATGGCGGGCCTGCCTGTCACCATTCGTTTGCTTGATCCGCCTCTGCATGAATTTTTGCCGACACGGGAAGAAGATTTCGCAGTCGTGGCGGCGGCGGGCGGCATGGATGTCGAAAAGTTGAAGCTGCGGGCCAATGAACTGCATGAGTTCAACCCCATGTTGGGTCATCGCGGTTGCCGTCTCGGTGTAACTTATCCCGAAATTTACGAAATGCAGGCGCGGGCTATTTTTGAGGCCGCCTGTGATATTGCAGCGGAAAGTGGCGCCGCGCCTATTCCCGAGGTTATGGTGCCATTGGTGGCCTCGCGCCGGGAATTTGATCTAATGAAGGCCGTGGTCGATCAAGCTGCGGAATCTGTGTTTGCGGAAAAAGGCCGTAAGGTCGATTATCTTGTTGGCACGATGATCGAATTGCCGCGAGCTGCGCTGATGGCGAATGAAATTGCAGAAACAGCAGAGTTTTTCAGTTTCGGCACCAATGATTTGACGCAAACGACGATTGGCGTCAGCCGCGATGATGCCAGCCGTTTCCTTACTCAATATGTCGATAAGGGCATCTTCCTGACCGATCCTTTCGTCAGTCTGGATGTCGAAGGCGTTGGTCAGCTGATTGAAATTGCAGCAGATCGTGGCCGTCAGACGCGGGCCGGGCTCAAGCTTGGGATCTGCGGCGAACATGGCGGTGATGCGCCGAGCATTCACTTCTGTGAACAGACCGGGCTCGATTATGTCAGCGCTTCGCCATATCGCGTGCCCATTGCACGCTTGGCGGCGGCGCAATCGGCACTTAAGAAAGCCTGATTGCTTAAGGCATGATGCGCCGCGATTAGCGCGATCGCAGTTGAAATTACACCAAGGCCCTATCGCTCATTTATGCGCGATGGGGCCTTGTTTTTTTCAATGTTGGGCCGGGCAGTGGCTCGCGCTTGATCGACCCATCTAAATTTCAGATTTATTTGATAAATATAGCAATTAATCGCAATTAGGGGTTGCAGGAAGTGCCCCCCCTGATTATTGGCAGCGCACCACGCACCCGTAGCTCAGCTGGATAGAGCACCAGACTACGAATCTGGGGGTCGGACGTTCGAATCGTTCCGGGTGCGCCATTTCCATAAAACCCTGAATATATCCCGAAGCGGAATGACTGCTGAGTGGTTCTGCATTTGCACAAAGCGTCGCTACAGAGACCACGCTTGCAAAAGAATGTTGCCTGCGATGCAAATATGGCGCGACGACATATGCCGATTTCATCTCGCGGATGTCAAATTTGACATAGATGTTAATCAAGGGTTAGTCTCACCACAGGGCTGAGGCATATAACAGAGAATTTCTTATGGACGCGGCAGATGACCATGGCGGCATTGGCATATTCTCTCCGCTGATCGGTTATGAATTGCGCCGGGCCTATGGCGCCTTCCTCGGTGATTTCACTGAGGAAATGAAAGGCACTGGGATGCGCCAGGTGCTGCTTGGCATATTGGCCATTGTCGCCAGTCAGCCAGACATTCGTCAGGGTGTTGTCGGCCGTATTTTGGGTGTTAAGCGCGCCAATATGGTATCATTGGTGAATGAATTGGTTTCGGCGGGCCTTCTGCATCGCGAGGTGGATGCTCGAGATCGCCGTGCGATCCTGCTCAACCTGACCAAGAAAGGCGATGCCAAGCTAGCGAAATGTCAAACCCTCATTCTGGACCATGAGGCGCAAATGTTGGCGGATTTTACAGCGGATGAAATAATAGAATTGCACACTCTTCTTCGCCGTATTCCGGATCGCCGCCCAGCGGATGATTAAACGGCTGTGGCCGTGAACTGCGCGCTGAAATAGAAAATAAAGCGCGGATTGGGAAAAATACTGGATGGCCCGGGCGATGTGCGCGATTGTGGTTGATGCTCCAACCAGCCCGTATCGGAAAGTTCGCGGGTTTAGAAACAGTGACAGAGAGGGTGATGACCAAGCAAATCATCAGCGTTGATATAGGCGGAACCCACGCCCGCTTTGCTCTCGCTCATCTAAGCGCCGGGCGATGTATTGGTTTGGACAAAGAGATCACTTTAAAAACAGCGGATTTTGCAAGTCTGGAAAATGCTTGGGATGAATTTTCACGGCGAATGAACGGAAATCTGCCGCGTCATGTGGCGATGGCAGTGGCGGGCCCGATCCATGAGGATGTTATCCGCTTCACCAACAATTCATGGACAATTTGCTCCAGCCATATCCACCAGATTTTGCAGGTGGATGATGTAAAGCTGGTCAATGATTTTGAGGCTATAGGCCACGCGGTGGCGCAATTGGACGCGGCTTTTCTGGAACCACTTTGTGGGCCCAATCAGGCGCTGTCGGATGATGGGGTGATCTCTATTCTTGGCCCGGGGACGGGGCTGGGCGTCGCGCAATTGTGGCGCAGCGCTGGCAACTATCGGGTGCAGCCCACCGAAGGCGGCCATATTGGCTATGCACCGCTGGACGCCGTTGAACAGGCGATCTGCGCGCGCATCCACAGCCGTTATAATCGTGTTTCGGTCGAGCGTGTCGTATCCGGCCCTGCCATTGTTGATATTTATCAGGCCTTGGCAGAGATGGATGGTTTCAGCGCCCCAGCCGAGGAGGATAAGGCGATCTGGATCCGTGGATTGGAGCAGAGCGATCAACTGGCATCGGCTGCGATTGATCGTTTTTGTTTGGCTTTGGGGGCGGTCGCAGGGGATTTGGCCCTTGCGCACGGTGCTTGCGGCGTGGTGATTGCGGGCGGCTTGGGATTTCGGCTACGGAAATGTCTGCTCGACAGTCATTTCGCCGAGCGATTTATAGCCAAGGGGCGGTTTGAATCCTTCATGGCTCAGATTCCGGTGAAACTGATGACCCATCCGCAACCCGGCCTATTTGGCGCTGCGGCAGCCTATGCGGCTGGGATGAGCTAATCTTCTCATAAATTCCATTGCCTAACAGCGGGAGAGGCCGCAGAAAAATGGCGGAGCGCGCTTCAAGAGGATTCTCCGTCATGGCATCTGGATTATTTGCATTACTCGACGATGTGGCGACCATCGCCAAAGTGGCGGCAGCCAGCCTTGATGATATTGGCGCGGCTGCATCCAAGGCGAGCGTTAAAGCCGCCGGGGTAGTGGTGGATGATGCGGCCGTCACGCCCCGTTATGTTACCGGATTTCAGCCAAACCGTGAGCTTCCTATCATTTGGGGTATCGCAAAAGGAAGCTTTTTCAATAAGCTGGTTATCATACTTCCTATCTTGCTTTTGCTTTCGAGCTTTGCGCGCTGGGCCATTACTCCGATCCTGATGCTGGGCGGCGCCTATTTATGTTTCGAGGGCGCCGAGAAATTATGGCATGTTCTTCGTCCATCTCATCACTCCTTGGATGAGAAGGCCGAAATTGTGATGGATCGGATTCAGGAACAAAAAATGATTTCGAGCGCCATCCGAACAGATCTGATCTTGTCGGCTGAGATTATGGTCATCGTGCTGAACGAAGTGCTGCAGCAAGGCCTGTTGATGCGCGCAGCGACGCTGGCGCTGGTGGGTGTTGGTATCACCATTGCGGTTTATGGTGTGGTCGCTTTGATCGTGAAAATGGATGATATCGGCTTGCTGATGGCTCGGGATGGATCGTCTGTTCGCAAGGCATTGGGGCGCGGCCTTGTTCTTGCTATGCCGAAATTGCTATCGGCGCTCGCTGCGATTGGCACGGCCGCGATGCTATGGGTTGGCGGGCAGATTTTCCTACACGGTTTGGAAGAATATGGCTTGGGCGCGTTTGGCCATGCGCTTCAAAATTTTTCTTTATATATCAGCTCCATGCTTCCCGCGGCGGCCCTTTGGGACTGGGGGATCAATGCCGCCGGTGCTGGGATCTTTGGCATATTGCTGGGGGGAATTGTCGTTGCGCTGCTCCATGCGCTGCCGAGTAAAGCGGAACAGCCCGCGCTGGATCATCGGCAATGACGATCAAGTGCCCGAGCAGGCCCGTCAAAAAAAAGGGGCTAGCTAAGCCGCCCGAACGCGGCTGAAGGCTTGCTCGTAAAGCGCCTGCACATCGGGATCGAAACTATAATATTCGCATCGCGCCAATATTTCATCCGGCAGAAAAATCACCTCATTGTCGCGATAGGAAGCGGGCATAAGCGCTTTGGCGGCGAGATTGGGGGTCGGGTATAGGATCATTTCGCTGATATGCTTTCCAACCTCTGCATCCAGCAGATAGTTGATGAAATTATGGGCATTTTGTGGGTGCGGCGCATTTTTGGGGATGCACAGATTGTCGCTATTCAATTGGCCGCCTTCTTTCGGCATGATGAACGCAATATCGTCATCCAAAGCCATCACCTGTGCAATGTCGCCATTGGTTTCGATGACCAGATCGCAATCGCCCCGCAGCAAAAGATATTGGCCGTCATCCCCATGAAATTTCGCTATATGGGGTTTCTGGCGGATCATCATCGCCTCAATCGCGCGAATATCCGCTGCATTCAAATGGTTGACGGACTTTCCGAGATATTTTCCATAAAGGCGAAACATATCCCCGGCCTCGGAAAGCCAAGCGATACGGCCACTATATTGATCGCTGTCAAACAATGATTTCCAGCTTTCGGGCGGCGCCGCAACGCGCGATTTGCGATAGCCTATGCCCAGTGCCAACCAAGTATAAGGCATGGAAAATTTGCGGCCCGGATCATAGGGGACGTTTTGATAGGTTGGATCAATATTCTTTTGAAAATTAGGGATTTTTTGGTGATCCAACGGCATCAGCATATCGGCCCGCACCATCCGTTCGACAAAATCGTTGGAGGGCACAATCAGATCATAGCCCGGATTGCCCGCGTTGAATTTGGCGAACAGCGCATCATTGCTATCGAATAAATCCATGGCAACTTCGATCCCGGTGGATTTTTTAAAATCCGCCAAACTATTCTCGCCAATATATGTGTCCCAATTATAGAAATTTAACCGGGCTTCTTCCTTGTCTTCCGGCAGATTTCCGTCGACCCTTTGGCAAGCGGCTAGGCCGCCGCCAAGGCTGATCCCGATGGCTGCCGCGCCCATCGTTTTTAACAGGGAGCGACGATCCAACGCGGACAAAGACAAGCCCTGCTCCGCCGCCATGCCAGCCTCCCCATCAGCAATAAGGGGGGCATGAGAGGGAATAGGACTCGGCAATGTAAAGGCTTCCATGACTGCAAACGGTAAGGCGACATATTGAACGCGCCCCGGTGGTTTCGCGACCGGCCCTCCAAAGGCCTGATGCGGATCCTGATTTTGCGCCTTTTACGCTGATGCAGGCAGAATATGCCAGATAGCATCCAATAAAAATGAAATTAATATGTCAGCAGCTGGGTTTCTCGCCTGTCAGCTTGCATCCATCTGGGCCAGCAGAGGGAAGGAAAGGGTGATACGCGTGCCTTTGCCAAGGCTGCTTTCGATTGCCAACTGACCCTGATGCCGTTCGGTAATATGTTTCACAATGGCAAGGCCCAGCCCCGTGCCGCCGACCGAACGGCTGCGCGCATCATCGACGCGATAAAAACGCTCCGTCAGGCGGGGTAAATGATCCGCAGCTATACCATCTCCTTGATCTTGCACAGTGAAGATCGCGCGGCGTCCCTGCTGCTCAAGCGTGACATATATTGGCGTGCCCTTATGGCCATATTTCATGGCATTGGTGACGATATTATGGGTAAGCTGCATCAATTGGGCTTGATCGCCCGCTATGGTCAGGGGCTGTGATCCCGCTTCATAGACAATATCTTGAGAGCGATCATCAGCAATGTCTTTTAATTGCTTAATAGCACTAGATAAAATGGTAGTAAGATTGATCTCCGCCGTGGGCCTGCGGAAGCGATCCGCCTCAACCCTTGAGATGGAAAGAAGATCCAGAACAAGCTGCTGCATCCGCCGCGCTTCCCGTTCGATAATGGAAAGGAAGCGTTGCTGTGTCGGGTCATCGCTGCCCTGCATATCCTGCAAGGTTTCAACATAGCCCAAGATGGCGGCAAGCGGTGTCCTCAGTTCATGGCTGGCGTTGGCGACAAAATCGGAACGCATCCGATCAGCGGCATCGATCGCCGACCGATCTTCCAGAAAAATGATCATATCGCGGCCTGAAAGACGCGCGAGGCGCATCGACCAGCGATGGCCGGAGCGGGGATAATCGATAAGGTGCACTGCGCGGGCAAGCCCGGATTCTTCATGCGGCGCATGCAAAAGTTCGGCGGCGGCGGGATGTCTGATCGCTGTGCGAATATCCGCCCCCATGATGTGGCGGCCCAGCAGGGCGATGGCCGCATCATTGGCGATGGTCACGACATTGTCGGAAATTCCGAGCACAGGCTCGCTTTCCTGATCGGCCCAACGGGCGAAATCCTTGTGGAGCAGGATAGAGCCGCGATATTGGGCTTTGCTAGCGGCGATGCCATCATCGGCCGTCGGCTCGGTAATCGGTCCCGGAGCCGCGCTATAGAGGATAGCAGCGCCGCCCACTCCCGCTAGCGCTACCAGCAACAGGCTCACCCAGTCGCCGCCATAAATGGCAGCGATCACAACGGCCATCACGATGAAGGTGATGGCGATAAGCAAACTGGACAGGCGATCAAGCATAGGGATGGCGTTGCACGGCCTGTTTACAGGAACAAGAGGAATGATGCGGCGTTTCGACATTTCTATCTTATGATCATGACATTATCGCGAAATGGGTGGATGGTCGGGATGGGGCGGACAAACTATGTTGTCTGTTGAATAAACAATGATTTAGCGGGAATCCGGGTTGCAATATCCGGGCCAAGGGATATGCGCCGGGCCACATGAGCCATCTTCTTCCGTTTTCTGTTGATGTCGCGATTATTGGCGCGGGCATGGCCGGTGCCAGCCTTGCAGCGGCCTTGGCACCCTGTCGTTCGGTTGTGATGATCGAAGCGGAGGATATGGCTGGCTATCACGCGACCGGCCGTTCTGCCGCATTTTGGCAGGAAAGCTATGGCGGGCCGCAGGTTCAGCCCTTAACCCGGGCATCGGAACAAGCACTTGCTTCCCCTGATCCACAATTCAGCCCACGAGGTTTTCTGGGTGAACGCAGCGCGCTTGTGATTGGCACCGCCGATGAAGCGCCGCAGGTTGAAGCTTTCACATCGCTGTTTCGCTCTCGCGGTGTGCATGTTGACCGGTTGGAAACAGATGCTTTTGCAGCGCGCATACTGGGCGCAAGGCCGGAATGGAGCGAAGCGGCGATTGAGTATAGCTGCCGCGATATCGACGTGGGGGCATTGCATCAGGCCTATTTGCGCAGCGCGAAAGGTGCAGGAGCAAGATTGATCACACGGTGCGCGTTGAAAAAGGCTGAGTGGCGCGATGGTTTATGGCATTTGGAAACGCAACGCGGAGCCTTAACAGCGTCTCTGATTGTGAATGCTGCTGGCGCATGGGCCGATCAAATTGCGAAGATATGCGGTGTTCAGCCACTGGGTATTCAACCATTTCGTCGCACCATGGTGCAAGTGCGGCTGGATGCGGATGTGCCTGCCAATCTGCCGCTGATTATGCATGTTGGCGGCCAATTTTATTTTAAAGGGGCTGGTGAGCGGCGCATTTGGCTGACCCCGCATGATGAAACACCCATGGCGCCGGGGGATGTTGCCCCTGATGAGATGGATGTGGCGCTGGCGATTGACCGGCTGCAATCGGTCGTCGATTGGCCGATAGCGGCTGTGGAGCGGAAATGGGCGGGACTGCGCAGCTTCGCGCCAGATCGCCTGCCTGTCTTTGGCGCAGACCCCGATATGCCAGCCTTTATCTGGTGTGCCGGGCAGGGCGGCTTTGGCATTCAAACGGCGCCCGCCATTTCCAGCATGCTGGCGGCACAGTTGGGGGCGCCGCCGGTGGATGCGGTGATGCGCGGTCTAGATCCGCATATATTTTCGCCTACTCGGTTTCATGCTTAGGCTCATCAGGTAATGAAAGCCCGTAAAGACAGGGGAAAGGGCGCGGGCCTCTATCTCGCTCGCGCTAGGCTCATTGCGGCATCGCTCGCCAATTGATCCGCGATTTCGTTATCGCCATGGCCCGCATGGCCCTTCACCCACAACCATTCGATGCTATGCCGACTGGCTTCCTCCACCAGCCGTTGCCAGAGGTCAGCATTGGCAACAGGCTTTTTGGCGGCGGTTTTCCAGCCATTGCGCTGCCATCCATATACCCATTTGGTAATGCCATCACGCACATAGATGCTGTCGGTTGATAAGGCGATATTACAGGGGCGTTTCAGGGCCGCCAAGGCTTCGATAGCGGCCATCAATTCCATGCGATTGTTGGTTGTATCTGGCTCCGCGCCGGACAGGGTTTTCATCTGATCCCCCCAGCGCAGCACGGCACCCCAGCCACCGGGGCCGGGATTGCCTTTGCATGCGCCGTCGGTGGCGATGACGACCTTTTTGGTGCTGCTATCGCTCATTGGAAAGCAAAGAGGCGGGCGGCATCTGGCGCCTGATATTGGCGCAGCCGGTTGAGGAAGGCCGCAGGGTCTTTGCGGGTGACCAGCGCATCAGCCGGGGTGTGCAGCCAGTCATGCGCCCGGCTCAGCAAAAAGCGGAGTGCTGCGCCGCGCGCCAGCAAAGGCAGGGCTTCTATCTCGGCATCCGTCAGCGAAATGCGTGAGGCATAGCCACACATCAAGGCTTTGGCCTCATCGGCATGAAAATCCGCGCCATCCGATGAAAAACACCATGCGGCATGGGTGATGGCCAGATCAAAGGCGCGAAAATCGGTTGCAGCGAAATAAAAATCGATCAGGCCGCTCACTGCATCGCCCAGCATCAGCACATTATCAGGAAACAGATCGGCATGGATCACATGGCGCGGCAGGTCGGTGGGCCAATGCACGTCCAAATAGTCCAGTTCCTTGGCCACAATATCGGCCAGACCGGGCAAGATGCTATCCAGATCGCCGATGGCGTCGGCCTGCTCTCGCCAATGATGCTGCCCCATATCATTATCGCGCACCGCGCTATAATCTTGTAGCGCCAGATGCAGCGCGCCCAGCGCAGCGGCGGCAGCTTCGCATTGCTCCACACTGGGGTGAGTCAATGAAATGCCGGGCAGGAATTGGATCAGGCAGGCGGAACGGTTGCTGATTTCTTGCACAGCAACGCCATTTTGATCGCGCAGCATGGCGGGCACAGGACTGCCTCTTTGCGCCAGATGATCGAGCAGGTCGACGAAAAATGGTAGATCATTCTTTTGCACCCGCTTTTCATAGAGGGTTAGGATGAAGCGGCCTTCCGTGGTTTCCAGCAGGAAATTGCTGTTTTCCACCCCTTCGGCAATGCCCTTGCAGGAACGCACGGTGCCAATGCCATAGCGGCTCACCAATTCGGCGAGATGGTCGGGATCGACCTCGGTATAAACAGCCATTATTCCGACGCGGCTTCCAGCCCACGGGGCAATTTGAACACCATATTTTCCTCAGCACTCACGATAATATTTTCAACAATGGGGCGATAGGCGGCGATGGCGTCAATCACTTCGCGCACCAGCGTTTCCGGCGCGCTGGCTCCTGCGGTGACGCCGATGGTTTCGATATTATCGAGCCATCCGGTTTCGATATCCGTGCCGCGCTGAACCAGATGCGCTGGAATGCCAGAACGCTCCGCCACTTCCACCAGACGCAGGCTGTTGGAGCTATTGGGCGCGCCGATCACGATCATGCGGTCACAGCGGCCGACGATGGATTTCACCGCTTCTTGCCGATTGGAGGTGGCATAGCAAACATCTTCGCCGCGCGGGCCGCTGATCGCAGGAAAGCGATGCTGCAGCGCGACAATCATATCGCGCGTATCATCCACCGACAGGGTCGTCTGGGTGAGGTAGGTCAGCTTGCTGTCGTCCATCGGCGGCAGGGCAGCAATATCATCGACCGATTCGACCAAGGTGATCACACCGTCTGGCAATTGACCCAATGTGCCAATCACTTCGGGATGGCCCGCATGGCCGATGAAAATAATTTGGCTGCCAGCTTCATGCGCCCGCTCTGCCTGACGGTGAACTTTGGACACCAAAGGGCAGGTGGCATCAATATAATCCAATCCGCGCGCTTCCGCTTTGGCGGGCACGGCTTTGGGCACGCCATGGGCGCTGAAAACGACCGGCACACCATCGGGCACTTGATCTAGTGATTCGACGAAAATCGCGCCCTTGGCTTTTAGGCTATCCACGACAAAGCGATTGTGGACGATTTCATGCCGGACATAAACTGGGGGCTGATAACGATCCAGCGCCAGCTCTACGATCCGGATAGCCCGATCAACGCCAGCGCAAAAACCACGCGGTGCAGCGATTAACACGTTGAGAAGGGCGCCATCGCTGGAAGCTCTGTCAGCTAAGGTGGCGCCATCGGGGCTGGTGGATGTTTGGGGTGCGTTCATAACATATTGGCTCTAGCCCAGTCCGGTCTATCGGGTAAAGCCGCTTCCTCCCCGTTGCGCACGACGATATGCACCGATAAGAAGCGGCAATGTGAAATGAGGAATCTTGGTTCCTTTTGCGATGCGCCATTAAGTGGAAAGCCAGAATGCCATGACAGTGAATTCCTTCCTGCCCCGTAAGTTTTTCGCTGTATTTGGCGGCGCTGCGATGCTGTCTTTGGTGGCGGGATGCGCCAAGAATAATGAAATTGATGTGTCATCGGGTGTCGGCATCACCTCCGTTCGCAGTGCTTGCCCGGCGGTGGCGGTGCCGCTTCACACGGGCGACATTTCCCTTTTTAATCCAGAAAACAGCCGCGATGCCCGCGCTTTGGATGTTGTGGCCTCGATCACCAACTTAAAGTCGCAATGTGATGATAGCGGCAATGATGTGTATCAACTGCTGACCTTTGATGTTCAGGCGACCCGCCGCGATGCGGGCCCGGCGCGCACCGTGAGCCTGCCTTATTTCTCGACCGTGGTGCAGGGCGGCACCGTGGTTGTGGCCAAGCGGATTGGCGAAGTGCAGGTGCGCTTTGCGGAAGGCAGCCTTCGTGGCAGCGGACAGGCGCAGGCGTCGGCCTATGTGGACCGTGCTGCGGTGACTTTGCCTGCGGATATTCAGGAACGGATCAGCAGGCGCCGCAAGGCGGGGGATGAAGACGCCGCCATTGATCCCTTGAGCACACCAGAGGTGCGGGCTGCGGTGCAGCGGGCCAGTTTTGAACTGTTGGTGGGATTCCAACTGACGGAAGAGCAGCTGCAATATAATGTGCGTCGCTAATCAGCGGGCCGCATTTTTGTTCACTATCCAGCCCCGCATGACCATAGTTGGTGTTGCGGGGCTTTTCGCGCCTGCAAAGCTGGGGTAGGGCGCAATCCTTGTATTTGATAAAAGATAGGCCTGTTACGTGACCCTGTTCAGTCGTTTCGCTCACCATATCAACGCCGCTTTGGATGTTCTTGTCGCGCGAGGTGATCTTCCGGGGGAATTGTCGCGCAGTGCCATCAGTGTCGAACCGCCTCGCGATCCCAGCCATGGCGATGTGGCGACCAATGCGGCGATGGTGCTGGCCAAGCCAGCGGGCACCAATCCGCGCGCGCTGGCCGAACTGCTCGTTGCTGAATTGCGAGCAGTTCCGGAAATCACCGAAGCCAGCATCGCCGGGCCGGGCTTTATCAATTTGCGCGTGGCCGCTGATAGCTGGCGCAGCGAATTGGCCTTAATTCATCAAGAGACGGCCGATTATGGGCGCTCGAAAATGGGTCAGGATATTGTCGTAAATATCGAATATGTTTCAGCAAATCCAACCGGTCCAATGCATGTTGGCCATTGCCGCGGCGCTGTTGTCGGGGATGCATTGGCGGCCTTGCTGGAATTTGCGGGCCATAGGGTTGTTCGCGAATATTATGTCAATGATGCAGGCGGGCAGGTCGATGTGCTCGCGCGTTCGGCCCATATTCGTTATCGCGAAGCGCTGGGCGAAGATGTTGGTGCAATCCCTGAAGGCCTTTATCCGGGGGACTATTTGAAGCCTGTCGGCCAGGCGCTGGCAGCCGAATATGGCGCACGCTTTGCGGCGGCTCCCGAGAGCGAATGGTTGTTGATCTTCCGCAGCTTTGCGGTTGATAAAATGATGGAAATGATCCGCTCGGATCTTGCCAAGCTGGGCATTCATCATGATCTTTTCTCGTCCGAAGCCGCGTTGCAAGCAGAAGGCAAGCCTGCCGCCGCAGAGACTTGGCTGCGTGAGCAGGGTCTTGTCTATGACGGCGTGCTGGAAGCGCCAAAGGGCGAGACGCCGGATGATTGGGAGGCGGTCGAACTGCCTTTGTTCCGCTCGACGCAATTTGGCGACGATCAGGATCGTCCGATTAAGAAATCCGATGGCAGTTGGACCTATTTTGGCGCCGACCTTGCCTATCATTATCAAAAGTCACAATCGGCTGACGAATTGATCGACATTTGGGGCGCTGATCATGCCGGAACGGTCAAACGGATCAAGGCTGCTGTTGCGGCACTGACTGGCGGAAAAACGCGTTTTGACGTAAAATTGGTGCAGATGGTTCGGCTGTTGAAAAATGGCGAGCCATTCAAAATGTCCAAGCGCGCTGGTAACTTCGTGACCTTGGCTGATGTCGTGGATGAAGTTGGTAAGGATGCCGTTCGTTTCACAATGCTAACCCGCAAAGCCGATGCGCAAATGGATTTTGACTTTGCAAAGGTGGTGGAAGCATCGCGTGATAATCCTGTGTTTTATGTGCAATATGCCCATGCGCGTATTGCATCGCTCAAACGCAAGGTGGTGGAGGCAGGCATCGCTGCATCAGCCCCTGCGCCTGCACGGCTTGGTGAGGCCGAATTGGATTTGGTCAAGCTCTTGTCCCAATTCCCGCGCATCGTCGAGGCGGCAGCTTCGGCGCGCGAGCCGCATCGTATTGCTTTTTATCTCGGTGATGTCGCAGCAGCTTTTCACGCTTGGTGGAATATGGGCAATGATCAGCCGCAGGCCCGCGTGGTACAGGCTGATGATCCTGAATTGACAGCGACGCGGCTTTATCTTGCCGACGGGATCGGGCAAGTCATCCGTAACGGTTTGAATCTGATGGGCGTCGAGGCGCTTGAGGAGATGAATTGATGATCCAGAACAGGGATGGGGCTTTGGGCCTTGATAAGGAAGAGCCGCTACCCTGGCTGGAACCCGTCGATGATTTCGATGATAAGGGGCAGCCGTCCCCCGCGCGTTTAATGGCGATGATGGTTGGCGGCCTGATATTGATCGGCGCGGTGCTGACCATCCTATGGTGGTATCAAAATGGTGGGCCGCGCGGTCAGGGCGAGCTGATTTTAGCGGAAAAAGGGGATTATAAAATCCCACCGGCCCATGATGGCGCCAAAATTTTTGAAGGCGAAGGCGATGCCGCTTTTGCGGCCAGCGAAGGAATGCTGACGGGCGGAAATGTCGATCCCAATCGCTTGCCTGAAGAGCCTGCGGTGACGCCGGAAGAACGAGCGGCGGCGGCTGAGGCTGCGAAAAAGGCGCAAGCCGAGGCGCAATTGGCGGCCCGTGCGGCAAATGCGCCAAATCAAGCCCAGAGCGGCGCGCCCCAAGCCCCGGAAAACGGAGCAAAGTCTGGGGATGCACCCGCCAACCGCAGCGAAGAAAAAAAGGCGCCAACGCCACGACCTGTCGTGACCCCAACTCCGGCAAGGCAGATGCCTGCTTCTGGAACCGTGCAATTGGGAGCCTTTTCCAGTGAAGGCGCGGCCAACAAGGCCTGGACCAATCTTTCGAAACGTTTCGCTTATCTGGCGGATTATAATCGCAGCATCGCCCCGGCCAAGGTCGGCGACAAGACCGTCTATCGGTTGCGGATTGGCGTTGGTTCGCCAGCCAATGCGGATGGCTTGTGCCAGAAACTGCGTGTGGCTGGCGAGGGCTGTGTTATCGTTCGCTAAATTGTCACATGCTGGCGCAGCGCGATTGGCGCGGCTGCCACTATCTGGCATGATATATATTTGGGTGCGGCCGATCCATGCGCCCGATTGTGGAGAATGACCCACTATGACGCCTGCAATATTCGGTCTTTCCGGCCTGTCGATAAACGCAGACGAGCGTGCTTTTTTTCGCGAATGTCGGCCCGCAGGCTATATATTATTTGGCCGCAATATCAAAAGCCGCAGCCAATTGCGCGCGCTGACCGACGAATTGCGCGCCCTGGACGGGCGCGATCATCTGCCGATTTTAATTGATCAGGAAGGCGGCAGAGTGGCGCGGATGAAGGGCCCAGAATGGCCCGAATTTCCTAGCGGCGCCACCTTTGATGCACTGTATGAACGTGCGCCCGCCAGTGCAATAGAGGCCGCCCGGCTCAACGCCATGGCTCTGGCGGCAATGCTCGCGGAGGTGGGCATTACGGTGGATTGTCTGCCGCTGTTGGATGTGCGCCAACCGGGCGCCAGTGATGTGATCGGCGACAGGGCGCTGGGCAGCGAGCCGATGCGGGTGGCCGCTTTGGGCCGCGCCATTCTTTCGGGCTTGCAGGCTGGCGGCGTTTTGGGCGTGGTCAAACATATACCGGGCCATGGCCGTGCAGCTTTTGATAGCCATGAAAAAGTCTCGCGGGTGGCGGCATCCGATCTCGATTTACAGAGCGATCTTGCTCCCTTTGCTGCCTTGCGTGATGCTGCCATGGCGATGACCTGTCATGTGGTCTTTGAAGCGTGGGACAAGGAAAACCCCGCGACCCTTTCACCTTATATCATTCAGACAATTATTCGCGATCATGTGGGCTATCCCGGTCTGTTGATGACCGATGATATTGATATGAAAGCGCTATCTGGAAATGTCGCCGATCTTTCTGCTCAGGCGATTGCGGCAGGCTGCGATATTGTGCTGAACTGCTGGGGCAAGATGGATGACATGGTCGGCATTGCCAATGCGGTGGGCTCGATTAGCGACATTTCCCAAGGGCGCTTGGAAACGGCGATGCAGCGGCTGAACGGGCAGGTGGATCCGCGCGATCTCAACAGCCTGTTAGACCAACGCAATGCTTTGCTGGCCGCTGCAGCCTGAACCTAGCGCTAAGCGCTGGATGATTGAATAACCAGCATCTGCTGATGCGCGATCGAGTTCGTCACGAGGAACTGGCAAAAGCGCAAGAAGGCGACTAAATGGGCGCGTCAAGGAGAGTATATTATGGGTAGCTTCAGTATTTGGCATTGGCTTGTCGTTGGCATATTGGTTTTGCTGTTGTTCGGAAAAGGGCGCTTTTCCGATATGATGGGCGATGTCGCTAAGGGCATTAAAAGCTTTAAGAAGGGCATGGCGGACGACGAAGAAACGCCTGTGGCCCCGCATCAGATTGAAGGCACGCGTGCTCCGGATACGCCGGCTCCTCAACCGCAAAATAGCGACAGTAAAATTCTTTAATTCGCTTCATTTGCGGGGATAGACGTGGATGTTTGATGTTGCGCCCACCGAGCTTTTGCTTGTCATGGTGGTGGCACTGGTTGTCATCGGGCCAAAAGACTTGCCCAAAGCCATGCGCTTTGTTGGCAAATGGGCCGGGAAAGCGCGCGGCATGGCCCGCCATTTCCGTTCTGGTTTGGACACGATGATGCGCGAGGCTGAACTGGAAGAGTTGGAAAAGCAGTGGCGTCAGCAAAATGAAGAAATTATGCGCCAATTTCCAAGTGATAGCAGCCTTGACATCGCGCCTTCCAATGCCGCATCCACGAAAACGCCCCCTAGCAACACGGCCGCGCCGTCCAACACGCCAGAGAGCGACAATCCTGACCTTGATGCGGATTTTCGGGCCGCGCAAACTGGCAGCACTGTGGCGGAGGATGACGGTCCAACGACGGGCGGGCAGAGTGATCAAGCCGGTTCATCTGGCGCTGACGCCGATCTACCTGCCGAGACCCATAAGGTGCCGCCGCGCGGCAGTGAGCTGCCATGACCACGACTGAAGACGACCAGCAGGATGGCAAAATGCCGCTGCTTGACCATTTGATTGAATTGCGCGCACGGCTGCTCAAATCGTTGATGGCGATTGCCGTGGCATTCGGCATATGCCTTTATTTTGCAAAAGAAATTTTTGCCGTGCTGGTGCAGCCTTTGGTGGCGGCAGGGCAAGGCAAGCTGATTTATACCCAGCTTTTCGAGGCGTTTTTTGTTGAGATTAAAGTCGCGCTGTTCGCTGCGATGATGATTGCCTTTCCTGTCATCGCGATCCAATTGTGGCGTTTTGTGGCGCCGGGCCTCTTTAAACAGGAAAAGCGCGCCCTTTTGCCATTTCTGGTCGCTACGCCCCTGCTGTTTAGCATGGGCGCCAGCTTTGCTTATTTCGTTACCATTCCTATCGCTCTGAAGTTTCTGCTTGGATATCAAGGTAATATCGGCGGCGTGAGCCAAGAGGCTTTGCCATCGGTCGGCAATTACCTCAGCTTTACGATGCAGTTCATCATGGCCTTTGGCATCGCCTTTTTGCTGCCGATCCTGTTGATGCTGATTGAGCGGGCAGGGCTTGTAACGCGAGAGCAATTGATCGGATCGCGGCGCTATATGATTGTCGGGGCCTTTGTGATCGCAGCTATTTTCACGCCGCCCGATATTTTAAGCCAGCTTTTACTGGCTATTCCCTTGTGTGTCTTATTTGAGCTGACGATGTTTGCTATCTGGTTCACCCAGCGCAAGCGTGAGAAGGATAGCGACAATAGGGCGATCGAGGAAGTCTAACGCAAATTTCCCAAACACCAAAAGAGACAGGCGGGCATAGGCCGACCTGTCTCTTTTGGTGTTTTCAGCAAATATTAGGGGCTTATTTGATCACGCGTTCGCCTTCGCGACCGACGGATTCGATATCTCGCCCCGCGCCCTTCACCGTGTTGCAGCCAGCGACCACAAAGGAAGCCAGAAGTGACAATATTATGAAGCGAAATGCGGTCATTACGGGTCCTCGCTAGCTAGATTAGAGGAAATATGGCCCGGCACGCATCGAGGGGGGGGAGGGACAACGTACCGGGCCAATTTTTCAGAGCAGCGCTGCGGGGGGCGAAGATCGCTGCTCTAGGTGGAAACGGTTAATGAGCTTGAGAGTTCCCGCGAAATGAACATAGGCGCAATTTTTTATCGGCTTGCCCGATGAGAGGTTGTTTCCGGCTCATGCCAATCATCCCATCGTGGTGAGGCCGGTGGCAACAGCCAGCCCTAGCAGCGCGAAAAAGCCCATAGAATCCGTGACCATAGTCACAAAAATAGAACTGGCCACGGCGGGGTCCTGATCCAGCCTATCCAGCGTCAGCGGCACAATCACCCCTGCAAGGCCAGCAATGAAAACATTGGCGACCATGGCCACGGCAATAACGGCGCCCAGCGCTGGATTGTGGAACCAAAATCCGGCCAGTGCTCCGGCAATGACCGCCACGGTCCCGCCATTGAGCAGGGCAAGCCGCATTTCCCGGGAAATGGCGCGCCAATTGTTGGAACTGGTCAGTTGGTTCATGGCCAGCGCGCGCACGGTCACGGTTAAAGTCTGCATCGCCGCATTGCCGCCAATTGTAGCAACAATCGGCATGAGCACGGCGAGGGCAACCATATGTTCGATAGCGCCTTCAAACAAAGCGACAATGCTGGATGCAACTAGTGCGGTGCCAAGATTGGCGATCAGCCAACGGACACGGGAGCGGTAGGTGTCACGCAGTGGTTCGTTAATATCACCATCACCGGCCCCGGAAAGCCGCAAAATATCCTCGCCCGCTTCTTCCTGAATGATATGGACGACGTCATCGACGGTGATCATGCCGACAAGGCGCCCTGCAGCATCGACAACGGCGGCTGAGATAAGCGCATATTTTTGGAAGCGCAGCGCGACTTCTTCCTGATCCATATCCACGGGGATCAACGTCTGCTCGCGCTTCATCACCTCGCCCATCGTCACATGACGCTGGCTGCGCAATATCCAGCTCAGCTGGCAGGTGCCAATCGGGCGTAGCAGGGGATCGACGACAAAGATTTCCCAGAAATCAGGCGTGATTCCACTATCTTCACGCAGCCGATCAATCACTTCACCAACGGTGATTTGCTCTGGCACCGCGACATATTCTCGCTGCATCAGGCGGCCCGCGGTTTCTTCCGGGAAAGAAAGCGCGTCCTCAATGGCGGCGCGATAACGCGGCTCCATCGCATGTAGAACCGCTCGTCGGTCATCAACCTCCAGATCTTCAATCAGAGCGACGGCGTCGTCTGTATCCAATTCAGAAGCGATTTCGGCGACCTGACGGGGATCGAGCAAATCCATCAGACGTTCGCGGACATGCTCGTTCAGTTCGGCAATCACATCGGCCGACAAATGCTCGCCCATCATCGAGGCCAAAAGAAATTGGTCGTCGTCCGGCACCAATTCGATCAGATCGGCGATATCTGCGGGATGCAAACGGCGGATCAAATCCTGCGCCGCTGCGACGTCTCCAGCGTCGATCACCTGCATGACGTTGCGAACAAATTCCGGTTTTAACCGGTCATCTTCATCCAATTGCTGATCTTGGGACCAGGCTGTTGCGTCGTGATCGCGCGCGCTCTTGTCGTGGGAGGAATCCGCCATGGAAAGAGGGTCGCGTTCGGTCATCCGCGTGCTTTTCCCATATCTGTGCCGCTCATGCGGCCAACTACGCCGGAAAGCTCGCCCTAGTTGCATAGCAATATCTTGGCAACGCTTCTTGAAATATTTTTTGGCAATTAATGGTGGCATTGACGCACAGCATCGCTATGTCTCCGCTCAACTTCATCACAGGAGCATCCTATGTCTGAACAGACCCTTACTCTCACGCTTTCGACCGGCGACGTCGTCATCCGCCTGCGTCCCGATCTGGCGCCAAAGCATGTGGAGCGCATCACCGCGCTGGCCAAAGAAGGCTTTTATGACGGCGTGGTGTTTCACCGTGTTATCGATGGTTTCATGGCGCAAGGCGGTGATCCGACGGGCACCGGCATGGGCGGCAGCAAACAGCCAGATCTGCCAGCCGAGTTCAACGCAGAGCCGCATGTGCGCGGTGTTTGCTCGATGGCCCGTTCGCAAAATCCCAACAGCGCCAACAGCCAATTCTTCATCTGCTTTGCCGATGCCCGCTTCCTGGACCAGCAATATACGGTTTGGGGTCAGGTGACCGAAGGCATGGAAAATGTGGATGCGCTGCCCAAGGGTGAGCCACCGCGCGAGCCGGGCAAAATTGTGAAGGCCACCGTATCGGAAGGCTAAGCCTTACCAATAGCGACCCGCAAAGAAAAACGCCCCGAAATTGCTTTTCGGGGCGTTTTTCTTATTTGTAACCGAGATTTAATCGGCAATAAATTGGTTCAACCGGTCGCAAGCGGAAATCCAATCTTCCTTAAATTGTTGCACCACTTGTCCAGCCCCCATGGCTTCGTTCATCAGGCCAACGCCTTGGCCCACCCAATAGGTGGCCAGCGAAATGGCGCCCTCATGGCCGCTCTGTGATAATTTATCGATCTGGCGCAGAGCGGGCTCGCTGACCAAGGATTGCATCGGCATGGGCAGGGGCTTGGGCGCATTTTCAGCTTCCCAAGCGTCGGTCCATGCGGAACGAAGCTGACGCGAGGGTTTGCCAGTGCGGCTCTTGGAACGGATCGTGTCGCGGGATGAAGCTGCGAGCATTTTTTCTTTGACCACGGGATTGGTTTCGGCCTCGGCAGTGGTCAACCAGACGGATCCTGTCCATGCGCCATGGGCGCCCATCGCCATGGCGGCTGCCATCTGCTGCCCGGTGACAATGCCGCCTGCCGCCAATATCGGTGTGTTGGCGCCAACCGCCTGCACCGCATTGGCCACTTCAGGAACCAGCACCATGGTTGATATTTCACCGCAATGGCCACCCGCTTCGCCGCCCGCAACCACCAATATATCAACACCAGCGCGCACTTGAGCCAGCGCATGGTCACGCGTTCCAACCAATGCGGCGACGGGGACCTTATGTTGACGCCCCATATCTAGCATGATTTGCGGCGGCACACCCAGTGCGTTGGCGATCAGGCTGATGGGATGCCGGAAGGCGACTTCCAGCAAGCGGGCAGCACCATCAACATGCATATTGTCACCGAAGCTTTGACGGGTGGAAATGGAGCTATCCATCGCTTCGATATCCACGCCGTGCTTTTCCATAATATCGGCCGCGAACTGGCGATGCTGTTCTGGCACAGACAATGTGGCCGCTTCGGCGGCATCATTTTTCCCGGCAAAGCTGTTGGGAACGATCAAATCAACGCCATAAGGTTTGCCGCCGATATGGGCATCAATCCACGCCAATTCTTCTTCCAGTCGCTCTGGCGACAGAGATGCTGCTCCGAATACGCCCATCCCCCCGGCTTTGGACACCGCAACCACAACGTCGCGACAATGGGTGAAGGCAATCAATGGGAATTCAATGCCTAGCATTTCGGAAATCAGGGATTTCATCGGGGTTCCTCTCAAGATTATTTCATTATGGGGCCATGACAGCGCTAGTTGACGTAAACGTCAAGTTGATTTGCTCAGCATGCTCATTATTCCCCTCTCATGACCGAAATTTTTCAAATCGATTTTGATATCGACTCCTTTGTCCGTTCCACTTTGGCGGAAGATCTTGGTAGTGGCGGCGACATTACGTCGATGTCGGTGATCCCGGCGGATGCCCGCTTTTCCGGGGTTATGCAAAGCCGCGATGCCATTACTGTCGCTGGGCTGCCCTTAGCGGAACGGTTTTTTCGTGCGCTTGCACCCGATATGGACATGGAAATATTGGTGGGGGAGGGCGCCGCAGTTCCAGCCGGGACGGACCTGATGCGCCTATCCGGCCCGGCACGTGCGATGCTGACGGCGGAACGATCGGCTCTCAACACCGTGCAACACCTGTCTGGTATCGCGACGCTAACGCGCCTTTATGTCGATGCCATAGCTGGGACAGGGGCAATCCTGCTAGATACGCGCAAAACCATTCCGGGTCTGCGCCAATTGGAAAAATATGCCACCCGCATGGGCGGGGCGACCAACCACCGGATGGGCTTGTGGGATGCGGCGATGATTAAAGATAATCATGTCGCGGTGGCCGGTTCGATCGAGGCCGCAGTGAGCCGTGCGGTGGATGCCGGCATCGCCAACATCATTGTTGAGGTGGATCATGTGGATCAGATTCCACCAGCCTTGAAGGGCGGCGCCACGCATCTGCTGTGCGATAATATGAACAATGATCAATTGCGCGAATCCGTTGCCTTGGTTGCTGGTCGCGTTCCGGTGGAGGCATCCGGCGGTGTGCATTTGGAAACCATTAGCGCCATTGCGCAAACGGGCGTGAATTTCATTTCCGTCGGTCGGCTCACACAATCGGCTCCGGCGGCGGATATCGGGCTGGATTTTGCGCTGGCCTGATCCTTCTTTGCGGGGCGGCGCGGCGCTGATCTTGCTGGTCATGGCGGCGGCCGCGCCGCCCTTATCGGCCCAGCCGCCCGCCGCTTGCCGTGCGCCAACCCCTTTCCCCGTTCCTCGTCCGGTGCCTGTTCCGCGCGGCGAAGCCGTGCCGCGCAGTTCCGACGGCGGCTATGTGCTGGCGCTGAGCTGGTCGCCGCAATATTGTGCCACGACCCGCGATCCACTCAATGCCCAAAACCGCGATCAATGCGCTGCAACTGCGCTGAAACCCGGCAGTGGGGCAGGGCGATCTGGCTATGGTTGGGTAATGCATGGCCTGTGGCCACAGGCCGCCAAAGGCACACATCCGCGTTGGTGTCGCGTGGCTAAAATTGTGCCAAAGCCTGTGTTGCAGCAGAATTTTTGCATCACGCCATCGGCGCAGTTGATGCAATATCAATGGGCCAAACATGGCACATGTATGAGCGCCAATCCGGCCAGCTATTTCCATGCAGCCGCGCGTCTCTATCGTCAGCTGAAATTCCCAGATATGGCAACGCTAGCTCAAAAACCGCAAAATAGTGCGACCATTCGCCGCGCCTTTGCACGCGCCAATGGGCATCGCGATGCCGGATTTTTCGCTGTTTCCACCGATAGGCAGGGCTGGCTGCGTGAAGTGCGCCTATGTCTTGATCAGCGGATGCAGCCCAAGCTTTGTTCCGCCGCCCAGCAAGGCTATTTAGGCGCACGGCCGATTTTGATCCGGCGTTAAGCCGACGGAGAGGTTAGCCGTGCACTCAACCTTGTTTCGCCGAGCGGGTTTCCGCCGCAGCGCTGGCTTGGTTCAGACGGCGCGCCAGAATGGCGGAGACCACACACATTGTCGCCACCAGAAATAAAGTGTCCGCGATGGTCAGTTTGAGAGCGATCAGCAGACCAAGGATGAGGGCTGCGCCGACCATGAACGCGCTGTTGACGATATTGTTGGCGGCCACTGTGCGCGCTGTTTGCGATTTGGACACGGTCGTGGTCAAAAAAGCATAGAGCGGAACAACAAACATGCCGCCCGCGATGGCGATGCCGAGCAAGGCGGCAATGATGCGGTCGCCAGCGGCCAAGCCCAGAAATTCACGCCAATTCATCAGCTCTGCGCCCAGATGGTCCCAGCCTTTCACATTCCACCACAGGTCGAGCACGAACAGACCCATAATGAGCACCGAAATGGGGGAGTATCGCGCAGAAACCTTCCCCTTCAACAGACGGTTTACAATCACCGAACCAATGGCCACTCCCACCGAAAAAATGGCGGTAAACATCGTTGCGACCGTATTGTCCCCGCCCAGCGAATTTTTCACCATAGGTGGGAATTGCGCGGCCAAAATAGCCCCGATAGCCCAGAAAAAACTGATCGATAATATGGCGAGAAACAGGCGCGGGATATGCATGGTGGCTGACACCAGCTGCCAAGATGAGCGGAAGATATTATAATCCAGCTGCATATCTTTCGCTTCAATCTCGGGCGGGGCAGGTGGAACATAGCGAGCGGTCCAACGCCCGATCAGCGCGATAATTATGATGCCGATCATCGACATATGGGTTGGCAACAGGCCGCCGACAATTGTGCCGCCCAATATGGCGATATAGGTGCCAGCCTCCACCCATCCGGTGCCTGCAAGCACTTCATCTTCCTGCAAATGCTGCGGCAGGATGGCATATTTGATCGGTCCAAAGAAGGTTGAGTGAACCCCCATGGCAAATAATGTCACCAGCATGATCGGCACATTGTGCAGATAAATGCCTGCCGCGCCGATGATCATGATCAGGATTTCGGCGGATTTCACCAGCCGAATGATGCGGCTTTTATCGCCGCTGTCCGCCAATTGCCCGGCAATGGCGGAAAATAGAAAATAAGGCAGAATGAACAGCCCGCCTGCCAAGGCGTTGAACCAAGCCTCTGTCGCAGGGTCTTTATAAATGGTGAAGGTCACCAGCACGACCATCGACATTTTGTAGAAATTATCGTTGAAGGCGTTCAGAAATTGTGTGGCGAAGAGAGGCAAAAACCGGCGTTGACCCATCAGCGCAAAGGTTCCGGCCATATTTCACCCACTTCTGTCACAAAAAATCATTCGTCACGCCTAAGCCTGTTGGCAAAGCGGTTGTCGCCCGGGGGACTTATCGGTTAGGGAGAGCAGGGTCAAAGCCCATTTGAGAGTCATTTCGTTTTTGCAGTTGGAAAACAGGGTGATGTTGAGCCTACCCAATTTATTGACATTGTCGCGAATTCTGGCGGTTCCGATCCTGCTGATCCTGCTGTGGCCCGGCCTTTATCAGAATATGCATCAACCGCCGCCCTTAAACTATGGTCTGGCCTTTGTGCTTTACAGCTTGATGGCCATCACTGATTATTTTGACGGTTATCTCGCGCGCTCGCGCGGGACTGTCTCGCGGCTTGGCATTTTTCTGGATCCGATTGCCGATAAGATCATGATCGCGGCAGTGATCCTGCTGCTGGTGTTTACACGCGATATTGACGGCATTCATGTGGTTGCTGCGCTGGTCATTTTATTGCGTGAAATCATTGTTTCGGGGCTACGCGAATTTTTGGCCACGCTGCGCGTTTCGATGCCGGTAACCAAGCTGGCCAAATGGAAAACGGCCTTTCAACTTGTCAGTTTCGGTGCGCTCATCCTCGCCAGTGCTTTGCCTGCGATGCTATGGATTAAAAGCCTAGGTTTGATCAGCCTGTGGGCCGCTGCTGTGATCACTTTGATTACCGGATGGGATTATTTGCGCGTAGGCTTGAAGCATATGGATTGAGCGCAGGGGGCGGCACCGCCACGCGCGATGCGGAAGGCCCCGCAGTGCATAAGCCTTGTGCTTTCAGCTATGCTCGGTGCGCCAATGCGCACGGAATATGTCAGCCAGCAGCCGAAACTCTTCGGCGCGAGGGCTGCCCTTGCGCCACACCAGCGCGATGGTGCGCCAATCATGGTCCGATGCCAGTGGACGCGTATCAATATCGGTGCGGTCCAATATCCCGGCTTCAATCGCCATTTGCGGCAACATGGTAACGCCTAGGCCATTGTCCACCATTTGAACCAGCGTGTGGAGTGAGGTGCCGATCATGCGAGATGCTGCCCGAAGTTCGGGAAGATTGCACGCCGCCAGAGCATGATCTTTCAAGCAATGCCCATCTTCCAGCATCAACATTTGCGAGGGGTTGATCATATCCGCGCTGACCATGGCGGGCAGATTTTCGGATTGGTCACCGGGGAAAGCGATGAACAGGGCATCGTCGAACAACGCCTCGGATTCGACATCGCCACAAGGGAAGGGCAGCGCCAATAGCACGCAATCCGCTGTGCCATGATGCAAAGTCTCGCAAGCCTGAGCGCTGGTTTCTTCTCGTAAAAAAAGTTTCAATGCGGGGCGTTGCTGGCGCAAGTGTGGCAAGAGGGTTGGCAGCAGAAAGGGCGCGATGGTGGGGATAACGCTCATGCGCAATTCGCCGACGAGGGGGGCTGCCGCAGCGGCTGCCATGTCAGCCAATTCTTCGGCTTCCCGCAGCACGCGATGGGCTTTGGCGGCAATGGCATTTCCTAGCGCAGTAAATCTGACCACCCTGCGCGTCCGCTCCACCAATGTCTGGCCGAGCAAAATTTCCAATTCCCGAATTCCTGCCGACAAGGTCGATTGCGTGACATTGCAGGCTGTCGCCGCGCGTCCGAAATGGCCGTGTTTCTGCAGTGCAATCAGATATTGCATCTGCTTCAGAGTGGGCAGGTAATTGTTCATTGATCGTATATAGAGATGTTTTTTGTCATAATAAACTATTCATTCAATGATGAGACCAAATGGGTTGTATTTTTTGTTCATCGAGACTTGATTTCTTTGAATTCGGTGACTGTGATAAAATAGGGGTTAAAGGATTGGGGGATCGGATATGGCTTGGTCGCGCTTCATTCTTGGGGGCGCCGCTTCGGCATTGTTGCTGACGGGCGGAATTTTTATTTGGCAGGGGCAGATACAGGCCAGTGACACGCCCTTCATTCCAAAGCCGCCGCCCGCGCTTCCGCTCATTCCCGAAGCGGGGCCAGACGCCCCTAAACGCGGAACACCGCCGCCCGAGCTTCCCGTAGCTAAAGCGGAGAGCAAAGAGATTCAGCGGTTCAACCGTTATGATCGCGATCGCAATGACCGCATCAGCCGGATCGAAATGATGGCGACGCGCAGCGCAGCCTTTCGAAAATTGGACAAAAATGGCGATAATCTCTTGACGTTTGAGGAATGGGCAGCCTCAACATCCGAAAAATTCGCAAAAGCGGATTTGGATCAGGATGGCGAATTGACGCGAGCGGAGTTTCGCACAACAGCACCGAAACCAGCTGCAAAGCCACGCTGCAATTGCTAAGGCCGGTGGCTGGCGTCGTCGCTGATGGATCCATCTTAGGCTGGGCGCAGCCCCTCATTCTCCATCCAGTCACGCAGATATTCGCCGGCGCGCTGGGTATAGCCCAATTTACGCTCTTTCTTTTTCACGCCATCGGGCAGAGGCGGGAAGAGGCCGAAATTCACATTCATCGGCTGATAGCTTTCGGCATCAGCACCACCAGTGATATGCCCTAGAAGGGCACCCAAAGCGGTTTGGAGCGGCGGGGGAGTTAGCATATTTCCGGCCAATTCGGCTGCAGCAAAGCGCGCCGCGATCAGGCCGATGGCTGCACTTTCGACATAGCCTTCACACCCGGTAATCTGGCCAGCAAAGCGGATATGCGGCTGGCTTTTCAGGCGTAGCTGTTGATCCAACAATTGCGGCGATCGAATGAAGCTGTTGCGATGAATGCCGCCGAGCCGCGCAAATTCTGCCTTTTCCAGTCCCGGAATAGTCCGGAACAGGCGAACCTGTTCGGCATGTTTCAGCTTGGTTTGAAAGCCGACCATATTCCACAAAGTGCCCAGTTGGTTATCCTGCCGTAACTGCACAACCGCATAGGGCCAGCGCCCTGTGCGAGGATTATCCAGCCCCACCCCCTTCATCGGGCCAAAGCGCAAAGTTTCGATCCCACGCTCGGCCATCACCTCTATCGGCATACAGCCTTCAAAATAGGGCGTATCTTTTTCCCAATCTTTAAAGGCGGTTTTTTCGCCATCCAGCAAGCCTTGAACAAAGGCATAATATTGATCCTTGTCCATCGGGCAGTTGATATAATCTTTGCCGTCACCAATGGGGCCGACCTTATCCCAGCGGCTGGCCATCCACGCCACATCCATATCGATACTATCGCGATAGACGATGGGGGCGATGGCATCGAAAAAGGTCAGGCTATCATCGCCCGATGCCGCCCCGATGGAATCGGCGAGTGCGGGCGCGGTGAGAGGACCCGTGGCAATGATGGTCAGCCCTTCTGTGGGCAGGCTATCAACCCGTTCCCGCACAATTTCAATATTGGGATGGGCCATTAACCGGCGAGTGACGCCGTCGGAAAATAAATCGCGATCCACCGCCAGAGCCGATCCTGCAGGCAATTTATATTGATCCGCTTCAGACATGATGATGGAGCCCAAGGCACGCATTTCGCGGTGGAGCAGGCCCACCGCATTGCTATCCCCATCATCGCTTCGAAACGAGTTGGAACAGACCATTTCGGCCAGACCATCGCCTTGATGGGCCGGGGTATTATCGCCGCCGCCGCGCATTTCAGATAAGCGCACGCGCACGCCTGCCTGCGCCAATTGCCATGCCGCTTCCGTTCCGGCGAGGCCGCCGCCGATAATATGAACCTGATGGTCTGACATGATGCTATCCATTGACTTTATGAACGGGTGCCATGAGCATCGACGGCGCATGGCGGAATGGAGAATGCCTGTGCCACGGCGTCGGCCGCTATGCAAAGTTATACATGGTGGGACAGGGGGAACAGGGGATGTCGCAACAGCTTTGGGATCGCGCCCGGTGGGCATTGTGGATCGCCCTATTGGGCGGAATAACCTATTTCTTTGCCTTTCGCTCAGGTGTTGAGGGTTTGCCAGCATCCATCTGGAAAACCACGGGGGTGGGCTTTTTGGCGCTATGGGCTTGGCTCAACGCACGGGGCGGCCAGCATCAACATCGATGGATTGCAGCTATCTTGGCCTTTGGCGCGGCGGGTGATTTTCTGTTGGCCGAATGGGGACTTATCGTCGGCGGTGCCACCTTTGCAACCGGCCATATCATCGCGATCATCTTTTTTGCGCGGAATCGTCAACGAAATATTGCTGCGCTCAGCCGCAATGCCGTCATCCTCGCCGTGCCGCTCGCGCTGCTGATCGCATGGCGGCTGGCTCAGGGGAGTGAGGCTGCACTTGTGGGCGCGGCGCTGTCTTACACGCTGATTGTCGCGTTGATGGCGGCCAGCGCTTGGCTTAGCCGTTTTCCGACCTCCACCACCGGCCTTGGAGCTATGATGTTTCTTGTCAGCGATTTGTTTCTTTTTGTCGGTGAGGGCGGAGCGTTGAGCCGCAATATCTCCACCCTATTGGTGTGGCCCTTTTATTTCGGCGGGCAGGCGCTGATTGCTTGGGGTGTTGTCAGAACTTTATCGCGCGAAGCCGATAGGGGATAGTACCGATAAAGGGGATGATAGCGGAGCGATTGCAGGCGTTACCGTATCTTGACGCGCACAATCGCTGCCATCGGCAATCGGCCATAAAGATGCGGGAACAGCTGGCCACCGCGCGATGCTTCCCATCGCAGATCCGCGCCAAAGCCGGATAGATCAACCTCAGCGATGATCAAATCAGCTTGGCCAGCATAATGTTTTTCCAGCGTTTCAGGCAGCTGTTCAGCGGTAGACAGGTGGATATAGCCATCGGCCATATCCACCGGTGAACCTTGAAAAATCTGATCGCGTTCAAAATCTGCCCATTGTTGGGCCGTAAGAATTTTAAACGCGATCATGGCCATCAGCCTGCATTTCCATCATCTGAGGAGATGTCCGGCGTTGGCGTGCCGCTTTCGCTGGCGCCATCGGCTACATTTTCAACGACATTGCCGTCAGCGGCGCTGCCTTCAACGTCGATCAAATCCTCATCATCATTTTCATTTTCGTCAATCAGCGCAGCCGAAACGACCAATTCTTTGTCCGCCACATTGAACAGACGAACACCAGCCGAGCCACGGCCAATCACGCGCAGGCTATCCAGCCCCATGCGGATCAATTTTGCCTGATCCGTGACCAGCATCAATTGGTGCGCCTGCGTCGCCGGGAAGCTCGCTACAACCGGGCCATTGCGATCAATATTATCGATGTTGGTGATGCCCTGACCACCGCGACCGGTGCGACGATATTCATAGGCAGATGATAATTTGCCATAGCCATTGGCGCATACGGTCAGGATGAACTGCTCACGCTCGCGCAGATCATCATAGCGTTCTGCATCCATTTGTGGTTCGCTGTCTTTCTCTGCCTTCCATGGCGCATGGCGCAGATAATCATCTCGCTCTTCCTGATCGCGTATTCCGCCCTTGTGCAGGATGGACAGTGAAATCACTTCATCGCCGCTCGCAAGTCGCATCCCGCGAACGCCGGTCGAATTGCGGCTTTGGAATTCCCGCACATCTTCGCCAGCGAAGCGAATGGCCTTGCCCTGCCGCGTGGCCAGCAAAACATCGTCATGGGCATCAAGCAGCGCCACACCGATCAGGCGATCATCCTCATCGGCTCCTTCAAATTTCATCGCAATCTTGCCGTTGGACGGCACATTGGTGAACGCATCCATGCTGTTGCGCCGCACATTGCCCTTCGCGGTGGCAAACATCACATGCAGTGCGCCCCATTCGGCTTCGTCTTCGGGCAGGGGAAGCACGGTCGAAATCGCCTCACTCTGTGCCAGCGGCAGCAAATTGACCATCGGGCGGCCGCGTGTTGCAGGTCCACCCTCCGGCAGGCGCCACACTTTCATGCGATAAACTTTGCCGATGTTGGAGAAGAAGAGCACCGGCGTGTGGGTTGAGGTCACAAATAATTTGGTGATGACATCTTCATCTTTGGTCGCCATGCCCGCGCGGCCCTTGCCGCCGCGACGCTGTGAACGGAATGTATCCAGCGGCGTTCGCTTGATATAGCCATCCATCGTCACGGTGACGACCATATCTTCGCGCTCGATCAGATCTTCATCATCAATTCCATCGACCGCAGGCGCCATCAAGGTTTTGCGGGGGGTGGCGAATTCGGCATGAACCGCGACCAATTCTTCGCGCATCACCTGATAAAGACGGGCGCGATCACCCAAAATGGCCAGCAATTCCTTGATTTGATCCGCCAGAACGCTGAGTTCATCGCCGATTTCATCACGGCCGAGTGCCGTGAGGCGATGCAGGCGCAATTCCAGAATCGCCTTCACCTGCAATTCGGACAGGCGATAAACAGCGGTCGCTTCCATATCGCCTTCGATGGCTTCCACCAGCCGGATATAGGGCGCGATTTCGCCAATTGGCCATTCGCGCGCCAGCAAGGCTTCGCGGGCCGCTGCCGGGCTGGACGATCCGCGGATCAAGCGCACCACTTCGTCGAGATTTGATACGGCAACGACAAGGCCCAGCAAGATATGCGCCCGGTCGCGCGCTTTGTTTAGCTCAAACTTGCAGCGGCGCGTGATCACTTCCTCACGGAAATCAATAAAGGCCGTCAAAATATCGTTGAGGCCCATCATTTCCGGGCGGCGACCACGAATGGCCAACATATTGGCCGGGAAGCTCGATTGCGCTGGCGTATGGCGCCAGAGCTGATTCAGCACCACCTCCGGTGTCGCATCCCGCTTCAGGTCGATCACGACCCGCACGCCCTCGCGGCTGGATTCATCGCGAATATCCGAAACACCCTCGATGCGCTTATCACGGGCGGCCTCGGCGATTTTTTCGACCAGCCCGGATTTTCCGACTTGGAAGGGGATGGAGGTTAGCACGATTGACCGGCGATCACCGCGCGTTTCCTCAATATCATGCGTTGCCCGCATGATGATGGAACCACGACCGCTATTATAGGCGTTGCGGATGGAGCCCTGACCCAAAATCATCGCACCAGTCGGGAAATCCGGGCCGGGAATGATCTGCATCAACTCTTCGGTGCTCAGCGCTTCGCCGCCTTCCAGCTGGCGATCCACCATTGCGATACAGGCTGTGACCACTTCGCCCAGATTATGGGGCGGAATATTGGTCGCCATACCCACGGCGATGCCGCCAGCGCCATTGACCAGCAAATTGGGGAAGCGCGCGGGAAGAACTTGGGGTTCATCGCGGCTGCCATCATAGTTAGGCTGGAAATCGACCGTGTCTTTATCAAGATCGGTGAGCAGGGCCATCGCCGATTTGGCCAGCCGGGCTTCCGTATAGCGCATGGATGCTGGTGGATCCGGATCCATCGAGCCGAAATTGCCTTGACCATCGATCAAGGGCACGCGCAGCGACCAATCCTGCGTCATCCGCGCCAGTGCATCGTAAATCGCGCTATCGCCATGCGGGTGATAGTTACCCATCACGTCACCGACGATTTTCGCAGACTTTTTATAAGGTCGGCCCGGAACAAAACCGCCCTCTTGCGCGGCATAAAGAATGCGGCGGTGCACCGGCTTCAGCCCATCGCGAACGTCGGGCAGCGCGCGGCTGACGATAACACTCATCGCATAGTCGAGGTAAGATGTTTTCATTTCCTCGACGATGTTGATCGGGGAAATGCCATCATCTGATGGCGGCAATTGCGTAATTTCTTCGGTCAAGACCTAGCCTTTATTCGCTCTGTCGGGGATTGGGTTGGGACTAGCCCATGGTCACGGAAAAGACCAGCGATTTGACCAATTTCTCTGGTGATTTCGCTAGCAAATGCCTGTCGGGCACGACTATTTGCAAAAAACACTCCTGCCCAAATCTTTGCCTATATCCCGTCTTGCTTCTCGCCCAGCCATCCGTAAAGGTCCGCGATCATGTTGTTTTGCCGAAACGGGGGGTGCCAGTGGCGATGATTGCGCTGGTTGGAGCGAATGAAATTCTGCCCGACGGCGGTTTGCGGGCCCTCGCCACCATTGCGGGCGAAACGATACTCGAACGCCAAGCGCTGCGCCTCGCCGACGTGGGCGTGACCCATATGGCCTTGGTCGTCGGCACGGTGACGGCAGAATTGCTGGATGCTTGTGATCGCATTCAGCGGCGCGGCACGAAAGTGACCCCGGTTCGTAGCGCGCAGGATTTATCGGCATTGGTGAGCGAAGATGAGCGCGTCATTCTGGTGACCGATGGCTTGCGAGCCGGAAGCACTCATTATGCCGCCATCGCCAAGCCCGGCGCACCTGCCATTTTGGTGACAGGTGATACACCGCTGACTCAAGGCTTTGAGCGTATCGATGCAACGCGCCGCTGGGGTGGCTTGGCAACGATATCCAGCGGCATGGTGGCAGAGCTGGCGGCCATGCCGGGCGAATGGGATATGGTGCTGACACTGCTACGTATGGCGGTGCAAGCCGGATCGCGCCGACTCTATTGTGAACCCGCCTTATTCGAGCGGGGCGAAATCGCCATCATCACGGATCGGCCAACGGCCCAATTGATCGAGCAAGTCAGCCTGCAACAGGTTGAATTTGGTGGAATGGGGCTTGGCCGCTCTACCATTATGATGCCGCTGGTGCGCTTGGCTGGTCCCTTGCTCGTCCGTTCACCGGTCGCAGCTATTTATCTGCCTTATATCACCGGTTTTTTCTGGCTTACAGCGGCCTTGCTAACAGCGGGAGGGCTTGCCGCGGCGGGCACGATTGTGGCTCTGCTCGGCGGATTATCCCTTGCCGCTTGGCAGTTCACCGCTTCTTTTCGCGCCGATAGCCTCGTTCAGGATCGGGCGCGAGGGGCGATGCATATGGTCAGCTTGGGTCTGATCGCCTGCTATCCTTGGCTGCTTGCGGCGACCGCCTCTGCCACCAAAGTTCCCAGTTTCTCAGAAGCGGCGCTGGCACCTTGCTTGGCCGGGGCCCTATTTTTGGCGCGAACCTTGTTTGAGGACGGCGCGGAACGGCGCCGCTTTCACTGGTTGTTGCCCGATACCGACCAGATATGGCTGATGATGTTGCCAGCGGCCCTCTTCGGATTTTTACCTTTGTTGTTCGCGATCATGCCATTGCTGGCCATTTTCCAAATCCTGCTGTGGGTGCGAATGGCTCGGCGCCCGAATGTGACCTAAACGTCCTCCGTGCCAATTGTTCGATGCCCGATACGGGCTATGATCGAAGTGGTCTGCGATCAGGGTTTACGCCACGTTAACGCTAAGATGCTATGGGCCTGACATGAATATTTGGCCTGCAAGCGTTGATCAAAATCAAGCTGCGCCGATCCTAGCGGCCCGGTTGCAGGATCTTAGCCTTTCTATGCATGGCCCGTTGATGGGCAGGCTGACCGATGAGCAGCGCGCCCTTTGTCTGGGGATCGCGCGCCGCTCTATGGTCAATGTCGCAGCGCAGATAGACTCGAATATTCCGGCGGATCTTTTGTGGCAAGATTGGCTGCATAGAGGAATCCCGATTACAGATGCATGGGTTGCCAGCTGTTTTGCGCGGGCGGAAGAGCATCGCTGGCGAACGCAACAGGGCTCGCAGGCGTCGTTTCAGGCCGCGGATAGCAGATTGGGAGCGGACGGCTCAAAACATCCGCCGCGCCATAACATGCCGCGATATGGAAATAGGCCGGAGGTGGCCGATGCCTATCTTCAGCTTCAACTCGCTGATCGCCGCCGCTTTGATCCACTGGGCTATCCGGCTCTGGCGATCGCCGATCTTCCCGATGAAGTATATCGCCATCTGTTGAATGAAGTGGCCCGCTGGCGATTGCGCGACATTAGCCGCGACATGCGCTTCGCCGCCGATTTGGGTCAGTCCGTGCGGCGAGCTTGGGAAGGGCGCGGTTCGCTTATCAGCCTCGATGACAGTTCGCGGCTTTTTTATGAAAGAGTGATAGCGTCGCATCCGCTGAGCGATGAGGCCAATCAAGCTGTGGCGCGGCAGGATTGGCTTGCTTTTATTGCACTGGCGTCAGCCGCGCAGGGTTGCAGCTATCCGATGATGGTGACGAGATTGCTGACTGCAAATTTCGATGCCTTGGCGGCATGGCTGGCATCTCCAGACGCTTTGGGGTTGCGCGGAGACAGTTTGGCCGCATTGGAAGCCTGTCTTGCGGATGTGCGCGGCGCAGCGGCGCTAGGCGAGGCGCGGGAATGACAGCGTCGTTGATCAAGGCGCGCGTCGATCTGGATGGCAGAATGGTGATGGCCGATCCGCCATTGCTGAAGCTTCATCTAGAGGCTGGCTTGCAATTGCGGCAGTGCATAGCGATGCCGCAATTGGCTCAATTGGTGGCACGAGCGTTGCAATCACAGCGACCAGTTCAGCGCACCATATTCATGGGCCGGGAAGGAGGACAGGTTTCGGCGCAGGTAGTTATCATGCCGGATGAGCAGGGCGCGGATATTCGGATAAGCCAATGGCGCGATACGCCCTGCCTTTCTTCGCGCCACAGCCATTCCCCTCTCAGCCAGCCTTTGCCAACCGAATGGCAATGGGAATGCAACGCCGAATTAAAATTATTGGCGCTGCATCGCGGCGAGGGGGCGCCAGCTTTCCCTCAGCCATGGCAGGGCCGCTTGCTGTTGGATGTGTTTGATCTTCATAGCGATCCGCAAGGCCGTTTTCCCTTGTTGCAAGGGCGATCCGCATTGGCGAATTTTGATGGGCAACGGATCAGCCAGAACGATAGAGGGCGCCAAGATATGCTGCTTTCGGGACAAGCTCTATGGGATGGGCAAGGCCAGTTTTGCGGATATCGGGGTATTGCGGAGCCTGCCGATCCTGCTGATTTTTATCATAAATCGCCAGTTGATCCCGCAGCGATAAAAAATAAAAACATCAACTTTAGTCGCCGTGTTGATCAGGCGCTGCGTGCGCCGATCGGTCGGATCATCACTTATGCCGATCAGATGGCCGCGCCCAATGATGACAATATACGTGCCGATTATAGGCGCTATGCGCGCGATATGGCAGGTGCCGGACGCCATTTGTTGGCCTTGGTCGATGACCTGACCGAAATGCAAAATATTGAAAGCGCAGATTTCCGAGCCTCAGTGGAGCCGATGGACCTGGCCGATATTACACGCCGCACCGTCAGCCTGATGGCGATAAAAGCGCGTAGCAAGGATATCCAACTCCATGGTCCGCAAGCCAGCGCGCGCTTGCCATCTGATGGCGATTCGCGCCGGGTGATGCAAATTTTGATGAACTTGCTGGGCAATGCCATCCGCTATTCACCGAATGGAAGCAGCATCCATGTGGGATTGGAGCGCAGCGATAACTTCGCCTTTCTCACGGTCAGCGACCAAGGTGAAGGCATCCCGGCAGATCAGCAGTCCATCATATTCGATAAATTTGAACGACTGGGTCGGCGCGGTGATGGCGGCTCTGGCTTGGGCCTTTATATTTCGCGCCAATTGGCCCGCGCTATGGGCGGTGATCTGAGCGTGAAAAGCATCGTCGGCGAAGGCGCGCACTTTACGTTAAGTCTGCCGCTCATCCGCTGATTGTGAAGAGCGGTGCGGAACATAGCGCTGCTATGCAGAGCCAATGAGCTGAATGCGCAACATGAAAAATGGCGGCACAGTTTTCTGCACCGCCATTTATAAAAGATTGTTGCGATAGATCAGCGCTGATCGATCGGCACATAGCTGCGCTGCGGCGCACCAGTGTAGAGCTGGCGCGGACGACCAATTTTCTGCGCAGGATCAGAAATCATTTCATTCCACTGCGCGACCCAGCCCACGGTGCGAGCCAGAGCAAAGAGCACGGTGAACATGGTGGTCGGGAAGCCAATGGCGGAGAGGATCACGCCGGAATAGAAGTCCACATTGGGGAACAGCTTCTTTTCAGCGAAATAATCATCATTCAGCGCCATTTCTTCCAGTTGCAGGGCAACTTCGAAGACTGGGTCGTTGACCTTCAGCGCTTCAAACACTTCGCGCACGGTCTGTTGCATCACAGTGGCACGCGGATCGTAATTTTTATAAACGCGGTGGCCAAAGCCCATCAGGCGGAACGGATCATTTTTATCCTTCGCCCGTGCGATAAATTCGGGGATACGCTCTGGGCGACCGATTTCGCGCAGCATGTTCAGCGCTGCCTCATTGGCGCCGCCATGGGCTGGGCCCCAAAGGCAGGCGATGCCAGCGGCCATGCAAGCAAAGGGGTTGGCGCCCGAAGAACCGGCAAGACGCACGGTCGAGGTCGAGGCATTTTGCTCGTGATCGGCATGAAGGATGAAGATGCGGTCCATCGCGCGCTCAACGGCGGGGATTACTTCATATTCCTCAGCAGGAACGCCGAAAGTCATGCGCAGGAAATTGCCGGTGTAGCTCAGCTTATTATCGGGATAGATGAAAGGCTGACCAACGGAATATTTATAGGCCATCGCTGCGATGGTTGGCATTTTGGCGATCAGGCGGTGGCTGGCCACCATGCGCTGATGCGGATCCGAAATGTCGGTCGAATCATGATAAAATGCGGAAAGCGCGCCGACGACACCGCAAAGGATCGCCATCGGATGCGCATCGCGGCGAAAACCACGATAGAAGGTGGAAAGCTGCTCATTCACCATCGTATGGCGGGTGATCGTATTTTCAAATGTCGCCAGCTCGTCCGCGTTTGGCAATTCCCCGTTCAGCAGCAGATGCGCCACTTCCATGAAGGTGGAATTTTCAGCGAGTTCGCCAATGGGATAGCCGCGATGCAGCAAAACGCCCTCATCACCATCAATATAGGTGATCTGCGATTCGCAGCTTGCGGTGGACGTGAAGCCTGGATCGTAAGTGAATGCGCCAGTCTGGCCATAGAGCTTACGAATGTCGATAACATCAGGACCAACCGTGCCCTTCAAGATGGGGCTTTCGACACTCTTGTCGCCCAGAGTGAATTTTGCGGTCTGATCGGTCATATTTCTTCCCCTATTCTGACGGCGGGATGTGTAAGCTGGTTACGCCCCTGCCGGAAAATTGTGCGCTGCGTCAAGTCGGGCGAGGCTCTTATCGCGTCCTAAAAGCAGGAAAACATCAAAAATTCCGGGTGAAACGCTTCGTCCGGTCAAGGCTGCCCGCAAAGGCTGAGCCAATTTCCCAAGACCTAGGCCCGCTTCTTCACTGGAAGATCGAACTATATTTTCAATGCTTTCCGGGTCCCAAGTCTCGAGTGACCTGAGCTTATCGGCAACACTGGCCAATAATCCTTCAGGCGCATCCTGAATATGTTGCGCGGCTTTTTCTTCATATTGCAAAGGTTCCGCCGCAAATAGAAAATTTGCTCCCTCGGCGATTTCGATCACCGTCTTGGCGCGTGGTTTCAGCGAATCCATCGCGCGCACCAACACGGCCTGCTCTTCGCTATCCAGCGTGCGGCCTAAAGATGCCTCAACTCGAGGCTTCACAATCTCTGCCAAGCGCTGATCATCCGCCTCGCGCAGATAATGGCCATTTAGATTTTCAAGCTTCTTGAAATCAAAGCGAGATGGCGAACGGCCCACATTGTCTAGCCCGAACCATTGCACTGCTTCATCGCGGCTGATGATTTCGGCATCACCATGACCCCAGCCAAGGCGGAGCAGATAATTGTTCACCGCTTCGGGCAGATAGCCCATTTCATCACGATAGGAATCGACCCCAAGTGCGCCATGGCGCTTGGAAAGCTTGGCGCCATCTGCGCCATGGATCAGCGGCACATGGGCATAGACAGGCTCTCGCCATCCCATCGCCCGGATCAGCGCCAACTGACGGAAAGCGTTGTTCAAATGATCATCACCGCGGATCACATGGGTGATGCCCATATCATGATCGTCCACCACCACGCTCAGCATATAGGTGGGCGTGCCATCGCTGCGCAGCAGGATGACGTCATCCAATTCCGCATTTTGCACCGTGACATTGCCTTGCACGCGATCGGAAATAGTAACGGCACCTTCCTGCGGCGCTTTCAGCCGGATCACATGGGGCAAAGAGGCATCACCATCGGTGCGATCTCGCCAAGGGCTGCGAACGCGGAAGGGCAGGCGCTTTTCCTGTGCTTCGGTGCGCATGGCGGCCAATTCGTCTTGCGACAAATAGCAGCGATAGGCTTCGCCTCTTGCCAACAGGTCATGGGCGACTTCAGCGTGGCGTTCGGCCCGCGCAAGTTGGTAAACAGCCTCGCCATCCCAATCAAGGTTCAGCCATTGCATCCCATCGATAATGGCATCAATGGCGGCATCGGTAGAGCGAGCACGGTCTGTGTCTTCAATCCGCAACAGGAATTTTCCGCCGTGATGACGGGCAAAGAGCCAGTTAAAAAGGGCTGTTCGCGCTCCACCGATATGAAGGAAACCTGTTGGGGAGGGGGCAAAGCGAGTCACCACTTCAGTGCCGGTCGCTTCGGTCGATTCTGTTATGTTCTGGGTTGCCACGGGGGACTCTTTCACTAGTCTGCATCCCAATGGGACGGGAGTTGGGGCAGCCTCTAGCATGGCGACAACATGGCTTCAAACGCGCAGTAAGGTGTGCGGCTCAATTATCATAACATCCTTGCCGCATTGGCTGGAGCGTCAGCTGGAAAAAGAGCGGGAACGGCTGGTTCTATGGTTGCCCGTTTTTTTTGGGCTGGGCATCGCCATTTGGTTTGTTGTGCCATATCAAAGCGGCTGGATCGGGTTGATGCTTTGCTCCGCTGGCGGGGTGATGCTGGGCTTTGCGATGGGCGTGCGAAGGCGTCTTGGTCAGTCGATAGCGATCGGCTCTGGCGCCTTTCTATTGGGCATGGCCTATATTTGGTGGCGCGCGGTCATGATCTCTGCGCCTGTTTTGGCCTATCCCGTCACAACAGAATTTTCGGCGCGGATTACAGCGGTTGAGGCGCAACCTGCGCGTGCAAAGCTGCGCTTATTGGTCACACCGCTTGATCGGGATGATTTGCCGCCCCGCATCCGGTTGACGGCCAGCGAGGAGCAGGGGACGGATCTGCAACCCGGTGACTATATTGGTGTGCGTGCCAGATTGTCGCCGCCACCACGACCGGGCTTGCCGGGCGGTTATGATTTTGCTCGGCGCGCTTGGTTTGAACAATTGGGAGCGGTTGGCACCGTCATGGGCCCAGTTTCTCGTGCCCAATTGTCAGAAAAACGCGCCGGAACACCTCTGCGGGCAAGATTGACCTCTCATATTCATAAGCGGGTGGATGGGTCCGCAGGCGGGATTGCCGCAGCATTGGTCACGGGGGATCGCGGGGCCATCGCCGATGCTGAAGAAGAAGCGATGCGGCGCAGCGGCTTGGCGCATCTGCTGTCCATCAGCGGACTGCATGTCACCGCCGTCATCGGCTTTACCATGTTGGCCAGTCTGCGCCTTTTGGGATTGTTCAGCCGCTTCGCCTTGGCGGGCTATGTGCTACCAGCTGCGGCGGCCATGGCTGCCTTGATGGGCGGGGGCTATACATGGTTGGCGGGCGCAGAGGTGCCTACCTTGCGATCCTTCATAGCCGCATTATTGGTGCTGATCGCCATTTTAATGGGGCGAGAGGCGATTACTTTACGGCTGGTGGCGGCAGGCGCTGCTATTCTGTTGCTCTGGCGCCCGGAAGCCTTGATGGGCGCGAGTTTTCAACTGAGTTTTGCTGCCGTGGCGACCATTATCGCCCTGCATGAATTGCCGTGGGTGAAGGCCTTTCTTGCGCGGCGCGATGAAGGGTGGGGGCTGAAAATCTGGCGCGGACTAGCAGGGTTGATGCTAACTGGGTTGGCCGTTGAGATCGCCTTAATGCCAATTGGTTTGTTCCATTTTCATAAGGCTGGCCTTTATGGCGCGCTGGCTAACATCATCGCTATCCCCCTGACAACATTCATCATCATGCCCGCCGAAGCGATGGCTTTGGCTCTTGATACCATCGGCATGGGCAAACCATTCTGGTGGATCGCCGAATGGCATTTGAATTGGATGATCTGGCTGGCCCATCAAGTTGCCAATGCGCCCGGTTCTGTCCGCACGATGCCTGAAATGCCCTTGACCGGCTATGCTTTGCTTCTCGCAGGCGGGTTATGGCTGCTGATCTGGCAACAGCCTTGGCGCCTTTGGAGCCTTGCTGCCATCACATTGGGCCTGATCATCATCATCGCGCAGCCCCGTCCGGATCTGATTATCAGCCGCGATGGCCGCCATGTTGCAGCACGTAGCGATGGTGATCAATTTGCGGTTCTGCGGATGGGCCGACAAAGCTATGCGCGCAATATGATGATGGAAGCGGCGGGAACGGATGAAGAGCCGCTGGCCATAAAATATTGGAAGCAGGCTCAGTGCAACAGTGATTTTTGTCGCTGGGATCAAAAGGGAAGTGATGGTTCTGATTTTCGCATCCTGGCATCTTTAAGCCATCGCATGGCCGATTATTCCAGCCTGATCGCAGCTTGCAAAGATGCAGATATTGTCATCAGCGATCGGCGAATGCCCAAAGCGTGCGAACCAAAATGGCTGTTGGTTGATCGGGCTTATCTGGCTGACCATGGCGGAATGATCCTGCATCTGGGCAACAAGCCCCGACTGTTAAATGTCGCGCCCGATAACACGGATCATCCATGGCATCAGGCCGAACGGGTCAGCGGCAATGATGAGCAATGATGGGATGCGCCTGCAGCAACATTGATTTTGCGATCACGTGACAAAATGCCGGCGCAATCACAGATAAATCAGAAACAGGAAGATTGGGTGCACTCGCGATTTGCATAGAAGGAGATCATTATGGTCATCCTTCAAATCATGACCCATGTCAGCGCCATGTCGGCGTTAGTGATAGCGACGCAGCAATCCAGAAAGCCGCCCTTGGATGATCACGCGGTCAGCGGAATAAAGCTGCGATTCATATTGGCTGTTGGCCGGATCAAGCCGAACCATCCGTCCATCACGATGGAAATATTTCAGGGTTGCATCCTGTCCATCGATCAATGCGACAACAATTTCACCTTCTCGAGCGCTATCCGCCTTGGCGATCAGTGCATAGTCGCCATCCAAAATTCCTGCCTCAATCATAGAATCGCCGGAAATTTCTAGCGCATAATGTTCGCCAGATCCCAAAAGAGCGGCAGGAACAGCCAAATGATTATGATCTTCCAAGGCTTCAATCGGCGCACCAGCAGCGATTTTCCCATGCAGAGGAAGTTCGATAACATCATTTGCTGCGGTCGGAAGAGGGGGGCTGGATCTCGCAACGAGCCCTGAGTTTTTCTGAACGCTGCCACTCAGCAATTCTTCGCTATTGGGTTGGATCGCGGGCGACCCATCCGCCAACTTCAGAACTTCCAACGCCCGTGCGCGATTGGGAAGACGGCGCAAAAAACCGCGCTCTTCCAAAGCGCTGATCAGCCGATGGATACCCGATTTGGATTTCAGGCCGAGCGCATCTTTCATCTCTTCAAAAGAAGGAGATATTCCGCTCTGATCAAGGCGCAATTGAATGAAGCGCAGCAATTCATGCTGTTTTGCTGTCAACATTTTCGGTCTTCCTCCAAATGGCGGTCAGGACATATGGGGAACGATAGTGGAACATTCTGGCATTTGTCAAGCGCTGGTGCGTTGATTTCTGGCTGATTGCTCCACTATTTTGCTTCGCAAACCGTCAATTTCCAGTCAGCAGCCTCCGCGTTGCGGCAGCGATATCCTTTTGTCGCATCAGGCTTTCACCAACCAGAAAAGCATTCACGCCATGATCGGCCAGTCTTTGGCAATCGGCATGACTGTTAATTCCGCTCTCACCAACCAGCAATGTCCCGGCGGGAACCAGCTTAGCCAGACGTTCGGTATTGGCCAGATCGGTATGAAATGTCCTGAGATCGCGATTGTTCACGCCGATCAGGCGCGATTTCAAAGAGGTAAGCGCGCGTTCCAGCTCTGCTTCATCATGCACTTCCACCAGCACATCCATTCCGCGCTCGATGGCGGCAGCTTCAATTTCCAGCATCCGCGCATCTTCGAGCGCCGCAACGATAATTAAAATTGCGTCCGCCCCCAAAGAACGGGCCTCTGCCACCTGCCATGGATCGACCATGAAATCCTTACGCAATACAGGCAGATCGCAAGCGTTGCGCGCCGCGACGAGATAATCTTCATGCCCTTGAAAATAGGGCGCATCGGTCAAGACCGATAAACAGGCTGCGCCACCTTTTGCATAATCCTGTGCGTGATTAGCAGGAGAAAAATCACTCCTTATCAATCCCTTCGATGGCGAGGCACGTTTTATTTCTGCTATCAGCCCGAAGCTTCCCAACGCAATTTTGGATTGCAAGGCCTCCGCAAAGCCGCGTGGCTGGCTAGCGCCCATGGCGTCAAGTTCTTGCACAGAATGCCGTAATTTACGCTCTGCAACCTCTTTGGTTTTTGTCGCAAGAATTTCCGTTAACTTATTCATTTATATGCAATCCAACAATCAAGAAGTGCCTTAGCTAGGCCCTTATCAATGGCCTCGGCGGCCTCTTCTACGCCATATTTGAGATCTGGCACAGCGCCCGCCACGACAAGAGCCGCTGCTGCGTTATAAAGCACTGCATCGCGATAAGCCCCGGTTTCTCCGCTGAGCAATGCATAGAGCGCGCGGGCATTATGCGCCGGATCACCGCCGCGAATATCACCGACCGGACGATTGGGAAGGCCCGCATCAGCCGCGTTGCTGCGCTGCATACGCACACCCTCAGCTGTTACAGTCGCGACCTCATTTCCGCCTGCAAGCGAGAGTTCGTCAATGCCCTCGTCGCCGCAAATTACTTGGGAATATTCAGTTCCCAAATAATGCAATGCCTCTGCATAAACTGGCACATAGGCGGGGCGGGCGATACCGATTAACTGGCGTTTCACCCCGGCGGGATTGGCCAAGGGCCCCATGAGATTAAAAATCGTCCGCCGTTTCAGCTTCTGCCGGATCGGCATGATATGTTTCATCGATGGATGATGCCGTGCCGCGAATAGAAAGCATATCCCCAGATCCGCCAATTGCGCTTCCGCATGTTCGGCGGCCTTATCGAGATCTAGGCCGAGGGCTTCAAGCGTATCGGCTGCACCCGATTTGGAAGAAGCGGCCCGATTTCCATGCTTTGCAACGGGAACCTCACATGCCGCCACAATAATGGACACCGCGGTAGACACGTTTAATGTGTGATGACCATCACCGCCGGTGCCGCACACATCAATCGCACCCGATGGCGCTTTGATCGGGATCAGGCGATCTCGCATCGCCTGTGCGGCGGCGGCGATTTCAACCATGGTTTCACCGCGATCCGATAAGGCTGTGAGAAATTCAGCGATATTTTCATCAGCCACGCTGCCATCCAAAATGGCATTGAAGGCCGATTGCGCTTCATCATGGCTCAGCAGAGCGGATGGATCGGGCAGTTCGCCAAAGCGGGTCATGCGCGAAAGCTTTCGTTAACGGTTAAGCCCGCTTCCCGCAAGAAATTGGCCAACATGGCATGGCCATATTCGGTTGCGATGCTTTCTGGATGAAATTGAACGCTGTGGATCGGCAGTTCCACATGCCGAAACCCCATGATGGCACCATCATCGCTGGTCGCATTGATGGACAGGCATTCGGGCACGTCGACAACCTCAAGGCTGTGATAGCGGGTCGCCGTGAGCGGTGAAGGGAGGTTGGCAAACAGGCCGGTGCCATCGTGGCAGATAGGTGATGTTTTGCCGTGCATCAAATGGCCGCGCTGGACCGTTCCGCCGAAATGCTGGCCGATAGCCTGATGGCCAAGGCAGACGCCGAGCAATGGGCGCTTTGCTGCCGCACAAGCGGCCACCAGATCCAGGCTGATTCCAGCATCGTCGGGCGTGCAAGGTCCCGGAGAGATCAGATAGGCATCGGCATTCATCGCCAGCGCCTCTGCTACGCTGATAGCGTCATTGCGTTCGATGCTAACTTCCGCACCAAGTTCAATAAGATAATGAACGAGGTTAAACGTAAAGCTATCATAATTATCGATAACTAGGATCATTTTATTGTCCATATTCCGGCGTACTGGCCAGACGAACGGCCTCGCGCGCGGCAGCAAAGAGCGCGCCGGCCTTGGCTTCACATTCGCGCTGTTCATAAGCCGCGACACTATCCGCCACGATGCCGGCCCCTGCCTGCACATGCATTTCGCCATCTTTTACGATTGCCGTGCGCAGCACGATGCAGCTATCCATATTGCCGTCTGGCGCAAAATAGCCGACGCCGCCTGCATAGGGCCCACGCGCATCCGATTCCAGTTCAGCAATAATCTGGCAAGCGCGAACCTTAGGCGCGCCGCTGACCGTGCCAGCGGGAAAGCCCGCAAACATCGCATCAATCGCATCTTTTGCTGGCGCCAGCTTACCCGTGACGTTGGAAACGATGTGCATCACATGGCTATAAAATTCCACCGTATAGCTATCGGTAACGGTCACGCTGCCGCCGGTTGCAGCACGGCCAACATCATTGCGGCCAAGGTCCAGCAGCATCAGATGTTCGGCACGCTCCTTAGGATCTGCAAGCAAGGATTCGCGGTTTTCCATATCCTCGGCATGAGAACGGCCGCGCGGACGTGTGCCAGCGATGGGGCGGATCGTGATTTCGCCATCGCGGACTCTCACCAATATTTCCGGAGACGATCCAATCAGCGCAAAGCCGGGCAGGTCGAGAAAATAGAGGAAGGGTGAAGGGTTGATCCGGCGCAAGGCGCGATAGAGATCGAAAGGCGGAAGATCAAAAGGCGTCGAGAAACGCTGAGACAAAACGACCTGAAATATATCCCCGGCGGCGATATATTCCTTTGCGGTGGCCACCATTTCTTCAAATCTTTCCGGCGTGGTTTGCGGATGAAACTCCACCGCCGCCGGATGAGCTGGGCGAGGGGGCGCATCGCTCATAGCACTACCATGACGCAGGCGGGCAGCGATATCATCCAGCCGGTCGCGGGCTGCATCGATCATATGATCAATGGCACCATCCCGCTTGGGCCAGATAGGCGCGATCAGAAACAGTTCATCGGTCAGCCGATCAAAAACCAATATGGTCGTTGGTCGCACAAAAACCATGTCAGGCAAGCCCAAGCCTGCGGCAGGCGCCCGAGAAATGCGCGGCTCGACCAAACCGATGGTTTCATAGGCAAAGAAGCCCACCAAGGTGGCCAGCGCTTTGGGAAGGCCTTCGGGCACATCAAAGCGGCACTCTTCCACCAGATTGCGCAGGGCTTTCAAAGAAGGTTCGGTGACAGGCGAAAAGGCCGTTTGATCCGTGCGCCATTGGCGGTTGATCCGGGCATCGCTGCCTTTCACTTCAAACAGCAGATCAGGATCGAGCCCAATCAAGCTATAGCGACCACGGGTTTCACCGCTTTCTACGGATTCCAAGACCCAATCACCCCGGCCCGGCTCAATCAATTTGAGAGCAGCCGAAACAGTCGTTTCCGTATCCGCGATCAGGCGCTGCCACACAACGGCGCCGCGATTTTTCGCCAAAGCTTCTAACGCGCTGGCTCGTCCTTCTAAAATCACGCTCAGTGCCTATTCGATGGGCTGGAGTGCGCCAGTCAGTTCCTGACGAAGCTTATCCAGTTGTTTCTGATCAATCTTCACGCCGATCCGCCGCTTCGCTTCACCCATGAACTGGGCGACCAATTCGGCGCCAAAAGCGGGGGCGAGGGGCTGTGCTACGGCCTGCACGCGGGCTGGATCAATGGATTTAGGATCAGGCCGATCAACCTTGGTCAAGGCCACGACCATCCAGCCGCGATCACCGGGCAGTGCAGCGGATTTGACGCTTCCTTGCGCCATCGAGAAAAGCAGTCCCAATTCCGGAAGAACAGGCTGGCCTTCACGGCCCAGATCAGCGCGGCGACCGCCAATGGTCTGAACACTGCCAATCTGATTGCCCGCTGCTGCAACCGCCTCTTGCAGGGATTTTCCGCCAGTAGCCGCCTTTACCACCTGTTCTGCCTTGGCGCGCGCGACCTTATTGCCTTCCGCAAAACGCCAGTCGGCCAAAATATCAGCCCGGATTTTCTCAAAGGGCAGCGGCGCTGCAGCAATAATGTTTTTCACCGAATAAAGGGCAAATTTTTCATTTTCGACCAAGGTCGCAAGCTGGCCTTCGCCTTCGCCGCCAGCTTGAAAAGCCTGAGCAATAATCGGTGCCACGTCTTGCGGCGCGCGATAGTCAGGCTGTTCAAAAGATTGGCCATTGGGCAGCAGGGCCGGGGTGGTCACCAGAGTAAGTTTGCGATCAGCCGCCATTTCATCGATGGCTGCGCCGCCGTTTACGGCATCTTGAATAGCGTTATAATAATCGACAACCGCTTCATTGGCTTTGTTGCGGCCTAGCTCAGCGCGAATGTCCGCGCTTGCTTGCGCCAAAGACAGCGCCGGATGCGCCTTTACCGACGCAATTTTTACCACCGCGAAACCAAGGCTGGTTTTCAGTGGGCCAACCAAGGCACCATTTTGGGCGGCAAAGGCGGTTTTTGCGGCTTCCGCGCTAGTGGTGGCGGCATAGGCGGACTGGGTGACTTCACCGGTCGTCGTGACGGAAAGGCCCACGGCACGAGCGCCTGCCGCGAGATCCCCGCCCTTTGCAGCTTGCAAAATGCGATCTGCGATGGCCTGATCCGGCGCCGTGACTTGCTGGAAAACGCGGGTTTCACTCGCCTCAAATCGAGCCGCATTTTTTTGATAATATTCGGCGATCTCGGCATCTGTAACGGCGGGAACCGGCGCCATGCTGCGATCAAAAATTGCATATTGGATCACCCGGCGCTCGGGAATCGTGAAGCGAGCTGCATGGCTTTCGAGATGCTTCTTAAGAACAGCGTCGCCGGGGTCATTGGCCGGAGCATAAGCGCTGGCCGGAATGAAAACGGCACTTCCTTGCCGTTGCTCCATCAGCAAGGCCGCATAAGGCTGGGCCAGATGCTGTGATATGGCGGGCATATTGGCAATCGGCCCGATGATCTGCCGCGCGAGAAGCTGTTGCTTCAACTCATCACGAAAGGCCGCTTCATTCATACCATTTTGTTGCAGCGCCATATCAAAACGCGTTTGATCGAAGGAGCCGCTGACGCCCTGAAATGCGGGAATGTCAGCGATTTGGCCATCAATCATCCGCTTAGAGACGGAAAAACCCAGTTTTTCAGCATATTGCTCAAAAGCTTTGGCTTCAACCAACTGTTCCAAAACACCTTCCAACGCGCCCGATTCCAAAAAGGCCGCCATGGTGAGTTCGGGATTTTGCTGGCGGGCCTGATCATAAGCAAGGCGAACACGGTCGCGCAATTCGCCTGAACCAATCGTTGCTTTGCCGACACTGGCGACATTGCCGCCGCCAACGCCGCCCATACCGCCCGTTCCGCTAACGTCGCCCAGCGCAAAGGCGATGCCGACCAGGAAAACAAAACCCAGCGCGAGAAATTTACCAAGCGTCGATCCGAAGAGACTGCGAATGGCTGTAATCATGAACGGCTTTTCTTTCCCGCGGTGTGTCAGCGCTAGACTGCGCATTTGCAGATGCTTTAGTCGGCAGAGCGCTCGTCATCAAGGCAGGAACGGGCTCTTTTTGATCCATCCACAAACCAGTCCCTCTTGCCGGACCCAAGGAAGGGCCGCTAGAGGGCCATAAAATCCTGTGCGGGCCGGACCTTGGCTCTGCAAATATTCACATGGAGTGTGGCAAATGGCGCGGCGGAAATTTGTTGTTGGCAATTGGAAGATGAATGGCCTGAAAGCATCGCTGCCCGAAGCTGCGGCTATTTTCTCCTTTGGGGGCCAGCATCTGTCGGTTGATGTGGCGCTATGCCCGCCATTTCCGATGATCGGTGCCATGGCGCAGGCCAATCAAGGTGCGGCTGTAGGGGGCCAAGATTGCCACCATACGGATAGCGGCGCTTTTACCGGCTCGGTTTCGGCTGCCATGCTGAAAGATGCGGGAGCCTCTTTGGTTATCGTGGGCCATAGCGAGCGCCGTGAAGGCTTTGGCGAAAGCGACGCGGATGTGAAGAATAAGGCGCAGGCCGCTTTGGCTGCCGGGTTGGATGTGATCCTATGTGTTGGCGAACCAAAGTCGGTTCGCGAATCAGGGCAGGCCATCCCTTATGTGTTGAACCAGATCGCTGGCAGCTTGCCAGTTGATTTTGACGCTGCCCGTTTTTCTATTGCCTATGAACCAATCTGGGCGATTGGCACCGGGTTGGTTCCGACAACCGAAGATGTGGCGGCGATGCACCGGGCGATGCGGGAAGCCTTGACCGCACGGGTCGGTGCCAAGGCCGATGTTCTGCGCCTGCTTTATGGCGGATCGGTGAATGGCGATAATGCGGCTGAACTGCTTTCGGCAAGCGATGTCGATGGTGCTTTGGTTGGCGGTGCAAGCTTAACCGCTGATAAGTTCAACCCCATCGTTTCTGCGGCGGCTGAACTGGCGGGTTGAAGCGGAGCCATATCGTCTCTATGTGCGCTTTTGGTTCTGCCGAATATGTGAATAGTCGGCCCACGCAAGTTCAGGAATTTTGAATGTCCAGTCTTTTCACCTTTCTGCTGGTTGTGCAGGCGCTGGTCGCCGCAGCGATGATCGCGGTCATCCTGATGCAAAAGTCGGAAGGTGGCGGCTTGGGCGTTGGCGGCAGCCCTACGGGGCTGCTCTCGGCGCGCGGCGCGGCAGATTTTATGACGCGCGCTACCGCAGGCTTGGCGATTCTGTTCGTTGTCCTCTCCATTCTGCTGGCGGCGATGGCCGCAGCGGGGCGCAGCGGCACAACTATTGATACCAGCCTTTCCAAAAGCGCTCAGCCTGCAGCCGCAGGTGCCGCGTCTCTGACTGCTCCTGCCACGGCAACCCCAACGGCTCCGGCGGTGGTGAGCGATGATCCGCTGGCCGCTGCAGCTGCCGCCGCGGCAGCAGATTCAAGCCCTTCGGCTCCGTAACTATCCCACAGCCTTTCGGGCTGTAATTTTCATCGACCTGCAAATGGTGGAAATTTATTCTGCCATTTGCGATTCGGCGGCTTGCGTCGCCCCCTATCTGTTGAGTAAGTCTTTTCTCCCATGGCGCGGTTCATTTTTATCACCGGCGGCGTGGTCTCCTCCCTTGGAAAAGGTTTGATGGCGGCTAGCCTTGCGGCCCTGTTGCAAGCACGTGGATATCGCGTGCGTATCAGGAAGTTCGACCCCTATCTCAATGTCGATCCGGGCACGATGTCGCCCTATCAACATGGCGAAGTGTTTGTGACCGATGATGGGGCCGAGGCGGACCTTGATCTGGGGCATTATGAACGCTTTACCGGCGTTGCGGCGCGACAGAGCGACAATATCACTTCTGGTCGCATCTATCAGGAAATCATCGCCAAAGAACGTCGCGGTGATTATCTGGGGGCCACGGTTCAGGTCGTTCCTCATGTGACCGATGCGATCAAGGCTTTCGCGCGCGCCGACACCGCCGATCTGGATTTCGTGCTCTGTGAAATTGGCGGCACCGTGGGCGACATCGAGTCGTTGCCGTTCATTGAAGCGATCCGGCAGATTCGTAATGAATTGGGCCGAGAGAATACGCTTTCTGTTCATGTGACCCTGGTGCCCTATATCGCGGCCGCCGGTGAACTGAAGACCAAGCCTACCCAACATAGTGTGCGGGAATTGGCCTCTTTGGGGGTGCAGCCGGATATTTTGCTGTGCCGCTGTGAAAAGCCGCTGCCAGATGTGGAACGGGCCAAAATTGCCCAATTCTGCAATGTTCGCAAAGAAGCAGTGATCCCAGCGCTGGATGCGGATTGCATCTATTCCGTTCCCGCTCAATATCATGGCGAGGGGCTGGACCGGGAGGTACTGCACGCCTTTGGCATCCATGATGCCGTGGAACCAGATTTGGCGCGCTGGCATGATATTATGGATCGCAAGCGCAATCCGGAAGGCGAAGTGACCATTGGCGTGGTTGGCAAATATGTGTCGCTGCCCGATGCGTATAAATCGCTGAACGAGGCGCTCGTTCATGGCGGGCTGGCCAATCGGGTGAAGGTCAATGTCCGCTGGCTTGATGCCGAAATTTTCGAACAGGAAGACGAACTAGCTGCCAATTTGGAACCAATGCACGCGATCCTTGTACCGGGCGGATTTGGAGAGCGTGGTTCGGAAGGCAAGATAGCCAGCGTGCGCTTTGCGCGTGAACGCGGTGTGCCTTTCCTTGGCATATGCCTGGGAATGCAAATGGCCTGCATCGAGGGCGCGCGAAACACCAGCCATATCGAAAAGGCATCCAGCACGGAATTTGGCCCATCAGAAGAACCTGTAGTGGGCCTGATCACGGAATGGATGAGCGAGGAAGGGCTTCAGCAGCGCGGAGCAGATACGGATATGGGCGGCACCATGCGTCTTGGCGCTTATGATGCTGTGTTGTCCCCGAATAGCCGGGTTGCCTCCATCTATGGCACCAATGAAATCAGCGAGCGTCACCGTCATCGTTATGAAGTGAATGGGGCGTATCGCGAAAAGCTGGAAGCCGGCGGCCTGCTCTTTACCGGCACCTCACCGGATGGCATGTTGCCCGAAATCGTTGAACGACCAGACCATCCTTGGTTTGTAGGGGTGCAATTTCATCCAGAGCTGAAATCCAAGCCTTTTGATCCGCATCCGCTGTTCACTGGCTTTATCGAGGCGGCTGTAAAGCAAAGCCGCCTGGTCTGATCGCTGCCAAGGGAGGCCCCATGCTCTACGCGACACTCGCTGCACTACAAGACTCGGACAGTATTTTTTGCAGTCTCAGTGAAGAAGATTGGAGCGATTTGGTTGGTTTGGCGCGGACCATTCCTTTTACCCGCGGTAAAGAATTATTGGCTCAGGGTGAACCGGGCGATAGCCTGATCATCCTGACCGAAGGGTCGGCGCGCGTTTCCATGCTATCGCCCGGCGGCCGCGAGATTGTGTTGGCCTATGCGGAAGCCGGCGCAGTTTTGGGAGAAATAGCGTTGTTGGATGGCGGCGATCGCACCGCTTCGGTGATCGCTACCAGCAAAGGCCAGGCGTTGAAGCTAACGCGGGCCGGGATGCGGGAATTTTCAGCCGCCCATCCAGAATTTACCTGGTCACTGATGCAACAATTGGCGGGACGATTGCGGACCGCCAATGAAACGATTGAAAGTGATCGCGCCTATGCGTCTGGCCCGCGCTTGGCCCGTTATTTGCTGCGCCTGATCCGCAAAGATAGCCCCGAGGTCAGCTTGAAGGTGGAATTAAGCCAGACGGAGCTTGGAAATTTCGCAGGCATGAGCCGAGAGCATATCAATCGGCAACTGCGAAGTTGGGAAGAGTCTCAGGTCATCACATTGGAAAATGGCAAGGTTCATGTTTTGGATGCTGGGCTGCTTGTAGATATTGCCGACGCTGAAAGCTGAGGCCGAGCGCCAAAGAGGCAAATCGCCTCAGCGCACTAGCATGTCATCTCAACAGTAGGATGTTTCGGCTCGCTCTTTCTGTTCGTATAAACACTACGCCCGGGCTTCTCGTTGGAAACCCGGGCGCATGTGACGAACGTCGCCATCCCCCTTCAGAGCAGACCAGACGACAGATCTGCACTCCCCGGAACCGGGCCTTTGGGCCGCATCTGAACCAGATTTTGTTTGGCTAGGCTGCTTGTGGTCATTTGTCACCGTCTGGCAGGGGCGGGATTGCATTTTTGAGAATAGATGTTGCGATTTGGCAACATCTCAAAACATGGCAGCTAGCTCCTATTCCTCGCCACAGTAAGCCAAGCATTGCCAGCGGGATGGCGGCCCCCTAAGAACGAAGCATGACAATGACCTCAGCGCTTAAAGGACGGCGAACCCTATGATCCTGCGTCCTTATGAGCGCACTATTTTTAAACGCTATCTTCTGCCTCAGCGCGGTGAAGGTTTCATCTTCGTCGCTGCCGCTTTCAGCTTTGTCGCTGTTATGTTGGGCGTAGCCGCCCTTGTCATTGTGATGAGCGTGATGAATGGTGTTCGCGCGGATTTGTTCGATAAAATTGTTGGGTTGAACGGCCACGCCGTGGTTCAGGGTTTTGGCGGTCGCCTCGACAATTGGGAAGATGTGCTAAAAAAAGCGAAGCAAACCCCGGGGGTCGTTTCCGCGACGCCATTGATCGAGCAACCATTGCTGACAAGCTTCAACGGCCGTGTCGAAGGCGTGTTGGTTCGCGGAATGCTTTTGAATGACATTCAGAGCAATGACACGCTGGGCGGAAAAGTGCTGCAGGGTAGCCTCCGCGATCTGCATCCAGAGCAAGGCACTGTGGCCATTGGATCTGAATTGGCGCGCAATCTGGGTGCCACAGTCGGCAGCAATATCACCATCATCAACCCTGCTGGCCGATCCACCCCCTTTGGCACGGTGCCGCGAGAAATCAGCTATCGCGTCGCGGCCATTTTCGAGATTGGCGTTTATGATTTCGACAAAGCCTATGTCGTGATGCCGATGCAAGATGCGCAGTTGCTGCTGTTGCTGGGCGATCAGATCGGCATGGTAGAGGTGAAAACGGTTGATCCCGATCGGGTCGGCGAGATCATGCAACCACTGGCACAGCAATTGGCTGGCCGCGCGGTGATACAGGATTGGCGGTCGATGAACGCCAGCCTTTTTGAAGCACTGGCGATTGAGCGTGTGGCCATGTTTGTTATCCTCTCCCTGATCGTGCTGGTAGCGGCTTTTAATATTGTATCCTCGCTGATCATGCTGGTGCGCGCCAAAACGCGCGATATGGCCATTTTGCGGACCATGGGGGCGCCGCGGGATTCCGTGCTGCGAATTTTCATGGCTATCGGCCTTTCTATCGGAATATCGGGGACAATTGTTGGTATGATCACAGGATTTTCCTTGCTCTATTTCCGCCAACATGTGCTGCGCGTTGCGGAATTGCTGACGGGGCAGTCCTTATGGGATCCGTCGATCCGCTTTTTAACCGAGCTGCCGTCCAAGCCCGATCCGGTGGAGATTGTCGGCATCGCCGTGATGGCCGTTGTGTTCAGCTTTTTGGCGACGCTCTATCCAGCGCTCAAGGCTGCCAATACCGATCCTGTGCAGGTGCTGCGTTATGAATAGACCGGTGCTGCAACTGACCGATCTTCGGCGCAATTTCACGCAGGGCGATGTCACCATTCATGTGTTGCGGGGCGTGAATGCCTCCCTGCAACGCGGCGAGATTGTGGCCTTGCTCGGCCCATCTGGTTCTGGAAAATCCACTTTGCTTCAGGCTGTCGGCCTGTTGGAGGGGGGCTTTGAAGGCAAGATCGAGATTGATGGCGAAAATGTCACCCGCCATGGCCAAGGTGATCGCACCACCATCCGGCGAGAAAAAATCGGTTTCATTTACCAATTTCATCACCTTCTCCCTGATTTCAACGCTTTAGAAAATGTCGTTCTGCCGCAACTTATTCGGGGCACCACTCAGGCAGCAGCCGAGACGCGGGCCGAGGAGTTATTGGCTCGACTGGGCTTGGCCGAGCGTTTGCATCATAAGCCCAGTAAGCTTTCTGGTGGGGAGCAACAGCGGGTGGCGGTGGCGCGAGCGCTAGCCAATCGGCCTTTGCTGGTGCTGGCGGATGAACCGACTGGCAATTTGGATGAAGCCACGGCGGATCGGGTGTTTGAGCAATTTGTAGCACTGGTGCGTGATCATGGATCGGCGGCATTGGTTGCCACCCATAATGAGCGACTGGCCGAAAAAATGGATCGCGTGTGGCGCTTGCACGATGGGCAGATAGAGGCCTAGTCTGCGCGCCTTGCTTCGAGAGCGTTATGGAAAGATTGGCAGATGGGCTTTTTTGATCTCACGGCATCTTTACCAGATGGAAGCCGACAAAATTTCTCTGACTATGCTGGCAAGGTGGTGCTGGTCGTCAATACGGCGTCCCAATGCGGCTTTACGCCGCAATATCAGCAGCTAGAGCAACTTTATCGTGATTATCAGCATCGCGGCTTTCAGCTCTTGGCTTTTCCTTGCAACCAATTTGGCGGGCAGGAGCCGGGCGACGCTCAGGAAATTGCGGATTTCTGCTCGCTCACCTATGATATCAGCTTCCCGCTGATGGCCAAGATTGAGGTCAATGGACCGAATATGGATCCTGTTTTCAAATATCTAAAGGCGCAGCAGAAGGGCTTGTTCGGCAGTGCGATCAAATGGAATTTCACCAAATTTCTGGTGGATCGAAAGGGGCAGGTGGTATCGCGCCATGCGCCAACGACCAAGCCCGATGCGCTGCGGAATGAGATAGAGGCTTTGCTCGGTTGACCAAGGCTGATCTTGCTGCCTTCAGTCCATTGACATCGCAAGATATTCATCCAAATCGACGGATCATTAACCCCATAGGCTTCATTATCGAGCCACTTTCATTCAGGCGCCCGATATGGGACGCACATCGATTGCCGAGATAGTTTATTCATGGCCTATAGCCCCTTTGTTCCTCTGCGTATTTTTTCCAGCTATACGATGCTGGAGGGCGCGATTGATCCCAAAACCATTGCCAAAGCTGCCAAGGAACGAGGTTTTCCGGCGGTCGCGGTGGCTGACCGCAACGGCCTCTATGGCGCGATGGCTTTTGCCGATGCATGCAAAACTGCCGGGGTGCAGCCTATCGTTGGCGCATTGCTCAGTGTGGCGCGGCCCGGGCCGACCTTATCCAACGGTGCCCCGATCATAGACTGGCTGGCCCTCTATGCGCAGGATGAAGCGGGCTATACCAATTTATGCGAGCTGGTTTCTGCCGCCCATCTTGATCGGCCTGCGGAGCAGGAACCGCATGTGACGATGACGGCTCTGATAGGCAAGACAGACGGGCTGATCTGCTTAACCGCTGGAGGCGAGGGGGCTTTGGCCCGCTTGTTGGCGGATGGGCAGCAAGGGGCCGCGCTGGAATATGTTGAGCGTTTAGAGGCCCTGTTCCCATCGCGCCTTTATGTTGAACTGTCCCGACGCGGGGACAAAATAGAGCAGGATGCCGAGACATCGCTGATCGACATGGCCTATGCGCGCAATATCCCCTTGGTCGCGACCAATCCTGCCAATTTCGTTGAGCCTGATTTTTATGCGGCGCATGATGCCATGCTCTGCATCGCGCAATCTTCTTATGTTGAGACGCAAGACCGCCGGGTCAGCAATCCTGAAGCTTGGCTCAAGCCTGCTGGGGTGATGGAAGAGCTGTTCTTCGATGTGCCAGAGGCGCTGCACAATACGCTGGTGATTGCGCAGCGCTGCGCCGTGATGGCCCCCTATCGCAAGCCCATTTTGCCCAGCCTTGCCGGGGATCGAGATGCGGAAGCAGCGCAATTGGCCGCCGACGCTCAGCACGGGCTGGAAGATCGGCTATCGCAATATGATGATCTGACGGAGGAAGATCGGCGCGCCTATGAAGAGCGGCTCGATTTTGAAGTCAATGTCATCACCCAAATGGGGTTTCCGGGCTATTTTCTGATCGTTGCTGATTTTATCAAATGGGCCAAAGCGCAGGATATTCCTGTGGGCCCGGGCCGGGGATCTGGCGCTGGCAGCTTGGTGGCATGGGTCTTGACCATCACCGATCTGGATCCATTGAAATTGGGCCTGTTGTTTGAGCGCTTCTTGAATCCTGAACGCGTTTCTATGCCCGACTTTGATATTGATTTCTGTGAAACACGGCGCGGCGAAGTCATCCGCTATGTACAGGAAAAATATGGCCGCGATACAGTGGCCCAGATTATCACTTTCGGTAAACTCAAGGCCCGCGCTGTGCTGAAAGACACGGGCCGGGTGCTGCAGATGAGCTATGGTCAGGTAGATCGCCTGGCAAAGCTGGTGCCCAACCATCCCACCGATCCTTGGACATTGGATCGTGCGCTGAATGGCGTGGCGGAATTGGCCGCGGAATATAAGCAAGATGACAGTGTTCGGCACTTATTTGATCTGGCCGCCCAATTGGAAGGACTGCCGCGCCACAGTTCCACCCACGCCGCCGGAGTGGTGATCGGGGATCGCCCGCTGGATCAATTGGTGCCGCTCTATCGCGATCCGCGATCCGATATGCCGGTGACGCAATTTGACATGAAATATGTCGAGACGGCGGGCTTGGTGAAGTTTGACTTTTTGGGCCTGAAAACCCTGTCTGTGTTGAAAGAAGCCCGGCGCCTGATGGCCTTGCGCGGCATTGATGTCGATCTGGACACATTATCTTGGGATGACGAAGCCGTATATGCCTTGCTGCAACGGGGCGACACAGTGGGGGTGTTCCAGCTGGAATCCGAAGGGATGCGGCGAACCCTGTCAGCGGTGAAACCCACCAGTTTCGGTGATATTGTCGCGCTGGTGGCGCTTTATCGCCCCGGCCCGATGGATAATATTCCGCTCTTCGGCGCGCGTAAAAATGGACGCGAACCAATTGCCTATCCCCATCCGCTGCTGGAAGGTATTTTGGCCGAAACCTATGGCATTTTTGTTTATCAAGAACAGGTGATGCAGGCGGCCCAGATATTGGCGGGTTATAGCCTTGGTGGCGCCGATCTGTTGCGCCGCGCCATGGGGAAAAAAATTCAGGCGGAAATGGATGCTCAACGCGAGGCTTTTGTTAAAGGCTCAGCCGAACATAATGGGATCAGTGCCAAAGATGCCAATGAACTATTTGATTTAATCGACAAATTTGCTGGATATGGTTTCAACAAAAGCCATGCTGCGGCCTATGCTTTGCTGTCTTATCAAACCGCATGGCTGAAGGCCCATTATCCGCATGAGTTTTTTGCCGCTTCCATGTCTTTCGATAGCCACCAGACGGATAAGCTTTCGATCTTCATCGATGATATGCGGCGCCTTGGCATCGCTATTGCGCCGCCATCGGTGAATGACAGCGAAGCTTATTTTTCTGTGGGTGATCAGGAAGAGGGGTTGGTGGTTCATTATGCCCTAGGCGCCTTAAAGGGTGTGGGTGAAAAGGCGATGGAGGCCTTGACTGCGGAGCGACAGGCCAAGGGCAATTTCACCAGCCTCGATGATTTTGCCAATCGGGTCGATCCCAAAATGCTCAATCGCCGCCAGTTGGAAGCGCTGGCGGCATCTGGTGGCTTTGACAGCATCGATGCCAATCGCCCCCGTGTTTATGGCGGCGCGGAAACATTGCTTGCATCGGCCAACGCAGCGGCGCGTGAGCGCTCAAGCGGGCAGGGGGGCTTGTTTGGCGGGGATATGGATATGGCGCCCGCGCTGCAACTGCCCGCCGCCGAGCCATGGACATTGGCCGAGCGGATGACGAAAGAAAAAGAGGCGTTCGGCTTTTATTTCTCATCCCATCCGGTGGAGCAATATCAGGCGATTCTCGCCGCCCGCAAAGCCCGCACCTATGGTGAAATTTGTGAAAGCGTGGAGATGACACCCGGTTCACGAGTGCCGATGACCATGGCGGCCATGGTGGAAAGTGCCCGGCCCCGCGTCTCGCAACGCGGCAATGCATTTCTGAACTTGACCTTATCGGATCGCAGCGGCCAATTCCAATCCAGCTGCTTTGACGAAGCTGCCAACAAGACGCTGGAAGAACTGGGAAAAAGCGGCGGATGTGCACTGCTAAGCGTAGAACTGGATTTGATGGAGGGCGAGGAAACGCCTCGCGTTACGGTGCGCGGAGCCCAGCCACTGGATGAAATTGCCGCCACCGCCGGATTGCTCTTAAGCGCACGCGTGGATCAGCCGGATGCTTTGCCGGATATGGCGCGCTTGTTGACGCAGAACGAGACAGCTAAGGGACGAGTGACGATCACCACCCGTGATCCGATCAGCGGCGAGGATATTCGGGTCAATCTGGGGCGCCGTTTTCAGCTCTCCTCCGATCTTATGTCTCGCATTGAAGCCTTACCCGGCCTATCCGATGTTTCGCTAACGCTGACGCCAGCAGCTGGTTTCAGGGCGCGGGAATAAGCGGATCAAGGCCGCCTTAAGCCACAAAGTCGTTCGCGGCTTGCGCTCTTGAATAAGCTCTTTATTCCTATGTCATGGGATAAAGAGAGGATGACATTATGGCAATGCAAGGTCAGCCGCTATTGGTGACCGGTTTAATCGATCATGCCGCGCGCGAACATGCGACGCGGGAGATTGTAACCCGTTGGGCAGACGGCAGCGTAACACGCTCCAATTGGGGGGAGGTCGGAAAAGACGCTCGCCGCTTGGCCGCTGCACTGGTGAAGCTGGGGATGTCCAAAGGTGATCGCATTGCCACGCTGGCAATGAACCATGGCCATCATCTGGTCAGCTGGTATGGAACAGCAGGCATGGGCGGGATTTTGCACACGATCAACCCGCGCCTGTTTGACGATCAGATCATCTATATCATCAACCATGCGGAAGATCGGGTGCTGTTTCTGGACGCAGCTTTCCTACCGATCATCGATCGGTTGCGTGATAAAATGCCCAGTGTGGAGCATTTCGTCTTATTTGATGCGCCCGCTCAGCCAGGCTATTTAAGCTATCGCGATTTGATTGATGCCGAAGATGGCAGCTTCCCATGGGTGGAGATGGACGAGCGGGATCCGATGGGGCTTTGCTATACCTCGGGCACCACAGGAAATCCCAAGGGCGTGCTTTATGAGCATCGCTCCAATGTAATCCATGCGATTACGGGCATTCAGCCGGATGTGCTGGATTTATCCAATCGCAGCGTCATGCTGCCGATTGTTCCGATGTTTCATGCCAATAGCTGGGGCGTGCCCTATGCGGCGGCAACGGTGGGCGCCAAGCTGGTGTTTTCCGCAACCAATGATGCCGCCACGCTTTGCGATTTGATGCAGCAAGAGGGGGTCACGCATAGCGCAGGCGTTCCCACCGTGTGGCTCAGCATGTTTGCCCATATGGATGCCACAGGCATGGATTATGGCAAATTGTTCCGCGTGGTAATCGGCGGATCGGCGGCACCGCGCTCTATGATCGAACGCTTTATGAAGGCGGGCGTCAACGTTGGCCATGCTTGGGGAATGACGGAAACCAGCCCCATCGGCACGACCGGAAAACGGCCGTGGAATTGGGATGATATGAGCTTTGACGAGCAGGTGGATGTCATCTGCCGCCAAGGCTGCCCACCCTTTGGCGTTGAACTGCGTATCGTCGATGATCAGGGGAAGGAATTGCCCCGCGATGGTGTGACCAGCGGCAGCTTGCAGTGTCGCGGGCCGTGGGTGATCCAGCGTTATTTCCGCGCTGATGAAGATGCCACAGAGGCTGATGACTGGTTTGACACTGGCGATGTCGCGGTGATCCATCCAGACGGTGCGATGCAAATCACCGATAGAGCCAAGGATGTGATCAAATCAGGCGGGGAGTGGATCAGCTCGATTGAATTGGAAAATGCAGCCGTTGGGGCGCCGGGTGTACAGGAAGCGGCAGCGGTTGGTGTATTCCATCCCAAATGGGATGAGCGGCCGCTTCTGCTGGTTGTGCCAAAACCGGGCGCCGAGGTGACCGCAGAGGCGGTGACGGCCCATTTGCAGGATAAGGTCGCCAAATGGTGGCTGCCGGATGAGGTGGTGATCGTCGATAGCCTGCCTCACACGGCCACCGGCAAGCTGCTCAAGCGACAAATTCGTGAAGATTACAAAGATTATCAGCTGAAGTCACTGGCGGATTCTTAACAAGATTGGCCGCCGCTGCGACCTAAACGCGCGGCGGCCTAATTTCTTATCAAGGCAAAGTCATGACGGGCATGGGTTATGGCGGTGCCTCCGCCAGCACAAGCCTGAGCTCCAGAGATATGATGCTAGCTGGCATCCAACAGAAGGATAAGAGCTGCAAAAGCAGATGAGTATCCGCTGGCGGTCAGCGCCGCGCGCCGCTGGCATCCGTCAGGCGTAAACGACCCGGCTCATCCGGGAAGCGCGGCCATTTTCCTTGGGCCAAAGCCTCTCGGCTATCGCTCGATTTTCCTTGCTGCGCTTCATACATCCAATAATTGCGCAGCACGATGGAGACATAGCCGCGCGTTTCCCAATAGGGGATGGATTCCATGAACAACAATGGATCGCCATTGTCCCGCACCTCATGCTGCCAGCGGGCGACAGGCGCCGGGCCTGCATTATAAGCGGCGATGACCTTAGGAAGCAGGCCGCCGGTCGAGGCATCGCGGCTGAGATGCTGCAAATAGCTTTGCCCCAATTCCATATTCACCGATGGTACTTTCAAATCCGACAGATTGACACCGATGCTCTGCCAGCGGGCAATGTCTCGCGCTGTGCCGGGGCGCACTTGCATCAGGCCTTGCGCGCCCGCCGGGCTTACCGCGCCGCGTTGGAAACGGCTTTCCTGCAACGTGTGGGCATAGACCAGCGCTGGATCCACTTTCCATCCATTGGCTGGCTGCCAATTGGGCTGAGGATAGCGCGCCGATGCCCGCAAAGGGCGGCCATGGGGAGTGTTATGCGCAAGATAAAGCTGGGTTTCCGGCATGTTCAAACTGCCGGCTATGGCGTGAATTTGGCTATGTTGGTCGCCCCGGCCAATGCGGGCCTGATGGCGCAAAAGATCATCGGCATATTTGGCTTCGTTCAATTCACTCATCGCGATTGCCGCGCGAATATTGGGCAGATCATCAAGCGCTCGCCATGCCTGCCGATCAGCGCGCAACCCTTCTTGCTGTTGCGCCGGAGTGATAGCGAGCGCTTCAGAGGCCAAAAGACCATAGAAGGTTTCTTCATTTCCAGCCGCAGCACGCAGGCGCCGCTGGACTGACGCCGGATCGCCGATCGCAATGGCGGCGCGGGCGGCCCAATAATGTGCCGCAGCGCGAATTTCGCTATCGCGCCCTTCGCGGGAAACCTGATCGAAAGCAGCAGCGGCGCTTTGATAATCCTGCAAGCGCCATGCGGCCAGCGCCTTCACCCAGGCGGCATGGGCAGACCATCTTGTGCCCGACGCGGCAGCAACATGCGCTAGGCGCAGTGCATTGCCATCGTCATTTTCAATATAATAGGACCAGGCAACTTTTTGTTGCCATTCCGTGCGCGCTTCTGGTGATAGCCGGTCGATAACCGCGTTCAGCAGTGCCTCTGCGCCAGCCGGATCATCATTTTTGATGCGATCCGGGATAGAGGTAGCGAGGCTTGCTGCAACCGGATCATTGGTTGCGCTTTCTGCGTTCAGCCGTCGCGGCGCGCTACCGGCCCAACTCAGCCTAGTTTGCGCAGGCAGGCTCGGCACATCGGTGGCGCCGCGCCGTGAAGCCAGCGTGGCCAATCGCTGCGCCTGCGGCAAATAGGGTGAGCGCGCCAAAATTGGCATGAGTTCATACACTTCCGCGCGCGGGCTATTGCCTGCCAGCAGCAGCTCGGCACGGAGAAAATCATCCAGCGGACCGACATTGGCATCGGTCAGCATCGCTTTGGCTTCCGCCCATCGCTGCCCACGTATTGCGGCAATCACAGATGCGTAAAATTGCTTTTGGCTCTGATCGAGAATAGGCGGAACCGTTTGATTCTGACTGTTATTCCTGTGTTGCTGGGCCAGCACTGCGTCTGCAAATCCCACTCCACCGAGGCTGAGGGCGGTGGCGGCGACAAGGGGTTTCCAATAACGCATGTTCAATTTGTCCCTATGTCCCTGAAGTGAGCCGTTTCAAACTATCCCACGCGGCGGCTTTAAGCGCCGGTCGGCTGAGCATGATTGCAGGATGCGGTATCGCTATGGCTGGAATAGTCCGGCCATCCTGTTCGCTTTGCCATAGCCGTCCGCGCAAGGCTTGCAACCGTTCGCCTGCCATAATCTGTGTGATATCATGGCCGATACAGATAAGATTATGGGGCCCACATAAACGAATATGATGGCGCAACAGCCGCTGCATTTCTGGCAAATCCTGAGCATCGCAGCGCCCGCCCGCCGGGCGCGTGATGGCGAGGCTGGCGATATAGACTTGCTCCCGAATCAGGCCAATGGCCTGCAGCATCCGGTCTAGCAACAATCCTGCATCACCAAAGAAAGCCTGGCCTGCGCGTTGCTCATCCATTTCGGGCCATGCCGTAATCAGCATGAAGCGCGCGCCTTGCTGACCAAGTGGCAGCACGCGCCGTCCATCCCATTGCGAGCCGGGCACATCATCCGCATGGAGCAACCAATGTTGGAAATCATCCCATTCTTCTGGAAAGATAGCCGGAAGCTTAGGCGCAACATGTTGATCATCGCTTTTTTTCAACAATATATCTGGCAAGGGCGGCGGCTCTGGCGCCAAGATTCGCGTTGGCGGTTTCACTGACCCATTGTCATTTGCCGCCGCATCGGCCGCGCTTGGCGCGGGCGCATGAAGCCACCCGGCGGGCATTTCATCGACAAGCGAATCCACGCCGACAAGTGTCCACCAGTCCAAATAGCTCTCTGCCATCAGCAAATTATTATGCCCACCCATGGAAAATAGTGAAACAGCCTGTTGACGAGAACGTCAATGTGCGGGCATCGCATTCGTGACAAAATGAGCGCCGCTTACGATGAACGCTGGCGCAGGGACGGTACGAAAGGTGAGCGACGTGGTTGAACGGGAATCAATGCCCTATGATGTGGTGATCGTCGGCGCGGGTCCATCCGGGCTCTCAGCAGCGATCCGGCTCAAACAATTGGCAAATGAAGCCGGCACCGAACTGGCGGTTTGCGTGCTCGAAAAAGGCTCTGAAGTCGGCGCGCATATATTGTCTGGTGCCGTGATCGATCCACGGGCGCTGGATGAGCTTTTGCCGGATTGGCGTGAACAGGGTTGCTCACTGGCTGAAGTGCCGGTGAACGATAATCAGCATTGGATTTTGACGGCGAAGAAGAAATTCTCGATGCCGCATCTGATGACGCCCGGTTTCATGCACAATAAGGGCACCTACACCGGCAGCCTTGGAAATTTGTGTCGCTGGCTGGCGGAGCAGGCAGAGGGGCTGGGGGTTGAAATCTTCCCCGGCTTTGCTGCAGCCGAAATTCTTTACAATGAAGATGGCTCTGTGAAGGGTGTCGCGACCGGCGATATGGGCATTGCGCGCGACGGCAGCCACAAGGCGGATTATGCTCCGGGGCTGGAACTGCATGCGAAATATACTTTCTTTGCAGAAGGTGTACGCGGGCATCTGACCAAGATGCTGAAACCGCAATATCAGCTGGACAGCGATTGCGAGCCACAGGTTTATGGACTTGGTATCAAAGAGTTGTGGGATATTGATCCAGCGCTTCATGCGCCGGGCCGGGTGATCCATACGCAAGGTTGGCCACTGGATGGCGATTCCAATGGCGGCGGTTTCCTCTATCATCAGGCCAATGGTCAGGTGGCCTTGGGCTTTGTGACTTGGCTCAACTATCGCAACCCCCATGTCTCGCCCTTTCAGGAAATGCAGAAATGGAAAACGCATCCTGAAATCGCCAAGATTTTAAAGGGCGGTAAGCGGATCAGCTATGGCGCTCGCGCTATCAGCGATGGCGGCTATCAATCGGTGCCCGAACTGGCTTTCCCCGGCGGTGCGCTGATTGGCGACACGGCTGGTTTCCTGAACGTGCCCCGGATCAAGGGCACACATACCGCCATGAAAACGGGCATGATGGCGGCAGAAGCAGCCTTTGCTGCGGTATCGGCTGGCCGCACCAGCGATACGCTCACCGACTATCAGGCGGCCTATGATGACAGCTGGGTGAAGAAGGAATTGAGCGTTGTTCGCAACGTGCTGCCGCTGGTTGAAAAATATGGCGATATGGCTGGCACAATGCTGGCGGGCATCACCATGTGGCTAGAAAATTTCGGTATTCGCTTGCCCTTCACCATGAAGCATCATCCGGATAATACGACGCTTTATCGCGCTGATCTGATGAAAAAGCCCGATTATCCCAAGGCGGATGGCGTGCTGACTTTTGATCGTTTGTCGTCGGTGTTCTTGTCCAACACCAACCATGAAGAAGATCAGCCAATCCACCTCCAATTGAAGGATCCGTCTATCCCGGTGGAATATAATCTGCCGCTGTATGACGAGCCAGCGCAGCGCTATTGCCCTGCTGGAGTGTATGAAATTGTCGGGCAGGAAGAAGGCAATCCGCAATTTGTTATCAACGCGCAAAATTGCGTTCATTGCAAAACATGCGATATCAAAGACCCGACCCAGAATATCAACTGGGTCACGCCAGAAGGCGGGGGCGGGCCAAATTATCCCAACATGTAAGCTTCATGCGCTGCGGATATTAAAAATTGCGGCGGTGGCGGGGGCCTTCATGTCTCCTGTCACCGCTGGCGCGACCTCGGCCCCCCAGCCAGTCGTTGCTTCGCAAGAGGATCGCGCGATCCTGCATTCGTTGGTGGCGGCGCAATTGGCCGACTATCGCGGCGAGCCGAGCCTGTCCCTGCGGCATTGGCGGCGGCTGGAAAGCTTGCTGCCGACGGTTTCTAACCTTGATCGCAAACTGCTGACACAAGCCATCGCCGCTGGCGATATGAAGTCGGCCCCTCAATATGCTCTGCGTCTTTGGAACAGCGGTGATTATAAGCTGGATGCGCGAATCATCCTGATCGCGCATGGGGTTCGACGTGCCGATTGGGTCGCGGTGGAACGCTTTGCAAACACTGAATTAAATTCACAACAAACGCTTGAATGGGAACGGATGTTTGGCCCCATTGTGCGGGGCTGGGCTGCCGTTGGCCGCAAAGATGCGCGCGGGATAGCGCAAGCGATGACAGCGACGGCGCGCTTCACTCACCCTATGCTGCAAACGCATGAAGCCATGATGTATTTGGCGCTGCGACAAAAGGAGCAGGCTGAAAAAATCGCTCTTGTGATCCGTCCAGTTGATCGAGCGAGCCAACTCGCTGCGGTGCAACTGGTGTCAGAGCTGCGGGCAGCAGGGTTGGCCAGTAGCGCAGATACGCTACAGAGCCGCATCGCCTTGCTGAAAGCGCCGCTCATGGATGCGGCTTTGTTGCTGCCAACCCAGCGGATCAACACGGCGGCTTCGGGTCTGGGCCATTGGTTTGCACTTATGGGCGACAGTTTCAGTCGCATCGGCCATGATATGGACACGCCAGCGATGAGCTTGGCGAATGCGGCGCTGATGCTCAATGCATCGGATTGGAACGCCCGCCTATTGCTAGCGAAAGAATATAGTGCGTCCCAAAGATGGGATGGTGGGCTGAATATGTTAAGCTCCAGTCGGAAGGCGCCTGAGCTTATTTGGCTTCGCCGCGCAGAATTGTTGCTAGAAAAAGGTCAGGTACAAGCTGCGATAGCAGAAGCGCGCAAGGCCATTCATCCAGCGGATACGTCCCGTCCTTTGCTGGTGATGCACGCAGATTTCATTCGCAAAACAGGAGATTTGATCGAAACAGACACGGCCTATTTGCGGTTGCTTCACCATCTTTCAACCACCGGCGATGATCCAAATTTGGAGGCGCTGACCCTCATCGCCCGTGCGGAACTGCATATGGCAGCGCATCCATGGCCTGAGATATCGCCGTGGATCGAAAAAGCGGTGTCTTTGGCGCCGAACAATCCTACCGTGCTTAATTTCGCTGGCTATTCGGCCATCGAGCGCCGACTGAACTTAACAAACGCGTTGAATTTTATTGTCAAAGCTTCTGAAAAAGAACCCAATAATCCTAACATATTGGATTCACTCGGCTGGGCCTATTATCTAACAGAGCGTTATGATGATGCTGTGCCCTTGCTTGAAAAAGCGTGGCGCGGCGAAGCTTCCAACTCCATCATTGCCGAGCATTTGGGCGATGCCTATTGGACGGTCGGGCGGAAGTTTGAAGCGCGCTATATGTGGCGAGCGGCGCTTTTTCTAGCGACGGATGATATGACATCAAGACTGGAACCGAAAATCGCGGATGGTCTGACTGACGCAACGGCAGCGCCATGATCCAGATCATGCGCGAGACGGGCTGGGCCAAAATCAATCTTGCTCTTCATGTTCGTGCGCGCCGAGCGGATGGCTATCATGATCTTGAAACTATTTTTGCATTTGTGAGCCAAGGCGATGATATTTCAGTAGAAAGATCAGATAATGATCGTCTGATGATAAACGGAGAATTTGCAATCGGCCTGGACGCTGGCGAGAGCAATTTGGTGATGCAAGCTGTTCATCGGATCCGATTCGCAACTTATGAGGATAGGGTGCCGCCGCTCGCGATCCGTCTCACGAAAAACCTACCTGTTGGAGCTGGGATAGGAGGGGGCTCGGCCGATGCGGCTGCCATGGCGCGGTTAATCCGGGATCATTTCTTGCCCGATCTGAGCGATTTACAGTTGCAGGCGATCCTCTCGCCACTCGGCGCCGACATTGCCGCCTGCATCCCCAGCCAAACCTGTTTCGGGCAGGGGACAGGGGCGACTTTACGGCCCGCGCGTGATTATCAGACCTGTGGCACCCCAATACTGCTGGTTAATCCCCGCCAGATCGTCTCAACCGGGCCTGTCTTTCAGGCATGGGATCAGCAGGACAGGGGGGCGCTGATATGGGGGCAGGGTTGGAAAAGCGATTTGCTGGCCGCACGCAATGATCTGTTGCATCCGGCGCTTTCCCAATGCCCCGAAATTTCTGATATATTACGCGTTCTTAAAGAGTTGAAGCCTTGGCTGGTGCGCATGTCGGGCTCCGGTGCAACTTGTTTTGCTCTATTTTCTTGCGTCGAAGATCGGGATGCTGCCGCCCGTCATTTGGCGCAATATCATCCGCAATGGTGGCAAATGGCAGGTGAGCTTAGATGATGACGCAAAGTGCAGAAGCATGGACCCTGTTGGGACAGCCCAAAACGGGCGGCATCTTGCTGATCGCCGATCATGCTTCCAATTTTGTACCGAGCGATCTGGATTTGGGAATAGAGCCGCATTGCCTCGATCTGCATATCGCGGTTGATCTGGGTGTTGCAGAGGTGGCTGATCTGCTGGTGGCGAGCGAGCAGGTGGATGCCGCCATTTTGAGCGGCGTTTCGCGATTGGTTATCGACTGCAATCGCGAAGAGGATGCGGAGGGGTTGATCCCGCTTTCGAGCGATGGCGTTCTGATCGCTGGCAATGATCTGACGCCAGCCCAGCGGCAGCAGCGGGTGGAGCGCTTCTTCGCACCCTATCATCAAAAAATCGCTGATGTGATCGCTCAGCATCGCCCTTCGATGATCCTTTCGCTCCATAGCTTTACAGATCAATTGGCCAGCGACCCCGATCAGGAACGACCGTGGCATGTTGGCATTTTATACAATCAGGATGACAGGTTAGCAGATGTGAGCATCGCGGCGCTTGAAGAGGAGGGCCTAAGGGTCGGCAACCAATTGCCTTATTCCGGGAAAATACTGAACGCCACGATGAACCGCCATGCCGAGGCCAATGGCATTGCCTATATCGGCTTGGAGTTACGGCAGGACCTGTTACAGGATGCGGCATCCCATCGCCTTTGGGCCGAAAGATTGGGCCGTATGATAGCGAAAGCAAAGTTGAAAATCGCGCCATAGCTGTGTAAGCGGCGCACAAGGAAAATCTGAAATAAAATTACCCGGAGTCTGCATTCATGCCTTCTTATCGTTCGCGCACCACCACTCACGGCCGCAATATGGCGGGTGCTCGCGGCCTGTGGCGTGCCACGGGCATGAAAGACAGCGATTTCGGAAAACCGATTATCGCCGTGGTCAACAGCTTCACGCAATTTGTGCCGGGGCATGTGCATCTGAAAGATTTGGGCCAATTGGTCGCCCGCGAAATCGAAGCTGCTGGTGGTGTTGCCAAAGAATTCAACACGATTGCTGTGGATGATGGCATCGCTATGGGCCATGACGGCATGCTGTATAGCTTGCCCAGCCGGGATTTGATCGCGGATAGCGTCGAATATATGGTCAACGCCCACTGCGCCGACGCGATGGTGTGCATTTCCAACTGCGACAAGATCACGCCGGGCATGTTGATGGCAGCCCTGCGGATCAATATTCCCGTAATCTTCGTTTCTGGCGGTCCGATGGAAGCCGGAAAGGTGGTTTTGAAGGGCAAGAGTGTTGCGGTCGATCTGGTCGATGCGATGGTTGCCGCCGCGGATGAGAGCTTCAGCGACGAAGAAGTGATGGATGTAGAGCGTTCGGCTTGCCCGACCTGCGGCAGCTGTTCCGGCATGTTTACCGCCAATTCCATGAACTGCCTGACGGAAGCCTTGGGCCTGTCTTTGCCCGGCAATGGATCAACGCTTGCCACCCATGCGGATCGCAAAGCGCTGTTTTTACAGGCTGGCCGCGTGATCGTTGGCATGGCGCGCCGCTATTATGAAGAAGGTGATGAAAGCGCTTTGCCACGCACCATCGCTGGCTTTGAGGCTTTTGAAAATGCCATGAGCGTGGATATCGCCATGGGCGGATCAACCAACACTGTGCTGCACCTGCTTGCTGCGGCGCATGAAGCCGGGGTTGATTTCACCATGGCCGATATTGATCGCCTGTCGCGCAAAGTGCCGTGCCTGTCCAAAGTTGCGCCCGCGAAAAGCGATGTTCATATGGAAGATGTGCACCGGGCTGGCGGCATTATGGCGATCATGGGCCAATTGGAAAAGGCTGGCCTGATCCATGCTCATTTGCCGACGGTTCATAGCGCCACGCTCGGCGATGCGCTGAACCTATGGGATATCAGCCGCACCGATGATGCTGATGTGCAGAAATTCTTTTCTGCCGCGCCCGGCGGTGTGCCAACGCAAACGGCGTTCAGCCAAGATCGCCGTTGGGATTCGCTGGATCTAGACCGTGAAAATGGCGTTATTCGTTCCGTGGATCATGCCTTTAGCAAAGATGGCGGCATCGCGGTGTTGAATGGCAATCTGGCGGAGGATGGCTGCATCGTAAAAACAGCCGGCGTCGATGAAGCCATTTTGAAATTTTCCGGTCCGGCAAAAGTTTATGAAAGCCAGGACGCTGCCGTGACAGCTATTTTAACCGGTCAGGTCGAAGCCGGTGATGTCGTGGTGATCCGCTATGAGGGGCCAAAGGGCGGGCCGGGAATGCAGGAAATGCTTTATCCCACCAGCTATTTGAAATCCAAGGGATTGGGAGCGGCTTGCGCTCTGATCACTGATGGTCGCTTCTCGGGCGGAACATCGGGCCTGTCTATCGGGCATGTCTCACCAGAAGCAGCCGAAGGCGGCACCATTGGCTTGGTGAAGATGGGCGACCGGATCGACATTGATATTCCCAATCGCACGATCACCTTGGCCATTTCGGATGACGAACTGGCACAGCGCCGTGCCGCGATGGAAGCGAAGGGCGATGCAGCATGGCAGCCCGAAGCCGCACGTCCCCGCAAGGTTAGTGTGGCACTGCAGGCCTATGCCGCGATGACGACGAGCGCGGCGCGTGGTGCGGTCCGCGATCTGAGCCAGCTTAAGCGCAATTAATCTGTTTCTGATGAAGGGTGGCGCGGTCCTGATGGGACCGCGCCATTTTCTTTGCTTTCGCTTTTCCCATAAGCGCCCAAATGGCTTATAGCTAAGCCTATGAAGCTGCCTTCCAACGCCCCCATTTTATCAAGCCATGTGATGCGTCAGGCAGAGCTGGACTGCGCGGCACAGGGAACGCCGCTAGCCCTGCTGATGGAACGTGCGGGGAATGCCATTGCGGACCTTGGCTGGCGCATGGCGGCGGGCAAGCCGATATTGATCCTATGCGGCACCGGCAACAATGGCGGCGATGGTTATGTCGCTGCCCGGCTGTTGCTGGAAAGAGGCGCGGATGTGCTGGTGGCGGCCTTAGCTCCGCCGAAAACAACGCTGGCTCAGGCTGCCTTCGCGCAATGGAAAGGTAGAACTATCCCTTTGCTGGAAGGGGTAGAGGCCCGCCCAATTGTGATTGATGCCTTATTTGGGCTTGGATTGTCGCGCCCACTATCCAGCGCCCTCATGGATGCTCTCACGCCGCTTTCCTCGGCCCGCATATTGGCCGTTGATGTTCCGAGCGGAATAGATGCTGACGGCCAGCACCATTGGCCAGCCGCCTTGTCAGCGGATATAACGCTGGCACTTGGAGCGCTAAAGCCCGCGCATATATTGCTGCCCATGGCCCGAACATGCGGCCAGGTCAGGCTCGATCCGCTAGGTCAAAATTGGCCGAGCAAGGCGCACGCTGTGGACGCAACCCGCTATGCCCTGCGTGAGCCTGCGGCGGATGCCCATAAATTCACGCGCGGCATGGTTCTGGTGGCAAGCGGCGCAATGCAGGGCGCAGCCGATCTGGCGGCGATGGCGGCGATGCGGGCAGGGGCGGGATATGTCGTCATGCGGCGCCATAGCCCAGCGCCGATGGCGGCGATCATCGCCGAGGATGCTGCATCCTTCAGCAATCGGTTGGCGGACAAGCGGGCGGGCACCTTGCTGATCGGGCCGGGCTATCCATCAGGGCCTCAGTTGGACGAAGAGGTTACAGCCGCTTTGGATCGGAACTTGCCTTTGGTGCTGGATGCCGCCGCGATGGATGCGGCCTTGCCCTTATTGATACGGAGGAAGGCGCAGGCCACGGTGATTTTGACGCCGCATGAAGGCGAGTTCCAGCGGCTTTTCCCTGCGCTGCGGGGCAATAAATTGGAACGCGCCCTTGCCGCCGCAGCGCAGACGGGCGCGACAATCTTATATAAAGGCGCCGATATGATTGTCGCGGCCCCGGATGGCCGCGCTTGTGCATTTTGGCCCGGCTCACCATGGCTGGCCAGCGCGGGAACGGGCGATGTGTTGGCGGGTGCCTGCGCCGCGATGCTGGCGAGGCTAGGGCATGAACCGGAAATCACAGATGTTTTTGCGGCCGCCATCGCGGCTGCTCGCTGGCATATTGATAAAGCCTCGCTTATAGGCGCGGGCTTGGTAGCGGACGATTTGGTTAGGATAATTTATGAGTGAGGGCGCGATCATCGAGCGCATTGCAGCGCGCGGCGACGGGGTCACGGCAGACGGACTCTATGTTGCTGGCGGCGTGCCCGGTGATCGGGTTCTGGCAGACGGAAGTCTACAGCATGGCCCCAATCGCGCAGAAGCTGTTTGTCGCCATTTTGGCAAATGCGGTGGCTGTCAGTTGCAGCATGTGGCGGAAGCTGCGCTGGAAGATTTTGTAAGAGACCGGGTTGTCGGGGCGCTGGCGGCTCAGCAGATAGAGGGCGTCATGGTGCGCCCGGCTTTGGTCTCACCGCCAGCATCGCGCCGCCGCGCGGCATTAACCGCGCTGAAGAGCGGAAAGCATATTGCGCTGGGCTTCAATGCCGAAAAGAGCAACCAGATTGTGGATATGCACATGTGTCCGCTGTTGCTGCCGCAGTTGTTTGCCGTGGTCCGCCCCTTGCGCAAATTGCTGGAACAAATCGCTCCGCCGCGCACGCCGGTTAAGGTCAAGCTGCAAATGCTGGATCAAGGCCCGGAAGTGATTTTGGAAGGGGTTAAGGCCGCCGGTCTGGATATCGCTTTTGCTTTGCAGGATTTCGCTGCGGATCAGGGGCTAGCCCGCCTGTCACTCGATCAGGGCGATGGTTTGGAAACCATGTGGCAGCCAGAGCCTCCGACGGTCAATTTCGGCTCTATTCCTGTAGAGCTTCCGCCCTTTTCCTTTTTGCAGGCGACTGCGCAAGGGGAAAAGGCATTGGTCGACGCAGTGCGGGAATGTGTTGGCGATGCAGGCGCCATCGCGGATCTATTTGCCGGTGTGGGGACTTTCGCTTTGTCCTTGGCCGATGGGCGCAAAGTCTATGCCGCCGAAGGGGCGCGTGATGCCATTGCCGCGCTGGCGGGCGCGGGCAATCGCGCGCGCGCGCTGGTCGCAACCGAGCATCGGGATCTGTTCCGCAGGCCGCTGGTGCCCGATGAACTCAACCGCTTTGGCGCGGTGGTGCTGGATCCACCAAGGGCAGGCGCAGAAGATCAGGTGCGCGAACTGGCAGCCTCGCAAGTTCCGGTGCTGGCTTATGTCAGCTGCAATCCAGCCAGCTTTGCGCGTGATGCGAAAATGTTGATGGCTGGTGGATATCAGCTGGATTGGGTGCAACCGGTCGGCCAGTTCCGTTGGTCAACCCATGTGGAACTGGCCGCCCGTTTCTCTCGGCGTTCTACGCTTTAAAAGAGCAGCGCACGGGCTGCATTCACAATCAAGGCGATCAGCACAAGGCTGGCCAAAGCGAAAATCAGGAAACGCCACATAACGCGATTGACGGTCGCTTGGATCAGGCTGTGGAGGATGCGCAGGCCAACATAGGCCCATGCTAGCTGCGCATTGATGCCATCGCCCATGCCCGCAATCGCCAAAGTTAGGGCAATGGCATAGAAGACCGTGGGCTGCTCCATCAAATGATTATAATTATGGGCTTTCCATTGAACATTGGGCGGCAATAGCTGATCTAGATTGGCGCCGGTGGTGCCAATGATTTTGCCAGCGTCAATCTTGGCCTTGTTCATTGCGGGAATGCGGGTCGCATACATCCACACCCACATCAGCATCGTCCAGAGTGCCAAGAGCACAACCGGCGCTAAAATCGCTTTATCATTCATTTATGCTTCTCCCCCTTATATATTTTGACTCTATATGATCCTCATTTTTAAATATTATTCGGGTCTATTGGCCTTCCGTAAACTCAGCCGAGCGTTGCGATAACCGCCAATAACGAAAGCGCCAGTAGACAGAGGCTTGATAAGCCAAAGAGGGCAAATCGAACTGGCACGCGGTTGACAAGTGATTGCCACAGGCTGTGGACGATACGGATCAACACATAGGCCCATGCCAGCCCCCGGGTTAGCTCTGTATTTCCGCCAGAAAGATGTAGGAAAATGATGATCGCATAAAAGAGCGTCGGCTGTTCCAGCAGATGCGTATAATTATGCGATTTCCAATTGGCCTCTCGCGGAATCAGGCTTTCCAAATCCTGCCCGCGCCCTCCGGGAGGAGCCTGTTTCAGATCCACACCGGATTTTGCGATGGCACGAAAGCGCGCCCCGCCCAGCCAAAAGAGCATGATCAGGGTCCAAAGCGCCAAGATGGCGCCAGGCGCAAGCAAGGATGAAGGCATCAAATATTCCTCTTTCTATCGCGGGCGCATCTTAGGCAGGGCAGGGGCCTGTTTTAAGATTGGCTTTCCTTGACCTTTAATCGCTCCCTTATGCTGGCGCCGTCGGCATCAAGCCGCGGTGCGAAGCCCAGAGTTTCGTTCTTTTGAGCGCTATATTTCACGGGCGGCTTCATCTCTAGAAAGGCACCAACATCGGGATGATTCCGTTCGGTGAAAAATTGGGTCGCGGTCAGATGCGGATCACCTGTCACATCGGCCAAATCGCAGGCAGGCATGGCAGGAATATCATTTTCAGCGAACAACTTCATCCATTCCGCGATGGAGTGGATGGGAGTTTTCCGCGCGATTTCATCATAAACCAGCGTCATCACGCTGCCATTGGCGCTGGCCTCAGCAAATTCGGGGCTGGTCATCAGCGCTTCGCTGCCCAACAGTTTCAGCAGGCGGCCCACCGATTCCAGCGTATAAGGAACAATGGCGATATAGCCGTCGCTGGCCGGGAAGGGCTGGCGCGAGGGATCAAGCTGGCGCGGATATCCTGCCGGGCCAATCGGCGGCACATAGGCTGCATCCCGCAAATGCTCCGTCATCATGAAGGAAGTGAAACATTCAAACATCGGCACTTCGACTTGCTGACCTTCCCCGGTGCGAAGCTTATGCACCAGCGCCGCCAAAATGGCTTGCGAGGCATAAAGGCCCGCTACCTTATCTGCGATCAGCGACGGCAGATAACGCGGGCGTGGGTCTCCATCGACACGGGGCAACAGGCTGGTTGTGCCCGTTGCGGCCTGAATGACATCATCATAAGCCTGTAAATCCGCATAAGGGCCATCCTGACCAAAGCCAGCGGCATGGATATAGATAATATCTGGTTTGATTTTTCGGCAATCATCAAAGCTTAGGCCCAGACGTTCGATCGCCTTGCCGCGCACATTGTGAATGAAAACATCAGATTCAGCGATCAACGCCTTCAAAACCGCAGCGTCTTCCGCAAGCTTCAGGTCTAGCGCGATGGATTTCTTGCCGCGATTGACGTTCAGATGAATGGAACCCATCGTCGGATCATCCCGGCCACTGCCCAAATAGCGAGAGACATCGCCAGTGCCGGGCTGTTCGACCTTGGTCACCTCAGCCCCTAAATCGGCCAGCATTTGCGTGGAATATGGCCCAAAAATAACGGTCGTCAAATCCAAGATTTTGATATCGCGCAACATAGACATTGGCGGCTCTATCCTCCCCATAATGGCGCCGCGCTATGATCGCGGTTAGCCTGCGTTGGTCATCTCTTTGGGATGTTCCAACGCCTCGATAAATTCATTGGCCCAATTGATGACGTCAAATTTTTGGACGCTTTGATTGAGCTTCTGCCACCTAGTCTGCCGCTCCTGAAGCGGCATGTCCATCGCAAGCTTGATGCCATGGGCAACTTCTTCTGGGCTATGGGGATTGACAAGCACGGCATCGGTCAATTGCTCCGCGGCGCCGGCAAAGCGTGATAACACCAAGACACCCGGATTTTCGGGATTTTGCGCGGCGACATATTCTTTGGCGACCAAATTCATGCCGTCGCGCAGCGGGGTGACCAAACCGATCCGCGATGCGCGGTAAAAACCAAAAAGGCTGGCGCGATCAAAGCCCCGGTTCACATAGCGGATCGGCACCATATCAAAATCGCTATGCGCGCCGTTAAATTGGCCCGCCTTTTGTTCCAACGTGGTGCGGATACGCTGATAGGATAATACATCTTCGCGCGACGGCGGGGCAATTTGCACGAACAGCAATTGGCTAACCAGATTCGGCAAAATGCCTACCAGTTTTTCCAGCGCATCAATTCTTTCCGGCAAACCTTTGCTATAATCCAGCCGATCGACCCCAATGGCGATCATTCGGCCCAGCGCGCTAAGCGACATGCGCTGTTCGGCCAGCTTGGCCTCTTGCGAATGCTCTAAGGCACCAAATTCTTTTGCATCCAGGCCGATGGGGAAGGCCTTTGCGATAATGTCTCGCCCCTTGTAGCGTATGACATTACGCTGCTCATCCACTTCGGCTTCCAATTCGCGGCGGCAATAATGAAAGAAACTGTCGAGAACCTCGCGCGATTGAAACCCGATTACATCATATTGCAGCATCGCTTCGACCAGATGCTCATGATTGGGTAGTGAGACCAGCAATCGGGCAGGGGGCCATGGAATGTGCAGGAACAGACCCATGCGATTGGTTAAACCATGCGCGCGCAGCCGTTCGGCCAGTGGCATCAAATGATAATCCTGCACCCAGATCAGATCATCCGGCTCCACCAGCGGAAGCAGGCTATTGGCAAATCTTTCATTTACCCGTTCATAGCCACGGCCAAATTCATTGCTATATTCAGCCAAATCGATCCGATAATGAAACAATGGCCAGATCGTTCTGTTGGCATAGCCATTATAATATTCATCAATATCCTGTTGTTCCAGATCGATGGTCGCGGTCGTGACATCGGAAAAGCGCTCCATCGTCAGCTGACCGGTGAAGGTCTCCACCTCATGCCCGGACCAGCCAAACCACATGCCGCCGCGATTGCGAAGGGCTCCTGCCATTGCCACCGCTAAACCACCCTGAGCGCCAGCCGCGCCGCGACCTTTGGTCACGGATACGCGATTGGACACAACAATTAACCTGCTCATCGCACAGTCCCCCACGAGCGAGAAAGAAGACCGGCGCAGTGAATGATACCAACCAATGAATAGGTTTGCGGGAAATTGCCCCAAAGCTCGCCGGTATTGAAATCCAGATCTTCAGAAAGAAGTCCGGATGCTGTCCGATGACTTAGCATTCCTTCAAACAACAAGCGAGCTTCGTCGCTTCGCCCGCAAAGATGCAATGCTTCAATGAGCCAGAAGGTGCAGATATTAAAGGCTGTTTCCGGTGTGCCGAAATCATCTTCGGTATCATATCGCAGCATATAAGCGCCGCGCCGCAGCGCCTTTTCGATGGCAGCAAAAGTGGCTTGGAAGCGAGGGCTATCGGCATCAATGAAACGCAGCTCGACCATTTGCAACAGGCTGGCATCAACATGGCTTTCACCAAAAGCAGCGCCATAATGGCCTTTTTCCTCGTGCCAGGCCTCCGTCTCGATTGTGTTGCGGATATGGTCGGCGCGCTGCTGCCAAAAATCCTGTCGATCTGGTCGGCCAATATGATGAGCGATTTTGGCAAGGCGATCACAGGCCGCCCAGCACATCACCGCGCTATAGCTATGAACCATCTGTTTGGTGCGGAATTCCCACAGACCAGCATCAGGCTGATCATGCATTCGCCACGCCACCTCCCCAACGCTTTCAAGGCTTTGGAAATCTTGATGATCGGCGGCGCGGAACAAGCGCTGATCGATAAATCCCTGCGCCATCGGAAGCACGATCTGGCCATAGGCATCATGTTGAATCTGCATATAGGCCGCATTGCCATTGCGAACCGGTCCCATGCTGCGATAGCCAGCCAGATGCTCGGCCACGCTTTCGGGCAATTCAGCCGTACCCATAACCGAATAGAGCGGCTGGATATGGCCGCCGGCAGCGCGATCCACGATGTTACGCAAATATTGTAGATAATTTTCCAGAACATCGAGCGCGCCAAGACGGTTCAGCGCCTGCACGGTGTAATAAGCATCGCGGATCCAGCAATAACGATAATCCCAATTGCGCCCACTATTGGCGGCCTCTGGGATGGAAGTTGTCATGGCGGCGACAATCGCGCCGGTTTCCTCATGCTGGCATAATTTCAGGGTGATAGCGGCCCGAATGACGGCTTCCTGCCATTCAAATGGTGTTGCCAATCCGCGCACCCATCGTCGCCAATAATCCTCGGTCGCAATCTCCATCATCCGCAATTGCTCGACCAAATTTCCCGCGAAAGGCTCATCCGCCCCCAGAAAGAAATAGAGATCCTCTTCCAGCCGAAATTCCATTTCCTCTAACAAATAGCCAACCGGCGCATTGGTGGTCAGCCGCAGCCAACCATCGGCAAGCTGATAGCGGATATGGTTGGTGCCGCGTGTGTGGGGGGCGCGTGTCTCACCATAGCCAGCCATCGGGGAAAGATTGATTTTGATACGGGGGCGGCCGCAGACAGGCCGGATGATGCGAATGAAGGCAACCGGGCGAAATTTGCGGCCTTTATTTTCAAAGCGCGGACAAAAGTCGATCACATCAATAGCGCTGCCATCATCCGCCGACAGCCGCGTTACCAAAATTGGCGTGTTACGGATATAATGCGGCTTAGATTGGCTTTGGCCCACAAGATGGACGCGCCAAACGCCTTCTTCACGGTCCCGTTCGGTGGGTCCGTTCATCAGGGCACAAAAATTGGGATCGCCATCGACACGCGGCAGACATGCCCACACAAAGCCAGCTTCCTCGTCGACAAGCGCACTGACCTGACAATTGCCGATTGGCCAAAGATTAAGGGTATTCAAACGCTGAGCCATGTTCGCACATCGCTTGGACCGGGCAGGCGAAAGAAGGCTGCTGAGGCTCGCTGGCTTCCTACCAAAATGGCTAGGCCTTTCAAAGCACATACGGCCCGAAACCCATCTTCGTCGGTCAGATCATCGCCAATAAAGATAGGCATTGATCCAACGAAGGGAACTGTCCGCATAAGATTCGTTACGGCGCTGCCTTTATTTGCGGTGCTAGGGCCAATTTCCACGAGCATCTTCCCCGGCTTTATTGCTAGTTTTTCGAATGCCGCAATTTTCTCCATCACTTTATAGACACGCGAAGCCGCCGCTGGTTCCTGACGATAATGGACCGCCAGCCCATAAGGCTTATGCTCAATGAAGAGCGCCGGTATCTTTTCGTGTAGCTTCGCGACCGATTGCAAGGAGGCGAGGGATAGGGGCCGCTTAGGAAGCGGCGCTCCGCGATATTCGGCGCCATGGGAGCCGACCACTGGTATATCATTGGGCCCCAGAAACCCATCCAGATCCGCGAGGGAGCGGCCTGTAATAATCGCAAGCCTGCCGTCCAAATTCTGATGCAAGCGCTGAAGATTTTGCATCAGATCGGGCGGCGTCTTGATCTGATCCGGTGCCGATGCCAAATCCACCAATGTTCCATCAAAATCGAGGAAAAGAGCGATTGTCTGCCGCGCAGCCAGATCGGCCAGCGGCGGGGGTGGAGGAAGGTCCACATCATTTTGCATGACAAAAAACTAGGGGCGATCAACCCTCAGGTCAACCGCCCCACATTTTGCTTACGTAGCCCATCGCAAGAGGCTGGAGATTAGAAAATTTTGGTCACCGTGGCAGTGCGCCGTTCCTGCTCTATCTCACCGGTATACAGGCTTGCCATGGGTTCATCGCTGACAACATGGGTCTCGTCCGTGCCGAAGCCGTTGAACTTCGTTCTCATGGCGCAGCCATAAGCGCCGAGCATCCCGATTTCGATGAAATCACCGGCCTTGATGTCGGCGGGCAAATAGAAAGGCCCCGCCATATGATCAATGTCATCGCAGGTTGGGCCATAGAAGCTGAAACCCTGCAATTCCGCAGTATTATCGCCATCGCGCAGCAGCGATACGGGGAAACGCCAGTTTACATGGGCCGCGTCAAACAGCGATCCATAGGCACCGTCATTGATATATAATTCATCGCCCCGGCGCTTTTCCACGCGCACCACCAGCGAGCTATATTCCGCTGACAAGGCCCGGCCCGGCTCGCACCAAAGTTCAGCCGAATAGCTGATCGGCAAGCTTTCAAAGCAACGATGAATCGTGTCGAAATAGGCTTCCAGAGGGGGAGGCTCCATACCCGGATAAGAGGATGGAAAACCGCCGCCAACATCCACGATATCAACCGTGACTGCCGCTGCGACAATCGCCGCACGCGCGCGTTCCATGGCCTGAGCATAGGCATGGGGCGCCATCGCTTGGCTGCCGACATGAAAGCAAATGCCCAAACAATCGGCAGCCTGACGGGCGGCCATCAACAATTCGGTCACTTCATCAGGCTCAGCGCCAAATTTGGAAGCGAGGCTCAGCTTGCTGTGATCAGACGACACGCGCAGCCGCACCAGCAGGCTCAAGTCCGCTGCGCCATTGGTTGCGCGAACGATCTTGTCCAGTTCCTCTAGCGTATCCAGCGAGAAGGTGCGGACGCCATGCTTGCTATACGCCTCGCGAATAGCTTCCTCGGCTTTCACGGGATGCATGAAGCATAGGGTCGCGTCGGGCAGGGTGCGCGCGACAAGGCGCACTTCCGCAATAGACGCGACATCGAAATGCGTAACGCCGGAATCCCACAATATACGCAGCAAATCCGGCGATGGATTCGCCTTGACTGCATACATGGTCGTTCCCGGAAAACGTTCGATGAAGAAACGAGCAGCCCGCCGCGCCGCATGTGGGCGGACGAGGGTTACAGGTTCAACTGGCGAAGATGCCTGAATCAGCCCGAAGGCGCTATGATGCTGATGCAACGCAAGGGACCCCCAAAGGTAGTTAAACGAACAAAGGCTGCCTTGCGGTTATTGGAAGTCCCCCTGGGGCAGCGGTCGCGCATATATG
>DASSAA010000001.1:0-155715 GCA_035685745.1 Sphingopyxis sp. | reverse complement strand
TTCTCCGCTGGCGATGCGCAATTGCCATTCCACCAGATCGACGCCGGTGATCGCTTCGGTCACCGGATGTTCTACCTGCAGGCGGGTGTTCATTTCCATGAACCAAATGCGATCGGCGCGCAGGCCGTCGCTGGCGTCGGCGATGAATTCGATGGTGCCAGCGCCGATATAATCCACCGCTTTGGCGGCGCGCACGGCGGCGGCGCACAAGGCGGTGCGCGTTTCCTCGTCCATGCCGGGGGCGGGGGCTTCTTCGATCACTTTTTGGTGACGGCGTTGCAGCGAACAGTCGCGTTCAAACAAATGGACCACATCGCCGTGGGCATCGCCAAAAATCTGAACCTCGATATGGCGCGGGGTCAGAATATATTTTTCGATCAACACATGGTCATTGCCAAAGCTGGCCGCCGCTTCGCGCTGGCATGACGCCAAGGCATCGGCGAAATCTGCGCTGTTATCAACCTTGCGCATGCCCTTGCCGCCGCCGCCTGCCACAGCTTTGATCAGCACGGGATAGCCAATGGACGCGGCTTGCTCGGCCAAATAGGCGGGGTCTTGATCCTCCCCCATATAGCCGGGGGTGACGGGCACACCCGCCGCTTGCATCAGCTTTTTGGCGGCGTCTTTCAAACCCATCGCGGTGATAGAGGCGGGTTTTGGCCCGACCCAAATCAGGCCCGCGTCGATCACGCTTTGGGCAAATTCGGCATTTTCCGATAAAAAGCCATAGCCGGGGTGGATGGCCTCCGCCCCACTGGCTTTGGCGGCGGCGATGATGCGTTCGCCCACCAAATAGGATTCCCGCGCAGGCGATGGACCGATATGCACGGCGGCGTCCGCCTCGCGCACATGCAGGGCGTTGGCGTCGGCGTCGGAATAGACGGCGACGGTTTTGATGCCCATGTCCCGCGCAGTGCGGATGATACGGCAAGCGATTTCGCCGCGATTGGCGATGAGAAGGGATTGGATCATGGGGCTCACATCCTAAACACGCCAAAGCCGCGCTCGACAATCGGGGCGTTGAGCGTGGCCGAAAAAGCTAGGCCCAGCACGTCGCGGGTCTGGGCGGGGTCGATGATGCCGTCGTCCCACAAACGGGCGGTGGCATAATAGGGATTGCCTTCATCTTCATATTTTTGGCGAACAGGGGCTTTGAATTCCTCCGCTTGTTCCGCCGTCCAATTGTCGGCGTCGCGGTGAACCGTGGCCAGCACGCTGGCGGCTTGTTCCCCGCCCATCACCGAAATGCGGGCATTGGGCCATGTGAATAAGAAGCGCGGGCTGTAAGCGCGGCCACACATGCCATAATTGCCTGCGCCAAAGCTGCCACCGATCAAGACGGTGATTTTGGGGACGGTGGCGGTGGCAACGGCGGTGACCAGCTTTGCGCCATGTTTGGCGATACCCTCTGCCTCATATTTTCCGCCGACCATGAAGCCGGAGATATTTTGCAAGAACAACAACGGAATGCGGCGTTGCTGCGCCAATTCAATGAAATGCGCGCCCTTGACCGCGCTTTCGCTGAACAACACGCCATTGTTGGCGAGAATGGCAACGGGGATGCCCCAAATATGTGCAAAGCCACAGACCAGCGAACTGCCGTAAAGCGGCTTAAACTCGTGGAATTCCGACCCATCGACGATGCGGGCGATGATTTCATGCACATCATATGGCGCGCGGACATCATCGGGAATAATGCCATAAAGGTCGTGCGGATCATATTTGGGCGGGCGCGGTTCGCGCTGTTCCACTTTAAATCCATCTTGCGGTCCAAGGTGGGATAGGATGTCGCGCACGATGGTCAGCGCATGTTCGTCATTTTCGGCTAGATGGTCGACCACGCCGCTTTTGCGGGCGTGCAGATCGCCGCCGCCCAAATCTTCGGCGCTAATTTCTTCGCCCGTCGCCGCTTTGACCAAGGGCGGGCCTGCCAAGAAGATGGTGCCTTGCTCTTTCACAATCACTGTTTCGTCGGACATAGCGGGCACATAAGCGCCGCCCGCCGTGCAGCTGCCCATCACACAGGCGATTTGTGGGATGCGCTTGGCCGACATAGTGGCCTGATTGAAAAAGATACGGCCAAAATGGTCGCGGTCGGGGAAAACCTCGGCCTGGTGTGGCAGGTTTGCGCCGCCGCTGTCCACCAAATAGACGCAGGGCAAATGATTGGCTTCCGCAATTTCTTGGGCGCGCAGATGCTTTTTCACCGTCATCGGATAATAGGTGCCGCCTTTGACCGTCGCGTCATTGCAGACGATCATCGCCGTGCGGCCCGACACCTGACCAATGCCGGTAATCACGCCAGCGCCAGCGATATCATCCTCATAGAGGCCATTGGCCGCCAATTGACCGATTTCCAAAAAGGGGGACCCTGCATCCAGCAGACGTTCCACCCGTTCACGGGGCAGCAGCTTGCCACGCGATCTGTGCCGTTCGCGCGATTTCTCATTGCCGCCCAGCGCGGCTTTGGCGACTTGCTCCATCAGCGCATCGCGCAGCGCGATATTATGGGCGGCGCGTTTTTGGCTGGTGGGATCGTCGGCCAGATAGCGGCTTTGGATGACAGGCGCGCTCATGACCGCGCACCGATCAATTCACGTCCAATCAACATGCGGCGAATCTCATTGGTGCCAGCGCCAATATCCAATAACTTGCTATCACGCCAGAAACGCTCGACCGGCCAATCGCGAGTGTAGCCTGCGCCGCCCAAGGCTTGAATCGCTTCGCCTGCTACACGCACGGCATTTTCGCTGGCCAGCAAAATCGCACCTGCTGCGTCGAAACGGGTGGTTTGCCCTGCATCACAGGCCTTGGCGACTTGATAGACATAGGCGCGGGCCGATTGCAGCGTGACATACATGTCGGCCACCTTGGCCTGCATCAATTGGAATGACCCAATGGCTTGGCCAAATTGCGTGCGTTCGCGCACATAGGGAATCACCACGTCGAGGCAGCCTTGCATGATGCCCAATTGCAGGCCCGCCAGCACGACGCGTTCATAATCAAGGCCTGACATCAGCACCCCAACGCCGCCATTTTCGGGTCCCATAATCTGTTCGGCGGGCACATAGCAGTCGGTAAACACCAATTCCGCTGTGGGGCTGCCGCGCATTCCCACCTTGTCAATTTTCTGACCAATGGCGAAACCCGCCATATCTTTCTCGATCAAAAAGGCGGTAATGCCGCGCGATCCAGCTTCGGGGCTGGTTTTGGCATAGACGACCAAAGTATCGGCATGGCTGGCGTTGGTGATCCAAAATTTGGTGCCATTCAGCACATAGCCGTCGCCCTTGCGCTCGGCCTTCAGCTTCATCGACACGACATCGCTGCCCGCGCTGGCTTCGGACATCGCCAAGCTGCCGACATGTTCGCCGCTGATCAGCTTGGGCAGATATTTGGCCTTTTGGGCGTCATTGCCCCAGCGGCGGATTTGGTTGACGCATAAATTGCTGTGTGCGCCATAACTCAGGCCAATGGCCCCCGACACGCGGCTGACTTCTTCGACCGCGACCACATGTTCCAAATAGCCAAGGCCCAATCCTCCCCATTCTTCCTCGACGGTGATGCCGTGCAGGCCCAATTCGCCCATGGCGGTCCATAGTTCGTCACGGGGGAACCAGTCGTCGCGGTCTGCACGGTCGGCCAGCGGTGCGATTTTATCATCGGCAAAACGTCCGGCGCTATCGCGGATCATGTCCGCTGTTTCCCCAAGGTTGAAATCAAAATCCGGTGTCGCGCGCATGATAAACCTCTTCCAAAATTCGGCCGGGGAGCAGAGCTAGGCCTGCTTCAGAGCTCATATCTGACAGATAATCTGACAGAGGATAGGGATAATGAAAAATTGAAAACATCGCAGCAATGACATAGGTTTTTTTTATGATTAAGCGCGCTCATATTCGTCAATTTTTGGCTGTCGTGGATGAGGGCAGCTTCACGCAGGCAGCCACGCGGCTGCGGCTAACGCAGCCGACCTTATCGACCGGAGTGGCGGAATTGGAGCGGTTGGTCGGCACTGCGCTTTTCTTGCGAAAGCGGCGCCAATTGCGCCTGACAGAGGCGGGCGGCCGCTTCTTGCCGATTGCACGGGAATTGGATCGGGGGTTTCGCGCTGCCGATGCCTTTGGTTCAGCGGCGCAAAAGGATTGGCCGGACTTGAGGTTGGGGGTGATCCGATCAGTCGCCGGGCCTATGCTGCAAATGTTGGTGAGTGCCTTATCATCAGAATTCTCAATCGAATTGATCGAGGGCAGTGACGCTGAACTGCGCGCTGCGGTCTCTAGCGGGCGGGCCCATCTGGCGCTGACTCTATTGCGTGACGGAGAAAAGGGCGCGCATATCCTGCCGCTGCTCAGCGAGCCTTATCGGATGATGGTCGCCACCACTCACCGGCTTGCAGGGCGCACGCTGGTGGAGCCGGATGAACTGGTGACGGAGATTATGATTGCTCGGCGATCCTGTGAGTTTCTGGATGGCACCAGTCGATTTTTTTCAGAACATGGGGTGCGTCCTCGTTTTGCGCTGCGCAGCGAGAGTGATGAACGCTGTATGCGGATGGTTATGGCCGGATTGGGCATGACGACCGCGCCTTTGTCGCTGGCGATTGAGGGGGTCTGCTGTCTGCCCGTGAAAAATTATGATTTTTCACGGCGGCTTGGTTTTGTCGGAGAGGCGAATTGGATGACGCAGGATCGAATGGCTCAGCGAATCGCAATGCTGATTGGTGAGGTGCGTGCGACTCTGCCTAAATGGGGCCATGCGTCTTGATTTCAGCCCTTGATCATTTATGCCTTTGGTCGTGCGGGACGGTAATGAACATTATATAACAATGCTGTCGGCTGCGCAGATTGAAACTTTGCGGCATGTCTTTGAGCATAAAAATTCCAAGCAAATCGCCCGGATCATGCAGGTTTCTTCCCATACAGTGGACGAACGTGTGCGACGAACCTTAAGAAAGATGCAGGTTTCCAGTCGCTTAGAGGCTGCAGAAATTTTGGCGCGTCACGGTGTCTTTCACAATGTTACCCCCCCTCAATCTTTGACATATCAAATGGCTGCACTGGCCAACACCTCTGGAGCGCCCAAGATTTCGTTTGAGCAGAAAGATGGCGCCTGCGACGACGATCAGCGTGAGGCGGCTTCGACCCTGCCCCTCGTTTCGGCCTCAGGGCGCAGGATGAAGAGATGGTTATTTTGGCCAGTGTTGCTTCTTTCGACCAGCATCGCTGCCTTTTTCATCATGTATTTCCTGCTTTTTTTCCTTGGCCGCAACCCAGGCTGATCGGCGACAGCAGAAGCGCCGCAGTGTTGCATAGGATGATGGGGTGAGGAAGATTATGCAGATTCAATGGCGGGCGGCACAAATTTTAAGAAGAAATGGATCCGAAAAGCGGAAATGGATAGGGCAATTCCTATCGATAACTCTTTCAAGTTATTCTGAATTATTGAATAGTAAATGGATGATATTGCTTTTCTTGGGTGTATTGAAATTAACATCTATATTTAAATGGAAAAATATAGCATCATCTTTTGATGAAGTGAATCTTTTGCAAGATCAGGACAAGCTGTTTCATTACTGCAACGCAAGCTGCGACAGGGGGTGTGCACATGCAGCAATTTTCCAGTAAAGAGATGGCCGAACTCAGATCGCGCATCGATCAGATTCAAGAGCTGCTGTCCAATCGCGGTGATGAAGATCTGGTCACGGACATTCATGGCGAACTTTTATCTCACCATCAGCAAATTCGGTCAGATCAGCTTATGAAACATCTGATGTTCAGTATCCAGACACGGCGTTTGCGTAAGAATCATTTTGAAGGAATCGATTTATTCGGTCCGCCTTGGGATATGATGCTGGATTTAATGCTGGCAGAGCGCCGCAGCCGTGATTTAAGTGCCAGTGATTTGGCCACGGGGGCGGGCGTGCCACTATCATCTGGTTTGCGGATGATCGCTGCGCTGGAAAATGCCGGATTGGCGCGGCGTTTCATCGATCAGCGGGATCGCCGCCGGTCTTTGGTGCAGATGACAGATGAAGGGCGCGCGCAAATGCATAGTTTTTTTGAAAAGACCGACCGGGTCTGGCGCGATAATGGGGGCATAAGTGGATAAGCTTCGGGGCTGCGCTGCGCTTCTCCTTCCACCAGAATCCGCTATGCTATGCATCACTTGATGAAAGCAGGGTAAAATGAAAATTTTAGCTTGCGATATAATGTGGATGAAAACGGGCTATTCTAAAAGCCTGCCGCGCTGTCCCCGCCCAAAGCGCGGAACAGATTGATTCGCGTTTCTGCTAGCAAAAGCTGGGTTTGAATTTCGTTTCGCTGGGCCGTGTAAAGGCTACGCTGGGCGACGAGGTTAGCCAAAAAACCATCAATCCCGCCGCGATAGCGGGCCTCGCTGAGGCGCGCTGTATCGGCGGCGGCTTGCGTATTGCGACTTGCTGCGTCCACACGCTCTGCGATGGTCGCCTGCACCGCCAGCGCATCGGCCACCTCGCGAAAAGCTGTTTGGATCGACCCTTCATAACGAGCAAGCGCTGCATCGCGGCGCGCTTCGGTCACTGCGACTTGCGCTTGACGGCCGCCGAAATTGAAAATCGGCGCGGTTACCGCACTGCCAGCGGACCAATTCCATGCGCCGCCTGCAAACAGGCTGGACAAAGCATCGCTGGCAAAGCCAATCAGGCCGGTCAAGGAAATGGCAGGAAACAGCCGTGCCCGGGCGATACCAATATTGGCATCGGCGGCGCGCAGATCATATTCTGCGGTCATCACATCCGGGCGGCGCAGCAGAATTTCTGATCGTGTGCCAGCGGGTGGCGGCTGAATCGCCATCACCACCTGATCAAGATTTTCCGGCAGCAGCGCAGGATTGAAATCCTGCCCCAACAGCAAGCGCATATGATTTTCATCTTGAGCCAGAAAGGCTTTCTGCTGGGCAATATTGTCTTCAGCCGTGGCCAATATCTGTTCGGCTTGGCGCAAATCGGTGCGCGGGGCGATGCCGCCATCCAACCGCGCCTGCGTGAGCGCCACGCTTTGGCGGGCATTGGCCGCCGTATCTTCGGCGATCCGTAGCAAATCGCGATTGGCGCCATAGCTGGCCCATGCGCGGGTTACGTCTGCGATCAGGGCCAAGCGCACTGTGCGGGATGCATATTCTGTGGCCAGAGCGGCATTGCGGTCAGCAGCATTGGCGTTGGCCAAGCGCCCGAACAGATCCAGTTCAAAACTGGTAATGCCACCGCGCAAAGAAAAATTATTGCGATCGGCCATACCATCGCCGCCGCTGCGGCTGGCACCAGCGTTGACGCCGATATCGGGCAGCATCGCGGCCCCGCTGACGCGGGACTGGGCGCGGGCTGCGACAAGATTGGCATAAGCGACACGCAAGTCACGATTTTCTGCAAGGGCTTGTTCAATCAGCATCTGAAGCTGAGGGTCTGTGAAAATAGAGCGATAGGAAAGGATCGGCAGTGCAGCTTCGCTGGCAATTAGGTCAGCATCGCCCACGGGCCAACTCGCCGGAATGGGCGGAGCGGGCAACAGGGTTTTCGGGGCCAGTGAACAGCCAGCCAAGAGCAAAGGGGCGGCGATCAGGGCCAGTGCGCGCCGGTTCATGCGGGTTTCTCCGAAACCATCTTGTTATCGATACGCTGGCGCAGGGCTGCCATGCCATCACGAACGCCGCGCCGCACCAGCACGAAGAAAAGCGGGATGAAGAAAATGGCCAGTAGAGTCGCCGCCATCATGCCGCCGATCACCGATGTGCCGATGGCGACCCGGCTGTTGGCGCCGGGCCCGCTGGCCAATGCCAGTGGCAAAACGCCAAAGATGAAGGCAAAGCTGGTCATTAAAATTGGGCGCAGGCGGATGCGGGCGGCGGCTATCGCAGCTTCAATCACGCGCTTGCCCTTGCGTTCTTCCTGTTCGGCAAATTCAATCATCAAAATCGCATTTTTGGCGGCCAAGCCCATGGTCGTGAGCAAGCCGATTTGCAGATAGACGTCATTTTCCAAGCCGCGCAGCGAGACAGCAAGCACCGCGCCAAACAGGCCAAGCGGAATGATCAGCATCACAGCAAAAGGAATAGACCAGCTTTCATATAAGGCCGCGAGGCATAGGAAAACGACCAGCAGGGACAGGGCGTAAAGCAAAGGGGCCTGTCCTGAGGATAGACGTTCTTCAAAGGAAGAGCCGGACCATGCCAGACTGGTTCCGGGGATGGCCGCTGCCATTTTTATCATTTCTTCCATGGCCTCGCCCGAACTGGTGCCGGGGGTGGCTTGCCCCGAAATTTCGAAAGAAGGCACGCCTTGGAAACGCGATGTCGTGGCGGGGGTGGTGGCCCAGTTGATCGAGGAAAAGGCGCTGAAAGGGGACATGCCGCCATTGGATGAGCGGACATACCATTGGCCCAGATCCTCTGGTTTGGCGCGATAGGGGGCATCCCCTTGCACATAGACGCGTTTGACACGGCCTTTATCGATGAAATCGTTCACATAGCGTCCGCCCCATGCGGTCGCCAGCGTGTTGTTCACATCATTGCTGTTCAGGCCATAGGCCGATAGCCGCTGCGTATCGATGTCGATTTTGAGGGTCGCCACATCGGGCAGATCCCCAAGCCGAACGGATGACAGGCGCGGATTATCGGCGGCGGCCTCCAACAAATTATCGCGGGCTGCAGAAAAATCTTCGCGGGTCATGCCGCTGCGATTTTGCAATTGCATGGTAAAGCCAGACGAATCGCCAAGCCCCCGCACAGCGCCCGGCACCAGCACAAAAATCTGGGCATCGCGGATGGAGGACAGGGCTTTATTGGCGCGCTCGGCAATGGCGGCAGCGGACCGTTCCGCGCCGGGGCGATCTTCCCATGGGTTCAGTGAAATATAGCCTTGGCCGGTATTTTGGCCGGATGCGCCGCGCCCGCCGCCGCCTGCGCTGAGGAACAAGGTTTTGATATTATCGGCCTCATTTTCGGCAAAATATTTCGCAATCTGATCGCGAACCTCCAGCGTACGTTCCTGTGTAGCGCCAGCGGGCAACCGAAATTGCATGAAAACACGGCCCTGATCTTCATTGGGCAGAAAGCCGCCCGGCAGGCGAAAAAACAACAGCGCAAGGCCCGCTAGCAACACCCCATAGATGCCCAGATAGCGCCATTTCTTGTCCACGACCTTGGCAACGCTGCCAGCATAGCGGCTGCTGACGCGGTCGAAACCCTCGTTGAACCAGATTTTGGCCTGCTGCATCCGCGCGTGAATCTGTGGAAATCGGCTGGGGCGATCCTGATCGGCTTCACCGTTGCGGCCTTTCAGTAGAGTAGAAGTCAAGGCCGGGCTGAGAATCAACGCCACCAGCACAGAAAGGCCCATGGCCGAGACAATGGTGATAGAAAATTGGCGGTAAATCACCCCGGTAGAACCGCCGAAAAAGGCCATTGGCAAGAAGACCGCCGACAGCACTAGACCAATGGCGATCAGTGCAACCTGCAATTCTTTCATCGATTGAATGGTGGCTTCACGCGCCGTCATGCCCGGATTTTCTTCGAGCAGACGCTCGACATTTTCTACCACGACAATGGCGTCATCGACCAGCAAGCCAATGGCCAGCACCAAGCCAAATAACGTCAAGGTGTTGATGCTGAAACCAGCGATATAAAAAATACCAAAAGTGCCCAGCAACACCACCGGCACAGCGATGGTCGGAATCAGGGTCGCGCGCCAGCTTTGCAGAAAGACAAACATCACAATGACGACCAGCAGGATTGCCTCGACAAGGGCTTTCACCACTTCGCTGACCGATAATTTGATAAAATCGGTCGAGTCATTCACATAGGTATATTCAAGTCCATCTGGAAATTCGTCGGCCAATTCTGCCATCCGGGCCTTCACCCGCTCGGCGGTTTGCAAGGCGTCAGCACCCGGCGATAGCGATACCATCAAACCGGTGCTGGGATGGCCGTTTAGCCGCGAAATGCTGCTATAGTTTTCAGCACCAATTTCCACCCGCGCCACATCTTTCAGGCGCACAGTGGCGCCGTCGCTGGTGGTTTTCAGGATGATATTTTCAAATTCTTCGGGCGTTTGCAGGCGCGATTGGGCGGTGACAGTGGCGTTCAGCATCTGCCCTTGCGGCGCGGGCAGGCCGCCCACTTCCCCTGCCGCCACTTCGCTATTTTGCGCGGTGATGGCGGAAATCACATCCGATGGCATCAGGCGGGTTGCGGCGAGGCGTTGCGGATTCAGCCAGATGCGCATCGCGTGCGGCGCGCCAAAGACGTTCACGTCGCCGACTCCGTCGACCCGCGCGATCATATCTTGAATGTTGGTCGCCAGATAATCGGCCACATCATAGTTGGATCGGGTGTTGGACCGATCATAGACGTTGACCATCAGCAAAGCATCGGCATTGGATTTGCTAACCCGCACGCCCTGCGCCTGCACCTGTTGCGGCAAACGGGATATCGCCGATTGAATCGAATTTTGTACCTGCACTTGCGCAATGTCGGGATCGGTGCCCTTGGCGAAATTGGCGGTGATGGTGGCTTGGCCGCGCGAAGAGGATTGCGAGCTGAAATATTGCAATCCGTCTAGCCCGCTCAACTGCTGTTCCAGCACCTGAGTCACACTATTTTCAATCGCTTCTGCTGATGCGCCGGGATAATTGGCCCGGATATTGACCTGAGTGGGGGCAATATCGGGATATTGCTCGATCGGCAGCGCGCGCAAAGCGCCCAGCCCGCCAAGCATCACGATGATAGCCAAGACCCAGGCAAAGATCGGACGATCAACAAAGATACGCGACATCGTGCTTAATCCGCTTTCGCGGGGCGAGCCGCAGGGGCGCTGGTCCCGGGCCCATTTTGCGCCGGGACAGGCTTCACCAACATATCATGTTTCAGATTGTTCAGGCCTTGGGTGATGATCCTCTCGCCTGCTTTCAAGCCATCGCTGACCACCCAATCTGCACCGACCGTGCGATCGGCCACAATTTTGCGGCGCTGTGCTTTTTGATCCTTGTTCACAATATAGACAAAGGCGCTGCCATCAAAATCGCGCTGCACCGCTTGTTGTGGCACCAATATCGCCTTGGGGCTGATCGCTTGATCGAACATGGCGGTCACAAACATGCCCGGCAGCAGCAAAGCATTGGGGTTGGGGAAGCGCGCGCGCAGGGTCACGGTGCCCGTGGCTTCATTCACCGTCACATCAGAAAATTGCACGGTGCCGATGGGACCATAAAGGCTGCCATCCTCCAGCTTCAGTTGCACATTTGCGCTGGCTGAGGTGACACCGCCGCTGGCGAGCGCTTGACGCAGACGGGTGAGTTCAGCGCTGGATTGCTGGATATCGACATAGATGGGATCGAGCTGTTGGATCACGGCCAGCGGATCGGCCTGACTGGCGCTGACCAGTGCGCCGGGTGTTGCCAAAGATCGGCCGATGCGGCCGCTGATCGGCGCGGTAATGGTGGCAAAACGCAAATTGATCCGGGCTGTTTCCAACGCGGCCCGGCTTTGCGCAACGGCTGCGCGAGCGATGTTGGCATCGGCTGCGGCGTCGGTATAATCCTGTTCCGCCACCGCTTGCATTTTCGCCAGAGGTTCCAGACGGCGCGCTTTTTCATCGGCGGCGCGGGCGCGGGCCTGTGCGCTCGCCAGATTGGCTTCGGCTTGCTGCAGGCTGGCTTGATATAGGCTGGCGTCAATTTGATAAAGGGGCTGGCCTGCGCGAACTTGGCTGCCTTCGGTAAACAGGCGCTTGCGAACCAAGCCGCTAACTTGCGGGCGAACTTCGCTGCTTTCATAGGCGACCGTGCGACCGCCGAGCTGGGCCGTGATGGGCACTGCTTGTTCGCTCAAGGTGATATAGCCGACTTCCAGAGCGCCGCGTTTGCGTGAACCATCATTTTCCCCGCCGGAGCAGGCAGAGATTAAGAATATCATGGCGCACAATGTTCCTGTTAGGAACCGCGACCGTTCTGCTGGCATTAAGATTCTCATTTCTGGCCGCAATCAGCGGTTTAGGAAGGCTTTTGCTTATTCAACCCAATTTGGAATATGAGGCAAGTCCATTCAGCCCATTGCGACAATTTGCGACAATTTTGTGTACGATGCTGGAAAAGTCCGGCAATGCTTTGGCCAAATGGGTCAAATAGTCATATTTATTGGCTGGATGGTTCCAGCAAATGGCGCGCGAGGTGAATTTCTTTTTCCAGCCAATCGATGAAAGCGCGGATGCGGGGCTGGGCGGCCAGATCTTGATGAAAGGTCAGCCAGAAACTGCGCCGAAATTGCTGGCTGATCCGCACGGGTTTCAAAGCGGGGTCAGCAGCGGCCAGAAAACAGGGCAACACGCCAATGCCAGCGCCAGCGGCGATCATCTGCCGCTGGGCCGTGATGGAGGATGAGCGGACCTGAGCTTTCAAGCCGGGTTCGATTTCGCCCAGATAGTCCAGCTCCGGCGCATAAAGAATATCGGGGATATAACCAACGATGGGGATATCGCTTTGCGCCAGCGGCCCCTGTTCGGCGGCGGCTTGCCAATCCATTCGGTTGGCCGGGGCATAAAGACCCAGTTGATAATTGGAAACACGCCGCACGATTAACGGCCCCTTGCGCGGCGGCGCGAGCAATATTGCCACATCAGCCTCGCGGCGCGATGGGTTTAAAAAGCCGGTGGATGCAACCAGATCCAGTTCCAAAGCCGGATGGGCGCGCAGAAATTGGGGTAAGCGGGGCGCGACAAAATGGCTACCAAAGCCTTCGGACAGGCTGAGGCGCAATTGCCCGCTTATGCCATCTTTCTGGCTGTCGACAGCATGGATGCGCGCCGCCGCATCGGCCATGGTTTCGGCATGGGGCAACAGCGCGCGACCGGCGACCGACAGCTGAAACCCGCTGGGCGAACGTTTAAACAGCCGTTCGCCAAGTTGGGTTTCCAAGGCGCTGATCTGACGGCTGACCGTGGTGGCATCCACTTTTAACATGCGCGCAGCATGGGCCAGCGTGCCATGCTGCGCCACGATCAGGAAATATTGCAGCTTGTCCCAGTCCATATGCTGCAAATATGCAGTTTGGTGCTGCAAGTCTACCTCTTGCATCGCGTTATGAGGTGGGTTCATGAAGGGCCATCAAAAGACATGGCGGCGCCGGATCGGACCAGATCGAACAAGCCCGCCAACGGTGCAAAAGATTCGGAGAGCCATGATGCGACAGATTGATCATGTGATTGCAGGCGGTGCCGCTGGCACGGCGGCGCGTTTGGGCGATGTGCTTGATCCCAACAATGGCGGCGTGCAGGCGCGTGTGGCTTTGGGGGATCGGGCGTTGCTGGATCGCGCTGTGGCGGCAGCCAAAGCGGCGCAGCCCGCATGGGCTGCGGTCAATCCGCAGCGCCGCGCCCGGGTGATGTTTGAATTTAAACGCCTTGTCGAAGCCAATATGGATGAACTGGCGCAGATGCTGTCCGCCGAACATGGCAAGGTGATTGCGGATTCCAAAGGCGATATTCAGCGCGGGCTGGAAGTTATCGAATTTTGCTGCGGCATCCCCCATGCGCTGAAAGGCGAATATACGCAGGGCGCCGGGCCGGGCATTGATGTTTATTCTATGCGCCAGCCTATTGGCATTGGCGTGGGTATCACGCCGTTTAACTTCCCGGCGATGATACCTTTGTGGATGGGCGGCGTTGCGACCTCGGTGGGCAATGCTTTTATCTTGAAGCCCAGCGAACGCGACCCATCGGTGCCTGTGCGATTCGGCGAATTATTTCTGGAAGCCGGAATGCCCGAAGGGATTTTTCAGGTGGTCCACGGCGATAAGGAAATGGTCGATGCCATTTTGGATCACCCCGATATTGGCGCGGTCAGCTTCGTTGGCTCATCGGATATTGCCCATTATGTGTATGAACGCGGTGTGGCGGCTGGCAAGCGAGTGCAGGCCATGGGCGGCGCGAAAAATCATGGCATTGTGATGCCGGATGCCGATCTGGATCAGGTGGTGAATGATCTGACGGGTGCGGCCTTTGGTTCGGCTGGCGAGCGCTGCATGGCGTTGCCGGTTGTGGTGCCAGTGGGCGAAGAGACGGCCGAACGGCTGCGTGCCAAGCTGATTCCTGCCATTGAAGCGCTGCGGGTGGGCGTCTCGACCGATGCTGATGCCCATTATGGCCCGGTGGTGACACAGGCGCATAAAGACAAGGTGGAAGGCTGGATCGCCAAATGCGCCGAAGAAGGGGCCGAACTGGTCATCGATGGCCGGGGCTTTACCTTGCAAGGGCATGAGAAGGGCTTTTTCGTAGGCCCGACCTTATTCGATCATGTGACGCCCGATATGGAAAGCTATAAGGAAGAGATATTCGGGCCTGTGCTGCAAATTGTGCGCGCGCCTGATTTTGAAACCGCCCTCGCGCTGCCGTCCCAGCATCAATATGGCAATGGCGTGGCGATCTTCACCCGTAATGGCCATGCCGCTCGCGAATTTGCTGCGCGGGTGAATGTGGGCATGGTGGGCATCAATGTGCCCATTCCGGTGCCCGTGGCTTACCACACATTTGGTGGCTGGAAACGATCGGCTTTCGGAGACACCAACCAGCATGGCATGGAAGGGGTGAAATTCTGGACCAAGGTGAAAACGATCACCGCGCGCTGGCCTGATGGATCCATGGATGGCGGAAACGCCTTTGTTATTCCCACCATGGGGTGATTTTATGCGCGCTGCTTTTTGCCGAGAGGTAAATTTTGCTGGCCGTGGATGCAGGGTGAGGGGCATGAAGATCGTCTGTATCTTGGGATACAGACGATCTGTCCCGAACAGAAACTGGAGAAACAGGATGAAAACCCCCTTTATTGCCTTGATGATGGCTATGCCGCTGGCAGCCTGCACGGCGACGGGCGCCACCGATCAAACACCAGCTGGGCCTGCAACCATGGAAAGCAGTTGCTCCGCTGATGCGGTGCAATCGATGATCGGGCAAAAAGTATCGGGCGCCGTCGGTGAGCAGATTTTGAAAGCCACAGGTGCCAGCACCTTGCGTTGGGGCCCGCCACGCTCCGCCATGACCATGGATTATCGCACCGATCGCGTCACTGTCAGCTATGATGATGCAATGATCATCACGGGTATCAGCTGCGGCTAAGAGTCAGATTTTCTAAGCAGAGATATTATGACAGACCAATTTCAACTGACCGATGACCAGCTTGCCATTCAGGAAATGGCTCGCAAATTTACCGCCGATGCGATTACGCCCTTTGCGGCGGAATGGGATGAAAAAGGCCATTTTCCCAAAGATGTGATCAAATCGGCTGCGGAGCTTGGCTTCGCCGCCATTTATGTGAGCGAGGATTCTGGAGGCATTGGTCTTGGTCGGTTGGAAGCGGCGCTGATCATGGAGGCCATGTCCTATGGATGCGCCGCCACCAGCGCCTTTCTATCGATCCACAATATGGCCAGTTGGATGATTGATAGCTTTGCCGATGCCGATTTAAAGGCCCGCTATCTGCCCGAACTTGTCACCATGGATAAAATGGCCAGCTATTGCCTGACCGAGCCGGGGTCAGGATCGGATGCGGCGGCGCTGAAAACCACGGCGCGGCTTGAAGGCGGTCATTATATCGTCAGCGGCACCAAGCAATTTATCTCCGGCGCTGGGGTAAATGATGTCTATGTCACCATGGTGCGAACGGGAGGTGCAGGGGCCAAGGGCATCAGCTGCCTTGTGATCGATAAGGATATGCCCGGCGTTAGCTTTGGAGCGAAGGAGCGCAAACTGGGCTGGAATGCATCGCCGACGGCGCAACTGATCTTTGACAATGTGAAAGTGCCGGTAGCCAATCGGATCGGCGCAGAAGGAGATGGGTTTCGCTTCGCCATGGCCGGGTTGGATGGCGGCCGGTTGAATATCGGGGCTTGCTCGCTGGGCGGCGCGCAGCGCTGCTTGGACGAGGCCATTGCTTATACCAAGGATCGACAGCAATTTGGCAAGGCCATTGCCGATTTCCAGAACACGCAATTCATGCTGGCCGATATGGCCACCGATTTGGAAGCGGCACGGGCGCTGCTCTATCTGGCCGCCGCCAAGGTGACGGCGGGTGCGCCGGATAAGACGCGATTTTCCGCGATGGCCAAGCGTTTGGCGACCGACAGCGGATCAAAAATCGTCGATGATGCGCTGCAATTATTTGGCGGCTATGGATATTTGAAAGATTATCCGATCGAACGTTTCTGGCGCGATTTGCGCGTGCATTCGATCCTAGAGGGCACCAATCAGGTGATGCGGATGATCGTTGGAAGGGATTTGCTGCGCTGATGAGCGACGATATTATCATTTCGGTAACGGGCCGTGTCGGCCGAATTTCTTTGAACCGACCCAAGGCGATTCACGCCCTGAATCTGGCGATGTGCGAGGCGATGACCGAAGCTTTGCTGGCATGGCGCGACGATGATGGCGTGGATGTCATTCTGCTGGATCATGCCGAAGGCCGCGGCTTTTGTGCGGGCGGCGATATTCGTATGTTGGCCGAAAGCGGCGCCAAGGGCGGCAATGAAGCGCGCACTTTCTTCCATGTGGAATATCGGCTGAATCATCTGCTGTTTACCTATGAAAAGCCGATTGTCGCTTTCATGGATGGGATCACCATGGGCGGCGGTGTGGGGATTGCGCTGCCAGCCCAATATCGGATCGCCACCGAAAACACCCGTTTTGCGATGCCGGAAACCGGCATTGGCCTGTTTCCTGATGTCGGCGGCGGCTGGTTCCTGCCGCGGCTGGAGGGGCGCGCCGGGGCCTATCTGGCGCTGACCGGTGCACGCATCAAGGGGGAGGATTGCCTCGCGCTGGGGGTCGCGACCCATTATTTACCATCTGCCGCTTTGGCCGATGTGAAAGAAAAATTGATCGCCAATCCAGCGGACACCGCTGCAATCTTGAACGCCGCCTCTGTCGTGCCGCCGTCTGCTGATTTCATGGCTCAATTGCCGCAGATCAACCGTCTGTTTGCCAGTGATCGGCTGGAAGATATTTTCGCCGCGCTGGATCAGGATGGCAGCGATTGGGCCACAGAACAGGCGCAGGGTCTGCGCGGCAAATCGCCGCAAGCGTGCAAAGTGTCGTTACGGCAATTGGCCGAGGGGGCTGCCATGCCCGATTTCGCGGCGCAGATGGAACAGGAATATGCGATTGGCGCCCGGGTGGTGACAATGCATGATTTTCTGGAAGGGGTGCGCGCCCTGATTATCGATAAGGATCATCAACCCAAGTGGAATCCGTCAACCGCGGAAGGCGTGACGGACGCGCAGATTGACGCCATTTTTGCGCCTCTGCCTGCGGCGGACCGCTGGACACCGCTCGGCTGATTTGGCGCATAGTCGGAGAGTTTGACATGAGTTATGAAACCATCCTTGTGGAGCAGCGCGATGCTGTGACCTTGATCACCTTGAATCGCCCACAGGCACTCAATGCGTTGAATGGCCAGATATTGGACGAGCTGATCACCGCATTTGCAGCCTTTGAGGCGGATGCATCGCAGCGCTGCGCGGTGTTGACCGGATCGGGCGATAAGGCCTTCGCTGCGGGCGCCGATATCAAAGAAATGGCAGACAAGCCCGCTGCGGATTTTTATCTGCAAGATTTCTTTTCCAAATGGACCAGCCATGTGGTGAAAGCCGTTCGCAAACCATGGATCGCGGCGGTCAATGGCTTTGCTTTGGGCGGCGGCTGTGAATTGGCGATGATGGCGGATTTCATCTTGGCTTCAGAGAAAGCCAAATTTGGACAGCCTGAAATCAAGCTGGGCGTGGCCCCCGGCATGGGCGGATCGCAGCGGCTCACCCGCGCAGTGGGCAAAGCCAAGGCGATGGAAATGTGCCTGACTGGGCGGATGATGGATGCGCAGGAAGCTGAGCGTTCGGGTTTGGTCGCGCGGATCGTGCCGCACGAAAATCTGCTGGAGGAAGCGCTGAAATCCGCCGCCGCCATTGCCGCCATGCCGCCGATGGCCGCGATGGTGAACAAGGAAATGGTCAACGCTGCCTTTGAAACGACGCTGGATCAGGGCTTGTTGTTTGAGCGTCGCTTGTTCCAGATATTGACCGCCACCGAGGATAAGGCCGAAGGCATGGCTGCTTTTATCGAAAAGCGCGAAGGCCAGTGGAAAGGCCGTTGATCGGCAATTGGATGGCATAAGGCGTGGGGCGGCGGCACCAAGTGAGCGGCCGCCCGCACCGGAAGAGATTATAAAAGCGTTCATCCATTGGGCGCCGCCACAAAGACGACCCCGATGAGAGGGAAGAGGAATCAGATATGAAAATCGCCTTTATAGGATTGGGCAATATGGGCGGCGGCATGGCGGCCAATTTGGCGCGTGCAGGCCATCAGGTGCAGGCTTTTGATTTAAGCGAGGCGGCGCTGGCAAGGGCCGAAGCGGCAGGCTGCACCCGCGCTGCAACAGCGGCGGAGGCGGTGGCAGGCGCTGATACAATCGTAACGATGTTGCCGGCCGGCCAGCATGTCGCCTCTGTGTATCGCGAGTCTGTTTTTCCCCATGCCGCGCCGGGCGTGCTGCTGATTGATTGTTCGACCATTGATGTGGCCACGGCGCGGTCCAATATTGAGGCGGCTGTTGCAGTGGGGTTGGAGGCGGTCGACGCGCCGGTTTCCGGCGGTATTGCGGCTGCTGAGGCGGGCACGCTGACCTTCATGGTGGGCGGAACCGATTCAGGCTTTGAACGGGCGCAGCTGGTGCTCAATGCCATGGGCAAGGCCGTGATCCATGCCGGAGCGGCGGGGGCTGGTCAGGCGGCGAAAATCTGCAACAATATGCTGCTGGGAGCATCTATGGTCGCGACCTGCGAAACCATGGCTTTGGCGCAGAAATTGGGTCTCGATCCCCAAAAATTCTTTGATATTGCCAGCATATCCTCAGGTCAGAATTGGTCGCTGACCAGCTATTGCCCGGTGCCGGGCGTGGGGCCGAACTCCCCTGCAGATCATGATTATCAAGGCGGCTTTGCGGCGGCTCTGATGCTGAAGGATCTCCGCTTGGCGATGGAAGCGGCGCAATCGGTGCAGGCCTCTGTGCCGATGGGCGGGCTGGCGCGTGAACTGTATGAAGAATTTGTCGCGAAAGATCAGAACCACCGCGACTTTTCAGCGATTATCAACACACTGTCATAAGGCGGCGATTGCTTTAGGTTGAAAATCAGAAGGGTGTTGCCCGTTTTTGGGTGAGGAAAGCCCATAAAAATACCGCCCGCTTTGCAACGGGCGGTGTTTTTTTTGGTTTTCTGGAATCAGAATCCAGCGTTGACGTCGGCGCGTTGCTTCAGCATGGGGGCCACTGCAAAGCCGTGCTTTTCCAGAGCATTGGCGATTTTCTCGGTGCCTTCCAAGCCAGCCCAGAACATGGGGCCGCCGCGATAAACGGGCCAGCCATAGCCATAAATCCACACCACATCGATATCCGATGCGCGCTGGGCTTTGCCTTCTGCCAGGATCAAGGCGCCTTCATTCACCATCGGATAGAGGGTGCGCTCGACGATTTCCTGATCGGTGATGACGCGCTTTTCCGTGCCGGAGCGCTTGCGGAACTCTTCGATGATTTCCGTGACGCGTGGGCTTTCGCTGGGCTGGCGTTTGTCGTCATAATCATAATAGCCGGCCTGTTTCTTCTGGCCCCAGCGCCCTTCGGCGCACAGCGCATCGCGGATCGATTCCACACGATTGGGATCGCGATGCCAGCCGATATCGGTGCCGGCCAGATCGGCCATTTGAAACGGACCCATGGGCATACCAAATTCGGTGTGGACCTTATCAATCTGAGCTGGCGTAGCGCCTTCCAGCAGCAGCTTTTGGGCTTCCAATTGGCGCGGGGCCAACATGCGGTTGCCGATGAAGCCATGGCAAACACCCGCCACCACGGCGACCTTGCCGATTTTCTTGCCGATCGCCATCGCCGTAGCCAGCACATCCAGATCGGTTTTATCGCCGCGGACAACTTCCAGCAATTTCATCACATTGGCGGGCGAGAAGAAATGCATGCCAACAACATCGCCGGGGCGGCTGGTGACCGCAGCGATTTCGTTCACATCCAAATAGCTGGTGTTGGATGCCAGAATGGCGCCGGGCTTTGCGATGCTATCCAATTTGGTGAAGATCTCTTTCTTCACATCCATATTTTCATAGACAGCTTCGATAATCAGGTCGCAATCGGCCAGATCTTCCATCTTCAGCGATGGCGTGATCAGGCCCATCATTTGATCGACTTGTTCGGCCTTGAAACGGCCTTTTGCAGCCGAAGCGTCATAATTTTTGCGCACGACGGCAAGGCCGCGATCCAGCGCGTCCTGCTGCGTTTCCACGATGGTGCAGGCGAATCCCTTTTGCAGGAAATTCATCATGATGCCGCCGCCCATCGTGCCGGCACCGATAATGCCGACCTTTTTGATATCGCGCAGCGTCACATCCTTGGGCATGCCATCAATTTTGGCGGCCTGACGCTCGGCAAAGAACATATGGCGCTGTGCGGCAGATTGGCTGCCAGCCATCAATTTGCCAAATTCGGTGCGCTCAAAATTCATGCCGTCTTCAAAGGGCAGGCGCGTGGCCGCTTCGACGCAGGCCAGATTGGCGTAAGGCGCTTCAAAATCGCGCCAGCGGCGGGCATTTTTGCTTTTGAGCTGCTCGATGATCGCAATATCGCCGGTCACTTCACGGTTGCGGGTGGGGCGTGGGCCTTGCGCAATCACGGTGCGGGCAAAAGCAATGGCATCGGCGGCCAGACTGTCTTCACCGGCGAGCGCATCGACCAGACCCATATCCTTGGCTTTGGCGGCAGGAATGGGATCACCATAAGCGACCATGGTCGCGGCGGCTTCCACGCCAACCACGCGGGGCAGACGCTGGGTGCCGCCAGCGCCGGGCAGCAGGCCCAGCTTCACTTCGGGAACGCCGAGCAGCGCCGAAGGCACAGCGATGCGATAATGGCACACCAAAGTGGTTTCCAGTCCGCCGCCCAGCGCCGTGCCATGAATGGCGGCGACCACAGGCTTGTCTGCCAATTCGATCTGGTTGAGCACAGCGTTGAAATCCGGGCCGCGCGGGGCTTGGCCAAATTCGCTGATATCGGCGCCAGCGATAAAGGTGCGGCCATCACAGCGCAGCACAATCGCTTCTACGCTGCTGTCGGCCAGCGCGGTTTTGAAATGATTTTCCAACCCTTGGCGCACATGCCAGCTCAGCGCGTTAACCGGTGGATTGTTGACGATAATGATAGCGACATTGCCGTCTTTTTCCAGACGGACGCTATTGGGAATTTCTTCAGACATTGAGCAAGCTCCTTAAATTTTAATCGTCGAGCGCGGCGTAAACCAGCGTCTTAATTTCTCGCCTTACAGGATAGGTGCTGGAAGGCATTAGCTGAGTCATAAAAATCATCGCAATATCTTCGACCGGATCGACGAAGAAACCGGTGCTGAACATACCGCCCCAGTAAAAATCACCGGCAGAGGAGGGGATCCCAGAACGGGCCGGATCTATGGTCGTGGCAAAGCCAAGGCCAAAGCCGACACCGGCATTATCATCTTCAGAAAAAGCGCCAATACTATGCTGGGTCAGATCGCCGCCGCCTATCAAATGATTGGCGGTCATCAATTCCAGTGTTTTGCGGCTGATGATACGCTGGCCATCATATTGGCCCTGCCCCAGCAGCATTTGGCAGAAACGATGATAATCAGCGGTGGTAGAAAGCAGGCCGCCGCCGCCCGATTGGAAATTTCGGTCTTTGGCCCAGCGGCTGCGTTCCCCATTGTCAAAGGGCGCCATTTTGTGGCGAGGATGATAAATATAGCAATCGGTCAGGCGGTGTTGCTGATCCTGCGCCACTTTAAATCCGGTATCGACCATGCCCAGCGGCTGAAACAGCCTTTCTTGCAGCACGGTTTCAAATGGCTTTCCTTCGATCCGCTCGATCACCACCCCCAGCACATCGGTGGCGATGGAATAATTCCAATGCTGACCCGGGCTGAAGAGCAAGGGGATTTGGGCCAGCGCTTCGACAAATCCGTCCATCGTATAATCGGCATCAAAATCATCGATTTTAGTTTTGCGATAGGCGGCGTCCACAGGGTGACGTTCTTGAAAACTATAGGTCAGCCCGGCGCTATGGTTCAGCAGATCGCGCATGGTGATCGGGCGTTCGACGGGGCGACTGACAAAGGGCATATTGCCGCCGCCCGCCACAAAGACGCCGGTTTTGGCAAATTCCGGGCAAAATTTGACCAAAGGATCATCCAGACAGACTTTGGCTTCTTCCACCAACATCATGAAAACGATGGAGGTGATCGGCTTGGTCATGCTGGCGATGCGATAAATGGCATCGCCTTTTAAGGCTTGGCCGGGGCGCGCTTCGCCAATTTGGCGATCCAGCACCACTTCGCCGCGCCGGGAAACCAGCACGGCGGCATGGGGCAGCAAGCCCTTGTCGACATAGTTTTTGGCTATAAATTCCGGGATGCGGTTCAACCGATCCTGTGAAAAACCCTGCGCCATAAATTGCCAATCCTCTATTGAACGCCTTGAACGATGATCCTAGCCGCCAAGCCTTTGCTTTAATGTGACGTTTGGCCCAGCAATTGCCGCGTAACCGGATGGGAACTGGATAGCCCGCCATCCACCGCGATCGCTTGACCATTGACATAGCTGGCCTGATCGCTTGCCAGAAACAGCGCCACATTGGCAAGTTCATCGGCCTGCGCTGCCCGTTTCAGCGGATTTAGCTGGCCCAATTTATGGGTCACGCCCTTATCGCGGGCATAATCAAAGGTGGGCCGGGTCATCCCCGTTTCGGTGAGACCGGGGCAGATGGCGTTGACGCGCACGCCGCTGCCCACCAATTGCTGCGCCGCCGTTTTGGCCAGATTGATGACGCCTGCCTTGGAGGCGGAATAGGCACCCGGACCGGCGCCGCTGTTGAGCCCGGCGACACTGGCGGTGAGCAGCATCGCGCCCCCGCGCCCTTGATCGACCAATGCCTTGCCCGCATGTTTCACCATCAAGGCCGGGCCGATCAGATTGACGCGCAGCGTTTCCGCCCATTTTTCGGGATCGAAATCGAAAATTCCGCCCATATCGCCGATGATACCGGCATTGGCGAAGGCGATATCCAGCCCGCCCATCTGGCTTATGGCGGTGTGGACCAGCGCGATAACATCGGCTTCCAACCCCGCATCCATTTCAAAGGACAGGGCTTCGCCGCCTGCATCGCGAACGAGCTTGGTCGTTTCGTGTATAGCATCGCTTTTATCGCCTAGCACTAGCCGCGCCCCTTCGGCGGCGAAGCGGATGGCGCTGGCGCGGCCGATCCCGCTGCCAGCGCCGGTGATGATCGCAATTTTGCCTTGCAATGCGCCCATTATGCGCCCCCTGAAATGGTGGCCCCGCCATCGCAGACGATGGTTTGGCCCGTGGTAAAAGCGCCTGCCTTGCTCGATAGGAAAACGACGGCGCCAGCAATTTCATGCGGCTCACCAATCCGCTTGAGGCAGGCGGCGGCGGTGGAAAGTTTCAGCGTATCGGGATTTTCCCACAAGGCACGGGCCATATCGGTGCGGATCAGGCCGGGGGCAACGCAGTTCACCCGCACGCCATTGGGGCCAAGCTCCACGGAATAATTGCGTGCCAACTGCATATCGGCAGCTTTCGACACACAATAAGCGCCAATGATGGGTGAGCCTTTCAGCCCGCCGATCGAAGAAATAATGGTGATCGCGCCGCTGCCCCGTGCGACCATTTCGGGCGCCACCATTGAAATCAGCCAATGGTTGGACAGGATATTATTATCCAAAATCTTGCGAAACTGATCGTCTGAAATGCCGAGGCCAGGACCATAATAGGGGTTGGACGCGGCATTGCAGACCAGAGTGGTGATTTTCCCAAAAGCTTTGCGGGTGGCATCGACCAGCGCCTGCAATTCTTCTTTGGACGAAATATTGGCAGGCACGGCGATGGCCGTGCCTTCCCCAAATTTGGCGTTAATTTCTGCCGCCGTGGCATCACAGGCTTCGGCTTTGCGGCTGGAAATCACCACCTTGGCGCCTTGCGCGGCCATCGCCTCGGCCGTGGCCTTGCCAATGCCGCGTGATGATCCGGTGATCAGCGCGACATCGCCGGACATGTCGAATAAATTCATGCGCCCGCCTTTCTTGCAAATTCCATGGCCCGCTGCGCCAAGGGCCGGACCTTATCGGACATATCCTGCGCATGGGCCGAATTGGCGGTGCCGTCGATCACGCGCTTTTTAATGCCCTGCATGATGGCGGCGAGGCGAAAGAAGTTGAACGCCAGATACCAATTGAGATCAGGTAGGCCATCGCGGCCGGTCTTTTCGCAATAATAAGCGACCATTTCTTCGAGTTCTGGAATGCCCAGCGCCTTGCGATCCAAATCCGCAACGCCGCTGCGACCGCCATTGTCTGTGGCCCATGCCATGGCGACATAAGCAAAATCGGCCAATGGATCACCCAGCGTGCTGAGTTCCCAATCGAGCACCGCCAACACTTCCGGTCGATCCTTGGCCCAGATCATATTATCGATCCGATAATCGCCATGGACGATGCTGGTGCGATCTTGCGTGGGAAGGGTGGCCGGCAGCCAGACCAGCAATTCTTCCATCTCGTCCATCACTTCGGTTTCGGAGAGACGATATTGTTTGGTCCAGCGATCCACCTGACGGCCGAAATAATTGCCGGGTTTGCCATAATCCGACAGGCCCGCCGCCTCGACATCGACATTGTGTAGGGCGGCCAGCGTATCGATCATCGCAAAATAAGTCGCGCGGCGGTTTTCCGGGGTGGAGCCGGGCATGGCGCCATCCCAGATGGTATGGCCATCCACCATTTGCATGACGTAAAACCAACTGCCCAGCACGCTATCATCGGTGCAAAGCCCAAATTGGCGTGCAATCGGAAAGCCAGCGCGATGTAGGCCAGCCTGAACCTTATATTCACGGTCGACCGCATGGGCGGATGGCAGCAATGGGCCGAAGGGCTTGCGCCGCAGCACATAATTTCCCGATGGGGCGCTGATTTTATAGGTGGGGTTGGATTGACCGCCCGCAAATTTGCTTTGTGTTAAGGGGCCTTGAAACCCCTCAACATGTGCGTTCATCCACTCTGTGAGGCGCGCTTCATCCAGCACATCCGCGCCTTCTGGCGCGATGGTGCCGGAAAATGCCGCTTGTGCATTCAGGGCATCGCTCATGGATTGAATACGATGACCGACCGTGCCGCATCGCCCTTTCGCATGGATTCAAAGCCTTGGTTGATTTGATCAAGTGAAATTGTTTCCGCCACGATGCTATCCAGATCGAGCAGCCCGCGCAGATAGAAATCCACCAGACGTGGGATATCAACGGGGAAGCGGTTGCCGCCCATGATGGCGCCTTGCAATTTCTTGCCTGACAGCAAGTCCATCGCGCCAAGGCCGACTTGTTCGTTTAGCGGCATCATGCCCAAAATGGTGGCGGTTCCGCCGCGGCGCAGCGATTGAACGGCCAATTTGGCGGAGGCCGGACGCCCCACGGCTTCGATGGCATGATCGACGCCGCCTTTGGAAATTTCCATGATCTGGGCGGCGGCGTCATCGGCGAGGGCATCGACAACATCGGTCGCCCCAAGCTTGACGGCTAGCGCCCGCTTTTCTGGGATGGGGTCGGCAGCGATGATGCGGCCAGCGCCGGCAATTTTCGCGGCGTTAATGGTTGCCAGACCAACACCACCGCAGCCAACGACGGCGACCGTTTCACCCGGGGTGACTTTGCAGGCGTTAAAGATGGTGCCCGCGCCCGTGGTCACGGCACAGCCGATCACTGCGGCCCGATCCAATGGCATTTCGGGATCAATGGCGACACAGGCATGTTCATGCACCAGCATCACTTCGGAAAAAGCGCTGAGATTCAGCATCTGATTGACGGGTGTGCCATCTTTCAGCGTGATGCGCGGCGGTGCGCCGACGGGGCGTCGCGTGTCGCCGCCAAGGCATAAGGACATGCGGCCGGACACGCAAAATTCGCAGTGACCACAAAAAGCGCTGAGGCAGGTGACGACGGCATCGCCGACCTTTACGGTGCGAACTTCGCTGCCCACCGCCTCTACAATACCGGCGGCTTCATGGCCGGGAATGGCAGGCAAGGCATGGGGGTAGGCCCCATCAATAAAGTGCAGATCGGAATGGCATAGGCCGCAAGCGGCGGTGCGGATGCGCACTTCGTGCGGGCCGGGATTGTCGACAATCACCTCTTCGATTTGAAGGGGTTTGCCGGGCTCTATCAATAGGGCAGCTTTGGTCATTTCCCTGATCCTCTCTCTATGTGGCGGTCTTTATATCCCGCTGCGCGGGAGGGCGCATGCCGTCTCTTTGCACCCAATATTTATAAGATGATGAATGATGTAAATTTCTGGGGGGAGGGATGCCGGATCAGGCGATAAATCCGCCTGATCCGGGAGCCATTTTAGCGGGTGGCGCCAATGTCGCCCGACGAGAAGCCTGCGTCACGGGCATTGTCCGAATGGCGGGCGAATTCGATGCGAGCGATGGCCCGCGCATGAACTTCGTCCGGTCCGTCCGCAAGGCGCAGCGTGCGCTGATGGGCATAGGCGCTAGCCAAGCCATAATCATCGCTGACGCCGCCGCCACCATGGGCTTGAATCGCATCATCAATGATTTTCAGCGCCATATTGGGGGCCTGCACCTTGATCATGGCAATTTCGGCCGCCGCCGATTTGTTGCCGACCTTGTCCATCATATCGGCGGCCTTCAGGCACAGCAGCCGGGTCATCTCAATATCGATGCGGGCACGTGCAATACGTTCTTCCCATACGCTGTGGCTGGAAATGGTTTTGCCGAAAGCGACGCGTGATTGCAGGCGGCGGCACATTTTTTCCAATGCTTCTTCCGCCACGCCGATGGTGCGCATGCAATGATGGATGCGACCAGGGCCGAGGCGCCCCTGTGCAATCTCGAAACCGCGTCCGGCGCCAAGCAGCATCGCTTCTTCGGCGTTAACGCGCACATCCTTCAGCTCGACTTCCATATGGCCGTGGGGGGCATCATCATAGCCAAAGACAGGCAAGTGGCGGATGATGTTGACGCCGGGGGCATCCATGGGAACCAATATCATCGATTGTTGCTGATGACGCTTGGCTTCAAAATCGGTCTTGCCCATGACAATCGCGACTTTGCAGCGCGGATCGCCAAGACCGGATGACCACCATTTGCGGCCATTGATCACATAATCATCGCCATCGCGCTCAATCCGGGTTTCGATATTGGTGGCATCGGAGGAGGCGACCTGCGGCTCGGTCATCAAAAAGGCGGACCGAATTTCGCCATTCATAATCGGGCGCAGCCATTTTTCCTTCTGCGCCAGCGTGCCATAGCGATGAAACACTTCCATATTGCCGGTATCAGGGGCGGAGCAGTTGAAGATTTCACTGGAAATGCCGACCCGGCCCATTTCTTCGGCGCATAGGGCATATTCCAAATTGGTGAGGCCGGGGCCTTCAAATTCGAAACTTTCCTCAACATGATGGTGCGCATCACTGCGCGGCGGCATGAACAGATTCCAGATGCCAGCGGCCTTGGCCTCTGCCTTCAATTCCTGGATTATCGGAATCACCTTCCAGCGGTCGCCTGCGGCATCCTGCTCGACATAGGTTGGCACGGCTGGACGAACCTTGCGTTCGATAAAATCGCGCACGCGGTCGCGCCAATGAGTCTGCCTTTCGGTCAGATCAAAATCCATTTAAACATCCTTTCCCTTTACGTTTACGTAAGCTTGTGAACCAATAAGCCCCTGCTTGCCAAGCCCCTGATTTAGAATAGTGTCTGTCTAGCTGCTGACGCTATGTGGTTCATCACTTGATCCAGATGGCTCGATGGGATGTGAAACACCGTCTTTTTCGCGAGCTCTTGTGGATATGATCGCCAGACGCGCTTCATGACTGGCCCTGTCAATTGTATAATAGCGCAAAGAGAGGGCGACCCCAATGGCCATCGCCATGGTCAATATGGCGAAAATCCAGCCCATATTGGTGGCCAAATGCGGCGCCAGATCGGCTGGTGCGATCCGGCCATCCAGACCCGCGACAGCAATTAATTGGCCAACGATAAAAATTCCCAAGGCTGAACCAAATTTCTGCACCATGAAATAGCTGGCAAAAAATATGCCTTCGCACCGCTCGCCATGTCGAAGCTCGTGATCTTCCACAATTTCGGCGATCATGGAGGATGTCGAAATGGTGGTGATGATCTGAAACAGCAAAGAGGAGGCGAAAAAGACCAGCAGCAGCACGGCCGCTCCATTGGTGCCCAATTCCGGCCAAAAGCCAAAATTGCGGGCGCCATAGGTGAGCAAAACGATGATCGCTGACAGCAGTGCGCCAGCAATGGCAGAGGCGCGCTTGCCAAAGCGGCGGTGGCATGGGCTGACCAGAATGAAGGCGCCGATAACCGCAAAGCCAAGGCCAAAAGGATAAAGCGCAATTTGCTGATCCGTCAGCCGCCACACATAGAGCATCATATAATTGATGGCGGCAATGGTGGTGGCATAGCTGCTGACGATGAACAGACCGCCGCAAGCGAGCGCGCGAAATGAGGGGTTGGCAAAAGCGCGATAGACATCCCTTAGCATCGCATGGCCGCCTGCCGGGATCGGACGAGGCGGCAGGGCCACGACACGGCGATGCTGTGCCAGCGCTGAGGCCAGAGTTGAAACCAGGATCAGCCCGGCGCCGAATATACCAAAGCTTTGATAGCCAGAAGCATTGAGCAAGCCATTGGTGCCCGGTGTGTCAGAGACGAGGAAATAGCCATAAGCCAGCGCCGTGGTGACCAATCCGCCGCCCCATCCAAACAAAAAGCGAAAGCGGGTCAGGCCCGTGCGCTCGTCATAATCCTGCGTCAATTCCGCCACCAGAGAGGCAGAGGGTATCTCGCAAGCGCTCACGAAGATACGCACTGCGATCACATTGATCAGCAACAGCAGTGTTGAGTGGCCGCCGCTATCATGATTGGTCCATAAAAATATCCAGCTGAGCGCCATGGGCAGAGCGGCGGCGTAAAGCCATGGCAGGCGGCGGCCCCAGCGGCTGCGCGTTCTATCAGACAGGCGGCCAATCAAAGGGTCAATCAGTGCATCGACGAGCATGGCGACGATCAGCACCAGCGAAATCACGCGCGGATCATAGCCCAGCACCTGATTATAATAGAGCATGAAGAAGGTGGTGAGGCCTGATTCCTTCACCCCCATCGCCACACTGCCAAGACCATGGCCCATTTTTAAACCCAGCGGCAACTGCGTGCTGGGTGCGGTCATTTTTGTGCTCCGGTCGTCGCCGCATCCATTTCCATCAGGGCACCAAACATGCCGGGGCTGTTGGGATCCCATGCGTGGCGCTGGCCTATGGTGAGCCCGCCATCGACCAGCATGTGGGTGCCGGTCATGAAGCTGGAGTCTTCGCTGGCGAGATAGGCCACCGCATTGGCGATATCTTCTGAACTTCCGCCGCGGGCGACGGGCTGCGCCTGTGCACTGGCGGCGGCGATCATCGCTTTGGCCTGATCTTTCATCGCGTCTGACACACCGAGCGAGGAGGTGAAGATATTGGTGTTGATAAAGCCGGGGCAGATCGCATTGACGCGGATACCATAGCGGGCAAGATCGGTGGCGGCGACTTTGGTCAGATGCAATACCCCTGCCTTGGCAACGGCATAGGCTGTGGGGGAATAGCCCGCACCCAGTGCGGCGACGCTGGCGGTGTTGATAATCGCAGCGCCGCCATTTTTGGTCGAAGCGCGATCCTTCATATAGGGAGCGCCATAGCGAATGCCCATGGCGACAGAGGTCAGGATCAAAGCCATTGTCTGATTCCAGCCATCGGGGCTGATCTCGTCAATTGGGGCTTTATCGCCGCCCGCTGCGGCATTGTTGAAAATGATGTCAATGCCGCCGGCTTGATCCGCAGCGGCTTTCATCAGCGCCTCAATCTCGTCTGCGCGGGTGACATCGCAGCGCAGAAAATCGATCCGGCCATTGCTGCTGGCTGCCAGAGCTTTGCCGCCATCTTCATCAATATCGCTGGCAAAGACATGGGCGCCTTCGGAGGCCAATTTCAAAGCCGACGCGCGGCCAATACCGGATGCTGCACCGGTAACAATCGCAACCTTTCCTGCGAATCGCATTTCTCTCTCCCATTTTGATTTTGGTTCAGACTGTAAGGGCGAGAAGGGGCACGTCAACGCCGCGCGATTTGACGTTACGGTACCGTAACGGAAGGCAAAATTGCCAAGTTGACGCTTGCGTCAAGTGGTTCCGGCATCCTAGCTTCGACAGAGAATGAGGGAGTAGGATTGATGAGCGAGCAAGACGCTTTTCGCGCCGACGTGCGCATTTGGCTTGAAGAAAATTGCCCGGCAGAGATGCGGGAGTCCGTTAAGGGTGATGATGATGTGTGCTGGGGTGGGCGCAAATTCCTCTTCAAAAATGAAGCCCAGAAACTGTGGTTGGATCGCTGCGTGGCCAAGGGCTATACGGTGCCCGATTGGCCGACCGAATATGGCGGCGCGGGCCTGAGCGCCGAGCAGACCAAGATTTTCAAGCAGGAAATGGCCCGTATTCACGCGCGCCCACCACTGCAAAGCTTTGGCATCTGGATGCTGGGCCCGGCCCTGCTGAAATTCGGCACAGAGGAACAGAAAAAACATTATCTGACCCAAATTGCGCGCGGCGAAATCCGCTGGTGCCAAGGCTATAGCGAGCCGGGCGCAGGCAGCGATTTGGTGAGCCTGCAAACCTATGGTGAGGATCGGGGCGATCATTGGGTGGTCAATGGCAGCAAGATCTGGACCAGCTATGCGGATCAGGCGGATTGGATTTTCTGCCTTGTTCGCACGGATAAGACGAACAAATATCAAGGCATTACTTTCATGTTGTTTGACATGGAAAGCCAAGGGGTGACCACCAAGCCGATTCTGTTGATCAGCGGCAACAGCCCCTTTTGCGAAACATTTTTCGACAATGTGACCGTGCCGAAAACGCAGTTTATCGGTGAACTGAATCGCGGTTGGGATGTCGCCAAATATCTGCTGGGCCATGAGCGCGAAATGATTTCGGGTGGCGGCGCTGGCGGCGATATGGTCAGCCTTGGCGCGGCGATGGCAAAGTCTATCGGGCGCAATGATGCTGGCGAATTGGATGATCCGATTTTGCGCGCCTCCATGGCGGCCTTTGACGTGGATGTTTTTGCTTATCGTGCCATGGGCGAGCGGTTCATGGATATGTGGAAAACGGGGCGCGCGCATCCGGCCAGTTCCAATATGATGAAATATGTCGGCACAGAGCTGAACAAGCAGCGTTATGAATTGCTGATGTCGGCCGGTGGCAGCGCCACGCTGGAATGGGAAAGCGAGGATAGCGATGGCGGTGCAAGGCCGCGCGCTTGGCTGCGCACCAAAGCCAACAGCATTGAAGGCGGCACCAGCGAAGTGATGCTGAATGTGATCGCTAAGCGCATTTTGGATCTGCCGGGCGCTTAAGCACGTCGATTTTTGGATAGTTTAAGGGCCGAATGAAATAGGCCCAGCCTGCGATGGCAGGTAAAGGAAGGGACAGATATGCCTCTTTATCATAATGATGATCAATTGATGCTGAAAGACAGTGTCAGCCCCTTTTTGGCGGAAAAAGCCCCCGTCAGCCATTTGCGCCGCCTGCGGGATGATCGCGATGAAACGGGATTTTCGCGCGCTATTTGGGCGGAGTTTGTCGAGATGGGCCTGCCCGGCATGTTGGTGCCGGAAGCGCAAGGCGGCCTTGGCATGGGCCATATGGAAGCTGGCATTGTGCTGGAAGAAATCGGTCGCAATCTAACGCCATCACCCTTCCTCAGCACCAGCGTTGGCGCGGTGGCCGCGCTCAGCAAGGCGGGTGGCACACAGGCGGACCGCTGGTTGCCAGCCATCGCCGCGGGGAAAGCCATCGTCGCGCTGGCGATTGACGAGCAGGCGCGGCACCGCCCGGAACGCGTCGCGACGAGCGCTGTGCGCAGCGGCAATGGCTTTCGCATTTCTGGCAAAAAGGCCTTTGTGCTGCATGGCCATGTTGCGGATATGATGATCGTTTCGGCGCAATGCGATGAAGGGCTGACTTTATTTGCCGTGCCGCAAAACGCCAATGGGCTGAGCGCGGATCCGCGCCGTTTGGTCGATAGCAGTTTGGCCAGCCATGTGACGCTGGACGGTGTGGATGTCGATGCCGATGCGGTGATCGGCGATGTTGGCGGCGGCGAGGCTGTGCTGCAGGCGCTGTTGGCGGCAACACGCACAGGTGCGGCGGCTGAAATGGTTGGCGTTGGTCAAGGCGCCATGGATATGACGATTGGCTATTTGAAAGAGCGCAAGCAATTTGGCCGCTTGATCGGTGAATTTCAGGCGCTGCAACATCGCACGGCGCATCTTTACAGCGAGATGGAAGTGGCGCGGGCGACCGTGATGAAAGCGCAGCAATTGCTGGACGAAGGCAGTGATGCGGCCACGCTTTATGTGTCTGTTGCCAAAGCCAAGGCTGGCCGGGCTGCCAATCTGGCGGTGTGCGAAGCGGTGCAAATGCATGGCGGCATCGGCATGACGGATGAATTTGATGTCGGCCTTTATATGAAGCGCGATCGGGCGCTGGCAGAATATATGGGCGATATTTCCTATCACACGGATCGCGTGGCCCGCCTCAACGGCTATTAACAGGCCGCAGGGATGGATTGGGAGAGTGTCATGAATTTACAAGAGATGTTTGGCCTTGATGGCCGGGTAGCGCTGGTGACCGGCGGTTCGCGCGGCATTGGCAAAATGATCGTTGAGGGGTTTCTGGCTGCCGGATGCGCGCGCGTTTATATTTCTGCGCGCAAACAAGGCCAGATTGAAGCGGCGATAGCGGATTTTGACAGCCGCTATCCCGGCAAGGTGATCGGTATTCCCGCCGATGTCGCCAGTGTCGAGGCGTGCCGTGCCTTGGCGCAGGATCTGGCGTCGCGCGAAGACAAGCTGGATATATTGGTCAACAATGCGGGCGCGGCATGGGGCGAACCGTTTGAAAGCTTCCCGGAATCGGGCTGGGACAAGGTGATGGACGTCAACGTCAAAGCACCGTTTTTCCTGACTCAGGCGCTGCACGGGCTGTTGAAAGCAGCTGGGACGGCTGGTCAACCCGCCAAGGTGATCAACATTGGATCGATCGACGGAATGCGGCTCAACCCTTGGGAAACCTATAGCTATCATGCGTCCAAGGCAGGTATTCTTTATCTAACCAAACGTTTGGCGGCGCGCCTGGTGAGTGACCATATCATCGTCACCGCGATTGCGCCGGGGGCGTTCCAATCGGATATGAACAAAGCGGCCCGCGATCATGGCGATACAGTGGCCCAAAGCATCCCCACACGCCGCATTGGCGCGCCGGAAGATATGGCGGGCGCGGCCATTTATCTGGCGTCCAATGCGGGCAATTATGTCGTCGGTGAAACCATCGCGGTCGATGGCGGGCTGGTGCATGGGGATTTGAAAACCAGCATTGATGCCTGATACCAGTGATGGTTGATAGTTGAATTTGCGATGCGCCCGGCCTGAAATTGGGCCGGGCGCCCCGTGACTATGCATCGGCTGCGGCCATTGGCTATAGGATCCTGACCCTAGCCGCTGTTGCGTAAAGCGGTAGCGATGGCGTTGATTGTTAGCTGAATGCCTTCGCCAATGCGGGCATCTGTTTCCCCGGCACGATGGCGCTTCATCAATTCGATCTGCAGCAGGTTGAGCGGCTCGATATAGGGCAGGCGAAGCCGAATGGAGGCGGCCAGCGCTGGATTTTTTTCCAGCAAATGGCTTTGCTCGGTAATCCGCAACAGCCCATCATGGGCGCGGTTCCAGCCATCATGGATGCGTGTGAAAATCGCCTGATGTCCCGGCACATGCTCGGCCAATTCGGCATAGCGGGCGGCGATGCCCATATCGGATTTCGCCAGCACCATTTCCATATTATCCAACAAAGCGGCAAAAAAAGGCCAGCTTGCCGCCATATCTTTTAGCAGCGGCTCGTCGCCATATGCCGAAAAGGCCTGTCCTGTGCCAAACCAGCCGGGCAGCATGGTGCGCGATTGCGCCCAGCTGAAAACCCAAGGAATGGCGCGCAAATCCTCGATCGCATTGCTTTGGGTGCGGCTGGACGGGCGCGAACCGATTTTCAGCGTGGCGATTTCCGCTATGGGGGTCATCGCGCGGAAAAAGTCGCGAAAATGGGGCGTTTCATAGACCAGCCCGCGATAATCCGCATAGGCCGTCTGCGATAGCCTATCCATCGCCGTGGTAAATTGTTTTTGCGCGGCGGGACTGATGCGTTGCTGGTCCAAACTGGCGCGCAGGCTGGCGGCGACGGTCGCTTCCAAATTGCTGGCGGCGCTATCGAGCGTATCATATTTGGCGGCGATCACTTCGCCTTGTTCGGTGATGCGGATGCGCCCCTGAACCGTGCCTGCTGGCTGCGCCCGAATGGCGGCAAAGGCGCTGCCGCCGCCGCGCCCGACAGCCCCGCCGCGCCCGTGAAACAATTGCATGGCGATGCCAGCTTGCTCAAAAACCGGCAGCAAAGCCTTGGATGCCTGGTGCAGCCCCCAAGTGGAGGTGAGATAGCCGCCATCTTTGTTGGAATCGGAATAGCCGATCATCACTTCCTGATGGCCGCGCTGCTGAATATGGGCGCTGATTTCCGGCAGAGCAAAATATTGTGCCATGATATCCGGCCCATTTTCCAGATCATCGATGGTTTCAAACAAAGGCACAACCATCAGATTGTTGCGCCCTTGCGTGGACCACAGGCCGGATTCGCGAGCCAGCACATGCACTTCCAACAGGTCGGATAGGCTTTCAGCCTTGCTGATGATCCACTGGCAAATGGCTTCATCGCCCAATTTTTTACGGATCGCTGCGGCGCTGTAGATGATCGCCAATTCGCTGGCAGTCTGATCGGACCAATCATACCAGGAAATGGCAAGCGGTCGGTCGTTTTTCAGTTCGGCCCGCAGCAGCGCGACGCGTTCTGCTTCGGCCAAAGCGCTATAGTCGGCGCAAACGCCTGCGACCCGCAGCAATTCCGTCAGCGTCGCTTCATGCACGGCGCTATTCTGCCGCATATCGAGCGTTGCCAGATGAAATCCGAAACATTCAACGGCGCGGATCAAGCGGCCAAGTGGGCCATAGCCATAGGATGTTTTTTTCTCTCCAGCCGCCAGTGCCTTCGCCAAGGTCAACAGATCGGCGCGGAATTCAGCGGGCGCGCAATAGGCGGCGCCTTCCAGCATGGAGGGGCGCTGCGGCGTTTTGCCGATGATGGCGACATAGGTTGCGCTGAGCCTTGCATAAATGCCGGATAGGGCGCGGCGATAGGGTTCGTCTGCGCGGCTAGCGGCATCATCGCCGCTTGCCTTGGCCAAAGCCAGAACGGCGTCTGTCACCGGCGCGAGGGTGGCGGAAATGGAAAGTTCGGCCCCTAGATCATGCACCGCGTCCAGATAATAGCCGATCACCGCTTCCGCATTGCGGGTTGTCGCCTCGGTCATGGTTTGGGCGGTAACGAAAGGATTGCCGTCCCGGTCTCCGCCAATCCAGCTGCCGATGCGTAGGAAAGGGGCCGGGCGTTGGCCCAATATTTTTTCCCAGCGGGCATAAAGGCGTGGCAGCAGCGGCAAAAAAATATCGCGCAGATAATTGAGGGCGTTGTTAATTTCATCGCCGACGAACAAGCGTTCGGTGCGCAACGGACGGGTTTGCCATAGCAGCGCAATCTGATGGTGGATGGCTTCATCCAGATCCTCGCCGCCTTCCGTTTCTGTGGCGCCGCTATCGCGCTGGCGCATCAATTCGGCGATGGAGTTTTTGTGATCCAAAACGGATTTTCGGCGCACTTCGGTTGGATGCGCCGTGAGCACCGGCACGATCAGCGCCTGATTCAGCAAGGCCGCAACTGCGGCGCGGTCGACATGATGATGGTCCAGATCGGCGATGGCGGCCGCGAAGCTGGCGCCCGGCTCGGCGGCAACACCCTGACGATCCTCTGCCAGATTGGCGAGCATCGAAAAGAGCATGAATCCGCGGACAAAGGCGATTGTGTCGTCAAGGCTTAGGGCATCCAAGCCGGGATCGCTGGCGTCGGCACCGGCAATGCCGCGATAGCGATCGACGCTGACCGAGCGGATATATTCGGTCTGACGAAATAATTTTTCGCCGCCCAATTCCCGGATCACATCGCCCAAGATCCGGCCAAGATAGCGGATGTCAGGATTTTGGCTGATTTGCATAACTGGTCCCATGCTGAATATGTTGCGCTGCAGCGAAGGTCAGGTCAAGCGAGCGACGCAGCTTTGCTTGTCCATAGCACGGGAAAGATGGTCTGCTTGCAACGACTAAGCGCGCGTACTGATGAGGCGAGGGGGGAGCCTTTATCCTTCCAGTTCCACATCCCAATAAAGCCAATCGATCCAGCTTTCGTGCAGATAATTGGGCGGAAAGGCTCGGCCGCTTTCCTGCAACTGCCAATTGGTGGGCCGCCATGGCTGGTGATAAAGGGGCATCCGGGCTTGCGCTGGGGTTCGGCCCCCTTTTTTCAGATTGCAGGGCGAACAGGCGGTGGAGACATTTTCCCAGCTGGTGATGCCGCCGAGTCGGCGTGGCACGACATGGTCGAAGGTCAGATCATGGCCAGAGCCACAATATTGGCAGGAAAATCTATCTCTTAGGAACAGGTTAAATCGCGTGAAGGCCGGATATTGTGAGGGTTTCACATATTGGCGCAATGCGATCACACTGGGCAGCGCCATGGACCGGGTCGGGGAGTGAATCTCCCGCGCATAATTTTCCACAATCGTTACCCGATCAAGGAAAACGGCCTTGATCGCGGTTTGCCAAGGCCAGAGGCTGAGCGGATAATAGCTCAGCGGCGTATAGTCTGCATTTAAGACCAAGGCTGGGCAATTGTCGGGATGGCGAGCAATGTCAGGATGATACATGGTTTCGGTGCGCAGCTCCCTAAGTTTCACGGGATGGCGCGTCACTACCTTCCGTGCGTGACATGTGCATTACATGACGGATATGGAATCCACGTCAAGAAGCTTCTGTATCGCTAGGTCAGGCCTGCATGGCTATTTCCTTCGCCTTCACAAGAATATTTTACCGATATTCAAATATATGCGGTCCATATCCATCACTGGATTGCGGCTTCGCTGATTCAGGCTGTGCGTGGTTCCTGTTGCATCATTGAAGGGATAGGATGGGTCTGGATCAGAGCGTGTCGATAAATTGATCGCAGCATCTTGGCTCCCGGCTGGCTATTCGTCTTAAAAAGCGTAAAGAGAGATTATGGAAATCTTGCTCATTCTTGCCGTTGTGGCATCTGCCCTTTTTGTATTGGCCTCGCTTGGACGGGGGCTGTTCTATTTTTCGCAAGGCCATAAAGCCGCGCTGGAGGGAACAGGGAATGACAATCTGAAAAAGCAAAATCAAATGATGATGGCGCGCGTTAAGTGGCAGGCGATCACGGTGATTTTGCTGGTGGTGGTCGGCGTGTTGCTGGCGGCTTCTTAATATCCATTTTGGATGTTCGGCGTGGCAGCGTTTTTCGCTGTAGCCTGCCCCTTTTTCTTCAAATCCGGGCTGTTTCCAGCCTGAATGGCAGATGGTCAGATGGTAAAACTCAATAAAATCTATACCCGCACCGGCGATAAGGGCACCACAGGGCTGGTCGATGGCAGTCGGGTGGCGAAATGCGATCCTTTGATGGCCGCCATTGGTGATGTGGATGAAGCCAATAGTGCGGTGGGCGTGGCGCTGATTGCGCTGGATGCCAAGAGCGATGCTGCGACGATGCTGGGTCGCATTCAAAATGAACTTTTTGACTTGGGTGCCGATCTCGCCACACCGCCCGATCCGGAACATGGCTTTGCACCGCAACCAATGGCGCTGCGGGTGACGGCCTCACAAGTGGAGCGGCTGGAGCAGGAAATTGACCGGATGAATGCGGATTTGCAGCCGCTGAACAGTTTCATCCTGCCGGGCGGCACCCCGGCTGCGGCCCATCTGCATCTGGCCCGCGCCATCGCGCGGCGGGCCGAACGCTCTGCTGTGGCTGCGGGTCAGGAGCGGGAACTGAATGCGGTGGCGCTATCCTATATCAACCGTTTGTCGGATCATTTATTTGTGATGACGCGCTATTTAAATGGCGGCGGCGCCAGCGATATTTTGTGGAAACCGGGCGCCACTCGCTGACGCGGGCGCGTGACGGGTCTGATCTAAAGATGCATAGGTTGCGGCGGAGTAAAGCCTATCGCGCTGCGACGTGAAGGCCTGCGCATGACCAGCTGGAAACAGTATCGGGGCATGGCGGGTGACGAAGGAAAGGGTGAAATGATGATCATTGCTGTTATCGGAGCGGGCCAGATGGGCGCGGGTATTGCGCAAGTTTCCGCGGCGGCCGGCCATGATGTGTTGTTGAGCGATGTCGACATCGCCCGTGCAGAGGCGGGTAAAGCGAATATTGCCAAAGGATTGGCACGCCTGATCGCGAAAGAGAAAATGACGCAGGCCGATGCCGATGCCCTGCTGGGCCGCATTCAGCCGATCGCCGAATATGCGCAATTTTCGAATGCCGAGCTGGTGATCGAAGCGGCGACGGAGCGGGAAGATATTAAGCGCGCCATTTTCGCCAGCGTCAGCCCGCATCTGTCGGCAACCGCCATTCTGGCGACCAACACCAGCTCTATCCCGATTACGCGTTTGGCGCAGGCCTCGCATGATCCGGCGCGTTTTATTGGGGTGCATTTCTTTAACCCTGTGCCCGTGATGGGGTTGATTGAGCTGATCCGGGGCCTTGCGACCAGTGATGAAACGCTGGCCAAAGTGGAGGCTTATGGGCGGGGTCTGGGCAAGGAAATTGTCCATGCCAATGATGCGCCCGGCTTTATCGTCAACCGAATTTTGCTGCCGATGATCAACGAAGCGGTTTTTGCTTTGGGTGAAGGCGTTGCGAATGTGAAGGATATTGATGCTGGGGTGCGCTTGGGGCTGAATCATCCCATGGGTCCGCTGACTCTCGCAGATTTCATTGGTTTGGATACCTGCCTTGAAATTTTGCGGGTGCTGCAAAGCGGCACTGGTGATCCCAAATTCCGCCCGGCTCCGCTGCTGGTGAAATATGTTGAGGCTGGCTGGGTTGGCAAAAAATCCGGGCGCGGATTTTATGACTGGACCGGTGAGGCACCCGTTCCAACACGCTGACAGCCCTTATAAGATGTTGAAAATTCTAGACCGCCGCCTTGCAAAAAGGGGCGGTCTTTTCCATGCTGGCTGTCCGAGGAGGGGGAGGGAAGCGCTCGATATATGAGGAGGCTTGCGCCCATGATCAAAATAATTGCTCTGCCTATCGCGGCCCTATGCTGCATCGGCGCGGCTTATGCCCAATCGGGATCACCCGAAGATTCCACCGTTGTCGGCACGGTGAACAAAGTGACCGAGCCTTTTGACGGTCGCGAAGTCCCGGACAAATTAAAAGCGATTCAGGATGATCCCTATTCGCTGGAAGGAATGCGGCGTTGCGCGCAGATCATCACGGAAGTGGAAGAGTTGAACGCGGTTTTGGGCCCGGATGTTCATGAGCGTGTTGAAAAAAGCTTGGCCAAGAAACGAGAGAAAACAGTTGGCCGGGTGGCTGGAACCGTGGCCGGGTCCATTATTCCGTTTCGCGGGCTGATTGGGGAAGTGACCGGGGCCAATGCCGAACGGCGCCGTTATGCAGAGGCCGTTTATGCGGGCACGGTGCGCCGCGGCTTTCTGAAAGGTGTGGGGCTGGAGCGGGGTTGCAGGGCACCGGCACGCCCCTAATCGATCGACCGCTACCGATAAAGAATTGTCCGGCAGCGGTCCCGATAGCGATCCCCGATGGTTTAGAGAATGGTTATCATCAATCCAGCCAAAGCGGCGGACATGAGATTGGATAAACTGCCTGCGAGCAGCGCTTTCAGACCCAATTTGGCAATGATCGGGCGCTGATTGGGGGCCAACCCGCCGGTCACCGCCATTTGAATCGCAATCGAAGAAAAATTGGCGAAGCCGCATAGGGCAAAGGTGGCGATAACCAGCGATGATGCGGAAAGGCTGCCCTGTGCTTGCGCCTGACCTAGGTCGATGAAGGCGACAAATTCATTCAGCACCACCTTGGTGCCAAATAGGCCGCCGACGAGGCCGCTTTCCGCCCATGGAACGCCCATTAAAACCATGATTGGTGCAAAGAGGGTGCCGATGATGGCCTGAAAGCTAAGGCCATCATAGCCAAAGAGCGCGCCCGCCCCCGCCAGCAATCCATTGGCCATGGCGACCAGCGCGACAAAAGCGAGCACCATCGCCCCGACGGCGACCGCCAGCTTTACCCCGGTTTGGGCGCCCTGCGCGGCCGCCATGATGATATTGGCGGGCTTTTCCTCGTCATCCACCATATCGGATAGGATCATAGGTTCGGTGCCCAGATCATCAGGATTGTCCGGCATCATGATTTTGGCCATCAAGATACCGCCGGGGGCCGACATAAAGCTGGCCGCCAGCAAATAGGGCAGCAATTCTTCGCCGATCATATTGGCATAAGCGCCCAAGATGGTTCCGGCGACGCCCGCCATGCCCACGGTCATCAATGTGAAAAGCTGCGGCTGCGTCAGATTGGCCAGATAGGGCCGCACGACCAGCGGTGATTCACTCTGGCCGACAAAAATATTGGCCGCAGCGCCCAGGCTTTCCACCTTGGTGATGCCAGTAACCTTTTGAATGGCACCGCCAACCCATCGGATGATGAATTGCATAACGCCCAGATGATAAAGGATGGAGATTAAAGAAGCGAAAAAAATGATCACCGGCAAGGCCGCGATAGCAAAGCTGGCGCCGCCCAATTCGGGGGCAGCGAGGGAGCCGAAAATGAAATTGGTGCCAGCGCGGGCATAGCCTAGCAGGTTAGAGACGCCGTTGGACAGGCTTTGAATAAAGGCTCTGCCCCATGGCGTGCCGACCACAAGCCAGGCAAATCCCGCTTGCAGCAGAAAGGCGGGGCCGACGATACGCAGACGTATCCAGCGGCGGTTGGATGAAAAAAGCGTGGCAATCGCCAATAGGCTGACGATGCCGATCAGGCCGACCCAGCGTTCCATTTTTGTGCGCGTCTCCAGCCGATGGTGATAGGGAAGGTTTAGCGACCTTTGAGGGCGCGGCAAGGAAAAGACGCGCTATGCCCGCAGGATAGCCATCATAGGGTGCCGATTTGCTTTCCCAGCCGTCAGATCCAAGGCTGGTTTATCAGTATCTTTCCTCAGCAGGAAAAAACGACTAATGCGCTGTGATGATCGATGCCCCTTCGTCGGCGGTGCCACGAACAGTCACGCCCTCGCTCTTCTTATTCACCCTGATCTATGGGGCCATGGTGGTGCTGGCGGGGATGCTCGGCAATAAGCAGATTGCGCTGGGCAGTCTGTTGGCCGTGGAAGCGGGCATATTTTCCTTTTTGATTTTGGTCGCCATTTCCAGCGCGGTGGCGGAGCTGCACGGACAAGCCACAGCGAACCGGCTGGTGTTATGGAGCTTTATTCCGCTGTTGATGGCGATTTTGATCACGACATTGGTGCTGGAATTGCCAGCGGCCGATCAGATGGATCCGGATCGGCTACGCGCTTTTGACCTGATTTTGGGCCAAAGCCCGCGCCTGATGATTGCAGGAATCATCGCTTATGGCACGTCGCAATTTCTGAATGTGCATATTTTCAGCAGGCTTCGCAGCGGGCGTCGCGGCGGCGCGGTGGGCTTGGCCATTGGCGGCGCGGTCGCCAGCGCCTTGAGCCAGATTATTGATACACTGTTGTTTGTGACCATTTCCTTCTATGGGATATTCCCCATAGGCCGCTTGATGGGCGGACAAATGATCGCGAAAGTGGTGCTGTCTCTTGCTATCATTCCATTTGTCATTACCGGCTTGGTCGCGCTTGGCCGTTATCTCGATTCAAAGAAGGTCGCATGAACCAGACACAAGATCCCTCTTCCATGCCTGATCTGCTCGCAAAGGCGGAAACGCTGGTCGAAGCTCTGCCCTATCTGCAGCGCTATGCCGGTGAAACTTTTGTGATTAAATATGGCGGACATGCCATGGGCGATCCGGAAGCACAGCGTGATTTCGCCGAAGATGTGGTGTTGCTGAAGGCTGTAGGCATCAATCCTGTCGTGGTGCATGGTGGCGGACCACAAATCGGCCAGATGCTGAAGAAATTGGGCATTGTTTCGACCTTTGTCGGCGGCCTTCGGGTGACCGATGCGGCGACGGCGGAAGTGGCTGAGATGGTGTTGGCGGGCAAGATCAACAAAGAAATCGTCAGCTGGATTGCGGGCCTTGGCGGACGGGCCGTGGGTCTTTCCGGCAAAGACGCCAATTTGGTGCTTGCCGAAAAGGTGCAGCGGGCCGAGGCCGATCCCAACAGCGGCATTGAACGCTATGTCGATCTGGGCTTTGTTGGCGAACCCGTGGCGGTAGACCCCACGATTTTGCGCAATTTGGCCAGCGACAATTTCATTCCTATTGTCGCGCCGGTGGCCTTGGGGGCGGATGGCGCCACCTATAATATCAACGCCGATACTATGGCGGGAGCCATCGCCAGCGCCTTGGGCGCCAAGCGGTTTTTCCTGCTCACCGATGTGCCGGGGGTGTTGGATCAGGATAAGAATTTGCTGACGGATCTGGATCCAGCGGCAATTGAAGGCCTGAAAGCGGATGGCACCATCACTGGCGGCATGATTCCCAAGGTGGAAACCTGCATCGGCGCGGTGAATGCGGGCGTTGAAGCGGCGGTTATCTTAGATGGCCGGATTCCCCATGCCATGCTGCTTGAAATTTTTACCGCACAGGGTGCAGGCACGCTGATTCACCGCTAAGCTAGTGATGATTGGCGACAGTTCGGAGATATTATCTTGCTTCTTATGCTTATCCAGATTGTCACCATCCTTCTGGACGTGATTTGGTGGTTCATCATCGCGCAGGCGATTATGTCATGGTTGATCGCCTTCAATGTGATCAACACCCATAGTGAAATCGTCTCGCAAATATGGATGGTCTTGGACCGGATTTGTGAACCCCTCTATCGGCCTTTCCGGCGCATCATGCCGGATTTTGGCGGATTGGATCTGACCCCGATGGTGGTGTTGATCTTGATCATGATCCTTCGCGGCCCAGTGTTAAACTATGTGGCCAGCTTTGCTTATTCTAACGGACTTTCTTAATGCCAGATTCTCAACGCGCGGATATTATTGACGGAAAAGCTTTTGCCGCTGGGCTGCGGGAGCGCATTGCCGCGGCAGTGCCCGGCTTTACGGCAGAAACCGGCCGCGTTCCCGGTCTTGCCGTTGTGTTGGTGGGTGATGATCCGGCCAGCGCCGTTTATGTCGGCTCCAAGGGCAAGGCGACCGTCGCCGCCGGGATGAAAAGCTTTGAGCATCGCTTGCCCGCCAGCGCCACGCAGGAGGATGTGGAGGCGCTGTTGGCCACCCTCAATCGCGATGAAGCGGTTGATGGCATTTTGCTGCAATTGCCGCTGCCTGATCATCTGGATGAACAGCGCGCGGTCGCGACCATTGATCCTGATAAGGATGTTGATGGCTTAACCCCGGTCAGCGCCGGTCGGCTGGCGCTGGGCATTGCAGGCCTTGTGCCTTGTACGCCTTATGGCTGCTTGCTGTTGTTGCAGGATCGGCTGGGCGATCTTTCGGGCAAAGAGGCGATTGTCGTGGGCCGGTCTATTCTGGTCGGCAAGCCGATGGCGCAGCTGTTGCTGGGCGCCAATTGCACCGTCACCATGGCGCATAGCCGCACCCGGGATTTGGCCGCCAAGGTGCGCGCGGCAGATATTGTGGTTGCCGCTGTGGGCCGAGCGGAAATGATCCAAAAGGATTGGATCAAGCCCGGTGCGGTGGTGATCGATGTGGGCATCAACCGTCTGCCACCTGTGGATGGCGCGGCAAAAGGTCGCTTGGTCGGCGATGTCGATTATATTGGCGTGGCGGAGGTTGCGGCTGCTGTCACGCCGGTGCCGGGCGGGGTTGGGCCGATGACCATCGCCTGTTTGCTGCGCAACACTTTGGTGGCGGCGCACCGCCGTGCTGGATTGGCAGACCCGAAAGGATTTTAATGGCTCATAAATCTCTTTGCGCCTTCTTGCCGCTGTTGCTGCTGGCTGGCTGTGCCAGTGCGCCGCGCGGAGAGATTTATAATCGGCCGCTGGCCGCCAATCCCAGCGCGTTCGTTGCGGCCGATATGGGCTTTGCGCGGCTGGCGCAGGAAAAGGGCCAACTCGCTGCCTATCGAGAATTGGCGCATGGGGATGCACAGGCTTTGACCCCTGCGCCGCGGCCGGTTCGTGAATGGCTGCGCGGCGAGACGGAACCAGCGGAAGTGATGCGGTGGCAAGCACATAGCGTCTTTGTCAGTTGTGATGGCAATATTGGGGTGACCCATGGGGCGTGGCAGGCCGGGGATCAGCAGGGCGCTTATACGACCCTTTGGCAGCGTGATCATAAAGGGCGGCTGACTTGGCGTTTGGATCAACGCAGTCCCTTGGCCATGGCACCAGAAGCTCCCGATTATATCGCGACCCGGCAGGCCAGTTGCAGTCCGCGTCCGCCAGCGGATGCCGTCGGGGTCGGCTCTGGACCAAGCAGTGGCCAGTCTGCGGATAACAGCCTGCGTTGGTCGTGGGCCGCCGCGGGCAACGAAGCGGGCCATCTTTCTGTGCAGCTATGGGATGGCGGGCAGATGGTGGAGGTGCTTCCTGCGCAGGCGAAGCTGCCATGATTGATCTGTTTATCACCGCTTTCGTTACCCTTTTTGTGGTGATCGACCCGCCGGGATGTGCGCCGATTTATGCCAGCCTGACAACGCAAGCCAATGATGCCCAGCGCCGATCCATGGCCTATCGCGCGGTTTTTATCGCGGGCGCAATTTTGGTGTTTTTCGCCATGTTTGGCGAAGCGCTGCTCAGCTTTTTGCATATTGATCTGGATAGTTTTCGCATCGCTGGCGGGATCATGCTGTTCATCATCGCCATTGATATGGTGTTTGAAAAGCGCACGGAAAGGCGCGAACAACGTGCCGAGAAAATATTGGAAACACAGCAGGTTGATGATGTGTCTGTTTTCCCGATGGCGATGCCGATGCTGGCGGGGCCGGGGTCGATCGCCTCGGTGATGCTGTTGGTTTCGCAAAATAGCGGGCTGGATCGCGCCATGGTGATCTTTGGGGCCTTGCTTGCCGTGCTGCTGCTGACTTTGGGGGCGTTGCTGGCGGCGGGACCGTTAATGCGGATTATCGGTCAAAAGGGCGAGGCTCTGATCACGCGCTTGCTGGGGGTGTTGCTGGCGGCTTTGGCGGCCCAATTTGTGATTGACGGTTTGAAAGCCAGTTTCCCGGCGCTGGGCTGACTATATGGCTTTATCGTGTTGAGATGAAAAAGCGCGGCCCCTTTTCAGGGCGCCGCGCTGGTTCAGCAATATTTATCGCGCTGCTGCGACATCCGACTGGGTGATCGGCGAAATGCGAATTTCGACCCGGCGGTTGCACTGATAATCTGCTTCGCTGAGCTCCGGCGTGCATTTCAGTTGCGATTCGCCATAGCCCAATGTCGCCATCCGTGCGCGCTGGACGCTGCGACCAGCAAGATAATCGGCCACCGACGCCGCGCGGCGCTCGGATAGACCCTGATTATAGCTGTCGCTGCCCTTGGAATCGGTGTGGCCATAGACATCGATATAGGTGCTGGGGAATTCCGATAGGGTGGCGGCGACATTGTCGAGCGGCGTGCGGAATTGGCTTTTGACCACGGCGCTGTTGAAATCAAAGGTGACATCGCCGGGCATGTTGAGCACCAGCTGATCGCCTTGACGCTCGACATCAATGCCGGTGCCTGCGGTGCGCTCGCGCATTTTCTTTTCCTGTTGGTCCATATAATGGCCAATGCCTGCGCCTGCGACGGCACCAATGCCTGCGCCGAGGATCTTTTCGGTGCGATCATTGCGGCCGCCGATCAGATCGCCCAGCAAATAGCCGCCCGCGACACCAATGGCACCGCCAATAACACTGTTAGAAATCGTCTTTTTACCGGTTTCCGGATCGGTGACGCAGCCGCTGAGTGTGATAGCGGCCATGCTGGCCAGCGCGGTGAGCTGGATCATTTTAAAATTCATGAATTTTCCTCCCTCTTTGCCTGATCGGCGTGCAGACCAGAATGCATAGGATCATGGGATAACAGATCGTGGCGGCTCTGGTTCCAGAAACTGACTGAATGATTGCTGAGCGAGTGACGTTTTGATTTCCTGCGGTCAAGCGCTCAGCGCTTATTGTGTTCATTTGCATTTGCTGCTTTAAGTCGCGTTATGACCGAAACTGACAGGGGCCGGGCGCTGACGCGCCGTTTGATGGCCCAATGACGCCTTTTCCCTGGTCGGACGTTGCGATTATCGCGATCCTAGTCCTGCTGAATGGCGTGTTCGCTATGTCTGAGCTGGCGATTGTTTCATCGCGTGCTTCCCGCTTGCAAGCAGCAGAAAAGCGTGGGGTAAGGGGCGCAGCACTGGCCCGCAAATTGGCAGCCAACCCCGGACGTTTTCTATCGACGGTGCAGGTCGGCATCACGCTGATCGGCATTTTGGCGGGTGCTTATTCAGGTTCCAGCCTGGGTGGGCCCGTTGGCGAGCGTTTGACACATTGGTTTGGGCTGGATCCGGCGCGGGCCAATATGGCGGGTTTTTCGGTGGTGATTGCGCTGACCACCTATGCTTCCTTGATTGCGGGCGAGTTGGTTCCCAAGCAATTTGCGCTGCGCGAGCCGGAGCGTATTGCCGCTGCGGTGGCGCCGTTCATGTTGCTTTTGTCGCGGGTGGCGGGCCCTTTGGTGTGGCTGCTCGATACCAGCTCTGCCGTAGTTTTTCGTATATTAGGGCTGGCGCGCGAATCGGATGAACGGGTGACGGCCGAAGAATTGCATCTGATCGTGGCCGAGGCGACCAAATCTGGTGTGATTGAGGAAAATGAGCGCGCCATTATTTCGGGCGTGGTGCGTCTGGCCGATCGTCCGGTGCGAGAGGTGATGACTCCGCGCAAAGATGTGGATTGGATCGACCTATCTTGGGATGCGGCGGGTGTGCGCGACAAATTGCTGGCGACGCCGCACAGCCGCTTGCCGGTGGCGCGCGGATCGGTTGATGAAATTTGCGGCGTGGTGCAGGCGCGCGACATTGCGGCGGCGCTGTTCAGCCGGGAAACATTGGATCTGGAACAGTTGATGCGCCCAGCTAAGCTGATTCACGATCAGATGGACGCGATGGATGCCTTGGAAGGCCTGCGGGCGGCGGAAGTGCCGATGCTGTTGGTGCTGGATGAATATGGCCATTTTGAAGGTCTGGTGACGCCAGCGGATATGTTGTCGGCGATTGCTGGTGAATTTGCATCGGATCTGGACATTGGCAGCGAGCCTTATGTTATCGAGCGTGAAGATGGATCGCTGTTGATCGCAGGGTCTATGCCAGCGGATCAATTGGCGGATCGTCTGGGTTTGGAATTGGATGATGATCGCGATTATGCAACCGCCGCTGGTCATGTGTTGGCGATATTGAAACATTTGCCGAGCGAGGGCGAGATATTCACCGATGGCGGCTGGCGTTTTGAGATCGTAGATATGGATGGCCGCAAAATTGATAAGCTGTTGGTCAGCCTGCTGGATGATGAGGCGGAGGGCTGAGCAGGACGCGAACAAAGCGATCCTGTGAACGGCAACTTAGCGCAAAAATAAAGCCGACCCTATTCATCAGGGCCGGCTTTTTAATTGGTGTTTTCTGTATCAAAGCTCGCCGTTTAACGCGCCATATTTGGCCTCGAAACCGGCCTTGTCGCCGCGGGCCAAATAGCCCGCTTGATCGACCCATTGTTCGCGCTCGATCCGGCCTTTGAAGCTGCCCAATTGGGCATCAATGCGGGCCACATCCGCTTCTGTCCATGCTGCAATCTGATCAAAGCGGGTGACGCCCAAATTACCCAAGAGCACTGATAATTTGGGGCCCAGCCCTTTGAGCAGGCGCAAATTATCCGCTGCGGGCACATCGGCAAGGCTGGGGGAGGCAGGAGCAGGAGCCGTAGGTGCGGCAGGCTCCGCAGGCCCGTCTGCTGCCTGTGTTTCCGGCGCTTCGGCTTGGGCTGGCTGAGCAGATGCGCCATTTGTCACGCCCAGCTCCGCGATTGGCGGAGATTTTTCGAGCGGTTTGAACCGCGCTGGTTCAGCCGCGATAATATCGGGCTTGATCGGCGCCAAAGGTTTCGGCGGCGGCGCGGCTTTGGTGGTTGGCGCCGGTGCATCATCATCAAGGGCAAAGTCAAAGCGGGCCGCTTTGCGGCGGCGAATCAGCACGCCGATCACCAAGATCGCCAAGGCGGCAATAAGGGCGGCTATGATCCAATGTTCCTGAAGCCATATCATCTTCGGTCTCCTTATCCTGCATCGGCTGGTCGCTTGCGCGCGCCGTCGCCGATGCGGGGCTTATTCTGCTTCGCGGGCGATTTCGCGCCAGCCAATGTCGCGGCGGCAGAAGCCGCTGGGGAAATCAATTTTGTCGATGGCGGCATAAGTGCGGGCCTGCGCCTCGGTCACGCTCACGCCATTGGCGGTGACGTTCAGCACGCGGCCGCCGGTGGCAATGATGCTGCTATCCTGCCGTGCGGTGCCAGCATGGAAGACGCGCACGCCGCCGGCTTCAGCGGCGGCAATGTTGCGGATGACACCGCCCTTGGCAGGTGTGCCGGGATAGCCATCGGCGGCCATCACCACCGTCAAGGCATAGCCGCCAGAGAATTTCGGAGCTTCCGCCTCGTTTAGACGCCCGGTAGCGGCGGCATAGAGCAGCGCCGCCAGATCGCCCTGAAAACGCATCATCAGCACTTGGCATTCGGGATCGCCAAAGCGGCAATTATATTCGATCAGCTTCGGGCCTTCGCTGGTTAGCATTAAACCTGCGAAAAAGACGCCGACATAAGGCGTACCATCTGCCGCCATAGTCTCAGCCGTGGGGCGGATGATTTTTTCCATCACCTCGGCTTCCAATTCGGCGGTGAGGACGGGGGCTGGGCTGTAAGCGCCCATGCCGCCGGTATTGGGTCCGGTATCGCCCTCGCCAACGCGTTTATGATCCTGCGCGCTGCCAAAGGCCATGACGTTGCGGCCATCGCAAAGCGCAAAGAAGCTGGCTTCTTCGCCGGTCATAAATTCTTCGATCACCACTTCGGCGCCAGCGCCGCCAAAGGCGCCGCCAAACATATCGGCGATGGCGGCTTCTGCTTCTGCCCGGCTCTCGGCGATGATCACGCCCTTGCCCGCGGCCAGACCATCTGCCTTGATCACCACCGGAATAGAGAAGCCATCAAGGGCAGCCAAGGCCTGATCCGCGCTGGCGCAGCGCACATAGCCTGCCGTGGGGATATTGGCCCGGGCGCATAAATCCTTGGTAAAGCCCTTGGAGCCTTCCAATTGCGCGGCGGCGGCATCGGGGCCGAACACAGGCACACCCAGCGCCCGCAGGCGATCGCCGAGGCCCGCGACCAGCGGCGCTTCGGGGCCAACGACAACAAAATCGATGCCATGGGCCTTCACAAAAGCGATTATGCCTTCAATATCATCCACACCGATGGAAATGATTTCAGCATGCGCTTCGATTCCTGGATTGCCAGGCGCCGCATAGAGCTTGGCGCAACTGGGGGAATGTGCCAGTTGCCAGCTGAGCGCATGTTCTCGCCCACCCGACCCGATAAGCAGGATATTCATGTCAGTCCCTTTTTCCGATCCGGCGTCTGACAGCGACACCACAGCCCGGCTGTTAGCCGAAGGAAAACCCGGCGACAATGCGCCAGCTCTGTCTGTTAGCCAATTGTCGTCCGCGATCAAACGGACGGTCGAGGATGGATTCGCCCGTGTGCGCGTGCGCGGCGAGCTTTCCGGCGCGAAACGGGCTGCTTCGGGGCATTTTTATGCGGCGCTGAAAGATGATCAGGCGCTGATCGATATGGTGATGTGGAAAGGTCAGGCCGGACGACTCGCCTTTCGCCCCGAAGATGGGCTGGAGGTGATCGCGACAGGCAAGCTCACCACCTATGCAGGCCGATCTAAATATCAGCTGGTTGTCGATAGTTTGGAGATTGCGGGCGAAGGCGCGCTGATGCTGTTGTTTGAGAAGCTGAAGGCGCGGCTAGGCGCTGAAGGCTTGTTTGACGCGGATCGAAAAGCGCCCCATTTGCCCTTTCTACCGCGCGTGATTGGCGTGGTGACATCGCCGACGGGTGCGGTCATTCGCGATATTTTACATCGCTTGGCGGATCGCTGCCCGACGCATGTGATTCTTTGGCCGGTGTTGGTGCAGGGCGATGGCGCAGCAGCGCAGGTGGCGGCGGCCGTGCGCGGTTTTGATGCGCTGGAACCCGGCGGCCCAGTGCCGCGCCCGGATCTGGTGATCGTGGCGCGGGGCGGCGGTTCTATTGAGGATTTGTGGGCGTTTAACGAAGAGGTGGTGGTGCGGGCCATCGCTGAATGCCGCATCCCGACGATCAGCGCCATCGGCCATGAAACCGATGTGACTCTGGCTGATTTTGCGGCGGACCGCCGCGCACCGACGCCGACGGCGGCTGCGGAAATGGCGGTGCCGGTGCGCAGTGAATTGCAAGCGCAATTGGCGAATTGGAAAGCGCGGATGATCGGCGCGGCGGGTCGCCATCATGGCTTGCGGCTGGAACGGTTGACGGCGCTGGTGCGGCATTTGCCCCGGCGCGACATGCTTTATGCCCCGCAATCGCAGCGGCTGGACGAATTGGGGGATCGGTTGCGCACTATGGCGCAATCGCAGATGCAGCGCCGCAAGGAAGCGCTGGCGGCTGTATCGCGGCAATGGCCGCGCCGAGAGAGCCTCTATCAGCCGCAGGCGCAGCGGCTGAGCGATTTGGCGCAGCGGCTTGGGCGTGCGCAAGGGCAGCGTTTGACAATGTTGGCAGATCGTTTTGCAATGCGAGCCGAATTGTTGCGGCCACAGATTTTGTCGCGCCAATGGGATCAGCAGAAGGCTCGGCTGGCGGGCTTGCAGCGCTTGCTCGATTCGCTGGATCCGCGGGCGCTGCTGTCGCGTGGCTATGCGATGGTGCGCGATACGGATGGACATGTGGTGAGCAGCGCGGACGCGGCGGTGGCTGCGCATCATCTGACATTGCAATTTGCCGATGGCGATGTGCGGGTGAGCGCGCTGGAAGGCGGGGGAGCAGGTTCCCAACCGGCGCCCAAGTCAGCGGTCAAGCCTGCACCGAAGGCCGAACCCAAAACCGAATCGCGCCGACGGAGAGCGCAGCCATCGTCAACGCCGCAGGGCGAGCTTTTCTGACGCTGCATCGGACCGTGCGCCCGCAACGGTCAGCCGCTGCATGGCTTGACCATGAGGCGCGGGCTCGTTCCAAGCGAGCGATGGTGTATGAGCATAGCCTATGGGGATTTTGCAATGATGCGCGTAGCTAAGCTGTTGTTGATGACCGCAGGTTTAAGCGCATGTGTCGCTGCGCCGCCGGGTGCCGATCAAGCGCGCGGGTCTTCATCCGGCGCGACCCCGGCCCTCGTGCCGCCGCTAGCCAAGCCCGCGCCCGCGCTGACGCCGCTGCCGCAGATGGCAGATTTTTCTTTGACCGGTCGGGCGGTTCAAGGTGGGGTGATGCGTGGCCGGCTGCCAGCGGGTGTCTCGGCGATTAAATTGCAGGGGCAGGCGATAGAGGCTGCACCGGATGGCCGCTTTCTGATCGCTTTTGATCGCGATGCGGCGGCGGAGATGGCGCTGATTGCCCAGATGGTGGACGGACGGACACAGGCCCTGTCCTTGGCGGTGGCGCCCGGTGACTGGCGCATCGAACGGGTCAACACACCGCTGCGCGGCGCGGCACGCACCAGCGCCGAGTTTCAGCGACGGCGTCCCGCAGAATTGGCGCAGATTGCCGAAGCCCGCGCGCAGGTGGTGGAATCTGACGGTTGGCGGCAGACTTTTATCTGGCCGGTGAGCGGGCGTTTTTCCGGATTTTTCGGATCGCAACGCGTGTATCAGGGTGTGCCGGGCAGCTATCATGGCGGCACCGATATCGCCGTGCCGCGTGGAACAGCCTTTGTTGCGCCTGCCGATGGCGTTGTGGTGCTGGCGGCGCAAAGCCCGTTCACATTGGAGGGCCATCTGCTGATCGTCGCCCATGGGATGGGGCTGAACAGTGCGTTTCTACACTGCGACCGGCTGGATGTGCGGGTGGGGGATGTGGTGCGGCAGGGCGATATATTGGGCACAGTGGGGGCAACTGGGCGCGCGACGGGACCGCATATGCATTGGGGCATGAAATGGGGCGATGCGCGGATTGATCCCGGCCAAATTGCGAATCCCATGATGCGATAAGTTTGTGCGGAGTGATTAGACGCCGCCAACGCTGCTTTGGTGAGATGATATCAATTGAAACAATATGTCGTCATATTGTAACTTCTGGATACTAGATTACATGTGGTGCCGCTTTTGTTGTAAACGCGCCACAATGATTTCCAAAAAGAATATCCTGAAAGAAATTTCCTTTACGGAACATGAACGCAAACTCTACTTGCACAGTATCGGACCATTTTATGCGTCATGACGCATGGGTTTTCGGATCTTGTATCCAGCTGTAGCAAGGGGCTGCATTGTGAAAAATAATCAATTATCCAGATTGAAACTGGGTGTCGCACCGCTCGTCATCGGCGTAGCGCTTTTCTCCGCACCGGCCATCGCGCAGGATAGCGTAGCAGGTAGCGCAAGCGTTGATGATGGTGACGTTATTGTCGTGACAGGTTCGCGTATTGCGCGACCTGAGTTAGACGTAGCCAGCCCTATCGTTGCAGTAACTGCGCAAGATATTGAAAAGACAGGCCAGACCAACCTTGTTGATATTTTGATCCGCAATCCGGCCCTGACAGGGTCTGTCGGTTCATCCCTAGCTGGCGGCGCTGACGTGGGCTATGGTTATACAGGCGTAAACCTGCTGAACCTGCGCAATTTGGGAACAGACCGCACTTTGGTGTTGGTGAATGGCAAGCGTCATGTGGCCGGTGTTCCCAACTCGGCGGCGGTCGATATTAATACCATCCCGCAAGAGCTGATTGAGCGTGTTGACGTGCTTACTGGCGGTGCTTCGGCTATTTATGGTGCTGACGGCGTTTCTGGCGTGGTCAACTTTGTGTTGAAGCGTGATTTTGAAGGTCTGACAGCGACCGCGCAGACGGGTATTTCCAGTCGCGGCGACGCAGCGAGCCAGCGCTTCTCGATTTTGGGCGGAAAGAATTTCGCGGACGGACGCGGGAATCTGACGCTGGGTTATGAGTATAATAAATCCAACCGGTTGCACAGCTCGCGCCGGGATTTTACGGGCAATCCAGCCAAACATTATTTGATGGTTCAGAACCCAGATGATTTTGGTGTTAATGATCCCAATGTGTATGATCGTTATCCTCAGAATAACCTCACTTGGGCTTTCACGTCGCCTAAAGGCTTAGTTGAGCTTGGTAATGGAGATCTAATTCTGGGCGACGGGTCGGCTTATGACCCCGGCATCGAATTGCCCGGAACGGCTTTTGCTATCGGCGGAACGAATACACCGGTCGCTGGATATTTTGGTGATTTACAACCTTCTACACGGCGACATGCGTTTAACTTGCTGAGTAGTTATGAATTTTCTCCTGCTGCACGACTTTATGTGGAAGGGAAATATGTAACCAGCAAAGCCTATTCGGTTGGCCAGCCCAGCTTTGAGTTCGGGACTGAGTTGCTCGAAGATAATGCGTTTTTGATTGAACGGTTTGGGGTCGCAGCAGCGACCGATGGCGCAGGGTTGTATCGCGATAACTTTGACCTGGGCATTCGTGGCGAAACGAATCGCCGGAAAACCTATCGGGCAGTTATTGGCATGGAAGGCCAGCTTTCCGATCATCTGCGTTACGATGTGTCTTATGTTTTCGGACGGACGACGGCAAAGTTTGTCCAGACGAATAATTTGATCGGGGATCGCTTCTATGCGGCGCTAGACGCTGTTTATGACCCTGTCTCAGGCCAAAATGTGTGCCGCACGACACTGGACCCGAATGCCGCAATGCCAGGTTTCGCTGGTTCGCCGACGACATTTACGCCCGGCGCAAATAGCATTTGTCGTCCCCTTAATCTGTTAGGCGACGGTGTAGCGAGCCAAGAGGCACTTAATTTTGTTATGGCGGATAATGTCAGCCGTTCGCGTATCACCCAGCATGTGATCAGCGGATATCTGTCAGGAGACACGGGCGCATTTTTCAACCTTCCGGGTGGCGCTGTTGAATTTGCACTGGGTGCGGAATATCGCGAAGAAAAGACTAGCGATACGCCGGATCCCTTGCTCGTTAGCGGTGATTTCCGTGACTTTGCGGCAATTGCGCCTAGCGCAGGGAAGTTTGATGTGAAGGAAGTCTTTGCAGAAATTAACCTTCCCATCTTGAAGGATGTTCGCTTTGCAGAGCGTCTGTCAATTGGTGGTGCAGTGCGTTTTTCAGACTATTCTACGGTTGGATCGACAACCACATGGAAGCTGGACGGACTTTATGCTCCCATTCGGGATGTGCGCTTCCGCGCTACATATTCACAAGCTGTTCGTGCACCCAATATTGGTGAATTGTTCCAGCCCGCTTCGGGCACCTTCTCTCGCCTTGTCGATCCATGCGATATCGATAATCGCAGTAAGGGCACCCAATATCGTGCAGCAAATTGCGAAGCGCTTTTGGCTGGATTGGGCTTATCTCAAGCGCAAATCGATGGATTTAAGCCTAGCGGCGAACCTGATATGAATACGACACGGCGTGGTCAGGTGAGTGGCAATAGCGGGCTGTCTGAAGAGAAAGCAAAGACTTGGACCGCGGGTGTGGTGTTACAACCGCAATTTATTCCAGGTTTAACGATCACGTTTGACTGGTATGATATCAAGATTAAAAACGCGATCAACACTCCGAGTGCGTCTGAATTGGCTGACCTTTGTGTTGATCAGGCAGATATTAACAATGTATATTGTGAAAATCTGTTTCGCGACCCAACGACTGGATATTTCCTTGGCGGAGGCGGAGATCCGTTGCAGCGCATAGCTTTCATCGCTCGCCCTGAAAATGTGGCGACTTTTGAAACGGCTGGCGCGGACTTTACCGTAAATTATAATATTCCGCTGAGCGATAAATTGGGTCGTTTACAGTTCGGTCTGGCGGGAGGGTATCTCGATAAGATCAGCTTCGTTCCAACACTTGGCGCAGACCTCGATAAGGATGTCCTCGAAGCATATAATCCGCGCTGGCGCGGAAATGCTTCCGTGACTTGGAGCTTGGATAAAGTTGCAGTCAATTATGGTGTGAACTATTGGAGCAAGACGCGTCGCTACACTACGGAAGTTTTGGCAGGGGCACCCGATATTTCAGATCCGAAATACTTCTTCTATAAACGGAAGATGGAACATGATGTGCGGGCATCTTTTAGCGTTAGTGAACGATTTGAATTTTTTGGTGGCGTGAACAATCTGTTCAATGAGAAACCGGAATTTGGTGAACTGTCCTACCCAGTTTCGGGAATCGGTCGCTATTTCTATGCAGGGGTGAAGGCTGGTCTGTAAGGTCAGATAGAATAGCCCATAAAAAGGGCCGGTGGATTATTCCGCCGGCCCTTTTTTAATGCGCTGTCATTTTTGTGATTACACTGCCTTCAGTTTCAGCGCTCCATCGCCTTCGTCAACGCTGATGGTGGCGCCGTCGCGGACTTCGCCTTTTAGGATCAGGTCGGCGAGCGGGTCTTGCAGATATTTCTGCACTGCGCGCTTTAAGGGGCGGGCGCCATAGACTGGATCATAGCCGACCCGGCCCAGCCATGCGCGGGCGGCGTCGCTGAGTTGCAGGGTGACTTTGCGATCATCCAGCAGCTTTTGCACCCGGGCCACCTGAATATCGACGATGCCCGCCATATGTTGCTGGGCAAGACGGTTGAACAGCACAATCTCGTCCAGCCGGTTTAGGAATTCGGGCCGGAAATGGGCGCGAACAATTTCCATCACCGCCGGTTCGGCCTGTTCCACCGGTGCATCATCGGGCAGGGCGGCGATGGCCTGGCTGCCAAGGTTGGAGGTGAGGATGATCAGTGTGTTGGTGAAATCCACCGTGCGGCCCTGACCATCGGTCAGGCGGCCATCGTCGAGCACTTGCAGCAAGACGTTAAACACATCGCCATGCGCTTTTTCCACCTCGTCAAACAACACCACCTGATAAGGGCGGCGGCGAACGGCTTCGGTCAGCACGCCGCCTTCTTCATAGCCGACATAGCCGGGAGGCGCGCCGATCAGGCGGGACACGCTATGTTTTTCCATGAATTCCGACATGTCGATGCGGACCATCGCGCTATCATCATCAAATAGGAAACGGGCGAGCGCCTTGGTCAGCTCTGTCTTGCCGACGCCGGTGGGGCCGAGGAACAGGAAGCTGCCGAGCGGGCGGTTGGGATCCTGCAATCCGGCCCGCGCGCGGCGCACCGCGGTGGAGACGGCGCGGACGGCTTCGTCTTGCCCGATCACCCGCTGGGCCAAATGGCTTTCCATTTGCAGCAGCTTTTCCCGCTCGCCCTCCAGCATCCGATCCACCGGAATGCCGGTCCATTTGCTGACAACGGCGGCAATGTCATCGGCGGTTACTTCCTCGCGCAGCATGGCGTTGACGGAAACAGCCTGCGCCTCTGCCAATTGCCGCTCCAGCGTGGGGATGGTGCCATAGCTGAGCTCGCCGGCCTTGCCGAGATCGCCGCTGCGCTGCGCCTGATCCAGCGCGATGCGCGCGGTATCCAGCTGTTCCTTGATTTTGGATTCGGCGTGGATTTTCTCGCGTTCGGCCTGCCATTTCTGGGTGAGTTCGGCGGATTGCTGCTCCAGATTGGCCAGTTCTGCTTGCAGGGTGCTGAGTCGATCTTTTGAGGCCTCATCGCTTTCCTTGCCCAGCGCCGATTCTTCGATTTTCATCTGAATGATGCGGCGATCCAGCGATTCAATGGCTTCGGGCTTGGATTCCACTTCCATCCGAATACGGCTGGCGGCTTCGTCCATCAAATCAATGGCTTTGTCCGGCAGAAAACGATCCGAAATATAGCGGTTGGACAGGGTCGCGGCGGCCACAATCGCGGCATCGGTGATGCGGACGCCATGGTGCAGCTCATATTTTTCTTTCAGTCCGCGCAGGATGGAGATGCTATCTTCCACCGTTGGTTCGCCAACGAATACAGGCTGGAACCGGCGTTGTAGCGCGGGATCTTTCTCCACATATTTGCGATATTCATCCAGCGTGGTGGCGCCAATGCAATGCAGTTCGCCGCGCGCCAGAGCGGGTTTCAGCAAGTTGGAGGCGTCCATTGCTCCATCGCCTTTGCCTGCGCCAACCAGCGTGTGCATTTCATCGATGAATAGGATGATTTCGCCTTCCGCGTTTTTCACCTCATCCAGCACAGATTTCAGCCGTTCTTCAAATTCGCCGCGATATTTGGCGCCCGCAATCAGTGCGCCCATATCGAGCGATAGCAGGCGGCGATCTTTCAGACTGTCCGGCACGTCGCCATTGGCAATGCGCAGCGCAAGCCCTTCGGCAATGGCGGTTTTTCCGACGCCGGGTTCGCCGATCAGCACGGGGTTGTTTTTGGTACGGCGCGCGAGAATCTGCACGGTGCGGCGAATTTCTTCATCGCGGCCGATGACGGGATCCACTTTTCCGCTGGCCGCAACCTCTGTCAGGTCACGGGCATATTTTTTCAGCGCTTCATAGCTGGCCTCGGCGCCTGCGCTATCGGCTGTATGGCCACCACGCAGGGTGTTGATGGCGGCGTTGAGCGGCTCGGCGCGCAGACCGGCATCGGCCAGAGCTTTGCCGACAGGGCTGGTTGGCGCCAGCACCATGGCCAGCAGCAAACGCTCCACCGTGACAAAGCCGTCGCCCGCGCGGGCTGCGACCTGTTCGGCTTGATCGAGCAGACGGACGGCATCATTATCGAGGCCGGGGGTCGTTTGGGCGCCGGAGCCGGAGACTGCGGGCACTTTCGCCAGCAGCGCGTCAATGCCGGTCACGGCTTGGCTGGCATTGCCGCCAGCGCGCTGGATCAGGCCCGCTGCCATGCCTTCGCTATCTTCCAGCAAGGCTTTGGCGATATGTTCCGGGCTGATGCGCTGATGGTTCATACGAATGGCGATGGTTTGCGCAGCTTGCAAAAAACCTTTGGCGCGATCGGTAAATTTTTCGAGGTTCATGAAGATCATCCCCTTTCTGTTAAGAAAGAGATGGTGTGGCTAATCTGTCGCACAAGAGCTTTGATGTGGAAGAATTTGCGCAGGGTGGAGGCTGCTGACGCCGGATTCGCACCTATCAAAGCTTGTATCAAGGCGGGGCGGCATTATGATTTCTGCCATATTGCCTGCCTTTGATCGAAGATAGGCCGCGCTTCTTCCGAAAGGATGATTATGATGAAATTCCGCCGCTTGACGACCGCGCTCATTCTCAGTTCAGCGCTGGTCGCTGGCCCCATTGCAATGGGCCAAGCGCCAAAGCCAGCCCCCATCGCGCAATTGGCGAAGGCTGTTGATATTCCGTACCAAAGCTTCACGCTGGACAATGGTTTGCGGGTCATTGTGCATGAAGATCACAAGGCTCCGGTGGTGGCTGTTTCCATTTGGTATCGGGTGGGATCCAAGCATGAACCCGCGGGCAAGACGGGTTTTGCCCATTTGTTTGAACATTTGATGTTCAACGGATCGGAAAATGCGCCCAATGATTATTTTGAGCCTTTGCAGCAAGTGGGCGCAACGGATTTTAACGGCACCACCTGGCTCGACCGCACCAACTATTATCAGACCGTGCCCACCGGTGCGCTGGACTTGGCGTTGTTTTTGGAAAGCGACCGCATGGGGCATTTGCTGGGCGCGGTGACACAGGAAAAGCTCGATAACCAGCGCGGCGTGGTGCAGAATGAAAAGCGGCAGAGCGATAATCAACCCTATGGGCTTTTATGGTATGAATTGGCCGAAAATCTGTTCCCCAAGGGCCACCCTTATCGGCACAGCACCATTGGTTCGATGGCGGATCTGAATTCCGCAACGCTGGACGATGCGCATAAATGGTTTCACGATCATTATGGGCCCAATAATGCGGTGCTGGTGCTGGCAGGCGATATCGACGCCGCTACCGCAAAGCAGAAGGTGCAGCGCTGGTTTGGCGATATTCCGCGCGGGCTGGAGGTGAAGGCACCGGCCACATCTGTGCCGACCTTGCCTGCACCGGTTTTTAAACAGCTGACGGATATGATCCCGGCGGATACGGTTTATGAGGCATGGACAGCGCCGGGGCTGAATGATCCGGATATTCCAGCCTTGGAAATGGGGCTGATGGTGCTGGGCGGCCTTTCGTCTTCGCGCTTTGATAATCATTTGGTGCGCAACAATGCGGTGGCCGTGTCGGCCAGTGCAGACATTGAATTGTTTGAGGATGCCAGCCTGATCCTGTTGCAAGCGGTGGCGCGGGATGGCGTGGATTCGGATCAGCTGTCCAAAAGGCTGGACGAGAAAGTGGCCGCTTTTCTGCAAAATGGCCCGACCCGCGATGAATTGGACCGCGCTGTCACCAGCTATTTGGCACCGGCGATTGCGCTAATGGAGCGGGTCGGCGGTGATGGCAAGGCGGCGATTCTGGCGGAAGGGGCGCTTTATAGCAATGACCCCGGCTTCTATGCTGCGCGGATGCAGCAATATGCATCAGTAACGCCGGAAGCCGTGAAAGCGGCGATGAACAAATGGATGTCACGCCCTGTTCTGAAGCTGAGCTATAAGCCCGGGGAGCGAACGGAAGGCGGCGAATTGCGCGGCGGTGCCGTGTCTGGTGATCGGCCCATGCGCGCGCGGCCAGCTTATTATCAAGGTCCCGAACGTGCACAGGCTGATAGCGGTGTGGCGGGCGCATCCGCAGCGGCTCCGGCGCAGGTCAGCCATATTGCGGATCGATCCAAATTCCCTGAAGTTCAGGAATTAACCGCATTGGATTTTCCGGATATTGAGCGCGGGAAATTGGCCAATGGCATGGAATTGGTGTTGGCGCGCCGGGCTGCGGCGCCGGTGGTGCAGGTCGCCGTCAGCTTTGATGCGGGCTATGCCGCCGATCCGCGCGATGCGCTGGGAACGCAGACTTTGATGCTGCAACTGATGGATGAAGGCACAAAAAGCCTGAACTCTGTGCAATTTGCAGAAGCAAAGGAGCGGCTGGGTGTTTCCATTCAGGGCAGCGCGTCTGCTGATGATACGGTGATCTCCATGCGGGCGCTGAAGCCCAATTTGGCGGCGTCTTTTGATCTTTTGTCCGATTATATCCGCAATCCTGCTTTCGATCCGACTGAGCTGGAGCGAGTGCGCGGGCAACTGATTGTGAGCCTGCGCGATGAATTGACACAGCCCATGCGCGCAGCGCAGCGGGTGTTGAACCCGGCGCTTTACGGCCCCAATCATCCCTATGGCATCCCGCCTTCAGGCTTGGGAACAGAGGTATCGCTGCGCGCTTTGACGCGCGATGATGTGGTGAATTTCCATAATCATTGGCTGCGGCCGGATAATGCGCGGATCTTCGTTGTCGGCGATACAACGCTGAAAGAGGCGACGCAGATGCTCAATCGCAGCTTTGGCAAGTGGAAGGCGCCGAGCGCACCGCTGCCGGTTAAAAATTTCGATGTCGCACTGCCACAAAATGGATCGCGAATCTTGTTGGTCGACCGGCCGGGAGCGCCGCAATCGGTGATATTGGCGGGGCGGGTCATGGATATGGCCGGAAAGGATGTTAGCGAGACAGTGCGGGTTGCCAATGATGTGCTCGGCGGAACATTTTTGGCGCGTATCAACATGAATTTGCGGGAAGAAAAAGGCTGGTCCTATGGCACACAGACCTTTTTCTCGGGCGTGAAGGATCGGGTGAGCTGGATGGCCTATGCCGCGGTGCAGGCCGATAAAACCGCAGCTTCCATTCAGGAGTTGCGCAAAGAAATGCACAGTTTTCTGGACGAGAAAGGCGCAACCGCAGGCGAGGTTGATCGGATCATTGCGGGCAATGTCCGCGAGCTGCCGGGGCGATTCGAAACCACGGGCGCGGTGCTTGGCGGCGTGCGCGATATCGTGAAATTCGGGCGGGCCGATAATTATTTTGAAACATTGCCCGCGCAATATGAGGATCTGACGCCGCAAAAAGTCGATGAAGAGGCCCGTAAATATCTGACAGACAAGGACTTGACCTATGTTGTCGTGGGCGATGCAAAAATCGTCCGGCCGCAGTTGGAGGCACTTGATCTTCCGGTCGAATCAGTGTCATTGTCTAATTGACATTGGGTTCAATAAGGAGAGGTTTTATGGCACAAGTTGATGGCAGCTACGAATGCATAACCAAATCACCCATGGGTGATCAAAAGTCAGTCTTCACCGTTGAATCCAATGGTGACAGCTTTTCCGGTTCGAATGTTGGCGCCATGGGATCGCTGGATGTCGAAAATGGCAAGGTTGACGGCAATAAGCTGAGCTGGACGATGGCGATGAAAGTGCCCATGCCGATGTCGCTGGATTGCGAAGCCACCATTGATGGCGACACACTGACCGGCACGATCAAGGCGGGTGCCTTTGGATCGATGGCGATGTCGGGCACACGCAAGGCTTGAATGGGGCCATTCGCAGGGTGGTTGAAGCATTTTAGACCATCCGCAATAGCATAAATATGCTTGGAACAGGCCGGATCCTCTTAAAGGGGATCCGGCCTGTTGCGCTTTGTGATTGGAGACATGGGCACAGCGTTTCACAGCGGTATGAGTATCGCACCACTCTGGCAAAGATAAATTTTTATGATGCGCTGTGATCTGCTTGGTAATTGGCTATCTTAATCTCACAGAGCGGCCCATAAAGTGCTGCAATGCACAAAGTCTCCGAATCTCATTTGAAATCGCAACTGCCCGGCCCGCGCGAGCTGGTCTTTATGATGGCCATGGTGATGGCGCTGAATGCGCTGGCCATTGATTCCATGCTGCCCGCTTTACCGGCCATTGCCGACACATTGGCGATCGTGGCGGGGAACAGCCGCCAATATATTATTTCCATTTATCTGCTGGGCGTTGGCATCGGGTCTTTGGCCTATGGGCCATTGGCGGACCGATATGGGCGCAAGCGCATTTTGGTTCCGGCCTTATTGGCGTATGCGCTTTTTTCCATTGGCAGCGCTTTATCGACGGATTTTTCCATGTTGCTGGCTTTTCGCTTTGGCCATGGGGTGATTTCTGCGGCGCTGGGCGTTGTCTGTGTGGCGGTGATTCGCGATTTATTTTCGGGCGATGCGATGGCCAAGCGGCTGTCGCTGGTGTTCATGGTCTTTATGATCGTGCCCGTGCTGGCTCCGGCGATGGGGGCTGCGGTGGCGGCTGTCGCGGGATGGCGAGCCATTTTTATCGTGTTGGCGACGATGGGGCTGCTGATGCTCTTGTGGTTGCGCCGCCTGCCGGAAACGCTTGCACCGCAAGATGTGCGTCCGTTGGATGTGAAAACATTGGTGTCGGGCTGGGGGCAGGTGACGCGGCACCGCCGCGCGGCGGGCTATATGATTGCATCGGGCACGATGCAGGGCGCGCTCTTTGGCTATGTAAACAGCAGTGAGCAGATTATTTCCGAAACATTTGGTGCTCAGGCGATGTTCCCGCTGATCTTTGCCTGCATCGCGGGCGGCATTGCCGTGGCCAATTTTTCTAATGCAGCGATTGTTGAGCGCTTTGGCGCCCGGCGGGTGTCGCAAACGGCGGTGTTCGCATTTCTGTTCATGTCGTTATCGCAGGTTATCGTGACGCTGAGTGGGCATGAAACCTTGTGGGTGTTTACGGTTTTGATGGCGATTAACATTGGGCTGGTGGGCTTTATCAGCGGCAATTTCGGCGCCATTGCGATGGAGGATTTCGGCCATATCGCGGGCATTGCTTCTTCTTATCAAAGCTTTGCAAAAAGCCTGCTGGCGGCTGTGGCTGGCGCGATGATTGGCCAGCTTTATGATGGCACCACTCTGCCTTTGGCGCTGGCTTTTCTGGGCTGCGCGCTCATTTGTCTGACCTTGGTTTATTGGGCCGAAAGCGGGCGATTGTTCACCCGGCCGGGGACGGCCTCCAAACATCCTTATTGACCAAAAAGGGGTCAAATGGCCCCTTTTCTTTTACAAAATTATTGCCAGATAGCGATGCGCTTAAGGATGGGCATCGGCATCCGAGATGCCGCGCCCCACATGGCTTTTGCGATAGCCATAAGCTAGATAGAATAGGAAACCGACGGCGCCCCAAATGGGCAAAACCAGCTTCGCATCCGTTGGCAGGTTCACATAAAGGCCCACCGTTCCCAGCATCGCCAGCGGTGCTACGATCCAGATCAGGGGCGCGCGGAATGGGCGGTGACGCGTGGGGTCTTTCACCCGCAATGCCAGCACCGCCACCGCGACCATGAAAAAGGCAAATAAAGTGCCGGAGTTGGAAATATCTGCCAGTTTTCCAACCGGCAGGAAGGCGGCAAAGACCGCGACAGCACATCCGGTGATCATCGTTACGACATGCGGCGTTTTCCATTTGGGGTGAATGCTTGCCAGTTTTTCAGGCAACAGCCCATCGCGGGCCATCACAAAGAAAATCCGCGTCTGGCCGAAGAGCATGATTAAAATCACCGATGGCAGAGCTAAAAATGCGGCAATACCAATGGCATTGCCCAGCGCAGGATAGCCAATTTGGCGCAGCACATGTGCCAAAGCTTCCCGGGAACAAACCAGCGGTTCCTGCCCGATGGCCATCAATCCAGCGCAACGCTCGGCCATGGCGGTGGAGCCGGGGGCTAATATCTCGCCATTCACGCCGGTGATTGGCTGGGCGCCCAATGTGCCAATCGCACCGGCGGCCACCAACAGATAGAAAATGGTGCAAATGCCCAAGGATGCGATTAAACCGATGGGCACATTGCGCTGGGGGTTTCGGGTTTCTTCGGCGGCGGTAGACACCGCATCAAAGCCCACATAGGCAAAGAAAATGGAGGCAGCGGCACCAACCGCTCCCAAGCCGGCCATTTGGCCAAACCAGCCATTGGGCATGAAGGGATCAAAATTCTGGCCCTTCATCATCGGCAGAGTCAGGAAGATAAACAGGCTGAGAGCCGCCACTTTGATCACCACCAGCGCGGCATTGACCCGGGCGCTTTCAGTGGTGCCGATCATCAACAATCCGGTAATTAGCAAAGCGATGACCATGGCTGGCAGGTTGACAATGCCCCCCGCATAAGGGCCAACGGTTAGCTCTGAAGGAATATTCACGCCCGCATTCACGAGCAGGCCGACGAAATAGCCGGACCAGCCGACCGATACGGCGGAGGCGGCGACGGCATATTCCAATATCAGCGCCCAGCCGACCGTCCATGCCAGAAATTCCCCCATAACGGCATAGGTATAGGTATAGGCGCTGCCCGCGACGGGCACCATTGCGGCCAATTCGGAATAGCAAAGCGCCGCGACGACACAGACCAGACCTGCGATGACAAAGCTCCACATCATGCCGGGCCCGGCCTTTTGCGCGGCCTCCGCCGTGAGCACGAAGATACCGGTGCCGATGACGGCGCCGATGCCGAGCATGGTGAGCTGAAATGGCCCCAGGGATCTATGCAGTGACTTTTTCTCAGCCGTGGCCAAGATCATGTCGAGAGATTTGACTCGACCAAATATCATGAAGCATCCCCTTTTAGGCTTCCATTATGTGCCTGTTTCCCAGTGGATTATCCTAGCTTTTCTAACCATCAGCGCAACTTAATTTCAGATGTGGGCGGCGGCGGAGCTAACGAACGGTGAAACGGATCCGGTCGACGATATGTCCGCTGGGATCAACAAGGGTCAATATGTGGCTGCCGCGCTGTGGAAATATTTGCGCGCCATCCGTCGCGCGGCCCAGATCCTGCTTGTTCAGCATCAGCCGATAATCGCTGACGTCGCCCGTTAGCTGAACGCTCACCCGCTGGCGATCGAGCGGAATATCGGGATCAAGGGCATAGATGCTGCCGCTGACCGGGTTGGTGATGTGCGGCCGCGACGCGGTTGGCGGCTTTGCTTCGAGGGCATTTTGGGCGGTGCCGCGCAGGAAATATTCGCGGCGCGGCGGCTCTTTGGTGCCGGGCAAGCGGATCGTTCGCGCTTCGACACTGCTGGGCATGGCAGGTCGCTTGCTGGGGCGGCTGGCATGAAGCGCCAGCATCACATCGCGCCAGATCGGCGCGGCACCCGATGTGCCAGAGACGGCGCGCATCGAATCCCCTTCCAGATTGCCGACCCATACGCCAACCGTGTAGCGATCCGACCAGCCGATACACCAATTGTCCCGCATCGCTTTGGATGTGCCTGTTTTCGCCGCCGCCCAGAAAGGCAAGCGCAGAGCGCTATCCGAACCGAAGGCATCGGCACGGGCGGAGGCATCCGCCAGAATATCGCCAATGATGAAGGCTGCGCCTTCGCTGAAGATCTGGCGCGATTGGGTCTGCGCTGCGCCCATTTCATAGCGCACCGGGGACCAGCGACCGCCATTGGCAAAGGTGCGAAAGGCATTGGTCTGTTCGATCAGCGAGACTTCCGCCGAACCCAAAGCCAGGCTGAAGCCATAATATTCGCCGTCCTCGACCAATCCATGGTGGCCCAATGACCATAAAAGATCCCGAAACTGTTGCACATCGTCGAGCAGCAAGGTGCGCACCGCCGGGATGTTGAGTGAGGCGGCCAGTGATTGGCGCACGCTGACCGGGCCTTTAAACTGGCGATCATAATTTTGGGGAACATAAAGGCCGGACGCGGTATCCAGCTGAACTGGGCTGTCGTCGAGGATGGAGGCTGCGGTCAGCCATCCTTTATCGATCACCTGAGCATAAAGATGGGGCTTAAGCGTGGACCCTGCCTGACGCCGTGCGTTGGCACCATCTACGGCCGCAGCGGTGGAGTTGAGCGCGATGCCGCCAACATAGGCCAGAACTTCGCCGCTTTGATTGTCGAGCACGACCACAGCGCCGTCGCGCACGCGATTGGCGCCCAGCCCGGCCAATTGCCGCCGCAGTGCGGTGATCGCCGAAATTTGAATATGGCGATCCAAGGTGGAGGCGATTTGTGCGCCCGGCTTGTTTAACAGGCGCACGGCCAGATGCGGCGCCAATCCCGGATCGGATTTCAGCGCCAGTTCGCCTGACAACAGCGTGGCGGATGCGGCGCGGAGCGGGCTGCAATCTTGTGTTTGTGCGATGCGGCAGGCGCGGCGGGCCAATATCTCACTGGTGGCGGAAGGGGCAGGAAGCAAGGCAGCAAAAAGAGCGGCGTCCATGCGGTTCAGTTCAGCCGGGCTTTTGCCAAACAGCAAATGCGCGCCCGCGCCAATTCCCTGCAATTCGCCCCTGAGCGGCAGCAGGTTGAAATAAGCCTCCAGCATCTGTTCGTGGGTCCAGTCGCTGGCCAGTGCCCGGGCGCTGCGCACTTGCCGAGCTTTAATCAGCCAATTGCGCTGGCCGGGCTGCGCCAGTTCGGGAGCAAGATAGGCTGCCAATTGCATCGGGATGGTGGAGGCACCGCGCGAACGCCCGCCGTTCCACCGCGCTTTGGCCGCGCTGGCGATAGCGATCCAATCGACGCCGCCATGGCTCCAGAAGCGCTGATCCTCGCTCTGCACCACCGTATCACGAACCGCTTTGCTGATCGCATCCAGTGGCACCCACGCCAGCCGCCGTCGATCAAATTGGACCCGCTCACTATCGAGCAGGGTGCCGCTACGATCATAAAGCCAACCCTCGCTGGGTTGCCAGCCTTTCTGCACCGCTTCGAAGCGGGGCATGTCGGGCCCTTTGGTCAGTCGATGGGCAGAAGTGAAGGCGATCAACAGGGCGAGCAGACACCAGCCAATCCAAGCGCGCAGGCGATAGCGTGGGCGGCGCTCGTCTTTTTTGTCGCCATAGCCGCTCATCTGCTGGTTATCCGGCTTGGTGGATGTCACGGGCTGGCAATGGTGATGGGGCCATTGGGCCAGATCCCGCGAATGGAGGGGGCATAAAGGGCCTCCACCCGGGTTTCGGGCAGGTGGAAGCGGCCACTGCTGTTCAGCCGCACCACATATTCCACGATATGGGTGCCTGCGGGCAGCCACGCATAATGGCCCTGCCAGCCATCGAGTCTGGCTTCGACATAGTCGGGCTGGGCACCGGATTGGCCATCGCGCGCCGCCAATAAGGTGGATTGTCCGCCAAGGCTGCCAATCACCGTGGCGCCGGGTGGCAGCGGATCGCGCACCGCTACCCAGGTACGGCCAGCCGTTGCCTGAATTTCCAGTCGAATCTTCATCACATCGCCGCGCAGCCAATGGCCTGCTTGGGCCTGTTTGACGGGGATGACGCTGCGGCGGATGCGATAGCCAGCGTGAAGCGGCTCTGTCATCGGCACGGCGGCGCGCACGGAAATCGTCGCCCAAGGCCTACCGCTGCCCTGATGTTGCAGACGCAATGGCCCCTGCATCAGCGGCAAGCGAAGTTCAGCGCTGTCATGCGACAGGGGCCAGCTTTGGTGGGCAGTCTCGCTGCCCAAGCGGACGATGGAGATGCCCGTAATGGCCTTGGCTGGATAGCGCGCAGCAAAGCGCCGCACCAATATCGTGCCCCATGCATTGGCGGGAGTGCTATCCCAATGGCTGCGCCTTTGCCGCTGGGCGATGCCGGCCATCATCCGGCCCTCGTCGTCGGTCCAGCCCGATTGACCCAATATGGCGTCGAGCGCCTTGATCGCCATTTCATCGCTGCTGACCATCATCCACCATGGGGCATGGGCGTCATCGATCAGATCCAGCCTTGTGCCTTCATAGATGAAGCGGCGGCGCAATTCGGTTTCTGCTGTGCGGCGTAAACGGGCGACGTCGCGAACGGCAGGTGTTTTTTCCAGAATGACCAGCCAGTCCGCAAGCGTGGCGGTGGGCATGTCGGTGGGCGCATAGTCTATCGCCGCGATCATAGAGGCGGAAGAGGCCTGATTCCGGGCCAGCGCTGCAAGGGCGGAAACACGCACGGCGCGGGCATCATAGCCGCCATAGCCGCGCTGGGTCAGCCGTCCTTCGGCCACGGCCTGAAGGGCGCTGGTTAAGCGCGCTTTCGGCTGGTCTGGCAGTGCGAATCCCTGCGCGGCGGAGATGGCCATGACATAGGCGGTCAGCTCGGCGGAGCCTTTGAGATGGTCTTTGGGCCAATAGCGCAGCAGCCCATCCGCATCGATATAGGTGGGGAGAGCTTCGCTGATGTGGCGCCATTCCTCGGCATCATCGAAGATGATTGCGCGCGATATTTTTTGCTCCAAAGATTCATAGGGATAGCGCTCCATATAGGCACGCACGCCGCTGAGCGGAGGGGCTAGATTTCCGGTCAGGGCAATATCGACATAGCCGCCAGCCAAGGCGCCGCGGGGTATTGCAATCGGTAGGCTTTGATCCGGACCAAGCTGCAGCAGCGTCTGTGCCCAGCTTTCCATGCTGATGGCGGATTCCACCTGTTGGTCAAAGTTGAGCATATCCAAAGATTTGCCATCTGCTGACCGCGCCGAAATCCGCCACTGCAACGCGCCAGCTTCGGCTGGTGCGGTCATGGCCCAGCTGATCGGGATCGCCGCGCCTGCTGCGATGGTGACGGTTTGCGGGGGAAGCTGTGCGATGGCGGGGCTAAGCTCTGCCGTTGCGGTCACCGTTAAGACTTTATCCGTGCCATTGCGTAAGGTGAAGCGCGCGTCATAAGCATCAGCCGTGCGCACCATTTCGGGTAGCCCGGCGAAAATCGCCAAATCCTGAACCGTCCGAACGCTGGTTTCGCCAGAGCCGAAATATTGCGCGCCATCGCTGGCAATGGCGACCATGCGGAAGGCTGACAGATTGTCGGACAAGGGCACATCGACCACCGCACGGCCTCTGGCATCCAGCGCGACCTTGCCTTTCCAGAGCAGCACAGGTTTGAAATTTTCGCGTGAAAGCCCGGAAAGATCACCGCCGCCACCGCCGCCCGGCTCCAGCGCTTTGCGCCCATAATGGCGTTTGCCGACCACCTGCATCTGCGCGGTGGAGGTCAGCACATCCAGCGGCCGGGAACCCATCATGGCGGATAGGATATCCCAGCTTTCGTTCGGAGAAAGATAGAGTAAGGCCTCGTCCACGGCAGCAAAAGCGATGTCAGCTTCTGGCCGTGCTTTGCCATCGGGGCCTTTCACCTCGATGGCGACCTTGGCGGTTTCGCGGACGGAATAGCTTTGCTTGTCGGCGGCGACTTTGACGTTGAGCTGATGCCCCTCCCAGCCGACCCGAATGCGCGCAATGCCCAGGCGATAGGCGGGTTTTCCCAGATCCACCCGTGCGGTCGGGGCGGCGCCTTCGCTTTTTTCAATTTGAAAGCCGACGGCGCGCTTCATCTTGCGAAACCAGCTTTCTTCGCCTGTCACACGGCCGCGCACAGCCAAGACGGAGACATAGACATCAGGCGCATAATGGGCAGGAAGCTTAACCTTGACGACTGGGTTGTTGCCTTTCAGCGGCACTACAAAGCTGGAAAGCACGCCTTCGCGCTCTACTGTGACCAGAGCTGTGGCTTCCCGAAATGGCATACGCACCTGAAAACGCGCCGTTTCACCTGCTTTATAGGCTGGCTTTTCCGCGATCACATCCATGCGATCGCCATTGTCGCCGCCAAACCACCATTCATCTTCCCCGGCCAGCCAAGTCGAGCGAACGGCGCGGGCTTCATTGCCGGCGGCGTCCAAGCTTGTCGCGACGATGATGACCTCCCCCGATATGCCGGGTGACAGGGCGCAATTTGCGCGGCCGAGCCGGTCGGTTGTGGCGGTGCAGCCGCCGCTGATCCGGCTGGTTTTCAGCTGATTGTCATAGGCATAAAAACCACCGATCAAGCGCCGCCGGGCGGTTAAAATTTCACGGCTGAAAAGCTCCACCTTGATCCGCTGCCCCGGCAGAGGGCGGGACTGAAGATCCAGTGCTACGAAATTGAGGCGCAGATCATCGGCGCGCATCAACCAGCCATCGGTTTTCACACCCAGTCGGACGGCGGAAGGATAAAGGGTGATGCGCTGGCTGCTGGTCAATGTTTCGCCATTGGCATCCTGATAATCCATCTCGACTGTCATCGCGGTCGGCGTGGTAATCGCTTGATCAATGGCAATTTGCGTTTGGGCCGTGCCATCTGCACCCAATATCAGCGCTGATGACCGGGCAAGGGGCATGTTTGCTTGCGGCATTTCGCCATTGTCGCCCAGCCGTTCCAGCCCTTCTTTGACGGGTTCGCCGTCAAAATCCCAATCGCGATAATCGCGCGGGGCGGTGTTGCTGGCAGAAAAATGCGTTCGCAGGTCTACAGGCAATTGAACTGCCGGGCCGCCAGATAAATATCCGGCAAACAATTGGATTGGCACATGGGTGGGGCGCACCAACGCCTGTTTCGGTCCGTTGATACTGGCCTTCATCGTCGGCAATCGATATTCATCGACGCGCAGCGATTGTTCGGACCAGGTGACATCCTCGGCGTCTTTTCCATCGACCTTTTTGGTGGTGACGAACAGCAGATCATAATCGCCCATAGGCGCCGTTTTGGGGACATTCCATATCGTCTCACCGTTGCCGCTGGCGCCGATTGAAAAGGGCGTTTCAAATTCGGTCTGAGACCCGCGATGCCGCATTTTCAATGTGCCAGACAATGGAGCCAACAAAGCGAAACCGGATCCGGCGGGGCGGCGGCGCACATGTTTGATATGCACCGTCTCGCCTGCTTTCACCAACGTTCGATCAAAGATATTGTGCAGAATTTCTGGCTGTTCTGACCAGCCATAGGGTAGGTCAAAATCATAAGGGCGAATGCCATCGCCCCATTCAGTGAGGGTAAAGCTGAAATCATCGCCTGTGCGGGCAGAGATCATCAGCCCATGATCCTCGCTGCTGCCCGGTGCTGGATTCTCTTCACAATGGGCATAGGTTTGTGGTTGTGGCAGCGCGCTGCTGATCGTCAGTCGCCCATATTTATCAGAACGGCCGGTTGCGAGTTGGCGCCCGGTGCAGGAATCACTGACGCGAATATCAGCGTTTGCCATCGGCAGGCCGGTTTTCAGGGAAGTGACCCACGCAAGCGATTGTTCACGGCCCCATTTGAAATGCACCGCCATGTCGGTGACCAAGGCTGCGGCGGCGACATAGCGGGTGGATTGGCGGCCCAGCAAAGCGGCGCCCAATTCCGGGCTGGCCACTTCCACGACATGAAAGCCCTTTTCTTTTAGCGGAATGCCGATCACCTCAAAGTCTCGCCCGCCGCCGGGAGGAGACAGGCGAAGCGATCGAATATTGTTATTGGCTTTGCTGAGCAGCGGTTTGGTGCCGGTATAATTGACCAGATGCTCTTGCCCTTTGGCCGTTGTCTCGCTGCGAATATCGGTCGCACCGGCCTTTTCGACCTGTCGCAACCATCGGGCGATTTGCGCATCATCCTTTTCGTCGATGCGGGCGGCCTGGGTGGGCAGGCTCATGCGCGATTGCATCAGATCCGCCTCGACGCCGCGAATGGTGATCGGCAGCACGCCGCCTTCAGACGCCTCCAAAATTCCGAAATTGGCTGCGAATTTGACCAGTGGCGGGGCGCGATCAATTTTAAAACGTAGCGGGAAGTTGGATCGATTGGCCAATCCCCGGCCGCTTTGGTCTTTTAGGCTATCAGGAAGCGTAAGAGTGGCCTCAATATTCTGAGGCAGCGGGCCCTTAAAGCTGATTTGCGTGATATGCGCCGCATTTTGGTCATCCCGGTGAAGCTGCGGCGCGATCCTTTCGCCCGCCGCCGTTGTCAGTTGCACAGCCAAGGCGCTGTCTTTCGCGACTGGAGAAGCGAAGCGCAGAATCACATCCTTCAGCGGATTGCAGCCCGCCTGAGGATTGACCCGGCTGCACGACATTTTCGCGGTGAAGGCAGGCCGAATGCGAAAATCAAACCGTTGGTCGCGCCCGGCGGTGCGCGATGGCGCGCCCTCTTGTGCGATGCGGGCGTCCCAGACCAGCGCCATTTTGCGCCCCGGTGGCAGGGGACGACGGCATTTGGCGGGCACAATGCGATCCAGTGCCGCTGCATCGCTTGCGGTGCGGGCTGCCAACTGCATTGGAAAGCCAGCGTGATAAGCGAAGGATTGCACCTCATAATTGTTTGGGCCCATGGCGCGCAATATCTGCGCGGAGGTGTCAGGGGGCAGCACATCCAGCGGGATTTTTTCGCCAATACCGTCTACCGCGCAATAGCCGAAGCGACCGACCGAGGCGCGGTCCACTGGTGTGTTGGTGGCGATCAGGAAAATTTGATCTTCTTCGATGCCGCCATAATCATCGCCGGTCATCACGGCGCGGGCGGTTGGTCCGCCGCTGTCGATTAAAAACCGATCCTGACCGATCACTTGCAGTCCGGCAGCCGTGCGCAATTTGGGTTTTAATTCCACATGGCAACGGACGCCGCCGGGCAAAGGCTGATCAAATTCCAGTACCCAGCTGCGGCTATCGATCCAGCGGCCCTTGGCGCTTGCTTTGCAGTCGAAAGTGGCGGGGGGATCGGCGCGTGGATCGCCCAGAGGAACTATGTCAGCCGAAAAGCGCAGTGTGAAGCGATCAATCATCGCGGCTTTGCCTTGCGAATTGCCCGCCACGGCCAGTGTGACTTGCGGCGGGCTATCCGCTGCCGCCGTCGCGCCGAAAGCCATGGCCAGCGCTGCTCCAAGGATTAGCAACGGACGGCTTTGCCATCCGCTGTGCCCACGCTTTGGCGCAATATTTGATATGTTCGGCAACATATCCTCCCCCGGCTGGATAGATTGGGGAGGATGATGTTAGAAAAATGATGCTTTGTCTATCGGACAGATGATGTGCGTTATCGGCCCGCTTAGAAGCTAGATTTTTAGCGTAAAAGCATGGGCCCCATCATTTTTCCGCCGAAGATATGCACATGCAGATGCGGTACTTCCTGTCCACCATTGGGGCCGATATTGGCGAGCAGGCGATAGCCCGGCTCTACCAAGCCATGCTCACGCGCGACATGGCCAACGGCCCGGATAAAACCGCCGATTTCGGCATCGGAAGCGCGAGCGGAAAAATCATCCCAGCTCACATAAGCATTTTTGGGAATCACCAATATATGGAGCGGCGCCTGCGGGTTAATATCATGAAATGCAAAGGCATATTCATCTTCATATATTTTTTTGCAGGGCAATTCGCCGCGCAGGATGCGGGCAAAAATATTTTGATCATCATAGGGCAGGGTGGCGTCGATTGGCATCAAATATCCTCCTCACTCAAGCCTTGCGGCTTGCCTTTTCGTCGATTCCGGATGTGCCGTGGCGGCGATCCAGTTCGGCTGCAACATCGCTCCATTGCACGCCGCGCTCTGCCAGCAGCACGGTCAGGTGAAAGATTAAATCGCTGGCTTCGCCAGTCAGGGCTTTATCGTCTTCGGTCAGGGCCGCAATGATGGTTTCAACGGCTTCTTCGCCCAGCTTTTCGGCGATTTTCTTGCGGCCTTTGGCGGCGAGGCTGGCGACATAGCTTTGCGTTGCTTCGCCCGCCGAAAGGCGCTGATGCACCACGGATTCCAATTGCGTGAGCGCCTCGCCAATGGATGGGGACATGATATTCGCCTTTTGCATGGGGCCGGATATGAAGGATCAGCCCTAGCTTTGGCGCGAAGCGGGAACAAGGGTGCTGGACAAAATTCATCGCCTCTGTTGGAGCAAAATATGATGAAAATGCCGAAAGTCCCTGAAGCATGGGCTGGGCTGTTAGGCCAAAACCTGCCTGCCGGTCTGTTATCGCAACTGGAGAGCCGATTGACTGCGGCTGAAACAGCGGGGGCGTCAATCTATCCGCGCAAAGATCAGTGGTTTGCAGCTTTGGAACGGGTTTCGCCGGATGCGGTGAAAGTGGTGATTTTGGGTCAGGATCCCTATCATGGGGCGGGGCAGGCCCATGGCCTGGCCTTTTCCGTGCAGCCTGAGGTGCGCATTCCGCCGAGCCTTCGAAATATTTACAAGGAACTGGCCGCAGATGTCGGCGCTGTGCCCGTGAGCCATGGGTTTTTGCAGCATTGGGCCGATCAGGGGGTGTTGCTGCTGAACCGGGTGCTGACGGTGGAGGCAGGCAAGGCGGCATCGCATAAAGGCTGGGGCTGGGAAGAGTTTACCGATCATATCCTTCATCTGGTGGCGGAAGATGAGGTGCCGAAAGTCTTTATCCTATGGGGCAATCAGGCCCAAAAAGCGGCCAGCCAAATCAAGGCCTTGGGGCCGGATGGGCCGCATTTGCTGCTATGCGCGCCGCATCCTTCGCCATTGTCCGCCTATCAAGGGTTTTTCGGGACCAAGCCGTTCAGCCAAGCCAATGCGTTTCTGGCGGCGCGGGGGCAGAGCGGGATTGATTGGCAATTGCCCGATCTTGACGCGCGATTGCTTTAATCTCATGCTGCATAGATGGCACGGGACTATCAGAGCTTCGCCGAATTCTGGCCTTTCTATCTGCGGGAGCATGGGCGACCGGCGACGCGGGCGCTGCATTATATCGGAACCAGCCTGATGCTGCTGCTCGCCGTGGTGGCCCTAGCCAGCGGTCGCTGGTGGATGCTGATCCTGTTGCCGGTTGCGGGCTATGGCTTTGCTTGGGCGGCGCATTTTGGCGTGGAGAAAAATCGGCCCGCCACTTTCACCTATCCCTTGTGGAGCTTGGCTGCCGATTTTCGCATGTGGTGGCTGTGGTTGACGCGGCGCTTGCAAAGCGAGCTGGACAAGGCGGGCGTGGCCCGCTGAGGCGCGCGCCCTCCTTTCATCCCGAAACGCATCCAAAGATTTATTGGCAGCTTCCGGGCCGTGTTTCTTCGGTGCCATCGGGCAGGAACCAGCGAGATGCGCTGCCGGTTTTTTCGGCGTTATGATAGCAGATGGTCGCCGCATCCGTGGCCGGATTGATGCGGATAGACCATTGATGATCGCCGCAATTATGCTGTTGGCACGACCAAGCGATGATCGTGCCATCCGCTATTTCAATCGGCGCTGAGGGGCCGATGGTGGTGGTGATGGCCTTGAGAATAGCGCGATCCTTCACCGTGGCATTGAGCGCAGCTTTTACGGTGGGATGGGCATTCCAACTGATGCCATTCACTGCATCGAATGGATATTGGCCAACATAGCGAATAAGGGTTGGGGCGGTTTGCGCATTGGTGCTGGACTGGCTGGGGCTTGACGCGCGGGCGCTTTCTTTGCCGGGTGCAGAGGCATCGGCTAGCGCAGCGGACGGGGCGGCGGCCAGAAACAGCATGGCCGCGCCGAGCCAGAATTTATGAGCCAGATTTTCGGGCTTTATCGTCATTGCGCAGATCTTCCTTTGCGGAGCCGCGGCATAGTGCGGCGCTTTATCAAGGCTAGGTTTAAGACAGGGGGCGGCGACGATAAAGGCGCAAATTATGCTTTTATCGCCGCCTGTTAGCGCAGATCAGGATCAGCGGCAGCGCACATCATTGTTGCCGCCCTTGTCGATCGCGCGACCAGCCGCCGCGCCGCCGAGGGCGCCCAAGATGCTGCCCAGCGTTTTCGACCCGCCCGGCGCGATGACATTGCCCAGCACCCCGCCCGCGAGGCCGCCAACGATCAGGCCGGTGGTGCCATCGGAGCGTTTGCAATAATAGCGGCCATCGCGCCCGCGATAGACTTGATCATTTTTGCCAAGGCGGCGCTCGCGATAATTGGGGCCATCGCGATAATGATCATCGGCATAATAGGGCCCATTGTTGCGGCCATAGCGATCATTGTCGCCATAAATGCCGCCCGCGCAGCCGGAAAGGGCCAGGCTGATGGCCGCGATGGGGGTGAATTTTGCGATTTGCTTCAGGCGGTTGGTGGGGATGGTCATGACGCAACTCTCCTGCTGGTGTTGAGCCTGAACGGTGTGACCGGACAGGGTGTTTTTCTGTTTGTGCAACGGGTGGATAACCAGCGAGGTGATGCGGTGGTTCCTTCATGGGCTTCAGGCGTTTGGCTTTCGGGCCTGTTTAAGGAGCGCGGATTTGGAAGTTGCCGAAGTTTACGGTCTGCCGCGCGAAGAGAAGTTGCGCCTGTTGTGGCGTTTATCAGAAGTTTTCCGGAAATTCTGGCGGATAGGTGATGGGGTGGTTGATAAAATCGCGCCCTGTCTGTTCCACCCATGAGGGAGTGGATGCGGAGCTGTGTGATGCGGCGACGGAGTCCTCCTGCTCGCTGCTGGCGAGAAGGCCCGATTCTTGGAGGGCGGCGGCGAGCATGTGCGGGTTTGGCGGGGCGGGGGTGCCGCTGTCCTCACCATCATAGGCGGAATCGGCGGCGAGATTGGCCATGCGGTTAAGGATAAGGGCGGGGCCGTCGAAATGTTGCACGGCTTCGCGGTCTTCGCGCCATTTGCCAAAGCGGGCGGGGTCGCGGGTGCGCAGGATGAATTGGGTCAGGCGTTCATCGAAGACGCGCCGTTCGCCCACTTGCTGCCCGCGATAGAAAATGGGTTCGGCAACGCCGTGAATAGCGCGGGATAGGGCGGCATCGGCCAAGCGGCGCACGGCGAAATCGAGCGCGGCGTCCCATGCGAGGCGGAAGGCTTGGGCTTCGGGACGGCGGCGCAGATTATAGGCCGAGGTGTGGGACAGGCCGACATGGGCGGCGGATTGTTGGACGCAGCCGGTTTCGGCCAAAGATTCGAGGAAGGCGACTTGGCGTTCCGGCGTCCAGCCATCGTGGCGAGCGCGCAAGCGGACAGGGGTGAGCGCGGTAGCTTTGCCGTCCGCGCCCTTGGGTGAAGTTTTGGGTGTTTTTGCCATGGATGATTATGAAGCATGGCGGGGGAATGTAGGAAAGGGGGGGCACCTTTTCTTGCGTGAGCGCGAAGATTGCGTTTCTTGTTTTCGTTCGGGACGCGCAATACCTAGGAATAAGCGCTGGATCTCCGTGAGGTTGTGAGCGTCGATGTTCAGAATTTGCTCAACGGCTTTCGTCAACGCGACTTCACTTTCTTGTACGATATATTTTACGAAGCCATCCATGTTTTGTGCGCCAGAATAGGCCGAAATATAGCCTTTCTTAAGATTCTGCAGGCTGTTCAAAATTTCGTTCAACGTCGTCATGTTGGTTTTGATTGATTTAATATCGGTCGACCGGAATATTTTCTCCCCTATTTTTTCACTCACTTTGCTGGGGACGAATAGCCTATAATTAGACTTGTAGGGACGAAGTTCCATTCCTAGAAATTCAATCTCTTTCGTTGGTGGACATATCGACGTTTTAGAGTTTTTGTCCTCTATGATCCCAATTGATAAGCTCAGTTTATCCAGTTGCTTTTTGATGAAGCTGTCGAAATCGTGACACTCTTTTTCGCTGTCAAAAAAAGCGATTATGTCATCGACATAGCGTATGGCTTTAGTCCCGCGCTTCATGATCGCGTGGTCTAAATCTTTCAAAAGTATGGAAGCAAGGAGGCGCGAGAGTGGCATTCCCTGTCTAATGCCTATGCCGCGGACAATACCGTTACTTGCGACGATGTTCTCCCAGTCACGACCTATGCCGTTACAGATCTCGGTGTCGATGATTTGATCTATTACGCGGTACATAGAAGGTAGTCGAAGCGTTCGCCTAACGGCGCCCTTAAGATATTCTCGCGGAACGTTGTCGAAGAATTTTACAATGTCGCATTTATAAGCCCAGCCGGAAGCTGTGCGTATCGCTATTGCCGCTGACCGAGCGTCTTGAACTGTTCGACTTTCGTTCGGGATGATCCCGTAGCTAACGGCATTTAAAAGGCCGTTCTTTTTTACAGTTTCTATAACTTCGTGTTGGATAGCGAACTGAATGAGGCGATCAGAAATTGTGGGAACGCAAATGACCCGATAACCGCCTGATGGCTTCGGGGCAGGAATCGCAAGTAAACCAGATGAGCGGTAATTCGATAAAGCTCTGTTTCTTGCTTCACTTAGGGAGTGAGATAGATTCGCTTCGAATTGATCGCCTGATATTCGATCAATGCCGGAGCAACTTTTTATAAGATTGTGACGGCGTTTCGCCCATATGCTTTTGAGTCTGGACGCGTCAAGTGATCGCTGTAGTGCGTTATTCATTTGTGCTCGCCAACTTAACCTAAATTATCCCAAGTCGGCGGAGCGTAGTGTGGAACGATCATTATCCGTTACCGGATAGTCGTAAGTAGCCAAGTGGCCGAGGCCCTGACTCAGCGCGACGAAGCCGCGTTGGGCCAGCGATTTCAGGAGGCGGAGGCTTTACTGAAGGGGAACCCCTCGGTGTCGTCTGCCGAAAATCTATATTGGTTTAATGGCGGCATGTTTCAAGGTTGGGTGTGATTGTTTTTCGTTTAATTTTTATAATTACAGATTTAAGCGCCTACGGTACTTAATATAATTTGATATATTATTTAATTTATATATTCTTAGGAGGTTTTCTTAATAATGCTCCTTCTCAATCCCCTCACGGGAATTGCTGCGGATAAGAATTTCTGTTGCGCCGTCTAAGGTCAGCCGTTCGATCAAATCGATGAGGGCTTCGGCGGGGGCTGTGCCTAGGTCTAGGGTTAGGGTGGAGAGGCGCGGGGGGGTGTCGTCTTCGTCCCATTCTTCGGCGGCGTAGGGATCGGTGGAGCGGCCTGTGGCGGTTTCGGAGGCGGCGGTGCTTTCGGGGCTGCTTTGCTGGATTTGGGTCGCGGAGTGGATGGCGAAGGCATAGGCTTCGCCATTGTCATAGGCGCGGTCCTGTGGGTCCATCCACTCTTCGAGATAGTCGGCGATGAGGCTTTCGTCGCTTAATTCATGATCGAAGGTGATTTGCGCGGCGCACCATGTGAAGGGGTGGATTTCTACCCTGACGGTGCCGAGGTTGAAGGCATAGGCGCGCGCTTCGGGGTCGCCTTCTTCGCTGGGGGGATCTTGCCAGAGTTCGACGGCGCGGGTGTTGTCGTCTTCGTCTTCGCCCATCAGGTCGGCGCGGAAATGGCGGTAGGGGAAGGGGATGCTGTCATCGCTGAGGGGAAGGAGGAATTCGCTGACGACATCGGGGTTTTCCGATTTGGCGCGGGTGACGGCATCGGCGAAATATTCGGTGTAGCGGGCGTGGGCGCTGTCGATCAGCGAGATGAGCGAGATGGTCATGGCTGACCTCATGACGCAAATGATGGCCAGTGAACAGGGGGATCCGCCGCCGATAGGGCGGGGGTGGGCTGGTTCACATATGGGGGGAGCCAGCCCGGTCCACAGGCGCAGAGGGACGGCGCCTGTGGGGGTAGGGTGACGGTCAGCGGCCGATGATGGAGCCGCGGACCGGATGAGGAGAGGGCTTAATCATGCTCTCTATCGCCGGCGCCCATATAGAGTTCGCTGCCGGTGGCTTTGAAGACTTTGGACATTTCGGCCATGCCCGCTTCGGCTTCGGCTTCGGTGCGGGCGGCGTCTGCCGGGGAATCTTCCGCTGCGATGAAGGCGGTGGCGGGCTGGTTTTGCTTGGCGGCGAATTCCCGCACTTCCTGACTGATTTTCATCGAGCAGAATTTGGGGCCGCACATGGAGCAGAAATGCGCGGTCTTGGCCCCTTCGGCGGGCAGGGTTTGATCGTGGTAATTTTCCGCCGTGTCTGGATCGAGCGAGAGGTTGAACTGGTCGCGCCAGCGGAATTCAAAGCGGGCCTTGGAGAGGGCATCGTCGCGGACTTTGGCGGCGGGGTGGCCCTTGGCAAGGTCTGCGGCGTGGGCGGCGAGCTTATAGGTGACGACGCCGACTTTCACATCGTCGCGGTCGGGCAGGCCGAGATGCTCTTTGGGCGTGACGTAGCAGAGCATGGCGGTGCCATACCAGCCGATCATGGCGGCGCCGATGCCGCTGGTGATATGGTCATAGCCCGGCGCAATATCTGTAGTCAGCGGGCCAAGCGTGTAGAAGGGGGCTTCGCCGCAAGCCTCCAACTGCTTGTCCATATTTTCCTTGATCTTGTGCATCGGGACGTGGCCGGGGCCTTCGATCATCACCTGCACATCCTGCGCCCATGCGCGTTTGGTGAGTTCGCCGAGGGTGTAGAGTTCGGCGAATTGCGCTTCATCATTGGCGTCGGCGATGGAGCCGGGGCGCAGGCCGTCGCCCAAGCTATAAGCGATATCATAGGCTTGCATGATTTCGGTGATTTCGTCGAAGCGTTCGTAGAGGAAGCTTTCGCGGTGGTGGGCGAGGCACCATTTGGCCATGATGCTGCCGCCGCGACTGACTATGCCCGTGACGCGGTTGGCGGCCAGCGGGATATAGGGCAGGCGGACGCCGGCGTGGATGGTGAAATAATCGACGCCTTGTTCGGCCTGCTCAATCAGCGTGTCGCGGAAGATTTCCCATGTTAGTTCTTCAGCGATGCCGCCGACTTTTTCGAGCGCTTGATAGATGGGCACGGTGCCGATGGGCACGGGCGAGTTGCGCAAAATCCATTCGCGGGTGTCGTGGATGTTGCGGCCGGTGGAAAGGTCCATAACGGTGTCCGCGCCCCAGCGGATCGACCAGACCATCTTGTCCACTTCGCTGGCGACATCGGATGCGACCGCGCTATTGCCGATGTTGGCGTTGATTTTGACCAGAAAATTGCGGCCAATCGCCATCGGTTCGGATTCGGGATGGTTGATATTGCTGGGGATGATGGCGCGGCCACGGGCCACTTCTTCGCGGACAAATTCGGGCGTGACATAATCGGGGATGGACGCGCCCCAATCCTGACCGTCGCGGATATATTCCGCCAGACGTTCGCGGCCCAGATTTTCGCGGGTGGCGACATATTCCATTTCGGGGGTGATGATGCCGCGCCGGGCATAATGCATTTGGCTGACATTTTGGCCCGCCTTGGCGCGCAGCACTTGCTTGCGGACGTTGGGGAAGGGCGGCACGCCAGCGGAGCGATCGGGGCCGAGCTGGCCATTATCTTCTGGCCGGACTTCACGCTGGGGGACTTCCTCGACATCGCCGCGTGAACGGATCCAGTCGCGGCGCAGTTCGGGCAGGCCCTGATGAATATCAATGGTGGCGCGATCATCGGTATAGGGCCCTGACGTGTCGTAAACGCGCACGGGTGGCTCGCCCGAATGGGGATCGAGATGAATTTCGCGCATGGCGACACGAATGCCGCTGCCCGAAGGGGTGGAGACATGGACTTTCCGGCTGCCCCGAATCGGGCCCGTGGTGACGCCGAGATGGGATGCGGCGGGAATAGCATTGGTTTCAGCTGGGCGAGGAGATTCATAATCAGCCATGGCAGTCACTCCATAAATATCGGAGTGAGATCGAATTTTCTGGCCTTGGGTGTCGCAGCTGAAAATTCCGCCCTCCCTCCGCCCGCATTACTGGGATCAGGTTCAACGGGTCGCGGGATATTCCGCTCTCAGCAGACGATTGCACGCCATGCTCCCCGGGGTGTGTGGGGCAGGGTCTATCGCACAGGGCCGCAACTGTCCAGCCGGGGGGCGCTTTGGCGCGGCGGGTGGAGCCAAGGATCAGCTGCGATCAGAAGGGGATAAGGCACAGGGCGGCTTGCGGGCCGTGCCATTTGCTTTCATGGGGTGAGTGGCAAAGCCGATGCGACGTGCGTGGGCGACCAAGCGGCTGGTGAAGCTGGCAGAGGTGCGGGATGACAAAGGCCGGGCGATATGCCGGATATGCGCTGATGGCGGCGACATTGCTGATCGGGCTGGGTGCAAAACAGGGCTGGATCGGTGACTTTGGCCGCGTGCCCGCTGTGGCGGTGGCGATTATCACCGGCGCTTTGGGTGTGATGCTGGTGTTTACCGATATGATGGTGCGCGGCCTTTATACGCAGGCAGAGATAATGGCGCGGGCACAAGAGGAAGCGGATAGAGCTGAGGCGAGCGAGACGGGAACGGACATATGATGATGGCCAAAATTGCAGCGAAACAAGGCAAAGCTCAGGGCAGGGTTAGTGGCAGGGCTAAGCGCCATCTTGGTGCTATGGCGGCGTTAATGCTGGCGAGCCTGGCGCCTTGGCCTGCGCCCGCTGCGGCACAGGAAAAGGGCGGTGCGGATGGCGCAGGGGCCTTTTTGCAAGAAGCAGAGATGGCTTGCCGTCATGGCGATTTTTCGACATTTTTGTTCAGCTTTGCCGCCGATGATATGGTGCAGCAACGCTATAGCGCGGCGGAGCTTTCCTTTGCATCCATTGATGACCAGACGCCGCGCCCGATGCCGTTGGAGCGATATTTGGACCTATCCTCTTTTCCGCTGCGGCCCGTGGATACGCAAATCTTTACCCGCGCATCGGTCGACACCATGCGCGGACATCATGGCAGCCATAAGGATCTGGTGCCGGTGGACTTTACGGTGGACGAGAGCGTGCCCAGTCGCCGCACTGTGACTTGGGTGTGGGGACGCTTTGTCGATACGCCGGATGATGAAGGCATGGGATATGCGTTTCAGAAAAGCGGCGCTGGAGGGGTGTTGGTTTTCCGGGCCAAAGAGGGGTGTTGGCAACTGGAAGCGGATATTAGGCATTGAGGAATGAGGGGCCGTGAAGGCCCATGGTTTCTGTTCGACTTATTGGATGCTTAGGATTAAGACCGCCGCATGACTGACCGCCCGCATACGCCGCTGCTCGACACGGTGGATGTCCCCGCTGACCTCCGCAAATTGAAACCTGAACAGCTTCGCCAATTGGCTGATGAGCTGCGCGCCGAAATGATCTCGGCCGTTGGCACCACTGGCGGACATTTGGGATCTGGCCTGGGTGTCGTGGAATTGACGGTGGCGCTGCATTATGTGTTTAACACGCCGGATGATAAGCTGGTGTGGGATGTCGGCCATCAATGCTATCCGCACAAAATCTTGACGGGGCGGCGGGATCGGATCCGCACGCTGCGCCAAAGCGGCGGATTAAGCGGTTTTACCAAGCGCGCCGAGAGCGAATATGACCCTTTTGGCGCGGCTCATAGCAGCACCTCGATCAGCGCGGCGCTGGGCTTTGCCATCGCCCGCAAGCTGAAGGGCGAGGCGGGGCGCGGCATTGCGGTGATTGGCGATGGCAGCATGTCGGCCGGCATGGCCTATGAAGCGATGAACAATGCCAAGGATGCCGGTGGCCGCCTTGTGGTGATTTTGAACGATAATGATATGTCGATTGCGCCGCCGGTGGGCGCGCTTTCCGCCTATCTGGCGCGGCTTGTGTCATCCCGGCCCTTTATCGGCCTGCGCGAAGTGGCGAAGCGCTTTGCCCGCCGCCTGCCCGAGCCTTTGCACAAGGCCGCCCGCAAGACCGATGAATTTGCCCGCGGCATGGCGATGGGCGGCACCTTATTCGAAGAATTGGGTTTTTATTACATCGGCCCAATTGATGGTCATAATCTGGACCATCTGATTCCCGTGCTGGAAAATGTGCGCGATAGCGACCATGGCCCGGTGTTGATCCATGCGGTGACCCGCAAGGGCAAGGGCTATGCCCCGGCAGAAGCCGCCGCCGATAAATATCATGGCGTGCAGAAATTCAATGTGGTGACGGGTGAGCAGCAGAAAGGCCCGGCTGGGCCGCCCGCCTATCAAAATGTTTTCGGCGACACGCTGGCGAAACTGGCGGAAACGGACAAGCGCATCGTGGCGATTACCGCCGCCATGCCATCGGGAACCGGCGTGGACCGTTTTGCCAAAGTCCATCCCGATCGCAGCTTTGACGTCGGCATTGCGGAGCAACATGCCGTGACCTTTGCCGCCGGGCTGGCGGCGCAGGGAATGCGGCCCTTTGCGGCGATTTATTCCACCTTCCTGCAGCGCGCCTATGATCAGGTGGTGCATGATGTGGCGATTCAGAATCTGCCGGTGCGCTTTGCCATTGATCGGGCTGGGCTGGTGGGCGCGGATGGATCGACCCATGCTGGATCATTTGACATCACCTATTTGGCGACTCTGCCCAATATGGTGGTGATGGCGGCAGCAGATGAAGCGGAATTGGTGCATATGACCTATACCGCCGCTGAATATGATGATGGGCCGATTGCCTTTCGCTATCCGCGCGGTGGCGGCTTGGGGCTGGAATTGCCCGAGGTGCCGATCAAGCTGGAAATCGGCAAAGGGCGCGTGGTGAAACAAGGCAAGATGGTGGCCATTTTGTCCCTCGGCACCCGGCTGGCCGAAGCGCTGAAAGCGGCAGAGGATCTGGAGGCGCGCGGCCTTTCCACCAGTGTGATTGATTTGCGCTTTGCCAAGCCCTTGGATGAAGATTTAATCCGCAAGACGCTGGCTAATCATGAGGTTTGCGTGACGATTGAGGAAGGCGCGATTGGCGGGCTGGGCGCGCATGTGTTGACGCTGGCCAGCGATGAAGGGCTGATCGATGCTGGGCTGAAGCTGCGCACGATGCGTCTGCCGGATGTGTTTCAGGATCAGGATAGCCCGCAGGCGCAATATGATGAGGCCGGCTTGAACGCGCCGCATATTGTGGAGGTGGTGCTGAAGGCGCTGCGCCACAATAGCGCCAATTTCGCTGATGAGGGCGCGCGCGCCTGAGCGATGAGCTCATCGGGCAGGATGCTGAAGACAGAAAAAAGCCCGCTGTGAAAGGCGGGCTTTTTTCTTGCGTGACCGGCTGGTGTCAGGCGCCGGGAATGGCGGCGCGCGCTTCGCGGCCATCGCCTTGAGGGGCGGCCAATATGTCGCGCACCGTGCGGCCCTTGTCGACAACCTGTGTATCGGGGCTGCCGACATTGCTGCGCACACCGGGATCGGCGCGATCGCCATCGGCGCTGCTGATGATCGCTGCTTCGCTGGCGCTGCGCGGCGATGGGCCGCCAAAAAGGGTGCGCAGGGTCTGTTCTGCGGTGTTTTCACCAGCGGGCCGCGCCGAGCCGGGGGCGGGCGGCGTGAGGGCATATTCCGGCGGCACAATCAACGGCGCCTGACGCGAGACAGCAAATTCATCAGGCCGATCGCGGCTGAACAAATTGTTGGATCCACATGCCGACACGGTGAGGCCGAGGATAGAGGCGGATAGGATGGCAGTGCTACGCTTCACGAAAAAACTCCTGATACGCCCCAAAAATATTCACTATCATTCACGGCCGGCAGCCGATCCGGATGACTTGGGCTTCTTTTCGCCCAAGAAGATCGCCCGCGCAACCAGCAAAACCACGCCAATGGAAATACAGGCATCGGCGATGTTGAAAATCATGAATGGCCGAAAATCGCCAAAATGCAGATCCGCAAAATCAACGACATAGCCCAGACGTGCGCGGTCCAATATATTGCCCAGCGCGCCGCCAAGAATCAGCGATAGGGCGATGACATCGCCTTTTTGCTCTTCCCGCCGCATCCAAAAGGCCACGGCGGCGGCGACCAAGCTAGTGATCGCCACCAAGGTCCAGCGGGTGGTGTCGGTGCAATTGGCGAACATCGATAACGAAATGCCGCAATTTTCGGCCCATGTCAGATTGAAAATGGGCAAGATTTCGACGACCCGCTTTTCCTGCAACGCTACCGGCCCGATGATGATCCATTTGGTCAGCTGATCGAGCAGAAACGCCAGCAGGGCAAAGGCCAGACCGGTGCGAAAATGGCGGGATGCGGAATGGGTCATGCAGATTTTAATAGCGTGTCGCAACGCTGGCACAAGTCACCATCTGCGCCGACTTCGGGCAGGTGACGCCAACAACGACCGCATTTGTGATTTTCCGTGCGCTTCACTAAAACACCATCATCGTCATTGGCGATTTGACAGGAGGCAGTGATGCAGATTTCTGACATATCAACGGATTGACATGCGGCTACAGCGGTCGGATCCTGAATGCGAAGAATTACTTCGGCTTCCAAGCTGGAGCGAACGGTTTTTTCACGTCTTAGGGGTTCGATTGCCTCATTTATGAAGCTACGGGCGGTCCGAATGTCCTTCCATCTTGCCCACATTTTGATGTCCGCTTTTGCTGCCGGTAGTGTCGGCCATTCCAGCAAATGGACGCTGCCATCATCGGGATAGCGGCTGGTCCACACTTCCTCGGCTGTGAAGACAAGGACGGGCGCAGCATAGCGCACCAATGCGTGGAACAAAATGTCTAGTACGCTGCGATAGGCGCGGCGGGTATCCGTGCCCAAGGGGGCGGCGGGGCCGAGATCGCAATAGAGGACATCCTTGCGGATATCGAAGTAGAAAGCCGACAGATCTTCGTTGCAGAAATCGGAAAGCAGGCGGGTGTAGCTGTTGAAATCAAAATCATCGACGGCTTGCGCCAATTTGCGATCCAGATCGGCGAGCAGGCCCAGCATATAGCGTTCGAGTTCCGGCATCGCCGCAATATCGGTGACGCGTTCCTCTTCGCTAAAATCTTGCAGCGCGCCGAGCATATAGCGGAAACTGTTGCGCAGCTTGCGATATTGATCCGCCACACCGCCCAGAATTTCTTTGCCGATGCGATGATCTTCGGTGAAATCGACGCTGAGCGCCCAGAGGCGCAGAATATCGGCGCCATAATCGCGCATCAAATCAATCGGGCTGATGGTGTTGCCCAAGGATTTGGACATTTTAAAGCCCTTGGCATCCATGGTGAAGCCATGGGTGAGCACGGCTTTATAGGGCGCCTTGCCGCGGGTGCCGCAGCTTTCCAGCAGCGAGCTTTGGAACCAGCCGCGATGTTGATCCGATCCTTCCAGATAAAGATCGGCGGGGTGGGTGCCATCATCATGGCGCACCAAAGCGGGCCAGCGGCCGCTTTCCAGCACAAAGGCGTGGGTGGAGCCGCTGTCGAACCACACATCGAGAATATCGACGATGCGCTCATAATCGGCGGCATCATAATCGCTGCCGAGATATTCCTGCGCCCGCGCATCGGACCAAGCATCGACGCCTTGTTGCGAGACAGCGGTGATGATGCGGGCGTTGACGACGGGGTCGTTCAAATATTGGCCGGTTTGGCGGTTCACAAAGAGGGTGATCGGCACGCCCCAAGCCCGCTGGCGCGACAGCACCCAATCGGGGCGGCTTTCGACCATGGAGCCGATGCGGTTGCGGCCTTTTTCCGGGATGAAGCGGGTGTCGGCGATGGCCTGCATCGCGGCTTCGCGCAGGGTCGGCGCTGAGCAGAGTGTTTCATGGGCGGGATCGAGCGCGCCGCCTTCATTTTCCCAGCCTTTTTCGGCGCGGCTTTTGGGCGAGATATGGGTCATCACCTTATCGACCGGCACAAACCATTGCGGCGTGCAGCGATAGATGATTTTGGCTTTGGAACGCCAGCTGTGCGGATAGCTGTGAGCATAATCCGCCGAGGCCGCGAGCAAGGCGCCAGCGGCGCTAAGATCGGCGCAGATGGGGCCATCGGGCGCGTTAAATTTGTTGTTGATCACCGACATGCGGCGTTCGTCGTCTGCGCCCAGCCACAGCCAATCATCGCGGTAGCGGCCATCGTTCATCACCGCAAATTGCGGCTCGATGCCATTGGCTTTGCACAGATCAAAATCATCTTCCCCATGATCGGGGGCCATGTGGACAAGGCCGGTGCCGCTTTCGGTGGTGACGAAATCGCCCGCGAGGAAGGGGCGGGGGCGGGCATAAAAATCGCCCAGCGCGTGCATCGGGTGGCGCGCGATGGTGCCGGCGAGGTCGGCGCCTTTGACAATCAGCAACGGCTCATCGGCCTTAAGCCAACGCGCTGCGATTTGATCTTTTAAATCGACGGCACAGATATATTTGCGGCCGTCCTCATGCGCATAAAGGCCATATTCCACGTCATTGCCATAAGCCAAAGCCTGATTGACGGGGATGGTCCATGGCGTGGTGGTCCAGATGACGGCGTAAGCGCCGACCAATTCGGGGATTTTGCTTTCGACGATCTCGAACGCCACATCGATCTGGGTCGAGGTGATATTTTCATATTCCACCTCTGCTTCTGCCAGCGCGGTTTTTTCCACCGGCGACCACATCACCGGCTTGGCGCCGCGATAGAGCATATCATTTTCGGCGAATTTCAGCAGTTCGCCAACAATGGTGGCTTCCGCCGCAAAATCCATGGTGAGATAGGGATTGTCCCAATCGCCGCCAATGCCCAGACGCTTGAGCTGATCGCGCTGAATATTCACCCAATTTTGCGCATAGGCGCGGCATTCGGCGCGAAATTCCTCAACGGGAACCTCGTCCTTATTCTTCTTTTTCTTGCGATAAAGCTCTTCGACTTTCCACTCGATGGGCAGGCCGTGGCAATCCCAACCGGGAACATAGGGGGCGTCGAGGCCTTTGAGCGTTTGGGTGCGCACCACCATATCCTTGAGGATGTGGTTCAGCGCATGGCCGATGTGCATATCGCCATTCGCATAAGGCGGGCCATCATGCAGAATGAATTGATCGCGCCCTTTGCGGGCTTCGCGAATCTGTTGTTCCAGATTCTGTTCGGCCCATTGGGCCAATATTTTGGGTTCCTTCTGCGGCAGTCCGGCTTTCATAGGAAAGTCCGTCTTGGGAAGGAAAACAGTATCGCGATAGTCGGGCGCAGAGTCGGTCATGCTCGCGCGCTTAGCGCAGATTTGCGTCGGCGCAAACCATGGCGTGCAGGAAAACCGCTTCTTTTGCTGTGAATCAGGCGGCTGTGAGCAAGCTGCGGGCCTGATCGCAATCGCTTTTCATCTGATCCATCAGCGCGTCCATCGAGGTGAATTTTGCTTCGGGGCGCAAGAAATGATGAAAGGCAATATCGATTTGCTGGCCATAAAGATCTTCGGCAAAATCAAAGAAATGCGGCTCCAGCAGTTCGACCGGCGGATCGAAGCTGGGACGAATGCCGAGATTGGCCGCGCCCTTCAACACGCGCCCATCCGGCAAATGGCCGGTGACGGCATAAATGCCATAATGAGGGCGAACATAGCTGCCCATATCGATATTGGCGGTGGGAAAGCCCAGTTTGCGGCCATTTTTATCGCCATGCTGGACGGTGCCGCGCACCGTGAAGGGGCGGGTGAGCAAGCGGGCGGCGGCTTGGGGATCGCCGTCGCGCAGTGCATCGCGGATGCGGCTGGAGGAAATGGCCAATTGATGATCGTCCACCGGGGCGACCATTTCGGTGAAAAAGCCAAGGCGGCGGGCATGATCGGCAAGCGTGACGACATTGCCGCTGCGCCCTTTGCCGAAAACGAAATCGGCGCCCGTCACTACGCCAGCAGCCCCGAAGCGTTCCAGCAGCAGGCCGGTGATGAAATCTTCCGCGCTGGTTGCCGCAAGCTGGGCATCAAAGGGCAAGACCAGCATGGCATCGGCCCCGGCAGCGGCAAAATATTCCTGACGCTGATCCAAAGTGGTGAGGCGGAAGGGGGCGGCGTCAGGCTTGAAATAGCGCACGGGATGGGGATCAAAGGTGGCGACAATGGCGGGGCGGCCTTCATCGCGGGCATGGCGCACGGCGCGGCCAACAACGGCCTGATGGCCGCCATGAAAGCCATCGAAATTTCCCAAGGCGATGACACCACCGCGCAAATCAGCGGCGATAGGCAAATGGCCGTTTAAACGAATCATTATGAATTTTCCGGGCCATCTGCAGGAGGGGGCGGGGTGAGAGGCATTAAGCCAGCGCTGAGAACGCGCAGGGCATTGCCGCCCATGGCCGCGCGAATCTCGTCATCCGTGAAGCCGATATCGATCAAAGCCTGGGTGATCTGGATCAGGTTCGATGTGTCAAACGCCACTGTGACGGCGCCGTCATAATCGCTGCCCAGCGCCAGATGGCGAATGCCGACCAAATCGCGGACATGGCGCATCGCCTTGGCAATGCTGGCGGGCGAGGGATCGCACACGGCGCCATCCCAATAACCGATGCCGATCAAACCGCCGGTGGCGGCAAGTTGGCGAATTTGATCATCACTGAGATTGCGGTTGACGGCGCAGGTGGCCTGCACGCCGCCATGGCTGGAGACAACAGGGCGGCGCGCCATGGCCAGCACATCGGTGACCCCGGCGGGGCTGAGATGCGCGATATCAACGATCATGCCCAGCGCCTCCATCCGCGATACCACGCGGCGGCCAAAGGGCGTCAGCCCGCCTTTTTTGAGGCCGTGCATGGAGCCAGCCAGCTCATTATCAAAAAAATGGGTCAGGCCAGCCATGCGAAAACCAGCTTGATAGAGGCGATCCAGATTTTGGATATCCCCTTCCAGATTTTGTAGCCCCTCGATGCTGAGCAGGGCGCCGACAGGAGGCTGGCTAGCGGCGGTGGCAGCGGAACGGCCCGCCAATAAGGCGTCAAGCGAGGCGGGATCCGTCACGCCCAGCAAGCGGCCATCCGCGGCCGAAATGGCGCGATCCAGCTTTTCCGCATGCCATAAGGATCGCTGGAGCAAGGAGCCCCATGTGCGCATCGGTTGAAGCTGGGCGATGGCCAGCCAACGGATATTGTCGCTATCGGCGCCATTGGCATCATAATTTTGCCCGGCGGGTGTTTTGGTGACGCTGGACAAGATTTGCAGCGCGACATGGCCATCTTGCAGGCGCGGCAGATCGACATGGCCGCGCTTCGCACGATCGTTGAAAGAGCGCTGCCACAGCAAAGTGTCGCTATGAAGATCGACGATGGTCAGGCTGGCGTGAAGCTGCTTGGCCCGTTCGCTGACCGGCGGCAGCGGTGCCGACAGGGTTTGATTCATTGACCGTTCGGCTATGCCCGGCCCGACCGCAAAAAGGGTAGCGAGCAGCAGCGCAAGCAGCGCGACGATGATCAGGGCGATCCGACCGCGCCGCATCATAGCGCCCCTACAGGCTGCGGGGTGCGGGCGAAGCGGACAAAATCATAGGCTGGTCGGCCTTGCTCTGCGCCATGGGATTCGCGGCTGCGTTCTTGCCATAGATCGGCGGAGGGATAGTCGATCTGCGCGTCGCCTGCTGGTTCGGCATGGACTTCGGTTAGCTCGATATGCGTCGCCAGCGGCAGGAAGAGACGGTAAATTTCGGCGCCGCCAATCACCATGACATGGGGCGCATTGGCCAGGCGCAGCGCCTCTTCCACGCTATGGACCGGTTCTGCGCCTTCTTCTTCCCAGCCTTTATCACGGGTCAGCACGATATGACGGCGACCTTCCAGCACGGCAGGCAGGCTATCGAAGGTTTTGCGGCCCATGATCATTGGACGATTCATGGTCAATTGTTTGAAACGCCGCAAATCCGCCGGCAGATGCCATGGCATTTTTCCGCCGATGCCAATCACCCCATTGGCGGCGCGCGCCAGAATGAGCGTGATATCGGGTCGATTCATGCGCTGCTCCCATGCTTATTCTTTTGTTCGGCCGCGTCAGGAACGTCGCCCACCCATGTGACATGGCCAAGCTTGCGTCCTGCGCGAATCTGGCTTTTGCCATAATGGTGGGCATGGGCAATGCCCTTTTCCAACAGGGCAGGCAGGCGGTTGATGTCTTCACCGATCAGATTATCCATGCGCACGGGCAAAATCGGCGTGTCTGTGCTGCCCAGCGGCAGGCCGGTGACGGCGCGAATATGGTTTTCAAACTGGCTGGTGACGGCGGCTTCGATGGTCCAATGGCCGCTATTGTGCACACGGGGGGCCATTTCGTTGAAAATCGGCCCGCTATCGGTGGCGAAAAACTCGCCTGTGAGAACGCCAACATAATCCAAAGCATCCGCGATTTTGGCCATCATCGCGCGGGCAGCGGGTTGTTGATCGAGGATGATGGCAGGCGGCGGCAGGGTGGAGCGCGCCAATATACCGTTTTCATGGATATTGAGGCTGCTGTTCCAATAGCGAATTTCTCCATCAATGCCGCGCACCAAGAGGACGGAAAATTCATGATCGAAGCGGACAAAGCCTTCCAAGACGGCGGGTTGGCCGCCGATCGCCTGCCATGCGGCATCGGCATCATCGGCGCTGCTTAGGCGCGCCTGACCCTTGCCATCATAGCCCATGCGGACGGTTTTGAGAATCGCCGGCGCGCCAATGGCGGCGATGGCGGCATCCAGCGCTGAGCGATCCGGCACGGCAGCGAAGGGCGCTGTGCGGCCGCCCAGATCGGCAACGAAGGTTTTTTCGACCAGACGGTCTTGCGCCATTTGCAGGGCTTTTGCGCCGGGGCGCACAGGAACATGGGCGGATAAAAACTCCACCGTTTCCACGGGAACATTTTCAAATTCCAGCGTGATCAGATCACAGGCCGCGGCAAATTCGGCGAGGCGCTGCTGATCATCCCAGCCGGCGCAAATATGCCGCGCGGCCACATGGGATGCGACCGATTCGCTTTCGGGTGCGTAAATATGCACCTGATAACCCAGTTGAGCGGCGGGGATGGCGAGCATACGGCCAAGCTGACCGCCGCCCAAAATTCCGATAGTTGATCCGGGAGGCAGCAAAATGGCTTATGCCTTTCGTTCGGGGGTGATGGCGACGCTGTCACTTTGCGCGCTGCGCCATGCGTCCAGCTGGTTTGCCAGCGCTTCATCCTGAACCGCCAGCATAGCGGCGGCGAAAAGCCCGGCGTTTTTGGCGCCCGGTTTGCCGATAGCGAAGGTGGCGACAGGGACGCCGCCGGGCATTTGGACGATGCTATACAGGCTATCGACGCCGCTGAGAGCGGCGGATTGCACGGGCACGCCGAGCACGGGGATGCGCGTCATCGCGGCGACCATGCCGGGCAGATGCGCAGCACCGCCCGCGCCCGCAATAATGGCCTTCAGGCCGCGCGAGACAGCAGATTTGGCATAATCAACAAGGCGATCCGGCGTGCGATGGGCGGAAATGATGCGGACTTCGTGCGGGATGCCCAAGCTTTCGAGAATTTGGACGGCTTCTTCCATCGTCGGCATATCCGACTGGCTGCCCATGATGACGCCGACGAGCGGTGCGCTGTCTGCCATATTGATCTTTACCCCTGTTGCCGGTGATTCACCGTGATTAGGAGCTACCCCCCCTAGCGATTCGCATCGGCGCGGGCAACGCTGGGCGTAATTCGTTTACGACTTGGTAGAGAATTGCGATATAATGACATGAGGCATGTCACTTGTGCATAGAAGCTCGGGTAGCATTGTGGGGGTGTTATGCGGATGATCGGCGATCAAAGCGCCTCTGTTGCTGGGCCATATAAATGCCCAAACACAGGATGTTGGGAAGATTTGGTGCAATCGCGCGCGCGCTGCTCAGCGTTGGAGCGCGAGAATGCGAATCTGCGTGCCGCCTTGGCCGAGTTGGAGCGGGTGGCGCAGCGCGATACGCTGACTCCTCTTTATAACCGGCGCCATTTTCTATCGGCGATCAACAAAAAATTGAGTGGCTTATCCTTAAACGAAATTGGCGGCGCTGTGGTGTTTATGGATGTCAACCAATTGAAAACTATTAATGATAAATTTGGACATGCGGCAGGTGACCTCGCCCTGATGGAAATTGCATCGCGGTTGCAGTGTTCCATTGGCGATACTGAAGTCGCGGCCCGAATCGGTGGTGATGAATTTGGCTTTTTACTCGATTGCACCCGATTAGAGGATGCGAAGCAGCGGGTGAGGCGGCTCAGCGATGCGCTTACGAAAACGCCGACATTTCATGATGGCAGGCTGATTGCGCTGTCCGCTTGTTTTGGCGTAGCGATGCTGCGCGGCGGAGAAAGCGGCGTGAGCATTTTAGCGGAAGCCGATCATAATATGTATTTGGCGAAGCATGGCAGCGCTGATCATGACAAATATTATGCGAATATCATGTGTTAGGCCTTTCGCTGCCCTATGATATAAGCAATTAATTTTCTGATCTGTTTCAGGGATTCAATCGGATTATACGATAAATATGATCTGAAATTTTCATGGCGATAACGCCGTGGAGCGGCCTATGATGGAAAAAATCGAAAGGAAAAAACATGCCTGACAAGAAAAGTCACAATGTTCCGGCCGTGGTGGATGCCCTCAATGCTTTGCTTGCGGACAGCTATGCTCTGTATTTAAAAAGCAAAAACTATCATTGGCATGTGAAGGGACCGAATTTTCGCGATCTTCACTTGTTGTTCGATGAACATGCAGCGCAAATTTTGGCCGCGACGGATTTGATTGCGGAGCGTGTGCGCAAAAATGGCGCGACAACGCTGCGTTCGATTAGCGATATTGCCCGCCGCCAGACGATTGCTGATGATGATGCGGCGAATGTCGACGCCGAAACGATGGTGAAGACTCTGGCTGCCGACAACCGCACCTTGCTGGAACAGCTCCGGCTGGTGAAAGCCGCCGCAGAGGATGGCGGCGATTTGGCGACCAGCGGGCTGGTGGATGGCTGGATCGATGAAACGGAGCAGCGGGTCTGGTTTCTGGAGGCGACAGCTGGCTGAATGAAGCCGAATTGTTGCGTGCAACAGGCAGGAGAAAATGGCGCGGGCTGAAAGGCTCGCGCTTTTTTATGCCTAATAGGTCCTGACCCTTCTGTATCTGCGTTCTGCTAAACTTGCCCCGTCACCGGCCCCGGGCAGGGTCAGTGACGGGGTGGTACGCGACGTCTGACCCTTGTGGCATGACCACGCTTCTTAGCCTGTCGGCACCGCCTCTCTTCATCGTCTCGAACAGTTGATTGCGGCCTTGCAGGACCGCGCACCAGAAGGAAGAGAGCATGGACAACCTATCACATGGCCGCGTTATCGGCATAGATGTCAGCCGCGATTGGCTTGACGTCCATTGCCTCCCAGATGGGCATTGCTGCAAAGTACCAAATGCTCCTGGAGGTCATGCTGCCGTCGCGGATCTTGCCCGGGACCGGGATGCCGTCGTTTGTTTTGAATCGACTGGTGGTCAGGAATGGCAACTCTGGGCGCTTCTGGAGACGGAAGGCGTTACAGCCCGCCAGGTGCCACCCGCTCAGGTAAAGGCGTTTGCGCAAAGCCGTGGCACACGCGCCAAAACCGACCGGATCGATGCCGAACTCATCGCTCGCTTCTTCGCCTTCCGGCCCGAAGCAGGCCGCAGTCTTCCAGCGGAAAAGCTGCGTCTTCTTAGAGCTTTAACGACCAAGAGAGCCCAGTTGGTCGAGATGCGCAAACGGCTGCTGGCCCAAATCCGTGCGCAGCAGAAACTCGGCACCGCCGTGATGTTCGAGGACGTCGACATCGAGTTGACGCAACGGATCGACAGCCTGATCCAGGAACTGGAAGACCGGATCACCCGAGCCATCGCGAGCGATGAACGCCTGTCGGAGACCGCCGGTGTTCTCCGCTCTATCCCGGGGATTGGCCCGGTTGCCAGCACGATGCTGATTGCAGAAATGCCCGAGATCGGCACCATCACCGGCGAACAGGCTGCTGCACTCACCGGTTTGGCCCCGGTCGCGCACGACAGTGGAACACTCCGCGGGAAGCGGGCCATCGCTGGAGGTCGCCGTGCTTTGCGGCACGTGATGTTCCAGGCGGCCTTGGTCGCGGCACATCACAACCCGAGCCTGAAACCCTTCGCAGATCGCCTCCGCAAGGCCGGAAAACCGCACAAGGTCGTCATCACCGCCGTCGCCAGAAAGCTCGTCATCATCGCGAACGCCCTGTGCAAGAGCCGTCAGAAATGGACCGCCGCTACGACATGACAGATACAGTTGCTAGAACAGGCCGGCGCAGAGCAGGCTGTGTTCAGCCTTCGTTTTTGGCTCTGCCGGTATTCTGCTGGCCAAAAAAATGGGACCGCAAAGCGGCCCCATCTGTTCATCAGTGATGATGCGAATCACTCAGCGGCGGGCTGAATGTTCACAGCAGCAAATTTGCCACGATCATCAACTTCGATATCAAAAGCGACACGATCACCTTCTTCAAGGCCGGTCATGCCAGCGCGCTGAACCGCGCTGATGTGAACAAAGGCATCTGCCTGGCCATCGTCGCGTGCGATAAAGCCAAAGCCCTTGGTCGTGTTGAAGAATTTCACGGTGCCCGAGGTGCGCTCGCCCGTGAGTTGACGACGACCGCGCGCGCCACCAGAGCGTGCTGCATCATCGCGATCCCGGCGGGGAGCAAATTCTTCAATCGGCATGGGTTCGCCTTCGATCTTCAGATCGATTGCGGAAATCTTGCCATTGCGTTCCACCAGGGTGAAGCCCAGAGGCTGACCGGAAGCGAGGCCCTGCAAGCCAATCTGTTCAACCGCGCTGATATGCACAAACACATCTTCGCCGCCATCATCGCGTGCAACCAAGCCGAAGCCTTTGCCAGCGTTGAAGAATTTTACAGAGCCGGTGCCTTCACCAACGACCTGAGCTGGCATGCCGCCGCCACGGCCGCCGCCGAAGCCGCCGCGATCACCACCGCCAAAGCCGCCGCCGCGTCCACCGCCGAAGCCGCCGCCACGATCTCCGCCGCCGAAGCCACCACGGCCGCGATCATCGCCGAAGCCGCCACGGTTGCCACCGCCGTAGCTGTCGCCACCAAAGGGTGCGGGTTCGAAACCATCGAAACCGCCCCCGAAATCATCGCGCCCGCGGCGTCCACGGTGACCACGGCGATCCTTGTTGAAACTCATTGGCTAATATTCGCTTTCAGCACGTCCACACCCCATTCGATCAGCGCATCGCGCCGGACGGAAGACGCAATTCACCACGGACGCGGACTCGCCCACGCCACTAACAGCGTAATACATAAACCATTACTCAGCGTTACGCGAATAGAAAATGCATTCCATCAATAGCTCGTAAATCACGATTCATCACTTATAATGCTAAGCAATTGCCTGCCCGATGATGAAAAACCGAAAAAGGAAGCATTGAGCGGTGCGGCTGCTTGCCCTAAGGCTGGCGGTTATGAGCGTATATTTCCACGAAGAAGACTTGCCCGAGGGCCTGTTGGCTGACGGCCCGGTGGCCATTGATACGGAGACGATGGGTCTGAACCCGCTGCGCGATCGCCTGTGTTTGGTGCAGATTAGCGATGGTAATGGCGATGAGCATCTGGTGCGCTTTGCGCCCGGAAGCCGTTATGACGCCCCCGTGCTGAAAGCGATTCTGACCGATCCGAATCGGTTGAAACTGTTTCACTTTGCGCGATTCGATATCGCGGCTTTGCAAAATGCATTGGGCGTGGTGACGGCGCCTGTTTATTGCACCAAAATCGCCTCGCGGTTGATCCGTACCTATACGGACCGCCATGGTTTGAAAGAGCTGGTACGCGAATTGTTGGGCCAAGATGTGTCAAAACAGCAACAGTCGAGCGATTGGGGTGCGGCGGAACTGACAGACGCGCAAAAGGATTATGCCGCCAGTGACGTGCGCTTTTTGCATGCGATGAAGCGGGTGCTGGATCAGCGGCTGGTGCGCGAAGGGCGGATGGACTTGGCGCAGGCTTGTTTTGATTTCTTGCCCACGCGCGCGGCGCTGGATCTTGCCGGATGGCCAGAGACGGACATATTCGCGCATAGCTAAGGATGTAGAGCCATGTCCGTACGCGCCGAACAGGATCGCAGCCAAAGGAAGCGTTGGGCGTCCGCAGGATCAAGCCATGATCGGCTGGTGCGCCTGCTGCGCCTGATTCTGCCAGTGTTGATCGGCGTGATCGGCGCCATTTTGTTGTTTTCGCCTTTCACCCAGCGCAGTGAGATCAGCTTCTTGCTGGCGAAAGATAAGGTGGAGGTCGCGAAAGAGCGGATGCGCGTGATGCGGGCGGAATATCGCGGGCAGGATAATAAGGGGCAGCCCTTTTCTCTGTTGGCGGGCAGCGCGGTGCAGAAAAGCTCTGCTGAGCCGGTGGTGCGGATGCAGAATCTGTCGGGCGCTATTTATTTGCCCGAGGGGCCGGCAACCATCGCCGCGCTGGCCGGGGCTTATGATATGGACAGCGAGGAAGTGCGCGTGCCCGGCTTGCTGGAATTCCGAACCGCCGAGGGCTGGCGCATTGATGCAAATAATGTGGCGATCGACATGAAAGACCATAGGCTGACCGGCCAAAATGGCGTGAAGGGATCGCTGAATATCGGGAATTTTTCCGCCAACCAGCTGGCTGCAGATTTGGATGAACGGATCGTCCGCCTGTCAGGCAATGCGCGGCTGCGGATCAACCAAGGAGTGTTGAAATGAACCGCAAGGCACAGCGCAGCGGAGCAGGCTTGCGCAGCGTGGGGCTGACGGCGACGGGCTTTGCCCTCGCCAGCATCGCGATATTGGCTAATGGCGCCGGGGGGCAAGCTCAGGCTCAGGCGCTGGCCAACCATAATAGCAATGCGCCGGTCGATTTTGATGCGGGCGTGATCGAAGTGCAGGATCGCGCGGACCGCGTGGTGCTGGCGGGCAATGTGGTGGTGCAGCAAGCCGGGCTGACCGTGCGCGCGCCGCGCATGACCGTGGCCTATAGCCGCGAAGGCGGCACATCGGTCAACCGGCTGGATGCCACCGGCGGCGTGACGGTGACCAAAGGCACCGAAAAAGCCACCGGAAATGTTGCCATTTATGATCTGGACCGCAAGCTGATTACCATGGTCGGCAATGTGAGCCTATATCAGCAAGGCAATCATTTATCCGGTGGGCGATTGGTGATTGATCTGAACAGTGGCCGGGCGACCGTGGATGGTAAAGGCGCGGCGCGTGGGCCAGATGGGAAGGCGATTCCCGGCGGAACGGGCGGCCGCGTGACCGGCAGCTTCAGCGTGCCCAAGCGTGATTAAGGCTGCGGATTGACGCTGCGCGCCTGCGCCGGAGCATAAGGAAAGCGGCGCACGTGCGGGCTTGTTGTTTGCAGCGGGCATCCCATAATGGCTGACTGTGGCAGCAGACATATCGGGTGGCAGGGCTGAACGCCTTTGCCGCCTGATGTTTTTGCTGCTGCTTTATTTTCTGTTTTTTCCTCTCATAAATCTTAAAAAAAAGGAGCCTGTGCGGATGCCGCCGGATAATCGCACATCAGCAGAAGCAGGGCGTGAGCCGCCTGCGATGGCGACTTTGCGGCGCTTTTTGCCTTATTTATGGCCCCAGGGGCAAAGGGAGCATAAGCTGCGGATTGTGGGCGCGGCGCTGATTGTGCTGCTGTCCAAAGCGGTGCAACTGAGCATGGGCTTTGTTTATGGCGCGGCGATTGATCGCATGGCGCCGGGGATGGAAGCGGGGGTGGCGCTGACCATCGGCTTGGTGCTGGCCTATGCGGGCGCGCGCTTTTCCGGGGTGTTGTTCGATAATTTGCGCAATGTGGTGTTTGAACGGGTGGGGCAGGATGCCACCCGCGAATTGACGGTGGCGACCTTCACCCATTTGCACGCACTGAGCCTGCGTTTCCATTTGGCGCGGCGCACCGGCGAAGTGACCAAGGTGATTGAGCGGGGCACCAAGAGCATTGATACGATGCTCTATTTCCTGCTGTTTAATATCGCGCCGACGTTCATCGAACTGGCCGCGGTGCTGATCATTTTTTGGATGAAGTTCAGCTTTGGGCTGGCGGGCATGACGGCGCTGATGGTGATCCTTTATATCATCTTCACCCGGCGGATCACCGATTGGCGCAATGCGCTGCGGATGCAGATGAATGATCTGGATACGCTGACCGTGGGGCGCAGTGTCGATAGCCTGCTGAATTATGAGACGGTGAAATATTTCACCGCCGAAGAGCGGGAGGCAGCGCGCTATCGCGATACCGCTGACCACTATGCCCGGGCGGCGATCAAGAGTGAAAACAGCTTGGCCTGGCTGAATATTGGCCAAAGTTTCATCACCAATGCTGCGATGGCGGCGGCGATGGGCTATACCGTGTGGGGCTGGTCGCAGGGTCTGTTCCAAGTCGGTGATGTGGTGCTGGTCAACACTTTGCTGATGCAGCTGTTTCGCCCGCTGGATATGCTGGGCATGGTTTACCGTATGATCCGTCAGGGTTTGATTGATATGGAGGCGATGTTCCGCCTGATCGATAGCGAACCGGAAATTCAGGATCAGCCGGATGCGCTGCCGCTGCGAGTGTCAGGCGGCGCGGTGACCTTCGAGAATGTGCGCTTTGGCTATGATAAGGATCGCACCATCTTGGATGGGGTGAGCTTTGCCGTGGAGCCGGGGCAGACTCTGGCGATTGTCGGGCCATCGGGCGCAGGCAAATCGACCATCGCTCGGCTGTTGTTTCGCTTTTACGATCCCACCGGCGGGCGCATTTTGATCGATGGGCAGGATATTCGCCTGATCACGCAAAAAAGTCTGCGTGGCAGCATCGGCATCGTGCCGCAGGATACGGTGCTGTTTAACGATAGCATCGGCTATAATATCGCTTATGGCCGGGCGGATTCCAGCGAAGAGGAAATGATGGAGGCGGCCCGCGGCGCGGCCATTGATGGCTTTATCGCGCAATTGCCGCAAGGCTATGACACGCAGGTTGGCGAACGCGGCCTGAAGCTTTCCGGCGGCGAGAAACAGCGGGTGGCGATTGCCCGAACCCTGCTGAAAAACCCGCCAATCTTGATTCTGGACGAGGCGACCAGCGCGCTCGACAGCCGCACCGAGGCGGCGATTCAAGACACGCTGGCACGTATTTCGGAGCGGCGCACGTCGCTGGTGATCGCCCACCGCCTGTCCACCGTGACCGATGCCGATCGCATTTTGGTGTTGGAAAAAGGCCATGTCGTCGAAAATGGAACGCATGAGCAATTGCTGATGATGCAGGGCATTTATGCCGATATGTGGGCGCGGCAACAGGCCGAGAAGGAAGAGGGCACCGAATGACCGCCTGATCGGCGGCGTGGATCTGCTGGCTGGAAATTCAAGGCTTTGGGCCTATCGCCGCTGCGCCATTGATCCTATGAGCGCTTTTCCATGTCTGCTGCTGCGCTTCTTCCTTTATTGAAATCTACCTTTGGCTTTGATGCTTTTCGCGGGCGTCAGGCAGAGGTGGTGGACCGTGTGATGGCGGGCCAGAACACGCTGGCCGTGATGCCGACGGGCGCGGGGAAATCACTGACCTATCAATTGCCAGCCGTGGCGCTGGAAGGCTGTGTGGTGGTGGTATCGCCGTTGATCGCGCTGATGCATGATCAATTGCGCGGGGCGCGGGCGGCGGGGATACGCGCCGCTAGCCTGACTAGCGCCGATATGGATCAGGCGGATACGCGGCAAGCCTATCGCAATGGCGAATTGGATCTGCTGTATGTGGCGCCGGAACGGGCGACCGGAGATGGGTTTCGGGCGCTGTTGGAAAGCCAACCACCCGCGCTGTTTGCGATTGATGAGGCGCATTGTGTTTCCGAATGGGGGCATGATTTTCGGCCCGATTACCGCTTGCTGCGGCCTCTGCTGGACCATTTTAGCGATGTGCCAAGGCTGGCGCTGACGGCGACGGCGGATCGGCACACGCGGGCCGACATATTGGTGCAACTGGGCATTGCGGACGATGGCTTGATTCTGGCGGGCTTCGACCGGCCCAACATCCGCTATTCGATCCGTCCGCGCATCGGCATGGCGCGGCAGTTAAAGGAATTTATCGCGGAAAATCCCGGGGCGGGAATTGTCTATACGCCGACGCGCACGGGGGCGGAGCGGCTGGCGGTGCAATTGGCGGAGATGACGGGGCGCAAGGTGGCGGCCTATCATGCCGGCTTGTCGCCCGAGGTGCGGGCACGGGTGCAGCGCGAATTTGTCGCATCCGAAGAGGGCATTGTGACCGCCACCGTCGCATTTGGTATGGGCATTGATAAGCCGGATGTGCGCTTTGTCGCCCATGCGGGGCTGCCGAAGAGCATTGAAGGCTATTATCAGGAAACGGGGCGCGGGGGGCGTGATGGCGACCCTGCGGAGGCGCTGATGCTGTGGGGCGCAGAGGATTTTGCGCGGGCGCGGATGCGGCTGGCGGAATTGCCCGAAGCGCGCATCGCCAGCGAGCGGGCGCGGTTGGAAGCGCTGGCGGCGTTGGTGGAGACGGTGGAATGTCGGCGCGCTTTGCTGCTGCGGCATTTTGGCGAGCAGCCTGCGGAGAGCTGCGGCAATTGTGATATTTGTCTGGAGCCGCCACGCCAGATTGACGCCAGCGTGTTGGCGCAAAAGCTGTTGTCGGCGGTGTATCGCACCGGTCAAAGCTATGGCGCGGGGCATATTGAGCAGGTGTTGCTGGGCAAGAGCGATGAGCGGGTGATGGCGCGCGGGCATGATAAATTGTCGGTGTTCGGCATTGTTGGCAGCTATGAAGCGCGGATGATCAAGCCGCTGGTGCGCAGCCTTGTCGCGCGGGATGCGCTGGCGACGACCGAGCATGGCGGGTTGATGCTGGGCACGGCGGCAAGGCCGATCTTGAAGGGCGAGAAGCCGGTGCTAATGGCCGAGCCGCCGCTGCGCCGCACGAAACGCGAAGGCTGGACCAACGCCGCCAATCCCGTGGGCGATCCGTTGTTTGACGCCCTGCGCGCACGGCGCCGTGAATTGGCAGCGGAAGCCGGCGTGCCGCCTTATGTGATTTTTCATGATGCGGCGCTGCGCGCGATGGCCAATGAACGGCCATCGACATTACACGAGATGGCGCGCATCCCCGGTGTGGGCGCGAAGAAGCTGGAGGCTTGGGGCGAAGAGTTTTTGGCGGTGATTGCGGCCCAGTAAAGCCTTATTTGACCGATGCCGCTGCTGAGCAAAGCACATGGTCGGGCTTAAGGCGTTGGCGTTGAGATTATCGCGGTTTTCGTGATCGCTTAGCGCAAGGCTTAATCACTCTTCTTGCTTGCCGACGGCCCTGCACAGGCTTAGACTTTGGTTATGAGTGATTTTCGACCTTTGACTGACGCGTATAGCGTGGCGCCGCAGATTGGCTTGGATGATGTGGCGACTGCCAAGGATCAGGGCTTTGCCATGATTATCAACAATCGGCCTGATGGCGAAGAAGCGAGCGCGCCGCAGGGGGATGCGATGGCGGCGGCTTGTGCGGCGGTGGGCATTGCCTATGCGGCGGTGCCGATCAGCCATAGCGGCTTTAGCCATGCCCAGATTGATGCGCTGGACAAATTGCTGGCCAGCGCGACCGGGCCGGTGCTGGCCTATTGCCGTTCCGGCACGCGCTCGACCCATTTATGGGCTTTGGCACGGGCGCGGGCGGGCGATGATCTGGACGGCATTGTGAATGCGGCGTCCAAAGGCGGCTATGATCTTTCCGGCCTCTATCCGATGATGGAAGCGCTAGCGGGCCGCTCATGATTCCTGTCGCCGTGCAGGCCGGGGTATCGCTGTTGATGATCAGCGGCATTGCTTGGTTTGTGAAGAAGCTGAATTTGGGCAGCGATCCGCGCATTATCGATGAGGATCATGCCCTGCGGCTGGCGGATGAGGCCGAGGCGGGCTTTGGCGGGGTGGATGTGGCCCGCGACAGTGCGGGATTTTCGGCGCTGGTGCGAAATGGCGAAGGCCGGATCATGGTGATCCGCGCCCATGGCAATCATTTTGCGGCACGGCCTATTGACAGTCGTGTTATTATGCGGCTGGATAGGGACTTTCTGATCCTGACCGTGCCGGAACGCAATTTTGGCCCTGTCGCGCTGAAGCTGGGGAAAGCGGCTGGCGTGTGGGCAGCAAGAATGCGCGATCTGGTGCCTAGTTCAGGGCGGTGGAGAAGGATTGATGTCGACCCTGCCTGACCCGATTATTTACGCCATCCCTGTGTTTATTCTCTTGCTGATGGTGGAAATCGTCGCGGCGTGGCGGGGCTATCCGGAAAGATTTGAATCCCGCGATACATTTACCTCGCTGGCGCTGGGCACCGGCAGTCAGGTGATGGGTGCGGCGGTGGGCGGCGTGGTGGTGGCCATTGCGATCTGGGCCAATCACTATCAATTGCTGAATATCGGATTGGATTTCAAAAGCTTTTGGTGGGCATGGATTCTTTGCTTTTTCCTTGATGATCTGGCTTATTATGCCTTTCATCGTTCGGCCCATCGGGTGCGCTGGTTTTGGGCCAGCCATGTGATTCACCATAGTTCCCAACATTATAATTTATCGACCGCGCTGCGGCAGACATGGACGGGCTTTTTCAGCCTGACCTTTATTTTCCGGCTGCCGTTATTTTTTCTATTTCCGATGGAGATGATCTTTTTCTGTGGTGCGGTGAATTTAATTTATCAATTTTGGATTCACACAGAGATGATTGGCCGGATGCCGCGCTGGTTTGAAGCGGTGATGAATACGCCGTCGCACCACCGGGTGCATCATGGCGTGAATCCGCGCTATCTGGATGCCAATTATGCAGGCGTGTTCATCATTTGGGATCGGATGTTTGGCACTTTTGCGCCGGAGCGGGATGATGAACCGGTGCGCTATGGCATTGTGCAGCAATTGGGCAGCTTTAACATATTCTGGGCCGCTGTGCATGAATGGGTGGGCATTGGCAAAGATGTGTGGGCGGCGCCATGGCGCCATAAGCTGAGCTATATGGTGCGCGAACCGGGCTGGAGCCATGATGGCAGCCGCCTGACCAGCGCGATGATCAAGCAGCGTTGGGCCGCGGGTCGCGAACGGAATGGTAGCGCGGCGGCGGCTTCTATTCAGCCGATAAAAGCAACGCGGGAGCAACAAAACAGCCGACATTTGCTGCAGAAGCAATAATATAGCCATGTTTTCTGCTTGCCAGCTTTGCTGGTTACATTAATGTCAGTCTTGAAGCACAAACAAGTGCGACAGGGGAGAGAGACTGGTGGATTTATTTGACGTTATCGTCATTGGCGGCGGCAGCGCGGGCAGCGCAGCGGCAGGGCGGCTGGCCGAAGATGGCAGCCGCAGCGTCTGCCTGATAGAAGCGGGCGGCAGCAATGATAATTTCCGCGTCAAGACACCGGGTTTGATGCCCTTCATTCCGGAATCCAGCAATTATCGCTATGAAACAGTGCCGCAAAAGGGGCTGAATGGCCGCATCGGCTATCAGCCGCGTGGGCGTGGGCTGGGCGGATCGAGCGCGATTAACGCGATGATCTATATTCGCGGCCATCAATATGATTATGACCAATGGGCCGCGCTCGGCGCGCATGGCTGGAGCTATGCCGATGTGCTGCCTTATTTTAAGCGGGCCGAGCATAATGAGCGCGGCGGCAATGAATGGCATGGTGCGGGCGGGCCGCTGAATGTGATGGACCAGCATTGGCCCAATCCCGCCAGCTGTGCCTTTGTGGAAAGCGCGGGCAAGCTGCAATTGGCGCTGACCGATGATTTTAACAAGCCGGATAATAGCGGATTTGGTCTGTTTCAGGTGACCCAAAAGGGCGGCGAACGCTGGTCAGCGGCGCGCGCCTATGTGGAGCCGCTGCGGGGCAAGGCCAATTTTGATATTCGCACCGATGCGTTGGTGGAGAAAATCATCGTGGAAGAGGGCCGCGCTGTGGGGGTGAAAATCCGCCGCGCTGGCCGATTGGAAGAGGTGCGCGCGCGGGGTGGTATCATCCTATCGGCGGGGGCCTTTAACAGTCCGCAAATTTTGATGCTATCGGGTATTGGCCCTGCGGCGCATCTGGCCGAAATGGACATTGATCTGGTGGCGGATCGCCAAGCCGTGGGTGCAGATCTGCAAGATCATATTGATTATGTTGCTGGATATAGCACGCAATCGACCGAGCCCTTTGGCAGCAGCCTGGGCGGCACATGGCGCATGGCGCGCGCGGTGCTGGAACATCGGCTGAAGCGGACGGGGATTATGACCACGCCCTTTGCCGAATCTGGCGGCTTTTGGAAATCGCGGCCCGATATTGAGGCGCCCGATGTGCAATTTCATTTCGTGCCCGCGATGTTGGAAGATCATGGCCGCACCAAGCTGAAAGGCCATGGCTATTCCGTTCATGCCTGTGTGCTGCGTCCGGAAAGCCGCGGCACAGTGACGCTGAGTTCCCCCGATGCCAGCGTTGGGCCGCGGATTGATCCCAATTTCCTGAGCGATGATCGCGATATGGCGGTGTTGCGGGCGGGAGTGCGGCTGATCGAGCGGATTCGGGCTGTCGCGCCGCTGGCGGATTATCAGGGCGTGGATCGCCACCCGCTGGATTATGATGATGACGCTGCACTGGATGCGCAGATTCGGGATCGTGCCGACACGGTTTATCATCCTGTGGGCACATGCCGGATGGGCAGCGATGCCGATGCGGTGGTGGATCCGACGCTGAAGTTGAACGGTGTGGACGGACTATGGGTGGCCGATGCCAGCATCATGCCGCGCCTTGTTTCAGGGAATACGAATGCGCCGAGCATCATGATTGGTGAACGGGCGGCTGATTTTGTGCGCGCTGCCTTGCCATAGGCGCGCATGAAAACGGGCACGGGGGTGCCCGGTGGGCGCGGCGCGATGGGGGCGTGCCGCGCCCTTTTTCTGGGTGCAGCATAAATGGCCAAATGGGGCATCCGCGATCGCTGTTGGCGAAAGGGGAATTTGGTGCCCGTGCAAGAGGCTGCTGCGTCAGTGCGCGTGCTGATAGGCAGGCGGCGATGGTGATGATGTTGGAGAATGGAGGCTGGCGATAAGCGGCAGCGAGGCGATGGATCGGGTATAGCCCCTTGCATCGCGAACAACGAAACCAACGGAAATTGGCCGTATTTCGACTATAATATGGTGAGCCGGAAAAAAGAGGGTCGGAACTTTCGTCCCGACCCAGCCTTTCAGGCTCTCCCCTCCTGAAACTTGTTGCATAATGAATGACATATTAATGCAGGGTTGAAAAGGGGAAAGTTGCAACTTGTGAAAAATCTTTTGTGCAGGCCATGATGCGCAGCATTTTCAAGCCTTTGCCGCGCAAAAAAGAACCGGAACTTGCGTTCCGGCTCAGGGGGTTCGCAGGCGGAACCCGGTGAGGCGACTGTGAGACAAGGGGATTAGGCCCACAGCCGCCAATGCGATTAATAATTATAGGCGCGCTCGCCATGTTCGCCGAGATCCAGCCCCATGCGTTCCACCTCTTCCGTCACGCGCAGGCCGTTCAGGGCTTTGGCGATGCCAAAGGCAATGGCTGAACCAATGGCCGCCCATATAATGGCGACGCCGGTGGCGAATATCTGGGTGAGCAACTGATCGCCCATGGCATAATCTGCGCTGCCAGGGCCGCCCCATGCCGGTGCATAGCTGATCGCAACGCCGATAGAGCCGATGATGCCCGCGATACCATGGATGCCGAACACGTCGGCGGTGTCATCAAAGCCGAGCCGGGCTTTCAGCGAGGTGACAAACCAGAAGCAAAAGGCCGAAGCGACGGCGCCTAGCAGGATAGCGCCCAATGGCCCTGCATTGCCTGCTGCGGGGGTGATCACGACAAGCCCCGCGATCACACCGGAACAGCCACCGAGCAGGGTGGATTTGTGGCCAGCGAGCTTTTCGGCGACCAGCCAGGCGATGGCCCCTGCAGCGGTGGCAACCAGCGTGTTGATCATGGCCAAAGCGGCGCTGGCATTGGCACCCAGTGCGGAACCGGCATTAAAGCCAAACCAGCCGACCCAGAGCAGCCCGGTGCCGATCAGGGTCATGGTCAGCGAATGGGGCGGCAGCGGTTCCTTGGGATAGCCGATCCGCTTGCCCAGCATCAGGCAGCCGACAAGACCGGAAATACCCGCATTGATGTGAACCACCGTTCCGCCTGCAAAATCCAGTGCGTCTCTGGTGAAGAAAAAGCCGTTTTCAGACCAAACCATATGCGCCAAGGGAAAATAGACGATGGTGAGCCAGATGACGGCGAAAATCATCAGGCTGGCGAATTTGATCCGTTCTGCGAGGGAGCCGACGATCAGGGCGCCGGTGATGGCAGCAAAGGTCATCTGAAAGCTGATGAACAGATATTCGGGAATGGTGCCGCTGAGGCTTTCGGTGGTGACGCCCGCGAGGAACAGCTTGTCGAGGCCGCCGACAAAAGCGTTGCCATCCGTAAAGGCCAGAGAATAGCCCCAGCCAACCCAGATCAGCATGGCGACGGCGGCGACCGCCAGCGTGTGGGTGAGGACCGACAGCATGTTTTTCGACCGCACCAGGCCGCCATAGAAAAGGCCAATGCCGGGGATGACCATCAGCAACACCAACAGGGTTGAGGTGAGCATCCAGCTGGTGTCGCCCGTGTCGAGCGTGGCCATGGCAGCCGGCGCGGTTGCGGGGCCTGCCTCAAGGACTGCTTCCTGAGCCTTGGCGGGAAAGGCAAGCAAGAGGGCGCTGCAGCAGGCAAGCCAAAGGCCGGATGGCAAGGCCATGGATCGACTCCGCCCGGCATCCTTCGATGCGGTCCGCATAGGATGGGTTATAAACATAGAATACCCTTTTTTGCTGGAATCATGTGGTGGAGCGAAATGGGCCTAAAGCGCCGTCTCGCCGGTTTCGCCGGTGCGGATGCGGATGGCTTCTGCAATATTGAGGACGAAAATCTTGCCATCGCCGATCCACCCGGTGTTGGCGCTTTGTTGCAGCGTTTCGACCACGCGGGGCGCGAGATGATCGTCGCAAACCAGCTCCACCTTCACTTTGGGCACCATATTGGTGGCATATTCTGCGCCACGATAAATTTCGGTTTGGCCTTTCTGGCGGCCAAAGCCTTTGACCTCGGTGACGGTCATGCCGGTAACACCCAGTGTTTCGAGCGCTTTGCGTGCTTCGTCGAGCTTAAATGGTTTAATGATGGCGATGATAAGCTTCATATGATCCCCGTTTGCCTGTGACACTTCCCCACAATGCAATGGGCGTGCCAATTTCGGTGGGGCACCGGAAAACGGACCATTTATGGCGCGCGCGCCAGCAATGCGCTGCAATAGCGCCGACGGATATTAGGCAGATGAGACAGGCTGTGCCTAAAAATCAGGCAAAGAATCGGCGCTAGTCGAGAGGGTCATCATGCTGGAAGCGCGCCCAAATGGGCAGATGATCGGATGCGCGGGAGGCCAAGGGACTGTGATGAACGCCCGAATCCAAGGGTTGCAGTTGGGGCGAGGCAAAAATCCTGTCGAGCCGCGCCAAGGGGCGACGGGAAGGGAAGCTTTGGCCCGTATCCACAGCAAAATGGTTGGCGGCGAAATCGCTGAGGCAGCCGCCGCTGGGGCGCCATTCATTGACATCCCCCATCAATATGGCGGGCAAATCCTCGCCTTCCTCCAGATGCTCCAAAATGGCGCGGGCCTGATGGCGGCGTCGCAGCCCGGATATATCCAGATGCATACCGATCACCCGCATCCGCCGTCCCGAAATGTTGAGCGTGGCGGCGACGGCGCCGCGCGGCTCCAGCGTCGGCAGGTGCAGCATATGGCTTTCTTCCACCTCTATGCCCTTGCGCACCAGCAAGGCATTGCCATGCCATCCAAGGCTAAGTGGACGGTTCTCGAGCATGACGGGGGTGTAATCGCTTTCGCCCGCGATCATTTCTGGCGGAATGGCGCTGGCGCGGTTGCCGAAGCGGCGGTCCGCTTCTTGCAGCGCGACAATATCGGCGTCCAATTCCTGAAGCACATTGAGCACCCGCGCAGGGTCGCGGCGGCGATCAAGGCCAATGCCTTTTCGCATATTATAGCTGGCGACCTTGAAGCTGGGGCGCTTGGGCATGAGCGAGGGCATAGGGCTTGGGTTTCTACTCAGGCTCGGGTGAAAAAATTGGTGAAAGGAAGATAGCATCTGCCGGGGTTGGACGAGCGAGGGGGCGGGCTGGTTCCCCATGGCGCGGAAAGTTTATCAAAAGGGCCACCTGCAACAGATGGGGCATCAGGCAAGTGTTTCAAGGCAGCATAGTGGGTCGTGGTTGGTGCGTTTTCTTGTCGCACAGGGAAGGCCAGCGCGGCGCGCATGGGGACTGCCAGCATCGCCGCGATTGGCTTACCAATTTTTGCCCGCGGCGATGGCGTCTGCCTCTTCAGGGAAGCTTTTGCGGCCCAGCACATCATTGCGATGGGGGAAGCGGCCAAAGCGGGCGACGATATCATAATGTTTTTGGGCGAAATCCATCAGCGCCGGATCGTTGAGCTGGCTGAACAATCGCAGCGATTCGCGCTGATCGTCCATATCTTCGCTATGCTCAAAGGGCAGATAGGCAAAGAGGCGGCGGTTCTTATCCCACCCCTGATCCCAGCCTTTGGCGGTGATGCCGCGCGCGATGGCAACCGCCAGTGTATCGGTGGCAAAGGCCTGCGCGGAGCCGCGATAGAGGTTGCGCGGCACCTGATCGAATAAAATGGTGGCGGCCAGCGCGCTGTCTTCATCGGTTAGAAAAGTGGATGCGGGCAGGATGCGTAAGGCTGGCAGCCATTCCCCTGCGAGGTCGGCGATCTGTTGATCAAATTCCGGACCGCCGCGAAACCAGTGAGACTGATCATGCGCGGCGAACCAGAAATGCAGCAGTTGCTGGGCCCAATCGGCGGGCGGCGGTGGCGGAGCCGCTTCATCATTGTGATCGGCGGCGGCGTCATCATCCCGGAAAGCCATGGATTAATCCGCCTTGCGATAGGGCACAAAATCCCCAAGCTGGACAAAGCCGCGCCAAGTGCGGTTGGGGCCATCGACCAATTGCACCGTATCGATGCTGCACAATTGGCTGCCGGTCGGCTTGGTGACCATGGTGGCGCTGCCGTTCAGCGACTCGGCACCAGAGGCAGGGCGATTGACCCAGATGGTGCGACCAGCGTGATAGACGATAGCCGTTTTATCGATAATTTCCGTGCGGGATATGGAAGGCAGCGAAATACAATTGCTGGCTTCACCGGCGACGCGGCCTTCCAATATTTTCGCGAGCTTTTCTTCCGGTTGCAGCTTGGGCCGGGCCTCTGCGGAAAGCGGAACTGCTGCCACCAAGGCAACACCCAGAAGCGTAAGGATCGATGAACGCACCATGTTCGTTACTCCTAAATTGCCGCCCCAAATGGCATGAGATTTGAGGTTTTCTTAATAAAGACGGGCTGAACCGAAGCTGACCTTTCCCGTTAGGCTGGGTTAAGCCGTGCCCCCCACCGTGAGCCCATGGACGAGCAGGCTAGGCTGGCCGACCCCGGCTGGCACGCTTTGGCCGCCCTTGCCGCAAATGCCGATGCCTTCGTCGATGGCCATATCATTGCCGATGCCGGTGACTTTGGTCAGCACGCTGGGACCATCGCCGATCAGCGTGGCGCCCTTGATCGGATCGCCGATTTTGCCATTTTCGATTTTATAGGCTTCGGTGCAGCTGAAGACGAATTTGCCGGAAACAATATCGACCTGTCCGCCGCCAAAACTTTTGGCGTAAATGCCATTTTTGACCCGCGACAGCAGTTCGGCAGGATCATCATTTCCGCCGCGCATAAAAGTGTTGGTCATGCGGGGCATGGGGGCATGAGCGAAGCTTTCGCGGCGGCCATTGCCTGTCGGCTCCACACCCATCAAACGCGCGTTGAGGCGATCCTGCATATAGGATTTCAAAATGCCATCTTCGATCAAGATATTTTCGCGCGTGGGGGTGCCTTCATCATCGATGGAAAGCGAACCGCGGCGGCCACCCCCGACCGGGCTGCCCAAGCTGCCATCATCGACCACGGTGACGCCCGGCGCCGCGACGCGCTGGCCGATGCGGCCGGAAAAGGCGCTGGTGCCCTTGCGGTTGAAATCGCCTTCCAGACCGTGGCCGACCGCTTCGTGCAGCAGGACCCCGGGCCAGCCGGGGCCGAGCAGCACCGTCATTTCCCCGGCGGGCGCATCAACGGCGCGCAAATTGGTGAGCGCCTGTGCCAAGGCTTCATCAATGGCGCGGTTCCACTGTGCCGGATCGAACAGATAATCATACATATAGCGGCCACCAAGGCCGAAATAGCCCGATTCGCGGCGGCCATTTTCTTCCATCACGATGGAAACATTCAGGCGCACGAGGGGGCGAATGTCGGTGGCCAGAAATCCATCGGCGCGGATGATTTCCACAACCGACCAACTGCCCGCCAGCGAGACGGAGGCCTGCACGATGCGCGGATCGCGCGCGCGGGCGGCGGCGTCAATTTCCTGACACAGCGCCGCTTTTTGGGCGAAAGGGATCAGGTCTAGTGGATTGGCTTCATCATAAAGGCGCTGGTTGGTGCGCTGGGGCGGCGCGGCAGGGGCGCCCTTGGCCGGATCCAGCAAAGCCAATGTCTCAGCTGCGCGGCGAATGGCGGGGGCGCTGATATCGCTGGCATGGGCAAAGCCCGTCATCTCGCCAGAAACAGCGCGCAAGCCAAAGCCCGCATCGGTGGAATAATCCGCCGTTTTCAAGCGGCCATCATCGAAACCAAAGCTTTCGGTGGCGCGATATTGCAGATAAATTTCCCCGTCATCGGCGCGGGCGAGCGCCTCTTTGGCCAGCTTTTGGGCCAGATCAGGGTCCAGCGCATCAGAGCGATAGAGAAAATTACGGGGATCGGAAAATTGGGTCATCCCGCCGATATAGGCGCAAGGCAGCCAGACGGAAAGGGGCCGCGCAGCATGGGGGCATTTGGCGCGCCTTGAACAGGGGCCGAGGATAAGGGCGGCTGGTTTATAGGATGCGCCCCGGTTGTTGGCGGCCGGGGCCGGGAATCAGCCCTGATCCGCTACCCCGCCGACGAGCAGAAAGCGGCGATCACAATAGCCGCAATCGGCATAGCCTTGATCCGAATCAATTTCGATCCAGACGCGTGGGTGGCCCAGCGCCGCGTCAACAAGCCCATCGCCGGTGCCATCGCAGGCAATGCGGCTTTTGGTGGTGCGGATGGTTTCGGGCATGGGGGCGCTGTTGGTCGTCATGATCGCCGCCCATAGCAAGCCGCGCGAAGCGGTGCAATCCGGTGAAGAGTGTGGCGCGATGAGCTTTTGATCTGGCGATTGGCCAGCAAGCAGGGCTATGGGAGTGGCATGACAGAAGCTGCGATACGCATCGATGCCGTCTCGAAAATATATTCGGGCGGGAAACAGGCCCTTGATCAGGTGAGTTTCGACGTGCCACGGGGGCAGATATTCGGCCTGCTGGGGCCGAATGGTGCCGGAAAATCGACCTTGATCAATATCTTGGCAGGGCTTGTCACCAAAACGAGCGGCCGGGCCAGCATCTGGGGCTTTGATATTGATGACAATCCTCGCAATGCGAAAAATAGCATCGGCATCGTGCCGCAGGAAATCGTCTTTGATCCCTTTTTTACGCCTTATGAAACGCTGGAGAATCAGGCCGGCTTTTATGGGGTGCCCAAAGCGAAGCGCATTTCCGATCAATTGCTAGCGGCGGTGCATCTGGCGGATAAGCGCGATGCCTATGCCCGCACCCTGTCCGGCGGGATGAAAAGGCGGCTGCTGGTGGCGAAAGCGATGGTCCATTCGCCGCCGATCATTGTGCTGGATGAACCGACCGCGGGTGTTGATATCGAGCTGCGCCAGCAATTGTGGGAATATGTTTCCGAACTGAACCGCCGCGGCGTGACAGTGGTGCTGACGACCCATTATCTGGAAGAGGCGGAGCAGCTTTGCGACCGCATCGCGATTATCAACCATGGCCGCTTGATCGCCAATAAGCCGACCCGCGAGTTGGTGGATATGGCACGCGAAAAAATCGTGGTGGTGACGCTGGATCAGGATATTGGCGCTTTGCCTAGCCATCCGGCCTTTGACAAGGTGGAGCGAGAGGGCGAGCGGGTGTTGGCGATCCGCTATAATAAAGATCGGGCCAATGCCGGTGATGTGTTGGCGGCGGTGGGCACGCTGGGCCATGGGATTGTCGACGTATCCACCCGTGAGGCCGATTTGGAAGATGTGTTTCTGAATCTGACTCGGGCGCAGGGCGGATCGAACCAAGCATAAGATAAGCATTGGGCGCAGCGAAATCGGGGCCGGATCAGCAAGGCCTCCGTCGCTGCCAAGCCCCGTGTGACGAGAGGGTAAGCGAGAATGTCGGGCAGCCAGATTCATGATGTGATCATCGTCGGTTCGGGGGCGGCGGGGCTAACGGCGGCCATTGCGCTGGCCGATCAATGCCGCGTGTTGGTGCTGGCCAAAGGGAATTTAACCGGCGGATCCACAGCATGGGCGCAGGGCGGCATTGCCGCTGTGCTGGATGCGGGCGACACATTTGAAAATCACATCGACGATACGATGGTGGCCGGCGCCGGATTGAACCGGCGTGAAACCGTGGAATTTGTGATTGAAAATGCCCCACATGCGATCGAGCGGCTGGTGGAAATGGGTGTGCCCTTCAACATGGAGTCGGGCGCTCTGCACCTAACCCGCGAGGGCGGCCACTCGCATCGGCGGATCGTGCATGTGGACGATGCCACGGGCTGGGCGGTGCAAGAAGCGCTGCTGAAAACTGCCGAGGCGCATCCCAATATCACGCTGATGCCCGGCCAAGCCTGTATTGATTTGATCACCGGACGGCATGAAGAACGCTATTCCGGGTCGGGCCATGTTTGGGGCGTGTATGCGCTGGACGAGGCGAGCGGAAAAGTGCGCGCTCATGTGGGCCGTGCGACCATTTTGGCCAGCGGCGGGGCGGGGCGTGTCTATCAATTTTCCACCGCGCCGCGCGGGGCGACCGGGGATGGCATTGCGATGGCTTGGCGGGCTGGTGCGCGGGTTTCCAATATGGAAATGATGCAATTCCACCCAACCTGCCTGTATAATCTGGACGTGAAAAACTTCCTGATTACCGAGGCGGTGCGCGGCGAAGGCGGTATATTGCGCCATCCCGTGACGGGGCATCGCTATATGCCCGATTATGATGATCGGTTGGAGCTGGCCCCGCGTGATATTGTGGCGCGGGCCAATGATGATCAGATCAAACGCTATGGCCTGGATTATGTGCATCTGGATATCAGCCATCAGGATCCCGAATTTGTCGCGTGCCATTTTCCCAATATTCATGAGAAACTGCTGAGCTTGGGCATTGATATGACCAAGCAGCCGATTCCGGTGGTGCCCGCGCAACATTATACCTGCGGCGGCATTTTGATCGATCTGGATGGGCGCACCGATTTGCCGGGGCTTTATGCGGCTGGGGAATGCACCGAAAGCGGCCTGCACGGGGCCAATCGCTTGGCATCGAATAGCTTGCTGGAATGTTTTGTCTTTGGTGAAGCCGCCGCGCGGGATATTTTGCGCCGATGGGATGAGTTGCCCGTGCCGCCTGCCATCCGGCCTTGGGACGCCAGCCGGGTGACGGATAGCGACGAAGAGGTGGTGATCAAACAGAATTGGACGGAAATCCGCCGCTTCATGTGGAATTATGTCGGCATTGTTCGCACCACCAAGCGGTTGGAGCGGGCGCAGCATCGTATTAAAATGCTGACCGAGGAAGTGGGCGATTATTATGGCCATTTCCGCGTGACGACGGATTTGATCGAACTGCGCAATTTGCTGCAATGCGCGGATTTGATTGTGCAATCGGCTTTGCAGCGCAAAGAAAGCCGCGGACTGCATTCCACGCTGGATTATCCCCATCTGCTGCCTGAGGCGCGCGATACGGTGCTGGTGCCCTGATCGGCCATCGCGCGCGCTGTTTTAGATGATGGAGCGGACGACGAAGATCAGGGCGATGGCGCCGAGGATGGAGGCGAAGCAGCCGGCGCGGTGGAAGTCGGTGCGGCCCCGGCTGACGATGAAGCCAGCCAGCAAGCTGCCGCAAATGCCCAGCAATATGGTCGCGGGCCAAGTCATGGGGACTGCGCCCGGATAGAAGAAGCGGGCGAGGACGCCGATGAGAAAGCCGGAAAAAAGCGCGCCGAGAAGATTGATCATGGCGCGCCTTTAGCGCAGATTATCCGGTAAAGCCATCGCGCAGGAAACGTTCGGCCAAGGCGGCGTGGAGCGCGGCTCCGCGCGCCATGGGGGCTTCGTCCAATATCATGCGGTTGCTGTGCAGGCCGCAGCAGGTGCGCCAGTCGCTGCCTTCTTCGCTGACGCCCAGCCAGAACATCGCGCCGGGGACTTTTTCAAGGACATAAGCGAAATCCTCTGCGCCCATGACGGGGTTGTCCATGGTGAGCCATGCCGCTTCGCCATAGAGATCTTCCACCACGCGTTGGCCGAAGGTGACGGCGCGGGTGTCGCAGATGGTGACGGGGAAGCCTTCCTCTATCTCTACCTCGGCGGTGCAGCCATGGGCTTGCGCGATGGCGGGCACAAGCTGGCGCAGTTCGCGGGCGATCATCGCGCGGCGTTCGGGCGACAGGGTGCGGATCGTGCCCAGCATGTCTGCCGTTTCGGGGATGATGTTGAAGGTGGTGCCGGCCTCTATCTTGGCGATGGTGACGACGGCGGGGTCAAACACATTGACGCGGCGCGTGACCATGGTTTGGATGGCGCTGACGATGGCGCAGGCGGCGGGGATGGGGTCGATGGCGTCTTGCGGCATAGAGGCGTGGCCGCCTGCGCCTTTGACGGTGATTTTTAACTGATCGGAGGAGGCGAGCAGCGGGCCTGCTTTGCTGGCGAAGACGCCGTGCGGGGCGTTGGGCATGACATGAAGCGCGAAGGCGGCGTCGGGCAGCGGATCAATCAGGCCGTCTTCCAGCATGAAGCGCGCGCCATGATGGCCTTCCTCGCCCGGTTGGAACATGAAGAGGACGGTGCCGGTGAGGCGGTCGTGGTTGGCGCAGAGCAATTTCGCCGCGCCGACGAGCATGGCGACATGGGTGTCGTGCCCGCAGGCGTGCATCATGCCGCTGTGTTCGGAGGCGAAATCAAGGCCGGTGTCTTCGGTGAGGGGGAGGGCGTCTGTGTCGCCGCGAAGGAGGACGGTGCGGGTATTGCCGCCGTCCGCTCCGCCGCCGCGCAAAATAGCGATGAGGCCGGAGGTGCTGGGGCCTTCGCGAAATTCCAGCGGTAGGCCAGCAAGGGCGGCGCGGATTTTATCGCGGGTTTTGGGATTGTGGAGGCCGAGTTCCGGCTCGCGGTGAATGGCGCGGCGCAGGTCCACGAGGGTGGGAAGAATGGCTTCGGCCTCTTGCGGCCATGAGGTTTGGGTGTTGGTCATGGTGGGGGGGGTTTGGCGCAGGATTGGGGGGATGGGAAGGGGGAGGGAGCTAATATTTGTTCGCCAAGGCGGTTAGAAAATGCTTTATCGAAATGAGGGTAGTAAACGCGAAATGGCACATGGCCGCTGAGATATAAAAGTTTGAATTAAAGGTTGATTTGTAAATGGATCATATCCCTGATAATCCTAAGATTTATCATATAGTCCATGTGGATAAATTATCAGCTATCATTGGCGACGGATTTTTATTTTCGGATAGTTTGCTTGCGCAAAGGCCAGTGAGCGGGACTGTCATCGGGATGAGAAAAATCAAAAATCGTAGAATGACCGAATTGCGTCTTACTAGCTACCCAGACATCTTCGTTGGGGGATGTGTTCCATTCTATTTTTGCCCGCGCTCGGTTATGTTATATATGATATACAGGAGAAGCTCGGATCTGGCGTATCAGGGAGGGCAAGGGCCAATTGTCCATCTCGTGGCTGATCTTCATCGGGTCGTGGAATGGGCGAATGCAAATAATCATAGGTGGGCGTTCACCTTGTCTAATGCGGGCTCTTTTTATTTTGAAGACAGGGGCGATCTAGCGCATCTGAACGAGATCAATTGGACTTCCGTACACACGCATCGATGGGCCGGAAGTCCGACGAAGGAGCAAAAGCAAGCGGAGTTTTTGGTCGAGCGTCAGTTTCCTTGGCAGCTGATTGAGAAGGTCGGGGTTATGAATTCAGCCGTTGGGCAGCAGGTGTATCAAGCGTTCGGGGTGTCAGCGCATCGGCCTCAGCTTGAAATACTACCGAGCTGGTACTACTGAAAGTAGATACGTATGGCACACATAACATTTATCACTGGCGATATCCTGCAGGCGGATGCCGAAGCGGTTGTTAACACCGTGAATTGTGTTGGCGTCATGGGACGGGGGATTGCTCTTCAGTTTAAGAAGGCATTTCCGGCAAATTTTCGGGCCTATGCCTCGGCCTGTGAAGATGGTGAAGTACTGCCAGGCTCTATGTTCGTCTATGACACGGGGTCATTTGCGAACCCGCGATACATTATCAACTTTCCTACCAAGCGTCATTGGAAAGGTAAAAGTCGAATTGAGGATATTGATAGCGGCCTAGCTGCTTTAGTGCGTGAATTAAGCCAGAGGGGAATTAAGTCCGTCGCTGTTCCCCCGCTGGGAGCAGGATTGGGTGGGCTCGATTGGAATGAGGTTAGGCCGAAGATCGTCGCTGCACTCGAGAATATACCTGAAGTAGACATTCGAATTTACGAACCGCAAGGCGCACCAGAGGTTGTGAAGTCCCGAGATGTGCCGAGCATGACGCCGGGTAGGGCAGCCCTAGTAGTTCTAATGAATCGCTATTTGAAGGGTCTACTGGATCCATTCGTGACGCTCATTGAAGTTCAAAAGTTGATGTATTTCATGCAGGAAGCGGGACAGCAGCTTCGTCTGAAATATGTTAAGCATCACTATGGCCCATATGCGACTAATCTCTCGCATGTCCTGAACAAAGTTGAGGGCCATTTTGTTTCTGGTTATCAGGATGGTGGTGATAAGCCGGATAAGGAGTTAACCATCGTTCCGGGGGTTGTCAAAGAGGCCGAGGCTGCACTCCGAGATGACGAAGGAGCGCAGGCTTTCTTCGCTCGTGTGGCAGATTTAGTGGACGGTTTTGAAACGCCTTATGGACTAGAGTTACTCTCTACTGTTCATTGGGTGGCAACGCGTGAAGGTGCGAGCAACTATGCAGAGGCTCTCGCACGTGTACATGGTTGGAATGAACGTAAACGTATTTTTACTGAACGGCAGGTTAAAATTGCTTATGACACCCTTATGTCAAAGGGCTGGATTGGTTCTGCGTAATTAATACGGTTTTCGTTTCAACTTGAACAGGGTTTCGCGAGGCCGGGTGTTCCTAATTACCGCCCCCCAAACAATTGCCGCCCTGCCAAGTCCAGCATGATTTCTTCGCTGCCGCCGCCGATGGCGTTGACGCGGACTTCTCGGTAGATGCGTTCGACTTTGCTGCCGGTCAAATAGCTGGCTCCGCCGAGGATTTGCGCGGCTTCGCGGGCGACATGTTCTAACATGCGCGTGGCTTGGACTTTGAGCATGGCGAAGTCGGCGGGGCGGTCTTTGCCTTCGCGCACTTGCCATGCGCATAGGTCTACCCATGCCTGTGTGGCCTCGATTTGGCGTTCCATGTCGGCGAGTTTGATGCGGATGCTTTGGTGCTGGACGAGCGGTTTACCGAAGGTTTGGCGGTTTTGCGCCCATTCGGCGGCTTCTGCCATGGCGACGCGGGCGTAGGCGCAGCAGCCCATGGCCATGCCGAGCCGTTCGCCGTTGAAATTGCGCACGATGCCGATGAAGCCGCCATTTTCTTGGCCGATCAGATTTTCCGCCGGAACGCGGACGTCGCTGAAATAAATGGCGGCGGTATCGGAACAGCGCCAGCCCATTTTATCCAGCCGCTGGCGTTCAATGCCGGGGCTGTTCATATCGATCAGCAGCAGCGAGATTCCGCCTGCGCCGGGGCCGCCGGTGCGCACAGCGCAGGTCAGCCAGTCGGCACGCATACCGCTGGTGATGAACATTTTGTCGCCATTGACGATATAATGATCGCCATCCCTTTTGGCGGTGGTGCGGAGGTTGGCAACATCGCTGCCGCCGCCCGCCTCGGTGATGCCGAGCGCGATGATTTTATCACCCGCCAGCACGGGCGGCGCGATGCGTTGTTTGAGTTCTTCGCTGCCCAGCGCGAGGATGGGGGGCAGGCCGATGCCGTGGGTCATCAGCGATGCGCCAAGGCCGCCTGCGCCAACGGCGGCGAGTTCTTCGGTGACGATCAGGCTGTGGAAAATATCGAAGCCATCATCATCATGGCCGCCATATTCGGACGGATAGCGGAGGCCGAGAATGCCCGCTTCGGATGCTTTTTTGTGGAGATCGCGCGGCAGTTCGCCATCCTTTTCCCACTGATCAATGTGGGGCGCGATTTCACGCTCCACAAATTTGCGGATGGAGGAGGCGAGGGCGTCGTGGCTCTCGTCATAATAGGGCGAACGGGCGCGCCAATCGTCAAAAGCAGTCATAAGAGGAAGCTGCTTTACCTTTACGGAAACGTCAACAACAAAAATTGCGGGAAAATGGCTTTTCGTTGGCAGCGCATATTGCCGCTCGATTTTTCTGTTTTCGGTCTTTAGCCTTTCGCCCAATGAACAGGCTCTCGCTTTTTGCCGTTGGATCGGCCCTCGCCCTGATGCCTTATTCTGCGCTGGCGCAGACGGTGTCGTCACCGGAAAAAATGGCGCAGGAGGTGCTGAAGAAAGCGCCCATATTTGATGGCCATAATGATGTGCCTTGGGCGCTGCGGTTGCGGGTGGGCAATGTGATTGGCGATTTTGATTTTCGCGACACCAGCCAACGCCACGATGCGGGCGAAGGGATGATGCACAGCGATTTGAAGCGGCTGCGCGAAGGGCGTGTGGGGGCGCAATTTTGGTCGGTCTATGTGCCGTCCAATATGAACGAGCAAGTCAGCGTGCAGCAGACGATTGAACAGATTGACGTCATGAAGCGGTTGATCGCCAAATATCCCAAAGATTTGGGCTTTGCGCGCGATAGCCGCGAGGTGGAAGCCCAGATGAAGGCCGGGAAGATCGCCGGAATGCTCGGGATTGAGGGCGGGCAGAGCATCGGCTCGTCGTTGGCGGTGCTGCGCGAAATGTATGGTATGGGTGTGCGCTATATGACCCTGACCCATGGAAAAAATACGCCTTGGGCGGATAGCGCGACGGATGTGCCGGCGCATGGCGGCTTGACGGATTTTGGACGGCAAGTGGTGCGGGAGATGAACCGTATCGGCATGATTGTCGACCTGAGTCATGTGAGCGCGGACACGATGAGAGATGCGCTGGCGGAGGCGAAGGCTCCGGTAATGTTCAGCCATAGCGGCGTGCGGGCGGTGAATGACCATCCACGCAATGTGCCCGATGATGTGTTGCCGCTGGTGAAGGCCAATGGCGGGATTGTCATGGTGGTGTTCCTGCCCAGCTTTTTGGATAGCGAGGTGCGCGCCTATGATTTGAAACGGGCGGGCGTGGTGGCCAGCTTGAAAGCGCAATATGTCTATGCCCCTGACCGCGTGGAGGCGGAGTTAAAAACATGGGATGCGGCCCATCCGACCCCGTTGACCGATGCCGCCAAGGTGGCGGACCATATCGACCATATTAAGCGCAGCATTGGCGTCGACCATATTGGGTTGGGTGGGGATTATGACGGCATGGCCAGCGGCCCCCAGCATATGGAAGATGTGAGCGGATATCCGATGTTGTTCGCGGAGTTGGCCAAGCGGGGATATTCGGCAGAAGAGATGCAGAAAATATCCAGCGGCAATATGATGCGGGTGTTGAAGGCGGTAGAAGGCCATGCGGCGGCGGCCAGCAAGGCCGGACAGGCCGCGATTGAGACGCCCGCGACCCTATAGCAGGCTGAAATCCACTGGATTTGGCTTGCGGGACAGGCTTTCGATTTGATTAACCAAATAACAAGTCACCCATGCTAAAGCTTTGGGATCAGGGGTGATGGGATGGTATTGAGCAACATATATTGGAAAAAGCATCAGCAATCTGCCGGAGGGCGCGCGGTGGCATGCCATCTGTGCCCCCGTGCCAGCGCCGTTCATCATGCGGCGGTGATCATATGATCTGCTGGCGGGACTTTGTGCCTGCAGCGGCGCTGTTGCTGCTGGGCTTGGCGGCGTTGTTGATCGCGACGATCAGCCCTTCTGGCAAAGCAGGCCAATATGCCGTGATCGTGCCGCCGGGGCAGGCTATGGGCGAAGCCATGGCGGTGATTCAGCAAGCTGGTGGCGGGATATTGGAAATGCGCGACGGGAGCTATTTCATTCTGGCGCATTCTGAAAACCCGGATTTTGTAAGCAAGCTTTATCGCGCGGGGGCGTGGCTGGTGGTTGATCCAATGGGTCTGCGTGGCTGTTCTGTCGCCCGGACGGAGAGAATATAATGTCGGAATTGGATAAACTCCGCGCTCGCTTTGGCCAGTTTCTGGTGGTGCTTTTCTGGCTGCATGTGCCGTTTCTGGCGCTGGTGGCGTCGCTGGTTGATCGATCGCCCATTGGCGCGGCTTTGGGCGGCACCCTGCTGGCCGGGGCCTATCATCTGACATGGCGGCGCCATGGTATCGCTGCGCCCACCCGCTATGTGTCGAGCGTGGCCTTGATGGGGGAACCGGCGCTGCTGGTCTATCTGTTGGCCGGTCATGGCTGGCAGATGGATATGCATATGTATTTCTTTGCCGTACTGGCCCTGACGATTGCTTGGTGTGATCGGCGCGCGATTATCGTTTCGGCTGTTGCCATTGCTTTGCATCATTTGTTGCTGAATTTTGCGTTGCCTTATGCCGTATTCCCCAGCGACGGCGATTTGGCGCGGGTGATATTGCATGCCGCGATTGTGGCCTTTCAAACGGCGGTGCTGGTGTGGCTGAGCAATATGTTGGTCGCCAGTTTTGACCGGATCAGCCAGATGAGCGCCGAAATTATGGCGAAAAATGAAACGTTGGAAGAGCGGACCCGCGAAGCGGAAGCCGCCAATCAGGCCAAGAGCATGTTTCTGGCCAATATGAGCCATGAAATTCGCACCCCGATGAACGCCATATTGGGCTTTTGTCATCTGGCCCTGCGAACCGAACTGACAGCAAAGCAGCAGGATTATATTTCCAAGATCAACGGCGCGGGCGCGGCTTTGCTGCGGCTGATCAACGACATTCTCGATTTTTCAAAAAATGAGGCGGGCAAATTGTCGCTGGAGCGGCGCAGCTTTGATTTGAAATCCGCGCTCGACATGCAGCTGCAACTGGCGGCGATGGACGCGCAGATGCGGCGCGTGGTGTTGCGGCGGACGATCAGCGATGCTGTGCCGACGAGGCTGATGGGCGACGATTTGCGGTTCAATCAGATCGTTCTCAATCTGGTAAGCAATGCCGTGAAATTCACCGAAGATGGCTCGGTGACGGTGAATGTTGAGTTGCTGGAGCAGCGTGACGATCATGTGATGCTGGAAATATCGGTGCGCGATACCGGCATTGGCATGAGCGAAGAGCAGCAGGCCTATCTTTTTACCTCTTTCAATCAGGCCGATAGCTCGACCACGCGGCGCTTTGGCGGCACGGGGCTGGGCCTAGCGATCAGCAAGCAGATTGCCAATCAAATGGGCGGCGACATTCGGGTGGAAAGCCGCGCCGGAGAAGGCAGCACCTTCACCTTCACCGTGTTGCTGGAAACGGCAGAGATGGATGCTGCGCCAGCGGATCTGCCGCAGCAGGATATTCTGGACCTGCGGGTGTTGGTGGCGGATGACAATCCGGCATCGCGCGAAATTCTGCGGGAGACATTCGCCGCATGGACGATGTCGGTCGATTTGGTCGCATCCGGGGCAGAGGCGCTGGGGGCGCTGGAGACTGCGTCTGCCGCTGGTATCCCCTATGATATGGTGTTGCTCGATTGGAAGATGCCCGGCCTTGACGGGATTGAGACGATCAATGCGATGCGCGCGAATCGGCGTTTGAGCAAATTGCCGCAGGTGGTGTTGGTGACAGCCTATGGGCAGGATGAGTTTCGCGCCGAAGCAGAGCGTGCGGATGTTGCCGCTTTCCTGACCAAACCGGTGGAGCCCAGCACATTGCTGGAAACGATCACCAGCCTGTTCTCGCCCGATGATATGGGCCATAGCAACCGGCTGGATCGGGCAGAGCCAGCGCCGATGGTGGCACCGGAATTGCGTGGTTTGCCGGTGCTGGTGGTGGAAGACAATGATATTAACCGGGAAATCGCCATCGCGCTGCTGATCGATGCGGGGTTGGAGGTGGATATCGCCGAAAATGGTCGCATCGCTTGCGAGCGGGTCGCCGATAAGCAGGGCGATTATGCGGCGGTGCTGATGGATGTGCAAATGCCGGAGATGGACGGCATTGAGGCGACGGTCCATATTCGCAAAAAATGGTCTTTGGAACGGCTTCCGATTATCGCCATGACAGCCCATGCCTATGAAGCAGAGCGGCAGCGCTGCTTTGATGCGGGCATGAATGATCATATTGCAAAGCCGGTCGATCCGGCTTTGCTGGTGCAGACGCTGGACCGCTGGCTCACGCCGCGACCGGCCTTTGCTGTTCCAACCGGGCATGACAGCGTGGTTTCTGAAGCGATGCTGGTGGATGATTTGCCCGATAGTCTGCCGCCCTTCAACATTGCTGCGGCGCTGGCCCGGGTGAATGGAAAACGCCCGTTGCTGCGCAAGTTGATCGTCGCTTTTGAGGAAACATTTGCGGATGCAGTGCCCGATTTGCGCCATCAGATAACGGCAGCTTCCTTGGATGAAGCCCGCCGCCTTGCCCATAGCTTAAAAGGCACCGCAGCCTCGTTGGAGCTGCCCGCCGTGTCCAAAGCGGCGGCGGATATCGAAGCACGGGTTGCGAGCGCGGATCGGGCCGCATGGGATCCCAGCGACATGGAGCCCTATCTGTTGCGGTTAGAGGCTGTGCTGGAACCTGCGCTGCGCGCCTCCGCCCGCTTGGCCCCGCCCGGCCAAACAGCGCCCCACGACAAAGCGTCCATGGCGCCCGCCGCTGATGCTGCGCCAAGCAATATGAACGATATTGCCGAAGCGATGGAAGAATTGCGCCATTTGCTCGCGCGCCGCAGCATGGGCGCACGGGCAGGCTTTGAACGGCTGGCGCAACTGTCGGGCGCTAGCAGCGGGGCGGAAGCCTTGCCTGCGATCAAAGCTGCCATCGATAAGCTGGATTATGCCGAAGCCTTGTTGCTGCTGGAACAAGCCATCGGTGAAGGGCGCGGCGGCTCCGCGACCGCAATTTCAACGGAATCGCTCACATGACCGAACGCGCCATTATATTGATCGTTGATGACGAAGTCTCGAACATCGAGATTATGAACGCAACGCTGGAAGACAGTTATGAGGTTTGTTTTGCAACCTCTGGCGCGCAGGCGATTGACGTGGCCCGCACGCTGTTGCCCGATCTGATCCTGCTGGATGTGATGATGCCGGAAATGGATGGATATGAGGTGTGCAAAACGCTGAAAGAAGATCGGCTGCTGGCCGATGTGCCGGTGATCTTCACGACCGGGCTGGATGATCAGGAAGCCGAGGTTCGCGGTCTGTCGCTGGGCGCCATCGATTATGTGACCAAGCCGATCCAGCCGGTGACGCTGCGCGCTCGCGTGCGCAACCATATTGAACTGAAGCGTTTGCGCGACCAACTCGCCGAACTGGCCGTGACGGATGCGCTCACCGGGCTGAGCAATCGGCGCCGGTTGGAACAGATGCTGAATAGCGAAACCATTCGATTGGCGCGATCGCGCGAATGGCTTTCCGTGATCATGCTGGATATTGATTTTTTCAAACTGTTCAACGACACCTATGGCCATCCGGCCGGGGATCGCTGCATCTCGATGGTGGGTTCCGCGCTCAATCGTGCGGTGCGCCGATCATCAGATCTGGCGGCGCGCTATGGCGGCGAAGAATTTGCCTGTGTGTTGCCGGGAACGGATTTTGAAGCGGCAATGCTGATTGCCAGCGAAATTCAGGCCCAGGTGAAATCGCTGGGCATCCCCCATTCGCAATCGTCGGTTAGCCCCTATGTGACCGTGAGTGTCGGTGTGGCGACGGCGGCCTGCCTGCCGGGAATGGGGGCGGATCAATGGATAGGCCATGCGGATGAGCAGCTATATCTCAGCAAATCTGGCGGCCGAAACCGAATCTGCGGCGTTGATTTTAGTGATGAAATGGCGGCGGATGCACAGCAACTCTCAGCGGGTGCGCTGCGCTGAGATTGTGAACGGCGCGTGCTTGAGATGGTGCAAGGGCGGGGAATATGCTGCCGCTTTTGGCGCTGGGCCATGATGCGTGATAGGATGCGCTGGTTCCCCATGGCCGGGTGCATGTTCCATGTGGCGGCGAGCGGTGACGCAAAAGGATAAGCAGGATGACCGATGGCAAGCTTTTGGAACAGGATTTCTCGCGGCTGATTCCAGAATTTTATGCGCGGGTGCGGCAGGATCCGGAATTGGGGCCGATTTTTAACGGGGCGATTGATGATTGGCCTGAGCATTTGGAGCGCCTGCAAGCCTTTTGGTCTTCGGTCATGCTGAGTAGTGGACGTTATAAGGGGCAACCGATGGTCGTCCATCTGCGCCATGAAAGCGCGATGACGCCGGAAAATTTCCAGCGCTGGCTCGCTTTGTGGCGGCAGACGACCCATGAATTGCTCAGCCCCGGAGCGGCGATGGCGCTGCAAGAAAAAGCGGAAAGAATAGCTGAAAGCCTGCAATTGGGGATGGAGTTTCATCGCGAAAAAGGTCGCGTCTGATGATGGCCAAACCGCCGCCGGGGTTGATCGGTTATAAACGAACCCCTGATTTTACTGAGACCAACATCCCGCAGGGGCTGTTGGCCGAGCATAGCACCAAAGAAGGCGTTTGGGGCTTGATTCATGTTGAAGCAGGGGCGCTACGCTATTGGATCACCGATCAGCGGCGTGAGGCTTCGGAACATAGGTTGACGCCGCAGGATGCACCGGGCGTTGTTGAGCCAACCATATTGCACCGTGTCGAGGCGCTAGGGCCGGTGCGCTTCCATGTCGAATTTTTGCGGTTGCCATCCGACTGACCGAAGCGCCGCGAAGGCGTGATCCTGCGGGCTGAAGCTATGCTGGAACGCCATATGGCATGAGCGGATGGTGCGGAATTTCCTGCTGCTGGGTGGCCCTGCCATTTTATGAGCCGAGCTCTTTGCTGCCGACTGCACTGGGTTGAAGGCCGCAAATATCGCTGGCTTGAGAAGGCCTGAAAGCGGCTATTTCATTTCATTTCAAAAATCATTTCGTCTCGATGGCACGGGGTGTGATGCAGTTCACAGACGCTTGGCGAAGGCATTTCTAAGCTTCAGTCGAGGCTTGTGTTGAAAGGACTTCATTCCAATCGGCACGGGACATTTTTTAAATATGCAGCTGTTTTTATATTTTAAATAAAAACAAGATAGATTTTTCTCCAAAAAACCGCTTTTGGAGAAGTTGTTATAAAAATAGTTTGTGTTTTTGCCATTTTGATATGGCGCGCAAATGAACGGCATGTTGGGGGACGTCATGAACGGGTTTTCGTTAAACTTTTCGGAAATGGATCGTGTAGCTGGATTGGTGGATCAGATTGCCGCTGGTCTGGATGCTGCAAGTGTTTCCAGAGAAGCACGGCGCCTGTTCCTGAGGGAGGTTCAACCCTTGATCGCGCTGTTGCGCGGCGCATCGGATCCATCGCGGCAGCGTTTCTGTGCGAGTTTGGAGCGGCTTGTCGCTTTGCTTGATGGCGCAGGTCAAGCGCCAGTGACGGATATTCGGGCGCGTCGTGCGTCCGCCACTATGTTGCGCAACTTACGCAAAGCCTTGCTGGCCTTGGGCTTGGGGCTAGCCGCGTCTTTGGCGCCGCTGGCTGCGGCAGCGCCAGCGATCGGCACGCCGATTACGCATCCAGTGACGGGTGCGCAATTGACCGTGCTGGAAATGGCGGAAGGCAATGCTGGCGTGATCGCAGTTGATGCGAATGGAAAAGAATATTTGATCCTGATGTCGCTTGGACATGGGCAGGTTATAACGGACCCGGGCTCGGCTACGGGCGAAGGAACGGTGACCGTCCTTGGTTATCGCACATCGGCCGGCGGCACTATTTTAACGTCAGCGAGCTTTGTAGGAGGCCGACTGGTTGGGAGCGACGATAAGGTCGTTTTAGAAGTGGTCTATGGCACGCCAGCGACAGCAGATGATCCGCAGGTTGTGGCGGGAACTATCCCCATTGTCGTGGAAGTCCAAGATGCCGGGGCTCCCAGTGCGGATGTGAGCGTTCCGGGTAGCGGGAGCAGGCCTGCGCCACAGATATCCAAAGGAACAAATGGTAAAAATGGACGCAATGGCGCGTTATTTGTGCCCGCCGCAACAGGGAAGAATGGCGCCAGGGGCGGCAATATTACTGGCAACAAAGATTACGGAAATGTCACGGCAAATGGTGGGCCGGGCATATTGATCGCCAGCATCGGAGGCGATGGCGGCGATGGCGGCGATGGTTATTTAGGAGCAAGCGGCAAAGCTGGTGGCTCGGCGGGAGCGGGCGGCACGGTTAATGTGACCGTTAGGGGCGGAACGGTATCCACCACCGGCAATGATGCTCATGGCGTGGTGGCGCAAAGCCGGTCTGGCGTTGGCGGCGAAGGTGGCTCTAGCTATGCCGGGTCGGGAACCGGCACGGGCGGCAACCCCAGCAATGGTGGCAGTGTCACGCTGACCAACCAAATTAATGTTAAAACTACCGGCAATGTATCGCATGGTGTCGTGGGCCAATCCTTGGGCGGCGGCGGCGGCAAGGGCGGCAGTTCCTATGGCCTGTTTGGATCAGGCGCATCCGCATCCGGTGGCGGCAATGGCGGCAATGTTGTCGTTAACAATCATGCCGATATTCTGACGACGGGTGCTGGTTCGTTTGGCGTTTTTGCACAATCGGTTGGCGGCGCAGGCGGCGATGCTGGCTCGGCGGGCGGCATCGTTGCGCTGACACGTTCGGCGGGTGCGGGGGGTGACGGACAAAATGCCCTAGTCGAAGCCAAGGCGGGTGTTGTGGAAACGCGCGGCGACGGATCGCATGGGCTTTTTGCACAATCGATTGGCGGGGGCGGCGGCAATGCCGGGCGCACCAGCGGCGTGGTGGCTGTGGGCGGAAGCGGCGCTGGCGGCGGCAAGGGTGGCAAGGCCACAGTGATCACGCAACAGGGATCGAGCAGCGTTACCAAGGGCGATAGCGCGCATGCTGTTTTCGCGCAGTCGATTGGCGGCGGCGGCGGCAATGCGGGCCGATCTGGCGGCTTGGTTGCGATTGGTGGCAGCGGCTCTGGCGGTGGCAATGCCAATGATGCGATCATCGACAATAAGGGGGATGCCTATACGTCGGGCGCGGGATCTTATGGCCTGTTTGGCCAGTCGGTGGGTGGCGGCGGCGGCACAGGCGCGTCGACGGGCGGCCTTGTTGCGCTGGGCGGCAGCGGCGGCGGCGGCGGCAATGCCGGAAATGTGAATATATCCAATAGCGGCTCGGTGGAAACCAAGGGCGTCGGTGCGCGCGGCATTTATGCGCAATCCATCGGCGGCGGCGGCGGCGACGCAAGCGCGGCGAGCGGCTTGGTGAGTCTGGGCGGCAATGGTAGCGGCGGCGGTGAAGCCGGAACGGTAAGCGCCAGCAATGAAGCAGGCGGCATAGTTTCAACGACGGGTGCCGGTGCGGACGGCATCTTCGCGCAATCGGTTGGCGGCGGCGGCGGTTCCGGCGGCGGCGGTAAGGGCTTTTTGGGCATTGGCGGCAGCGGGGCCAGCGGTGGCAACGGCAAGGCTGTGACGGTGACCAATGCAGGCACGATCCTGACCGGCGGGGAGATGGCACGCGGCATATTGGCGCAATCCATTGGCGGTGGTGGCGGTGTCGGCGGATCCGGCGGCGGTATCATTTCCAAAGGTGGATCGGGCGGCGACGGCGGTGCCAGCCGAGGGAGCAATCCAGACGATGAAAATGCCAGCATAGGCGGATCATCTTCCAAGCGCAGCGATGGCGCTGCGGTGACAGTGAATAACAGCGGCGCGATCCTGACCGGCGGGGATTATTCCAGCGCCATTCAAGCTCAGTCGATTGGCGGCGGCGGCGGCGATGGGGCCAATTCGGGCGGCATGTTGCTTTCTATCGGCGGTAAAGGCGGCGCGGGCGGTAAGGCTGGCGCGGTTACCATTGGGCATGAAGGCAGTCTGGGTACCAGTGGCGCGGATTCCCATGGTATTTTTGCCCAGTCCATCGGCGGCGGCGGCGGTTCTGGCGGGAATAGCTTTAGCGGCGGATTATTCTTTTCAGCGGCCATTGGCGGCTCTGGCGGTGCGGGCGGTGATGCTGGCAAGGTTACGCTGAATCTGGCGGATAAAAATGATGATATTGCGACGATCCGCACCGAAGGGGATCGCTCGCGCGGGATCAACCTGCAAGCGATTGGCGGCGGCGGCGGCAATGGTGGTGCGGCCACCGCGATTGCTGTTGGCGCAGGTTTTTCCGGCGCATTGGCCATTGGCGGCAGCGGCGCGACCGGAGGTAAGGGCGGCGATATCACGACGAAGGGCTTCGTGGATATCGAAACCGAAGGCGCCTTTTCTGAAGGTATGTTTTTGCAATCCATCGGCGGCGGCGGTGGTTCGGGCGGTTTTTCAACCGCCGTATCCGCATCAGCCGGGGCGGTGGGTGCCAGCTTTGCGCTATCCTTGGGCGGCAATGCCGCAGGCGGCGGCCATGGCGGCACGATCACAATGGATTCGGGTGGCCAGATTATCACCCGCGGTGATGATTCGGCAGGATTGAAGGCGCAATCCATCGGCGGCGGCGGCGGCAGCGGCGGCTTTGCCATTGGCGCGGCCGGTTCGGCTGGGCTGGTATCGATCAGCGCATCGGTTGCACTGGGCGGCAGCGGCGGCGGCGGCGGTGACGGCGGCCAGGTTGATGTGGAGTTTGACGGCTCCATCATGACCGAAGGGGAAAGCTCTGAAGGGGCGGTGATCCAATCGATCGGCGGCGGCGGCGGCAGCGGTGGGTTTAGCGTGGCCGGGGCTGTGACCGTTGGCGGAGCCAGTGCGGCGGGGGCGGCAAGCCTGGGCGGTTCTGGCGGTGAAGGCGGCAAGGGCGGCGATGTCACCGGCAATATCGGCGGCGCGGTCATCACCAAGAAAGACCAGTCGAGCGGCGCCCTTGTGCAATCCGTTGGCGGCGGCGGCGGTAGCGGCGGCTTTTCGGTTGCCGGATCTCTTGCGGCGTCGGCGACGGTTTCTGGCAGTGCGGCGGTGGGCGTCGGCGGTGCTGGCGGCGGCGGGGGTGAGGGCGGTAAAGCCATAGGTTCCATCGGCGATGGCGTGATGACCAGCGGCGATCAGTCGACGGGCTTGATTGTGCAATCCATTGGCGGCGGCGGCGGCAGCGGCGGCTTTAATGTGGCGGGCAGCCTTTCTGTTGGTGCTGCTGGCGGCGGTATTTCTGGCGTGGTGGGCATTGGCGGCGCGGGCGGCGAAGGCGGCCATGGCGGCGCTGCGACAGGAACCATTGATGGTGGTTTCCTCACCGAAGGTGATCAGTCGGGCGGCATGTTGGTGCAAAGTGTTGGCGGCGGCGGCGGTCAGGGCGGTTTTAATATCGCCGCTGGTATCTCGGGCGGTGCTGTTGGCGGCATGACGGGGGTAGTCGGCATCGGCGGCGGCGGCGGTGAAGCGGGTCTGGGCCGCGATGCCCATGCTGTGTTGACGGGCGGCGGCCGGACCGAAGGGGCGCAGTCCAATGGCGTCACCGTGCAATCCATTGGCGGCGGCGGCGGCAGCGGCGGCTTTAACGTCAGTGGTGGAATCGCAGCGGGTGGCACGGCGGCGGGAGCCCTTGCTGTTGGTCTGGGCGGCTATGGTGCTGGCGGCGGTTCCGCTGGTAAGGCCAGCGCCAATTTGGCGGGTTTTATCGAAACCTTGGGTTCGCAATCCGATGGTGCGTTGATTCAATCGATTGGCGGCGGCGGCGGCGCAGGCGGCTTTAACGTTTCGGGAACCATCGCCGCAGGGGGCGTTGGCAGCGGATCTGTTGGCGTTGGCTTAGGCGGTTCTGGTGGCGGCGGTGGCTCTGGCGGTGCCGTTGATGTGGTGCGCACTGGCAATATGGTGACGCGCGGAGACCAATCACGCGGCTTGGTGGCGCAATCCATCGGCGGCGGCGGCGGTTCTGGCGGCTTTAACGTCACGGGCGGCATAGCGGTGAGCGGCGGCGGATCGGGCACCTTGGGTGTCGGCCTAGGCGGCAGCGGCGGAACCGGCGGTGCAGGCGGTGATGTGGCGGCCTTGATCACGGGGGCAACCGCGACCGAGGGACTGGGTTCTGTGGCTGTGATCGCGCAATCGATTGGCGGCGGCGGCGGTTCGGGCGGTTTCAATGTGACCGGAGGCATCACGGTCGCCGGCGGTGCCGCCGGGACCGTGGGCGTGGGCCTTGGCGGGCTGGGCGGCGATGGCGGCGAATCCGGCGATGTGCTGTTGGATATCACTGGCGCCAAATTTGATGATGATGAAGACGATATTTGGGCGGCCTTCACAAAGGGCGATCAGGCGGGTGGCGTGCTGGCGCAATCGATTGGCGGCGGCGGCGGCTCTGGCGGTTTTAACGTCACCGGCGGGATGACGTTATCCGGTTCCGCTAGCGGTACAGTGGGTGTCGGCCTTGGCGGTGGCGGCGGCAAAGGCGGCGACGGCGGCGCGGTGACGGCGAATGTGACGGGGATGGTGATCACCACGGGCGCCGATTCCAGCGGCGTGGTGGCGCAGTCGGTCGGCGGCGGCGGCGGTAGCGGCGGCTTTAACGTGACCGGTGGTCTGACGATGGGCGGAACCGCTGCGGGCACGGTGGGCATCGGTCTGGGCGGCTATGGCGCAGGCGGCGGTGACGGCGGCGCCGTTTCGGGCGTGCTGGCATCGGATATTTTTACAACCGGGGATCGATCAGACGGCGCCGTTTATCAAAGCCTTGGCGGCGGCGGCGGTAGCGGCGGTTTCAATGTGTCGGGCGGCATCACGGCGGCAAGCTCGGGCGCAGGCTCGGTGTCGGTTGGGCTGGGCGGTTCGGGCGGCGATGGTGGTGATGGCGGTGATGTGACCGTTGAGCGAACAGGCAATATCGGCACCGCCGGTGAGCAGGCTCGCGGCTTTGTTGCCCAATCCATTGGCGGCGGCGGCGGTTCCGGCGCGTTCAATGTGACCGGAAACCTTGCGATTTCGGGAGCCGGTGCAGGGGCGATTGGCTTGGGCCTTGGCGGCTCTGGCGGCGATGGCGGCATCAGCGGTGATGTTGAGGCCATCATCAAAGGCTGGACGGCAACGGAAGGCGATGGCGCAGCGGCTGTGATCGCCCAGTCCATTGGCGGCGGCGGGGGGAGCGGCGGCTTTAACGTGACCGCTGGTGCGTCCATTTCCGGCACCGGCGCGGGCACGATTGGCGTGGGTCTTGGCGGCCTTGGCGGCGATGGCGGGACGTCTGGCGATGTTGTGCTGGACATTACCGGCGCGGCATTCACCGATCATATTGACCTTGCAGCCTGGACGGAGGGCGATGAGGCAGGCGCCATTCTGGCGCAGTCGGTGGGCGGCGGCGGCGGTAGCGGTGGCTTTAACGTCACCGGCGGGCTGAGCGCGGCGGGCACCGGCGCGGGCACGATTGGCGTGGGTCTTGGCGGCGGTGGCGGTAAGGGCGCTGACGCTGGCTCTGTGATCGCCAATGTAAGCGGTCTGGTGCAGACAGCGGGTGATGATTCGAGCGCGATTGTGGCGCAGTCGGTGGGCGGCGGCGGTGGCTCTGGTGGCTTTAACGTCACCGGCGCGCTTTCGGCGGCGGGCACGGGTGCGGGCACGGTGAGTGTCGGCCTTGGCGGCTTTGGCGCTGGCGGCGGCGATGGTGGCGCGGTTTCGGGCATATTGGTATCGGATATTATCACCGCCGGTGATCGGTCCGATGGCGTGCTGTATCAAAGCCTTGGCGGCGGCGGTGGCTCTGGTGGCTTTAACGTCACCGGTGCGCTTTCGGCGGCGGGCACGGGATCGGGCGGCGTCGCGGTTGGCCTTGGTGGTTTTGGCGGCGACGGTGGCCATGCTAGCACGGTTTCGCTGGACTTGACGGGAAGCGTATCCACCACGGGCGCGATGGCGCGGGCGCTGGTGGCACAATCCATCGGCGGCGGCGGTGGCAATGGCGGCTTTAATGTTTCCGGTGCGCTTTCGGCGGCGGGCAAGGGATCTGGCGCTGTGGCGGTGGGTATTGGCGGCATGGGCGGCGCAGGCGGCGATGCGGGCGACGTATCGTTGACGCAGCATGGCCTGACCGTGACCGAGGGCGCGGATAGCGACGGCGTGTTGGCCCTGTCGCTGGGCGGCGGCGGCGGCACCGGCGGCTTTAATGTGACCGGCGCGCTTTCGGCGGCGGGCACCGGTGCGGGCACTGTTGGCGTGGGTGTCGGCGGCTTTGGCGGCGATGGCGGCGATGCTGGCAATGTTGATCTGAAGATTTTGGGCATCGTCGTGGACGATGAAACGCTTGTTGCGGCCCTGACCAACGGCGTTGGCGCAACCGCGATTGCGGCCCAGTCCATCGGCGGCGGGGGCGGGACCGGCGGCTTTAATGTGACCGGGGCGCTGACGGCGGCGTCCGAAGGTGCAGGAACGCTGGCCGTGGGTGTTGGCGGCTTTGGCGGCGGCGGCGGTGATGCAGGCGATGTGGCGGCTTCGGTCACTGGCAATGTTATCACGCAAAGCGATGAATCGCGTGGCATATTGGCGCAATCCATTGGCGGCGGTGGCGGTGACGGCGGCTTTAACGTTGCTGGCAGCATCACGGCATCGCGCGGTTCTGGCGGCAATCTTTCAGTGGGGCTTGGCGGCTTTGGCGGCGGCGGCGGCGATGCCGGCGATGTCAGCGGCACGATTTTGGGTAGCGTCAGCACGGCGGGCCACGAATCGGGCGGTGTCACCTATCAAAGCCTTGGCGGCGGCGGCGGTTCTGGCAGCTTTAACGTGACCGCAGGAATCACCCTGACCTTGGCCAGCAATGGCGGTGGTTCGGGCGGCTCCGGTGGTTCTGGCGGATCGTCAGGCTTTGGCGCCAGCGTTGGTATCGGTATTGGCGGCTTTGGCGGCGATGGCGGGCGTGCGGGCAATGTCGATGCGGCGATGACGGGCGACATTTGGACTAAGGGCAAGGCGTCTTACGGTGCTTTGTTCCAGTCGGCTGGCGGGGGCGGCGGCAATGGCGGCCTGAACGTGACCGGCAATATTGCCATCGGGAACACCACGTCGGCCAGCATTGGCTTTGGTCTGGGCGGCTTTGGCGGCGATGGCGGCCGTGCTGGCAATGTGACGGCCAATTTGACCGGGGATGTGGGCACAGGCGGCGATGATGCCTTTGGCGCGATGCTGCAATCCATTGGCGGCGGCGGCGGCAACGGCGGGCTGAATGTTAGCGGGGCTTTGTCTATTTCCGCCAGCGACAGCTCGGCTGTAGCAGCGGCGATTGGCGTGGGCGGCTTTGGCGGCGGCGGCGGTGATGCCGGGGATGTTGATGGGGTGGTCCGCGGCACATATTGGACAGAAGGCAGCAACGCCGATGGCGTGATTGCGCAAAGCCTTGGCGGCGGCGGCGGCAACGGCGGCATGAATATCGCTGGCGGCATCTCTGTCGGCGCGGGCACATCGACGTCGGTCGCCATTGGCGTGGGCGGCTTTGGCGGCGGCGGCGGTGATGCCGGGGATGTAAAGTTGGTGCGCGCTGGTCACACGGTGACCAAGGGCGCCAATTCGGATGCCGTGGTGATTCAATCCATTGCTGGCGGTGGTGGCCGCGGCGGGATGAATGTGTCTGGCTCGGTGGCGGTGACGCTGGGCAAGGATAGCGATGCCAATTCCATCGCGCTGGGCCTTGGCGGCTTTGGCGGCGATGGCGGCGATGCCGGTGATGTGGTGGCCAGCGTCCATGGCCATGTGTTGGCGCAGGGGCTGGGATCGGAAATTCTGATTGAGGCAGAAGATGAGGATGGCGTTGATCGCTTGATTCGGGCGGATGGTTCCAACGGAATCGTGGCACAATCCATCGGCGGCGGCGGCGGCAATGGGGGCCTGAATATCTCGGGTGCGTTGGCGATTGATCGGCCCTCTTCCTCTGGCAGCGGCAATGACGGGGGCAGTGATTCGGGCAGCGGTGGATCGGGTTCTGGAACCGGCACTGGCACCGGAACCGGCGGTGCAGATTCAGGAGAAAGCGGCGGCACCAGCCGGGCGATTTCGCTGGGCATTGGCGGCTTTGGCGGTGGCGGCGGTCAGGCCGGATCGGTGACGCTGGATGTGGCGCGCGAAGCCACAGATACCGATGAAGGCCTGTTGTTTGTCGAAGCCATTGGGGATGATCGCTCTGCCGTGATCGCGCAATCCATCGGCGGCGGCGGCGGCGTTGGCGGAATTGATATTTCCGCTGGCATCAGCCTGGATCAGGCGCTGCAAATCGGCATTGGCGGCTTTGGCGGTGAAGGCGGCACGGCGGATAAGGTCGTGGCACGGGTGGAGGCGCATGTCTCGGCAGCGGGCACCGGCTCGCGCGGGATCATGGCCCAATCCATCGGCGGCGGCGGCGGCGCGGGTGGCATCAATATCAGCGGATCGATCATTCCGACGACCGCCAAGAAGCAAACTTCGGTGACCTTTGGCCTCGGCGGCTTTGGCGGTGCGGGCAATGTCAGCGATGATGTGCTGGTGGAGCAAGCCGGAACGATTCGCGTCGATGGCGTGGATTCTGTGGGCCTGCTCGCGCAATCTATCGCGGGCGGTGGCGGTTCGGGCGGCCTGAATATTGCCGCTGCGGTCAATCGCGGCACCGATGGCTATGGGATTGCAGCCGGGGTCGGCGGCTTTGGCGGCGACGGCGCGGATGCGGGCGCGGTGGATGTGACCAGTCGCGGCGCAATTTTGATCAACACCGTGGTGACCGAAGCAGATGATGGCACCCAAAGCTTCTCTGCGGCGGATTTCACCGGCGGCGCGAAGGGCATATTGGCGCAGTCCATCGGCGGCGGCGGCGGTGTGGCCGGGATCAATCTGGCAGGCGTCTATGCGCCCAAGGGCAGCCCCATCACCATTGGCGTGGGCGGCAGCGGCGGCAGCGGCGGCGATGGCGGCGCGGTTTCCGTGACGCGTGGCTATGAATTGGTCGATGGTGTGCTGGAAGAATCCGGCGCCTTGCTGGCAACCTTTGGCGATCATTCTGATGGCCTTGTGGCCCAATCCATTGGCGGCGGTGGCGGCAATGGTAATTATAACGTCTCGCTCGCAGCAACATCGGATAATGATAAGAGCGACAAGGAAGAAAAGGGTGGTGCTGGTGCCGGTACCGGAACGGAAACGGGTGGTTCCGGGAAGGATCAGGGCAGCACATCCAATCGCCCCGCGATCAATCTGCAGGTCGGTGGTTCTGGCGCGGGTGCGGGCAGCGGTGACACAGTTCATGTGCAACATGCGGGCACGATCATCACCGATGGCCTGTTTTCCGATGCTATCGTTGCGCAATCCATCGGCGGCGGCGGCGGTGATGCCGGTGCGAACATCTATCTGGGCAAGCTTTCCAAGGCGGAAACTTTCGCGGTCAATCTGTCGCTGGGCGGCGGGACCGGGGCTGGCGGCACCGGCGGCGCGGTCAGCGTCGATCATGATGGGGTGATTTTAACCGGCGGCGAATATTCTGTTGGCGTGAAAGCTCAGTCCATCGGTGGCGGTGGCGGTAGCGCGGCGTCGGATATTTCCGCAGGCGGTGATGATACGGCGACCCATATCGCTATCAGCATCGGACGCACCGGCGGCGCTGGCGGCGCGGCATCGGATGTGGATGTGATGCTGGGCGGCGTGATTCAAACGCAAGGCGTTGGCTCATCCGCTGTGCTGGCCCAATCCATCGGCGGCGGCGGTGGGGATTCCACAGCCATTTCCTTCAGCGCCAGTATGGCGAGCAAGAAGGATGGTGCCAGCGGCGGCCAAAATGGCGATCAGACTGGGGGTGACACGGGCGGCGCGGCTGGCAAGAAATCCAGCAAGGCGTCTGCCGAACCGTCGCGCAATTCCGTGGATGTTTCTGTTGGCCTGAACGGCGGCGAAGGCGCAACCGGCGCGGATGTGCGCGTGGGCACCAGAAAGGATATGACCATTGTCACCGCCGGGGATGATGCGCGCGGTATTCACGCGCAATCCATCGGCGGCGGCGGCGGCGCGGGCGGCGGTGCGGCCAATTCCGTGACCAACAGTGCGATGGCGGTTTCCATTGCGGTGGGCGGCAAGGGCGGCACCGGGGCCAGCGCTGGCCGGGTGGATATTGCCAATCTGGCCGATATCACCACGCTGGGCGACGGCGCGGATGCCATTTTGGCGCAATCCATTGGCGGCGGCGGCGGTATCGGCGGATCGGCCGAGACTGAAGTCAGCTATGAAGTGCCGAAAGCCAAGCCGGATAAATCGAAAAAGCCAGAGGCGAAAGAAAAGAAAGAAAAATCTGCCGACGCCAGCGTGGCCGAAAATGGCATGGCGCTGAGCGTTGCATTGGGCGGGACCGGCGGTGTGGGTGCCATCGCGGGGGCCGTCTCCGTGTCTAACGCCGCCACAATTGCCACTTTTGGTGACACATCCTATGGCATTCGTGCGCAGTCGATCGGCGGCGGCGGCGGCATTGGCGCGGCCAGTTCGGCCACGCTGACGCAGGGCGAGCGATCCAGCAATTCGCTGCAACTGGCGATTGGCGGATCGGGCGGCGATGGCGCTGCAGCCGGTGCGGTCGATGTGATCAACAGCGGCTTAATTTACACCGAGGGCCATCATGCTTCGGCCATCAGCGCCAATTCCATCGGCGGCGGCGGCGGTGACGGCGGCACGGTGACCATCGAGGAAGGCAGCGAAGGCGAAGAGTCGAGCGAGAGCCCCGGTAAGGGCGCTGGTGAAGGCGGCGGCAAGGCTGGCGACACGGGTCAGGATGCGGGTGCGAAAGATAAGACGATCACCACCCGATCGGTTAGCCTTGGCATTGGCGGCACCGGCGGCACTGGCGGCACTGGCGGCGATGTGAGCGTGCACAATTTCGCGGTGGAAGGCGAAGAAAATAGCGGCACTTTGATAACTCAGGGCCGGGAAGCTTATGGTATTTTCGCGCAGTCCATCGGCGGCGGCGGCGGCAATGGATCGATGGTGTCCATCGTCAGCGATCTGGAAGCCACGGAAACCAGCGTATCGCTGAATCTAGCAATTGGCGGCAATGGCGGTGATGGCAATCGCGCGGGCAATGTGACCGTGGTGAATGATGGCATTATCGAGACGGCGGGTGACGGTGCCCATGGCATATTGGCGCAATCGATTGGCGGCGGCGGCGGCACGGGCAGCATGGCGATTGCCGTCAATGCGGCGCTCAGCGGCGGTGATACGCCAGCGGAAGGCGCAAGCCCTGATGCCCAAGCGCAGAAATATTTCATGGCGATTGGCGGCTTTGGCGGCGATGGTGGTGATGGCGGCGCGGTGAGGGTCGACAATAGCGGCACCATCCTCACTCGTGGCCGGGAAGCCCATGGCATCGTGGCCCAATCCATCGGCGGTGGCGGCGGCAATGCCGAACTGGGCCTGACGGTGACGGATAATAAGGGCAATTTGCTGATCGCCAATGCGCTTTCGTCCATCATCGGCGGTCAGGCCGGTGGCGCGGGCGGCATGGGCGGGCCAGTGATCGTGAATCACAGCGGTGATATCACCGTGCTGGGTGAAGGCTCGGTGGCGATCAAGGCCGAAAGCATCAACGGCGGTGGCGGCTCGCTGACGCTAAATTATGAAGATGCAATGGGCGTTGCTCTGGATATTGTGGAAGACAAGATTAAGGGCGCGTTGCCCGGCCAGACCATCATTGAATATGCGGAAAAAGGGCTGGAATTTATCGCAGGTGACGATGATGGTCCCACCAGTGCCGAGCCGATTGATCCGCTGATCGCGGCACGGGCTGGCGGTGATGGCGTTCAAAATAGTCAGGCCGGGGCGGTAACCATCAATTCCACCGGCACCTTTGGCGTGGCGGGCGATCATGGCGTGGCCAGCCTGTCGCAGGCGATTGGCGGCGGGGGCGGCAGCATTGTTTTGCGGGCCAGCGTCGGTGTCGCGGAGCCTGTCGATGATGATATGGCGGACGAGGCAGGCCTTGCTCCCTTTGCCGCTATGGCCACCACGGATGCTGGCTCTGATCGAATATCGACCCCAGTCGATGCACTGGGCGGCCCTGTGGCGCTGGGCTTCCAACTGAATTTGGGCAGTGTCGATGGCGTGAACAATGCTGGCGGCGCGATCACGGATCAGCATGAGGGCATGCTGGTGACGCAAGGCATCCAGAGCCTGGGCCTGTTGACGCAGTCCATTGGCGGCGGTGGCGGGCGCGGCACGATGTTGCTGACAACGCCGGAGGGCGCTTTGGTTGGGCCTATCGGGATCAACTTAGGCAGTGTTGGCGGCTTGAATGAAATGGGCGACGATGTTTCGCGCATTCAAGATGATCTGGTGTTAACATCGGGTCTCCAAGCCCATGCGGCCCTGCTTCAGAGCATCGGCGCTGGCGGCGGATCGGTCGATCATCTGATCGATGGTGAGGCAGCCGGAACCCATAGCGTGGATGTCGTGATGGGCGCGGATGGCAGCCGCGGCGGATCGGCTGGTTCGGTGACCGGCCAATTCTCTGGCGGGATTGTCACAGGCGGCGATCAGGCATTTGGCTTGATCGCACAGGCGATTGGCGGCGGTGGCGGTGAAACCCGCATCTCTGGCGCGGGCCGCACCTTCGCGTCGCTGGGCGGCACAGATGGCACAGCGGGCGATGGCGGCACGATCAGCCTGATCAGTGACGGGACGATTCTAACCGAAGGTGCCTCGGCTCATGCTGTGTTGCTGCAATCCATCGGCGGCGGCGGCGGGCTTGTCGTTTCCGATGGCGAGTTGGTCGATTATCAGCTGAACAGCGATAATGAAGGTGATGGCGGGGCCATCAGCTTTGATCAATTGGGCAGCATTTATGCGACAGGGCAGAATAGCTTTGGTCTGATTGCCCAATCGCTTGGCGGCGGCGGCGGCTGGATCGACGGCAGCTTTGCTGGCAGCGCTGGGGGCGATGGTCGCGGCGGTGCGATCAGCCTGACGCTGGGCGGCGACGTGTTGGCGACCAACAGCAATGCTACGGCCATTTTCGCGCAAAGTGATGGGACGGACGGCGGCGATGATATTGTTATCAGCCTTGCGGGCCATGTGCGCGGCGGGTCGGGCACGGGCGCGGGCCTTGTGTTGGATGGCGGTGCAGATAACCGCATCACCAGCAACATGTCGCTATCCTCTGTTTCCGGCATGGCGCTGATGGGAAGCACGGGCCATGACTGGATGGTCAACAATGGCCTGCTGGTGGGCAATATTGCCTTGGGCGACGGGGATAACCGCGTCACCAACAATGTGGATGCGACGATGATCGCTTATGATCATATCGATCTGGGCGGCACGGGCGGAGCGGCTGCGGCCAATGGCGCCAATAGCTTTGTGAACGAAGGCGATTATCTGATGGGGCTGGATGCGCCGCGCTGGCCCATCGACCTTTATCGGGGCGCATCCTTTGGCAATTTGGATGGTGAAGGCGATCCGCGCGACAATATTCTTTATGGGTCGCGGGTGATCAACACGGTCGAGTTGAATGGCAATTTCATTCAGACCGCGACCGGCAATATGGTGTTTGACGTGGCCTTTGGGGTTCATCCATCCGACCGGGTGAATGTGAGCGGCGATGCGACGGTGGATGGCACCGCGCAAATCACGCTGACATCGCTGGCCGATGCCAAGCCGGTGACTCTGTTCGCGACCGGCGGGCAGGGCGTGGACCATGGTCTGGAGGTGACGGATAGTATTGCGCTGGATTATGGCATTTTGGCCGATGCACAGGGCATTCACCTGACCTATGATTCCAACTTTGGCCAATCCTTCCTGCGCCCCAATCAGCGGGCGGTGGGCGGCCATATGGATAGCGCGCTGAGCGTTGGCGAATCCGAAGGCATCGGCCGTTTGATGGCGGCGCTGGGCAATTTGATGAGCGGGCAGGAAGATCTGTATCAAGCCATTTTTGATGAGCTGAATCCGGAAGGCCATGTCGCGCCGCTTCATGCGCAGTTGCAGTCGGCTCAATCCTTCTCTGGCGCGGTCTTTCGCTGTGACGAGCGAAGCGAGACGGGGTGCAATTGGGTCAGCGGCCAATTGTTTGACTATAAGCGTGATGGGGACCAGGATTATCTGAAGGTGGATGCATCCGGATTCTCCACCCGCATTGGCTTTGAACGCCCGTTGAGCGAGGCATGGAGCCTGTCGGCGGCCTTTGGCTATGACAAGATTGACGAGTTGAAGGTGGACAACAGTCGTGTGACGACCAGCGGCGAGGGGATCAATCTTGGCCTGGGTGCGCGCGGCGAACTGGGCAAGCTGGATTTGGCGCTGACCCTTTCGGGTGGTTGGAGCTGGTTTGAAAGCAAGCGCCTGACCTCTGTTTTTGACGAGACACAGGCTTTGTCCAGCCCCGAGACCGCCTATCTGCGCTCGACCGCCGAGCTATCTTATACGGCGCGGGTGAAGGGCTGGCATTTCCGCCCAGCCTTGGAGCTTTCCGCCACGCTGCTGCATCATGATGGGCTGCGGGAATTTGGCGCAGGCACCATCGGCTATCTGGGGGATCGTCACGATCAAAGCTTCGTTTCGGCCCATCCCAATATGCGCTTTGGCTATGAGCATAAGGCCGGTGGCGGGGCGATTGGCTTTGCGGCCAAGGCCGGTGCGATTGTTCACAGCACGGGACGGCTGACCACGCCGGTGCGCTTTATCGGTGCCAATGCGGCGGCTGATCCGGCGATGCTGGCAACGCCACTGAACAAACAGGCGCTGACAGCTTCTTCCTATCTTTATATTTCGCAGGGCAATCTTTCTGTTGGCCTGACCTATGAAGGGGAAATGGGCGCGCATAGCCGGTCGCAGCGCTATGGTGCGAAGCTGCGCTGGATGTTCTAATCCGCCGACCCGGCTTTAGATTGCGGGGATCATCAGCAGGGCCGCCATATCAACAGATATGGCGGCCCTGTTTCTTTGAGCGAAGTGCGCGGGCGTTAGAGCGGGCAGCGTGAAATCTGAATCACGATGCCCGCTCTATCGTTTTGTTGTCACATCGCTTTTTGCCAAAAAACCGGTTCCCACTTTTTGGCGCGATGCTCTAATTTTCGATGATGGCGGTGAGCGCCTGGGCGATGCGCAAGATGGTTTGCGGATCCGACCACATCGGATGATCGCGCGATTGATCGGCCAGCTCGGTTTCGCGGCCCGCCAATATGCCGCCAATCGCCGCGCCCATGAACACCAGCCGCTGATTCAAAACATCTGCCGGCAGATGGGGCATTAAGCGCCGCACTTCATCGAGGCAGCGCAAATAGCCATTGTTCCAGCGGCCGCCCAGCGCATCCATAAACAAAGCGCGGTTGGAAAGTTGCAGACCGACCAGAAAGCGATTGTAGCATTCGCCCCCTGCGGGCGGGTCGGGATCAATAGAGGTGCGCACCAGACCCTCCATCACTTCCAACACGCTATGCGGGCCGCCAGCAGCGGCGCATTGATCCAGCCATGCCGTGCGGCGATCATCAATCCGCCGCGCGCCATCGATAATCAATTCGCGAATCAGCGCATCTTTGCTGCCGAAATAATAGGTGAGCGCGGCATGGTTTTTCTGACCGGCCTTCTCAGCGATCTGCCGCACCGAAACGCCGCTGATGCCATGTTCGGCGAACAGCTTGAGCGCCACCGCCTTGATATGGTCTGCGCCGCTGGCAGGCGCTGTGGGCGGTTGGGCGATCATCATGGCACTTTGCCATTGACAAGGGGCAGCGTCAAACCCCATTATCCAAATGGATAAACGGGAGCAAGGATGATGGAAGGCGTTGATCTTCCGGCGCTAGAGCGCTGGATGGACGCGCGCGCAATCGGCAGGGGGGCGATTGAGGAAGCGCATCTTTTGGCTGGGGGAACCCAGAATATATTGATGCGCTTCCGCCGCGGTGCGGAAGATTATGTGCTGCGGCGACCGCCGCTGGTGCCGCGCCCGGAATCCAATGAAACCATGCGGCGCGAAGCCCGAGTGCTGGCGGCGCTGAAGGATAGCGCGGTGCCGCATCCGCGCTTGATTGCCGCTTGTCCGGATGAAGAGATACTGGGGGTCGCCTTTTATCTGATGGCACCCGTTGAAGGCTTTAACCCGACCATGGGCCTGCCGCCGCTCCACGCGGGCGATGCTGCGGTGCGTCACCGGATTGGCCTGTCGATGGTGGAGGCGATTGCAGCGCTGGGCGCGATAGATTTTCGCGCCGTGGGGCTGGAAGGCTTTGGCAAGCCCGATAATTATCTGGAACGGCAAGTGGGGCGCTGGCGGGCGCAGTTGGCGAGCTATGCCGATTTTCCCGGTTGGCCGGGGCCGGATGCCATAGCGGGGGTCGATCAGGTTGCGGCATGGCTGGAGGATCATCGGCCGCAGCAATTTACGCCGGGCATTATTCATGGGGATTTCCACCTCGCCAATGTGATGGTGCGGCCCGATAGCGGCGATCTGGCGGCGGTGGTGGATTGGGAATTGAGCACCATCGGCGATCCCTTGCTGGATCTGGGCTGGCTGATCGCGACATGGCCCGAAGCGGATCAGCCGCGCGCGACCGATGTCGCCATCACGCCATGGCAAGGCTTTGCCACGCCCGCCGAATTGGCGGACCATTATCAGGCCGTCAGTGGCCGCGATCTGGCCTCGCTGGATTGGTATGTGGTGCTGGCCTGTTTCAAGCTGGGGATTATTTTGGAGGGCACCCATGCGCGGGCCTGCGCGGGCAAAGCGCCCAAGGCAACGGGCGACCGGCTTCATGCCCATTGTATCGACTTATTTGCCCGCGCGCTGCGCCGCATCAAGGGGAAGGGATGAGCATGAGGGATGATACGGATTTTTCGGGCCGCAAGGTGCTGGTGGTGGGCGGATCGAGCGGCATTGGCAATGGCATTGCCCATGGCTTTCGCCAGCGCGGTGCAGACGTGCATGTCTGGGGCCGCAAAGCGTCGGCGGCGGATTATGATCCGGCTGACGGATCCGATCTGACCGGGCTGGGCTATAGCTGTGTCGATGTTAGCGATCCCGATGCGATAGAGGCGGCGGCGCTGCCCTTTGATCATTTGGATGTGCTGATTCTGTGCCAAGGAACCGTTGTCTATCGCCGCGGAGAGTTTGAGCGCGCAGGCTGGGATCAGGTGATGGCGGTGAACCTTGATAGCTTGATGCATTGTGCCCGCAAATGTCGCGGCCAATTGGCCGAGCGGGCGGGATCCATCGTGATCGTCAGTTCGATTTCGGGCTTGAAGGCGAATATTGGCAATCCTGCTTATGCGGCCTCCAAAGCCGGCGCGATCAGCCTGACCAAAAGTCTGGGGCAGGCCTTTGCCAGCGATGGCATTCGGGTGAATGGCTTGGCACCGGGGCTGGTGGATACCAAGCTGACCAAGGTGACGACCGAAAGCCCGGAAAGGCTGAAAGGCGCGCTTTCCCAAATTCCGCAGCGCCGCGTTGGCACCCCCGAAGATATGGCGGGCGCTGCCCTGTTTCTGGCGTCGCCACTGGCATCCTATGTGACCGGACACACGCTCGTCGTCGATGGCGGGCTTTCGCTTTAAGAAAGGCAAAAGAGATGAATTTCGAGTTTAGCGACAAGGTTGCTGATCTTCTGGCGAAGATTGAAGCCTTTATGGATGAACATATTTATCCCAACGAAAAAGCCTATTATGATTTCATCCGCGATCAGAATAATCTGTGGCAGGAATGGCCGGGGATGGAGGCGCTGAAGGAAAAAGCGCGCGCTGCGGGCCTGTGGAACCTGTTTCTGCCGCATGAATATGGCGAATTTTCACCGGGGCTGACCAATTTGGAATATGCGCCAGTGGCGGAAGCTTTGGGCCGTGTGCCTTGGTCGAGCCAAGTGTTTAACTGCTCCGCGCCAGATACCGGCAATATGGAAGTGTTGGCGAAATTTGGTTCGCCCGCGCAGCAGGAAAAATGGCTGAAGCCGTTGCTGGCGGGCACGATCCGCTCTGCCTATGTGATGACCGAACCGCAGGTGGCGTCTTCGGATGCGACCAATTTGGAATTGTCGATCATTCCAGATGGCGATGATTATGTGATCAATGGCCGCAAATGGTGGATTTCCAACGCCATGCACCCGCGCTGCGAGATTTTCATTGTGATGGGCAAAACGGATTTTGATGCGCCGCGCCATGCCCAGCATTCGCAAATATTGGTGCCGCGCGATACGCCGGGGGTCACGGTGGTGCGTCATCTGACCGTTTTTGGATCGATGAACTCGCCCGGCGGCGAAGTGGAATTGCTGTTCGATAATGTGCGCGTGCCCAAGGAAAATCTGATTCTGGGCGAGGGCCGGGGGTTTGAGATCGCCCAAGGGCGGCTTGGGCCGGGCCGCATCCATCATTGCATGCGTTCCATCGGGCAGGCGCAGCGCGCGCTGGAATATATGGCGCGGCGCGTGGATAGCCGCGTGGCGTTCGGCAAGAAATTGGCGGATCAAAGCAGCATCCGTCAGGATGTCGCCCGCAGTTTCTGCGAAGTGGAAATGGCGCGCTTGCTGACGCTGAAAGCCGCGGATGCGATGGATCGTTATGGCAATAAGCAGGCGAAAGACCTGATCGCGGCGATTAAAGTGATTGCCCCATCCATGGCCCAGACCGTCGCCGATAGGGCGATTCAGGCGCATGGCGGCATGGGGGTGAGCGATGATACGCCGATTGCCAGCTTCTTCCTGCTGAATCGTTATGTCCGCCTGACGGATGGGCCGGAAGAAGTGCATATGTCGCAGCTCGGCAAGCAGAAAATCGCCGAATATGTCGCCTCCAGCGCCCGCTGATCGCGCATAAAGAATAGGGAGAGGATGATATGAAGGCGCTGCTTTATCATGGTGCGCGGGATATCCGCTATGACAGCATTGCGGATCCAACGCCGCAGGCGGCTGGGGATGCGGTTGTGAAGGTGGATGCCTGCGCCATTTGCGGCAGCGACCTTCATATCTATCATGGCCATGGCTTTTCCGAGGATATCGGCTTTTGCGTCGGCCATGAGGCTGTGGGCGAGGTGGTGGAAATCGGGCGCGGAGTCTCACGGCTGAAAGTGGGCGATAAGGTGATGATCCCCGCCGCCGTGGGCTGTGGGGCGTGCCGTTCCTGCCTTTCCGGCGTCGTCAATCTTTGTGAAAAAGGGTTGGCGGGCTGCTATGGCCTATCGGCCCAATTGCAAGGATCGCAGGCAGAAGCGGTGCTGGTGCCCGCCGCGGATATGAATGCGGTGCCGATTCCGGACGGCGTTTCGGCGGAACAGGCTTTGCTGATGACCGATGCATTGGCGACGGCGTGGTTTGGCGCCCGCAACGCCGATATTGTGCCGGGTAGCAGCGTGGCGGTGATCGGGCTGGGGCCAATTGGCCTGATGGCGGTGGACAGCGCTTTTGTGATGGGGGCGCATGTTGTTTATGCCATTGATCCCATTGCCGAACGGCGCGCACTGGCCGAAGCGGCGGGCGCTATTGCCCTGCATCCCGGTGAAGCATTGGAGGTGATCCGCGAGGCGACCAAAGGCCGCAAGCTGGACTGTGTGATCGAGGTGGTTGGCCGCGACGAAGCGGTGGATCTGGCTTTGCGGCTGGTGCGCCCGCGTGGGACCGTGTCGGTGATCGGCGTGCAGCAATCGCGCCGCTATCCCTTTCCGCTGGAGCGGGCCTTTGCGGCAGGGCTGACCTTTCGGGCTGGCACCTGCTCTGTCCCCGAAGAATTGCCCGCTTTATTCCCCTTGGTGCAATCGGGCCGCTTGAAGCCCGAACGCTATATCAGCCATCGCCTGCCGCTCAGCGTCGGGGCAGAGGCCTATGCGATGTTTGATGCGCGCAGCGACGGTGCGCTGAAGATGATCCTGACGCCCGACTAAAAACAGAAAGATCCGCTTTCAGCCGGGCGGGGGGTGCGGTTAGGCGGCGTGCTGGAGCGGCTGAGGCGCATCCGCGCGCCGCACCAGACGGCCGGGATAGGCGCCCATATGCTCGCCATCGCGATAGGTGATCTGGCCTGAAACGATGGTGGCAGAAAAACCATCACATTTTTGCTGCATCCTTTTGCCGCCCGCAGGAAGATCATAAGCGACGCGGGGCACATGCAGGCGCAGCGCGTCCAGATCGATGATATTGAGATCAGCTTTCCAGCCAATGGCGATGCGGCCGCGATCCGTCATCCCCACGGTGGCGGCGGCCTTGCTGGTTAGCTCGGCAATGGCCAGCGGCAGGGGAATGCGCTGATCCTCGCGCGCATCGCGGACCCAGCGTTGCAGCAAATAGGTGGGGAAGCTGGCATCGCAGATCAGGCCATAATGGGCGCCGCCATCGGCCAGACCCATTACTGTGTTGGGGTGGCCCAGCATTTCGCGCACGCTATCCAAATTGCCGTTCGAATAATTGGCGGCGGGCAGATAGAAGACCGCGCGGCCTTCGTCTTCGAGCAGCCGATCATAGCTATATTCATCAAGCGATTTCCCTGCAGCGGCGGCCAGCTCTTCCATCCGGTCGGTGCGGGCGGGTTCATATTGCGGCGTATCGCCCCAAGGGCAGGTGGCGCGGAAAGCGGCGATCAGGTTGAGGGTGACAGGATTGCTGTCCTCCGCTTGCTCGGACAAGAGCTGGGCGCGGAAGGCGGGATCACGCATCTGCGCGACCCGATCGGCCAAGGGCAGATGGGCAATCGCCTTATAGCTGGGGTGGCTGGAAAAATAATGTAGGCTGAGGTCCAGCCCAAAGAACATGCCGACGGGGCGGGGCGCCACTTGCCCGCGCATTTCGACGCCATCAGCGGCGGCCTGCTCCAGACCATCCAGCATATGGCGCCAGCCGCCGCCGGGTTGGCCCGCGACATCCAGCAAGGTGAAAGACAGCGGGCGGCGGCCATGTTCGGCAATGGTCCGCAGCAGATCAAATTCCGTTTTGGCGTCGCCATCCGGCGCGGGAATGATCTGGAAGACACCGGCATCGGCATCGACCAACCCATCCATCAGCGCGCACAGCTCATCCACATCGGAATGGAGGCTGGGTGCCAGTTCGCCGGCCTTGGTGCGGTGCATCATGTTGCGGGAGGTGGTGACGCCAAAGCCGCCCGCGGAAATGCCCTCGGCAACCAGCGCCCGCATTTTGGCCAGATCTTCGCTGGTGGGCGCTTCGCCGCGTGCCGCGCGCTCGCCCATCACATAGATGCGCAGCGCCGAGTGCGGAATTTGGGTCGCGATATCAATATCCAGCTGACGCTTATCCAGCGCATCAAGATAATCGGGGAAGCTTTCCCAATTCCATGGCAGGCCATCGACCATCACCACTTCGGGAATATCCTCCACCCCTTCCATCAGCTTAACCAACATATCGCGCTGATGCGGGCGGCAGGGCGCAAAGCCAACGCCGCAATTGCCCATCACCACCGTGGTAACGCCATGGCCCGATGAGGGCGACAGGCGCTGTTCCCATGTGACCTGACCATCATAATGGGTGTGAATATCAATGAAGCCGGGGGTGACGATCTGGCCTTGCGCATCAATTTCCTGAGCGCCGCTGCCCGGCACAGTGCCAATGGCGACGATCAGACCGTCTTTGATGGCGACATCGGCGATGCGCGGCTCGCTGCCCATGCCGTCGTGAATCATGCCTCCGCGAATGACCAGATCATGCTCTGCCATACCGAATAATCCTCTTCCCACTCTATCGATCCGCTTAGGGATTCCTGTTCTTTCACTAGCCTAGTGGCTTTCGCTATGGGGAGAAAGCCTGAAAGGCACTGCGCCGGGATTTTGATGCTGATGTTCGCGGGGATGGCGCAGAAAGATTGGTTGTTTTTCAGGGGTTATGAGCTGCATGGACGTTTTCTGCACGCATAGGAAATATTTCCATGTTGGGTGATAAGGTCAGATAAATTGCTGTCTTATCCATATATAATGTCATTTAATTTGACAAAAATTTCATCTGGGATAGCGTCAAGGTAGAAGGCCGGGAACAGGCCGATATCATGATAGGGATGGGATGATATGGGCCCAATATTTTCTGATCCGGGCTGCAATTGATGGCGCGAATGGATTCTGAACCACGCCGGGCGAGCAAGAGCATTAGCGTGCGGGACCAGCGCTATGCTGTCTTCATGCTGCTGGTGGTGTCGACAGTTGCTTTCATTGATCGATCCATCCTCAACACGGTCGGGCAAGCGATTAAGGCCGATTTGCATCTGAGCGATACCCAGCTTGGCCTGTTGGGAGGCGCGGCTTTTGCCATTCTTTATGGCGTGTTGGCCATTCCCGTCGCCCGGCTGGCAGAGCGATATAATCGCGTGCGCATCATTTCTATTTCCATGGCGGCTTGGTCGGCGATGACGGCGCTATGCGCTGCGGCGGGCGGTTTCGGCGGCCTGATGCTCGCCCGGATCGGTGTGGGGATTGGCGAGGCGGGATCGGGGGCACCGTCACAATCGCTGATCGGTGACTATTTCCCGCCCGAAAAGCGGGCATCAATCTTTGGTATATTGGGGCTGGCGACGCCGATTGGCATTATATTGGGGGGTATTGGCGGGGCCATCGTTGCCGAACAATATGGCTGGCGGGCGGCCTTTCTGATTGTGGGCCTGCCCGGCATTTTGCTGGCGGCGATCGTGTGGCGCACCTTGAAAGAACCGCAGCGCGGCTTGTTTGATGGCCGCATGGCATCGGATGTCACGCCGCCGCTGCGCGAGGTGGTTCGGCGACTGGCAGGCAGCCCGGCGTTTCGCAATTTGGCGATGGCGGGCACCGTGGTCAGCTTTGTCGGCTATGCCGGTATGACCTTTGCGCACCCCTTTTTCGTGCGCAATTTTGATGTTGGCTATACGGAAGCGGCGATTGCCTTTGCGGTGATCAACAGCCTGTCCTTGGGATCCGGTAGTGTGGTCGGCGGCCTGCTGGCGGATCGGCTGGGGCAACGTGATATTCGCTGGTATGGCTGGTTACCGGCCCTTTCTATGCTGCTGGCGGCGGCCACCTATATGATTGGATTTTCACAAACAAGCTGGGTGTGGACTATTGTGCTGCTGACGCCGCCGGGCTTTTTTGCTGGCGTGTTTACCGGGCCGACCTTTTCGATCACCAGCAATTTGGTGGAACCGCGGATGCGCGCCTCGGCAACCGCGATTTTAACGCTGACGATGAGCGTGCTGGGCATGACCTTGGGACCGATCACGGCCGGTTTGCTGAGCGATGTCTTTGCGGCGCAGGCCTATCAGGGTGCTTATGCTGTGGATTGCGTTGATGCGGCCTCTGGCACCTGTGCGGCGGCTTCGGCTGAGGGGCTGCGAACCGCCTTGGTGACGGTCTGTTCCTTTTACGCCATCGCGGGGATCTTATTTTTCCGCGTTGCCCGCAATCTGCCCCGCGAACTGGCCCATATGAATCGCGCCGCTGAACTATAAATCATTATCAAAAGAGAGAGATGTCATGAAAACAATTGGGATTAACCATGTGGCGCTGGTTGCGCGGGATATGGCCGAAACCGTGAAATTTTATACCGAAGTGCTGCAAATGCCTTTGGTGAAAACGGTGGAACTGCCGACCGGGGGGCAGCATTTCTTCTTTGACTGCGGCGGCGGTTCCGCCATCGCTTTTTTCTGGTGGGAGGATGCGCCAGCCGCCGCGCCGGGCGTGGCTTCGGTGAAAAAATTCCCCGGTGATGACAAGACCGCCATCGGATCAATGAATCATCTGGCCTTCCACATGGAAGAGGATGAACTGGAGGCGGCCATTGGCCGTTTGCAGCAGGCGGGGGTTGAGGTGATCCCGATGGTCGTCAACCATGATGATAGCGATACCACTGTCAGCATGACGATGCATGATGGTGTGTTCATCCGTTCCGTCTATTTCACCGATCCCAATGGAATTATGATGGAATTTGCCGCGAGCACGAAAATCTTTGGGCCAGAGGATGTCCGGCATGAACCGCGAAGTGCAGACGCGGCGGCTTGATCCTTAGGCTGTTGCGGCGACTACATCTTTGGTTGTGACAAAGCTGGGCGCTGTGTTGGCATGGGCTTGTGTGGGGCCGATGCTGGCTAAGCGTCTATGCTTTTGGTGGGACGCCTATGTATTCGCGCGGATAAGGGTGACCAGCGGGGGCTCGCCCCAATCGGCTTGAAAGGCGCTTTTCAACGCTTGCATCCGGCGCTTGCCGATGCGCTGCTCCAAGATGATGCTGAGCTGTGTGACGATGAAATTGGCATCCTGATGCATTTGCTGGCCCTGATCCGTTAGGGTCACGATTTTGATCCGGCCATCAATGGGATCAGGTTCCAGCGCGAAAAATCCAGCTTTGACCAAGCTGGCAATGGTGGTGTGAACGGCCTGCCGCGACAGGCGAAGCGCGCGGGCAATATCTGCGGGGCGCCGTGTGCCCACCAGCACATGCAAAATCACCATCGATTCGGCGCGGGTGACGGGCTGCCAGCCCGCGGCTTTCAAGCTGCGTTGCAAGGCATCGTCAAACCACTCAAATCCTTCAAGCAGTGGGGCGATAAGATAGTTGCTCGGCTGCATCCTCGCTTCTTATGCCCAGTTTTATTCGCGAGGCAAGGATGCTTTCAGCCATGAAGAAACGGCTGCGGATCGTCTTCCGCAGCCGTTTAGATGTTGATCGATACTGATCGACCGAGAGGGTTTAGGATGCAGCGCCCGCGCGCACCTTATCCTCGATCCGCTGACCCACGCTGGCATCGATATTTTTCCAATATTGGAACGCGCGGCTGAGCACCGGCTCGCGCACGCCATCGAGCAAGGCACCCGCGACCTGATCCACCAGCTGGTTGCGCTGATCATCATTATAGACATCGCGCACCAAAATGCCGGGCTGGGTGAAATCATCATCATCGGTATGAAGCGTATAGACGGTGCGCATCATCTCGCCGTCACTTTCCCAGCCATCTGAGACGGGGCCTTCCTGATCGGCCCATGGGCGGCCTGCGCTGTTGGGCACATAGACGGGGGCGTTTCCGCTATGGTGATAGGCCATATTGCCATCCATCATATAGCTATTGACCGGCACCTTGGGTTGATTGACTGGCAATTGATGGAAGTTGGTGCCGATACGGTGGCGCTGGGCATCATTATAGGCAAAGGCGCGGCCCAGCAGCATACGATCCGGTGAAAGGCCAATGCCCGGCACTACATTGCCCGGCGAGAAAGCCGCTTGCTCAATCTGAGCGAAGAAATTCTCCGGATTGCGATTCAGGGTCATCTTGCCGACGGGAATCAGCGGATAATCCTTGTGCGACCATGTTTTGGTGAGATCAAAGGGGTTGAAGCGATAGGTTTTCGCTTCGGCATAAGGCATGATCTGAACCGAAACGCGCCAGCTGGGATGATCGCCGCGCTTGATCGCGTTAAACAGATCGCGGCGGTGGAAGTCAGCATCGGCACCAGATTTTGCAGCGGCTTCTTCGTTGGTGAAAAAGGCCATGCCTTGATTGGTGTGAAAATGATATTTCACCCAAAATTTCTCACCCGCAGCGTTGATCCACATATAGGTGTGGGAACCATAGCCATTCATTTCCCGCCATGTTCGCGGCAGGCCGCGCACGCCCATTAAATAGGTCACCTGATGGGCGGTTTCCGGATTGCTGGTCCAAAAATCCCATTGCATATGATTGTCGCGCAGGCCGGAATCCGGCAGGCGTTTCTGGCTGCGGATGAAATGGGGGAATTTCATCGGATCGCGCACGAAGAAAATCGGCGTATTGTTGCCGACCAGATCATAATTGCCTTCGTCGGTGTAGAATTTCAGGCTGAAACCGCGCACGTCGCGCCATGTGTCTGGGCTGCCTTGCTCGCCAGCCACGGTGGAAAAGCGCGCTAGCATTTCGGTTATCGCGCCTTTCTGGAATAGGGCAGCTTTTGTGTAGGCCGACATATCCTCGGTGACTTCCAGCACACCAAAGGCGCCGGAACCCTTGGCATGAGGCTGGCGCTCTGCCACTTTTTCTCGGTTGAAATGGGCCATTTGCTCAAGGAAATGAACATCGTGGAGAAGGATCGGGCCATCAGGGCCGACCGTCAGCGAATTGCGATCGCTCACCGCGGGCGCGCCCGTGGTCATTGTCGATGCGCCCATCTTGGTGAAATCCTGTGATTTATTCTGGTCGGTCATGAGGCTCCCTCTCTATCGTTCGGGGTGTTGGATCCTGGGGTTCCGCAAGGCCAGGCCAATGCTGCTAACTATAGGTGATTTTACACCCAAGGTCCAAAGGATATAGGCCCGAGCGGGATCAAAAGAAGGCCGAACGGCCGACCGTTTAAAGAGGAATTTGTTGGCGGCTTATCTGGCCGATGCTGCGCTTATCGTTCGTGCAAACGGGCCAGTGCAATACCGGCCAGATTCTGGCTGCGCTTGATATGGCGGAGGGTGCGGGCGGTGGGTTCAGGAATCAGGGCGGCTAAACGCTGAAAAAATGCTGCGGCCATATCGCTGTGTTTGGCGCGGCCATACGCCTGATGGATGACGGCCAGGGCATCCCCCAGAAAGAGCGGATCAGGAATGTCATGCAATTGCGCCAATTCCACCGCGCGGATCAAAGCGCGCCATTCAGCTTCCATCGCCGAGCCGGGACCAAGGTCACGCTCTATATAGCTGCGGCCTTTGATGACGACGGCGATTTCCATCCCCTTCGGCTCGGGACGACAGCCGCCATCGAAATAGATTTTTATGCGGGGCTGCATCGCCATTCTCCCGGCGCAAGGTCATCGAGCGCCCAATCACCGACGCTCCAACGAATGAGGCGCAGCGTGGGGTAGCCGACGGCGGCGGTCATCCGGCGGACCTGCCGGTTGCGCCCTTCGCTGATGCTCAGCTTGATCCAGCAATCCGGCACATTCTTGCGCACCCGGATCGGAGGATTGCGACTCCAAAGCTGCGGATCGGCGATCTCCTCTGCCTCGGCGGGGCGGGTCATGCCATCTTTCAGCATCACGCCTTTGCGTAAGGCCGTCAGCGCCGCATCGGTTATGGTGCCTTCCACCTGTGCCAAATAGGTTTTGCGCATCCTGTGCCGGGGATCCGCGATACGGGCTTGCAGTTTTCCGTCATCGGTCAGCAGCATCAGCCCTTCGCTATCCAGATCCAGCCTGCCAGCGGGATAGACGTGGGGGATAGAGATGAAGTCCGATAGCGTGCGCCGTTTAGAGCCCTGCGTTCCACGATCCGTGAACTGGCTCAGCACATCATAGGGTTTGTTAAAGAGTATCAGCGTCATTGGTGCATCCTCTATCATAGAGAAAAGCCACGATGGCGGAAATTCGGTTGCGCCTGTTTTCGGTGAAGCGGGTTGGAGGAGGGAGGAAGGGAGCCGGAAAGTCTGGAAGGGAATCGAAGGGTGATGTGATTCTCGGAAGAATCGGCCATAAATCCCAATGATTCTTGATAAGTCCTTTTGAAAAAGCGAAATTTCTTATGACGGGATCTGGAAGCGGATGATTTTCAACAAAATTAGTCAAAAATATGAAAGATCAATAAACGGCAGATTTCCGCCAGTTTTTGGAAAAAATTCTCGTCAGCGCCGATCAAAATGAATTTTTTGCGCAAATCTTGGTTGACGGTTTGGGATGGTGGGCTTAGAGGCGTTTTCACCGGACGGGGCTCGGCGGGAACGCTGCTCTGACTGGTCGCCAACATAGACGGACATTCGGACCTTCCGATAGCGATATCGGGAAGGAGGGTTTGTCCGGCAT